>NZ_CP077725.1:1282500-2565000 GCF_024730565.1 Clostridium sp. CM027
TTCACCTTTGCTGCTTTTTCTATAACATCTTTTCTCATTAAAGGTTCTCCACCTGCAAGCAGTATAAAAGAAATTCCAATCTCCCTAGCTTCCATAAAAATACTTTCCCATCTTTCGGTAGACAACTGTTGTTTTTGTACTCCTTCTCCACAGGAGTTAAATTCCCTTGCATAGCAACCTTTACAAAACAGGTTACATCTACTGGTTATGCTAGAAATCAAAAATGCAGGAACATTTTCTCCTTTTCTTTCAAATCTCCCTCTCTTCTTTTTTGCTTCCCTACTTGATAATACATATTTTAATACAAATGCTGTTTCTTTTGTATTTTTAAAGGATGCCTTTAATATCCCCCTTACAACATTTTCAATGCCATTATTCATATATTCAGATAAATTGAAATTACTATTCATTCCTTCATCTCCTACAGCTATAATTACTTTATATTTGTCTATCAAACTGTTTTACAAGCTTTATGTAATCATCATTTTCAAGTATTACGACAGAAAATTCCTATTTAATTATACCATAATTACCTTAAATTGGTGTGCAGAGTTCAATCATTGTTCCTCTTGAAAATGGTGAAGTGATAGCACCCGTTATATCAGAAATTTTGCTGTAGCAGAATTCCTGAATATTCTTTATTTTGTATTTGTCTATTTACTGGTAGATGTCCTACACTTATAGGGTATGCACCATTACCATCAACTATAACATTTCTTTCAATACCAACATTGTCTGGTAAATCTAATAATGTACCATTATTCATCACGTTTAGCCGGTTTCTCATAATTATTCACTGTATATAAAACTGGCTTCCCTTTAATTTTCTCTATTCTTCCTTCTCTAATTAAAGCATTTAAATCACTGCAGGCATTAGTTCTTTGTATGTTTAATTTTTCAGCTATTTCAATAGCTGAAAATCCACTAGCCTTATCGTCACTTTCATAAATGACTTTGCATGACGTATTAAATAATTCAAATTTTTCAAAACATAATTCTCTATTTACTGATTTTAAATCTTTAGCTACATTCATAATTAAACTTTCCTTTTAAAATGACGTTAAAATATGAAATATAGTGAATTCCTTGAATAAATTGTATATAATAAGATTATAGGAAGGTGAATTTATGAAAAAGGGTTTCACAATAATTTTTACTAAAATGTTTTTGGCAATTGTTCTTTTTACTCTCTCTACATTTGGACAACAAGTATATGCTTCGGGAACTAAAACATATAATTTATCTAGGTATGCTATTAATGTAATAGTAAATAAGGACGGTTCAGCTAACTTTGAAGAGCGGCTTACTTATAATTTCGACGGTAAGTTTAATGGAGTTACTAGAGATGTTGATTTTTCTTTTACAAAAGGCATAAAAGACAAAAAAGTTTATGTACTGGAAAATGATAATTTGAAAGAACTTCAGCTAAATCCCGGTAATTCTCTTGATGCCACAGGTAAACCAGGCACCTATAACTTTATAGAGGAAGGAACCTTGGCGAGGCTTAAGCTTTTTGAGGTTTCAAAAAATCAAGAAAAAACCTTTGTTATAAAATACAAGTTAATTGATGCTGTTACAAAATATAAGGACACTGCAGAGTTTAACAGAAAGATAATTGACTCTAGGTGGAAAACTAGATTGGATAACATAAAAATAAAAATAACACTTCCACCTGGAGCTACAAAAGAGGAGTTGAAAATATTTACTCATGGGCCCCTTATAGGCGAATCTTCCATATTAGATAACCGTACTGTAGAATTTACTGTGCCTACAGTGTCACCGGGTACTTTTATAGAAACCCTGGTTTTATTCCCTATAAATCTTGTTCCTGGATCGAGTAATGTAGTAGATGAAACTGCACTACCTAGAATAATGGCAAATGAAGCTACCCTTGCGGATGAAGCAAATAAAACAAGAGAGGAATCAAGGAAGGAGGTGCAGCAGCAGGTTGAAATGCAATCGCAGCGTAAATCTGTAGGCAACCCTCTAGCAATAGTTCTCATACTGTTATGGTTTCCAATAATTTATTATATATATATAAAATATGATAAAGAAATTAAACCAAACTTTTATGGCAAGTATTACAGGGAGCTTCCGGGTGATTATACCCCCGCAGAAATGAGTGTTTTAATGTCCTTTGGCAAAGTAAATACTAGAGATGTAATGGCTACCCTTATGGATCTTGCAAGAAAGAAGAAACTTATAATTTCTCAAAATAAGATTACTAAAAAGGGTTTCTTTAATAGTAAGGAGATAGATAAATATGTAATTACCTTAAATGAAAAAGCACCATCAATAACTTTAAAGACGCACGAAGAGTTTTTGATAAGCTGGTTTATAGGTAAAATAGGAAACGGAAATTATGTTGCCCTTGATGAAATAAAGGATTATGTTAAAGAAAAGAGTGAAGCACTAGAATTTAAGGCTGATTATGATAAATGGAATACACTCGCATGTGAGGAAGCTGCTAAAAATGATTTTTTTGATCAAACCTGTAAAAAGGGAATCTTACTTGGAACATTAACAGGATTTTCTTATTTATTAATTGGAATAGCTGTTACATTACTACTGTTTACTCCAATTGCTGTAGTTGCCATAATTCAAGGGGTTATAATGGTGATTTTCTCAACATTAATAAAAAGAAGAACAGCATATGGAAATGAGCAGCATGCAATGTGGCAGTCCTTCAAAAACTTTTTAAAAGACTTCAGCAGATTAGATAAAGCTGAAATTCCGTCTATTATATTATGGGAACACTATCTTGTATACGCCATTTCTCTTGGCGTCGCAAAGGAAGTTATAAAACAGCTTCCTATTGTTTTCAGCGATGAGGATCTAAATAATAATAATAATCTCACCTATATGTATGGGGCAAGCTATGGTTACTTCAGTGGCTTTGGTGCAATGTTTGATGATACTATCCATACCGTGGAGGGTGCAATTTCCACAGCACAAAGCGTTGCAAGTTCTGAGAATTCATCATCTTCTGGTGGTGGTGGTGGCTTTAGTGGCGGTAGTTCCGGTGGCGGTGGCGGTTGTGGCGGCGGTGGCGCATTTTAATGCGTCATAATTAAAAAAGAATAAAGGAGCGATTTTTATGTTAATTCCAGTAATTATAATATCTGCACTAGTACTGATACTGATTTTTCTTTATAATAACCTCATAATCAAACGTAATAAGGTGAGGAATTCATGGAGCCAAATAGACGTACAACTAAAAAGAAGATTTGATCTTATCCCTAACCTAGTTGAAATTGTAAAAGGCTATGCTAATCATGAACGTAGTACCTTTGAAGAAGTAACCTCAGCCAGAACTAACTATCTTTCCTCAAATACACCTGGCGATATGATGAAGGCTAATGGTGAGTTAACACAGGTTCTTGGAAAATTGTTTGCTGTAGCAGAAGCATATCCAGAACTTAAGGCAAATACAAATTTTCTTGAGCTTCAGGGAGAATTGTCAAAAGCAGAGGATAAAATTAGCTATGCAAGGCAATTTTACAACGATGTTGCTATGGATTACAATAACTCTGTACAAATGTTTCCATCAAGTCTGATTGCAAGCATGTTTAGTTTCAAAGAAGAACCTTTCTTCAATGTGGATGAGAAAGAAAAAGCTACTCCGCAGATTAAGTTTTAGCAAGACAAATTGTATTCCCAATTTGTTAATGTCCCCCGGGATATTTCCCTAAATAGCTTGAGACTGAGATTGATAAAAGAGCATCCAAACGGATGCTCTTAATTTATTACTTCTTCATTTAATTCAAATTCATCCTCTTCGAATCTGCACAGCTCTCCGCAGGAGATGATTTAACTTTTTGTAATCTATCAGTATCTATAACAATTTCTGAACCATCAGTAACTAATTCAATAAGTAATGGTTGTGTTCTATTGTGTAGCAAGTCCTTTATGTTATCAACTTCCTCATTCGAGGTTATCTGTATAGCTTCTACTCCCATGGCTTCTGCAATAGAAGCTATACTTTTTTTAGCAAATTTAACTTTGCCTTTGCAACTTCTACCATATAGTACATTTAATCCATTATTAACAAGTCCTAACATTGAATTATTTACAACAAAGTAGATAATAGGTATATTATATTCTTTAGCTGTTAGTATTTCCATTCCATTCATGTAAAATCCACCATCGCCTACCATTACGGCATATGTTCTATCAGGATTAGCTAAGTATGAACCTACAACTCCCCCTACACCGGTTCCCATACATGCGTAATTTATACTTGTTTGAAAATCCATTGTCTCTTTTATTGGCATATACTTAAATAAACAATTAAAAAAATCCCCCATATCACTTACGAAACAAGTATCCGCAGGCAGTAAGTCTGATATTTTTTCAGTAAATAGTCTTAAAGACATCCCTGTATGGTTCTTTACATAAGGCTTATTCATCAAAGGTTTAATGAATGGATTTTCCTTTACTGATACATTGTTACTAATCAAAGTTACTGCTTGTTTTAGGTCGCAACAAACAGAAATATCTTCTTTAAAAACTTTATTAAACTCCGCTACATCCCAGTCTATTCTTATAACTTTTCTATCTTTAACGAGAATATCATTGTAATCCCTTGTTGCAGCTTGTCCTAAAGATGAACCAAGGATTAATAGACAACCAAATTGTTCTTTCTCTACATACTCCACAGCTCCATCTGCTGAACAAAATCCATAATTTCCAATATAATAAGGGAAGTCTGTGTGCACAATCCCTTTACCATTGGGTGTAGACATTACAGGCCATTTAAGTTTTTCGCTTAATGCTTTTATTTCTTTACTAATACCTCTTGAACCTCTACCAACTAAGATTAATCCCTTTTGAGTATTATTAATCTCATTAATAGCTTCTTTTAAACTTTTTTCATCAAACTGCATTGCTTCAATGACTATTTTATTAGTAGGAAGAATTCCTTTAAATTCATTATTTTGAATATCAAAAGGAATTGATAATGCAACGGGACCACATGGTGGTGTCATGGCTATTGTAATCGCTTTTTCAATCTCTTCAATAACTTCATCTTCATTTAGAATATTTTTCGAGTATTTTGTTAAGCTACTAAGCAATTTTATATTATCAAATTCTTGCAAAGCACCTTTGCCCATGAAAGACCTTTTTATATCCCCATTTATAACAAGCATAGGAAGTTTATTTCTTTGCGCGTCTGCAATTCCATTGATGGCATTGTTTACACCTACACCACCTGCCAACATACATACCCCTAATTTATTTGATAAATCAGAATATTTTGTAGCGCAGTAAGTAGCCCCTGCTTCATTCTTTGTTATTATAAATTCTATATCACTGTCATTTAAAGCATCAAGTATACCCGCAAATGTTGCAGATGGTATTCCAAATACGTAATTCACTTCATTAAGTGAAAGTGTCTTTATTATAGCGTCAGCTATTCTCATATGTTATATCCTCCGTAAATTTCAATTATTTTTTATGAATTATGCTATGTTAGATAAAATTGAGCTTTATTTCTCTGTTATATTCATTATATACAATTAAGCTCATATTTCCAATCTATGCTATCATATGAATATTTTATACATTCTTATACTAATTGTAGCATAATTTTCAAGTTTTATGCATTATATTTTTTGAAAATACTTAGGTTTATCACTGATTACGTTATTATTAATGAAAGCAAGAAGGATAAGGAATATATTCACAAAACATGAATGAAATGAAATAACTTTTTTTTAAAAAATACTTGAAATGTAATTTCAGTTATGCTAATATAATCTCATAAGATGAAACCGTACACAAAAGAAAAATGATCAGCAATAAAGGAGGAAATATGGATATATTAAACTTAAAAAAACTAACAACAGAAAGTAGAAATGAAAATACCATGGACATAGATAAAATTTCAACCTTAGAAATGGTGAAAATAATAAATAATGAAGATAAAAAGGTAGCAGAAGCCGTGGAAAAGGAACTTCCTAAAATAGTAGAAGCCATAGATTGTATAACTTTAAGAATGTATAAAGGTGGGAGATTAATTTATATAGGTGCAGGAACTTCCGGAAGACTTGGAATTTTAGATGCATCAGAATGTCCACCTACATATGGAATTTCTGAAGAACTAGTACAAGGGATTATAGCAGGTGGTAAACAAGCTATGTTTAGTGCAAAGGAAGGCGCTGAGGATTCTAAGGAACTCGCAGTAAAAGATTTGAAAAATAAAAATATAACAGCGAATGATACAATAGTAGGACTTGCAGCATCAGGTAGAACTCCATATGTTATAGGAGGACTAGAGTATGCAAATGAAATAGGAGCATTAACCATTTCAGTTACTTGTAATGCTAATTCACAAGTTTCAAAAACATCGAAAATATCAATAGAACCAGTAGTTGGAGCAGAAGTTGTGACAGGATCAACAAGATTAAAATCAGGAACAGCTCAGAAACTAGTACTAAATATGTTATCAACAGGGGTTATGATAAAGCTAGGTAAAGTATATGGCAACCTTATGGTAGATGTAAAATCAACAAATGAAAAACTAGTTGAGAGAGCTAAGTTAATAATTTGTGAAGCAACGGGAGTAGCTATTGAAGAAGCATCCGAAGTATTAAATAAAACAGATTTTGATGTTAAGCTTTCAATATTCATGATATTATCAAAGCTTAATAAAGAGGAAGCAAAAATCATATTAGATGAAAATAAAGGATATATAGCAAAAGCACTAAATAATATCTAAAATAGGGAGGAAATATTATGGTAAATAAAGATATTGCTAAAAACTTAGTGGAGCTAGTTGGAGGGAAAAGTAATATAAAATCTGTTACAAACTGTATGACGCGATGCAGATTAGAACTTAACGATCTTTCAAAAGCTAAAATAGATAAAATAAAAAAATCTGAAGGAGCCCTTGGAGTGGTTGAGTCAGAGGGACAGTTACAAGTTATTTATGGCCCAGGAAAGGTAAATAAGGTAACTGAAGAAGTAACAAAAATACTTGGGGGAAATCCAGTTATAGGTGAAGATGCAGTAGCAGAAACTAAAAATAAATTAAAAGAAAAGAATAACACTAAGTTTAAAAACATACTTAAAAAACTAGGGAATATATTTATTCCCTTAATACCACTATTCGTAGCTTCTGGGCTTGTACTTGCAGTTAATAATATAGCAGGAGTATATTTGGGTGATGTATATAAAACCACAACAGCAGCTCAAATAATAGGGCTTATAGGTAATGGCGTATTCTCTATATTATCAATTTTAGTTGGTGTAAATGCAGCTAAAGAATTCGGTTCACAAATGCCAATGATGGGTGGAGTATTAGGTGGTATTCTATCATCAGCAGCACTTGCAAAGATAACTCTTTTTGGAACAGCATTAACTCCAGGACGTGGGGGGATTATTTCAGTAATATTAGTAGTAAGTTTAGCTTGTTACATTGAAAAGGTTTGCAGGAAGTTTGTACCAGATGTGTTGGATTTATTCGTTACACCACTCGTTACACTTACACTTTCGGTTTTAGTAGCAATATTTATACTTCAACCAATTGGGGGATTTGTTTCAGATAGTATAGGAATAGTTGTAGCTCAAACTATTGCATCCGATAATATGATAATATCAGTTATATCAGGATCAGTATCAGGAGGGTTATTCTTACCACTCGTTATGACAGGAATGCACCAAGCATTAACTCCAATACATGCAGATTTAATAGCTAATGTTGGATTTACAGTATTACTTCCTATATTAGCTACAGCTGGAATGGCGCAGGTAGGAGCTACTATAGCAGTACTTAGAAAAACAAAAAATGAAAGATTAAGGAAAGTAGCTAAAAATGGATTAATACCAGGATTTTTAGGAATAGGAGAGCCATTAATATATGGAGTAACATTACCACTTGGAAAGCCATTTGTTGGAGCTTGTTTTGGAGCAGCACTAGGTGGAGCAGTTATGGCAATATTTAAGGTAGGAGCAGTTGCATTAGGTGTATCAGGATTACCACTCGCATTATTAATTGCAAATGGAAAAATGCCAGTATTCTTATTAGGTGTATTGGTATCATATATAGGTGGATATTTCTTTACTAACATGTTAGGTTTTGAAGATCCAGTAGAATAACAATCTATGATTTGAGGAGGGATTTTTATGAGTTATGGTTTTTCTATTTATTTTGGACTAGACAATACAAAGGAAGAAAATATAAAGTTATTAAATGAGGCCCATAAACTTGGATTTACTAGAATATTTACCTCATTTCATATACCAGAGGCAAATTATAGTATCTTAAAGACTGAGGCACAAGAATTTTTCAAATTGGCTAAAAAATATAATATGGATATAATAAGCGATATTTCTCCTAACACATTTAAGTTTTTAGACTTAAATGATATGGATTTGAAGGGACTATTTGATATAGGGGTTAAGACTATAAGAATAGATTTTGGATATACAGAAGAAGAAGTATCTAAAATGAGCAAAAACACTTATGGAATTAAAATACAACTAAATGCATCAACAATAACTAAAAAGTTTTTTGAAAACCTAGATAGATATTCCCCTAATTATAAAAATGTTGATGCATTACATAATTTTTATCCAAGAGTGGGTACAGGTATTTCAGAAGAATGTATGAAAGAAAAAAATTCTATTTTAAGTAAAAGAGGAATAGAATCTTCTGCTTTTGTACAATCAAATAATAGAAAAAGAGGCCCATTATATGATGGCCTACCAAGTTTAGAAGATCATAGAGGTATAGAAGTAAGAGAGGCTGCGAATCATTTGTTTGCATTAGGAAATAAATCTGTATTTATAGGTGATTCACTTCCAAGCAAAAAAGAACTAGAAGATCTATCTGGATTAAATCCAGATGCAGTAGAGCTTTTTATAGAATTAAAAGAATATGATACTGTAACCCTAGGATTACTTACTGAAACTTACACCCAAAGAGAAGATGAGGCTAGAGATGCTATAAGAGCTAGTGAAAGTAGATTAGTTCTTAATGGAAATAAAATAAAGGCCTTAAATACAGTGGATAAAAATTATGGAGATATTATTATAGATAACGAAAATTACATGAGGTATATGGGAGAATTACAAATATTAAAAACAAGTCAAAAGAGTGATTATAGGACAAATGTTGTAGCTTCTGTTTTACAAAATCATATTTATCTATTAAAATATATAAATGGTGGTAAAAAATTTTACTTTAATATAGTAAATAAATAGAGCTAACATCAAATGTAAATAGGGTGTGATATTATGAATGTATTACAATATATAAGGCAAAATTACGATAGTTTTACAGATAGTGAAAAATTAATAGCAAATTATTTATTAGAAACTAAGAAAAGTATTATATCAATGTCAGCTAAGGATATAGCCTATACTACTAAAACATCAGCTCCAACAGTGGTTAGGTTTGCTAAAAAAATAGGTTTTAATAGCTTAAATGAAATGAAGCTTAAGTTATCCATAAATTTAGATAAAATGGATCAAGATATAGGGTTTCAATACTTGGATAAAGATTTAGGAACAAAGAATATAATTCATGTAATAAAAAATTCAGTAGATTCTATCATGGAACAGACAGTTAGATTTTTAAAGGAAGACGAACTAGATAATGCAATAGAATTACTTATAAATGCTAAAAATATATATGTATTCAGTGTAGGAGTATCAGCTTTAGTAGGTCAAGATCTTTATTATAAGTTAAGCAGGATAAATAAGAGATGTATATCACATACAGATACACATTTGCAAATAACCTCATCTATACTAATGGAGCCAGGTGATGTAGCAATAGCAATATCCTACTCAGGGGAAACAAGAGAAGTTATTAAATGTGTAGAAAATGCAAAAAAGAGAAAGGTTCCAGTAATAGCAATAACAAAGGCTAGTGTAAATAATAAGATAGCTGATATCTCAGATGTAGTATTACGTGTGCCAGCAGTAGAAAAATCTTTAAGGGAAGGTGCAATTAGCTCGAGAATATCACAGCTAGCAATAATAGATATGTTATTTATAGGCATGGTTAGAAATAATATAAAAGAAGTTGAAGAAATCTTAATTGAAACAAGAGAAGCAGTTAAAGAATTGTATAAATAGGGGAAGTTAAGTATATTGGTGTGAAAAAACCAAGATGTTATATTGAATCAAAAAAGCCACAGTACATTTTTTACTGTGGCTTTTTTATTAGTTTGAATGTAGGTGGTCGGGTACCTCAACATCAATTATTGCACTGCGATTTAATCTTTCCTATCCATGTTAAGCTTGTCACAACGCAGTAAGCTTATCTTCTTTAACGAAGATTACGAAGGCTCACCTTTCGTTTATACTTTCCATTTTTCACCTAAGGTATCGCTTCTACGTAACGCAATACCTTAGGTACTTAACCCTATGCGCCGAAAACCCATTCAAGAAAACGTTTATTAGTCACCAAATAAATGGAATAATTCTATAAGTATTATCTTTGTAATCCTTATAGGTCTCTTTAAAGGTTTTTTCTAATATTGTTTCTTCAATTGTAATTCGATATCCATAGATTACAACAATAATAATTAAAGTTCCTATAACCCCCTCAAAGCTTCTAAAAGATAATGTAATGCCAATTAAGGATAATATACTTCCACTATAGGATGGATGTCTTAGGTATTTATATGGACCAGTTTGAATTATTTTTTGCGTTGAATTCACCTGTACAGATAGTGTAAAAAAATTACGTAGAGTCCATACAGAATAAGATCGGAACAAAACTCCAATGATAATAAAAAAAATACCTATCCAGAAAAACAACATTGGAAGTATAAAGTGGATTTGCTTTCTACAAACAAGATTTAAAAATATTATGGATACAAAACCAGCTACAAGTAAGAAGTAAGACCCTTTGTCTCCATTTTGTTTCTCTCCTGAATGTTTTCTACTGATCCAAGAAGTAAAACACCAAATAAATATTTCTGAGATCAGAAAAAAAATGAATACCACTTGAAAAGTTCTCTTAATAGTTATTAACTCGAAATATGTATTCCCAAACAAATACATATATATTACCTCCTTATTATTTTTCTTGTAATTTCTTATTTATATCTTTTGCATCATTTTTACTATCTTTATATAAGCTTAAACAAGCTATTGCATAGGCCACAGCAATTATTAAAATTATTTCTATTACTGAAGGTAAAGAAATAATTTTAATAACCTTCAGTGGTATTCCAATAGAAAAAACCACACTTATAATTATGAATAATTCAAAAGCCATATGTATAATTGGGGACTTAACATGAATATTTTCCATAAAATACAGAACTGATTGTATTAATAAAATCAAAAATAGCAAACTAGCCTCTGATTTTACACCAATGGTTACTTGATGGTTTATAAGATGTATAATAATTACTAAAATTATTGTTATAGTAAAGGCAACACAACCACTGCAGAAATATTGATTTATTTTTTTCATTGCTTCCTCCAATTCTATTATAAATTATATCTCTAAAATTCGTTTAATTTCCTGTACATAGCTACGATTAATAATTAGTTTTTCTCCATTTGATAAAGTTGCAAGCAACCGGCCATTAATTTGACCTTTTACTTTTTCTAATTTTGCAATATTCATAAGGCAAGACTTATTTATTCGAGCAAATTTTGCACCTGATAATTTTATTTCTAACTCATATAATTTCATATCACTTTGATATACGTCTTTTTCGCAATAAATATAGATTTTATTATCAACAGCTTCAAAATAAAAGATATCATCGGAAAAAATCCGTGTATACTCATTTTCTATTTTGCCACTTATAGTTATTTGATCCTTAGATAGCTCAGCTGCTAAATGATCAACATAGATAGTTCTTTCTTTACATAGTATTTTCACCTCGATATCTTCCATTAAAGGATCTTCAATTATTATTATTCTCATAACTTCCCTCCTTTCAAAAAAGCATATCATAGGTATTAGATGATAACAATCGTCACACACTTATGCTGCTTATAGCACCTCGTAAGTTACATTTTTTGAAAATATTAAGCATAAAAAACACCTATAGTCTAAACACCTTTTTTCAAAGTGTCCTGTCTATAGGTACCATTATAATTAGAACTCTTCTTTCTTTTCTTTTGTATAATTAATTAAAAAATATATAAAGATCAAATAAAACATAGCATTAAATGAATATTTATTTAAATAATTTTCTTTATAAAAAAAATGGAATAATATTATTAACACTATGAGGACACAATATGTAGCATTAAACACTTTTATCAGTTTTAGTTTTAAGTTCAAAAAAAATATATTAATACTTTTAATTTTTAATAAACTAAATATAATCATGGGTAATATTAAAACTATGATTAATGATATCACTATATGTCTTAATCCAATATATATACTTTTATTACTTAAAGATATCATACCTATACCAATCAAGTATAAAAATGAAACCTCTATAACATTTTTTTGAATGTTGGTATATATTGATAATTTTTTATCATCAAATTTTTTTATAAATATAACATTTAAAAACAATACAGGCAAAAGCAAATAGCCTAATCCTTCTAATACAAAAATAAAAATCACCGCCAAATGAGTATTTGCTTATAAATATAACATAAATATTCTTATATGTAAATAAAGTACATTAATGGAGTTCTAAGATACCCTATGTGCAGTATCAACGATTTGCTTCTTTTTATTCTTAAAGATGGAACATAAATCACCAATGAAATTTTTACAATTACATAAAGTTAATTTTAAAATTATTCCATCCATAATAGTATTTCTTTTCTTTACCAGTCTTCTGTTCATTTAAAGTGAAATATTCTTTAAAGCTTATATTCTCATTGAACAGGAACCATTCGTGACTCATTATATTTGCTTGAATTGGTTTTAAGTCAACAGACATCTCTTGAAATAAAACCTCCAAACTACATTTATGCGAAATAAATTTAGCTTTGGAGATTATTGTTAATTTAAAGTATAATATTTATTTTATAACCACACTTTGGACATATATCATCACTAGTATTAACATGAAGCTGGCATCCCTCTCTTGCAATAAGCTTGTAACTGCACTTTGGGCAGTAAGTCGAGTTATCTGTGCCTGCTACATTACCTAAATATACGTAGTTAAGATATTTTTTTGCTATTCGCCTATCTTTATACATTACCTCAACTTTTGTAGCAGGATTATCCATCTTATAGTTTGGAAAATATCTTGATAAATGAAGTGGAATATCTTTATTTAATGAGGCAATAAATCCTGCAATTCCCTCAATTTCTTCTGCAGAATCATTTTCTCCATTTACGAGTAGAGTAGTTACCTCTACATGACACTGTTTTGATGCTATTTTAATAGTATCCATAACAGGTGTCACACTGCCTCCGCATATATCCTTATAATACTTGTTGTTTAACGCTTTTAAATCAATATTCATAGCATCCACATATGGAAGAAGTATCTTTAGAGGTTCTTCTTTAATATAGCCATTCGTAACCACCACTATATTTATATCTTTTACCGTTTCTTTTAATAGTTTTGATGAATTGTATACATATTCATACCAAATAGAAGGTTCATTATATGTAAATGCTATCCCAATATTACCTTCCAGACTTTTGCATATTTCCACTAATTTTTCTGGTGGTACATATTCGCTCTTTGCTCTCCCTTGGGATATGGAGTAATTTTGGCAAAACCCACAGCTAAAATTGCAACCAAAGCTTCCTACAGAAAGTATATTGCTTCCTGGCTTAAAATGATATAGTGGTTTTTTTTCTATGGGATCTTGAGCCATAGAAGTTATTTCTCCATAATTTATCGTATAAAGTTTTCCCTTGCTATTTACCCGTACATTACATATGCCATGAGCGCCTGATGGAATATGGCAATTATGAGGGCAAAGTTTGCATTTAACTACCTCTCCTTGTTTTTCATAAAAGAAAGCTTCTTTTTCCATAATTACCACTCCTATTTATGCCTTATAACCTCAAACTTTTCTATAGAATATTTTTCATTTGGGGAAATTGATGCTTTATTTAATACTATACTTATTTGCTCCTATATGGTATTAATACCAGCAAGATCTGGTAATAGTAGTCCACTCTTTCTACCACTTCTCACAATAATTCCATATTTTTTAGGATCTAATTGTTCTTTTATAGCTGCTATAGGCTCCGTTAAAACATCTACGGAAAACACAATATCCTCAAGTTCTCCCTCCGATACGTGACTAAACCTTGGGTCCCCTTCTCCTGCTTCAATGGCATTTCGCATTATTTCACTTGCTACACTTTCTGTTACAGGAAAAATTGTACCTATGCAGCCCCTTAACTGCCCAAATTTTTTAAGAGAAACAAATACCCCTCTTTTATTATTTATCATTTCCTCTGTTACATAGTTTGGTTGATCCATGAAATTACCCTCTATTAGATAATGAGTAAGACTTTCTCTGGCAAGCCTAACATAAACATCTTCGTTATTTACTCTTTCCTCATATTTTTTTCTTTTTTCATTAGTAATTTCTGATAATGTATCTCTATCACTGTTTTTAAGGTCAAATTTCATTACCGCATAACCCACTCCGAAGGTGCCTTCATAGGAAAGGAGTTCTCCCTTTATTTCATTACCTTCCATTGCTCCAAGCATTATATAATAAGACCTTAAGCCACATTCTCCAGCATTTTCAACCATTTCTGGATTTATATTAAATACTCCTGCTACATCACCCTTTGTTAATAGACTTATTATTTCGGCATCAAACACTTCTCCATAGGGATTATAATCATAAGGTCCTTCATCTTTAAGATGATGTGAAAGATCACCACTTCCAATAAATACAGCATTTTCATTGCTCTCCTCTATTGCCTCTTTAATGAGTTTACCAAATTTATATAACTGTATAGGACTAAGCCCCCCATAGGTAATATGAACAAGCTTAAAAGAATTATACCTATCAACAACAAAGTACAGTGGAACTATGCTGCCGTGATCTAATTCATATTCTCTATCGTATTTTTTAAGAAAACTTGTGCTTACTTCTACCGTTGGTATATTATTACTGCGTGCCTTAGCCATAATTTTCCCTGTCAAATCCATGTCTATTTCAAAATTCATAGAAACTTTTGACGCCCCAAATTGCTTTAAATTTCCTGAAATAGAACTTTCAAAAGAAAGAGCTATGGCATCTGAAAACATAGTTCCATGTGGTGTCACTACTATTATTACTTCTGGTTTTAACTCTGATATTTCGCCTCCAATGCGCACGCAAGCATCGTATGTGTTTTTTATCTTTTTTTCCTCTCCACGTCCCACTTCTGGAATTATTATAGGTGGATGTGGCATTGTATAAAAAGCTTTTATTTTTCCCGTTGTAATCACCTCTCCTATTCATTACTTTAAATATCATTTAAAAAAATATCAAGTCAGTATTCTAGCCTAATCTATTTTTATATGCATAAATATTTTACCCACTACTTAGTGTTCATATCCATAAAGGTTTTTTAGCATTAGCTTAGTTTGGCCACTTTATAATGAAACAATATGTTTT
Source organism: Clostridium sp. CM027 (assembly GCF_024730565.1). Lineage (NCBI taxonomy): Bacteria > Bacillati > Bacillota > Clostridia > Eubacteriales > Clostridiaceae > Clostridium > Clostridium sp. CM027. Next base: position 1,298,026 of record NZ_CP077725.1, read on the forward strand.
CAATTTCCTCCACAACAACAAAGTTTTCTATTCTTATACCATGCTTTCCGTTAAGAAAAGATTAATTACCATGTGTATTTCTACTATTGTTAATGTTTTTCTATTGATTTTTATAATTATTGCTATATTAAATACATAATCTTTTTAGCCAATTTAATTTACATCCTTATGCTTTACAAGGTTTAAAGATGGTAGAGAATGTTGTAGGGGAACTTACGGAAACTGGACTCAGTAATGCCAAGCTATTAGGTATATTAAGAAATGGATACGAGAAAGTCCGTTAAATATAACATCTCATTATATGGAATGATTTATATCAAATATGGGGGCATTTATAGCAACGGAACCGAAACGGCAGTATGACTACCTTTATTTGTAAATATGTGATTAGATTAATCTTGCTGAGGATTACCGTATTTTTTACAAGTAAAGTAATCTAGTGCGATAGATAAATAAATTAAAAATACAGGCCATAAGCAGTTGTGATAGTAATAATAAAACTCTTTTCTAAGATTTTCTTAACACTATTATTTACAACAAACGCCAGTACACTATCACCTCACCAAATGTTTCCTGGAATAACCATGCAAGTTTTTCTCTAAGAACCTCTTCCTTAGAGCTACCAACATTAGAACCCCTATCAAAATGTTCCTAAGAGGTGGACATCCAACCATACTGGGTCATGCAATTGGAGAATTTGGACTAATTTTTAAGACCACTCATAAACTATCATTTTTGGATGACAAAGATTATCGTAGGCGTATTTTAGCACAGCTAAACCGTGGAGAATCAGAAAATGGTCTTAAAAGAATCGTTGTATACGAAAAAAAGGCATTGGATGCTATCAGAAATGAACATTAGTTAACACATAAAGTATTATAATAACAACCTCTTTAGAGCAAGGAAGTTGTTATTATGGTAAAAATAAAAGTCAGATACGATTGGTAAGTACTAATAATTGATCTCTTAATTAGTTGGTTTGATTTTATATCCACTTTTTTGTCCACCCGTTTTACAAAGATTCAGAGGCGCCGTACCTATAGCCCCTTATTATCCATAGATTTTCAACAAAAATAAACTTAAAAATAAATAGATTCAATCTTTAATTTGTTCTTTGCAATATAACATAGGAAAAGCATGCTAATAACATTGATTACAGGTAATCCCATAGAAATAGTGTATAATATACGAATTTTTTTATTTGCTACTGCTACTGAAGTTACTCGAATAGTTCCATTTACAGATGTTATAAAGAATATAACTGCTAAAGTTAATATAGAAATTATACAAATTGCTAGAATAACATAAAGCTGTGCAGCTGCTGGAAAAAGCAATACACCCCATATGAAAAACCAAGAGAAGGTACCTAAAGCGTCTTTTCCATAATTTGGAGTGTTAATTATCAAATTAATTGCATATATTATGAATATTAATGTTGGTATTATATAAAGTATGTTACCAAAAATAGAATACTGTAAAAGTCTTACTCCTGAGCCAATTTTCTTAGCACTGTAATTTATATCTTTACTGACAAAGGTAGACCCTGGGAACATATTAACTATACCTAAAATTACTATTACAGTTAATAGTATCTCCAAAGAATATATACATCTCGGAATTGAAAGTGATAAATTTTCAATAGAATAGCCTTTATATGGTGAAACTAATGCAGTAGGAATGACTAACAAAATAATAGGAAATAATCCTAGCATAATATATATTATTTTAGGATTTATTATTTTTATTTTCCTTGTAATAAACATAATAGTTATTGAAAGTAAGATAATTCCTCCAATTAAAACTAGAAAAACCATAATTAAAAAATCCTTCATATTTTACGCATACCTCCGAAAACAAAATTATTCTACAAGTAATTACTATAAATATACTGCATTCATACTTATTCTACATTTTTCTTACAATACCTCTAATTCTAAATATGCAAAAATATTAATATATTCGTTGTTCCAATTTTTCTACATATCTGTAAACATGAATAAAATTAATTTGTTTCCATATGACATTGTTGGGTAATGTGGACTTCATTATTAGTGAAGTATTTCTCATCTGTTACCTCCCTTTGGAATTACTGCTTTTCGCTTTATTCCTGTTGGTTTGAACCATGGTAGCTTTTGCTTTTTCTAACGTTAATAGTAATCGTTTCTATACCCCAAGGAGGATTGTGGGCACTATAATATATACATTAAAAATTTTGAAAGCCGCTTTTAAATTAAACAAAATCATTCTTTGCTCAAAATGTATCGACCCGCAGAATATTTTGTACCGGACCAAGCGCTATAACCCTTACATAGTTGCGCTATGTAAGGATTATGCCATTGAAGTCTGCTTATTATTGCTTTGAAGATTCCTTATATTGAATCGTAAACTTTGATTGTGCATTACCTAAAAATACGATTGTTCCATTTTTAGACAATGTAACCTTTTTAATACCTGTAATTAGAGAATCATTCACTAAAACTCCATTGCTATCATAAACTACAAAGGCTGTATTCTTCGGTATATCTACAGTAATTTCCTTACCAGCTGATTCCTTATCTATTTTATACCAGCTAGCATATCCGTCTTTCTTAATTGTAAATTTGAATTTATTCTTTGTTGGAAAAGTTTCAATTGCATCTTCTGATACATAAGTAGCACCACCTGCCCTTAGGTATTCAACCTCATCCTTTTTATAAAATGTGTAGTCCAATAGGTCACGTGATAATACATCTGGACCATCTAATATAGCAACAGCTGAATTATTATCTATAATTTTGTTTAAGCGAAAATATCCATCAGGCCCTTTCGTAAGGCTAACTTGTACATCGGGACATTCCAACATATACATTAATGAAGAGTATTTTTCATTTATTAAGAAATATTTCTTCCCCTCTCTTTTTGCCCAAGCTTGTGAAACACTTTCTGTTAACTTATTTACTCAGTATACATAAAATTATTGGCTCCTATGCCGGACTCGAAAATAAATTTTTATCTTTTAAATTGCATTAAATGTTCCAATTGTTTATTATTTTCAATTTTAATACTAGATAATTAATCACAGTATATTTTTATTTGAATAACATAGAGTAGCAGTTAGAAAAACTGATACTGCTAGGAGGTAAAACTATGTATAGTTATTGGCACGCTGATATGAGCGAATATGATAAACAACAACGTGAAAAGTCCCTCATACACGATTGTAATGAATGTAAAAGACATGAATGCAATGAATGTAAAAGACACGATTGTAATGAGTGTAAAAGACATGAATGCGATGAATGTAAAAGACACGATTGTAATGAATGTAATAGACGCGAATGCAATGAATGTAAAAGACACGATTGTAATGAATGTAAAAGACATGAATGCGATGAATGTAAAAGACACGATTGTAATGAATGTAAAAGACATGAATGCGATGAATGTAAAAGACACGATTGTAATGAGTGTAAAAGACACGATTGTAATGAATGTAAAAGACATGAATGCAATGAATGTAAAAGACATGAATGCGATGAATGTAAAAGACGCGAATGCAATGAATGTAAAAGACACGATTGTAATGAATGTAAAAGACGCGAATGCAATGAATGTAAAAGACACGATTGTAATGAATGTAAAAGACACGAATGCAATGAGTGTGATTAACCATCTTGAAAAATTTGACAAGTAATAAATGTATTCATAAATAAAACCTATTATATTTATGAATGATTTATATAGATATGAATAAGCTGCTTTACACAAGCAGCTTATTTTTCAAATAAGCCTTGCATTAAAATACAATTGAGTTATATTCGGGATAGCGCCAACATTTTCGACAAAACCCACGCTATGGTTTTAATGTCAGCTTTATGGAAAACTTATCTTGCTACTAATAAGCTCTGCTGTAATATTTAAAATGAGGACTTTAGCTTTATAAAATAAAGACCTTGAAGCCAGTGAACTTAAAACTTGTGAAATAGTTCATAAATATATTGATAGTCTATACTTTGAGTTTAACCTATATCGTAGATTCTTATTTAGAAATGTACCATTTACTTTGAGATTTATACATATCCTTATATTTCTGAAACTTTTGAAATACACCTGAAGTATTTTTAAATATACTTCCTTTAGAAACATATCGAGTATCATGTCCATTAAATTCAACTATTGCAACAGTTTCACCAGGTTTTATATCAAAAGAAACATGTGATAGTGAATTTTTAGTACTTCCAGGGTAAACAAAAGAAACATCCTCTATATTTATTCCAGGAATCCCCTTTGTTTTTACATCTTCTCCTTTACATTCGTCCATGTCAAAAAATCTTATAAGATTTTTCACAGTACCAATCTTTGGAAGTACGCTGCCTATATTCCAACATATCATTTCTTCCATCATTCCTATAAGCATATCTAAAGATCCAAATACTGCACCAAAAGCACCTATTGATATTGATTTATCTAATGCACATTTTACAAGAATCAGAAGAATTATAATATAACCGCTTAAAGTTAAAAGCTTTAAGCTGAATTCTATAACCGCAGATTTTTTCTGAGTTTTGAAAGCTTCATTATTAATTATTGATAAAGCATTTTTATAAAGTTTTTTAAAGTATCCAAAACATCCTAAAATTCTAGTTTCTTTAAAATATTCCCTATCCATAATACATTTTTCATAGTATTGGTATTCTCTCCTTAATGGAGCAACTTTATCTTCAAGATTTGCAAAAAGTCTAACTTTTAACACCTGTGCTAAAGTTACTGGAACAAATATAATAAATATTGATAGTACAAGTATAGGCTTTAATTTGTAAAGATATATACCCATAATCACAAAATACGGAATATACACTAAAAGCACACCAAGTAGTACGTCTATTGCAGACATTCCTCTGTTAGCACCCTCTTCGGCTTTATTTATATCATCAAGGAAAAGAGGATTCTCAAAATCAATAGGATTCATTTTTGAACTTTTTATATTGATTTTTTTTATTATTTTTCCAGATACTTTTTTAAATAAATCTTTGTATACTACATTTGAAGCTCCATTCAAAATTTGAACGGTTACAATACATCCAAATAATAAAAAAATCTGGATTAATAAATTTACAAATGTTATTTTACCTAAAATATAATTAGACACGGCATCAAAAAGGTTACTTATAGCTATAGTATTTAATGCTAAAAATATTCCTAACAAAATTTTTATCAAAGAATATATAGATATATATATAGGACAAGCTTTTAATGTAAAAGTTAGTAATCTTTTAAATATTTTAAACAGAGAAACATCATCTTTTTTCTTTATCATAACCATCAATCCTTTTTATATTAACAATAGAGTATGTTAAAAAACTAATTAATTAGTTTTTTACATTCCAATTTAAAATGCAAAATTTAAGAATTACTTTTTTACTGCGTTATGAAAAAGCTTTATTTGATTTTACTCGCAAAACGCGGGGAATATACGTTAAGACAGTTATTACTAAAAATATATTTTATTATAAATTTTAGTTATGCATACTTACACTACCGCTCTTAATTGTCCATCCATCAAATTACTCCAGAGCCACTCATTCTAGAGCTAGATGCAGTCATTGACATTGTAAGATTTGTTCCAGTAAAACTTCGGGTTACTCCTCATCTAGTAGTATCAAAACTTAAAGTAGAAGCGTAGCTACTCGCAAATACTACAGTTGGTATTACCAGAATTACTAAAAGTATAGCTGCGGAACAGATTTTTTCGTTTCTTATTGGTCATATTAATTCCCCCTTTTATATATATAAAGTAACTCCATACATAAAATAGATTCCATGTCGTTTACAAAAAAGCTTTAACTTCAAATTATATTTTGTTGCAAATTTCAGGAAGCATACATGCTGGCGTACAAAAAATAACACCGCTATCTAGCCGGTGTTATTTGTAAATATCTATTTTATATGAGAACCCTATTTATTTAATTTTAAAGTTTTTAAAGTAGTATTTCTTATCTTCCTCTGTAACTTCTCTTATTATTTTACAAGGATTACCTACAGCTATAGAATTAGATGCAATATCTTTAGTTACAACGCTACCAGAGCCAATCACTACATTATCACCAATAGTAATTCCTGGATTTACTATAACACCACCTCCTATCCAAACATTATCGCCTATATTAATTGGAAATGCATATTCAAGTGCTGCATTGCGTGGTTCAAAATGAATAGGATGACCTGCGGTAAAAAGGCTTACGTTTGGTGCAAACATAACATTATCACCAATTGTAACCTTAGCGCAATCTAAAATAGTACAATTGTAGTTACTATAAAAATTTTCTCCAATAGAAATATTATATCCATAGTCACATCGAAATGGTGATTCTATATGGAACCCACTCCCAACTACACCTAATAATTTCTTTACAATTTCCATTTGCTTCTCACCTTGGCTTGGGCGTAGGGTGTTATAGTCAAATATCATTTCTTTTGCATATTGGCGTTCAGATAATAGTTCTTCTCCGAATGCTTTATATGGTTTTCCACTTAACATTTTTTCTTTTTCTGTCATAGCCTCTACCCTCCATATTATATAACGCTTGAAAATCGCATTTTCTCTTATTATTTTACCATATTTACTGTAATTTAAATCCAAAATACCAATAAATATATTTTCAGATAATTTGAACTGAAAAGTTGTAAAACTAGTTTATTATGTTTATATATAGAACATTGAGAAATCTCGAGATAGGGAAATCATTAAATGTACTATAGCAAATAGAAAAATTCAGTTTACAAAAAAAGATATGGGCTTCATTTTAAACTATGAATCCCATATCTTTTTTTATATTATTATTTTATATGACTAACTTTAATATTCTATATTGCAATAATTAAACCTACAATTAATGCGCTTAATATACTTACACAGAAACCACCTATCATTCCTCTAAAAGCAAGTTTTGATAGTTGTCCTCTCTTATCTGGACAGAATACTGATATTCCTGATACACAGATTCCCATACTTGATATGTTTGCAAAACCTGTTAATGATACTGCAAGCATAAGTCCTGTTCTATAATCTAATGTGCTAATTACTTTACCAAGTTGTCCAAATGCTACAAACTCATTTAACGCCATCTTACTTCCAAGTAATTGCCCTGCAAGTAATACTTGGTCATTCGGAACACCCATTAAATAACCTATTGGTGCAAATGCATATCCGAGTATTCCTTCCAGTGATACTCCAAAGATTCCAAGAAATCCATTAAGCATTGCAACTAGTGCTACTATTGCTATAAGTACTGCACCAATTCCAAGAGCCATATTAAGCCCTGCAGATGCGCCTTCTGAAATAGCTGATATTAAGTTTTCATTATCACCCTTATTATCTATTTTTAAATTCTCTATTTCACTCGCCACTTCTGCCTCAGGAATTAATATTTTAGAGATAATTATACTTCCGAGTGGCACTAATGTACTACCAATTAAAAGATATTCCATAGGTATTCCAAGACCAACATATCCCATTATTACACTAACGGACATACTACCCATACCTGATACAAGCACTAGCATTATTTCACTTTCAGTCATTTTAGGTAGATACTTGCTTACAAGTAATGGTGAATCTGTTTGCCCTAAAAACATATTTGCTACTGCCACAAAACTTTCTACTTTGCTTGTTCCAATAACCTTTCCTATTGCTCCACCTATTATTTTAATTACAAGCCCTAAAACTCCTAGATAAAATAAAGCTGAAACCAATGCTGATACAAATATTATGTTACCTAATACTTGTATACCAAATACCATTCCTGTTGGTGCAGCTCCGTCTGCTAATGATCCAAATATAAAGTTTAACCCCGCACTACCATAGTTTAAAACGTTACTAACCCCATCTGATACATTTTGTATAACTACCCTTCCCAATGGAACTTTAACTAATAAGATTGCCACTACAAATTGTATAGCAAATGCCTTAATAATTAATTTCTTATTAATATTGACCTTATTATTTGATACTAGATATAAAACACCAAATAACATTACAATCCCTAATAAGTTTCTTATTATTATCATAAATTATTCCTCCACCTTTTCCTTATTCTTATACAATTTTACTAATTATTGATAATTTAACCCTTTAAGAACCTTCAAAAATAACAAGTCAATACGCTTGTCTATTTTTCAGCATGCCTTATTAGTTTATTTTATACAACTATTTTAAAATCTTATAACTATATTATACCAAAGGCTAGTAATTATTGGTGTCTTTATTTAAATAAATTGTCGAATTTAATAAAATAAATTAAGTTTCTAAAAAAATAGGATACTGCAGCTACTAGCCCTTATTTATTTTCTGGCAAACAAAAGCACTAAAAACTAATCAATAGAAAAGTTTTTAGTGCTTTTTTTAATTAAATCATATGCGGAGCTACTATTGCTACAACCTTAATTATTTAACCTTTTATCACCGTTAAAAGCATTTGGAATCTTACGCGAGCTTCAAGTCCATGAGGAACATTAGAAGGCATGATTATTGTTTCGCCTGCCTTAACATTGAAAATATCATTATCTATGGTAATTTCCGCTTCACCATCTAATACTTGAACCATAGCGTCTCCAGGAGTTACGTGGGTGCTGATACCTTCTCCTTTATCCAGTGAGAATAATGTAATACTCACAGATGGTGTCTGCGCAATCGTTCTACTTATAACCTGGGCCTCTTGATAAGATATTAAATTCTTTAAATCAATTACTTTTGAGAATTCTATATTTTTAATTAAGCTTTTCATACTGTTACCCCCTTAAATTCTTTAATTACAGTATATTACTATTAGTGATAAAAGTCCGTAACTTACGTTACCTTTTATAATAATTATCGGCAGTTGCAGTCTCCTTCAGAAAATTTCCCGGGGTATATTACCAAATTGCGGCACAACTTATTTTGCTAACTTTCTTCTACATGATCAATATAGTCAACATTTTTCAATTCGGATAAAGCATCTTCTACTGATATATCATCTATGATTCTGGCAGTAAGAATTAAACCTCTCTCTATACCTTCATCCCACTGAAAATCAGTCATAACGGCATCAATACCTAGATTTTCAGCCATGTCTTTTGCACTAATCGTATCAGCTTTATAATCTTCAAGCCCCTCTTCTGTTATTGTGACATCATAAATTGTACTTTTCATTGACATTTTATACACCGCCATATCATTAATATTTTTTAACCTACTATATATATATAATGTTCTACAGAAATCTTAAAATATACCTGTATTTTTGGTTTAAATATATGGTTGACGAGTCAACAAAATCGTTCTATAATAAGGTTGACTTATCAATTAAAACAAGAAGTTTTTTAATATACTTGAGTATAAGGGGGTTAAATTTTGAAAGAAGATATAATACATTTAATTAAGCTCAATAATAAAATTTTTAGAACCACCCAGGTTTATTTGGATAAGGTGTTAAAGAAATATGAATTAAGCAGTGGTTCTTACCCATATTTACTTGTATTAAATGAAAATGAAGGTATAAGCCAGAATAAAATAAGTAAAGAATTAGGTTTTGATAAAGCAATGTCAGCTAGGACTGTCACAAAACTTATAAACCTTGGATACTTAGATAGAAAAGAGGATGAGGCCGATTCTAGAGCATATAAATTATATTTAACACAGAAGGCTAAGATTATAATTCCAAATGTGCTCAATGAAATTCATAAGTTGGAAGGTCTAATAACAAATGATTTAAGTGAAAAGGAGAAAGTTATTACCCTAGATTCATTGAATAAGATTTTAAATAATATGAAAAATTTTAAATTATAAGGATAAAAGGAGAATATAAATGGAAGCAGCAAATAATAGCATTAATAAACATAGATGGGTAATTCTAATTATAATTGTAATGGTAGTTTTTATGTCTACCCTAGATAGTAGCATTGTAAATGTAGCTTTACCTATGATGGCTAAATCTTTAAATGTGACATCAGCAGGTATTCAACTGGTAGTAACCAGTTATTTAATTATAATTTCAGCAACTATATTAGTTTTTGGAAGATTGGGGGATATAGCTTCTAAAACAAAGATATTTAAGTTTGGTATAGCTTTATTTACACTTGGTTCTTTATTTTGTGGAGTAACAAGTTCACTGTTTGTTTTAGTCCTAGCTAGAGTAATACAAGCCGTAGGGGCCGCAGCCACTATGGCAAACAGCCAAGGGATTATCACTGCAGTATTTCCATCAAATGAAAGAGGGAAAGCACTAGGAATCTCAGGATCCTTCGTGGCACTTGGAGCTTTAGTTGGGCCTCCACTGGGAGGATTTATAGTACAAGCTACTAGTTGGGAATATATTTTTTTAATAAATGTCCCAATAGGTATAATAACTTTACTTTATAGTTTTAAGATACTTCCTAAAGAACACAAAAGAGCAAAAGGAAAATTAGATGTGCCAGGAGCGTTATTGTTTATGTTTGCTATAGTTCCTCTATTTGTAGCTTTAGGTAAAGGTCAAGAGGTTGGATTTACTCAGCCCATAATTTTATTAGGGTTTTTAATCGCAATTATTTCTTTTATTGTATTTGTTATGGTGGAAAAGAAATGTGAAGACCCTTTATTACAGCTAGAAATTTTCGAAAATAAATTGTTTTCACTTAGTATATTTTGTGGATTCATATTCTTTGTAGCCATCTTTTGCTCAAGTATTATTCAACCTTTTTATCTTCAGGATGTGATGAATTTTTCACCTTCATCTACTGGTTTATTACTTATGATCTATCCATTAGTTTTGTCTGTGGTGGCACCTCTTAGTGGACATTTCTCAGATAAAATAGGCTCAGAAATTTTAACTTTTATTGGGTTAGTAGTTTTAAGTTTAGGTTTAATATTAATGTCAACTCTAAATGAGAAATCTTCAACTATAAGCATGGTAATTTTTATAGGGGTTATGTCACTGGGTACTGGGTTATTCCAATCACCTAATACTTCTTTAATAATGTCAACAGTATCAAAGGATAAGCTAGGCATTGCAGGGAGTATAAATGGACTTGTAAGAAATTTGGGAATGGTATGCGGCATAGCTTTATCTACTACTCTTTTGTATAGCATGATGAGCTATAAAATTGGATATCATGTAACAGATTACGTAGTAGGAAGAAATGATGCATTTATTTACGGCATGAAAACTGTATATATAACTGCAGCGGTTATTTGTATGATTGGGGCAATTTTAACCTCTTTGAGATTATTTAATCGAAAAGATAAATTAGAAAACTAAAAAATACCTGATCTACACAATATTATATTCCCGTATCAATAGTATTATTGATTGCGTTATTTATTTTTAACTTAATAGTTTTTATACGTACCGCCAACATTCACGACAAAATCCACTTTAAGACATAAAATTGACATAATCATGATAAAATAACGGCGAAGTCAACTAAAGATACATATGAATTATGCATTAGGTATTCAATCTGAACATATTTTTCTATGGAATATACATCATTAATAGTATAATTAAGTAAATATTAGTCTTATATAGATTAAATTAAAAAGGAGATATAACTATGAGAAATACAGCCCTTTTAGTTGTAGACGTTCAAAATGCACTAGTCTTAGCCAAGCCTTTCGCAGTAGAAGAGGTCATTAGTAATATAAAAAAATTAATTAAAACATGTAGAGAAAAAAATGTAGAAGTAATTTATATTCAACATACTGATAAAATTGGGGGTGAATTAGAGCCTAATTCAGAAGGCTGGAAAATCTATGGAGAAATAAGTCCTGCTATAAATGAAACGGTAATAAGTAAAACTTTTAATTCTGCTTTTAAGGAGACAATTTTAAAAGATTATTTAGATAATAAAGGTATTAACAAATTAATTATGACAGGTATGCAAACAGAGTATTGCTTTGATACTACTTGTAAAGTTGCATTTGAGTATGGGTTTAAGTTAATTATACCTGAGAAAACAAATACAACATTTAATAATGGAAATATATTAGCTAAAGATCTATATGAACATTATAACTTTAATATATTTAATGGTAGATTCGGTATTGTAGAATGCCTAGATAATACAATAGAAAGATTAATAGGTTAACTAATAATAAAGCTATCCAATATAACGAAATTTATATTGGATGGCTTTTTTATTTTATTTATAGCTAATATTTGATATTATAGCCAATTAGCCTCTAACCCCAATATCGGAATTAGTGATGGACAAGAAGTTATACCTATTATGGTATTCTATTAGACTATTCCCAAGGTCCATGTACCTACATTTTAATAATATAATAAAAAATTCCACAAAATTTAAAAAAGTCTGTGGGTTTTTTCATAGTACATACGTCTAAACCTATGAGAACTAAATTAAAGGGGGATTTTTATGAGAAAAATAGGTACGATTACTTCTTCAATAGGGCTAATTTTTCTTGGTATCTGGATGATTATATATATGAATAATCCAGAACTTGGTAAGCAAATTTTTATATGGTGGCCTGGGATTTTCATTCTACTGGGAGTAGAGATATTAATACAGTCTAATAGAAAGCATGAGAGCTGTAGAAATCAATTTAATTACTTGACGATTTTAATTATATTTTTGTATTTAGGAATAAATGTATTCCTTAATTTATCCGGAAAATTTGGAAGCATAATAGATAAAGTTGGGTCTGGCATTGAATTTAACGACGAAAACTTTAAAATAGGTTCTTTAAATAACACAAAAAAAATAAGTGCATCTAAAACCTTATCTATTAATGGAAATAGACTTGTATTTAAAGCTCCCAATGCGGATATTAAGATTTGTAGATCACAAGACCAAAATATAAAAATCCAAGCAGATATCTATGTGAAAGAAAATAGTTCTGTTAACGATTATAAAATAGCTGAGGAAAAAACTATGGAGGGGTATGAGGTTAATATTAAAGAAAGTTATATTAAACATGTCAAGGCATATATATATGTACCTTATGGATACAATTTAAAAATCGATGCTGCTAATTGTCAGATAAAAACTATTGATTCAAATATAAAATCTAATATAGATATTGATGCAAGTAATGCAAATATTTCCTTAGAGGGAGATATTGAAAAAAGTAATATAAATGTTTCTAATGCTAATATATATTTTAGAAATAAACTTTGTAAAGATATAAATATGAATGCAAGTAATGGTAAGATTACTGTATACACAGAGAGTAAGAACTTAAATGTAGACGCGAATATAAATAGTGGAGCATGTATAGTAAATGGAGAGAAAAGAGTAAATAAAGGAATATCAACAAAAATTGGGAATGGGGACGGTAAATTAAAAGTTGATATTGCTAATGGGGTAGTGAGTGTTAATAGTCAGGAGTGATTTTTTTGGAAGAACACCAAATAGTAGAGAGACTTAGAAACAAGGACAATGAGAGCTTTATTGAAATAGTAAATAAGTACAAAAGAAAGGTTATCTCTTTATGCTATGCATATACTCAAGATTACTTTGAAGCTGAAGATTTGTCGCAAGAAGTATTTATTGCCTTGTATAATAATATAGCAAAATTTAGAGAAGAATGTTCGTTATCCACATATATTTATAAAATATCAATATCAAAAGCTTTAGATTATAAGAGAAAGAGAAATCTAAAGGGATTTTTAACCGGACTTTTTACTAATAATATTCAACCGACGGAATGTGACATAGATGAGAAAAATCATGTCAGGAAATGCATATGTAGCCTTCCACGAGATTTAAAAGAAGCTGTAGTATTATACTATTATGTAGGGTTAAAGGAAAAGGAAATATCTAAGGTTTTAAATGTATCTCAAAAAACTGTAGAGGGAAGAGTTTATAGGGCAAAACAAAAACTGAGGATAGAAATTCAAAGGGGGGATATCGAAATATGCACGAAAAATGGGATGATTTAGATAGACTAATACTAAATTCCTTTGAAGAACATGAGCTAAGTAGCAATTATAATGAGAAGCTAATAAACAGAATTGAAAAGAATAAAAAAAGTTCAATAGATATTCCTGCTATGTCACTAATTGTTGCAGGGCTGACTATGATGCTGATAATTAGTACTAACTTACAATATAAAATAATTAAAACACAATGCAGATTAAAAACAGAAATTATGGTTGTGCAATATAAATATAATGAAAACATGAATGATTTAAAATATTTGATTGGAGATGGATATAATGCAAAAAAGAAATGATTTTTTAACCTTTATGGCAGCCTTAGTTCCTGGGCTTGGATATATGTACTTAGGACTTATGAAAAAAGGAATACAAGCAATGGTTATATTTTTCATGGTGGAACCCTTATTTAGATTTATTGGGTTAGGAGGATTAACAAGCGTAATTCAAATTCCACTTTGGTTCTATTTGCTCTTTGACACATTCAATATCGCTCATAAGCTTGATCGCGGCGAAAATGTATGTGACTCTGACTTTATATTTAGTAATTATCATAATTTCAATAAGAAAGAAAATCTAAATAATGATACTATAGAAAACATGAAAGATAAAAGTGGGCTAATAGTCGGCTGTGCATTGGTGATAATAGGTGTTCTTTCAATTATTAATAAATTATTTGGAAGTAATTCAATATATGATTTTATAAAACAGAGCATAGGAATATACTTTGTACCAGTACTTTTTATATTTATTGGGGTATATCTTCTAGTGAAGCCACATCAAAAGAAATAGTATAATTCCTTTATAACATTCCTATATGTCATCCCAAGCTATTTCCTATACAATAAAAAGTTATATTTTTATGAATGTACGATTTTATATTAAATCGTACATTCGTTTATGACGCAATTTAAGAAAACTCTGTCTTAACAGAGTATTTCATCTCCTTCAATAACAATCATAACAGAATATTGAGTTGAAAACATACCACCAGTTGTACTATATTGAATGTCCTTAATTTTCAATTTATTTAATTACACATTGTCCTGGACTTTTGAACCAGCATAAATGGCGACCTCTACAGTGTTTAATATCTTTTTCTGCTAAAAATACATTTACAGTTTCTGCCCCTAATATTTATTTATATAACTTTAGGTTCTCTCCTTGACTTTCAATCCACATATTTAAAAGATCTTTTAAATCATCAACCTTTTCTTTATCTGTAGATACCTCATTAGGTTTAAGTTTTTCTACAACTTTGAACTCAAAGGCATTCTCTCCGTAAGCAGCCCAATCCTCTTGTAATCTTTTAATTTTAATCCTACCTAAATTTAATTGAAACTTAATTGATTCAAAGGGCTTATATAAATTTGTACATATATTCACATTAGAATATCCATTAACCGTATTATATATTTGAATTATACCCATCTGTATTTCTTGCTGCTTATAGTTGTTTATAATTTCTTTTTTATTTATATTTCTCATGATATTTTCCTCACAATTCTTATAATATTTGCTGCCATCATTGGTTCTGCTCAAGTATCGATGGTCTACCAGGTACCGTCGTATTATTGCATCATCTTCATAAATAGTTTTAATGATTTTCTTTACTTCAGCTTCCGTATATTCTCTATCAGGTTCAAACAAATCAGCAAACCTTGGTAATAATGCTTTCCGCTTCTCTTCTTTAACAGGGAACACACGAAGCTTCGGATTTTTTATTTTTGGCATCTTTTCCTCAGCTAATTCCATAACCGCCAAAAATGCCCGTGCTTGTCTTGCCCTCTCTCTCAATGCAAATCTCATATTTCTTACTGTGGATTCTGCACATGCAAGCTTCATTGCTATTTCTTTGTCACTATATTTATTAGATACCATATCTAAAAACTCTTTTTGAATTTCAGTCAATCCTGTATATTTCTTGTCCAGCATCAGCAGCATTTCAATAGGAGTTCCATGATTTGCAGTATGAATATTTACACTTTCATCATTTTCGCCAATATATTTTCCACATATTAAACAAATAAATTCTGCTTTTTTACCATCCCATACATAACTTCTTTTAAAATCTTCAATAGTTGCACTGCGAATAAACTCATTCATATCTTTCTCCTGTCTATTAATTTCATAGACAGCATAACATTTTTTCTTTATTTTTGTCAACTATAAATTTGTAACAAATAAAATAAAAGGAGAACCCACATCATCAGAGGATTCTCCTTCTTTATTACTTCTCAAATATCTGTATATATTTCATCTAAAGTGAATTTCTACGTCTTTATTATTTTAATGGCTATCTCATTTATGATTATTGAAATACACTCTATATCTGCAATTTATTTAGATGATAATTTCATTATTTAAATTAAGCTATATCAATGCTTTCACAGAAAGCCTGTGTCATTTGTAATACGATTTATCCTATCTAATTCTAATCTTTCCAATATGCACTTAAGTCGTTAGATTAAATGGATAACAAATGCAAGTGATAGTGGGAATGTAAATAGAACAATACCCTATATTTAAATCAGCTTCTCAGGAATAAATTTAGAAGAAATTCTCTTTATTAATATATAATCAATTATCAGGAGAACACCACCCGCTGTAAACATAATAAGGTTATTAAGCATAATTACACCTGTCATTTGTCCTACCAATAGAATAACTACAGGAAGAACAAGAATTCCACTTACCTGCTGTGCTTCCTGAAAGGTTTTTGACTTTGCTGATACCATCACAGTGAAGGTTAAGGATAACAAATTAATAGCAGGTGAAATCCAAAGTATTATAATGAGCCATTTTATATCTGGAAAAATAAGTCCTCCAAAATATATGAATCCACTTATATTGATTATTATGCCAAAAGCTATAAATGAAAGCAGGGTTATAATATAGGATGGTATAAAAACGCCTAAAATCTTTGCCCTTAGCAGTTGTTCCATGGATATTGGTGTATAAAGTAGTGTCTCCATTGTCTTATGTTCTTTTTCGCCTACTAAACTGCTGGCTCCAATAATTCCTGAACACATTATGGGAATTATAAGAAAGTATGATGGAAACATATAATTTATAGCAATTTTTATTACAAGTTGTGCAGGACTATATGCCTTATATTCAGAAGGTAGCTTTTTAAGAAGAGAGCCGAACCCTCTTAAGACATCTGAAGCATTCCCGATATAATTGACACCGATAATTAACGCCAAAGGTATAAGTACGGTGAGAACAATTGGTACAATAGCCATTGGCACAATTACCCGCTTTGAACTTGTTATCTCATTTAAATCTTTTTTAATTAATACTTTTTCATTTCTATTCATATTAATCCACCCCCATTATTACAATGTTACACCGTCGGCTGTGCCTTTTATATACATAAAATACAGCTGCTCCAGGGACCATTTCTGTTGCAGCACCTCATAAATTTCTCCGCCGTTTGCTATTATATTATGTATAATAGCATTCACTTCGGCGTCCCCTGAAATAGATTTACTATATAGATTATGATCTTCATGAATAAGTCCAAATTTCTCTGAAATATTTTTTCCCCTGATTTTTAATTGAAGACTTGCATTTTTCTTTGACGCGAGTTCATCAAAAGTACCGAATCCAAGAATATTACCATCATTTATAAAGCCATACAATGTGCAAATATTTTCAGCGTATTTTAACTGATGAGTGCAAAGAAAGATTGTAACTTCATTTTCTTCTGCAAGTTCTTTTATAAGTTTTGAGACATTAAGTGCATTTTCTGGGTCCAAGCCAGAAGTAGGCTCATCAAGAAATAAAATTTGAGGATTGTGAATAATAGCTATAGCTAGAGAAACTCTCTTCCTCATCCCTGTACTTAAAGCTTTAACCTTCTTATTTCTTATATCTAGTAATTCCAGCCTTTTTAAAATGAAATCTATGCGCTGCCTCAGCAGCTTTTCTTCCATACCATGCATTCTTCCAAAGAATTTTAGATTTTCCTCAGCCGTAAGATTTTCATAGCAGGAAGAACTTTCGGTCATAACTCCACATAATCTATGGAGTTCAAGATTATGTTCATTCACAGGCTTTCCTAAAATTTCAGCATGACCTGAGGTTGATGAAAGAATTCCATTGAGAATTCTAACAGTAGTAGTTTTTCCCGAGCCGTTAGGACCAAGAAATCCAAATATTTCACCCTTGGGTATGCGCAGACTTATATTGTTTATTGCATTAGTCTTTCCATCATAAGATTTTTTAAGATTCGATATATTTATTGCATTCATTTTTTTCACCTCACAATTATTAAACGTACACTGGGACAAAAAGTTCAAAAAATTTACTGCAAGCATAAAATTTTCACTTGAGATAATTTTCCCAATAAAATCATTTACAATATCTAGCATTACATCTGAATTTATAATCCACTTCTCTCCTTTGGTTTTTCCCATCCGTGGTAAATAATATATATTCTTTTATATTCATCTCTATTATATGAATGTAATCGTGTATAAATATGTATAATATGTTATAATTTATATGGGATTAGGTTGAAGTTGTAACATTAGACCGTGTAACTTTTAAATAAAGAAAGGAGAAGATTTCTATGAGTCCTTTAGAAACAAAGAATTTATACAGAATTGAAATTACAGAAAGATGTTACTGCACACTGATTGGCGCGACAGGTAATGCAATGCCATCATTTGAATCAGTTGAGAAAAATGGCAATTATGGTTCAATCCCTATTGGAGTTAAAGGATGGGTGGTAGAAAAGTTTGGGATGAAATATTTTAGACCAGATGAAAACCAAGGGGGAATAGATTTGTTTACACCTGCAAATCAGCCAATCGTTCTAATTCCGTATTATAAAATAAGTGGCCATTATAAAAGGATATAGAAACTGAATAATTTCCTTATAAAACGTCACAACTAATAAAACCGAATAATATTTAAAAATACTGTAAAATTCAAATGAATTTTACAGTATTTTTACGTCGTCTTTTTATACTGTTGCGACGCAAATCATTTATTTAATTATACTATTATTACCGTTCGTGGTAGTTGGACAATAACATAATAATGTTAAATATCAGCCTTATTCTGTTATCTCTATTCGATTTCCATCATGGTCTAAAATGCAACTCTCATAGTAACCATCTCCAGTATAATGTGGCTCACTTACTACCATGTAACCTGATTTTCTTAATGTATCAGTAAGTCTATTAACCTTTTCGACACTCCCTACAGAAAAAGCAATATGAATTAAGCCAATATATTGACTAATAGCATCATTTAAATTGGAAGGAATTGTCGTCATCTGCATAATTTCAAGTCTAGCACCTGATTCAAATTTAATAAAATATGATTCGAAATGTTTTTTTATATTAGTATATTTATCACCAGCAATGCCATCAAAATAATCCACATAAAATTTCTTTAATTTTTCAATATCTTTAGTCCATATAGCTACATGTTCGATTTTCATATTAACACATCCTTAATCCTATATTTTAGACAAACCGCCCTTGCGGGGTTCCAGAATGTGTATTATTTAATGAATTATTATCAACATATTCTTCTTCCAACCATTTGTATATAGTAGTAATTATAGCATGAATATATTTATAATATACAAGGAAAAGGCAATTAATATATAAACCTACATAAAAACATTATGTCGTGAAAGATCCGTATTACGTAGCAACTGATAAAAGATGTTCTTTGTTTATTAAATAGTGTGATATTTAAAAAATATATTATAATTAACCAAAATATAAATCAGAATTGGTAAAACGAAAAAGGAGAATAGTTATGCTTGAATACAGATTTGATACGCAGTTGTTAATTGAATGATAAAATCTTTCAGAAGATAGAATAAACGAGTATATTACAAAAAGCATTAAACTCAGTATCAATTACTTTCCCATTTTGAAATAAAAAGTTACATCAGCTTTTAGTTGATGTAACCCGTATAATAGTTAAAAATCATTTTTTCTTAAATTCCTTATTATCTAAAATAATAACCCCTGACTTATCTTCCTTTGCTGCCTTCTTTGTGTGATTTACAAGTTTTATAACGTCCTGGTATGATTGTTTTGCTCCTTTTACAAGCAAGGGCACTCCTATAAAATCAATTTTTAGCCATCTAGAAAATAATCCACCAAAGGTCATTGGTAATGGAACAGTTGGTGACGTATTGGAAAATATAATTTTTTCATTTAATAGATTTTGTTTATGAAGCATAGATGCTAAATTATATAATCCAGGAATTAAAACCTTTGAACGTCCCCTACCTACAACATAGACTTTGTTACCATCCTCATCACTTCCATAATAAAAAAGTTCTCCACGATTTCCATATACTAACTTATTAAAGTTAGGTAATTCCAATATTTCATCCTTAGTCGGTTCTCGGGTTTCATCCAGCATTTTTAAGTGATAAGCGATTGCTAAAATAGATGAGTGGGTTCCTCCATAACAATTATATATGTATATCATTTAAATCACCTTATTTCTTATTTTTAGCTTTGTTTTAATAATTGTAGTATATGCATTAAACATTGATATTAACCATTGATATTAAACATTCTTTGAACACACTTTCTCTAATGCCTTAAATGTTTCTACAATTCTTTATACATAAAATAAATATAATATATTGCAACGAAAAAAAAGGTAGCTCTTACAGACTCTAAGAGTAATTGTCGGAATGGAAATAAAGTTTAATCTAGCCACACTAATATCTTAATAATTTCATTGATCTATGTGCACTTCCATCAGCATTAACAATATCATCATCTGTAAGACCTGCCTCAACTGCAATATTATAAGCTTTACCAAAATACCCTACATCCTCCGATTTGTGTGCATCACTTCCCAATGAAAATTTAACACCCATATTCTTTAACTTTTTTATTGTTTCAATATCCATATTCTTATGACTTCTGTTAATTTCCAAAGCAGTATTTCTTTCAACAGCAACCTTTCCAATTTCGATAATATCTGGATTAACATGCTCTAAAGGATGATTTAATATTGCAATTTCATATTTTTTAATGGCATTAATCGCAGCTTCTGTATAATTCCTCAATAAAAATGGATTTTGCACTGCTCCAGGATGATAACCCACACAAATTATATCCAGGTAATCAATTACTTCATCTTTAATATCTATATCACCTTTTTTAGTAACAATATTACATTCTACGCCAAGAAGAATCTTAAAGTCATTCTCCTTCAATAATGAACTCTTATTAATATCATCAATTGATTTGCGTAATTTTTCATATTGATTTAGTTTCATCCCGAAGGTAATATGTTTATAACCATGGTCTGTTATAGCAATTTCTTTTAATCCTCTTTTTATTCCAGCTTTAACATTTGATTCAATACTTCCTTTTGCATGTTCTCCCAAAATAATATTAAATAAGGGAATATGTCCCTTTGCAATATTAGTATGAGTATGATAGTCTGCAATAATCTTAAAACTCATTTTATCCCCTCCATGGTTTAATATCTTTTAATTAACCGCTTCATTATCAAATTGAAAAGCTTCTTGTATCCACATATGTAATTTCCCTATGGCATGTTTATCATCCAGTTTTAGTTTGCCCATATTACTGGATAATACTTACCTCAATTTTGTTAATTATGCGATAAAAGCTATCACCTTAAGTATATACTTAAATGATGATAGCTACGAAAATTGCTCAATTTCTGAAACGAGCTATTGAACGATGCCGCGTTAGCTACTATGGAGATTCAATCTTTCTCCTCTTTCTGAAATTAGCTTTAACATTAAGATTATTAACTTTAATTCTCACAATTGTATCTATATTCCTTCTTATTTTTGATTATCTTCTAAAAATAGACGTACTTTCCCCCTACCCTAAATTTTTGTTTCACGGCATTTTATTTTTTTGATCCCTAATATATAAAATCTTTTTATTTTATATATTGTTCGAAGTTAAAATAGGATAATTAACCATATATTTATGTTGCAACCGTAAAATATTGCGAAGTAATATTTATATTTGAGAAAAGAGGTGTTGTTTTGAAATTAGTATTTTTAATTGGAGATACTGCTGTCGGTAAAATGACAGTTGGACAGGAGCTGGCCAAAATTACGGATTTTCGGTTATTCCATAATCATATACTTATTGAACCTGTAATAGAGACATTTGGATATTTTTACGGAAAAGCAATAACACGAATGAGGGATGTTATTTTTGAGGAATTTGCGAATTCTGACTGTTACGGATTAATTTTCACATATATGTGGGCATTTGACCAGCAATCCGATTGGAATTATGTAGAACATGTCTGTGACATTTTTAAAAAACATAGTGCAGATATATATTATGTGGAACTTGTTGCACCTCAATCTATCAGACTACAAAGGAATGCTACTGAAAATCGTTTGAAGCACAAAGCAACAAAAAGAGATGTTGAAATGTCAACCCAAAGACTCATTAATGATGACAACAACTATCGTTGTGTCAGCAATGATGGCGAAATTCCATTTGAAAATTATATAAAAATCGATAATTCCACTCTTCCAGCAGAAATGGTTGCAAAGATGATAAAAGAACGATTTGACTTATAATATATTAGAATACAAATATTAGTTATACATCGCAACAGGAAGACATATTACGAATTAAAAAAAGTGGTGGAATAAAACCAACTGGATTGGTATGCTACCAGTTTTAATGGGAGTAATTTATTACCTATATATATGAGAAGTGCAGGTAAATAGCTATAGTACAAAGATTTATCTTATGTACTATACCTATTTATCATCACTCTTATGAAAAAGAAAAAAGGCATTGCTGCCGTTTGTGGCTGTTGGACAATAACCTTTTTTCCTGAACTTTCGTCCTACTGGCATTCGCTTTCTCCACATACTTTCACTTGTCATCTTCCTTTGTAACATTATAAAGACTAAAAAAGTATCCTTTTTTCTGTGTTAATTCATCAAAACTACCTATCTCCTCTATCCTTCCATTGTTGACTACTATTATCCCATCATACATTCTGAGTACTTCATCAACAAGTTTGTGTGTAACTACCATACACGTCAATTCATTAATACCTAAAATTGATTTTTCTATATTATAAGCTGTCTCATTATCAAGTGATGATGTTGCTTCGTCAAGTACAAGGATTGGAGTGTTTTTAATCAATGCCCTAGCAATAGCCACCCTCTGCTTTTCTCCACCTGATAGATTACAACCATTTTCACCAACATTACTATCGAGTCCACCAGAAAGTCTACCTACTAATTCTTCAAGTCCTGAAAGCTTTACCGCCCTTTTAATATCCCCCTCACCATATTCCTTAAATAACGCAATATTTTCTCCTATACTATTATCAAACATAAATACATTTTGATGTATTACCGTAATCAACTTATACAAATCACTAACTTTAATCTCTCTATTATCAACTCCATCAATTTTTATAGCTCCCTCAAAATTCTCATAATACCTTAAAAACAATTTGATTATAGTAGATTTACCGCTTCCACTTCCCCCAACAATTGCATATTTACTACCTTTTTTAATATTCAAAGATACACGATCTAGCGCCTTCCGTTCTTCACTGTAGCAGAAATTTACATTTTCAAAGGTTATTCCCCTTTCAAAACTTAACTTATCAATCCCACTATCGCGATTTTGATTTTCACCTACAAATTTCACTAGCTTCTCACCGATTAATTTAACTGCTTTAACCTTGTTTAATCTTGTTGACACTGCAACAAGCGGCCCAACTATATTATTCATCAATTGAACTGTAGCAATCATTGCACCCACTGTTAACTCACCCTTAATAACAAAATAAGTTCCCAGTCCCATTGCTGTAAAAAACATTAAAAATCCACCTATTTCAGATAAACCATCAACAAAAGCACTAAGCAGTAAATACTTATATTTTGAATTTTCAACCCTATAATTTGATATTTTATATTCATCTTGAATTTTGTCCTCAATATTAAAACTTTTTATCACTTCAAATCCTGAAAACATATCCTTAACCTTTGTTGTAAATATACCTAGGTTATCAGAATATATATTTTTGCTTTTTCCTAATTTTTTTCCAAACGCCATAGGAATTATAATAGTAACTGCCCCAACAACAAAAACACCAATTGTAATATAAACATTCATTTTTATTATAGCAAAAGTAGCAATTCCAAAGGATATAGCGTTATAAATAATCTGAAGAATGTTTATAAAATAATCCTGCTCAACAATATTAATATCATTTGTAATCAAAGAAATATATTTCGCACTATTTTCTTCATTAAAGCTTTTTAAATTTTGCCCAAGTATTTTACTAAATACATCGTTTTTTAATGATACCAACGTTTTCTTAATATACAAAGCTTCCAAAAACTTTCTTGTATAACCTATAGCAAATGTTGCTACCACATAACATAGAGAAAATACCAAAGCTGTCTTTAATTCACTCACCGTACCCTTTGTTCCTATATCAACAATTGATTTTAATATAAAAGCAAGATACACATTTGCTACTGCTGTAAGTGCAATCATAAAAATATTTACAGAAAGTAGACCCTTAAATTTGAAAAAATACCTCTTCATTTTATTCCCCCCCCAACTATTTATAATTTAAATGTTTTCTTCAAAAACTCAATAGACTCTCTTAAAGTATCCTTATTAACAACATAATAAGTCTTTTGCGCTCTTTTTTCAGATTTAACTAATTTTACACTTGCCAAATAATTCATATGATATGACACTGTGGCCATGGAAATCCCATATTTATTAGCTATTTCCTGACTATAGACTTCTCCATCCATAAGATAATTTAGTATATTAAACCTTGTTTTATCACACAAATTTTTGAATATGTTGATATTTTTTTCAAATTCATTTTCTCCAATTAATCGTTTTGTTGTTGCTTCAAAATCCCTCCCCAAGAACATATATAATTTTTTATCTGATTCATGAAAAGCACAACTTATTGAATTAAAAAAAATAGTATTAACGTATATTTCCTCATAATCATCAAATTTTAAAAATACATCCTTGAAGTTTCCAAGTATTTTCTCTAAAAATTTAATTCCGTCGTTATTTATATTTTCTTCAACATAATTATTAAATACTTGTATTGATTTTTCATATTTCTCCATGGTCTGTTCATATTGAGAGATATATCCCTCAATAAACTGCATAAATTCTCTTACCCATTTGTCACTATTATTAATAAGTTTTAGTAGCTTCCACTTCATGTTATCATCCACTTTTAAAGATTCTATTAAGTCTAATATTTTGATATCACTTTGCAGTATCTCATTAATCTTTTCCTTAGAAGCAGCATCCTCCTTAAATTCTCCCATAGATTTAATCGCTTCATATTTAATTTGCTGACCATTCAACTTTCTTATAAAATTTATAAGTTCCTCCTTATCAGAGCAGCCCCATATATCTGAGTTCTTACCTATTGGATAATTTAATGGTGACCCTTCTTTAAAATATACCTCTAAAAGCTCAATATTTTTATTAACTATCTTAGATAGTGCTTTTACGGCTCTTTCTACATCTTTGTTGACCTCTGCTTCAAACTTTGAATGCATTTCCCTGTGGCAATCATTCAATACCCAGGATATACTATCAAACAAATCAAGTAATACACCTTGCCTTTTATCAAAAATTATCTTCATTTTATCCCCTCATTCTTCATATTTGTATCTAAGTATTACTTAGAATATCATCTAAATACATTTTAGACAATTCTCCGTATAATGTCAATATAATTTGATATATATTTGAATGTAATTTATATATCCATCTAATTACTAAACAGAGCAGAAATTAATGTAATCACACGGTTACTACATATTAATATTGACAAATAGGTTTTTGTGGTTTACTATTACGTTACGTGATATACCATGCAACATAATAAGTTATAGGAGATGAACAAATAATAATGAGCTCAATTGAACGGTTTTCAGAACCTACATTATTTATTTTAATTAGTTTAGCAGAGAGTAACAAACATGGTTATGCGATCATGGAAGATATCGAAATTTCATACAATATTAAAATTGGACCAGGTACATTATATGGTGCTATTAGTCGTATTGAAAAACTAAAGTTCATTGAGAGTGTTCCCTCAAAAGATAGGAGAAAACCTTATCAAATTACTCCTGAAGGCAGAGAATATTTACAAGGAAAATTGAGAGAGATGGAGAATGTTACAAACTTAGGTTTTAAGAGGTTAGGTATGATATGAAATGGGTTATTCATCTATATCCTAAAAAGTGGAGAGAACGTTATGAAGATGAGTTTTTATATATTTTAGAGAAAAGGAAGCTCTCTTTCAAAGAAATAATTGATGTATTTGTTAATGCAATGGATGCACGACTTTTAAATTTAGTGGAGGTGATTATAAGTATGGGTAATAATATAAGTGATATCATGCTTAAATCTGTTTTTAAGCGTTCATTAATAATTGGTTCAATAGTTTTATTAGGGGTGATCAGTGGATATTGGGTCGGCGAAAGAACTCCTTCTTTTTTTGAATTATCTCCTAAAATGATTCTCCTAATTGGAGTTGGCTTAGGGACTTTTGTAGGTTATGTAGCTGGAGTGGTAAGAGGAATCATGCGTGTCATAAAAATAACGCAAAAAGAAGATGTGTTCTTACCAACTGGCAAATTAAAGTTTGATAAAATAGAAAGGTGATGGCGAATTTGAAACAAATAAGGATATTTAATAATACCAATAAATTTTGTTTAGTAACAGAGGTAAATGATTTTATCAAAAATAATAAAGTGAAAATTAATGACATTCAATATAGTTCAAATGGGGGCAGTCTTATGTTTTCAACTCAATATTCTGTTATGATTATTATTGAAGAAGATGACTTATAAAGTTAAGACAGATTTTGAAAGTATTGCGTTTTTAATCTTGCTGAGGATTACCGTATTTTTTACAAGTAAAGTAATCTAGTGCGGTAGATAAATAAATTTAAAATACAGGCCATAAGCTATAAAGAGATCCCCCTGAAGTATATCTAAAAAATAACCATCATATCCAAGATATTGAGAATGCTTATATGTCATATAATTTATTATAATACCCAACATAAAGATTAATTTAGTATAATGTTTTCTACTTTTATTAATTTTATTAAGACAATATAATGTATATGTAAGAAGTAAAAAATGAATGATTGTTTTTGTATCGATATTCCCTTTAAGACTAACAAGTTCTACACCTTTAATTTTTAGTTGTTCAACAATATTAAGTAAATCCTTAGTGCTTCTTTCGAGTCTACTTATACTTTCTATATAAAGAGTATCACCATCCCTAACGTACTCCATCATTTTTTTATACCCTGCTCTTTCAGCATCTTTGCCACTAACTTTTTCAATAAAATATCTATTAATTTTAAATTCACACAGTGCTATTTCTTGTCTATCTGTATGCTGTTCAATTGATGAAACTCATATGTATGCAATATTTTACATATAAATAACCTCTTTCTAAGACAATATTTATTAAAATAATACAGGATATGTTTGAAAATATCAATTGTTTAATATGAACGTTCAAAAATGCAAAAGCTAAATATATTGAACGCTCTATATACTGTTTAAAAAGGTACACCTTTACGGAGAGCAATTCGTTTTAACATCAAACTATAGTTTCTATTTAAATTATGAAATGTATACAGATAGGCTGTATTGGTTTGTAAAAATAGTATTTAATGGTATTATATTTCTAGTGATTAAGTCGCAACTGTAGGAAATTGCGAATTATAGATTATTCATATATAACATAGTGAAAGGGGTATATAGGTATGAAAACACCCACATTAGAAACGGATAGATTAATATTACGGCCATTTTGTATGGAAGATGCACAGGAAGTATTTGAGTGTTGGGAAAGTGATCCTGAGGTAGCAAAATATATGTTTTGGACCAGTCATAATGATATAAACAAAACTGTTAACTGGGTGAAAAAAGAATTAAGCAAAATAGATTCTGATGATTGGTACAGATGGGCAATTTACTCAAAAATTTCGGGGTTTTAGGCGTAGAACCCCAAATTAAAATCATTCTTTATTCCCATAAATCTTCAGTTAATTTTTGGATTTCTTTACGTCTTTTTTCAGTTTCATTTATATCAATAGTAATCGTATTATTATTGATAATTAGTACATCGCCTTCTTTAGCTTGAGAAGGTAATGTAATCCTTTTAATATCTATCATAGTTCTATCTTCTTTTTCACATACTGCATAAAGCCCCTCAAATCTATCAATAATTATTTTCATAAATTATATCCTCCTCTTATTGTGGTGGATTACATTTACTGCATGGAGTTAATCCTTTTGATTTTGCATCACTTAAGCTTATTGAAATTTTACTTTTACTTAAGGAGGAACATCCATCTACATGATACTTACTTCCAGTTTTAGTAGTATACACAGTTGTATTTTGATTTTGACTTGTTGTAACTGTTGGATTAGGAGTTGATACTGCCTTGCTGGTTGATGTATTACTAGATGATGAACTACTTGTAGAAGTGGCCCCATTATAACTACCTGGTTACACATTAAAACTTACATTGGTACCGTTAGAAGTAGCAACCACCGTGCCGTCTTCATCAGTTCTATAAACTGGTATATTTTTAGCTTTTAATCTGTTCATAGTTGATTGTGTAGGATGTCCATAGCTATTTCCTTTGCCCACACTTACAACACCATATTTAGGATTTACCTTATCTAAAAAACTTTGTCCTGTAGAAGATTTACTTCCATGGTGACCTATTTTAAGTACTGTTGCCGATAAATCTAACCCTTTTGATAACATTTGACTTTCTGATTCAGCTTCTGCATCTCCGGTTAATAAAAAGGACGTATTTCCGAAAGTGACTTTTGCAACTATAGAGTAATCATTTGGATCTTCATATCCTGTTCCATTAGGTGCTAATATAGTAACAGTCGCATCACCTATTTTAAATGTACTGCCTACTGATGGAACTGTTAATTTCAGTCCTTTATTATTGACTGCACTTCCAAAACTTTTAAAAGTATTAGGGTGTTTTTGCCTATCCCGCCAAAAAGGTATATTAGTAGATTATATAGAAAAAAAGCAGCAATGCCTTTTAAAGTTGATGAACAATATAAGAATAATGAGACTTATCTGCAAACAAGATTTTGATCCTAATCTTACCAATGTCTTTTTCCTTATAACCAACCCTTTTCTCTGCAATATTCTTTATCTTGATGACCATCCGAATAGCTACTCATAAGATTTCTAAATATCCTAAACAATATTTTTGTTTTTAATGGGATATAAACTTTTTTATTTTTTTACTATATAATCAATATATCCCTGAGTTATCATTTTGCCTTCATATATTCTTTCCAAGGTTCTATTCTCTTTCAATAGTATATTCATATCACTAAAATATTGGTCACCTTCATTTATATCAAAATATGAATGAAGGACTTTTTCACCATCTTCATCTTCAAGGAATTCATTTTCACCAGCTTTTTCACCCTTTTCAAATCCAAAGTTATTCAGTGAAAGAAAATTAATGAAGCATAAGCCATTAGGTTTAAGTACTCTTTTAATTTCATTGACTGCAAGGGCTATATCTTGTTTTTTCATATGAAAGATTGAATTATAGGAATATACAAAGGAAATTGAATTATCTTCGAAGGGTAGGTGTCTCATATCACCTTTGGCGATATTTAGTATCATTTCGTGAAGTAGTTCAAATTCTTTGGATTTTTGGACTTGGGTATCATCTAGTTCTATTCCATAGGTCTCATATCCAAATTCATGAAAAAGTCCTAGGGGTGGGCAGTTTCCTCCTGCTCCACAATCTAACACCGTTTTTTCTAAGGAAATATCCTGGCAATGTTTTAAGAATTTGTAAAGTTCAGTTTGTCTGTACACAATGTTCATGAAATTACCCCCTAATAATTAAATTTAATTCATATTTGTAATGATACAGTAATAATACATTAATTATAAGTCTTAATGTATCTTAAAGTCTGTGCTTTTGAAGAATGGTTAAATATATCCATAAGTAATTCTAATGAAGATCCATTTTGATATGCATGGTATCCAGCCAAAGTGAAAGTAACACAATTACTATTGTGTTACTTTCGCTAATCCAATCCATTTTACAAATTTGAGTTTATTTTATTATAAATTCAAAAATTGAAAACACTAAAGCAAGTATCGCAGCCAATAAATGACTTTTAGCAACCTCTTTATTTTTCTTCCAATACTGAATGGCTTGAATTAACATTGACACACCCAACAATGGAACAAATACACCTGTTTCAATT
Source organism: Clostridium sp. CM027 (assembly GCF_024730565.1). Classification (NCBI taxonomy): domain Bacteria; kingdom Bacillati; phylum Bacillota; class Clostridia; order Eubacteriales; family Clostridiaceae; genus Clostridium; species Clostridium sp. CM027. The sequence goes on from NZ_CP077725.1 coordinate 1,328,227, forward strand.
TTCCAAACACCTAAAATCTGCGTACATACAAATATTATTATGCTTATAGAACAAATATTGCTAAGTACAGACAGCACTTTTTCATCTGTTTGTTTTTTACTCCATTGTTTTTGACTCCAGCTACCTCTCACTTTTCCCATTGTACCTCCCATATGATTAATTATTATTTTATTATCTAAGACGCAATAATCTACGATTATGACATAGATGTTTAGCTAATTATACTATTTTTACCTAATTATATATATAAATTAAAATTGGTTTTGTTAATTATATGATAAATTAAATAGTATATTATTAGGAATTCAAAAACATAAAAGTCGTGAAAGATCACTTTCACGTCATTTAAGACATTAACATCGTTGCAATCGCAATAAATATTATTACTAGTACATCCTTAATACACTAAACCCCACATCTAATGATATGGGGTTACTTGAGTTGTTCACTTTTACATGAGTTGATATTTTTAAACTATCACTTTAACTTATCAATGTTTCCTGATTGAATATATTTAATATTTGCTTGGATTTTTTCATATGTCCAATTCCACCACTTAATTTTAAGCAATTTAGAAATTATGTCATCATCATACCTTTTCTTTATAACTTTAGAGGGTACTCCTCCAACAATAGTATATGGCGGAACATCCTTGGTAACTACTGCCCTAGTTCCAATAATTGCACCATCTCCAATTTTCACACCTGCCATAATTATAGCGTCATAACCTATCCACACATCATTTCCAATTACAATATCCCCCTTATTATCCCAAGCATTTGTTATATGGCCGACGTCTAAGCCCCATTCCTCATAAAATATTGGAAATGTATAAGTAGATAGTGATTTCATTGTGTGATTTCCACTTGTCATGAGAAACTTCGCTTTACATGCAATTGAACAAAATTTCCCAATTATTAATTTATCATTGTTTACAGGATACTGATATAATACATTATTTTTTTCAAAATCCCTTGGATCATTATAATAATCATTATATATTGTATAATCTCCAACTTTTATATTATCTCTTGTAATTATATTTTTAAGATATATTGTTTGGTAATCGTTACTTCTTGGATATACTTTATTTGTTGTATATGTTAATCTAAAACTACCCCACAATTCTAATTGAAATATCCCCCACCTTACAGTAAACTTTCTTATGAGAGGCATCATAAGAGGGGGAAATGGAGATGATTAAATTGAGTGAAAAACAACACATCATAATATCGGCACATCTAAACGGAAAGTCTCAAAGGTCCATAGCTAGAGAGACCGGAATTGATAGAAAAACCATTAGTAAATATGTTAAAGAATACGAAGTGGCAAGACAAGAAATTTTGAATTTTAATGGAGGAATTGATGATATAAGAGAACTTCAGGACAGTATTGTTGAGAAACCTAAATACAATTGCATAAATAGAAAAAAGAAAAAATTAACCGATGAAATTATAAATAAGATAAAGGGGTATATTGAAGAAAACCAGCAAAAACGGCATGCCGGGAGGCATAAGCAGCAAAAAAAGAAAATTGATATATATGAAGCGTTAAAAGAAGACGATTACGATATAAGTTATCCAACTGTGAGTAACTATATAAATAAATTACTTGAGAATGGAGCCGAGGCATTTATAAAATCAGAATATGAGCTTGGGGATATTTGTGAATTTGATTGGGGGGAAGTAAAGTTAACTATTAATGCTGTGGATAGAACATTTCAAATGGCTGTATTTACATCTGCAAAAGGGAATTATAGATATGCACAGTTATTTGCTAAACAAAATTCAGAGTGTTTTCAAGAAGCTCATGCTTTGTTTTTTGAACATATAGGACAAGTATATAGAACAATCGTTTATGATAACATGAGAGTTGCAGTTAAAAAATTTGTAGGACCTACTGAGAAAGAACCTACGGATGCATTGCTTAAAATGTCCATGTATTATGGCTTTGATTTTAGGTTTTGCAATACTCGAGCTGGAAATGAAAAAGGTCATGTCGAGCGAAGTGTAGAGGTAGTACGACGTAAGTCTTTTAGTAAAAATGATAGTTTTAAATCATTAGAAGAAGCTAATAAATATCTGATGGAAACATGCGATAAATTGAATAGCCAACCACATAAAATAAAAAATATGAAGACTGCAAAAGAAATTCTTAATGAGGAAAGACAACATATGGGGCATTATATTGCAAAACTTGACACTGCTAGGATAGAAGAACCTAGAGTGGATAAATATTCGACATTCTCAGTGAATACCTGTCGGTATTCTGTACCTGATATATATGTTGGAAAAAGAATATTCATAAAAGTATATTCCAATGACATTGTTTGCTTTAGTGAGGGTAAAAAAATAGCTTCCCATGAAAGGAAGTTAGGATTTTATGAATGGTCTATTAAGCTTGAACATTATCTTAATACCTTTAAAAGAAAGCCAGGATCATTAGCTTCAAGCACTGCAATGCTACAAGCAGACCCTAGGATTCAAAACATCTATGATACCTATTATAACAAAAAAGAGAAAGATTTTATAGAATTACTTTTATTTATAGGTAAAAGTAATATCTCTAAGGTCCTAAATGCAATAAATTTATTAAATAAAATAAATCCTACGGATATAACAACCGAAAAAATAAAGTCTATTTGTAATAGAGATTATACTAATTTTATCGAAAATAATGTTATCCAACTAAATTCAACTGTTGAATTTGAACCTAACGGTTTACTAGATGTGTATAAATCTTTAATACCAATATCAACGGAAGATTTTAATAATGAGGTGGCTATAATATGATAAATAAGAAGAAATTATATAAAGATATTGAAGAATTAGCAATAGATCTTAAACTTGCAGGTATAAAAAACAACTTTGAGGTGGGTGCGAAAGATGCTTGCATTAATGACATAAGCTATGAAGAATTTCTTTACAAATTATTGGAAAAAGAATCTGTTTTAAGAAGTGAAAGTAGTAAACAAAATAGAATTAGAATAGCAAAGTTTCCTTATAAAAAATATATCGAAGATCTTGTAGTTGAAGATTTACCAGTTGATGCTAAAAAGAAATTAAAGACGTTAAGTTCACTTGAATTTATTAGTACAGGACAAAATGTAATTTTAGCTGGAAATCCTGGGACAGGCAAGACCCACATGAGTATTGGCCTTGGAATAAAAGCTTGTTTAGCTGGCTATAAAGTTCTTTTTATTACGGTATCATCGCTTATCACCCAATTAAAAGAAAGTCGTTCTCAGAAAGTATTAAGAGCATTTGAAAATAAATTTGATAAATATGATTTAATTATTGCTGATGAATTGGGATATATTTCTTATGATAAAGAAGGTTCAGAACTTTTATTTAGTCACTTATCATTAAGAGCAGGTAGAAAATCAACTATAGTAACCACAAATTTATCCTTTGAAAGGTGGAATGAGATATTTAAAGACCCTATTATGACCGCTGCAATGATCGATAGACTTACGCATAAGGCATATATAGTAAATATGAATGGTAACTCCTACAGATTAAAGGAAACTAAAGAATGGCTCGCAAAACAATAATAAAATTTCCCTTCACTATATAATTAATTTGGAGGGAATATTATTTTTTTTTACAATTTTTGGTGGAGGAGTTTTGGGTTAGAATATGGGGGAGTTTTCACTTGACAAATACATTTGTATTTGGAATAGTCATGTTTACCTCTCTCCTTTGTATTATGCTAATGAATTATGCTAATTTTTTGACTATCCCATTATTACAATACATTTTTTCATAGAACCACTCCTAAAATAATCCTTATTTCTTTCGTTGTTTTATACAATTACGGATTAATTGACAAGTAAATAATACCATTATGTACGATATATTACTATTATTTAGCGGGAATTTTACAAAGAGTGCTAACTATAATCCAATAAAAAAATCTTAGACCATTCCCCCTTAAAGTGTAATTTAACAGTCAAGGAAAACACAACAAATGTCGTGAAAACAGACTTTCACGTCATTTGTACTTTATTCTTTATGTGGCTTTTTATGCAATTCAGTGTATGAGTTATACAAAATATCCCTTGTGGTAAACTCATATGCGGCTATTCATGATATAATATTTAAAACACATTTATAGAATGCTATGTTGTATTTGTATAATATGGGCAGCTAACTATTAGTGCTTTGTACACGGGATATAGTAAGGAAGTGAATATTTAGTGGGTTTGGGTAATTGTTGAATACCCTCTCACTAAAGATGAATTATGTTAAATGAAATGGATAGACAATATCTTAAAATGGGTGAGAAGATTTTGAAAAGAGGATATCATGACTAAAACCGTACTGGAGTTGCAACTTACAAACTACCTCATCAAATTATGCAATTTGATTTAGAAGAAGAATTCCAGATATTAAAAACTTCTATAACTTTACACCAGAAGATATTAAACTTATAGATTATAAACACCTTGGGAAAATAAATATGGGGAGTGTGGCGGTATAATGCTTACATGTATTGTTGCAATTGGAGAGGATTTTGCTATAGGTAAAAATAACAATTTACTTTGGCATTTTTCAAAAGACTTAAAAAGATTCAAGCAAATCACAGGTGGAAATACTATTATAATGGGAAGAAAGAATTTTGAGACACTTCCTGGTATCCTTCCTGGTAGACATCATATTGTTATTACACAAAATAAAGATTTTGTTATAAATGATGAAAGAGTTACTATTTTAAATTCTAAGGAAGAGCTATTTGCATTTATGGAAGACAGTAAAGAATACTTTGTTATAGGTGGCGGAAAGATTTACAAGTTATTATTGCCTTATTGTAATAAGATACATTTAACAAAAGTACATAAGAAATATAATGCTGATATTTTTTTCCCTAAACTAAACTATTTAGAGTGGAATAGTAGAGAAGAAGAAACTGGGTACATCAATGATGATAAAACAACATCATACACTTTTTTAACACTGGAACGTATTATTAAGGTGAAATAAAAATATATATGGAATATCATTTTTTAAAACTACCAATAACCCATACAACATAATTAAATTATATTGTATGGGTTATTGGTAAAGATAATGTTATTGATAGATTACTTAATAACTCTTAATATAATAAGGAAAAATACAAATATCGTGAAAGATAACTTTCACGTCATTTGTGTTATAAGTTCGTTTATTGATTTGCATTACTTTATATATTCAGTAATTAGATCAGTAAAAAGAATACCTTCTAAATGGTCTATTTCATGGCAAAAACATTTTGCTAAATCTCCTGTGCCAGTCACTATAATTTCCTCTCCATTCTCATTCAACGCTTGTACCGTTACCTTTGCAGGTCTTTTTAACTTCCCTAATCTATTTGGAATGCTTAAACATCCTTCTACAACTTCTTGAATACCTTCCGACTTAATTATCTTTGGATTAACTAATTTTATAAGTCCTTGACCCATATCTACTACAATTAATCTCTTTAGTATGCCTACCTGTGGAGACGCCAACCCTCCACCTTTTGAATTATACATAGTATCTGCCATATCATTTAGAATAAGCCGTATTTTATCGTCTATTACTTCAACTAATCTGCTTTTTTTTCTCAATATTTCATCATCAAAAAATCTAATTTGTCTTAATGCCATTTAAACTACCCCTCTACTTTGCTGTGCTCTAGATTTTCTTTCACTTTCTTCAAAAAGAAAAACATCCTCTATGGAACTGCGAAATGTTTTACAAATATCATAGGCTAACCATATAGACGGCTCAAATTTTGCTGTTTCAATAGAATTAATTGCTTGTCTTGATACACCCACAAGTTCTCCTAATTGTTGTTGCGTTAATCCAAAAGATTCACGAAATTGTTTTATTTTATTTTTCATTAGTACCACCTTTGTAAGGTTAACCTTACATTGCTAATATAGCATTATTTTACTATTATGTCAATTTAACACTATGTATAGAATTACATTAAATTATATATAAGAAAAGCAAAATAGGGTTCGTTAATATTGGGGTAAAAAGAATAGTTTATATTATGGTATCAAAAAAACACAATGTCGTGAAATAATTAATTTAACGACATTTGTTGTGTACCTATATATAGCCTAGAGCTTCATTCATTCTTTTTCCATATGCACTAAGCAACTATTTCACTGCATAAAAGGTGTCTAATTGAGAATATGCACTCCATTTATGCACTTTTTAACAATTTATCCATGCTCTAAACTCTATACCATTTTAATAATATTTAGTACATAGTATAAGAAAGAGACGACATAACTGAATCTAAACTTATGTTATCTCTTATCTCAACTCTACAAATTGGAATTTTGTAGAATTCACATTTTGTTCATTGATTTACCATTCACATAAAAATGACAAAATCTGCTGTACACTGTCCTTTCTGGCGTTTGCACACTCTTTCGGATATTTTTGCTCAGCTTCAATAGCCCTTCTAATAAATAGTTTTTTTAATGGATTTACTATAGGTATATTTCCAAGTAGATGACTTGCCTTTTCGTAAACAATGCTTTTTACTCTATATGGATAATTTGATTTTAATAGCACGGTTTCCATTCTTGGAACGGCTTCATCAGCTGGCCAACAATCATCATTTTGCGCAGCAAGCATCAATATATCGGCTTTTATATTCTCAACCTTTATACGTGAGGAAGGTATTGGCGGATTTATGTCATAAATATAACGCATAGCTCGCCGCAGAGTGTACTTTTTATTTTTATGGGCTTGATGCAATAAAGTAAAAAGGCCCTTATCCAAAAGCGTACTGGAAGTAAAAGCAATGTCTTTTCCACCGTATGTATAGGTCGACTTATGTGTTCTTCTGAATTTCTTGTCTGCCCCCTCCATTACATGGTCAAACGGCGAAATTGCAATAACGCAACTAATTTCCGGAAAAAGCGATGCGCATAACAAAGCATATCCTGCACTAGTGGATGTTCCGATAATGGCTATTTTTTTAATTTTTTGTTCTTGGTACGAAAGCGACCACTTTATCGCTTTATGTACATATTCCACCGGAATGCCATGCATTTCTTTTGGGAGTCCGCTCCATTTATAAAAACCAAGGACAAGAACAGAGTATCCTTGTTCAACTAAAAATGAAGCCGATGCTTGCGCCCGTTTTGATCCGACCCCTGCACCACTCATGAAAATTATGGATTTTTCCAAATATTTATTGCCTTTATAAAATGTTCCGCAAAATCCGTCTTTATCTAAAGAAAACATCTGCACAATCAACACCTCCTTGATGTTCAGAAAATATAAATAATCTGCAGTTTAAATTCCAATTTGTATGCTTATTATATAAATAATCTTTACTTCGTCCTTGATTACAAATACGAATTAACTTATATGCTTAATTATACTATATATAACATATATTTCATACGAGAATTTTACAGTTCTAAGCGATAAAAAGCATACAACATAACGAATGTTATCTTGAATGGGTATTTCTCTAAGTGTCACATATGGACTTGGTGAAATATCTAAACGTACAGAGAAAAAGAAGTTGAAAGGTACTTGCACCTTTCAACTTAAATGAAATTTAACTAACTATGGCTGATTAATGGTGGGGATTTATCCAAATTATTGTAGTATGCACCCTTGTACTGTATAATTATGATATAAAACACACGAGGAGTGATTGCAATAGGTATATTTAGTAAGAAAAATAAAAACAGAAGTATAACTTTATCTTTAGTGGATGGAATAGACGGATATAGCAAAGAAACTTTGGTAAGTTTAACTATAGATAATGACAAACAATGTTTAACAATTAACGCAAGAGTATTTAAAAACCCACCTATACACCTAATGTTAGAACAAATAACAGGAGTACAACGTATTTCAAAAAGTAATATAATCCAAAAAAATAAAAGTACTGTCGGTAGAGCTGCAGTAGGTGGAGTATTATTAGGGCCGCTAGGCGCTATTGTAGGTGGTATGAGTGGAATAGGCGATAAACATACTACGGAAACTAAATATTACATGGTAATAAACTATAAATCTCAAAGTAGAGATGTAAAAGTGTTAAGTTTTAAGATGGTTGGTTTTAGTAATTGGCCCAGTTTTATAAAAGAGCTTAAAAGTAAGATAAATACTCAACACATGGAAGATACTACAGAAGTATACTTGTAAATATCATGACACTTAGGAAACTAGGCGTTATTTTTTTATACAAAATGAAGTGATCAAAATTGAAGAAGTAAGATGTCCTAAATGTAACCAACTGCTTTTAAAAGCTGATTACATTAAGGGGTTCTACGCCCAAAACCTGTTATTGTTTGGCGCAATAGGTTCTCAAAAATCTTCTTTAAAAATTCCACACATCTTTCATTTAAACGTTGATCTAATGCTTGATTAGAAATAACTATTCCTATTTTTGCACTAAGCTTTGTACATAAGGTAACAAGTGTATTATTCGCAACCTCTGCATCCATAAAACAGCATAAGCAAACGAATTCCCACGTATTAATTTTACCTTTTCTTCTATCATTTGTAAAATACCCCCATCAATGTGTTTTTATTATCATTCAAATAATAACATTTTTACAAATGGAGGTCTTTATTTTTATAGAATTTTCTTAGCTTGATGGCTATGGGGTACGGCGACGATTCGTGCAAAAAACAGCCACAAGACAGCATTTTGCCTTTTAAATGAACTGTAAAGCAAAAATGAAACTACTATTTTGTGGCTGTTATGACGTACTATAAGAAAATTGTTATTATTAAATTCTATTTAATAGCTTAGATAAATTCGAATTTATCAACTTCGTGGTATGCTCATTTTGTGCGTTGAGCTTGAATTATGCAATAACGCTGAGTGTCGCCTGCCACAGGAAGTAAATCATATGGATTTTCTGCCCATACAACTTCTGCTACAACTGTTGATATAATATTTTCAAAGCCTGCATTTTTTAAATCATTAACCAAATATTCTTCAACCAAGCCTCTTTCAAGGCTTTTGCTTTGGGCAAGCTCAAAGCTTTTACTGTCTTTTTCAATATAATTGCCTTGAATGACAATTTTGCCATTAGGTTTAAGTATTCGATATAATTCTTTTGCAACCTTATCATTCTCGGGAATATTTCCAAATACGGCTAATGAGGCAATATAATCAAAGCTTTTATCCTTTATTGACATATATTTGCCGTCGCTTGCTATATAGAATACTCTATGATCATCTGTTTGCTTTAATTTTCTAGTCCACATTAATATGCGTTTATCTATATCAGTACAAACAATAGAGAAATTTTTATTATTTGCGTTGAGCATTTTTTGAAGCATGCAGCCCATTCCCGTAGAAAGATCACAAACTATGCCTGAAAAGCCTTCAATCAAGCTGTCCATGTGCTCACTCAGCATTTTTTCTGCCTCAAGTGTTTCTTTGTTTTTATGTACATTGTAATCTTTAATACAGGCATTATCATTATCTTTCTGTTTTGTGGCTTCAATATCGTTTTCAATCATATCATCCGTTATCTCCCACAATATCTCCTGATTACTTGACAATTTTGGAGAAACAACATCAAAAACTCCGTGCTCATAAGAGAATTTATTTCCGCACTTCTTACATTCCAATTTTTCAGACAAGTCACATTTGCATACGGGACACATAAGTAAACTTGGATTTTTTCATTGAATTTTTACCCCCTGTTATATAAGTAATCTGTTTATAAGTGTACTTGTTATTCCTAATTCACAAACTTTTAGACTTCCCCCCAAAGTAATAGATAGTGGTTATTTTGCCCACCCCCCCGAAAAGGGGGAATAGGCAAATCACTAATTCGATATTCTCTGAAATGTAGCCATTCCCAAACTAGTTTCCTATATTTATATTTCAAAACATGTACTATCCATTTGACATATGTCAGAAATAAATAAGATGTACCTATGACACACAAAAACACCCATCATTAAAAAATTAATTCAGAACATTATTTTTGCTAACATTTTATTTCAAATAACGTTTTGAACTCAAGACGTTCCTAAGCCCTAGCGCGACGCGATTGGCGAAGGAATGTGCATTGGCTATCTTCTACTTGAGTGCGTTGTTAGGCGTTCGTACTTCATTTCAATTCTTTTTCTAATATTTTGTCAAAGTGGCTGTCCATGCAGACACTTATATCTGTTGTAATAAACTTACCATTAAAGAATAAACTAAAAATAGTTGCAGGACTTGGTGCTAATTGTGACTGTTCCATTGTTTCAAGTTTAATAATCTTGTAGGGCAAATTCCTTTTAGTAGCGGTTTCAATCAAAGAAGTCTTTGCGTGAAATTCTGCAAATGGGCACCTATTTGAAAAATATACAACTATTCCTTTTTTGTCAAAACATTCACCACTGAGTACAGATTTTTTAAACTTAGGTGTTTCAGCATCGGGGTCAATTTTCATCACTAAAAGGCTGAAACCGGATAATATTCTCTGACAATCTACGAATCCTTGTTTCAAAAGCCATTTTGTATCACTCATAAAATGGAATTTCTTTCTCCCAACAACAGTAACTAATCCACTTTTTCCTTGACTTCTTGCATCTTCAATAGCGGTTTTCAACAATTCTTTTCCATAACCCTGACCTTTATATTGTCCGGAAACCCAAAAACAGTTGACCATTAGATAATTTGGAGCATCTATAGGAACCCAGCTCATTTCAGCAGGTCCATATTCAATAAAAACTTTTGCTCTTGCATCAATTCTTCGGAAAACATAACCATTATCAAATTCTTTTTTTAGCCAATCTTTTTTTAGTTCATAACTTTCTTTACATTTCTTATCCGATATAGCGCAGCAAATGTGTTCTTCTGCAATGTTATCGCTATTTAGTTTGGTTAATTTTTTCATCTTTTTCACCCTTTCCTTTAATTAGTATGACGCCTAACGTATCGTGTTGCCGACACTCTCCTTTACGAGTACGACATATAATATATATTTAATCATATCACAACAACCATAAATTGAGTATATTTACAATTTTTTTAAAATGAGTAATAGCCTCAAAGTGAAAGTAACTCAATACACACTTAATCAAGTAAACCCATATCATCAGATATGGGTTTACTTGTGACGACATATATTAATGCTACTAACTATTATTTATTTTTATTTTTATTTTGACATTCGTATTCAGACAACATTTTTACTGTATAGTTTTTATGGTAGCCTTTTGCCTATATGGCTTTTTTTTAATGCATAGCTTTTCTCAAAAGGCCTTATACATTTAATATATAATTAATAAAAATGAACTTTATTTCACTTTTAATTGACTTCTATATATCTTAATTATATAATTTAATTATCGTTTAAAAAATGAACTTTGTTTCATTTTTATTAAAATATATAAGCTTAAATATATTAATTAGGAGGATATTTTATATGAAGGATAGCAAAAAAAAATTACTGGCTCTAATTGGTCTAGTTATGTCTGGGTTTATAGGCTCATTAGATTCTACAGTTGTAAATGTATCTCTACCAGCAATACAACAAAGCTTTGATGTAGAATTTCAGGGCGTAATGTGGATAAGTACAATATTCTTATTATTTAATGCAAGCTCTCTTGTTACTTTAGCAAAATTAGGAGATATGTTTGGTAGGAAAACGTTATTTCTAATATCTTTATCTGTATTCACTATATCATCTGTCTTATGTGGTATTTCACCATCTTTATTAATACTTATCATTGCTAGAGCTGTTCAAGGTATAGCTTCTGCAGGATTAATGACTATAGCTATACCGATAGCTCTAGGTATGTTTCCAAAAGAAAAAAGTGGAATGATAGCTGGAGCATGGGGATCATCAATGGCACTTGCAATGGCTATTGGTCCGTCTCTTGGAGGTTTTATAACAGAAAAGATTAATTGGAGGTATATTTTTTATATTAATATACCTTTAGCAATAATTTCTTATATATTGGTTACAATGTTTGTATCTAAAGATGAAATATTGTTAAACAATAAGAAAATAGATCTGGGTGGAATATTATTTCTTTCAATATCCTTATTCTGTCTGATTTATGGGCTGTTAGAAGGGAATAATTATGGATTCGATTCTATAAAAATATTAACATTATTTGGTGTTACAATAATATCAACAATAATTTTATTAATTATTGAAAAAAGAAATAAGAATGCTCTATTTGATCTCTCCCTTTTCAAAATAAGAAGTTTTACAGTAGCATCAGTTACTTTGGCTTTTGTTGGTGTTGTTTATGCTGTATGTGGAAGCTTAATAAATTTTTATTTAAAAGGTATATTGAATTATACTACTTCACAATCTGGAAATATAATAGCCTTTATGTCCATAGGTTTTTTAGTCTCATCTATTATAGCTGGAATTTTATCTACTAAATTAAAATTTTCAACTCTATCTTTTATAGCTGTAATAATATGTATGGCATCATTATACTTAATATCAACAATCAACCCCAATGTTAGTATAAATACATTAAGATTATACTTATTCATAGGAGGATTAGGAAACGGTATAGTCGGTGGTCAATTAGTTGCATCTGCTTTAGCAGACATCCCTAAAGAAAAAAATGGTCAAGCTTCTGGAGTTAATAGAATGATCGCTAATATAGGGAATTTACTATGTATCTCAATATTATCAGCTATATTAATAAGCAATGAAAATTATTATTTCAACTCATCTAAAAATGAAATGATTAATTCAATAAAGGTTGAATCTAGATTAAACTCAAATGTAAAAAATAAAATTATTGCTCAATTAGAGAATATGGATAAGGGTAACTATAACAAATTACCAGAAAGAATAAATTTTGTGATAAAAAATACAAGTACGCCTAAAGAAGAAGCTTATATATTAAGTAATATAATAAGTAGAGATACAAAATATACACGAGAGAATACATCAAAAGCGTTTACTGATACCTTCAGAATTTCTATTTTAGGATTAGTTCCAGCCCTTATTTTAAGTCTATTTGTAAATCCTGAATGCTTATATAAAAAAAAAGAATAGTAAACTTCAAATGTTAAATGCCTCCTTCAAGTACGTATTTAACATGCTACAGTGAATCGGTAGGTTATTATGAATTGAATTTTTTTAAGAGAATATATATAATTCATGAAATAATGACCTTTATTTAATTATTAAATAAAATATTTTAGTTAACTTTTATATAAAACATGAAAAAAAGTTCATTTAATATTATAAAAATTATAATATAATTTTTATAATATTAAAGTTGTTTTATTGACTTTTTTCAAAAGAAATTTTACAATGATAATGTAAAAGTATGGAGGTAAATATTAGTGAAGAACATACGTAAAATTCAAGTACGAACTATAGAAAACAAGGAAAAGCTCGTTATATCAGCCGATGATCTATTTATGATTAAGGGTTTTTATAATACAACATCAAAAGAAATAGCAAAACATGCTGGAGTTTCAACAGGTGTATTTTATAATTATTTTGATAACAAAACGGATATATTTATAGAAATTTATAAAACCACTTGTTCATATTCATATAACTATCTAGAGAATTTAATAAGTAACTTATCTATAGAAAATGTAGATTACAAACCTTTGTTTATAAACTATATTCGTAATGGTATAAAAGCATCTTGTAAAAACAGACATCTATATGATGATTTAGAATCATTAAAAAAAGAGTCCTGTGAAGTATACAACATTTATAATTATAACAATGATAAAATGATTTTACTTCTTCAAGATTTTATTAAAAGTTTATATCATGGAGAGAAAAACATTAATTGGAATATAAAATGTCAAATAATATTAAATACTGTTCAAAGTAATGCAAATGCTATCGTTGCAATAAAAGATACTAAACAAAGAAATGAATACATAAACAACTTAATAGATATGTTATATAAATTTATATTTGATAATAGGGATTGAGTAACATACAACATAATAAGATGTTATCTTAAATGAAAGAAGAACTGAAATTTTGAACCTTATTTACTAATAATAAAAGTGCGTAATTATTTAATACTACCGCATTTAATATGAAATATATATAAGGTATTTATTAATTTGTAAAAAATTAACGTTTAATGTTATAACTTTTCTAGTGATTAAGTCACAATTGTGTTTTATTGCTAAGCACTTTTGACAGAGTTAACTGTTTTTTTTAACGTAAAAAGGAACAGATTCTGAAAACAGATCCCGTTCCTTTTTCATTCTTTATTTATTCTTTTTCCTGTATTTCTGAATATTTGTACAAATATTTAGACCAGGAACCCATAATTTTGTGAAGCGCCGGTATCAGAATTAGAGTTAGAATAATTCCCAACAAGGAGGCTAACATGATTGTATTCATGCCATAATGCAATATCTTCTCAGCGGTATATAAGGACCAGACACTAGGCAGTGGTAAAATAATTGATGTGATGACTCCTGGTACATAGTGCTTAAAACGGATGCATATAAACATATGGATAAAAACCAAATGTAAAGTTACCCCTGCCCGCTTTTGATGAGGTAAAGGGTGAAAAGATGCCTTTTCCTAAAGAAAATATTCAGTACGCTTTAACATCTAGCACTGGTGGGTTTATGCACATCCTTCTCAGGTGGCTGAACGACAGTACACAGAAATCGCCAGAAGAAATGGCAATAGTAGTGAAAGATCTTGTTTCAATCTGCAATTATTCGAATCCCATAAAAAAAGCGAATCAGTCATGAATTTAGCTTCAATGAGGAATGACCCATGACAATAAATATTTGAAAAAAGTGTGTTTCCAATGTAAGAAAAGCCTACTTATTTAACAGCCGGAGCGCCTGTTTTTCTGTTCAAAGGAGGTATGCTCTGTAGCACTCGCTGTTGTGGTAACCGACACCCTGATGACCTTTATACTCAGGATGTTGTGGTGTTACAAATATATACCACTTATCTATATACAGAAAAAAATTGCATAAAATACCTAAAAGGTTTTTTAGATAATTTGCCTATTCCACCTTAGGGCTGGTCCACCTTGAACAAGTTGTGATGAACCTACAACTTGCACAAGGTGGCTGGGTATTTCAAATATACGTGCGTAGTATTGTTTACATCTGATACGCATATAATTTAGCTATGGCAGCACTTCCCATAATAAATTTTGCTGCAAATAGGGGTACAGGTAGTAACGGAACCAAAAACTACTATAAGTGTGCAAAAAAAATGGAATTTTAAATTTAAATAGCTGTTTATCATCAATCTTAAGAAAAGAAAAAAAGGCATCGCTGCCTTTTGGTTTGTTGAGCAATATATGAATGTTGCGTCATTTATGGAAATTAACTAATTTTGTAACGCAATACGCCATTCCTGTTGTGCCACCACAACCAACTATAATCAATATTGGTTCAAATTCTGCATATTTCATACTAAATGCAAAGGCTAAAAAGCCAATTATTGCACCAAAAAAATATATATAATAAGACTTATATTTCATAGTACCCCCTTTAAAATTGTTTCGTCATCGCTTTAAGTTGCGACTTAATCACTAGAAATATAATACCATTAAATACTATTTTTACAAACCAATACAGCCTATCTTTATACATTTCATAATTTAGTTTGATGTTAAAACGAATTACTCTCCGTAAAGGTGTACTTTTTTAAACGGTATATAGAGCGTTCACTATATCTAATTTTTGTGTTTTTGAACGTTCATATTAAATAATTAGTATTCTCAAACACCTACTGTGTACAGATTAGGTTTAGTTATCGCCATATATTTACAGACCTATAGCTGATTTCTGTTCCGTTACTACCTAAACCCCTAATACAGAAAAAATGGTTTTAGAATTACCATTAGGTAATGAAGTATTCAAGTTGTCTTATATTAGGGGGTAGTATCCGCTAAGCGTAAATTTACCACGTTAAGATACATATTACCAAAATAACGATAAATACAGGGAGAATATTAAATATACTCGTGTTATTTTAATATTTTTCTCAAAGGTTTTACATTAGCTAATATATATTTTTTATTACTTTTTTAGTTAGCATTATCAATACTATAATTCTACTTTAACTAACTTGTTTTGAGCAAAAAAATAAGAGCTTTATCATTTCGTGATTAAACCCTATGTGTATCAATGTTTTACAGTGATGTTATATATTTTTTCGAGTTAGAACTTTTTAGTATTAATTCTAAGTCGGAATATTTTGATAAAAGACTCTTTTGGTAATAACTGTCTCAACGTATATTTTCCGCGTTTTGCGAGCACTACCCCCATATGCAGTAGCAAATCTATTACAGAAAACAAAGTCCATATTAAGTTGCAAAATCATTGCAAATATAGAGGTAACTCAAAACTTTTAATATGTTCAAATTTTTTCATAATAACACCTGACGGAGATATTTCAAATGTAATGTTATCAATACCAATAGTATTATGCGCACCCACAAATGGTTTAACTTGAAGCTTTAATAAAAATCCAAATGTCCTATAACCATCAGGTCTAATAGCCTCTAAAACTTTTATATCAAAAAGGTCATATTGCACTGGCTTTTTATAGTATGATTCCAAGCCATCTTGTATATTTTCAAATAGCAATGTAGTAAAAATATCCTGATATAATTCTTCCGTAGAGTTTTTTTGTGGGATACTAGAAACTGAGGCATGGGAATTAATTGAAAAAGATAAAGACAACAATAATGTCATTACTAAAAATAATATATTCTTTTTAATATATATCACCTCTTTTATTTATTAATTATATTATTATCTTATAATTAATAATTTATGAGAATTATGGTATGATCAAATGTATATTTTATGAATGTATTTATAATTCAGCTATCAAGACAATCAACATATCATGATATGTTGATTGTCGGTATCCTTTATGGAAATATTGAGGATGGAGAGACTAAAGACATAGATATTGAGGATAGGTATCATTCAATTTACCTGAAAATTGATTGGCGCAGAAGTAATGAATTATAAATCAATCTTAGTATGAGACTAAGATGCCGCACTCAAAGGCTGGTCCACATCAAATTTTCTCATTCATTCTTCATACGAAAACCTGATGTGGCATGGGTCTGTGTAGTACCGGAACACAGGTCCTAAATTTTACCATCTAAGTTTCATTTAAAGATCCTCGTTTATCATGTTTGCGGATGCTCCACAGACTATGGCTGATGAAGGGAGATGGCGGGGAACGGCGGCTGGGGCAGTAAACAGGCCCGGCCCGAAGTTACAAGATACTTTGCTGTCGGCTGGCTAAATCAAGCCGTTATGTTTCCATAACGGCTTGATGTGCTGTTTTGAAATACAGTAATAACAAAGCACGGCAACGTCCTCCTTTTACGCCGCCGTGTCCCGAAAAAGGGGCACAGTTTATCAATCCCTCCGGTATACAGAAAACGGCGATTTTGATTTTCAAAACCACCGTTTTCTGTATATCTTTTTATGGCATAACGAACCCCCGCCGAATAACGTTTTTTTCTTTTTCCGCTTGCGCGGCGGGTTTTTTGCCGTATTTTATTGTGGTACAACTTCGGGGCGATTGCGAATCACTTGAACTAAATGTTTTTTTGATTTTCTATCAAGTCAATATCGGTTTTGAATTAATTCATGTCATCCCGAAGCGCGTCAATAATATTTTCTTTTTTTATCTTGCTAACAGAATACAGCATTGTAATGAACACTACAAAGAGCACGCTGAACACGCTGATTGCCATATTGCCCCACGGGAACATAAAACCGATGTCCTCCCCGCTGCTGACCATCCCTTTGTAAATCAGCCAAGAGGAGATTGCCGCTATGGGAAGCCCGAAGAGCAACGCCTTCATGCCATAAAAGGCACACTCGAAATTCATCATCTTTTGGAAATCGCGGTCAGACATCCCCACAGATCGGAGCATGGCAAGCTCTCGCCGACGCAGCTTGATATTAGTGGAAATAGTGTTGAACACATTAGCAACCGCAATCAGCGAAATCATAATGATAAAAGTATAAGCGAACACGTTGACAATTAATATATAATTGCGGCTCTGATCAAACATTTCATAATAATTGTACAGTTTATAATTGGATTTAATTCCCATACCCTTAATCATCGCTTCCATTTTAGCCATCGACTTTGTGGGATTCTTTAATCTAAAGGTCAATCCCTTAATAACCGCATGGGTATCGGAGGTTTCAAACTTCTCTTTGAGCGAATAGGGGACCATCACGCTAAAAATGCACGGATTCTTCGACCCGGAGTTTCCTAGGATCGGGAGTGTATCAGGCAGCACGGTATTGACAAACGTAATGCTTACGTTTCGCCCCTGTTTTATCTTCGGCTTGCCATTTGTTTCGGGAGCGATGGTAAAATTCATGGAAGAACTCTTGAATATATCAATCAGCTCGCTCTGCCCGGCTTTCGCGTTGTCTACTTTTTGGGCAACGGCGATCATTTTCGCGTTTTTCCCGGTATATTCCTTTACGGGCAAACCCAAGCCTTTGATAATATTCAGATAGGCGCTATCACCAAGAAACTGGATGTCCATTGGCAGATTAACCGTTTTGTCCGGCAAATTATAACCCGCGTATTTCCGGTAGCGGTCTGAAAAATTGCTTGCTTTAACCGCGCATGAATACTTCATAAGCGCTTGATACGAGCTTTCGTAAACACCGTCGGCGGTTTTCAATTTGTCGTAAAGCGACAACATTTCGCTATCGTCCATGTCCTGTGTGGCCAAACCGATGTCAAAGGTAGTAACCTCTACTGTCCGCTCCGACACCTGTTTTATATCCGTTACAAAAGCACTGGTCGATATAAACAGCACTACGCTTAAAACAAGTGATAGCACAATGCTGCGATAGCGTTTCTTGTTTCTTTTAAAATTCTTTAGCGCAAGGGTTCCCTCCAAACCGTAAATACGCTGCGCCAGTTTTGACGTTTTCACGGCTTTGGATTCAACTTTGACCTCGTTCGTCTGGCGAATACTCTCCATAACGGGAGTGCTTGCGGCCTTTCTGGCCGGGATATAGGCCGAAATCAGAATTGTAACTATGCTGACTGCCGCCGCGCCGACAATCGCGGGGACGGACACTGTCAAGGTGAAATGGACGTTGCTGTAGAGAACGTGCTCAAAATTCTTGGCGACACCGGAAATCACAAGCCCGATGCTGCCTATGCCAACGATAACGCCAATCGGTATGCCGACCGCACCTATACAAAGTCCCTCAACTAGCACCGAATTTCGCAGCTGCCTCGCTGTGGCTCCCACCGACGAGAGAATCCCGAACTGGTGTGTGCGTTCATTCATTGATATGTTGAACGAATTATAAATCAGAAAAATCGAGCCTACCATTATCAATGCAACCAAAATGCCGCCAATCGAGTACAGAAGCGTGTTGAAAAACTTATCCTCCGAAAGACCCATGAAGCGCAACACATTATCGTTAAATACATAGCTATGGCTTTGGGCTGTGCTGCTTGCGTAAGCGTGAACCCCATGCGGGTTTTTAAGCGTGACAAATAGGTTTAAGCTGTCCGCTTTGCCTTCTGCATCTGCTTTCGTTATCAAGGTATATCCCGGCGCGGAAGACTCATCAAAACCGGGTTTTTCGCAGATTCCGACAACCTTGTAGGTTCTCTTGGCTTTTGGCATAAGAGTTTCTTTTCCAGAAATGTAAGGGTTTTGTTGACTGAGATTTTTGTTGACCTCCATGCGGCTTCCGACAGCAAGTGAAAGCGTGTCACCCACCGCAAATTGAACGCCGCCGCTTGCTTCGACGCTCAGCGGAACAAGAATCTCCCCACTGTTTTTCGGCAATCTACCTGAAACCAGGGTTATGGGCAAGGTATCAAAGGCTTTCTTGCTAAATCCGGCTATAAAAAGATACGGCCTTTTGGGGTTTTTCCCTCCGTCAAGTTTTGCGTAGCCGATATTTTCAAATGTTGCGGTGTTTGCAACTCCATTGTCGAGAGTTCGTTCCTGTGCGAAAGAGGAATCAACGTTCAAATACTCGACGTGCCAATCGCCGTATTCCTGGGCCGCGCCTTTTGCCAGATAGTTCAGTATGGAAACACCCAAGGTAGCGACTGCCGTAATCATGGCGGCGGACAGGATAACCCCGATAACCGTTACAATCGTTCGTGTTTGGCTTTTTTTCATGCCTTGCAGGGTAACTTTATTGAAAATATTCATGGTCTCACCCTCTCGTCTCGCACTACTTTGCCGTCTGATATGCCGATAATGCGGTCTGCTTGCAGGGCGATATTTTCGTCATGGGTGACGAGGAGCAGGGTCTGCCCATATTTTTTATTGCTTTCTTTCAGCAGTTTGATGATTTCATGTCCATTTCGGCTGTCCAAACTGCCCGTGGGTTCATCGGCAAGCATGACCGCCGGGGAGTTCATCAAAGAGCGTCCTATGGAAACGCGCTGTTGCTGACCGCCCGAAAGCTGATTGGGTAAATGCGTTTTGCGGTCTTTTAGCCCAAGCAGTTCCAACAAGTCATTCAGCCGTTCCTCGTTGACCTTGCGCTTGTCCATCAGTATAGGCAAAGTGATGTTTTCCACCACATTCAGAGTGGGAATGAGGTTGTGAAACTGGTAAATCAACCCTACCTGCCGCCTGCGGAAAATGGCGAGTTTTTCATTGTTTTGGGCATATACATCCTGCCCCTCCAAATACACCTTTCCGCTTGTCGGCACGTCCACGCCGCCGATGATGTGAAGCAATGTGGATTTACCGGAGCCGGAGGAGCCGATAATTGCGGTAAACTCCCCCTTTTCGATTGTAAGCGAAACATGGTCAAGCGCGGTAACTTGGTTTTCGCCCTTTCCGTAGACCTTGTATAAATTTTCAATTTTTAAAAACTCCATTATGTGAGTCTCCTTTCTCATGTCTTACCCATATAATAGCACCTTAAACTTACATCTCTGTGACTTTCAGGTGAGAGATTAGTCACTTTGGGAAACGAATGGCAAATATTGCGCCGCCCTGCGGGTGATTTTTTGCGGTAATCGTCCCTCCCTGCCGTGTTATAATCATCTTGCAGAGAGCCAATCCAATCCCGTATCCTGTAGCGTTTGGGTTTTTCCCACGATAAAACCTGTTAAACAGGCAGGGTAAATCTTCTTTTTCAAAGCCCGCGCCACTGTCGTGGATGGCAATCTCGGTAAACAGTGGGTTGTCCGTGCAGACAATCTCAATCTTCCCGTTCTCGCCTGCGCTCTCCATGCAATTTTTGAGGATGTTTTGAATTGCTTCCGAAAGCCAACCTGAATCACCCTGAATAATCATACCTTTCGGTGCATCTATTTGAAAATCAATATCGTGCAGTTCCATTGGGATTAGAAACGGGCGAATCGCGGCACATATCAAGTTGTTTACATCTATCTGCTCGCTTTGGAACACCACAATGCCCGCGTCCAAGCGGGATAACTTCAATAGGGAAGTAATCAGCCAATCCATCCGCACAAGCAATTCCTCTGTTTCCCGCACAAATGCTTTCCGCTCGGTTTCATCAGGGTTATTCGCTAACAATGACAGAATGAGGTTCACGGATGTGAGCGGGGTTCGGAGTTGGTGGGCTATGTCGGCCAGCGAACCTGCAAGATGTTCTTTTTCTTTTTTCAGCACGTCGTTTTGCTCCCGAATGCGCAACGTCATTTTTGTTATCTCGCTGTGCAGAATGGAAAGTTCGCCCTCGTCCGATTCACCAATATACAAATGGTCAGCATTATGAAGCACAAGATCGATTTGATCTGAAATCCGAGCAATGCTTTTGTATCGGGCTTTGGTAAACGCGAAAAACGCTGTGCCAAAGACGGCGGCAGAAGCAATGGCAAGGATTCCAGCCAACCTATTTATTGTAAATCCCAGCGTTACAGTGGTGGTAGCTATTAAGGAGAACAAGATTGCAAGCTGCCGAAACTCTCTATTCCGAAGCATACTC
Source organism: Clostridium sp. CM027 (assembly GCF_024730565.1). NCBI lineage: Bacteria > Bacillati > Bacillota > Clostridia > Eubacteriales > Clostridiaceae > Clostridium > Clostridium sp. CM027. The sequence goes on from NZ_CP077725.1 coordinate 1,350,112, forward strand.
GCCCCCCAATCTATACCCCGTTCCGCGAACGGTCAGAACGATTTGCGGACTTGCGGGGTTGTTCTCTATCTTCTCCCGCAGGCGTTTGATGTACACGGTCAATGTATTGTCATTGACAAACTCGCCCGCCGCGTCCCACAATTCGTCAAGTAGCCTGCCCCTCGTGATAATGCTTTTGGGGTTTCTAATAAACACCAGCAACAAGCGGTATTCTAATGCTGAAAGGAAAACCTCGTTGCCGTTTTTCTTCACAACGCCGCTTGCCGTATCGACATAAAGCCCTCGGATTTCAAAAGCCGACCTAGAACGCCCGCTTTTTCGCAGGGCGGTTCCAATTCGCGCAATCAATTCACGCGGACGAAAAGGCTTGGTGATATAGTCGTCCGCGCCCATATTCAGGCCGGTAACAACACTCGCCTCATCGTCGTAAGCCGTCAGAAAGATAACGGGAATATCTTGCGTTTCTTTGATTTCCGTGCAAACCATAAAGCCATTTCCGTCAGGTAAAGAAATATCAATCAACGCCAAGTCAAATTTATTCCCGGCAAGAGCGGCAAGGGCTTCACTCCGCGTAGGGGCGTGGGTGACTGTAAATTTCTCCGCGCGGAGCAAAAGCATAAGGTTTTTAGCGATTGCCTTATCGTCCTCAACCAAAAATATCCGTTTCATTTATTTTCACCATCCTTTACTTTACTGCTCCTATATCGTCCGTCAGCCGGTTTTTCAGTGTCAGCAGGAACAAGCCATGTATTTCCCATTTTTTTAGCTCCCTTAATCCGCCCGGAAGAGCAATGGCACACAACCATTCTGTCTGTGATTCCCGAAATTTTCGCTGCTTCTTTTGTCGTTATATAATTCACGCATAATACCTTCATAACTCTATTGTATTTATTTTGACGGAAATTTACATGCTGAGGTATAAAACAAAAAATTACAGGAGCGTTGAAAAGCGTTCGCGCTCCCGCAAAGGCTAAAGATGTTAGGCGGCTTTAAATGTCAGTATTCCGGCAAGCAGGCCAAGGTGGTACATACCTTGCGAATTTGCTCAAAATCCCCTTGCGGGATTTTTGGAAAATCTGCTTATTGGGGAGTATCCCCAATCCCCACTGAACACACAATAAATTGTGTGGCTACGCTCACTCCGTGAGCTGAAAAAATCACAGGTCAGATTATCTCTGCTCCTGTTATTTTTCTTTTTTTCGATGAGCCATATCGTCGCCTATAAGACGATCAACATTTGCATTTGCGGTAACTACTTCCTACATTTCTTTTTTTACCGAATGGTACTTTGTATAGGCTTTTTTCTTTTGGGTGAGTAGCTCGGAATATTCTATTTGCAGAGCCTTGACAGTATGCAACTTTTTAACGCCCAGCTCATCAAAAGCCGCCTTTGCACGGTTACAATTGAAATCTTTTTTCTCATATATACCTCCTGCTTGCAATTCATCTTATTGCTATAAATATAATTTTACCTAATTGACGTATTAACTTTAACCGTCTTATTTGGAATAATTTTATCGTAATTCGACAAAACGCAACGAATATTGGGGGGATAGGCAAAAACACCCACATTCGTACACAATGATTTTAAAATTTAAATTCATAAAAATAGTTAGATTTATGAATTTGTCAAGTAAAATAATTACATTTTTGTAATTATACTTTCCTTGACGTACGAAATATCATTTTCGCTGACACTACCCCAAAAATAAATTGACTATTTTATTTTTGGGAATGGCATTGCAATTTTACTTATTCTTCCACAGTTATACAATAATTTTATAATAATTATTCATCACCCTCATTGAATAATTATTATAAGATTGTCAATAATTTAGATATCCTACTTTAGTTAAAAAATTATTTACAAAAGCTTATAAATAGATTAGCAAAAGATGCAAAAGTAATTCTACATCCGATGAATAATTTGAGAATTATTTATATGAGGAATTGTCATGAAGCATCTTAAAGTAGGATTTTTCGTAGTATCCATCATAATACTTTCCATACATTATAAGGTAGTTGAGATTAATTTTAATATCCTGTCAAAGAATGTAGGAAATATTGCTGTATGGATAGCTTGTACTATGCTAGGAGCGATTATTTCATCCTGGCTTGAATAATGAGCCGGAAGGTAGCTTCAATAAAAAGAAGTTGCCTTTTGCTTTTTACAAATTATTTACAATTCGCACTGTTTAGTAAGTTCGACATATCACAGTTACTGCATTTTGTTCGTCAATTATATCCTACAATATATTCTCAATATTGCTCTTAATAATCACAGCTGTTCCTGTTATTGTAATTAAAAACAACCGATATGATTTATATATGAATAATGTTTCCTGCACTTGCTTTTTCTAATCGATTGATTATAGAATTCCCTAACCCATTGTTATTGGGAGCTTGTATATAAATATGACTTACACTCAATTTATCACATTCTCTAATCAAATCAAACATCTTTTGTGCAGCTATATTTAACATTTTAAAGCTTCCTAAACTATATATATGTTGATAGTCCTTAAAATCGTTTAAAAATTCTTGAAAACAAATTACAACATCATTCTCATTTGCATTTTCTTTAATCCATTTAGAAGTTTTTACATAATCTCCTTCAACCAATGTTAGTGGTGCATCTGGTGCATAGTGTTTATATTTCATTCCTGGAGCCTTTGGAATTTCATTTTCTTTCACGCTTAATAAATCCTTTTTATATATAAGATTTGGAATCACATTACATATGTCATCCAAGCTTATTGCTCCTGGCCTTAGCAGTATTGGGGCTGGAGTAGACATATCTATAATTGTTGACTCTAACCCAATTGAACACGGCCCTCCATCTAAAATACAAGAAATTTTTCCATTTAAATCATTGTAGCAATGCTCGGCACTAGTAGTTGATGGCTTTCCTGATAAATTTGCAGATGGAGCTACTAATAAAGTTCCACTTTCTTTAATTATAGCCCTTGCTATTTCACTTTTTGGGAATCTAACTCCTACAGTTTTCATTCCTGCAGTAATTGTATCTGAAATGCAATCTTTCTTATTAAAAATCAAAGTTACTGATCCCGGCCAAAAAGTACCAAATACTTTCTCTGCTTCTTTTGAAATATCTTTGCATATGTCATACACTTGTTCCAATTTATATATATGTACCAATAATGGATTATCCTGTGGCCTTCCTTTAACTTCAAATATTTTTTTTATTGCATTTTCATTAAAAGCATCTGCGGCTAATCCATAAACAGTTTCTGTTGGAATTGCAATCACTTCACCATTTCTTAGATACTCTGCACCTTTTACAATATTTTTATAATTAATATTTAAATCTTTAACATTTAATATTTCTGTTTCCATAGATAAACTGCCTCCTATTTGCGTAATTTGTTTGGTATAATAACCATTACTATTTATCCCACTAATGGCTGTTATACCACACACCTATTCAGTTCCAAAAACAACCGTTTATGGTGCTTATACAGTTGACGAGCAATAAAAGAATGTTGTAAATTATAACCACTATAAATTTAATTCCATTTTTTTGTTTCTTGTTAACATTCCCATTTTTTCATAAAAATAAATTGCACCTTTATTAAATTCCCATACAACTAATTGTAATGATGAAGCACCTTCTGCTCTTACATAATCTACAATATATTGAAATAATAATCTTCCAATCCCATTTTTCTTATAATTTGAATTGACACAGAAATCATCTATATAAGCCACTCTTCTTGGTATTAATATTGATACGCTTTGCATATCAATAATTTTCACTGTACTATAAGCAATTGATTCTTTTTTATCAGTATTTTCAACAACAAATAATTTTGTATTATATGTATTCAATAAATTACTAAAATGCTCTTTTAATAAAGGATTATTGATATTAAAAACATCTGGTCTATTTTCAACATGCAAATTATGTACCTCGGCATTAAGGTTACTAATATCATTGTAATCACTACTAATTGCTTCTCTTACTGTTAAATTCATAAAAATCCCTCCTCCATTAGTTCGTTATATATTACAATTATTCATGTATCGTAGAATGTCACGGTAGACGTATTAGTCACCCAGTACACTCCGCACAGATCCCAGCGTGCGGAACTACCGCAGCGGGCTCTTCAAATATATTCGCTTACGTAATCACTCAAAACAGGTTTCGATTCTCATTTGTGTTTCTGCTCTTTCCACTACTCTATGTTTAATTAGTCCATACCAATTCATCTTTTTATTAAACTCTTCCAAGTTGAAACCCTTTCTTTGATTTCTACGATTCATCCATTTATACAATATTCTTAGGGATGGTCCATAGAATTCACTAAGTCCCTTACTATTTCCTATTACTCCGTAATAGTTGAAATATCCCCTGTATTTAGAATTTAACATTGTCACAATCCAAGGCTCATTCCTCTAAATAGATTGTATGGTATTAAATGACCTGATATACTAAAGTTGTAACACTGAGTACTAATAAAATAGTATAATAAAATTAGGAGAGTGGTGTTACAAATGGCAAAGAAAATATATGATCAAGTATTTAAAGAAAAACTGGTAAAATTAAATCTAGAAAATAGTAGAACAATTCCAAGTCTAATTAAAGAGTATGGTGTATCTAGATCAACCCTTAATGTGTGGATTAAAAGCTATTGTGAAGAATGCAAAGAATCAGAAGAAAAAATATCTCCTAGTGTTTATGAGGAAAATAAATTATTAAAAAAGCGAACTACTGAATTAGAAAAGGAAAATGCTTTCTTAAAAAAAGCTGCGGCATTCTTCGCCAAGGAAATAGACAATTAATCTACCAGTTTATATTTGCCAACAATAAAGAGTTTGGCATCAGATGGTTATTACGTCGCTTTGAGCTATCACCTAATGCATATTATAATTATTTAAAATTCAGAAAAAATATCTATATGGAACAAAAGAAATTAGTTTTAAAACATATACAGAAAATTTTCCACAGTGAAAATGGAAAAATGGGATATAGAATGGTAAAACGCTCATTAGAAAAACAAGGAACTAATTTGAGCTTATTAACTGTGCATAAATATATGAAAGAATTAAATATTAAGTCGGTTTCATTTAGGAAAAGACCTAATTATGTAAAAGGAACTTCACATAAAGTATTTTCAAATATCCTAAATAGAGATTTTACAGCTGTAGCTAAAAATTTAAAATGGTGTACAGATTTCACCTATATACATCTTTCAAGCGGTAGGATAATGTACAATTGTTCTATTTTAGATCTATATGATAGAAGTATTGTAGCAACTAAAATATCTAATCATATAACCGCTGAACTAGCTATTGATACACTTAGTGAAGCTATATCTAATCATAAGCCCCCTACGGGATTAATAATTCATAGTGATCAGGGATCGCAATATACCTCAAAGGCATTCACTTCCTTTTGCGAGGATAAAAAAATGCAGCAGTCTATGAGCAAAGCAGGTTGTCCATATGATAACGCTCCTATGGAGTCTTTCTTTGGAAAACTCAAGAATGAACATATTAAGCATTACAGTATTAAAGATGCTCTACATTTAGAAGAACTAACAAATGATTATATTTTTAGATATTATCACCATAAACGGCCTCATAGTTCTCTGGGAGGATTAACCCCTTTTGAGAAAAGATATTCTAAGTAATTATTTACACACAAGTGTTACAATTTTACTTGACCAGGTCAAAAACAGCAAAACTCGGTGTATGCATTTTTTTAGATGAAACATCATTATGAAATTTTTCTGCCAACCTTCTGCATTTTATTTTTATTCTTTTATTTACTGTATAATCATTCCAACTATATGATATGACAGGTAATTTATAACAATAGCTAAATCCAATTCCTTTTAGCCACGCCGAAAGGTAGTTTACTGCACTATTACCGCCTACTCCACCCACTGTTGTAACAACTATTGCTTTGTTTTTGAAAAAGTGAGGTCTGTGAAACATATAGCACAAGTGGTCAATCAAATTTTTAGTCAAAGCGTTTGGTTGCATATTAAAGGTTGTCATTGCAAAAATCACGCCATCACTTTCATCAATTTTATCAATTATTCTCTGCATAATTTTATGATGCGGACAGTGTTCATGCCCTTTTCTAAAACAAAGACTACATCCAGTGCAAAAGGGTAGTTCCAAATCTGTTAACTGTATTTCCTCAAATGTTGATTCAGGTGAGATTTCATGTAAATCTTCCTGAATCAATTTAACTAACCGCCATGTATTACCCCTATGAGGGCTTCCATTAAATATTAAATATTTAATATTATTTCATCTCCTTCTAAAAATATTCATAGTTCATAGAGCAGTGATGTTTATGAATCCCTTCATCCTTATTTTCTTTTTCAAAGGTAGTATAAATAATATTTAATACGCAATATTATACTGTTGTAACACAAAATATTTATTTAATTATACTATCATTACCGTAAATTGTATACTAACCCAATATATATATGATAAGTGGCAGGTAAATAGGTATAGTACAAAGATTCATCTTATGTACTATACCTATTTATCATCAATCTTAGGAAAAAGAAAAAAGGCATTGCTGCCGTTTGTGGCTGTTGGACAATAACCTTTTTTCTGTGTTAATTCATCAAAATTACCTATCTCCTCTATCCTTCCATTGTTGGCTACTATTATCCCATCATACATTCTGAGTACTTCATCAACAAGTTTGTGTGTAACTACCATACACGTCAATTCATCAATACCTAAAATTACAGGTACAGTTGACATACGTGTAAAAACCGGCCACATTCTGGATATTGATTCCAGTACATGGCTTTAGTTCTTAAACAATAAAATACTGTTATGAATTAACATAAGTGATTATTTTATCTATATTTTTCTTTCTTGTAAAATCTACGGGCTTATCGTAGCAGGCTAGCATGCCTCTTTCATCAGGTGTTAAATCTTTTTTCATCTTCACCTTCATCTGCATCTTCCATTTTAGTAATGTCATAAGCACCTTATCAAAAGGCTTTAGTTTACTATAATTAAATCCACCTCTTAAATAAAAGAACTGTATATGTTTCTGTTCTCCAGGAGTAAAGTTTGTATTTCTTACTTCATCTATCGCCTCTTGGCTAGAGGGAGATGCTCCCGTTGCAAAAATAATGACTTTTTTATCTTTAAGTATATCCAAGTTCTTTGTTATATATTTTACTCCATTGATACCAACAGCATACAAACTGCCACCGTAAATCACGATGTCATAGGCTGCCACTATATTGGTTGCAACATTTGAAACATCAAAAATATCAGCCGATAACTCCTCTGCAATCCATTCTGCATATTGCTTTGTAAAACCTGTTTTTGATTTGTAAATTACTACAACTTTCATTATTAGAACCTCTTTCAATATAAATTTCTTGGAATTAAAATACAACTAAGCCTTACATCTACCTAAAATCAATAAAGAGATAGCTTCTACGTTCCAAATCATAATCTATTGGCTCCTTTTATTTTCTTGAAACTCCTTTAACAAGGAGTTCTACATAAGCATTTGTTGTAGCAGTTATTATATTTTCATCATAAACGTTATTTAACACAATCATAGTAACCACACCCAATATACTTGTAGTCATTAAAACTGCTGTAAATTTTGTATCATTTATAACAAAATCATCTGAGGAAACACCTTTATTTAGCATATTTACAAGTAGGTTTACTTAATATCCCTCATTTTTAAGGGTTGATATAATCTCTACATATTTTTCCATTACATCAAATCCTTTATAATCATCTCTTCTTAAATCTATAATATCTCCATGAGAGATTCCACGCCTATGCTTATTTTTAAGCACACCTTTAAATTCTCCCCATTTAGCAGAATTAATAGATACTAAACCATCATTTTCACCTTCCGTTAACTTCACTAAAATATAAGGAATGGTCACTATATAATCACTAAACATATGCTTTATAAAGCTTATCAGGCATATTACAAGCAATATCAACAAACTTACATCCTCTATGAGGTGATGACACCATTGTTAGCGATGCAACATATTCCCCCATCTCTAACTTACTAATCATATAACGTGCATCTAATCCACCTTTTGAATGTGCTATAATATTTACCTTTTCACATCCTGTTGCCTTAACAATATCAAGAATTTTATCTTTAATGTCCTGCGCATTACATTCCACTGTTCCCCAAGCTTCTTGATTTCCATAATAAACTGTTGCCCCATTACGAATCAATTCCTTAGGTATTCTTCCCCAATAATTAATGTATTTTAAATCTCTAAATCCAACTCCATGAACTAACACAAGAGGATATTTTGTTTTACATACCTCTAAGTCAACACGTGCTTCATTATTAATTACCTTATAACACTCATGATCATATTCTATTTTTGCAATATGACAAGCATACAACATTATAAAAATATTTATAATTGGAATAAAGACCATAACGGCTACTATATATCTTTTTAATATACTTAGCCTTCTTGAAGTACATAAGATTCGTAACATTCCATTTGCAAGTAAAGTAATAGTAGTCAATACCATAATAATAACATCTATTACAACGATATTATTAGAAATAACGAAGTCTTTTATTGCTTTAAACCCTATTATGTATATTAAGATTTGAATAAACGCTACATACAATCCATAGAGAACAAGACGTTTGCCACCTAACATTACCTTTAATCTAATGTTAACAATTTGCTTAAATGCGTTTGGGGCTATGTTTATTTTTAACCAAATATAAAAACTGAAAATAATTATTTGGATTAAAATAATCCATTTGCATATAACTTTATCTTGTCCAAATTTAGTGCGTTCGCTAAAAAGCCACCCTAACAAAACAATATGAGGTGCAAAAATAAAATATATGCTCATGAATTTTTTATTGAGTAAAAGTACCTTATTGCTAAGATCTAAGCATATGATGCTTATTATTAGTATTGCTAAAGCAAACGTTATTATAAATACTATCATTTAAATCCACCCTTTAATTCTGCACATTCTTAATATAAAATGTTTTAAAATTCATGTATTAACATTACTTATATTGGTATTCCAAACAAAGAATCTTTTTCCATTGATTCATCACTAGGTTTGCTTTGTTTATTATAGTTATTTCTATTACTAACTTTCGGAAATTTTTTATGATTATTGCCTTTACTCATATGTCTTCTTTATGCCATCTTCTATAATTTTAAACAGATTTTCAAAATTAATAGGCTTACTGATATAATCATCCATACCAGCTTCTATACACTTAACTCTAGCGCCATCCATAAGCCTTACTAATTCTTTACTAATTTCAAGACCAAGACCAGTTCCTCCAAATTTTCTAGTATTTGAGTTATCTGCCTGTGTAAACGGCTTAAATAGTTGATTTAAATCCTCTTGACTAAGGTTTAAATTAAAATATATATATATGTCCTACCTTTAAAAATTCCTATAAGTACAAGAGTGGGAACTTTTTCGACATTAATTTACCATATCCTCCTAAAATACTCAATAAAATGCTTACAATATGCCCAAGTTCACTTTCCAAAATTAAAACCGGAATTCAAGAAACAGTGGTCGCATTATTTCATCCGGACTTGACCCTGCAGTAATATCTACCCATAAACTTCATCACACAGTTGACTACATTTCTGAACCTAACCAGACTTGGTGAAGAAATGTGTCTTGTCTAAGATTTGAAGATTTTCTTGATTTGAAAAATAGACTTGAGTACATCACATGACCTATTCGAAATACTCTCGAGCAAGGCAAACGACAACATTCTGTTATACGAGAACATTGTCCCTACTTCAATCATTTATTCCTCTATCCAGTAATATCTGCATCATTTGGCCCGTCAGTCAAATTGCCTGAAATTAAAATTGAATGTCCCCAGAATAAGTCACCATCATTGTGCCAAAATTCGAATTCACCATTTGGGTTTATAGTAATTTCTTCAAGTATTATACAATTTCTGAACTGCTCAGATGTTACCTTGTCCTCTTCTTCCTCAAGCCAACTTTCATTTTTGATTTTCAATAATTCATGTACAGCATATTTGCATACACGGTTATTCCATGTTACCTGATCTTCCCATAAGGTTTTTGCAACCTGTAGACCTAAATTTATGCCCTCTGGTTCATCTACCGACAAATTCAGTTTAATACTTTTCCCATTCCAGCTTATATCTCCTATATACCAATTAACTTGCCTATTAAAAGTAAATGTTCCTAAGATACTATCAATATAAATAATTGGTTTTTTAAGTTCCTCTAAATATACGTTTAATTCATTATCATTTGAAACAAATTCAATAAATCCTTCAAAAAGTGCATCAGATCTACCAAATACACTCTCCTCTATAACACGAGCATTAATTTTTATTATTGTCTCAGGCCTAATCATATTTCTAATATCATTCAGTTCCTCATGAGTAACTTTTCGTCTAATATGTAATGGTTCAGTCTTTAGATATTCCTTCACAACTCTCCATGCAACAAGTTTCACACCTAAAGTCCATAGCTTCTCACCACCTGTTCTTCCAGCACTAACTCCGTTTATATCCACTATACCTATAACCTCTGATATAGGACATGATCCAAGTTGTTCTAACAACTGTTTTTCACTTTTAGCCACGTCTTTCATTTTTTATCCTCCTAATTCTATAATTTCATTTACTTTTCTATGGGAGCACCTTATACCACAATTTACTTCAGGAAAAACCATCCTTATAATAAGCGATAAAATCCGGTGTTTTATTTAAATATTGAAAAACTGGCTTTAATCTATTTACTAAATTAATCCCAATCAACAAGAGTGCATTATCAAAGAAATCGCTTTTAAACGCTATTGCTTTACTAATATCTAAAATATGATGTTCATTATTAATACAATAATAAGCATCTAAAATCTCCTTAGATTCCTTAGATAAGATTTCTTCAAAAAACCTATATGAAAAATCAGCTGGGTTATATCTCAGTCCATCTAATCCTAAAGTCTGAACTTGTTTATAATTTGAGTCTTCTTTCACACTTATTTCTAGCGCTTCATTGGTATTAATTGATATCCCTATCCCTCCAACCTCAGTATCTATTTCTAATACAACAACATATACATCTCTGTTTTCTTTTTCTTTGCTAAACTCAATAATTTTCCTTTCGCAGTCTAAAAACAATAAATCTTCAATTTCTTTTTCATTAACTAGAAATACTTCTTTTCCTTTAATACTATCAAGCTCTTCAAAGGTCTTATTTGAATAGTAAACTTTGTATCCCTCACCAACTTTAGTTCTTTCACCATTAATTAATTGCTGTAGCCACGCACAATACTCCATATACACACCTCCCCGGTTTCATGAAAACTTATAAATATTTAATTATTTGTCACTATTTCATCAAAGTATCAATTAGTTTGTACCTTCTTTTTTGATCGGATTTTCAATCACGCTAAATCCACTCCCAGCATTTCATTTATCTATTAAACTTTATTCTATCTTATCTAAATTGGTTGTTATTTAAGATAGTCATTCCAATGATAATTCAGATTTAAATGCTATTATGGCATTTCCTGAAATTTTAATTTCTACAGGTTCTTTATTTTCTATCTTTACCTCAACGTCGATAATACCTGTTCTTTTTATAGCTTCACCTTGTTTAGCTTTGAATCTAAATAAAGAATTATTATGATTAACCAATTTGTGATGAACCAGATATGCACCCAAAGGACCATTTGCATTACCAGTTACAGGATCTTCATTAATGCCTATCGCAGGAGCAAACATTCTGCCATGTACTAAAATATCAGTATCTTGAGTATTAACTGTAAAAACGTAATATCCATTACACTTAATATCGTTGCTCAATTTAGAAAGGGCATCATAATTTGGTTTCATTTTATTTAAAGTTTCAATGTTTTTTATACCAATCATAACCTTAGAGTGACCTGTTGAAACTACCTGTATTGGATAATCTTCTAGTAAATCCTTATTACTTATATTCAACGCCAATGTAATATTTTTTATATTTATTCCATCAATAATCGATCCAAATTCAATCTTACCTTGTGTCATAATAATTTTATAGTCATCATTTTCTTTTACTATATCAACAGGTAAAATTCCAGCACCAGTTTTATGATAAACCCTAGAAGTAACAAGCCTGTTTTCAATTGCACGGGCATAGTGAGCCGCAATAGTTGCATGTCCACAAATTGGCACTTCATTTGTTGGAGTGAAAAACCGTATGTGAACATCATACTCATCATTATTTGAAGATAGAATAAATGCTGTTTCAGAATTATTAAGTTCCCTAGCTATTTTCTGCATTTCAGCTTCAGTTAATCCGTCAGCATTTGTTATTACTCCAGCTGGATTTCCAGAAAACTTCTCCTTAGTGAATGAGTCAATTTGGTATAAATTATATTTCCTTGTCATAATATCCCCCCTAAGGCAGTATCAATTTATATGACACAATCTGTCTATTTCGTCTGCTCTCTCAAGTAATTTTGCAATTGTTTATTACGAGATTTACGAACAATGTGACTTAACTACAATTGTTAATAATTCTTATTCTTTCAGTGATGTAATTTATGTTTATAATTTTCGTAGAATATATTCAGTAAAATCTTTTACTATATTATCATCAATTTGGTCTAAAACTTTGTTTTTTAAGAGCAATGTTAAGATTAGCAACCCAACAAAAATATTAATATATACATCTTTTAAGTCAAACGTGAAAAAACCATTTACTAATATGTAATCTAAACTACCGTTCCAAAAAATCTTGTCAATTAATGAACACATAGCACCAGAAAATATAAAAGCATACATGCTATTAATAGTTTTGTTAGTTCCAAATTGTTTATTTAAATATTGATAAAACAGATATATTAATATACTCATAATTGCCACTAGTGAAATATGTATATACTTACTGATACCTAATTGCAACATAGAATTAAACCATGAATAGTGCCTATTGAACATAGGCTCAAAGTATAGCAAATGAGGCAATATTGTAGATCTCTTGTCAAGAAAATTGTTGTTAATTACTATTTTAATAACCTGATCTATTGTTACTAAAATAAGCACTACTATATATGTCTTTTTGTTTTGAATTTTCATATTTATTCTGCACCACCTAATATAATTAATTTTTTTACATCTTTCACATTTAACTAGCGCTTATCGCTATATCTATCTGAGTATCTAGCAGGAACCGCATATTCAATTTCATATAAGAGGAATACCCAATCTGAAAATTTAATTTCATACCATTTGCCTCGCCGTATTATAGAATTTAGACGCAAAATATATTTTATATCATACCATGGTTACCATTAATTTCATATAATCATACATAATAAAACTACCTAACTGCCCAGGTGCCCTTCTATTTATTTCTCTCCTTAATGATTAAAATAACATATTAATCACAATTCATAATATGAGAAACTAATAAAATATAAAATGTGTACAGGCTATATTATTTCAGTAATTGATAGTCTGACATCTAAATTTTAAATAATATCCACCTACAAGTACCCATCTCATACTTTAGCTCATATAACTTTTCAGCTCCGTCAATTACACTCTGACACTTATAAATAATCATAATATTACCTGCCAATTTCTCAGTATCTTTTACTATAACCTTATCTATTTTTATAACTTGCATAGGTTCATCGCCTACTTGCATTCTAAACCTTATAGGCTTTATATCGCCTTTATTATCCGTGTATGAAACCATTTCTACAGGTAATGCTAAAACCTTCATTTATTATAAACCTCCTCAAAGTATTGCGCTCATTAATGGATAATCTTCCTCACCATCTGCCATTCCACCACACATACTATTTAATCCTGAATGAAGAAAACAAGACCGAACTACAGCTTTTGGCCCATATTTTAATCTTATTTTATCAACGGTATCATTTATCTTTTTATCTTTTTCATAATCAAAACTATCTAGTAACGAACACTGATAAAGCTCATTACTACAAAAGTCTGTGATATGTATCCCCAAGTGTCTTATTGGATTACCTTTCCAAACATTATCAAATAAATAGCATGCTATTTCATATATTTTGCGAGTAGAGTCAGTTGCTACATCTACTTTCTTTTGACGAGAATAAAATATTAAGTCGCTACCCCTGACGCTTATACTTATCACAGTACAACAATTGTGTGAATCTCTTAAACGCATGGAAACTGTTTCACACAAGGATAGTAATACTTTATGAGCCGTGTCTTTATCTTCCACATCAAAGGCTATTGTTGTAGAATTGCCTATACCCTTCACTTTAATATAATTGCTCTTGCGGACTTCTGAAAACTCGATGCCATTGGCGTAATTCCAAATAACTTGACCGTGACTCTTTAATTTATTCTTTAAAATATCTAAATTATAATTTGCTAATTCCCCAATAGTATTAATATTTAAATTGTGCAATTTAGGTGCTGTCGCTCTACCTACCATAAATAAATCTTCAACAGGTAATGGCCACATTTTATCTTTTATTTCATTTTGGAAAAGTGTGTGAATTCTATCTGGCTTCTTAAAATCTGAAGCTACCTTTGCAAGCAGTTTGTTATTTGATATCCCTATGTTCACTGTAAACCCAAGCTCATTCTTTATCCTCTCTTTTATAGTTTCAGCGAGTTTCAAATAGTCAGGATATAAATGTTCCATATTAGAAAAATCCAAAAAACTTTCATCAACTGAAAAACGCTGAATAATTGGAGTGTATTCTAAAAATATTTGATGCATAGCCTCGCTACATTTCATATATAATGAATATCTTGGAGGTACAATTATTATTCCAGGACACTTAGCCCTAGCACTATATAAAGTCTCGCCTGTGTGAATATCAAATTTTTTAGCAGGCATTGATTTAGTTAAAACAATTCCATGCCTGCTTTCTTCATCTCCGCCTACTACAGATGGTACTGTTCTAAGATCTAACTGCTCACCTTGTTGAAGTCTATACGCAGCTTCCCATGAGAGATAGGCACTATTTGCGTCAATATGAAATATTAATTTACTCATAGTATAAATCATCTTCCTTTTTATTAATCTTAATTTACTCATATTAGAACATCAGTTCGTTATATTTATTATATACTACTTGCTTACTTTTTAAAAGCAAATTTGGGGTAGCATACGCAAAAATATTATTTCGTAGTTAATGAAAATTTCAGATTATTTTTATAATCTCAAGTTTTTATGTAACCATTTAATATTTGGTTAAAATCATACATTCTTTTTAATATCCAATTTACGGTAATAATAGTATAATTAAATAATTGTATTTGTCGCAACAGTCGATTATTGTGAAGTAAACATTATTTATATAACGCGTGGATAAATCCGAATTGTTGGGAGAGATGTACATGAATATTTTAGTAAGTGCCTGTGTAATAGGCCAAAACTGCAAATATAATGGCGGAAATAATTTGAATAGAAGTGTAGTTGAATTTATACAAAGACATACTGTGATTGAAATATGTCCTGAACTGCTG
Source organism: Clostridium sp. CM027 (assembly GCF_024730565.1). NCBI lineage: Bacteria > Bacillati > Bacillota > Clostridia > Eubacteriales > Clostridiaceae > Clostridium > Clostridium sp. CM027. Next base: position 1,365,617 of record NZ_CP077725.1, read on the forward strand.
ACAGGTATGAAATGCCCAAGGGCATGTGCTGAGATAGTAAACGGCATTGTAATGTCTGAGAATGGTGAGAATGTAGATGCAGAATATCGCAAAGGAGTAGAACTTGCAATGGAGAAAATTAAGGGACAAAAGATAGATTTAGCAATATTACAGTCAAGAAGTCCTACTTGTGGTGTAAATACTATCTATGATGGGTCTTTTAGTGGTACTTTAATTGAGGGGCATGGTTTATTTACTGAAGCCATCATTGAAAAAGGTATTAGGGTAGTAGACTCCGAAAATTTTTAAGTTTACTCAATTCGTAAGTTACTACTTATCGAAATGATACAGGTTATGAGCACAACCTTAGCTAACAATTTGTTTTTATTCATTTAATATTCCCCCTATTGGATATGTTGCATTCGCATTATAACATACATAAATTAAAAATTATGCCGAAATATAGCTAGTGTTTATAAAAATAGGGTATTTGTGACAACTTGCATAACTCAATGGTACAATATTCCTATGAGTTGCGTCAGATTAATAAAAAATTATGTACCAAATAAGATTTTAATGGAGGGTAAAATGATAAATGCTAATGAATCCAAAGAAGTATTAATTAATATGTTAAGTGAATCAAATTTTGATTTTAATAATCCAAATTCTAAATTGGCATTGGAAATTTTTAAAAAGTTTTTTAGTATCAAAGTTGATTGTGCTGATGATGGTCTGTTGTTTCAATGTGGAGTAGAAGAAGTTAAAGGTGAAGCCTTATTTTATTCGGAGTTTGTTAGACAATTTACTTTTGAGTTAGATGATGGAGAATATAACGGTATGGAGCAATTAAGACTTACAATATACTTTAAACCCAATGCTAAATTACAAGGGTTAGATACAAATTTATGGGAATACGACTGCAACTCTGTAGAAGAATTTTTTAACAAAGTTGAAAATATGGATAATTTTAAAATACCTTTTGAGAAATATGTACCATTGAAATGTGAAGTTGAACAGAGCGGAGTTTAAGTACTAATTATTTAATATCAGAAGGTCAAGGCATATTTAATATAAAAGCAAAGGATAGATTGGAGTTTAATACTTTAATGGTATAATTTTTCTACGGATTAAGTCGCAACTCTAATCTATTATGAAGAAAGTAGGGTTACAAATTTATGTTATATAATATAGTAGGAGCAATTTTTACTATTCTAGCAATTGGGGGAGGAATTTATACCTTAAATAATAAAAACTAACGCCTTTTTATCAGCGTCAGTCATATCAGAACATATAGGTTTATCTTTATTACTTTGCTTAGCTAATACTCATTGCTCATATTATTACTAACTCCATATATCAGCCTCTTTACTTTTTGAGCGATTAATTGTTGAAAAATCCACCCTTGAGAAAACATAGGTTGATAATAGTAAAAACACGATCCCAAAAATGATTACAATCGCCATGCTAATAAGAGGCGTAATTACAAAATCCCCTATTTTAAAAGCAAGCTGTTCCGCAACCATTTGATCGGTTGTTAAAGACGTCTTTTCCAGTATTATAGTTCTAAAAAATGCTGTTGTATATGTCATTGGATTGAGATAAGCAACATATTGCATTGTTTTTGGTAACATTGAAAGCGGAATATATGCGCCACAAAGGAATGTCATCGGCATTGTTATCGCCGTTATTACAATTTGAAAAGTTTGTGAATTTTTAACCAGAGCTGCTAAAAACAATCCTAACCCCGAAAACACAAGTCCAACAACAATCATCACGCAGATTACCGCAAATGGTGTTATCCAGGATGTGAATTTAAGCCCTATAAAATAACCAATCATTAGAATAATAATACCCTGCATGGTTGCTATTGTTGCTGCTGATAATAGCTGACCGGCGGCAATCTGAATTCTTTTAACAGGACTTACTAGCACCTCCTTCATAAATCCCGAAACAATATCTTCAATTGTACTGGTCGCAATAGTAAGGGAAGTTTGAAAGACGGTCGTTATTACAATACCTGCGAGCATATAGTTTACTGGATTTTGAATATTGTCATTTTTAAATATCGAACTAAACACATATAAAAAGAAGAATGGCATGATAATCGTGAAAACAAGCTGAACACGATTGCGAACAAAAATTTTAATGTTTCTAAACCATAAAGCTAATATAATATCCATAAATTTCTCACTTCCTTATATCTTTTCCGGTAATTTCTAAGAATACATCATTCAATGTGCCTTTTTTAATTTCCAAATCCGTTATCGACTCTTTCTGCTGACTTAATAACTCCATCAATTTGGGTATACTATTAACTTCAATCGAATAATAACCAGTTTTTTTCATGTATTTAAACCCCGCAGTGTCTAGCAGTGCCTCAAGACCTTGCTCGTCACTAGTTGTAATATTTGCTTTATCCTTTGTATATTGCTGTTTCAAACGATACGGAGTGTCCATTGCAACTATTTTACCACCATCCATAATGGCAACTTTGCTGCAAATTTCGGCCTCATCCATGTAATGCGTAGTTAAAAAAATAGTAATATTCTTCTCCTTTTGAAGCTTTACAATATAATTCCATATATGAGCCCTTGTTTGAGGGTCAAGACCTGTGGTTGGTTCATCTAAGAACAATACTTTTGGGTAGTGTAGTAGCGATCTGGCTATTTCCACACGACGTTTCATCCCGCCGGACAGACTGCTTACCATTGCTTTTTTCCACTCCAGTAAATCCACTAAATTTAAAACAAATTGGATACGCTCTGTGACTTCACTTTTGGGTATACCATAAAAATGACAATGCATAATTAAATTTTCAAGAACGGTCATTTTATTATCCAATGTCGTTTCCTGAAAAACAACCCCAATAACACTTCTAACATCATCCTTTTCATGCGAAACGTCTTTTCCGTCAATAGTCAGGGTTCCTGATGTCTTATCAAATATGGTACACAGAGTATTGATGGTTGTGCTTTTACCTGCTCCATTTGGACCTAAAAACGCAAAAATGCTTCCCTCTTCTACCTCGAATGAAACATTGTCGACTGCTGTGAATTTATCATATTTCTTTACAAAATCCTTAACTTCTATTATGTTTCTCATGGTATCACTCCTATCAACTGAATAATTACAACGCTAACATAACGAGCAGATACACAATGCTCGAAGCGAAATTTGCTTCGCTTACATGATCTGCTTTCCTATGTGAAATTATACCGATAATTCGCCTAAATACAACTTATTTTATAAGACGTATGGCCCTTACATATTTCCATGTGGATATATCATATTCACTCACCTCATATTTTTAAAACATAAATAATTTTTACTCTTAAAGTATATCATAGACACTATATTATTCAACCTCTAAAATCTCCTATAAATTCTATCCCACTTTTCTGCTCCAAAATTTTGCCCTACAAAAGACAGTCCTTTAATTTTTTATTTAGTGAAAAAATGTTATAATTATAGAGAAAGAATAAATGAAATGTTCGTTTAGAGCATACCCTTACGTAGGGTTATTTGTTTTTAGATTAAATTGGAGGTAATACACATGGAAAACACTAAACTAAAAACGAAGATTTTAAGACCTACCTTTGATAGCGATTTAGATATCCTAGAGTTATCTAAAGAAAACATAGTGGATGAAGCTATATTTTCTTATGGAAAAATTAGTGATTGCTCTTTAGAAAACCATAAAGCAGACATGGTAAATTTTAAACAAGTTATATTTAAAAAAGTTATTTTTAATAAAATAGCTTTTAGACGTATAGAACTTATGGATGTGAGATTTGAAAATTGTGATTTATCAAATGTAGATTTTAATGAGGCTTCGTTACATAGAGTAGAATTTGTAAATTGTAAGATTATTGGTATTAATTTAAATGAAGCTACCTTGAGAAATGTGATTTTTGAAAATTGTAACGGTCAATTTGCTTTTTTTAGTTATTCTAATTGTAAACAAGTCGCCTTCCTTCAATGTCAATTACGCTCTTCCGATTTTCAAAATTCAAAATTTTTAAAAGTTGAATTTCAAGAGTCTAATCTACTCCAGGCTCAATTTAATTTTACAAGTCTTAAAGGAATAGATTTTACCAGTTGCAATCTTGAAGGTATAGGAGTAAACATTGCTGATGTTAAGGGCGCAATAGTTACCACTATGCAAGCCGTTTCTATATCGAGCATACTAGGTCTCATTGTTAAATAATCACCTTTATTTATCGAGTGCATGCAAAAGGGATTTCCATATTTAGAAATCCCTTTTATATGATGTTTTTTTGAAAAAATTATTTTCAACTTTTATAAAATACTAAATACATAGCATTTCTATCACTCTTATTTCAAACTAAAAGGCATCGTATATTTAACATTTCCGCTTAACACTGGAGTAATATTTAAATCTTGTCTTACCTCTCCGCAAATGATTACCTTTATATTTTCAGGCTTCCAATCATCTCCCGGAGCGGTATATATAGCTTTTCTTAACCATGTATTTGTAATAGTATCTGCATTAATAGTTTTAGGTAAAGTCAAATTATAGCTGTCTGTTTGATTTCTTTTAAAATCATTCCCCGGATTGTCCAAGGGCAATTCAAATTTTTGCCCATCCTGTGTTTCAATGCCAAAGTAAACATAATCGTCTGTACTTGCATAATCAAAGTCTGCTGTTTTAATAACAACTTGTAATTGATTAAAGTTAAGTGATGCTGCTGGTACAGTATTCGCCGCTTCATTTATAAACCTATATAGGAACATTGCTATACTTTTTTGAGAATTTGGTAGTGCTTCTCCTAGCGAATAATCCCAATCTGCATATGAGTTAGACATAGTAGATTTTGAAAAATATAATGATTTTGAAAGCTTTCCCCAGTAAGTATTGTTTTTTGTAATCCAATTTGAAAAATCAGCCGTTGTAATAACGTTTGCATATACTGGCTCCTTAGTTGTTCCATTCATTGTATTAAGAAGGTATTTCCCTATGTTATTATCAGCATATGTCTCATATTTGACATGTCCTGCGCTATCTACCGCCGTTATATTCGCAGCATGATAAGGGCAGTTGATATCTTCTAAGTAGTGAATAGCTTGTCCAAGTAGATTTGAAGCATTTTGGTAATTCCCCTTTTTCCATTCATTTAAAGCCAATGCTGAAAATTTTCTACTTTGACTGTCTGCTGTTTCTGTAACCGTATAACTAGTATACCATGGCGCCGTATGAGTAAAATTATATCCTGTATCTGGATCCCAGAAGTGGTCTTGATACAAATCATATCCATTTGGATCAAAATCTGGGTAAGTAGACCCAACTTTCAAGTCATTAATATATTGATTTAAAAGTTCTACATTTTCTTTTACTTTCTGTGGTTCACCTGGATCTAAGTCGTTATTTAACATTTCCATTGCTTGATCCGTAATCACTGCATGAGTTCCTGTTCCATCCTTATTACCATTCCAACCGTAAGCTGTACCTGTCATAAAAAATGTTGCAACTGTAAAGATTAATATAATCAAAGGTTTTGTTTTCTTCATAATTACATTTCCCCCTTTTCTACTTTCATTATTTTTATAAGTAAATCTACTAAATTATCTTTGATTTACATATTTTCTTTTGGAAAGTTTAATAAATTGTTTGATTTGAAATTAAATATTGCCTCTTTTATTACAATTATACATATTTATGTAAAGGTTTAAATAGAGTTTGCATGATTGGTTGTTGAAATGTCATAATCGAATATTTCTTTGTAAATTTATGGGTAATCTGTCTGTCATTTTATTAATAGGGCAATATTCAGTATAAATAAATTTTCTTCTTCTTCTATTTGTATTAAACCATCATATTTGTTTACTATGTAATTTATATTTTCAAGTCCGAACCCATGGTTTTCCTTATCGGGATGTGTTGTTTTATGTTCCCCTGTCCCCTCCTGTGTTGCTTTGTTTGTGCTATTGGTAATTTTAATGATTAGATGTACTTTTTCTATATACATTTTGATTCGAATAAACTTATTTCCATTTGCTATATTTTCACAAGCTTCTATGGCATTATCTAGTGCATTTCCTAAAAGTATAGAGATATTCACAGGATCTATTTTAATACTTTTAGGTAAATTTATCTCTATATACAATTCAATTTTTCTTTCTTTTGCGATAGATAACTTGAAATTTAACAGCGCTGCAATAATAGGAATATCTATATTTAGAATAGTATTAATTTCTGATGTTTGATTTGCTAGTTTTTCAGAATATTCTTTTGCGACATTTATTTCTCCTGTCTTTAAAAGCCCGTAGATACAACTGATATGGTTGTTAAAGTCATGTCTCTGTGCTCTTAATGTATGAATTAACTCTTGTATATTGTTCATATAAAAGATCTGCTTTTTATATTCTATTTCTTGTAGAGACCATTCTACCTCTTTTTTTGAATAGATTAAAATTTGCTGGATAATTTTCATGATAACAAAACTGAAAAGTATTATACAGAGGGTAATGAATCCTATAAAAAAATTAGTTTTAAAAAAAGATTTCCCCTCATATATATTAAAAAAAATAGAATTGAAAAATATATTTATCATTAAAACAATAGTAATTTGGTAAATAAGAATTTTTCTAATATAAGAAGTACTCACTTTAAATTGTATAAAAAATAACATGACTATTCGGGTGGTCACTGCACTGATTACTCTATAAATGTTTTTTTGCACAAGAAGACCTGGAGAAACATGAAATACCATACTTGTAATAATAACACCGAGAAAATCAAAGGTTGCCAGACATCCCATAAACAGAATCATTACAAAAAATAGATTTCTTAAGTTGCAATTAAGGGTTATAAAATAAATTACAATAGTAACACATAAAATAAGGATAACCCCTAAAAAGTTTGCATGTCCTAACCCTTTATTTATAAGTTGAAGAAGGATGCTTTGAAATAGAATAATGAAAACAACCGTATACTTATTTTTAATTTTTTTTTGAAAAACTAGAGTAAGAAAAAAATACAATATGTAATATTCTAATAGATTAATTGAGAATTCATAAGCTCCCCATAAAAAGCACATGCATCCCACCTCCTAACGGAATAAATTATGACAGGAAATTCTCCTAACTTCATTCACGCATGCTCTGCTTACAGGAACATATAGATTTATTTTCTCCACACAAATTTGTTGATTTTTGTAAAATGAAATTTTCTTATTATTTACAATAAATCCTTGATGACATTGGGTAAAACAGGTCATATCTAAATGATCCTTTAAGTTCTTAAAACTTTCATTAAATTCTAAATTTTTTCCCTTGCACACAGCAATGATTTTCCTCAAATGTTTTTCAAAATAGTAGATGGAATCGTATTTAATGTTGTAGATACCTTCTTTAGTTTTGATAGTTAGGTCTTTTTCCTCTTCTGCATAAGGATAGGTACTTTTCAGCTTTTCGGATATTTCTTGAAATAAATTTTTAAATCTCTCCTCCGTAATCGGTTTGATAATGTAGTCAAAAGCCTTTATGCCAAAAGCATGCAATGCATAATCTTTAAATCCTGTAATAAATATAATGATTGCATTTTTATTAAGTTCTCTAATTTTTTTTCCTATTTCCAGTCCATTCATTCCTTTCATTTGGATATCTAAAAAGCAAATGTGTGCAGGCTTGTATTGTATTTGGGAAAGTAATTGTTCACCACTGTTAGAACAAATGATATGAAATTTTTTTTCTTTGTTGAATGATTCCATATATTTTTCAATAACTCTTACTTGAACAGGTTCATCATCACAGATTGCAATTGTATATTTCATAAAAATCAACTCCTTTTATACGTTACCATACAATGTAACATCGTACTTGTTATTAGGTTTCCCGCTGGTTCCTATTGAATATCAAACATTTCTTTTAGCAATATAAAGCCGGGTATCACCTTTTTCTATGAATTCATTTATTGAAACATTTTTGCTGGGAATTACAAAAGAGATCCCAATTGATAGCGTAACTCTACTTGAAATTTTCGAGAATTTATGTGAAATATTTATCTCTACCATTTTATTTCTTTTGTTTTCCCCAAATCTAATTGCATGCTCAATTGAACACTTTGGTAACACAATTACAAATTCATCACCACCATACCTTGCAGCAAAATAATGTCCATCACTCAATTTTTTCAAAGTTTTAGCAACACTAACTAAACATTTATCCCCTTCTAAATGGCCAAAGTTATCGTTATATTCTTTATTCAGGCCTCCAAAATATTCTATTTAGCATAATTCAACATACATTCGCAATTATCCTGCGGAATTTGTATAAAAAATAAAAATAATTATCTCAAGTGTATTTGCAAAGGAAGACCGCCTGAACTTGCTAAAAGAGTGTTCCTAAAATTGTGTAAAACACAGAAAAAAAAGGAAATTTATATTTTATGTAGAATACATATACATAACTTGTAATATAAAGTAGAAGAATATATAAAAAGTAATTAACATTGAAGTAATCAATGTATATAATTTTTTTCAGGAGGATTTAATTCTTATATGACAATTAATAAATATACAAAATATTATATTTTCTTAATATCTTTTATAATCTTTTTTCTTTTTCTTCAAACTTCTGTTCATGCCGAAAATACAGTTCAGAAAAATGTACTGATTTTAAATTCATATGGTAATGATAGTAGTATTGCCGCTGGAAATCAATCCATAAATTGGACTGGACAAATTACATCTGCAATAAATTCAGAGTTTGTAAATAGTAAAAAAAATATAGATGTTAAAATTCAATACTTGGACTCAGGTTATAATTTTGAAGAAGAGTATTCGCAGATAGTTTATAAATTATTTAAATATAAATTTAGAAGCACAAAATTTGATGTTGTAATTACTTTAGATGATAATGCATTTGAATTCTTACAGAAATATGGAGATACCTTGTTTCCTAAAACTCCAGTTGTATTTTGTGGAGTCTATAACTTTAATAAGTCTATGATTAACGCCAATCCTCTTTTTACAGGGCTTTCAAAGAGTCCGGATATTCAAAGTACCATTGATGTTGGTTTAAAGCTTCATCCAAGTACTAAGCAAATATTTATAATTACAAATAAAAACCCAAGGGGAATAATTACTAAAAATCTTATAGAAGGTTTAATACCTTTATATAAAGACAAAGTTAAATTTTTATTTTCTGATGAGGAAAATGTTACAAAACTTAAAGAAAGAGTAAAAAGCTTACCTAAAGATACTATTATTTATTTTGATTCTAATGGAACAACTAAAAATAATAAGGGTAAGGATATTTCAATTGGGGAAACTGTAAATGTACTTTTCAAAGATACATTTATACCCATATATTCTACAGGTTATATCCAGACTAACAAAGAAAGTGTTGGAGGCGTGGTTACATATGGTAATGACTTAGGAAAAGAAGTAGGTAAACTAGCCTTGAAAATATTGAATGGTGAAAAAGTTTCTGATATACCTGTTACTGAGGATTCATCTCATAGATACGTATTTAATTATGATAAATTAAAACAATTTACTATTGATATGAAGGATTTGCCTAAAGGATCAGAGATAGTTAATGAACCTCATAAATCTTATAATATGTCTAAAAAACAAATTTTATATGCCTCATCTATTGTTATATTTATAATTATAGGAGCAACGATTTTTGTCATTATTAATATAAACAAACGTAGGCGTGCTGAAAGATTATTATCTGAAAGTGAAAATTTGTTAAATACATTAATAAATTCTACTACTAATATAATTTATTTTAAAAGTGCTAAAGGTAAGTTTCTTGATATAAATAATGTACTTTTAACATTACTAAATATCGATGAAAAAGATTGTAAGGATAAAAATATCGGGGAATTAACTAATATATCAACTCGGGCAAAATATGTATTAGAAAATTGGTCAAATAAGGATGAGGAAGCATTGAAAACAGGCACTGTATATAGAAGTGAGGAAGTAGTGCAAGATGAAAGAGAGAACATTAATAAAATTTATGATACATTGAGAATACCTCTATTTAGTGATGATGGAACTTATAAAGGGTTGATTTTGTTAGGGTTTAATATAACAGATTTTAAGAATAATCAGCAAAATGAAAAGATGATTATAGAACTTATGAATTATGATAAATTGAAAACAAACTTTTTTTCAAATATTTCTCATGAACTCAGAACACCTCTAAATTTAATTTTTAGTGCTCTTCAGGTTATAGAATTAAAAAATAGTGAAATTAAGCAAGAAGATAAAAACATAAAAAAATATACAGATATAATGAAACAAAATTGCTATAGGTTACTTAGAATTATTGGTAATCTTATAGATATAACAAAGATTGATGCAGGTCATTTTTTTATACAAATGCAAAACAATGACATAGTAAATGTAGTAGAAAATATTGTATCATCAATTGTTGATTATGTAGAAAACAAAAATATTTCTATCCTTTTTGATACAGAAATAGAAGAAAGATTTATGGCTTTTGATGCAGATGCAATGGAAAGAATAATACTGAATTTGTTATCAAATGCTATAAAATTTACTCTTAGTGGTGGGAAAATAGAAGTTAATATATATAATAAGCTAAATAGTGTAGTTATATCTGTTAAAGATACAGGAATAGGAATACCTATTGAAAAACAATCTTCTATATTTGAAAAATTTGTTCAAGTAGACAAGTCTCTATCTAGAAACAGAGAAGGAAGTGGAATAGGGCTTTCATTAGTTAAGGAGTTAGTAGTTATACATAATGGAACTATTGAATTAGAAAGTACTCTAGATAATGGCAGTGAATTTAGAGTAGAGATTCCTGTGAAATTGCTCCCTAAAGATGAAAAATTTAATGAAAATAGTATTTATACAAAAGAAACTAAAGTAGAACGGATTAAAATAGAGTTATCTGATATATATGATTAAAAACAAAAAACAATGGATAGGCATTAAATGCCTATCCATCATAATCAACAATTACTTCTTTTATTCTTTGCAATATAATATGCTGAATGCTTGAAATACTGTAAGCATCTTCAGCCTCCAATAGAACATTCCAATCCATATTCCTCTACTATTTTTTTAAAGCTATTCATAGTATCCTCATCTGGCGTTTTAATTTCCTGTCCCATTATATAATCTAATCCTAGGTTCTCATACTTATTGGCCCCAAGCTTATGATATGGTAATAAATCTAAGTGCTTTACTATCCCTAAACTTTTTGCAAACTTAGCAATATCAGATATACTGTTTTTATCACAATTAAATTGTGGAATAACAGGTACTCTTATAATAAGCTCTGTGCCAAAAGCAGCAATTTTTTTAGCATTTCTTATTATTATTTCATTACTTACATAAACATGTTTTTTATGTTTTTCATCATCTAAATGTTTTATATCTAAAAGCACTAAATCAACCAAAGGAATTATCTTATCTATTGTCTCTTCACTAGCATAGCCTGTAGTTTCTATTGCAGTATGCCATCCCATTGACTTGCAAGCTTTTAAAAGTTCAATTGCAAATTCTGGTTGCATAAGCATTTCTCCTCCAGATAATGTAACTCCACCTCCAGAACGTCTGAACTGAATAGTTTCTTTCTTTAGTTCAGTCATTACCTTCTCTACAGTAGTTTCTTCCCCAGATTTCACAATACCTCCTGGATAACAATTTTCAGCGCAAAGTCCACAACTTGTGCATTTTTCTCTATCTATTCTTCCAGGTCTTAGCATATCAATTGCGCCTGCCGGACAATTTTTTTCACATTTTTTACACTCAATACAATTTTTTTCATTAAACATAATTTGAACTAATGGATCCTGTGATTCTGGATTACTACACCAATCACATTTTAAAGGACAACCTTTAAAAAACACTATTGTCCTAATCCCAGGTCCATCATGAATAGAAAAGCGTTGCATATTAAAAATTTTGCCTTTTTGCTTATAATTAATTCTTCTTATCGGCATCTGCTTTTCCTCCTTTTAGAAAGTTTGTTCTGTTCTCTTTATAATATCATCTTGAATTGCTTTATCTAATGTTATAAATTGCGCACTATAACCGGCAACACGTACTACTAAATCTCTATATTTGCTTGGATTCTTTTGTGCTTCAACAAGAGTTTCCTTATCTATTATATTAAACTGTACATGCATACCCTTTTGATCGAAAAAGCTTCTAACAAGTGATGCTAAATTATTTAATCCAGTACTTCCTTGAATTGAACCTGGATGGAATTTTTGATTTAATAAAGTACCATTAGATGCAATAAAATGATCTAATTTAGCTACTGAATTTATAGCAGCAGTTGGTCCATTACTATCTGCTCCTCTAACTGGAGATACACCATCTGCTAATGCTTCATGTGCTTTTCTACCATCTGGAGTTGCTCCTATAAGATCACCAAATAGGATGTTAATTGCTGCTGGATATAATCCCGCATGGAAATTACCGCCTCTTGGATTTTTATGTTTTGCAACTTCTTTGCAGTAAATATATGCTCCTCGACTTGCTAATTCATCAACTTCATCAATATCATTACCAAACTTAGGTGCTCTATGAATTAACATTTGTCTTAAGTCCTCAAAATCTATCTTTGAAGTTGAATCTTCTTGACCAAAGTTAGTGTCTAAAGCTTCTTTTAAATCTTTTAAAGTTATCATTTTAGTATCAAATACAAGCTTTTTAATAGCTGCAAAAGAGTCTCCTACATTCGCAACACCAACACCTTGTGGTCCTGTAAAGTTATAATGTGCTCCGCCTTCTTGAAGTGATTTACCATCTGTTATACAGTCATCAACCATACAAGATAGGAAAGGTAATGGAGCTCTTTCTGCATGAGCAATATCAATAGAATTGTCTGCCACTGATAATTGATAAACAAAGTATTCCATTTGTTTCGTATAAGCTTCAATAATTTCTTCAATAGACTTGAACTGTGTAAATTCTCCAGTCTTAGGTCCAATTTGTTTTCCATTACTCATACCATTATTTATAGTGACTTCTAATAGTCTTGCTAAATTAAAGAAACCTGAATCATGCCATCCCTCTGTTTTACCTGGTTTTTGTGGTTCAACGCAACCAATAATTCCATATTCTCTAGCATCTTCAATTGTTAATCCATTACTAACTAATGCAGTAATTACAACTTCATCATTATAAAATGCTGGCATACCAAGGCCTAATCTGCTTAACTCACAACATCTTAATAGGAATTCATCTGGAGTTTTGTTCCATATTCTTACTGAGAATGAAGGTGCTGCTAATCTTACATGAGCTGTAGCGTCTATGCACATGTATGATAAATCATTTGTAGAATCTTTGCCTTCTCTAGTTTGTCCGCCTACACATAGGTTTTGAAACAGTGGATATCCACCAAATGCTCTTGTTGATACTTCATCACGAACTTTGTTAATATCATTTAATTTAACCCATACACAATCAATAAGTTCTTGAATTGCATCTATGTCAAAATTTCCTGAATTTAATTCTATTTCATAATATGGATACATATATTGATCAAATCTTGTTGGAGAAATAGAATGTCCATTTGATTCTATATTTATAACTGCATGTACAAACCAGAATGATTGGCAAGCTTCATAAAAATTAGTTGCTCCATTTTCAGGTACTGTTTCACAGTTTTTAGCTATTTGTAATAATTCTTTAGCGCGCACGTCATTAGATTCTTTTGAAGCCATTTCTCTAGCAAGCTTTGCATATCTATGTGCATAATTTATTATGGCTTTGCAAGAACATATGATAGATTCCCAAAATAGTTTTTGCTTAATATATTCAGGATTTTCTTTATCAGCAGATGCAATTGCACATTCAACTTCTTCAATAATTCCTTTATATCCTTTAGCTAAAACCTTAGCGTAATCTACAGATACATGTCCTACTCCATTAAGATAATAGTTTGCAACTGTAAATACATTTTCATTAATTGCATCAATAGTTTCTGGATACATATATGAAGTAGCAAGTTCATTAGTAGTTTTGCCTTCCCAATAATTGAAGACTTCTGTAAGTTGTCCTTTTGCCTTTTCAGTAATTTGGAATGAATCACCTTTTCTCTTTCCTATGGTTTCAAATTCATCTTTAATCCATTTATTTGAGAATTCAGGAAAAATTTGAGCTGATCTTGCTTCCTGAGTAAGACTTCCAACTACTAGCTCTTCATCTCTTATAATAATAGGAATTTCATTTAATATCTTTTCAAGTGCTCTAGCCCTACGAACTACTGCAGGTTGTCCTTCTGTCTCTTTAAATGATTCTGTTATTAATAACGCTCTATCAACTTCAATACATGGAACTGCTAAAAGTATTTGTTCCTTTAATGCTACTATCCTCTTTGTTGGTTTACTAAATCCATCTTGTAGAATATACATATTAAAACTTCCTCTCTTAATATAATTTTTTTATTTAACTACTGTTTACAATTTATTAAAACATCTTCTAAAACGTAAGATTTTGTTAAATTTATAACTATCAAAGACATATATAATTTATAATATGTCCTCGATGATTGCATCAAGGACATATTATAATTGTTTTAATTTATATTAAATTATCTTCTTCGAAAATGTCGTTAAAGAGAATTTATAATGCTGACTTAAATAATTCAACAATATCTTTCTTGTTTCCTTTTCTTGGGTTACTGAATGCATTACCATCTTTTAATGCCCATTCAGCCATATATTCGAGGTCTTCTTCTTTAACTCCTTGTGATCTTAAGTTAGTTGGAATTCCAACATCATTTGCAAGTCTAAACATAGCATCGATAGATTTCTGAGCTGCATCTAGTACTGAAAGTCCTTGTATATTTTCACCCATGAATTCTGCTATATCAGCAAATTTCTGTGGATTTGAAATAACGTTCCATTTTTCAACGAATGGAAGTAATATAGCGTTAGCTACTCCATGAGGCATATCATAAAGTCCACCTAATTGGTGAGCCATTGCATGTACATAACCTAAGTTAGCATTATTGAATGCCATACCAGCAAGCAGTGAAGCATAACACATATTTTCTCTAGCCACTAAGTTTTCTCCTAGTGCATAAGCTTGTCGTAAGTTGTTTGATATTAATTTAATAGCTTGGATAGCAGCAGCATCTGTAACAGGATTAGCATCCTTTGAAACGTATGCTTCTATAGCATGAGTCAAAGCATCCATACCAGTTGCAGCTGTAAGTCCTGCAGGTTTTCCAACCATTGTTAGTGGGTCATTGATTGAAACTGATGGTAAGTTTCTCCAACTAACTATAACAAATTTAATATTAGTTTTAGTATTTGTAATAACGCAGTGACGAGTAACTTCACTAGCTGTTCCAGCTGTTGTATTAACAGCAATGATTGGAGGAAGTGGATTTGCAAGAGTTTCTATACCTGCATAGTCAACTAATTCTCCTGGATGAGTTGCCAATATACCGATTCCCTTACCGCAGTCATGTGAGCTTCCGCCACCAACTGTAATAATCATGTCACATTTTTCATCTTTAAATATTTTTACGCCTGCAATTGCGTTTCTATCCTTAGGATTTGGTTCAACATCATCATAGAATACAAAACTAATTCCTGCTTCCTTTAATGAAAGTTCAACTTGTGCTACTGCACCGCCCGGAAGACTACGAAGAAACTTATCAGTCACTATTAACGCTTTTTTTCCACCTAAAATTTTAGCTCTTTCGCCTACTACTTTTACAGCTCCTGCTCCCATAAAATTAACCGCTGGTGCTAAATAATCATACATTCTCATATATTATTCCTCCTTAGTTCTTTTAAACATTGTAATTTGTTGAATTGTAACCTGAACTCTATTTTAAGGTGATATTAACATTTTCTTCACTGTTAACACAGCCCTTGTTAATTTACTAACTATCTAAAGTATAAGCTTGTATAAATAAATTTTCATTGAAAAATATTGCATTCTTGTAGAAAAACATTGCTCACTTTATGTAAATTTCCACAGTAATTTGTCGCATTTAGTGTTTTAGACGAAAAAAGTAGCACTAGTTTTAGCCTAGTGCTATTTTTCTACATTATATTCATCTCTATAAACCGCCGGGGTTACCCCTTCAATCCTTTTAAATACTTTTATAAAGTAACCACAATCCTCAAACCCTAAATCCAATGCTAAATTGCTTATTGGGACATCAGACGCCTCAAGCAACTCTTTAGCTTTTTTTATTCTCACTTTATTTATATAACTCGAGAAATTATCTCCAATACATTTTTTAAAAAGCTTACTAAAATAACTAGGACTAATGTTACACAAGGATGCCATACCATTAAGGGTAATTGCGTACCTATAATTCTTTTGTATATAATCTAATGCTGGTTTTAAAATAATATCGCATTTATTCTCACATTTTATATTATTTTTATCTTCACTAAAATCTAAGTTAACATTATTCTTTAAATTTTCTTCCACTGTTTTCACTTTATTAGCCTTTTTAAATTGTAAATTTGTCGTCTTAAATGAACCCACAGTTAAAATTTTATCATTATGTTTATTTGAAGTTATTTTTAATAAGGCTTCTTCTACAATATAGTTACTAATATGAAAAATCATGTTGGCGACAGATTTAACCCTGTCCAAAGTCATCATAGGTAACTTTTCATATAAAACTTTAAGTTCGCCTTCTTTTTCTAATTCCATATTAAAATATTTATTGTTAACTATTTGTTCTAAATCTTCCTTTTCTTCATCTTTAATAATAACTTGCCCTGCCATTACCGCACCGAAGTATTGTCCATCTATTACAATAGGAATTGCAAGGTCTATTACACCTACATGACATATATATAGATATGGTCGTTGTAATCTAGCAGCCTCGAGTCCTCCTCTAGCGTCACATTTCTCACAAAGGTGACCCACGTCTAGATGCAATCTTACAAATTTACAAAATTCACTACACTTACTATGTGAAGTAATCCTTTTCCCTTTATAATCAACCGTCACCATAGCAATGCCGGTTACCTCCGCTATATTATCCTGGATTTTTTGAAAATTATCTACATTAATAATATTATCTAGATGCAAGAAACCATTCCGCAAAATACTTCCTCCATTCATTTATAAAGGTATTATAATTAAATCATCTCTAAATTTCACATTATACGTTTTGGATCTTAGAAAAAGTCGAAATAGAAATATTTTGTGCTTTTTTTACGACTATTTTTCTATATAAGTATATTACCATCAAAAACAAAAAAATAGAAGCTAATTTTTATTAATTATCTATATCAGTGTGTATTTCTACTATAACATCACCACACTATTCACCGTTCTTAACGCAGTTTTTTAATATTAGTTATTTTAATGAAAATCCCTCCCCAAATTTAATATAATAAAAAACCCATAAAGAACATAACTAAAAGTATGCCCTTATTGGGTTTCATTTACTCTAAAATAATATAATCCATTATATAAACTTATATATATCACATGATAGAAAGTACCTTGTATTAGAACTTACATTTAAAGAAAATTGTGATACACCAATTTTTTTATGTTAGTTTAATTTTAATATGACCTTTAGACTTTTTTCCTGTAATTTCAATCTTTACATTTTTACTATCACCATTTGAAATTGTTATAGTTTTATTCATAGTTCCATTTTTTTCAAATAATATTTTTTTATCGTTATAAATCTTAATTTTTAATTCCCCATTCTCAGCAGTAGAATTAATTTTCATAGCATAAGTAGATTTTTCAGAAGTTATCTCTTTTAAATCTGTTCCATCAAATATTTGAAATTTAATATCATAAATGTTATTTTGAGTATTATCAGTCCAAATTTTTGTGTCGCCATTCCAACTTACTTGAATTATCTTAAAGTTATTCTTTTGATTATTATTTACATACTTATAAGCTCCAATGATACAAACTAAACAAATTAGTATACATCCAATTATAATTTTTTTCTTTCTTCCCATTGTTATCAACCTCCTTTTTTCACATTAATATTTCTTGAAAATATTTAACTATTACGACACAAAACACCTATACAATTATACCATCATTGACTTAAATTGGATAATTCTAAAGGTTTCTCCATTTTAAAAACATTGAACTATGAAAGTTATGCAAAATAATTTAATAGTAATGATAAGTTATAGAATTTTTCTCAAGGGCAACAATAAAAATTTCCATCTATATTATTGCAATTTCAAAATAATGATTTATATATTCTTTAATATCACTGAATCCAAGTCTAAACACTTCATTAATATTATTTTCATAACATATATTCTTTATTATTTCACAACCATAATAATATCCTATTCTATAAAAAGTAATTTTTTTAGATTTAATACAAAATAATTTATCATATATATTCTTATCAAATTTTTTATCAGAAATTAATCCTTTAAGATTTATCCCTATAGTTGTTTTCATTTTTTTACAATTATAAACCCATTCATTAACTTCATCGTTTTCTAAAAATCCAAACCAATATCCTAAATTTTCTGATATTCCAAATATAAACATACTTATATATGTAGCCACACCTTCTACAATTAATGTTTTCAAATATCTATCCTCTGTTGAATTATAGTTTTTTAAATAGAACTCTTTATTTAAATCATAATGTACTGCATGAATTATTTCGTGAGATAGAAAAACATCTAAATCATAATTTTTATTAGAACGTGAAATAATTGCTTTTATATCAACAAAAACATAAGATGAATTATTTAAAATAATACTATGACCATCTATTTTACCATCTCCAATAAAAATAATTAAACCAATATCATTTTTGATTTCAATTTTGGATAAGATACTAGCTTTATTTTCAAATATGCTAATTAGGGTGTTAGATAATGTAATTACATTATCTAACTCATGCTGTATAGAATTAATAATATTTTTGTCAAATGGTTTATTCCCACAAAACACTTTAAAATACTCTTCAAAAAAGGGTTCTTGATTAAATATTTCATTTATTTTATCAGATTTCATTTGCTTAATTGCAAAATTCATTATTTTATTTTCCATATAAATTCTCCTATTAATTAAAGGAATCCTTAATTAATAGATTCCTTTAAAAATTGCAATATTATCAAGACTAGAGTTCCATGCCCATACGTGTTATATCATTTTATTAATTTTAAGATATTTCGCTCTTCTAATTCACCTTTTATTATATTAGAAATAGCATTATTATTTCCTATACTATTAATATATTTAATAAACTTTCTATTTGCATTAGATAGGGTGATATTGAATATTTCAAAAAAATTCACTTTAAAATCCTCTTCTTTTAGTGAGCAATAGAATAGCTTGAATTTGTCGATACCAAAAAGTGAAATAAGATAATCTACAAATGCCCCAGCAATAGGATAAGTTATTAAATAACTATACTTATAAAAATTTTCATCAATTACTAAATCTTCTATATTTGCATACAAATCATTATCAATAAAAAATTTTACCCAACTGTAATTAGGTATACCCAAGGAAACTTTGTCAAAACACATTGCCAGTCCCTCTCTTATAAATGTTTGAGGAGGCATTGATATATTATATGAAATTATATGTGCATCTTCATGAAATCCTACACACTTAACTTTTTTATTATATACAGCATATATTTCATTTGGTTTACGGGCAAATCCATTGCATGGTTCATTGTCTCCATACAATTTGCCAACTTCTATAGAAGACTCACATAAGTAGTATTTAATTTTAGTTCCCATTTTAATAGTTAAACAGTTACAAATAAAATCATAACAAGTTTCCTGTATGTCAATTATTTCTTCTATGTCCTTTTCTGCAATAGAACCAACATGATAATTAAATATATAATTATCACTTTCTATTTTAATCCATTCCATAATTTATCCCCCTCATGCAACACAATTTTACCTTTTTACAAACTTGGAAATCTTTATAATCAAATTAGAGTCCTTTAACGTCTTAATTAAATTATAATTACCACTTACATAATCTTTAATTTGTCCTTTTCTATGAGGAACCATAAGAAAGGGTAATGCCTTCAATTTAAACCACTTTATTATTAGGTATGGATTCAATCTTCCATATGTTTCAAATGCACTTGTAGATATTAATATTATTAACTATAGTTTCTACATATGTATCTACACTCCTTCTAAATTCTGATTTTTTTCTAATAGATATACTTCCTTATTTCACTCATAAAGTTTTAAAGGAAATGTGTATTATAAGAAAGAAGTATCTTAGTTAATTAAGATACTTCTTATCGTATTAAAAAGCCTATCCATCATACTCAACCATTGCCTCTTTTAAATTTCTTACTCCTCAATAAATAAAGCCAATTCTTTGTTAAATCTATCTTTCTCATCATAGAATAATGCGTGGCCACTGAATTCAAATGGTACAAGTTTAGAATTTTTAATGCCTTGTCTTTGTGCCTGTCCTAATGGGAAGAGACAGACTTTGTCATGAATACCATGAAGAATTAAAGTTGGAACACTTATTTTAGAAAGATCAAAAAATAAACGTTCCTCGCCTAACCAACTGGTTGAAGTTGCCGCAGTGGCCCAACCTGCTGCTTGTAGCCCCAATTGAAAAATCCAATCTGAAAATGCCTGGGTTATATGCTGAAAGAAAAATATGTCTCCAAATCCCCTTAACATTTTAGGTCGATCATTATATGTTTCCTTAATCATATCTTTGACAACTTCCGCTTGCAATCCATAAGGGAAATATGGGCGCTGGATAAGGCTGGGTGCTGCTGCTGCAAAAAGAGCTAGTTTGGATACCCCGTATTCATTGTGCCTGGACATGTATCTAATAGCAATTGCTCCTCCTGTTGAATGTCCCGCTAGTGTAAAATTCTTTAATTTAAGTGCATCTACTACCCCTCGAACATCGTCTGATAACCTATCATAGTCATAGCCCTCGAACGGCTTATCGGATTCACCGAATCCCCTCTGATCTATACCGATACACCTGTAGCCCATCTTTGGAAGTTCATTAAACTGATATTCAAACAACTTATGGCTTCCGGGCCAACCGTGAAGAAACACTATTGTCTTTTCACCCTTAGGGTTAATATCTTCTACATAGATTTTTACATTTTCTTCTACTCTAATATAATATCCCACTAAATACCTCCAATAATAATCTTACATTCATATATTATTCTATTGGAGACAATTATGTTAATTAATTATTTGCTACACCTCTTTCTTCTCTATAACCAATATTTTTATTTATAACCACATTTTACAAGTATCTTTGTGCTATTCTCAGAATTTTTCTCATTTATCATTAATACAGGTCCAGTACAACCCATTCCACTTTCGCAGTATATGCCTTCCTTCCAAAGAGCAGCACATGCATCATCGAGTTCTAAAATGTCTATACCCGGTATAGCAAAAGTAACTACTTCCTTTGAAGGCATCGCAACTTTTTCTTCTGATGATTTTCCACTTTTGCTTAGTATCCCATCAATTAACTTTTTAATTCCAGCTTTTTCTGCGGCTTTATATTCATTCCCCGCTACTATCATAAGGTTATTTTGTGCACACTCAAAGCAATATTTAAGTGCTTCACAAATAAGAGGTGCACCAGATGCCCTTGATATTATGTTAATAATCTTATCATAGTTTTCTCCAACTCCTGGACCATATCCATAACCTGAAGTTTCATAATCTCCACCAGTTGTATAAGATGAAAGCATTTTAATAAGAAGGTTTCCAGTAAGTGAATCGCAAATTAGTACATCTGGAGTTCCTGCAAGTACATCATTCCCTCTCATCATTGGTCCACCATCTGCTCTTAATGAATCGGCGAATTCAAAATTATAACCAGACTTTTTTAATTCACCTAAGTTTCTTTCAACTTCCCTTGCTCCATCAATATTTAAAATTCCTACTTTAGGATTTTTTATTCCTGTAGCTTTTGCAACTGCAATTCCACCTATAGCATTTTTAAGCATGGCTTCTACTCTATTAGTTGAAGTCGCCCCTGTAGTTGTAGATATTATCATGTCGCGTCCTTTTGCTGGAGTAACAGCCATTCCCACTGTAGAAACTCCTATTGGAAAATTAAAATGTTGGGTAACACAACCTTGTATTTCACCTTCCTCCAAAAGCTTTAACATTTTATTGTGCCCGTCCTCTGCAGAAGCTACTTCAACTACTTCAAATTCACAATCAATCTTTTCACCTATCAGTACAATATCAAAGCTGCCATATTTTTTTGATGCTAGTATGCATGCTTTTAACATTTCAGAAATACCATGCTCCGAGCCATATGTTGTTAGGCCTATTTTAATTCTCTTTTTAAAGCTTCCACTTTTAATACCATCTGCTATTTCATTAAAAGCCTCAGCTATAGCCTTTTTTGTTTTTATGTTTCCCATAAAATCACTCTCCCTACAATCATCAATTATTCGTTCATTAGCATTTCCGCAAATTTTTTCATGCTGCCGGCTATCATAAGCTTTAGTTCTTCATTTGAAACTTCAGCTCCATCATCTTGCTTTCCGGAATTCTTTTGCACAAGTACTGAAACTCCATCAAATAAATTAGTCATTCTTCCAAGGAACAAGCTTCCTTTGCCAATTAACATAAAATTATTCATTCTTCCTTCCAATATTGCACTAATTCCATGTCCAACTATTGGTACTGCTGATGGAATATGTCCTTGTGTTGGAGCAAATCCGGGATAGCCATGCTTTTTCACAAAGCTTGGAAGTTCTTTTCTGTCTAATTGTCCGTTTTTAACAGCAAGAGCACCGATCATTTTATAGTTTTGAGTTGGTACATCTCCGGCTCCAGCAGGCTCCGTTATATCGGGAGTTTGAAGCTCTGGAGCGTATTTATCAACATCAGTTATTTTCATTCCAGCATTAGTTAACGGTTTTAATACTAAAGCTTCAAGTACAGCTTGAGGTGCTGAGCCATCTCCAATTGTATGTTTTCCAATGATATCTGTTCTTATTTCAGGGCTTATGCCATCATTTTCTGTTATAAGTAGTGCGAATCCTCCAAGGCAATCCTCAAGAATTGGAAGTCCTTTTTTTACATGGTCTCGTCCATTCATTCCAAGCTTTGAAGTACATCCGCCTGCAAAAACTATAACATTTTTGAATATTCCTGATTTTACTAGAGCAGAAGCATTTATTATTGCATGAACAGGTGCAGCGCAAAAACCTCTCATGTCAATACCAGTTGCTCCTTTAATACCAGCAATTTCACCACATGCTTTGGCAAGATTGCCCCCCCCTCTTTGATTCATATCTCCTACTGCTTCTTCAGAGCATTCAATTAAGTAATCAACTTCGCTTACATCAATTCCGGTAATCTTAACTAACTGCATTAATGCAAGAACACCTGAAGCCTTAACAGCAAGGTTTTCAAGCATAACATGTGCTGAAAGATTTATATCTACATCATGGGCTTTTTTTACACACCCAATTAGATCATCACCAAGATACAACCCCTCTGCATCTTGAGTATCGACTAATTCTTTTATGTTGACTATATCCTCGCCAACGCCAAGTGCTTCAACTTTTACATTAAGCAATTCATGATTCGCAAATTTTTCTCTAACACTTTGCGTAAACCCTTTTTCTAAGACTACTAAATCGAATACATCTGAAACCTTAAGCAATCCGTAAAATTCATCCTGAGGCATTATTTCTCCGAATTTTCCTGTTTTTTGAGCACCTTCAATTTTTGAATTGTTCCAAGGTCTTTTAATTTCTAAAAGCTGCTCTGGAATTATGTTACCTATATAAGTTTGATTAGGAGGATATGCTACTACATCCTCAAAAGTTCTTAAATGATTTTTTGCCTCTTTTAAGAATTCTGAATCCGGATTGTTTTTTCTCTCAACTGCAGCTGTTGTTCCGCAATGCATTACCATATCTGGAGTGTTAATAAGAATATAAGATGCTTTTTTTACTACTGGAAAGCTCATTATTTCATTCCTCCTTTATTTAAATTAACAAAAGTGAAGATAAACACCTTCACTTTTGCATTTTTTAATAATAGTTTTATTCTTCAAAAACCTTTTGCCCATCAACTTGGGTTTCTAATGCTTTAAGTGCTTTAGCTACCAGTTTATATCTAAGCTTCATTTCAGCTTCCTTCTCTAAACTAGGGTTTCCTAGTGGATGTGGGATAGCTATTGTCGGTACTATTCTATTTGCTCCAACTGTAAGTGAAATTGGAACTACTGTGCACATGTGGACTACTGGAAGTCCTCCACGCTCTATTTCTTTAACGAGTGTTGCACCGCAACGTGTACAAGTTCCTCATGTTGACGTTAATATAACAGCATCCACACCATCAGCTAACAATTCCTTTACAATTTGTGCTCCAAATTTCTTTGAATTGGCAACGGATGTACCATTTCCAACCGTAGAATAAAAATATCTGTGAAGCGAACCTATTTTTTCTTCTTTTTCCATTTGTCTTAATACATCTACTGGAAGAACCCTATCACAATCAGAATTGGCATAAGTTGGATCAAATCCACCATGTGCAGTTTCATATGTCGCCTCTGTTAAATCGTCAACACCGAAAATGTCATATTTACCAAACTTTGAAGCGCTTGAGGATTCAATATGGTCAGGGTTACCTTTTGGAACTATTCCACCTGATGTAACTAATGCAATTTTAGCTTTGGTTATGTCTTTTATAGCTGCATTTGGCTCTACCCTATCAAATACAGGCATTACAAACTCAGTTGCAAATTCCTCTCCTTTAAGCTTCTTAACGAGCATATTAACTGCTCTTTTTGAACCTCTAACTGTATCAAAATAATTCTTTCTTATTCCTCTTTCAATATAACCTTCCTCTGCAGGTGATCCTATTTCTTCACCGTGAACAAGTTTTAAACCAAGCTTTACCATAGCGGGAAGAGCTTGCCTCATGCCAACCGCACTATTTCTAGTCTCAATAATATATGCGTCCTTTTTATATATATCAGCACCAGGATTTTCAATATACATTGCTGTAAGCACAGGAACATTTAATTTTTCTTTAACTTCTTTTGCAACAGCACCACATGCCATTCCGTATCTTCCTGCATTGAAAGCTGGGCCTGCAATTACTAAATCAGGGTTGTAACTTTTTATCATTTCAATTACTTCAGCTTTTGCTTCCTCTAGGTTTTCATTAAAATATGAATCTCCGCAAATAACAGTAGCAACTATTTCAGCTTCACCTTTAAAAATTTTGTTTAGTCCCATTCCAGGACCAACGAAACCTTCTCTTACTTCTGGTTTATAATTTGCCTTTTCTTCTCCGCCTATACCAGCATAAAACTGATTTATATAATGAACTACCTTAATCAATTGGGTTTCCCCCTTTTCTCATATTTTGAATTTACTTTTTTAACTTAAAATTAATATTTTGAAAACTCATCTCTTATTGTCTTTACTTCCTTAATTATATCGTCAACGTCTAGAACCATTTCCATCATTCCACACTGCTCATCATAAACCGTCGCATCACATTCATCTTTTATTTCTGGCTCGATCATGTGATAAACAGCAAGACCAAGTTCAATTCCTGCAAGTGGGCCTGCAAATGTAGGGTCTCCTGCAGCTACTGTTTCAGCTGAAAGTCCTGAAGCTTCTGCTTCTGCTCCACCAAGTATAACTACAATGTTTTCTGCACCATTCTTGTCTGCTAATTCTTTAACTCTTTTTTGGATCTCCAGATCCATAGCACCAGCGGCAGTTCAGACAAAGCATTCTGTTGAAGCAAATATTACTTCTGCTCCTGCAGTTTTTACGCTTTCTTCGATTGCTTGACCTGGTATTCCATCTCTATCACCTATAGCAATTACTTTTTTACCTTTTAACATTTATATCATCCTTTCTATAAAAAAATTAGTACCCTCTTGTACTTAAAGTATTATAACCAACTTCGCTTGTTGCTCCAGTAATTACCTGGATTTCAGCTTCAATTGAGCCGTCCTCTCTCAAACTTCCAAAATGTCCTCCAGCAATAACATTTGCATTTTCTGGATGACCGATAATTTTCTTCA
Source organism: Clostridium sp. CM027 (assembly GCF_024730565.1). Taxonomy (NCBI): domain Bacteria; kingdom Bacillati; phylum Bacillota; class Clostridia; order Eubacteriales; family Clostridiaceae; genus Clostridium; species Clostridium sp. CM027. The sequence continues at coordinate 1,391,581 of NZ_CP077725.1, forward strand.
TTGTGGGAAGTACAATAACTTCATTTGCATTTCCAGCAGTTACTACTGCATCGCCCTTAGGAGTTGAATCTGCAAGTGATTGTGAAGCTCCATCTTGACCAGCATATTCATCGGTTATTAGTACTGTTTTAATTCCTAGTGCTGAAATCTTGTTACAATTCATAACTAAATCTGCGTCTGGATTACCAAAACCCTCCTCAGAAATTATTACTGCATCTGCACCTAAATATTCAACTAATTTTGCAGTGTAGCTTGAAGATCTTTCTTTATCTGCAAGGTATACAGTTTCGTTAGTTAATACGCATCCAAGGAAATTGTAGTCAATACCATGTCTCTCATACAAATCCTCAATTACAGGATGATTCATATGAACATACGATGGGTTCTTATCACAAGCTGAAACACAGTTTCCTGAAACAATAGCACCATCAAATATTTCCGTTGGGTATATGAATGTAGGTATTATTTTCTTTGCATCAACTCCATATACATAAGTGTCATGAAGAAGCCCCTGACTTTGAAGCATATATACATATATTACTTTAGGAAGATCGGGATACTGTTTTACCTGTTCTAAAAGAGGAAGTGTTTCGAAAGTCTTAATTTCATCAGCCTCAAGTTCTCTTGCACATTCACCAAGATATGTTGCAGCCTTAAATCCAACCATTCTAACAGCTTCTTCGTGATCATGTGGAAGTACGCTTTTCTTTGTTTCACATGTTATTACAACGTTGTTTAATTTTGAAAATGGTGTATATTTAGCACCAATTCCACTCATGTCAATGATTCCTTCCTGGAACCCAACAATATTTCCAGTAGTTACAACAGCTGCGCCTTTCAAAACATTTGTTCTTCCATTTCCAACTGTATCAACCTTGCTTATAAATCCTGGAAATATCCCACCGCTACCTGATACCTTTACCCTTGGCTCAATAACGTCTTTAACTGGAATTATTCTTGTCTCATCTCCGGGTCTTGCAATTTCAATGCTAATACTTTCAATTCTTTCATCTCCGCCTATATGTGCAAGCAGTTCTTCTTTATTTACAAAAATAACTCCCTTTTCAACCTTTGTGCAAGTGCCAAATTGAACATCATTAATTTTAATTTCACCAAGTTCTAAACGCAAAGTTTCCACCTCCGAAATAGTTTAGCCATTTATTACAATGTTTCATAAACGCTTTTAATAAAATTCTCTACATCATCAATTGTTTCGATGTTTTCAGGGGTAATAGTGCTTATTTTTTCGTTATTTTTATAAATTATCATCGTTGGGAGTCCAAGTACTCTTTGAGATATAGCGAGTCTTCTAGAACCACCGATATTAAGACTTGCAAATTTGATTTTATCGCTATATTTGTTTTCTAGTTCGTGTACTCCAGGCATAAGTTCCTTACATACTTCACATTTGTCACCCCAGAAATCAACAAATACTGCTTTTTCAGAATAAGATACTACTTCCTCATCAAAATTTTCCTTTGTCAAACTAATCATTTTAAATACCCCCTAATTCTATTTATTTGCTATATATACTTCTGCAGAAGTTGCTGCTATTGCGCCATCAGCTGCTGCAGTTATAACCTGTCTCAAATTCTTGACCCTAATATCTCCAGCTGCGAAAACGCCTGGAATGTTGGTTACCATATCATCATTCGTCATTACATAACCACTTTCATCCATATTGACCTTACCTTTGAATATTTCTGAAATAGGAATGTATCCGACAAATACAAAGCATCCATCAACCTTCACTTTTTGAACTTCGCCTGTTTTAACATTTCTGACCTTAAGGCCTTCAAGTATTTCATCGCCTTCTGCCTCATCTATAACTGAGTCGTATATAAACTTGATTTTTGGATTAGCAAAAGCTTTTTCTTGAATTGATTTACAAGCTCTTAATTCATCTCTTCTATGAATTACTGTTACACTATCTGCAAACTTTGTGAGATAAATTGCTTCAGTTATGGCGGAATCTCCACCGCCATTTACGGCTACATCGAGCTCCGTAAAGAAATCAGCATCACAGGTAGCGCAATATGAGATTCCCTTGCCCCGTAGCTCATTTTCATTTTTAAAACCTGCTAATCTGGGATAAGCGCCTGTTGCAATTACAATAGTTTTAGCCTTATATGTTTCTTTTTTGCATTTAACAGTTTTTATTTCACCTTCAAGTAAAATATTTTCTACAGTATCTTTTGCAAACTTTGTACCAAATTCCTCGGCTTGAGTTCTCATTCTTTTAATCAATTTTGGACCAGTGCACTCTTCAATTGAGCCAGGATAATTTGCAAGTTCATCTGTTATTGCGGCCTGTCCTCCAAATTTTCCTCGTTCAATTATTATAGAATCAAGTTTTGACCTTGATGCGTAAAGCCCTGCCGATAGCCCAGCTGGGCCACCTCCTATAATTATAGTGTCATAGATATGCTCCATTTTAAGCCCTCCCAGTATATTGCATTTATTTTCAATTTAGACCATGACTTATAATATCGTAATCTATTAACATGAAATCATTTCGCACCGCATCTGACCATGCTGGTGTTCCCCTATCTTTAATGAATTTTTCAGTTGTGTGTATTGATTCTTCAATAAAATTAACTGACTGTAAATCTATTACTTCTTTTTTTGATTTTGTTATTATTACAGTTTTGTAGGGCGTTTCATTTGGCTTTATGCTACTAGAAAGCGGATGTGTGAGCAAAAGGTGTCCCTTATGAATATGATTTCTTACAGCTTTTAGTACATTCATTATTCCAGTACTTAAAAATTCGACTTTATATTTTTCACCAAATTTGTCTAGACATAATGGGTTATTAGTTACAATCAATACTTCTTCTATCAATTAATCCCCCCCTTACAAATACATTAATTCAATTTATTTCCGCTTGCGCATAAAAAAAGACAAAGATAAGAAGCTCATTTAAGCCTTTATCTCTGTCTTTTTACCTGAGAGAATTACTCCTTCGGTGCAATTGCTTTCCAGAGGTATATCAATCTTCGGTCCTTTTGCCTGAGATATTCATATTACAGCGCATGTAATACTTGGCCCTTCGGCTATCCATTTAAGGATGTTATATTAAATAACTAAGCTTAAGCTTAATCTCCCGAAAACATCATCTATCAATATTTAAAAGTTATTACAACTTTATTATAGTCTTTTTTTTAACAATGTAAAGCTTTTAATTCAAATACTATCTATAAATTGAAATAATATCCATCTAAATCATTTATATTATAACATCTCTATAAATGCTGACATTCTTGTATTAATTTGTCCTATATCTGCTTGAGAATAATCTGTTTCAATGCTCATATATGGAATATTTTTCTTGTTCAAAACTCTTTTTAATCTAAGAGTTTCTACATTATACGTATGACAAGCTTGAAGTATTACATCTATTACTCCGTCAGCTTTATATTCTTTACATAACTTTTCTAACAAATCTATTCTGTTATCATTTGGAGTCATACAAGAGCATCCAATATTTAAATATTTTTCTGTTAAAGCGTAAAGAGGATCCTTGTTTTCATCAACCAATGTCTCTGTTGTTTTAGCTCCACCGCAGTTTTCATAGCATACCACTACTCCACCATTCTCTTCTATTGCCTTAATTATTTTTTCAGTTCCTTGTCCTAGAGGACATCCTGTAATAAGTATTCTCTTTGCATCACTCGAAACTTTTCTTTCCCCACTATTATACCTATCTAGTGACTCACTTGTTATGCTTTCAAGATCTTTTATCAATACTTCTTTATCCAATTTAAATCCTGCTCCAGATAGAACCTTATGCATTTCGTAGCCTGTAATTGCTGGTGGTTCTAGCTGGCCTAGCTCATAAAACTTTCTTAGAGCTACTCTTTCCCTATTTTTAAGCTTAATCGCTATTTTAATCTTTTCATCCGTAATTTCAACACCATAAAAATTTTCTAGACACTTCTTTAGCTTTACTAATTCATTGCTCCATAGTTTATAAGAATCCTCATCATTACAGTTTTGAGGAAGCTGCATAATATGAGTCTTCTTAATATCTGCTAAATATTCATACATCTTCTTCTTTCCATCACATGTAGTTTCTCCAACAATCATATCGGAAAAATAGAAAAATGGACATTTATCTGTAATTGCAAAGCCATAAGATGCTTTAATTAATGGGCATAGATTTCTTGGTAAATCCCTTTCGGCATCAGCTATAGGTTCCTCAGTCATACTGCATAATGAAACTGCAATAGCATCTGCGGCCATTATTATTTCTGTTGGTGTGAAAGTACAAAACACCCCCACAACCTTCTTGCCTTCATCTTTTAAATTCTTGATGCTTAAAAAAGCATTTCTTCTTGCTTCACTAAAATCCTCAAATTTTTCTGGTAAGTTATTCATTAATATATCCCCCTCCGTTATAATGCTTCATTAGAATTTTCTTCAATTCTGCTTGCCATTATAGCCGCTCCAATAGCACCTGCATATCTTGCCATTCTTTGAGTAGCTACAGGTGAACCTAATTTTTCTGAAAGTTGATCCACAATAAATGGGCTATCGCAAAGTCCTCCTGTTAAGAAATAATTATGTGAATCAGAATGTTTTTGACACAGAGATTTTACTTTACCTGTAATAGATTCTATAACACCAAATGCAATATCTTTACGTTTTTTTCCACTACCAATAAGACTAATGACTTCAGATTCTGCAAAAACGGTACACATTGAACTGATAGTTGTTCCACTCCCCTTTGCGGCTTCAGTGCAAAGTTCATCAATATCGAATCCTAGTGTTCCAGCCATTAATTCTAAAAATTTACCAGTGCCAGCTGCACACTTATCATTCATAGAGAAATTTGTAACCTTACCACTTTCAACAGTTATAACTTTTGTATCTTGTCCACCTATATCAATAACTGTACAATCTTCATGTAATAAGTAATACGCTCCAACTGCATGGCAAGTTATTTCAGTTATTGTTTTATCTGCATAGGGTACAGAAACCCTTCCATACCCTGTTGCAACTATTTTACTATTACTAGAGGTCATTCCTAGCTTTTCTATTGCTTGTTTTATTTCCTCAGCTGTTTTGACACTACTCCAACCTGTTGGGTAAATAAAAGTATTTTTAATTTTATCATGTTCAAGAATACATACCTTAGAAGCAGTTGATCCAATGTCAATTCCTATGTATAGCATGTCCTTCACCTTCACTTTCTTATTGTAAATAATTAAAAAAATAATAAACCTCTAAACTAATCACACATTTTTGCAATTCATTTTCATTCCCTCCATAATATATAAAACATAATATTATTTTACTATATTTACAGTTTATTCACAATGAACATTATGCATTATATTGGAATTATAACTGTTTTTCAGGTATAGATTTCTGAATCAGAGTGTGTTACTGTTATTTAACTTTTTATAACCTTCTAATGTTGCAAGTTTCATTTTGTATGTATTTTTTTCTTTTATATCAGATTCGTTTTCATCGATTACTTTATTAACTTGTTGTTCACTTCTGTAAGCAATGATAGTCCATAAATTACAATTAAATTTGCAGCGTAAATTTAATTGTAATTTATGGTTTTAAATCATATTGTTTACATTTTTTTATCATTGTTATAGAATATATTTACATAACGCATTCGGTGAATATGTTATGTAAATATTCTCTATGGGGTATGTTGTTAAAACAATTAGAATTGATTATGAGCTCTAGCATTGTTCCAGAAGCTAAAGCATTATGGGAAAGGCAACTCCACATATTCATTATGGAGATGAAATGTATTTAATCTTAGGAGAAGAAAATGCAGCTACTATCGCAGTAACTTTAGGTGATGACTATTACGAAATTAAAACTCCAGGTGCTGTTTATATTCCAGCAGGTGTTCCTCATTCAATTAAGATGATTGATGGTGTGGTTGGTAAATTTGGTGGTGCTTGCCCTATATTCTCAGGAACTGAATACATCACTAAGCCTGTACCAGAAAACTGGGATAAATAAAATTCAACCTTGCCCTACTTATAATCCACTATGCTTTAATATGTCAACAGCTCCAATGAATGAAAGAATTCATTCTTATAATGCAAAAATATTTTTACAATTGACAGGTGGTTTGGGACGTTCTGCAATGCCTGGACTATATAAAAAGCCAATTGCTCCTTCAAAGGCAGAAAACCGCTTTGACCCAAGATTAACTCATGAAGCAATGACTACTGAAGATATAAAAGTTTTAATAGAAAACTTCATAAAATCAGCAGCAGTGGCAAAACAGTCAGGTTTTGATGGAGTTGAGGTCCATGCTGTACACGAAGGATATCTTTTAGATCAATTCGCAATCGGTTTCTTTAACAAAAGAGTTGATGAATATGGCGGAGACTTAAGAGGCCGTTTGAAAATCGCAACTGATATAGTTAAGGGAATCAAGGCACAATGTGGTGAAGATTTCCCAGTTTCACTACGTTTCAGTGTTAAGAGTATGATGAAGGGACTTCGTCAAGGCGCATTACCAGGAGAAAAATTTGATGAAGTTGGTAAGGACACAGAAGAAGGATTGGAAGCAGCTAAAATATTAGTAGAAGCGGGCTATGATATGCTAAATGTTGATGCTGGGACTTATGATTCTTGGTATTGGAATCACCCACCAATGTATTTTAACGATAAGGGAATGTACAGAGAATTCGGTAGACAAGTTAAGCAGGTTGTGGATGTTCCAGTCACTATTTCAGGAATGGATCCATCCTTGGCTGGTAAAGATATTGTAATAATAGGTGCAGGTCTTGTTGGTTGTGAAACCGGTCTTTGGTTGTCAAAAATGAGCAAAAATGTTAGCATAATAGAAATGCTTCCGGTTATTTGCGGTGGTCCTCACAATATGCCATTTATGAACTGGGATATGATGAAGGATTTACTTCCATTCAACAATATTAAAGTAATGACTAGCACAAAGATTGAAAAAATAGATTCGAATGGTGTTAAAGTTTCTAATAAAGATGGAGAAAGTATATTAAACGCAGACACAATAATAGCTGCAACAGGGTACGAGCCTCATAATCCACTACAAAGCATACTTGACAAAAGTAAAAAGGAAACATATAACATTGGGGATTCTAGGGAAGTTAAGAACATTATGAAATCTATTTGGGACGCATTTAAAGTAGCAATTCAAGCAATTTGTTGATACTCATACAAAAATCACAGGATGAGAGTGTTTTGAGAACTGATTATCGAGCAAATCAAATTCGTGATGAATTGCTTCTAATCTCAAGGGGGACGATATACAATTGGTCTCAAAAAGATGGAGAATTTGATCTTACAGATTATATAAAGAAATAGGGGTACATTTTTCTATCCGATGTTAGATTTCAAATAAACTTCCCTCTTTTGTTTTCAGTAATCTCAATGTATCTTAAAGTCTGTGATTTTGACGAATGATTAAATATATCCATAAGTAATTCTAATGAAGATCCATTAATTAAGATTACTCATGATTTTGTGACTATTTTTTAGTATAGTGTTTTCTCAAAAGCTATTCTTTTATTTCCATCTTCTAAATAAATTATTCCACAATACTGAAATTTGTTTTTCTTAAGCAGCTTTTGCATAGATAAGTTTTCTTCATGTGTATCCATTTTTATACTGTACACACCTTTATTCAAACAAATCTGCTCTATATTTTTGATAATCTGTGATGCTAATGCTAATCCTTTATAATTGTTGTCAATAGCGATTCTATGAATAACTGCATATTCATTATCACTAATCCATTGCCCCTCATAAATAGAGTCATATGTTTTTTCTCCATCAAAAGAAACTGCTGCCGTAGCAACAATATTATCGTCTTTTAACAGTACATAACCATTTTTATTATCAATATCATTACTTATTATTTCAACATTGGGATAGTTATTCTGCCATTGGTTAATCCCATGTTTTTTTAAGTATGCTTGTGCCTGCATAATAATACTCATTATATCATTAGCATCTGTTTCAACTGCTTTTCTAAATTCCATTTCAATCCTCCTTACAGCTACAAATAGCCCCTGTTTTGCCTATATATAAACTTCTGTATTAGTTACCATATTTCTACTTTGTTAATCTATTACACCCAAATATTACCTTGAATTATTTTGCTTTGCTAACACTGATTTATTTTTTATATCGAGCCAATATTTTTCTATATTTCACTCATTCTTTTTACTAATTCAGTTGCCATTTGCTTTTCTTGTTCACTAAAACCTTTAAATGATATTTTTAACTATTTAATTTCTTCATCCATTATAAATTCATATAATTTAGTTGAAAGTTCAACTTATTTATTTGCCATTTTAATCTTTCCTTTTAATAATATTGAGTTAAATACATTAAATTTTATTTTCCATTTTTATCATCTGCACTTTTCTTTTCCAGTTCAGCAGTTCCTGTTTTACTTGCTAGAGATTTTCCGCTAATTTAATACATAGGCAAACTTACTTTAATTGTTATTTTCAGTTGTGCTAAAAGAATCAAATATAATTTTAGAAGCTTGAGCAATCAGTTTATCATCGTATTTAGCCTCTTTTTTATCGTGAGTTGACAATATTGCAATAATTATAGGTTTTTTGTTTGGTGGCATTACTATGGCAATATCATTTCTTGTTCCGTAAGAACCAGCTCCACTTTTGTCAGCAACTACCCAGCCATCTGGTGCTCCTGCACGAATTAGTGTATTACCTATTGCATTTCCTGTCATCCAATCAATAAGAATTTTTTTCTTATCGTCTATTAATATATCTCCAGTTGTGTATGCTTGCAAATCAGTTGCCAATTGTCGTGGTGTGCTAGTGTCCCTAATATCTTCAGGTATGGCTTCGTTTAGATCTGGTTCTATACGTGTAGGTTGCGTAACGTTATCCCCTAATTGATTAAGTGCTGATTTAAAACCATTAGGTCCACCTATATGATCAAATAAAAGGTTTACAGCTGTATTATCACTAAACCGTAATGCTGCATTGCAAATTTCTTCAATGGTCATGCCTTTATCAATGTTATCTTTTGTAATTGGAGCATAAGAAAGAACATCTTCTTTGTTATATTTAACTACTTGTTTAAGCTGCTCTAATGAATCTTGTTTTAAAACAGCACCAGCGGCTAAAGCTTTGAATGTAGAACAGTAAGCAAACCTATCATCAGCACGATATACGACTTCTTTATTCGTCTCTGTATCAAAAGCATATACACCAAGTTTAACAGCATAATCACTTTCAAGTTGTGAAAATGACGAATTATATTGTGTGTCAGACTTCGTGTTTACAGGTGGCTGAGTTGCTACCTTTCCACAGCTAGTAAGAGAAAAGATCATAAGCGGCATAAATATAGCAATTTTAAACTTATTTACCTTGAATTTTGAATTTACTAATTTTTTCATATAAATTCTCCTTTGTTATTTAATCAATCTGTTAAGTTATTTTTTCATAACATTACCTAAATCTCTTAATATCTGTAATGTTATTTCCTTGGCCTTTACGCCCGTAGCACCATTTCTTCCTTCAATATTTGTCGCGAAAAAATACATATCATTATTTTCTTCTATATATCCTACAAACCAACCATTAACTTCTTTATTATTTTCAACACCTGAACCGGTCTTGCCATATATTACTCTTTCCCCATCTTCCATTATTTTTATTGAATTTTTTACTATGTCTATATTTTTCTTGGAAAAAGGCAATTCATAATTATACATTTTTTTTAGCATTTCCACCTGTTCTATAGGTGAAATTTTTAAAGAAGCTTGAAGCCAGTAATCAGCTTGTAGAGAATAAATATCCTTGTTACCATAATCCATCTTATCTATATAGTACTTCAATTTATTTTTGCCTATTTTTCTATCTACTTCTTCAAAATACCAATTTACAGAATATTTCATTGCAGAAAATAATGTATTATCTTGATTCCACTCCCTATAAGGATATTTACTCCCATCCCATTTGAAAAGTTCTTTCTCATCTTTAATAACACCTGTTTCTAACCCTATCAAAGCTTCTACTATTTTATAGGTTGAGCAAGGTGATACTCTTTTTTCACTTTTCTCTTTGTTATAAACTATATAGTCTCCTTTATTAACATCAAACAATACAAAGCTTCCTTCAAAGCCTTTATAAAATCTGCTTAAATCTTTATGATCACTATTTTTTTCTAATATTTTTTTATCCTTTACTATAGCATTTCCTTGTGTACTACCTAAAAACATACATGTTAAAATAATAAAAACAACTGTTTTAGTCAAAACTATGCCTTTTGAATCTTTCTTAAATCCAGCTATCATCTTTATTCTATTTCTTGCATTCTTTTTGTTTTTTATAATACCAAGCGTTAAAATATTATTTCTATTATAAGCAATTAGCTCTAGAAGTTTAATAATAGTAAGGCCATAGCCTTTTATCTCTTCCTCATTTATTTTTGAAAGAACATGTCCATCACAAGCTATTTCCATATCTTTTTTCATAAGATAAAAACCATAATATATAATAGGATTAAACCAATAAATTAATTGTAGTAGACTTATTAACAAACTTACAGCCATGTCCTTTCTCTTGTAATGAGCTAGTTCATGTAGCAATATATATCTCATCTCATCCTGTGTAATTTTCTCTTCTATTCCATCAGGAATAAGAATATAGGGGTTTATAAATCCAAAAAGTGCTGGACATCTATCACCATCTATTCTTACAATGTTTATGCTACGATTTATATTTAGATCTTTTTTACAGCCTCCCAATAAAACCTTAATATTTTCATCATAAATTTGTGGTCTATCTTTTATTCCTGCCCTAAGCTTAATATTGGTTATAACAATTAAGGCAAAGCCTATAAGAAAAACTATTAACCACAGAATATAAAATATTGAATAATCTCTATTTATAGAAATAGCATAGTCCTTCGTTGAATCCATTAACATAGATAATTCTTTATGTGAATTATTTGAAACTGTTACATTGGTAATATTCATGCTTTTGTGTGCAATGTTTGAAAAAAAGCTTATAATTCTATCTATACTTACTGGGATTTGAGGAAAATAAGGAATTAGTAATTTTAAAATTAGTATAAACCAAATATAATAATTCCATTTTGCCCCCAATTTCTTATTAAATAAAATTTTAATTAACAATATGCCAAATATCACTATGCTACTAGTAATGGAAGAATAAATTAAATGAGAAAAAAACTTAGATATTAACATAATAAATTTACCTATCTTTCTTGCAATCAAGAATTTGTTTAAGGTCTTCTATATCTTCTGTTGATAAATTTTCATCCTCTATAAAATTTAAAAGCATTTCTTTAAAGCCCCCATTATATATCCTATCAAGAAAGGAGTTACGTTCAATTTTTACACATTGTTCTTCAGTAAAAATAGGGTAATATTTGTATATTCGTCCTTCCTTTTCATAGGAAATAATATTTTTATTTAGTAACCTGTTAATCAACGTTTTTACAGTCTTAGGTTTCCAACTAACATCACCACTTAATTTTTCTATTACATTATTTGCTGTCACTGGAGCATCAGACCATATAATCTTCATAACCTTCCACTCAGTTTCAGCAATTCTTGGTATTTCTTTCATTCTTCTTAACTCCCCTCATAATTTATATTAATACAACTATATATATTTATTAGAAACTTATTAGAGTTCCTTCTAAAATACATCCTCTATTATTTAACAGGATGAAATTTTTCAAATACTTTTCTTACCATTGGCACTACATAATGGCTTCCACCTCTTTCTTTTACATCCTCAGCCATAGCTATTACAAGAAGATCAGGACTATCCGTATTAACTGCCGCAAACCAGCCTAATTCTGTACCATTAACATCATCTTGAGAAAGCTTTATTTCTGCAGTTCCAGTCTTTCCTGCTAAGCTTAGTCCTTTAATATATGCTTGATGTCCAGTACCTCTAGGATTTTCAACAACCTGAGTTAAATCCTTTAAAATTGTGCTTGCCACCTCTTCTGAAAAAACATTAGACTTCCACATTTCTGACTTTGCAGTTCCATTATATTTAATATATGGTTTTATCATACTGCCCTTATTAACAAAGGAACTATAAATAGCTGCTAAATGAAGAGGATTTATCAATACTTCACCTTGTCCATATCCACTATCTGCTAGCTGAACTTCACCTTTTATATCTCCATCTGCATCAAATTGAGATTTAGACAATCCATATTCAAAAGGAATTTTTTCACCTAAGCCAAATTCCTTTAACTCTGCTTGAAGCGTATCCTTGCCGATATCTAATGCTGCCTGTGCAAAATATATGTTGTCCGAATGAATAAAAGCATTTCTTAGATCTGATGGTTGTCCATAATCTACAACTCTTGTAACAAAATAATTCCCAAAGCTTTTATCCTTCTGCCATCTAAGTCCTGAAATATTCTTAGAAATTTCTGCATCAATCTTCTTTGTTTTAACCCCTATGGCAGCAATTACTGGCTTAAAAACTGATCCAGGACATAAATTGCTTTGAAATCTGTTATACAAAGGCTTTTTCTCATCTTCATTTAAACTTTTCCATAAATCTTGCGACATTCCCATGACAAAATTATTAGGATCATATGAAGGGGTACTAACAAGAGCGAGTACTTCACCAGTTTTAGGATTCATTGCTACTGAAGTTCCTGCATCTTTACTTAATTCATCATAAAGAAGACTCTGCATATCAGCATCTATGGTTAACTTTAAATCTTCACCATTTTGTACTGCTTTACTAATTAAAGACTTTTTCTTTTTATTATTTTTATCTACTACATATATTTCATATCCATTTTTTCCTCTAAGTGTTTTTTCATATATTTTCTCCAAACCAGTTTTCCCAATTATATCATCCTTTCTATAGCCTTCCCCCTTATTTTTTTCAATTTCCTCCGCACTTATTGCTTGAATATATCCTATTAGATGTGCAGCTTTTTCCTTTAACGGATATACTCTTGCTTTCTTCTCATTTACCATTACTCCTGGTATTTCTAATAGCACACTTATTTTTTCTGTTTCATCCTCAGATATTGTTTTTATAGGAATAAGCATGTCTGGTTTTACATATGTAGCTGACAGCTTTTTATTAATATCTTCTAGGGAGACTTGTAGTATTTTTGAAACATTTCCCTTTGATTTAGCTGCATCATTACCAAGCTTTTCTGGTATAATATCTATTTCAGCTACTGTACCATCCAGTGCCAAGGATTTATCATTTTTATCCTTTATTTCACCTCTTTTAGCATACAAGGTAGCTACACGTATCTTATCTTCATTCTCAAGTTCAGGGAAAATCATCTTGCTGCTCCATAGAATTTTCCATGTTTTATTCTTGCTATCTTTAATTAATTCACCAGTATTATCAAAAGTTAATTTACCTGCTATCGTATCCATTATAACCTCAAACTTAACACTCTCTATGCTTGAATCATATTTCTTTTTTTCTGAATCCTTAATTTTAACATCAATTTCTTTTAATTCGATTCCACTATAAATATTTTTATAACGCTGAACAAAATCTGCTTCACTAATCTTTTTTCTACTTTCCGCATCAATCATATTGTACATTAATGCAAAATCTTTTTTCTTCCATGAATTCACATAACTATCAAAATATTTATTCGCTGAAATGGTTTTAGTTTTATTCCACCATAGGAAATATATACCTGATACTAGCGTAACTATCACTAAAATAACTAAGACTAATTTTTTACATCTATAAAACCTACCATTCAAAAATTTGTTTTTCATTTAATAAATACCTCTCCTTTAATATTGTACTTAATTCAATATAACTTTTACTTTCTTTCTATAGATTACAGTAGTAATCTATAGAAAGATTACTACTGTAATCCATAAATGTCAACTGTTTTTTTATACCTGGACATAGAGACACAACATACTTCCGACATCCTCTTTCAATTACAACAAAAACCGCACTAGATCTCTCCAATACGTTAATATGTATTCGTGGGTTTCATTGGCGGTGGCGAAACTCCGCTCCCCATATTGGGGTAGTGGCAGCAAATAAAACGTTATACAGACTCAAAACATTTACTTTGAATTATTTACCTTAGGGATAGTAACCGCGAAACGCGGATTTTATAAGTTAAGACATATATTACTAAAATAACGATAACTTCAGGGGGAATATTAAATATACTCGTGTTATTTTAATATTTTTCTCAAAGATCTTAAATTAGCTAATATATATTTTTTATTACCTTTTTAGTTAACATTATCAATACTATACTTCTACTTTAACTAACTTGTTTTGAGCAAAAAAATAATATAAGTACATTTCAAATAAACATTTGTTCTTTATTCCGTTTTTCTGCTTTTTCTAACAATCCTTCTCTCACTGCTTTTTTCTATATTTACTGATAGTAGAAACAGTTATGCCTAATGTTTTGAAATTTACGGAAGAGATTTTCCATATTTTGCTAATCTAGTTACTTTTTGAGTAGCATACTTGAGATTTAGCCTTACATGTAATTTATCTTCTTTATGTATGCCTAATTTCTTTTTAAAGTTAAATATAGCAGCTAAGCCTTCTTTGGATAAAGTCGAAATGAATGCATCATAAATATGAATGGGCTGCAATTCCCCTATAGATCTAAGCCCTTGTGATTCAAGAGAACAAAGGAACTGCGTACAGTATACTCGTCGTACATTTATAGTTGATTCTTTGTTTCCATGCTTTCGCATAAAGGACAGATAATCATTCAGATAGGAACGTAAAACAGCAGGATATATCAACCCTTTCGAAGAATGCATACGAACATAGGGTTTTTCATCTAAGATATCATTTAAACGATTAATGATTGTCTTTACATAATTGTACCAGCTTGATGACGGATTATTCTGTTGCCTCCACTCTTCAATAAAATGCGAACATATCTCTAAATATGTGTGAATCGAACACACCCAACCTGGTCTTAGCAGGTCAACACAGTTTTGAAGACTGTTTAAATGCTTATCTATAACAAATTTTATTATAATATAAAGCACTCAAAAGTTAGTGTTTTGAGTGCTTTAACGTCTTTTTACATTGTTTTGATACCAGTATGAAATAGTATGGAAATATATGCAGCGTTGTCAAAATGCAGTCAAGAGAGATACCTTAGCAATGCAATCAAATTATATTTTACGAAGAAAAACTGCCAAAATATATATAAATAGTTATCCTCACTGGCTTTCGCCAAACTGTCGCTTTGCTCCCTTTTTTTAGTTTGCTGTCCAGACCCCTTAGGCGGTAACTGAAAGTTACCGCCTTGATAATTTTAAAATACCTAAAAAAAGGCTGAGTTTTACATAAAAGTAAACTCAGCCTTTTCTTATATTGTTTTAAAAAAACATATATTTATGATACTTCTTTTAAATCGGGGATAATCTCTCCACGGATTTCTGCAGCAGTATGTATTTTATAATTTTTAAACATAATAGACCCTACGTAACCACTGAAAATACTAACTATAATACAACCTAAGGCTGCTATTAGCACTTTAGAAGCTGGATTATATGCAAACATTACTGCGAACCCTGCTATAGGGGTTGCTGTTCCTGGAGAATTATTTACAAGTCCCATTAATGCAATTATTACTCCACATAAAGAACCACCTATAAAATTAGTTACATAAATTGGTATGGGATTTGCTGTGGTTATATCAGCTTGTGTTAGAGGTTCTATAGCTACTGCAATTGTATCTTTTTTACTTCCAAATTTCATTCTTGTAAATAATACGAAATTCATAAATGATGAACCAAATACTGCTAATGCGCCTATAGCCATAGGTGCACCGGTAAGCCCAAGCATTGCGGTTAAAGCCATTGAACTAAGAGGTGCAGTGGCAACAACGGTTATTGTTCCTCCAAGTACTATACCCATTATTATTGGACTAGAACTTGACGCAGAAGTTAAAATTCTACCAATATTTAATAGTGTGCCATCTACTACAGGAGTCATACAGTTTCCTATAAATCTAGTTAATGGAGCTGCAAAAACAATTATAACTATTAAGTCTAAGCCTCCTGGTAATTTCTTTTCTAGATATTTAACTACAAATGACATAAGGTATCCAGCTATAAATCCGGGTAAGATACCAATACCAGAACAAGATAGCCCAATCAATACTGCATATATTGGTGAAACTCCAAGAGCTAGAGGTACAAGTATTGCAGCGGCTACTCCTCCTAAACTACCATTAGATAAACCAACTTCTTTCAAAAAATTTAATTTTAATACATCACCAAAAAATGCAGACTGAAAAGCTTCAACTAGAAAGCTTGCACAGGCAGCACTTGCTAGTGCACCCATCGCTTTCATTCCTTCAGGTGCTTTGCAACTAAAAAGTGTAAATAAAGCTAATACTAATAATAAAAGACCAGTTCCTATTAAAATGTTCATTGTTTTTTTCTCCTTATAATTCCAAATTTATTTTTTTGAAAACACCTTATCTTTAAGTGCTAGACCAGTTTTAGTAACAGCAAGGCCACCAAGAGCTGTTTCTCTTAAGGAAGCTGGTAATTCTATGCCGATTTTATACATTGCAGATAATGTATCATCAAATGGTATTTTTGAAGAAACACCAGCCATAACTAAATCAGCGGTAGAAAGTGCACTAATTGCACCAGCTACATTCCTTTTTGCACAAGGAATTTCAACTAGCCCTGCAACTGGATCACAAACAAGTCCTAATACATTTTTAAATACGATGGCACCAGCATTTAAGCTCATCTCTGGTGTTCCTCCCATCATTTCCACAACTGCAGCTGAGGCCATGGCAGCTGCAGAACCACACTCTGACTGACAACCACCTTCTGCACCTGCAAAGGTTGCATTCATTCCAATAATCATACCAACTGCAGAAGCTGCAAATAATCCTTCAATCATTTCATCAGTACTTTTTCCAAGCTTTTCACCAGCAGTTAATATTACGGCTGGAAGTATCCCACAGGATCCAGCTGTTGGACACGCTACTATTTTACCCATAGAACCATTAACTTCTGAAGAAGATAACGCCATAGCCATAGCTTTTACAGCAGTGTCTCCTAAAAGTGATTTACCAGATTCTAAATATTTTTGCAGTTTATAAGCATCTCCACCTATAAGACCACTTAATGAATAAACTTCTTTTTCTCTTCCAGAAGTAGCACCTTGTCTCATTACATCAAGGATTTCTTTCATATGCAGAAATAATTCTTCTCGTGAAGTATCCTTTTGTTCACTTTCAAGATTTATTGCATATTCACTTAATTTTATATTTTCTGTTTTACATATTTCGATAAGTTCACTAGCTGACTTCGCTATCATTATGCTTCCTCCTTGTTTCTGGATTAATAACTATTACTTTGTTTATTCCAGTAATTTTTTTTATATTTTTTACTAAAGAATCGCTAATAGTACTATCTACTTCAAAAGTCATAGTTGCAGATTTTCCTTTTTCGCCTCTAACAAGTTTTAAAAAAGCAATATTAATTTTATCCTCATAAATAAGGTCTGACACTTTTGCTACTGTTCCTGGGATATCATCATGACAAGTGATAATAGTAGGATATAAACCGGTTATAAGAACACTATTTCCGTTTATTTCATTTATTTCTACATTACCGCCACCAATAGACGAACCCATTATTTCAAAATAATCATTATTAACATCTGTTATTAACAATTTAACTGTATTTGGATGTACTTGTCCAAGATCATACTCAATAAATTTTATTTTTAAGCCTTTACTTTCAGCAATTGAAATAGAATTTCTAAGATCATCATCACTTGGTTCCATTCCAAGTATGCCAGCGACTAGCGCTCTATCAGTTCCATGACCTTTGTAAGTTTTACCAAAGGACCCATGAAGTAAGAATGTAACCTCTTTTATATCAGCTCCAACAATAGTTTTTGCTATTTTACCAAGTCTAGCAGCACCCGCTGTATGAGAAGATGATGGACCGACCATTATAGGACCTATAATATCAAAAACACCAAAATTTTTCATGTTAGGTGTTCCTCCTTTCGTCAATATAATACAATTTTTTTTACATTTTTAATGTTAAACGATTTCAATTTAAAAGTCAAGAAAACTTGATTATTAATTAATAAGGGAGCTGAAAGAAAATAACAAGTCAAAGATTATGTGAATGTTTTGTGCCAGGCAAAGAACATTCATATTTACATAGCTAGGCTATGTAAATGTTGTGGTGATGAGCGTAGTGCAAAATATGGCGGAATATGACTTGTTATTTTTTTTGAAGCTCCCTTATAAAAATTATTTGCATATAACTGTCTATACTTGTCTATATTTGTTTATTAAAAAACATTAAAATAACTTATACCTTTGTGGAATTTAGAACATATTTTACTTTCTGTACCAATTATATAAATGTTATTTAAACACACATAGCAAAAGAGCATACGAATTGTATGCTCTTTTGCTATGTTCTTTCCGTTGCTATTCTATTTTTTTAACCTATTTATCTCACTTTTTTCTATATTAATTTCGTAGCTAAACATCTATTCGTTACCCCTTTTATTGAACTATCTATATCAAACCATACTGCTAATAATTCTATATTTATGCCTTTAAATTTATCTAATATTCTAAGGTGACTTGTGTTTTTTATTTCTACCAGAGAGCCACTTATAATTCTACTTACATGTGGTTATTTTATACGTACTCTCACGTACTCTCACGTTCTACCAAACATGAAAAAGGAAGCTGTAAAAAAGCTTAATCAGATTTTCGAAAATCAATCTAAAACTTTTGTTCTCAAAGCCAAAATAAAACGCGGCTCAGATAACATAAAAATATGTATCTAAGCCGCGGTCTGCCTATTTAATTGGCGGGAATATGTGTGAATCGAACACACCCAACCTGGTCTTAGCAGGTCAACACAGTTTTGAAGACTGGCAGGCACACCAGCACCTATCTACTCCCATAAAAATTTAACTCTAGTACCATTTTATCACAGATACTCACACTATGATATCTTTTGTAAAATTAAATTTTATTTCACCTGCTATAAAAGTACCCTACTATCTCCCACACGTTTAGTGAATTTTATTCCATCTAAATGTTCTAGTAAAATAAGTCCATATTTTCTATTAGTATTCATCATGTCTTTAAACTGTGCAATAGTAATACTTTCATTTTCATCAATATATTTTTTAACCTTATCTTTTACTTCTTTATAATAGTCATTTAATAAGTAGCATTCTGTGTTTATTTTAAAGAGTATTTCTTCATCAAGTAGTAGTTCAAATACCATAGTAAAAATCTTTTTATCCTTTGAAGTCTCGAGCAACTCCTCATATTTGGGTGGGATATAATGTGCATCTTCAAAGACTTTTATTATTGTGTTTCTTTCTGATTGTTGCTCTTTGGTAAGTACTATTTCATAGCCATATTCACCTATAAACTTGCTTTTAAGATTAATTACTTTTTTTTGCTCAAGCCCAAATAGCAAATCATCATAGGTCTTCTGTTTTATATTTTTTCCAAATACTTTTATTTTAATTTCTTCCTTTGAGATTCCAAGCTTGAGCGGATTAATTTTATGATAATCCGAAGTAAGCTTTAAAAGAGTATTTACCTTTTTATTTAAATAGTTTATATGAATATAAACTGGAGAATCTCCACCTTTAAGCTTTAGTAGCTTTTGATTTAAAACTAAAATATTAAGCTTTTCCTGAACATCTCCTTCATTTTTACCTAGTGATTTCAATATATCAGAAATCCTTGGAAATTCTGAGCTTAATTTTTCTACAGTTTTTTCAATAATACTCTCAGAGTGCCCACTTTCTTTTATTTTAAGATCTTCTATGTAGTCATCATGAAACCTCTTAGCCTTTGGCGCTGAGGGCTCTATTATCGAGCCTCCACCAATCGTATACATTGGTGAATAATTTCTAATTACAAATCTATCATTTCTTTGAGCTGTAAGAGGCTTTTCAAGCCTAAGCTGTACATACGCTTCCTCTCCAGGATTTATTTCCTCAAGGTCAAGTATTACTACTCTGCAAATAATTTCACTTGTTCCATGGTACAATCTTACCCTTTGTCTATTTACAAGAGGTTTTGAATTGCTCAATAAATAGTAACTCTTACAATCTACCATAAGAGATGGCTCCATTACGCTTTCTATTGAAATAACATCTCCTCTTTCGATATCTTTTGTTTTAACATTTGCAAGATTTATTGCACACCTTTGACCTGCCTCTGCAATTTTAACTGGATTGTCATGCACTTGAATTCCTCTTATTTTGGACATTAATTTTGAGGGGTACATCATAACTGTTTGCCCTTCTTCAATTTTACCGCTAATAACAGTACCAGTTACAACAGTTCCAAAACCACTCACCGAAAACACCCTATCAACAGGAAGCCTAAAATGCCCTGTTATATCTTTTGAACGTACCTCCTGCGTCATCGTATCTATCTCACATGCAAGTTCCGATATTCCTTGCCTAGTTTTAGATGATACGCAATGGACTTGTGCATTCTCTAGGAAACTGTCTTTAAATTGCTCCTTAACGTCATCTTTTACCATTGAAAGCCATTCTTCTTCCACCATGTCAATTTTAGTAAGCACAATAATTCCTTTTTTTACATCAAGTAGTTGAAGTATTTCAAAATGCTCTTTTGTCTGAGGCATAATACCCTCATCAGCAGCAATTACCATTAAAACTATATCAATAGAACTTACACCCGCCAGCATATTTTTAATAAATTTCTCATGACCAGGAACATCTATTATTCCTGCTCTTCTTCCGGAGGGTAGATCAAAACAGGCAAATCCTAAATTTATTGATATTCCTCTGTCTTTTTCTTCCTTTAAGGTATCAGTTTCTCTACCTGTAAGTGCTTTTACAAGTGATGTTTTACCATGATCTATATGCCCCGCTGTACCAATTATAATATGTTTCATAGTTATCACCACCCCAAATAAAATTTCAATTTAGATCCATTTTTTTAAAAGCTTCTGATATTACTTCAAAATCATTATCAGCAATAGTCCTTAAATCGAGTATGACCTCATCATTACTTACGCGTACTATAATTGGGACTTTATTTAGCCTAAGCCTCTTTTCAATTTCCTCTGAGGGTAAATTACTACCTTTTACTTTAATTACAAAGGTCGCTATCCGCGCCTCGGGCATTGAACCCCCACCTACCATAGAAAAATCTTCGCAAACTTTAAATGTAAAATTTTCTGAATTTGAATTCAGTTTTCTTTTAAGCCTCAATGCTCTTTTTTTATGAAGCTCCTTAGAGCTTAATATCATATAAAGTGTAGGAATGTTTTCCACAGCTTCACTTTCATCAAAGTAATATTTAAGTGTGCCTTCAAGCGCCGCAAGAGTCATTTTATCAATCCTAAGTGCTCTAGTAAGTTGGTTTTTTTTCATCATATCTATGTATTTCTTTTTACCTACTATAATCCCGGCTTGAGGTCCTCCGAGCATTTTATCTCCGCTAAATGTAATAACATCTACCCCTTTTTTTACACTTTCTTGAACTGTTGGTTCATGAGTAAAACCGTACTTTGAAAAATCAACTAGAGTTCCACTACCAATATCTTCAATTACTGGAATGTCATTCTTAAGTCCTATTTCAACTAATTCCTCATTAGGAACCTCAAGTGTATACCCAAGAATTTTAAAGTTTGAAGTATGTACTTTTAATAATGCCCCCGTATTTTCATTTATGTTACTCTCATAATCATGAGGGTGGGTTCTGTTAGTTGTTCCAACCTCCATTAGCTTTGCGCCGCTAAATCTCATTACATCTGGTATTCTAAAAGATCCACCAATTTCTACAAGCTGTCCTCTTGATACAATCGCTTCCTTCCCGCTGCACAGTGTATTTAAAGCCAAAAGTACTGCTGCGGCATTATTATTAACAACCAATGCAGCTTCGGCCCCTGTAATTTTCGTAAGGATAT
Organism: Clostridium sp. CM027; assembly: GCF_024730565.1. Classification (NCBI taxonomy): domain Bacteria; kingdom Bacillati; phylum Bacillota; class Clostridia; order Eubacteriales; family Clostridiaceae; genus Clostridium; species Clostridium sp. CM027. The sequence continues at coordinate 1,413,525 of NZ_CP077725.1, forward strand.
CTTCAACATGACTGTATCTAGATCCCCTTTTCCCATCAGCTAAGTTATATTCAAGATTGCTATAATTGTTAGCTATATTTAATACACCTTCTACTGCATTTTTCGAAAGCCTCGACCTTCCCAAATTTGTATGAATAATTACTCCAGTGCAATTGATTATCTTTTTTAAACTTACAGATTTTTTTTCCTCTATATTTCTTTTAAATTGCTCAAGGATATCTTTTGTTTCAAAGTTTTCTAAATCTCCAGATAAAATGTTTTTCCTAAATAGATCAATTGTTTCCCTAAGTGCATCAACAACCTTGACTCTCGATGTGTTTAACAAAACATCAATTACAAAAGCTTCATTTAAAAGACCATCAATTTTTGGTAATTTTCGTAGCAGTAAATTTTTTTCCATTTTTATTCTCCATTCTGTTTTTACTCTACAATAATATATTTATCTCCATATTCAAGAACTTCACCAATAATTTCAGATTTCAATTCAAGTTCTGAAAGTTCTTCAATTAGTTTTTCAGCTTCTCTTTTAGTACATGAAACCAGTAGTCCTCCAGATGTCTGAGGATCAAATATAATATCCTCCAGCCAAGGTTCAATATTTCTAAGCTCGTATTCCTCTTTTATATAATCCCTATTTTTATAAGAACCTGCCGGTACTAAACCCATTTCAGCGTACTCTTTTGCCTCTTTGATATATGGTATTTTATTCTTCCAAAGCTTTAGTGTAACTTTTGAAGCCTTAGCCATTTCAAAGCAGTGCCCCATAATTCCAAATCCAGTTATATCAGTACAGGCGTTTATTTCATGTGATGCTATTATTTCTCCAGCATATTTATTCAAAGTAGTCATAACCTTTACTGCTTGATTATATGCATTAACAGACGCGACGCCTCCTTTTATTGCAGTGTTCACTATACCCGTACCTAAAGGTTTTGTAAGTATCAGTACATCGCAAACCTCACATCCATAATTTTTCAGAATTTTATCCGGATGCACAAAACCAGTGACTGATAAGCCATATTTGGGCTCATTATCATCAACTGAATGTCCTCCTATGACAATTGCTCCTGCTTCAATTACTTTATCTGCTCCACCTCTAAGTATTTCTCCAAGTATATCCATAGAAATGCAGGTCGGAAAACAAACTATATTAAGTGCAAGCGTTGGTTTTCCTCCCATTGCATATATGTCGCTTAAAGAATTCGCCGCTGCAATTTGTCCAAAAGTATATGGATCATCCACTACAGGAGTGAAAAAATCCAAAGTTTGTATCATTGCCATTTCATCATTTATCTTATAAACAGCTGCATCATCGGAAGTTTCAATTCCGACAATCAAATTTTCATCCACCATTTTAGGTAATTGGCTTAATATTTTAGAGAGAGCCTCCGGCCCTATTTTAGCTGCTCAACCAGAGGATCTTGTCATTTCTGTAAGTTTTTTTGTCAAAATTATCCCTCCTTTTTTACTCTATATTTAAAATCTTTATTATGTAAAGTATTATATAGTACTTTACATTATAAAATAATTTGATTCAGTTACTAAATAATCTTTATCCATATAATCGCCTAATAAGAATATATTACCATGCTACTATGCCTAGGTCAATGTTGAATGCTGGTCGTAGTCCACTATGAAAATGAGCTTTTAGACGAATTATAAATAGATACTACTTTTATATTTGTAACTTAACTCTATAAACTAAAAACCTCACATTTTGTGAGGTGGTCCTAGTACATCTTATATTCGAAATCACAAGTCATGAGAGTCAACCACAAACCTTACATCCATAATTTTTTAGAAGGTGAATAGTTTTTAAAATTTACATACCCTGAGAAAATTCATGACAATAATGTTTAATTATATATAAAAGTACCCTATAGGGTAGGCTTTTCTAGCTGTCTACTCTATAAGGTACATTATACTGTTGCCTAGTGGTCTTCATCATTTTCATATAAATACATCATACTATTAAAATATATTATTTATCTATATACAAACATAGATAATACTAAAAGTACAAGTGTAACAACAAATGTTATTACTATCAACTTCCATATGAATTTAAACCATCTCTCATATGGTACTTTACCCATAACTAATCCAGCCATAATAACCGGACATGTTGGTGAAAATAAGCTTAACAATCCATTTGCAGCTTGATAAGCAGTTATTACTATATGTCTTGGCACAGCAGAAAAGTCGGCTAAAGGTGCCAGAATTGGCATCGTAACAGTTGCAAGCCCTGATGTTGAAGGTATTAAGAATGACATAGGTAAATAGAATAAATAAGTAAATACAGTGAACCCTATTGATCCTTTTCCTTTAAGACAAATTTCGCCCAAATGTAAAACTGTGTCAGAAATATGTCCTGCATCCATTACAACAGTAATACCCCTTGCCAAACCTATTATTATCGCAACTCCTAACAAATCACGTGCACCGTCTATAAAAATAGGAAGGAATTTTTCCTCTTTATACCCTGCTATTATAGCTATAATTATACTAGATACAAGGAATACTCCTGCGAGTTCACCAAACCACCAGCCTAGTGTTGGAATGAATTTAATACCTAAATCACTAAACGGAATAATTCCCATTACCATTACTACGAAAGTTAACCCAAAAACAGTAAGTATAAGTTTTCTTCTACCTGTTAATTCAGGGATATCGTTTTCATTTCTATTTCCAAGAAAATGCTTCTTGTGTCCATGGTGCAAATCATAAATCAATGATTTAGTAGGATCTGCCTTAACCATTTCACCATATTTCATAGTCCAGAATATACCTAAAGCTACAAAAGTAACAAGAAGTACCATTCTTATTCCAATTCCTTCACCAATGGAAATGCCGGCAAATTTACATGCTATACTAATAGCAAATGGGCTAGTTAAAGATGCCATAGCTGCCATTCCTGACCCTAGCTTTATAACGGCAACTGCTGTAAGCGTGTCATACCCAGCTGCAAGAAACACTGGTATTAATATTGGGAAGAATGCTAGTGTTTCTTCATCCATACCGAAAGTTGTTCCCCCTATTGTGAAGAATAGCATTATCAATGGTATAAGCCATCGTTCTTTTCCAGCTAGCTTTTTAACAAGTCTACCTATACCTGCATCTATTGCCCCAGTCTTCATAACTGTTCCTAAGAATCCACCTATTACAATAACGAATAATATAACATCTACTGCGTCATAGAATCCAATTATAGGAGCTAAAACAATATCTTTAAAACCCTGTGGGTTTGAAGGAACTGCGTGATATGTTCCTGGGATAAGCTGTAGTTTATCAGCGTTTGGATCTAGAAAGTTATATTGTCCTGCTGGCACTATCCATGTAAGAATCGCTACCATTACAATTATAATAGCTAAAATAGTATAAGCCGTTGGCATCTTGAATTTCTTTTTCATATGTTAGTCCTCCTATCAATTACTTGCTTTTATTACCTTCTTTCTTTGCTGCTTTCTCTAAACATATTAAAATGTAGAGTTTCTTTAAATTTATTAGTATCAACTGAATAATCTCTTACTTCTGAGTTATTTACCTATGTATTATTTACAGTTATCGTAAGTCTTCCAAGAATATCATCCCTTGTATTAAATACTGGAAGCTCTCTGTCAATTATTGACACAATTATACAATAAATTTAGACCACTAGTACTTATATTATATCGTAAATTAAATAAATTACCACCATTTTTAACCAATTAATTAATTAAAATACTTTTAACTAATTAAATTAGCACCAGATGATGTAATTAATATGATTATTTTACAATAAACCAGAATAGAAATGTTATTATCAGTGCTATAATTAAGAGAAAAAATGAAAATGGATAGAGGCCTAGCACGTGGGAAATAAGATGTTTTGAATAATAAAGAGCATCCAAGCGGATGCTCTTTATTATTTAATTGATTGTTTCTTCATTCATAGTTATTATTTCTTCATTCAATTCAAATAAATCTTCAAAAATTCCATCAATAGTATTTTCATCAATAAATGCTCTCAATTTTGGGTTACGCTCTTCCGTATTAATATACTGAATAAAATAACCTCCTACTTTTTCAGCAATACTTAATTTAATAGATATGTTTTGCTGAATCCTATCTTTGTTAAATAAAATAAAAGTAACATTTTTATCAGAACATTCTATTTTGATTTTTTTATAATACTTTATATCTATATATTCATTTGAATCTGTTGTTGCTCGAATATTCTTTATATTGTATTTGTCTAGATTACTATTAAATACCTCAACAAAGTTTTGCATTGCTCTGCCAATAATGCTTTTATCAATAGTCAAATTTCTTAATTGTAAAACTAATTCTTCTTTCCAATTCATCTTATTCACCGCCCCTATAAGATATTACCTTATATTAAAGAAGGTAATATCTTATATCGTTAGAAATATAAAGGTACCTACATTATATCTCCTACTATTAAGCTATTCCAGAATCTAAAAAAGATACCAATTTCTCAGTATCCAACAACGGTAGGTAAACTAAAAACCTCACATTTTGTGAGGTTTCTAATAATTACTATACTATAACTACACTTCTGCAACCATTATACGTCGCTATCTCTCCTAATTCCTCCATGAATTCCTCCTTAGGAGTGTAACTGTTTATGATTTCAGATCGTACGCCCATTTGCCTATATTTTATAAGTTTATATCTTATATCTGGATTTAATAGCGCAATAAACTTGCTGATTTTATCTACATTATTGTGATTCTCTAAAACTTCTGGTACAACAACCGTTCTAATCTCATAAATTTTATTTAACTTAGCTAAATATTTTACATTTTCTATAACAATAGTATTTTCCATACCCGTAAGTCTCTTATGTTCCTCGTTATTATAGGATTTTATATCTACCATTGCCATATCCATTACATCCACTAGCTCTTCATGTTCCCATAAAGGTACCGAACCATTGGTATCCACAAAACATGTTAAATTCATTTTTTTAACTTCTCTAAATAAATGTATTAAAAACTCACTTTGAAGGGTGCACTCACCACCTGAGACTGTAATCCCAGAGATAAAAACTTTATTCTTCTCTATCTCGCGTACGACTTCTTCTACAGTCATGCTTTGTGCTCTAGGGGAGCTATTCCTTTTGCAAAATCTTATACATTCATCACATTTACTACAGGCTCTTTTATCCCATACTACATTAGAGGACTTAAATTGTAATGCATTATAATGGCAAGCATCTATGCATTCCCCACAACTATTACAAATATTTATAGTCTCCGGGTTGTGACAATAAGAACAGTTAAAATTACACCCTTGCAAGAATATGGCAGTCCTATTTCCCGGTCCATCCACCGAGCTAAAGGGAATAATTCGGTTAACTAATCCCTTAATCATTTTTTCTTACCTTTCTTTCCAGTACCTTTTGATTCAGAACTGCCCCAAGTCCTAATGCTACTGTATCCTGTAACACCTGATGCCCCTCTTGCAATTTTTTCATTTCTGATCTTTTAACAAGATATCCAGTAATTCTTATTACATCACAATCAGTAGAATATGCTGAAAAATATCTCATTTGTTTTTTAAAAGCACCCTTGATAATATCAAGCACATACTCCGGATTACTTTTAACCGTGCTATCAAAATTAAATATATCGCCTATTCCTGAGGGAAAGAACTTATGAAATTTAGCAGACTCCACTATATGCTGTGGAAGTTCAGGTTCATCTCCAATTGGAATCCTGCATCCTGGACTTATTCCCATATCAGAATCAATACCCACTTGAGCATGTAACAGATATCTACCTTTCGATATATTGCAGTGAGGATCATTATATTTATTAACCTCAGATTCTAACTTTTCAATAATTCTATATCCTAAAGTATTAGCTATTTCACTATGGCCAAACCTATTTTCTAATTTAGAAGAATCAATAAAACAATTTACACATTCAGCAAGTCCAAACATCCCAAACATGCCTGTGAAGTTATCTTTACTTATTAATCCTTCCCTTACTAAGAAATTGGTCTCAAAGAAACCACTTTCCTCCACTAAAAATCTAATTCTTTCACGCATATACCCAGCCATTTTCTCTACTGCATCCGGCAATATAACATTTATAAATTCATCTTGGTTTTTTGCTTTTTTAGCAAGCCTCGCTAAATTTAATCTAGATAAAGTGTAACTTCCCCCACCTATAGTTAATCCATTATAGCAACTAACTATACCGTAATTCCCAGCAAACTCATTTGAGAACATTTCATGATTAGCAAAACTTGGTTTTGCAGTTATTAAGGCAGTGTTAATTGCATCAATAGCAAAATCATCTGGAGTACTTGTACTATATTTTAAAGTTAAGTTAGGAATTGCATTTTGCAGTTCTCTTTCCGCTCTTAATATTAATCTTCCTGCCTTAGTATCTTCTGGCCCTATATTTGCATGACAAAAAGAATCTGTTATGGTTCTGTCTATATGTGTTAAAAATAATTTTATAGCATGAAAAGCTTCTTCTTCATCTAAGACAAACGGTTCCAAGAGATAATCAATATTCCCTATATATACTGGGAATGAAGAAATTGATGGCACATGTTTGTATAATATTAATAAACTATTTGTAGCCTCCCAAATATCCTTTGGTGGCGTGAGTCCTAAAAATTCACTTCCATTTTTCATGAATTTCTGATAGTTAGGTACTATATACCTAGGTCTATACGGTGCATGGCCTTCAAAAAGATCACATATTATTCCCTCATCGCGAAGCATCTGAGTATCCCTTCTAATATTTAGAACGTCTATACTGTCTTCCGCTGCTCTAGCGAGGGTTAATACCTTTTGCTCGTAGGTTAAGGTTCCGTTTTTAATAATTTCTAAAATGTTGTTCATTATAACACCACTCCATTTAAATTATTTTAACCACATTTTCAAATTGGTTGTTTAACATATAAGTATGTTAATTTGTTATATGCTGTTATTAATATTCTATATTGAATGTCTTTCTTTTGCAAAGGTTTTCTACTCCCTAACCCTTCCATAAATCTTTTGGATATGCATATAACTAGAGCCTTAGGGCTCTTCTTCAGTTTTATTATATTTTAAATGCACTAAAGTCAAGGAGATTTAATCACTTTGTGATTAAATCTCCTTGGCTTTCAATATGATTTTCTTGTTGACAACACAAGTTTTCAGTTTATTATATTTTTTATTATGATATTACTATTCTACAGAAATTGCATCAACAGGGCATTGTTCTTCTGCTTTTTTTGCACTACTTACGAGATTTTCTGCCACTTCATCTGGCGATGCCACAGCTTTTCCGTCATCTTCCATTTGAAAGATTTCTGGACATACCCCTGGGCATAATCCACATCCAATGCATATATCTTTATCAACGTGAGCCTTCATTAATATCACCCCTTCAATATAGTTATTAGAAAAGATTTAATCCGTAACTTTAAAAGTAGACGAAACTTTATTCAACTTTTTCAAAGTCTGATTTTGGAACTCCACATAATGGACAAACCCAATCTTCTGGTATATCCTCAAATTTAGTACCTTGTTTTATTCCACCATCTGAATCTCCTTCTTCTGGATCATAAATGTATCCACACACCAAACAAACGTATTTATCCATAAAAACATCCCCTTTAAATTTACTTAATATTATAGTCTCCCCTATAATTTTCACTATACTCTTACCATTATTTATTGTTCTTCAACTTATCCAACAACTCATCAACAGATAGATCAACATCACCTACCGTTATTCCCTTTTCTATAGCTGATTTAAGAAGTGGCGATCTTTTCATATCACCTATAACAATCGCACCGATTACCTTATTATTTTTTATAAATATTTTTTTATAAATTTTAAGATTAGTATCTTCATCTATTAGTACCTTTGTAGACTCTAATTCATCAATGCACCCCATAGAAAATAACGAAATGCCAAAAGCATTTAATGTTGTAACTGGGATTATTTTTTCATAAACAGTTTCCTTCCCAGCAATGTTGTAACCTGCAACTTTTCCTTGTGCTATAGCAATATTCCATAGTCCATTAACTTCATTATCATATTCAGCAATATCTCCTGCTGCATAAATATTTTCTATGTTGGTTTCCATTTTATTGTTTACTAATATTCCTCTTACTGCTTTAACTTTAGTATACGCGATTAGTTCTTTATTAGGTTTAATTCCTGTGGAATACACAATCATATTACATTTTAATTCCACTTCTTTGTCTATAAGAATGCCTGCTACTTTAGCATCTCCTGTTATTTTAACTACACCAGTATTTGTTAGTATTTCTATCCCATAACCATGCATTATATCCTTTAATATTTCTGATGCTTTATTGTCTAATTGGAGAGGCATAAGCCTTGATTGCAATTCAACAATCGTAACCTTTTTGCCATGCTGATGTAATATCCAAGCCATTTCAATTCCTTGTATTCCACCTCCAATAACTATCACTTGTGCACTTGCATTGAGGCTATCTTTAATATTTAAAGCATCATTAAGGCCTCTTAATGTGTAGACACCTTCTTTACCTATACCATCAATTGGTGGTATATTATTGCTGGATCCAGTTGCTATTAGCAATTTATCATACTTTATTTTACGTCCATCGCATAATATTAATTCAAGGCTATCTGTATTTATATTCAATACCTTTGTATTAATAATTATTTTTACTTTATTTTGCTCATACCACTCTTTTTTTTGAAGAAGTATGTTATTTTCCTCCAGGTCATCAAATATACCCTTCGACAGCCTTATTCGGTTATATGGATAAAATTTTTCTTGTCCGATCAAACATATCTCTGAACCTAAATCTATTTCTCTAATTGCCTTGATTGCTGTTACTGATGCAATACCAGTCCCTACGATTACGATTCTTTTAGCCATTTATATCACCCATCTTATTCTAATATTTATTTTTTATTATTCCCTTTTTCATTTAAAGTTATTTTCTAGTTAAATCATCTCCTGCGGAGCTGCAACATCTTCGCAGAAGATGCATTGACGACTTCAGAAGGAGATTTATACTCCACTTATAGAAGTGGGAGACTTTCCTTCTGAAATGTCGTTAAAGTATAGTCTCACAATGACATAGACTCTTTAGTGGTTCTATCTTAAAATTTGATTTGGCCAATATTTCTGGCCAAATCTTAATCATTTGGCATACCTTATTTTTCTTCTCTTCTGTCAGCTTGCCCCAAGGTACAAGTGCAGGATTAGTTTTTTTCTTATTATCTTCAACTTCACCATATTTAAAGCCAACCTTTTTTCTATGATAATACCAACGCATATGCTCCTTCTTAGCTAAGGCATTTAATTCTTTAATTGTAAATTCTATAAATGCTGGTTTTTCTTTAACAGAAACAACATCATAATTAATTTTAAGTAAGGCATTAGGAATATTTTTTGCTTGATCACGGTTGTAATTTTTAAGCTCTTCACGAAGATCCTGCCATGGCATTATAAAATCCCCATTCATATTTCTGTTATTTTCATAAATAGCAGTTGCAAGACTTTCAATTTTTTCACTATAGAATGCATCATGCATTAAATGGCGTAAAAATTGTTCTTCATCTACATGTAGTTGTAGCTGTTCTTTAGAAGGTAGATGAGATTGTTCCCATTTTTTCGAATTAGTTAGCATGCTCATCTCGAGTATTGCTTCCATAGACCTTGATTCATGCTTATACCTTGGAATTTTAAGAAGCGCCCGTAATACCCCATTATCAATTTGAGCCTCTTTTTTGTTATTTATAAGATGAGGTACCTTACGCTCCAAAAGTGAACGTAATAACATTGCCCTTCGAATTATAAATAAAGAATCCAACTTATTATCGGTTTGATTTGGCCCAAGGATATTTACGTAACCCCTCAAACGACTTAAAAAGTCAGGACCCTTCGCATTTTTAAATTCAAGTAAAAACTGTTTTTGTTCTTTTTCATTTTCAAGGTCTTCTCCACAAAATCCTTTGAGAGTACTGCTTGTTCCTCCAGCAAATACAAAAATAGCTTTTCCAATAGGATGAATAGAATCTCCTTCTCTAAATACACCATCTTGCATAGGTGCTAAGAAATATTTTAACCATCCAAGTTTTCCTTCGATAACAGAATCAAATTCATCAAAAAACACTAATGGAATTTTTCCTTCCAATGCAATATCACTTACTTTACGAAAAGCAATTGCTAAATCTAATGGTGTACGGAATTGAGATAAATTAAAATCTAATTTTTTAATTAAATTTGACGCAATGCTATTAGCTACTTCCAGTATACCAAAAGATTTTCCAGATCCAGGCGTTCCAAATACTGCAATTGAAAGAGGCCGAACTGTGTTTTTAGTTGAGATATACTCAAGCATAAGATTTTTAATGCTCCTATAACTTTCTATTTCTGCCTTATCAACTGTTGTTAGCTTTCCAAATCGGGCTATTGGTATAAATTCAAGTGCATTTTTCACTCCATTTTTAACAATGTCATAAGCTATCTCTGCTAAGTTAGTAGCGCTTTTGTCTTTTAAAATATACCAACAAGCACGGCAATTAGGATTAGTTGAAGTAGGTACTAATACATCCTGTACATGCTCCGTATGTACAAAATCATCTTCCCTTTCAACAAATATATCTGGACTTAAAAATTGAGATTTTTCAATGTTTTTACCAAATCCCTCAATAAAATATTTTTGAGCAGAAACAGTCCCTTTGCGTATTCCTATGCTTATCAATTCAGATAATTCTTCATTATCTTGACTTCCTGAAACAATAGTGCTTGCAAGTCCTGCAACAAAACTGGAGGTAAGTCCGTACATTTTACCTTGGGAGTCTTTAATAAAGCCCCCTTCAAATTCATATGGTAGGAAATACAATTTAATTTCAGGCACACCTTCATTTCTATAATAGATGGCACCTTCAAGACCAAAAGGTACTATAAGATGGCGGCAACTTGCTAGAAAAGCAAGATTTGGATTATTGTTAATTTGCCAAACAAAATCTTGCGCTGTCCTTTCCCAAGAAAGACTTTTACTTATATTAACTCCCTTCGAACGCAAATCATCACCATTTATAATTACTATTGTCTTTTCTTTATGAAATTTTTGTAGGCATTTCCAAAGTGCACTAGAATCAATAGGATTAACCATTTTATATAAGATTATTGGTGATGTTTCGGATGACTTTAAAGCTAAAGGCCAAAATTCTTTATTAGAGTTAAATCCATTATTTTCGTCATCTAATATAATTATATCTGCATTAGCGTCGTCGTTAATAATAGGGAGTAACCTCGGCACACCAGAAACCGGCCCTGTAAAACCCATAAAACGCCTTATTCTATAAACTTTTTCATTATTGTTTTTATCATCAAATTTCGGAAAAAGCTCTAATTCTGCACTAGAACTAAGAACCTCTCCTGGTAGAATTAATTCTATATTATGCATCTGTGGTGAAAGCACAGATGCTCCTGTTGCCAAAGATACAAGTTTTGATAGAAGCAAAGCTTGCCCTGGTTTTAAAGTACTATGCATATTTAAATTAGTTTGCCAATTCAAACCAGTATTATTCTGAGGACATGTTATCCTTTGCAACAAATTTACACATATGTCTCCTGATACAACAACTTTTATATTTTTATTTTCCATATTTGAACTCCTATAATAATAATTTTACTCTAAAAATTAATTTATAGAGCAACTCTTTTTCTGCCAAAGCATATTAAACAAAACACTGTTTTCCAGATAAATATGAATAAATAAATCTTTTTCTAAGTCATGAAGTTTTGTATATACAAGCTTGAAAGAAGTGCAAGCCCCTTCTGGAGCATTGAAATCTCTGGTTATCTTCTCTAATTCTTTAAATATATTTCCAGCAGCATCATGCTCATCCTCCGTATCCTTTATTACCTGATGTATTTTTGATAAGACACTATTATCCTTTGTTATTTCAAAATTTTCAATAAGGGGAAATAAATTCTCCTCTTCTTTGATAAGGTGCTCTTCTAGCTCTGTTTTCAATGTTCCAAAATATTTGTGCACCTTTAATAGTTCTTCACTATGAAGCTTAAAATGTACCTTGAGTACTTTTAATAATAAAGTATCTATTTCTTTAAGCTGTTTTTTGGTAAATTCATGATGTGTTTCTACTATGTGTCTTATTAAGGTGGAAGGTTTTTCTTTTCTCCAGTCTTTATACTCTGAATTAGTTTTTATAAACTTCTCGTACTCGTTATTAAGTTCTTCAATAATTTCATCAGCGTCTAAATCTATGACCTCCAAGGCTTCTGCTAACGTGTCGTGTCCACCACAGCAATAATCTATTTTATACCGGTTAAAGGTCTCTGTAGAACCTGGAAAAGTTGAAACTATTTCTCCAAGGCTTTGATTTTTATTTATAATTTTTCCCATAATAAATACCTCCTCATATTTTAAATTGTACTAAGTAATAAATCAGCAGTATAGACAACTGCCCTTTCAATGCTCTTTATGTTATCTTCACTTGGTGAAAACCTAATCCTTAGTGGGAATTCTATATCGACCATACCAGTCGACTTAATTACATCAGAAGTATTTAAAACTTTAATATCGGTTTCCTTTAAGTAATCCTGAACTACTTCCACAGCTTCTCCACTCCAACCATAAGAACCAAATGCCGCCCCTATCTTATCTTCTAGATTTATTTCATGAAGATTCTTCAATATATCTTCCATATTTCCAATCATATCTGCATATTTGGTAGAGCTGCCAAAGAAAATTGCATCGGCTTCATTGATAGCCTTCATTACTTCTTCTCTTGGTATTTTATTTACATCCATGATTTGGGAAGCTATATTTTGCTCCTCAAATTTTTTCTTAAAAATATCAGCAATTTTTTTTGTCCTACCTGTCATAGTCGAGTATAAAATAAGTGTTTTTTTACCTACCTCTGTATTCTTACTCATATTATCATAAATATCTATAAAACTTTGAACGTTATTTCTAATAATAAATCCATGGGATGGTGCTATTATCTTTATGTCTAAATCTCTAATTTTTTCGATCATATTCTGAACATATCTTCTATGTGGGTGCATTATTAATTTGTAGTAGCCAATATAGTCATCATTGATATCGTCTTTTGCCATATCATTAAAATACTCATAGTTAGCTACGTGGGTACTAAAGATATCGCAAGGGAATAAAATTTTATCATCGATGCAATAAGTTATCATAGTCTCCTGCGTATGAAGATAAGGCGTCTCTATGAATTTTAGGGTCTTGCCGCCTATATCAAGAGTATCCCCATCCCCCACAACTAAAAATTCTCTATTATGAAGATTATACATTTCCTTAAGTTCAGCTACAGCCAGCTTTGTGCACACAATTACTGCATTTTTAGCTCTAGCCGCCAAACTCCCAAGGGCACCAGAATGATCAGGTTCAGTGTGATTAATTACAATAAATTTAATTTTATCAAGTTCAATTATATTCTTTAAATTTTCTACAAATTCTCTACCAAAGCTTATATCAACAGTATCAATCACTGTAGGTTTTTCAGTCATTAATAAATAACTATTATAAGTGGTTCCTTTAGTTAAAGTTAGTCTATGGAAAGGTACCTCTCTATCATCAACCTTACCAACCCAAAATATTTTTTCACTTAGCATAATGTTTTTCTTCATAATGTGTCCCTCCAATATTAATTTATTTTCATATGTTCTTGCTTTCCTATGGCTCTATTCTATATTTATTCTAATTATAAAAATATGATTTAAATCAAAAATTAAAAATAATGAAGTTATTTAATAAGTATCATTATGATTGAATGCAATAAAGTCAAGAAGCTCTAATCACTTTGTGATTAGAGCTCCTTGACTTTCAATATGATTTTCCTATACTCTTACCAAAATCTTTACACCTGTCTAGCCCTACTTCATCAGGGTTCCACAGTTTTTTTATTCCGACAGCTATTGCCTCTGCCATTATTCTAGTAGCATTCCACATAGTATCATAAATTATTGTAACTTGATTTTCTTTATAATCTTTTGCCCATTCCATATATTTATTTGCAATTTGAAGCGGATTATCTTTCCAAATAATTCCATGACTTGGGCAAATCATATCTAATGGTAGATTTAAAATCCCTTCTCATATATTTTTTAATAAGGTATTGTTCTTAAAATGAATATCCTAAAATATAGTTTTATCTGTTTCTTACATCATGCTTTTTATTTTCTTATATAATTCATCTGCGGTACCAGCCTGTATCAGTTCGTCATCTACTAAAGCATAAGGTCCCACTGCGCAATCTCCACAATATCCCAGGCATGCCTCAGCTGTTATATCTACACCTGGATAGTTCTCTTTTAATTTTTTCATAGTTTCATCTGTTCCAAACGTAAAGTTATTCTCACAAAATTTAATTTCTGTCATATTTATACCTCCATCATTATTTATTGTTCTTTAATTTATCCAACAACTCATCAACTATCTGTATTTATATTCAATACCTTTGTATTAATAAATATTTTTACTTTATCACCATTTCATTTTAATATTTACTTTTAATATTCCCTTTTTTAATTAAAGTTATTTACTAATAACTTACATCTTCGACTTCGATTATAAATCACTTGTTTTTATAATGAATTTTTTATTATTGACACTATATTATTTTGATTATACATATTTGTTTTTCATTAGAATATGATTGAAGTCACAAAAAATCTAAAAACGTAAAATAAGCGGCTGCTAAATGTATTCAAATTACATTTAGCAGCCGTTTATTTTAAATTATAATTATAAAATTAATATTATTTATCCGAGTATTTGTTTTAAATCATCTTCTGGATTGCTTATAGGTTTAATATCAAAAGTATCAACTAAAAATTGTAATACGTTAGGGCTTAAGAAAGCTGGAAGCGTTGGTCCAAGGTAAATCCCTTTCACTCCAAGTGAAAGTAATGCCAATAGGTCAGCAACAGCTTTTTGCTCATACCAACTTAAAACAATTGCCAGTGGTAGATCATTAATGCTGCATTTAAATGCATCAGCTAGTGCTGAGGCAATTTTAACAGCAGAATATGCATCGTTACATTGACCTACATCTAGTAATCTTGGAAGTCCTGCTACCTCACCAAACTCTAACTTATTAAAACGATATTTTCCACAAGCTAAAGTAAGAATAATACAATCTTTAGGCACCTGCTGAGCAAATTCGGTGTAATAGTTTCTTCCTGGTCTTGCACCATCACATCCTCCAATTAAGAAGAAGTGTCTAATTTTTCCTTCTTTAACTGCATTTACGATTGTTTCAGCATGACTTAAAGTTGCTTTATGACCAAATCCTACTAGAATTTCTTTAACTTCTTCATCTTTTTCAAATCCACCGAGTTCTAGTGCTTTATTTATCATTTCAGAGAAGTCTTTATATCCATTCTCATCATTAGATATATGTTTTAGACCATCCCAACCAACAACACTTGTTGAGTATATTCTATCTTTATAAGAATCTCTTGGTTTCATTAAGCAATTTGTTGTCATTAAAATACAACCAGGTATACCATCAAATTCTTTTTGTTGATCTTGCCATGCTCCTCCAAAATTACCTACTAAATGTTTGTATTTATTGAGCTTTGGGTATCCATGCGATGGTAACATTTCACCATGTGTATAAATATTTATTCCCTTGCCTTCTGTTTGCTCAAGTAACATTTCAAGATCCCTTAAATCATGACCAGAAACCACAATGAATGGACCCTTTTTAATGTTTACATTAACCTTTGTAGGTGTTGGAGAATTGTATTTCTCATTATTGGCTTTATCTAATACCTCCATAACCTTAACACACATATCTCCAGTTTTAACTAAATACTTGATAAGATCTTGTAGATTTAAACTATCATCAGTCATTACTGCTAAACCTATAAAATAAAAATCATCTACTTCATCGCTATTATATTTAATACATCTAGCTTGATGTGCATAAGCTGCAATTCCTTTTAATCCATATTTTATAGTTTCGCGAACTGAACGGATATCAGCATCTAAGTCTTCATTATACATAACGCCAGCTTTTTTAGCATCTTCAAGTATCTGCTGCTTAGTATCACTTAAATTATATAAAGCTTCCTCAGAATTTACTTCTTCCCCTGCTGCTTTTTTCCTGGCATCCTCTTTTATTACTTGAGATCTTTTAAGCATATCCATATGAGATTCAGGATCAAAATTTACATTAGTTAATGTCATAAACAATGAATTTTCAATAAATGAAACCCATGACTTATCAATTTTTTCGCCTTTGGCTAAAAGTTTAGTAGCATAACAGCTTATTCCTTTTAACTGATAAATGAGCAAATCCTGCATTGCTGCAATTTCAGGCGTTTTTCCACAGACTCCTACTTTGGTACAACCTTTTCCGCCGAAAGTTTGTTCACATTGAAAACAAAACATTTTTCCTTGCATATGTAACCCTCCTAATTTTTAAAACTTCTATATAATATTTTGCACATTACTGGCATGATTATACACGATATTAATGAGAATATTCATATACCCCTTCCGAAGCATTGAAATCTCTGGTTATCTTCTCTAATTCTTTAATTATATTTCCAGCAGCATCATGCTCATCCTCTGTATCCTTTATAACCTGATGTATTTTTGATAAGACACTATCATCCTTTGTTATTTCAAAGTTTCAATAAGGGGAAACAGAAAATCAAAATCTTTAAGTACTAAAAAAGTATATTGATTATTATTTGACTGGGCTAAATTAAAGATGTTATTATACTAAATGGTAGGTGATATATATGAAAGAGTGTAGTTGTGGAAATTGTAATCATAGCCTATGTGCTAAGAAGGTACCTATATTTTCATTCCTCTCTGACGATGAACTTATAAAAATTGTTGATATGACAGGGCATAAATTCTATAAAAAAGGAGATATGCTGTGTAGCCAAGGACAAAAATCAGATACATTATTTATTATTAATGAAGGTCAAGTAAAAATATCTAAGTTAACAAAAGAGGGTAAAGAGCAAATAGTTCATATCTTCACTAGTGGAGATTTCTTTGGAGAACTAAGCCTGTTCAGTAGTGATGAAATATATAATTTTAATGTTTACGCCATATCAGATGTTAAAATATGTACATTAACCAAACAAGATATGGATAAAATTATCATGAGCAACCCAGGAATATCAATAAAGCTATTACAAGTTATTTCAAAGCGTCTAACTCAGACTGAAAATCTTGCCCAAAATCTGGCTACTAATGATGCAGAAATAAGAGTTGCGTTTATGCTTTTAGAGTTTGGTGAAAAGTATGGAGTTGCTACAAATCAGGGTTTGCAAATCAACTTACCTATAAATAGGGAAGAGATGGCAAATTATGTTGGGGTAACGAGAGAAACCATAAGCAGGAAGCTCAGTATATTTGAAGAGTCGGGTATTATCATCCTTAAGGGTAATAAAGTGGTAATTATAAAACAATTAGATATATTAAAATCATATGTAGAATAGTAATTTTCAAGCAACCTAAGGCCTATTACATAAGCCTTAGGTTGTTTTTTTATAATTTTGATTTAAATCATATTTTTTCAAATTAAAGTTAAGTAGAATTATAACATAGGAGTATGAAATCTACTGTTCTACACTATAAGAACTAGTATTATATTATTAAACAAGTTAATAATATAATTATAACTTGAAATAAGTATTGAATTGAAAAAATTAGGAGGATTAATTATGGATGCAATAGATTTAATGATGGACGAACATAAATATATTTTACGTGGATTAAAATTATTTAAGATATTAAGCGTAGAAATATTAAATAGTAATACTGTTGATTTTGTATCTTTTGAAAAGATGATTCTATTTGTTAGAAACTATGGTGATAAGCATCATCACAATAAGGAAGAGGTTGTCCTTTTTAAGAAGATGGAAACTCAACTAGGTCAAAATATGGTAAAAGGACCCTTATCTGGAATGTATATAGAACACGATTTAGGAAGGCAACATATAACGCTTTTAGAAGAAGCTCTTTTAAGAGTTAAAAATGGTGACTTAGATTCACGAGTGGATATAATCGCAAATTCTGTATGCTATGCTGATCTGTTAACAAGACATATTGATAAAGAAGATAAATTGATATATACCTTTGCTAGAAGAGCATTAAGCCAAGTGGACATGGAGGGCGTAAATGTAAGTTGTGAAAATATTGAATTAGAGGCAACTAAAAATCAATTACAAAAAGAATATATAAGTGTTTTAGAAGAATTAGAGAAGAAGTATTTAGATTGATTTTAAACATACATAAAAGAGGCAAGTGTTGTACACAGAAAATTAGAAGAAACAAAAATACACTAGACATCGTATAGTAATAAAATAAGTTAGTAACATATGTTACCGACAACATGATTATATATCAGTATAATAATCACATAGAACAGGCACAACCAGTGCTTACAAAAGAGAAAAATGGAGGTTTATTAATATGGCTATGTTTTGTTATCAATGTCAAGAAGCAGCTAATTGCAAAGGTTGTACGGTAAAGGGAGTTTGTGGTAAGACTGAAAGTCTCGCAAAAGCTCAGGACCTGCTAATTTATATAACTAAAGGAATATCTATATACAGTGTACGTGCTAGAGAGAATGGTATCGTTAATAAAGAAGTAGATGCTTTTATAATGGAAAGTTTATTTGCAACTATAACTAATGCAAATTTTGATAGAAATGTATTTATTAAAAGAATAAGAGAAGGTTTAAGATTAAGGGAAGAAGTAAAAGGTCAGCTTCTTAAAGCTGGAATTAAGTTAAGTGATAAAGGCGAAAATGCTAGTTGGCTTACAAGGATATTTAATACGTTTGGATTTGGCAAAGAGGAGGAATTAAACTTACCCGATGCAGCAGTTTGGTTTTCTAATGACTTAAAAGCATTTGATGAAAAAGCAGGAAAAGTTGGAGTACTCTCAACAGAGAATGAGGATGTAAGATCTTTAAGAGAATTGCTTATTTACGGACTGAAGGGAATGGCTGCGTAT
Organism: Clostridium sp. CM027; assembly: GCF_024730565.1. NCBI lineage: Bacteria > Bacillati > Bacillota > Clostridia > Eubacteriales > Clostridiaceae > Clostridium > Clostridium sp. CM027. Next base: position 1,432,528 of record NZ_CP077725.1, read on the forward strand.
GCTAAGCATGCGAGTAGTCTTGGATACAACGATGATGGGCTTCATGCATTCACTCAAAAGGGGTTAGCATCAACGCTTAACGATAATTTAAGCGTTGATGAACTTGTGGCCTTAGTACTTGAATGTGGTAAGTATGGTGTTGATGCAATGGCTTTACTTGATAAGGCGAACACTACGAGTTACGGGAATCCTGAAATAACAAAAGTTAATATAGGAGTTAAAAATAATCCCGCTATATTAATTAGTGGACATGACTTAAAAGATATGGAAGAGTTATTAAAACAAACGGAGGGCACGGGAGTAGATATATATACTCACAGTGAAATGCTTCCAGCTAACTATTATCCTTCATTTAAAAAGTACAAGCACTTAGTTGGAAATTATGGCAATGCATGGTGGAAACAGAACCAGGAATTTGAAAGCTTCAATGGACCAATACTTATGACTACAAACTGTATTGTAACTCCAAAAGCATCTTATAAAGATAGAATATACACTACAGGATTAACAGGTTTTGAAGGCGTTAAGCATATAGCAGATGGAATAAATGGAAATTCAAAAGATTTTTCTAAAATAATTAAACAGGCTAAAAAATGTGCGGCACCTAAAGAAATTGAAAAAGGTGAAATAGTAGGAGGATTTGCTCATAATCAAGTGATAGCTCTTGCGGACAAAATTGTGGACGCTGTTAAATCTGGAGCAATAAAGAGATTCTTTGTAATGGCAGGCTGCGATGGACGAATGAAAAGCCGTGATTACTACACAGAATTTGCTGAAAAGCTACCAAAGGATGCAGTTATACTTACAGCCGGTTGCGCAAAATATAAATATAACAAGTTAAATTTAGGTGATATTGGTGGAATTCCAAGAGTATTGGATGCAGGACAATGTAATGATTCATACTCATTAGTAGTAATTGCACTTAAACTAAAAGAAGTATTTGAATTAGATGATATAAATGAACTTCCGATTTCTTATAATATTGCATGGTACGAGCAAAAGGCAGTTATAGTATTACTTGCATTACTGCATTTAGGAGTTAAAAATATTCATTTAGGACCAACACTACCAGCATTCCTATCACCAAACGTAGTAAAGGTATTGGTTGACAGCTTTGGTATTGGTGGAATAAGTAATGTAGATGATGATATAAAAATGTTTATGGGAGCATAATTTTAGAATTACCTTTGTTCTTAATATCAGTAATAAAAAGCACTCATTTATGGGTGCTTTTTTAGTTAAATTTATAATTTTCTTATTTTCCTACAATTAGGCAACACTTCTAAGTCAATTATACCATTATGTTCCAAACATATTTAAAGTTATTTTATAATCTTAAATTCATATCCATTTATTTTTAGATAGTCTATAATTTCAGGTAATGCTTTTGCAGTTTCTTCCTTACCATAGGTATCGTGCATTAATACTACTACTTTTTCTTGTGTACTTACAGATTTTTTAAATGCCTCTACTAATTCGGGTGCAGTTTTCTTTTTACCCTCAGCATCGAAAATGTATGCATTCCAATCTATACTATACAGATCTTTTTCTTTTAACTTAGCGTTCAATTCAATCAACTTAGGATCTTTATAGTACACTCTAGACATATAACCACCTGGCATCCTTATTGCTCGGTCATTAAAATCCTGTCCTAAAATATCTTTTAAGATATTGTTAGTTTTCTCAATTTCAGCCATATAAGTACTTACATCAAGTCTGTTATGGGGATATAAGGTTTTCAATGAGTGACTATAACTATGATTTCCTATAGCATGTCCCTCTTTGAAAATTCTTTTTATAATCACTTTACTCGAATTATTAGATTCTATAAATTTTCCAACTGTAAAGAAGGTCGCTTTTATGTTATTATTTTTTAATACATCTAGTACTTGAGGTGTTACCGTAGTAGACGGCCCATCATCAAAAGTAAGAAATGCCATTTTTTTGCCATCCTTCTCCCCTTTGCAGCTAGCTATGGCCGATATTTTTTGTATATCATAATCAGCTGCAACATTTGCAGCATTAGTGGCATTAGTGGCATTAGTGGCATTAGTGGCATTAGCGGCATTAGCGGCTTTCGCCCCTTTAGAAAACCATGTATAGCTTGTATAAAATAAACTGCATAATACAATAAAAAACACTATATTTACAGTGCTACTTGTTGTATTAAAATCATTACTTTTTCTTCTCATAATTCTTTTCTCCCCCTGTTATATCTAACCATTAATTCTAGTACAAAAACTAAATAATCTTCAGCCAATATTTCATCTTTCACATAACCATATGCTTCGCATCCATAAATTATTCTAAAATAAATTATCTTAATTTTAATAAAAATTTATCAAGATTAAGATAATTTATTATGTTGACGTTTTTTTACAGCTATGATAATATATTGTTATAATAAATTAATGGCTATTTAGTTTATATAATATTGTAAACGTATAAAAAGTATTAGTCGAAGTTTACGCAATAGCTAATTTATAAAAAAAAAGGAGCTTTTATAATGAATATCAAAGAATTTTGTGAAAAGTATTCAATAGATAGGTTAGGGACAAACTCCTTAAAATGGGATGCACTAGATAAGCGTTATGGTGATAAAGATTTAATTGCTATGTGGGTTGCAGACATGGAATTTAAAACTCCTGAAGTTGTAGTTGATGCACTGAAGAAAAGAATTCAACACGGAATATTTGGATATTCTTATGTACCTGAATCCTATTATGATGCCTTCATTAAGTGGGAAAAGAATGAACATAATTATGAGATAAATAAAGAATGGATGCGTTTTTCAACTGGTGTTGTTCTTGCCTTATACTGGTTTGTTAATGCTTTTACAAAACCCAATGACTCAGTAATGATTATTACTCCAGTTTATTATCCCTTCCACAATGCGGTAAACGATAATGGAAGAAAATTGATTACATCGGAATTAATTAATACTAACGGAGTATATACTATTGATTTCGAGAATTTTGAAAAGAATATTGTTGAAAACGACGTCAAATTATTTATCCAATGCTCTCCTCATAATCCAGTTGGTAGAGTTTGGACAGAAGAAGAATTGGATAAAGTTTTGTCTATATGTAAAAAACACAATGTACTTGTTGTTTCAGATGAGATTCATCAGGATATTATAGTTGGAAAAAATGTTCAAATTCCAGCAGCGATTGTAAGTTGCGGAAAGTATGCAGATAATCTAATAACAGTTACAGCACCGTCAAAAACTTTCAATCTAGCTGGGTTATTAAATTCCCATATAATCATATCCAATGAAGAAATAAGAGCTAAATATGACGCTTATGCAAAAACTGTTAATCAAACAGAAGTAAATATCATGGGACTCACTGCAGCAGAAGCTGCTTATAGCCATGGAAAAGAGTGGTTAGATTCTTTACTAGATGTAATACGATATAATTATAACTATGTTAAAACCAGACTAAATGAAAAAGCACCAAAAATAATTATTACGCCATTAGAAGGAACCTATCTTGCTTGGTTAGATTTACGAGAATATATAGATCCTAAGGACACAAAAACCTTTATACAGGACAAATGTAGACTTGCTGTTGATTTAGGTGAGTTGTTTAGTAAAGATTGCAAAGGTTTTGTTAGACTCAATATGGCTACTGATCCCAAATATGTTGAAATGGCTGTAGACAACATCATAAAGAATATCAATTCTTTGTAAAAATAGAAGGCGAGGAACACTAATGAAGTTTTTAAAGAATTATAAATTTTCTTTTATCCTCCTTGGGGGAATGTTAGTAGGGTCCATTGTAGGATGGATACTTGGACCAAAAGCTGTACTTCTTACTCCTATAGCAGATGTTTTTCTAAATTTATTATATTGTTGTGTAGTCCCTATGATTTTCGTATCTTTAGTATCTTCCATTGCTAATATGGAGAATTTGCACAAACTTGGTAAAGTGTTATCTATCATGATGGTATTGTTTATTGTAACAGAAATCATAGCCAGCGTTTATATGGCTGTCATCTGTGGAGTGTTTGATCCAGCTCATGGAGCAAATATCGTTATGAATGAAACAGTAAAGGATATGACGAGCAGTAGTAATTTTTTATCGATGTTTACAGTAAATGACTTTTCACTGTTATGGTCAAGAAAAAATTTGATGGCTTTAATTGTTTTTTCTATGTTTTTTGGAGTATCTACTGTTGCTATAGGAGAAAAAGGAAAACCTGTAATGCAATTATTTGACTCACTATCTAGTGTTATTATGAAAATGGTTGGATATGTCATGCTTTTAGCCCCAATAGGACTAGGTGCATTCTTCGCTACTTTGATTGGGCAGTATGGTGATGAAATTGCAGGACCACTATCAAGAGCATTAATAATATATTTTATAGCGGCTCTAATATATTTCTTTTTAGCAAATACTATTTTCGCTTTCATTGGTGATGGAAATAGAGGAATTAGAAATTTTTGGAAACACATTGTTCCGCCAGCTTTAACATCTTTAGGTACGTGCTCTAGTGCTGCAAGTATTCCGAGTAATCTTATTGCCTCAAAAAACATTGGCATTCCAGAAGATATTAAGAATATTACTATTCCTATGGGTTGTAATCTTCATAAAGATGGAGCGTGTTTAATTTCAATTTTAAAAATTGCATTTATGTGTTCTATTTTTAACATTAACTTTCTGGATCCTAAAAACTTATTGACTGCTATTGTAGTATCTGTAGTAGCCTCATCAGTAATGGGTGCAATACCGGCAGGTGGCTATGTTGGAGAAATATTTATTGTAGCTGCTTTTGGATTTCCGGCTGTTTCAATTCCAATTATGGTTTTAATTGGAACAATAACAGACGCACCAGCAACAGCAATTAACGCTACTGGTGATACTGGGGTTGCAATGATTATTTCTCGCATTATTGAAGGTAAAAACTGGGCTGATAAAAAAATTGCCACTAATAAAATATCTCATATAGAAACAGAATCATTTATGTAAGTTAGGAGATAGTACTATAATTCCAGTAAATATTATATTTTCACTGGAATTATATCTTCTTCAGTTAAAATTCTATAAAGACAACACTTTGCAATATGCACAAGGCTAAATATAAAGATATTTATGAGGTGAAAAAATGTCATCTAAACTTATACAGAATAAATTAAATAAATATATTCCGTTGGTAGATTTTATTGCTGCGATTTTGGGTAAAAATAGTGAAGTGGCTTTACACGACTTAACAGATTTAGACCATTCTATTATTAGTATAAAAAATAACTATATTTCCAAAAGAGAAGTTGGTGCTCCTGCAACAGATTTAATTTTAAAAATACTAAAAGAAAATTCAAATGAAAAAAATGATTTTATTACTAATTATAACGGAGATAATAAAATAAATAACTCCCTACGTTCGTCAACTTTTTTTATAAGAGATGATGATATGAATTTAATTGGTCTTATATCTGTGAACACTGATGAAACAGCACTTAATACTTTGATGGAAACTGTTTCAAAGGTATATTCTCTTTATAAAAAAGAACCTGAATTAGAACGTAAAGATGATAGTGAATCAGAAAATCTCTCTTCAATCATTGAAGAATTAGCTCAATGTTCAATTAATAAAATAACCTCTGCTAAAGGTATTACTATTGAATATTTAAAACAAGAAGATAAGATTCATATAGTCGAGGAACTTCATCAAAAAGGAATCTTTCTATTAAAAGGTGCCGTTAAACAACTTGCTAAAACATTAGGCTCATCAGAAGCCACCATTTATAGATATGTTCAGAAAATAAAAAACCAAGAATAAGATTAAGACTTATAGCTTTTGTAATTATTTTAATTGTAACCTTTAGATATGGACAAGTATATTTTATTTAACTAAAAATAAATGCAACCGTACTCGTGATGTTTAAAAAGACTCTATTATTACCTCCATGATTCCTCCACATACCATCCCTTCATCTTCAGCGATGGCGCCTGTCATATCTACGCTTTGAATTTAATACCCACCATTTCCGAGTAAGTTACGGGCATCATTAATTATCGCGCCTTCGCTACACTAATTAGGCAACACTTATAAGTTGTTTTATACCATTATATTACAAATACTGCCTTAAGTTATTTTATAATCTTAAATTCATATCCATTTATTTTTAGATAGTCTATAATTTCAGGTAATGCCTTTGCAGTTTCTTCCTTACCATATGTATCGTGCATTAATACTACTATTTTTTCTTGTGTACCTACAGATTCTTTAAATGCCTCTACTAATTCGGGTGCAGTTTTGTTTTTACCCTCAGCATCGAAAATATATGCATTCCAATCTATACTATACATATCTTTTTCCTTTAACTTGGCATTCAATTCAGTCAAATTAGGATCATCGTAGTACACTCTAGACATATATCCACCTGGCATTCTCATTGCTCGTGCATTAAAATCTTGTCCTAAAATATCTTTTAAGATATTGTTAGTTTTCTCAAGTTCAGCCATATAAATACTTACATCAAGTCTGTTATGAGGATATAATGTTTTCATTGAATGACTATAGCTATGATTTCCTATAGAATGTCCTTCTTTGGAAATTCTTTTTATAAGCTCTTTACTTGAATTATTAGATTCTATAAGGTTTCCAACAGTAAAGAAGGTTGCTTTTATTTTATTATCTTTTAATACATCTAGTACTTGTGGTGTTACAGTAGTAGATGGGCCATCATCAAAAGTAAGAAACGCGATTTTCTTACCATCTTTCACGCCTCTACCGCTAGATATATCTGATACTTTTTGTATATCATAATCAGCTGCAGCATTGGCGGCTTTAGTATTTAAATCTTTAGCTTTCTTATCCGCTTCGTCTTTTTCCTTTATTTCCTGTGCCTTAGCCTGTAATACCTGATTTCCCTTGGCTTGAACATTCACTTCTGAAACCCATGTATACCCTGTATAAAATAAAGCACATAATATAATAGAAAATACTATAATTACAGTGTTTCTTATTGTCTTAAATTTATTGCTTTTTATTCTCATAATTTTTTTCTCCTTTGTTATATCTAAACATTAATTTTAGTTAAAAACTAATTACTTTTTAACTGATGACTTATAATTTAAAATTCCTTTTGCTATACTATTAGCACATACATCTTGTCCACTTTCAGATGTTACAAAATTAGCATCTGAAGAATTACTTAAAAAACCTATTTCAATTAATGCGGAAACAGAATTATTAAGCCGTAATACAGCCAATGAGTGTCCATTAGATTCATATTTCAAACCTCTATCGGCGGAGTAATTACTATTACCAAGTTCCTTTTGGATGCTTTTAGCAAGTTTTTCACCATCAGTATTAGGAAACCTACACCAGGTTTCTACTCCATGATAACTAGAGTCAGTAGCAGCATTGCAATGTATAGATACAAATGCATCTGCTTTAGCCTCATTTGATACTTTAACTCTTGCTCTAAGATCTAGCTTATTATCAGAGGGCCAGGACACTTTATCAGTAGTCCTTGTATATAACACCTTAATACCATCTTTTTCTAAGAGATCGCCTACTTTAAGAGCAATTGCTAATGTTACATCCTTTTCAAAAATATTCGATGAGTTTGTAGCACCAACATCATATCCGCCATGGCCTGCATCAATACATACTGTAAAATTAGAAGTATTACTCTTTTGCTCGTGGTTATTAATAATCTGTGGATTAGCATTCGCTCCTTTTTTTACTGGATTACTAATAAATAGCAATCCCAAGATTAATAAGAATACAAAGAGTGCTTTTATACTTATTTTCGACAACTTTTTTTTCATAGATTTCCCTTCTTTCTACATTGTTTTTGCTTTTTATCGTTTATCTGATATATTTAATTATAATAGGAGAATATATCAGAAGTTTTTAATAGTTGTAAAGCATATGTAAAGAAAAGAATTATCTAGTTCTAAAAAAATACTCACTTTTAACAAAATAAGATTTTGTTAAAGGTGAGTATTTTGTAAAGAGACATATATAAGAAAAAGCATTCCGAATATGGGATGCCTTTTCTTATTTATGTCACTTACACTAAAGTAGTAAGTTTTATGATTTTATTCCATTTGTTTATTTTCTTACCAACTAGTATTAGATTGAATTATCGCCATTACTCCTATTGAGAAACTGTATATTTTTTTAGTGCTCTCATCAATAGAAATTATTACCTTATTACTAGCTACGTCAGCATCCTCGTATACTAAACTGCATCCAACTGGCTCCTTTACGCTTTTCGGATTTTGATTAACTAACTTTATATTTTTAATATTAGCAATATTATTTTTTAGTATAAATTCTTTTGCTATTTTTTTTGCTTCGGTTATATCAATACTACTGTTTGAAGAAGGTATAATCTCACTATCATAACTGTTAAAATATATACATTCTCCTGTTTTTGAATCTATTTTCATAACATAGCCTGTGTAATTTGTATTTTGTGTTTTCTTTTCTACTCTTGTAAAAAATTCTACATTATATAAACCGTTTTCTAACACAGATTTACTATATTCCAATTGCGTTTTTGAATAATTACTTGGCTTTATCAGCTCTAAATCTTTTTTTAACATTGATGAACTAAAGAACTGAACATTACTTCCAACCTCTGTCAGGTAAAGTTTCACATTAAAATATTTTTCTAAAATTTCTAGAGCTTTTAATTTTGCTCCTTCCTCTGTTAAGATTTTTTTTCCATTCACTATATCTGAAGTAGATATAGTATTTTTATCAAGCTTTATAACTACCAGTTGATTTTTTTTTATGTTACTAAAATCACTACAGGAAGTTAAAAAAATACTAGAAATCAATAATACGAGAAGTATTATTTTATGTTTCATGAAAGGAGTCACCACCTTTACAAGTATTAAATATTAATTTAATTGAAGTTCCCTTATCTATTTCACTTTCAACTACAAAGCATCCACTATGAATATCCAATATCTTTTTACATATTGATAAACCTAATCCGGCACCATTACTTGCCCTAGTTCTTGCTTTATCAACCATATAGAAGGGTTCAAAGATCTTATCTATATGTTCCTTAGCAATCCCTATGCCATGATCTTTTATTTCAACTTCATATTTATATTTGTTAATACCAATGTGAATTTCTGATTTAACCTTAGAAGCTTTTATAGCATTGTCTATAAGATTAGTTAGTAGTACCTTCATTAAATCACGTTGCATCATCATTTCAAAATCATTGTCCTCTATTACTAAGCTTATGTTTTTTTCAATAAGTTTTGGAAGCAATGACCCTTTTACTTCAAGAACAATGTTTTTTATGCTTTCATTTTGCAGCTTAAACTCTTCTTTTCTTAATAGTATTAAGTCCATTAGCCTAAAAGATAATTCCTCTAACCGCTTTCCTTCTCCATATATATAGCCAAGACCGTCTATAAAAATTTCCTCATTATATTTGGTGGTACGAAGTAAATTTGCATACCCTATTATAGAAGTTAATGGTGTTTTTAATTCATGGGCCAAGTTATCGATGAACCTCTGCTTTTCATTATTATTTCTTTCTAATTCATTTATTTTTTCTTCAACAACCTCAGCCATTGTATTGAAATTTTCTGCCAGCACGCCAAATTCATCTTTAGATTTTATTTCTACCTTTTCTGAAAAGTTTCCTTTAACTATTCTTTTAGTAGCCCCTATAAGATTCTGGATTGGTTTTGTTATATATTTACTTGCAAAATACATAAACGCCATGAAAACTAAAGATACTACTACGTCTAGTTTAAAAAAGAAAACATACTGATTTCCTCTTTCTTTATAAATTCCTGAAATATTTCGCGCATAAGTAAATTTATAGGATTTATTATTTATATTTATCAAGTTTGATATAAATATATATGATTTATTACCTATATCCTTAATTATATATTGTCTTTTATCTGGTTGAAGTGAATTGATTTCTTCTCTTTTATCAGGCATTTTAAAATTCATATTACTAAACACACTTTTATTATTTGTATCTAAAATCTCTACATAAACATTTTTATCATTGTATTTTTTGTAATAATCATTGATGGCATTAGATAAAATTTCATCATCCGAGCTGGTATTACGGGAATACCTTCTTAAAGTGTCATACACCGGAATACTTAAATTCACTCCTGAATAAATACTCAAATGTTCACTTAAACATCTATCTACTTCTCTTTTTAATGTTTCATTATGAATCTTTTCTATTATTAAAATTCCTGCAAAGCTAAAGGTTAAAATAAATAAAGTCAAAAATAAAATGTATATTCTTTGCCAAAATTTCATCTATTAGTCCTCCAACCTGTAGCCAATTTTATAAACCGTCTTAATATTATCATTTAGGTCTAATTTTTTTCTAATTGAACCTATATGCATATCAACAGTTCTAGTTCCTCCAAAATAATCATATTTCCATACTCTTTCTAATAGTATATCTCTAGTTAATGCTATATTTTTATTTTGCACCAATATACATAATAATTCAAATTCCTTAAGAGTTAAATCTACTATTTTGCCACTTTTTTTTACTATTCTTTCTTTTAAATATATTTTAATATCTTTAAATTCCAAAGCATCATTAGCTTTTCCATATCTTCTAAGAACAGTTTCAATTCTTGCTAACAGTTCTAGAGCCTCAAAGGGCTTTACAATATAATCTTCTGCTCCTAATTTTAATCCAGTTACTTTATCAATAACTGAGTTTTTAGCAGTAAGAAATATAACAGGAATATCTAAATATCTTATTTTATCCATTATAGTAAAACCATCAGCATTTGGAAGCATAACATCCAGTAGTATTAAATCAAAAGGTTCATTTTCAATTATATTAATTGCTTCTAAGCCATCATAAACTTCTTTAGTTTCATAATTTGCTATATTTAAATTTAATCTGATTAAGTTTGATATTGCTAAATCATCTTCTACTATTAGAATCTTTTGTTTCAAACAAATCACCTCCAATAATATTATTGTTTTATTTATTCAAATTTATTAATATAAATAATTAGCAAGTAAAATTATAAACTATTTATATATGAGAAGATTATCCTATATGTAAAGTTGTTGTAAAGTTTTAGATACTTATCTAATAAATTATTATATTTTAATCCTATTGTCTAATATCTACTTTAACTTTTTTCCTTGTATAGGTAAATCTTAAAAGTTTTAATAATATTTATCATCGTTAAAATTAATTGCCGTTTTGACGTTTTTTACAGCTATGATAATTAGTAAAGATGATAGTGAATCAGAAAATCTCTCTTCAATTATATGTAATAGTTCTAACTCGAAAAAGTATATACCATCAGTGTAAAGCACTGATATATCTAGGGTTTAATCACTAAATGATAAAGCTCTTATTTTTTTGATCAAAACAAGTTAGTTAAAATACAATTATAGTATTGATAATACTAACTAAGCGAGAGATAAAAATGGCAAATGATAAACTGAAAAAAGGAAGCAAAACACCGATATATTCAACAAATTTTTTGAATATATCGGTGTTTTAGTAATATATGTCTTAACGTATAAAATCCGCGTTTTGCGATTATTACCCCCTAATGTATTTGTTCTAGTGGACTTGCCCAAATGGTTTTAGGGTTAGCAATGCCACCAAGTTCGGAGGCTACACGATCAAATTGTCCTGTCTGGAATATAACTTTTCTTAAATCACCTTGACCTATCCTAAGATATTCGTCATAAGCTTCATTAATTCCGTTCATGACCACAGAAGCAACAGCTTTCATCCCATTTTCACCTCCTCCAAAATTACTTTACAGTGCCCTCCGAAAGTTATTTTATAATCTTAAATTCATATCCATTTATTTTTAGATAGTCTATAATTTCAGGTAATGCCTTTGCAGTTTCTTCCTTACCATATGTATCGTGCATTAATACTACTATTTTTTCTTGTGTACCTACAGATTCTTTAAATGCCTCTACTAATTCGGGTGCAGTTTTGTTTTTACCCTCAGCATCGAAAATATATGCATTCCAATCTATACTATACATATCTTTTTCCTTTAACTTGGCATTCAATTCAGTCAAATTAGGATCATCGTAGTACACTCTAGACATATATCCACCTGGCATTCTCATTGCTCGTGCATTAAAATCTTGTCCTAAAATATCTTTTAAGATATTGTTAGTTTTCTCAAGTTCAGCCATATAAATACTTACATCAAGTCTGTTATGAGGATATAATGTTTTCATTGAATGACTATAGCTATGATTTCCTATAGAATGTCCTTCTTTGGAAATTCTTTTTATAAGCTCTTTACTTGAATTATTAGATTCTATAAGGTTTCCAACAGTAAAGAAGGTTGCTTTTATTTTATTATCTTTTAATACATCTAGTACTTGTGGTGTTACAGTAGTAGATGGGCCATCATCAAAAGTAAGAAACGCGATTTTCTTACCATCTTTCACGCCTCTACCGCTAGATATATCTGATACTTTTTGTATATCATAATCAGCTGCAGCATTGGCGGCTTTAGTATTTAAATCTTTAGCTTTCTTATCCGCTTCGTCTTTTTCCTTTATTTCCTGTGCCTTAGCCTGTAATACCTGATTTCCCTTGGCTTGAACATTCACTTCTGAAACCCATGTATACCCTGTATAAAATAAAGCACATAATATAATAGAAAATACTATAATTACAGTGTTTCTTATTGTCTTAAATTTATTGCTTTTTATTCTCATAATTTTTTTCTCCTTTGTTATATCTAAACATTAATTTTAGTTAAAAACTAATTACTTTTTAACTGATGACTTATAATTTAAAATTCCTTTTGCTATACTATTAGCACATACATCTTGTCCACTTTCAGATGTTACAAAATTAGCATCTGAAGAATTACTTAAAAAACCTATTTCAATTAATGCGGAAACAGAATTATTAAGCCGTAATACAGCCAATGAGTGTCCATTAGATTCATATTTCAAACCTCTATCGGCGGAGTAATTACTATTACCAAGTTCCTTTTGGATGCTTTTAGCAAGTTTTTCACCATCAGTATTAGGAAACCTACACCAGGTTTCTACTCCATGATAACTAGAGTCAGTAGCAGCATTGCAATGTATAGATACAAATGCATCTGCTTTAGCCTCATTTGATACTTTAACTCTTGCTCTAAGATCTAGCTTATTATCAGAGGGCCAGGACACTTTATCAGTAGTCCTTGTATATAACACCTTAATACCATCTTTTTCTAAGAGATCGCCTACTTTAAGAGCAATTGCTAATGTTACATCCTTTTCAAAAATATTCGATGAGTTTGTAGCACCAACATCATATCCGCCATGGCCTGCATCAATACATACTGTAAAATTAGAAGTAATACTCTGTGAATTAGCATTCTCTCCTTTTTTCACCATATTACTAATAAATAGCAATCCCAGGATTAATAAGAATACAAAGAGTGCTTTTATATTTATTTTCAACAACTTTTTTTTCATGGATTTTTACCCTCTTTCTACATTGTCTTGAACTTCATCGTTTATCTGACATATTTGATATGTATCAGAAGGATCTTGTAGTTGTAGCATTTTTCTCTCATATTGATCAATCGTTGCTAATGTTACTATCCACAGCAATGTAATAAAAATTACCTTTTAAATAAAATTTGATTGGAGCCTTTCTGGATATGAACCCAAAAATTTCGAGAAGGGAACTGATCAGAAAAATATGATTCAACCTTAGTCTCATAACTGCCATCTAATACTTTTTCAATACGAAAAACAGGCCATTGTGCTAAGTAACGCCTCTCCTCTCTTGAATAGGTTTTAGCCGGTAGAGCAAGATTCAATATAAACATAGCAAGTATAAATAAAAGCGGCAACATACACACGATATTCTGTATAACGGCAAGTTTTTTTTTGTTACTTATTCTCATATCAATCCTCCTGGTCAAAATCGGAAATATATAAATGGGTTGTAGGTTGAACTAACCATGTATGCCGTTGAAAAAAACATTAGTACACAATAATACACGGTTACTGCTAATTTATAAATATTGTAATGACTTCTTTCAAATACTAACGCCAGTTCCTTAGGCCAAGGTGAAGCCGCAATGATACAAACAATATATAAGATGGCATAAGCTTTTAGCTTCACAATTGCTTGGTTATTAATAAGCGCATTACCTCCTACTCCAGACATGATCCGCAGAAAACCGAGCATATCCGTCAGGTTGGTAAATTCAAAAAGCACCCAGCCTATAACAACAAACAGCAATAAGTATATATGACGGACAACCTTTGGCCATCTTGTCATGCTTTTCTGCAAAAACAATTTTTCTATTAATATTAAAGCTCCAAAATAAAGCCCCCATAAAACAAAATTCCAACTTGCACCATGCCAGAGCCCGGTGAGAAACCATACAATGAACATGTTCCGTATCAGTTTCCACTTACCGACACGGTTTCCACCAAGAGAAATATATACATATTCCTTAAACCATGATCCTAGGGAGATATGCCACCTGCGCCAAAATTCCGAAATACTTTGCGAAATATATGGATACTGGAAGTTTTCCTTGAAACGAAATCCAAACATTTTTCCCAATCCGATAGCCATATCTGAATACCCGCTAAAATCGAAATAAATCTGTAATGTAAAGGCAATAATCCCGGCCCATGCCATGAGCATTGAAACTTCTGTACCTGGCATGGCTTTTACTTCAGACCATAGTAGTCCTATATTATTTGCAAGAAGCATCTTTTTCGCAAGACCACACAGAAAGCGCTGCATCCCGGAGTTGAATTTTTTGAAGTTCATGCTCCTGTAAGCTAACTGTGATTCAATGTCTGCATAGTTCACAATAGGCCCTGCCACCAACTGCGGGAACATAGTAATATAAAGGGCAAATAGAATCAGGCTTTTCTGCTGCTTTATTTTTCCCCTATATACATCAATCACATAAGATAGTGTCTGAAAGGTATAAAACGAAATTCCTATGGGAAGCGTTGGTGTTCCAGCATTCAAATTCCAACTGCCAATTGATGCTATTGTACTTATGATCATGCCGATGTATTTAAAATAAGCGAGACAGCCTAAATTGAGCACCAGGCTTATTATTAAAAAAAGCTTCCTTTTTCGGCTACTGGTATCAGATCTACCTAAGAGAGTGCCTAGACAGTAATTAACCGTTATGGAACCGCACATCAATAACACATAGATAGGTTCTCCCCATGCATAAAAAAACAGGCTTGCAGTCAGCAGGACAATATTCCTAAAGTGCTTTCCTAAGGAATAATATAGAATTACTGTGATAGGCAAAAAAGCAAATGTAAAAAACAGACTACTGAATATCATATGGTCCCTCCACTATAATAATTTAGAAAGTTTCTTCAACCACAGCTGATAAAATTCTTTCTTGAAGTGAACACCATCTTCCGCAAATAAATCAGGGTTTTCCTTTGCCAATGCTCCTATGTCTATATAATTAACTGATAACTTGCCCGCCAACTCCTTTAAAAGCTCATTGTATTCATCTACATTTTTATAGCGGGGTTCTAGTTTTAATGCCTCCTGTGTTACAGGTGTTATGGACTGGAGATATATCTTACAATTGGGCTGTTCTTCCTTTATCTTGTTAATCAGTTTTGTTAAATCATTTCTGAATAATTCTTTAGGATCCTTCACAGGCATGAACAGGTCATCCGATCCCAACATGATAAAGACGTTGTCCGGTTTCTTTTTAGTCAAGCCATCAATTTTATCATACGTAAACCCGGCTGTGGCTCCTGCCGCAGCTATTACACTTTCTTTAGGAAGAATTTCATTGATGACAAAACCTTCGGTAATGGAATCTCCGATAAACACATTGTTCTTAGACTTAGCTGTAACATCCTTTGCAGCATTTGTATTCCCGCAGGCAGTCATACCTATCAAAAGAATACCCATAAGGAAACTAATAATTAATTTTTTCATAAAAATACCTCTTTTCTTTATTTGATAAACTTATATTACAATAGTAAAATGCAGAACAGGTGCAGATAAGATAGAGTTCGGATATTATTTCTTTCTAATTTTTTGCAGAACAAAAGCCATGAAGTACCCTTCATAGCTTTTTCGTCAGTAAAATATTAATTTTTTTGAATAAAAGTATCTTAAAGAAGGCATATATCTTTCTCTGAAGATATAATCAATGATTTATGGTTGGACCGGTAGAGAAAAGAAAAAACGGACGCCATCTTTCGTATTTTCCACACCATAAATTGCATGATGAAGCTCCAATATCCCCTTGGATATGGAAAGTCCAAGACCCGTACCTGCTTTGGATGTCCGTGCCTCCACACGGTAGAATTGGTCCCATATCTTTTTCCTGTCTTCCTCTAATATTGGCTTCCCCTGATTTTCTATGCTGATTTCTGCTGTCTCTCCATTGCAGCTTATAGCAATTACGATTGCATATCCATTCTCCGTATTCCGGATTGCATTACTGAGAAAATTAGTAATAACGCGACTGATTAGCCATTTATGCCCCACTACAATTTTAGGGCAAAGTCTTAATATAAGAGAGATATTTTTCTCCTGTATTTGCTCAGCCAGGGACTTGCATACTTCGGTAATTGCTTTATCCATTTCAAAAGGAGCTAATTCAGGCTTATAGGTACCAGATTCAAATTTAGCTAGATCCAACATGTTTACAACCAGCAAGTCCATCCGTTGTATTTCATCTTCCATCGCCTGTAAGTAATGTTCCCTTTTTTCAGCTGCAATTCCGTCTTTAAAAATAGACAGACAACTTTTCATAACCGCAAGAGGCGTTTTCAGCTCATGAGATACACCTGCAATAAATTCCTTTCGTATAGTTTCTAATTTTCTCTCTTTATCAAGATCCTGTTTAAGCTGACCAATATATACTTCCATCTGGTTCGACAGATAATTAATATTTTGGGATAACTGACCAATTTCATCGGCGGAACGCACCGGCAGTTTTTCCGTAAAATCCATGTTTGCTATTTTCTCTGTGACCTGGTTGATGGATATCAGAGGTTTCGCCAGCCACTTAGAAAAAATAAATGCCAAGAATATAACACACAGAAATGTAAATCCAAAAAAGTAAGGATAGAATTGCTGTATAACCGATATTGCTTCATCTACCGGCTGAAGAGATGTCATAGCAAAAATATATCCCGTTACCCCATTTTCAACAACCGGTTTAATAATTATCTTATATTCCACAAGATTTTCTGTTGCACTAAATTCTTCTGTACCCTGAAGAGGTTTCGCATTATTAGCTAGCAAACCGGCTTGAAATTCTTTTATCTGTTTCAAAAAATAAAGTTCATGGTAGGGAAACGAAATATCCAACCCTCGTTCGGGAAATGCAGTCTTCGTTATCTTTCCCCTCAATACGTCAGTTACAAGGTGACTATACGCTTTATCAGCATTAGGACCATTCAGCTTGTTTGCAATATTTAAATTTACGACGCCCGTTGAATTAGTATTTATCATATAAGGTATCTTTTCATCTGCTATATTAACTGTATCAATAATCACCTCATCGCCGACCTTAAATGAAGCGAGTACATCAGAAGAATATTCTCCTTCAAAGGAGTACATTGGTATCCGCAAAGTACCCTGAGATTCATTTTTCAATTTCACTTCGAGATAGTAATTTTCCACATCGCCGATACGACCATTTTTGTCCATTTTTGTAATCCAGATTTGGTTATTCTTATATATTTCACCAGATGCTGCTTCCGCTCCTTTTTTCGCTACTATATCTGGGTACTCCTTCATATACATTTCGAGAGTATCCAATTTCTCATTAATATAATATTTCTTAAAAAAGTAATTTTGCGTTATTCCAATGAATAAAAACATAGTAGATAATAATAGAACTGTTAGCACAAACCATTTAAAAACAATACTTTTTTTCATAGCTGACCCTCTTCGAATTTATATCCCGAGCGGATAACCGTAACAATGTAGCAGCCTTTACTTCCAAGCTTAGCACGCAGGTTTCTGATATGGCTGTTCATTGTCTTTTCATCACCATAAAAATCATAACCCCATATTTTAGCTATTAATTGTTCTCTGGTAATTACAATCCCTCTATTTTGCATTAAGTAAGCTAGAATCTCAAATTCTGTATGAGTCAAATTAATAGTATTACAATCAATAGAAACAAGTCTTGACCCCATATTTATAACAATACCGCCGGCTGACGTCAACATTCCATCCATAGTACCTGGGTATTTTTCAAGAAATCGTTTCACTTTTGCCATTAGAACCAGAGGACTATATGGTTTGATCAGATAATCATCCGCTCCCAACTCATATCCCAGAAGAGAATCATCCTCATCTGAACGTGCAGTCAAAATGATTATAGGGATACTGGAATTTTTCCGTATTCTACGGCATACTGACCAGCCGTCAATCTTCGGCAGAACAATATCTAGTATAACTAAATCAACAGAATTTAATTGAAATAGCTCTAAAGCTTTTTCCCCATCTTCGGCCTCTAATACCTGATATCCATACTCAATTAGATAGTCAATTATCACTTCACGTAAAATATCTTCATCTTCAACAACCAATATTTTATTCATCCCATACCTCCATTTGTGTCATTACAAGTAAAATCTTTTGCATTTACACATTTAGTCTTATTATACTGGGGTGCAGCCAACATTTCCGACAAAACCCACGCTAAGGAATAAAATGTATGGTTTTTTAATAATTCGCCCCCGTTAAGCTATAGTGAATCCGCATATGCAATATTGAGTATTTAGTCTATTATCATCTGCGTAATATCCCATTTTAATTCATTACTTATTATTTTCAGAATAAAATTTTAGAGATTCTCCAATAAATTTAACTGCGCCATTACCATATTTCTTATCTACAACATTCATATCTTTATTGGCACTTGATAAATAAATATCAGCCATGTTGGATAAAAAAACATTGTTTATACCTATATCTAAATGTATTTATAGCTGAAGAAACTATACGCTCTAAAGTTTCTTCAGTAGTAGACTCAATTTTTATTTCGTAAAACCTTTTATATAGTTGTTGCTTTAAATACTCAATATCATCATTAACAGGTAAAACTATTTGTATAAGCTATTCTTTAATTGATTCCATATCATTTTTACTATATTCACGAAAGCAAAGTTCTTCTCGAATTTGCTTCTTATGAAAAAAAGCATTTCTGCTATTAAAATCGTAATTTAAATAAGTTTTTCCATCAATTTTAAGTTGTTTTGCAATGAACTCAATACTTTTTTCTGACACTGCTTCTTTACTCTCAGGAAATTTACCGTAATTTTGTAAATATTTATACAGCACTGCAAATCCTATTTTTGCCTCATTTGATTTATTATAAACTAATTGGAGCTCTCTTAGGTTTAAATTAAAATCTTTTATCATATGTGCCCTACCTTTAAAAGTTCCTATAAGTACAAGAGTAGGAACTTATTTTAAGAGTAGCTTACCATATGAATCTAAAATACTCAATAAAATGCTTTAAATACACCTAAGTTCAAGTTCCAAAATAAGATTCGGAACTTTTAATTAAAGCTTAGGTTAGTTATTACCACATTTAGGAATCGAGTTTTCAGTACAGGACAGCTATGTTCTTTATACCCCGTATAAGAAGGAATATACAATATGCCATAGAATAATAACTAAAATACAAAAAAGGAGTGACTATCATGCCGAAAGAAGAAAAAGAGTTTTTTAATCCAAATAAGTCAGGCTGGAACCGGCCAAAAGGTTATCCAGAAGGAGTATTGGAACTAATAGTTACTCAGGATAAAAAGACGAGTGAGTTTACTAGACTTCTAAAATTTGCGCCAGGAACAGAGACAACAAATATTCTGATTCACGAGTGTTGGGAAGAAGTTTATATTATTGAAGGTGGTTTGATTTGCGGAGAACAAACATTTACTAAAGGAATGGTTGCAGTTCGTCCACCAGGCATGCAGCATGGACCTTTTAAAGCTCCTGTAGGTGCTTTGACTTACGAAGTTCACTATCGTCGTTCAAACGATTAGTAATATAAATACCACGTCATTTATTGTATATGAACATCTAGCCTATAGACCCAAAGTGAATGTAACTCAATCACTATTGTGTTACGTTCAGAATATCATATGTTAAAAACCCACATCATAATCGATATGGGTTAATTGTAATCATCTCAATAATAGACTATAGATTTCTTATTATATTTACTATGGTTAATTTTTTAAATTTTCAAAGAACTCCGCCTAGGGGGTAGTAACCACAAAATGCGGATTTTATACATTAATACATATATTACCAAAGCACCGATATACTCAAAGAATTTTTTGAATATATCGGTGCTTTAATTACTCTAAAACATATTTCAAACATATTCCTAGAAAATGAAAAAGGTAGGATTTTAGTCATACTATATGAAAATTGTGAATTAAAATATTTTCACATTACGTTAATTATTTAGCGTCATTTAATTCAATAATATAGTTACCGGCTACTGCTGAAGCCAAAAACAACACCACAACATCTAATCCACTCCGTAATAACATTTGAGGCATAGCACCTTTCGTTATTAAGCCAATAAAGCTATTAAAAATCATCCAATTCACACCTATAGTTGCTATGAACCTTAATGGTACACCTATACCACACTGCCTTTTTTCGAATACTAACAAAGGATACAAAATCACATAAACATAACCCATCAGTATTCCAAAGAAACCTGTCCATATATAGCACGGAACTGGATATGTAGCACTGTCACTGCTTATAAGACCGCTTTCATAACCAATTGTTCTCTCCACAAAAATAGTAATTGCAATAATAGCAATGGTTTTTATGCATTTCGTCATTTGTAATTTACTAATTGGTTTAATTTTCTTACTTTCACTTAATGTAAAATAAGCAATTGCCACACATAACAATATTGCAGGTAGACCATCTCCTATTCCCATTATAAGCTGATACTTAACAAAACCGAGTCCCCAATTTGAAAAAAGAGACCCCTCAACTACTATCTCTTGCATTCCAAATAAGTAAATCATTGCGAAGGCTATCCCAAATCTAATCCCTATTTGTAATTTAGGCGCATCTGCTCTCACGCCTATGTATCTTACCACCATTACACACTGTATAAATAGCAGAATGAAATAAAATATTGCTACGGTAGGAAACCCAAAGCATTTAACAAAAATACTATCAAACTGCGCAACATCTACAGAAGTGGGCAAAAGTGCATGAACAATAATCGCAAAAAGTGCAGAAAATAGAATGAGAACAGTATTTATTATAATTAATCGCTTTGTACTTATACATTTTGTATCCATCTAATTTCCCCCATATACATTTAAAAATAAATAATTCTAACTTCGGACTTTTATACTGTTGCGACACAAAACATTTATTTAATTATACTCTTATTACCGTTACTTAACGAGTAAAGTATTTATATTTATGGGGTTTTAATTTCCTTAAGTACGAAATATCATTTTTGCGTATGCTATCACATAAAGCAGAGACATGGCTAGAATGATCTGCCATTAAGATTTAAATGAGAATAAGTTGAGCAGAAATGTTTATGGTAAAGCATATTTTCCTTACATTTATTAGGTTGCAGGTGCGATCCCAGTGTGAAATATGGAAGCGTATGCGGACAGATTTTACTTGCTAAAAAACAAATATATAACTACTTGATACTTCCATTTAAATCAGAACAGCTATTTTATTTCCTCAATATTATTTTTATACTTACCCCACCGCTTTTTATCATGATCCCAAAACTCGAAAAATTCTTCTTCATGAACAATTACATTATAAATAGGTTTAAGAAATATTATAATTTCTCTCATAACTTCGTCAAACTCAATATTAACAGAGTTTATCTTTCTTAAAAAAGCCTTCCACATTTTAATTCTATTTACATCTTTCATAAAGTCTTCTGTGAAAATAATATTTTCTCTTTCAATCACCGTGTGCCTTGTTTGCAATGTTTTATCTACAGCCTCCTGTAGCTTCCTTCCGTCAAAACTATTAGTGCTTAAAAGAGTAAATATATCGTAGAAATCTTTCATTCTACTATTAATTACTGATAATGAAATCATAGCTTGAAACTTTTCTGAAATAATGGACTCTAAAGAATATACTTTTATTAATGGTGCTTTCATATCAAGTGGACTAGTTTTTAGTGGAGATGAAATTGAAGTTGAAGAGATAAAAAAAGATGGAGAATATCACGGTATAAGAGTAAAAACTAATTGTTTTTTAGGGAATGCGAGAAATGTGTTACAACTAGATATTGGGTTTGGCGATGTTGTTGTACCAATGCCACAAATGATGGAGTGTCCAATAAACTTCTTTGTTCCTTTTTTGCTATAATCGCAAGTCTTGCTCTTACCGATGCAGTAATGTCTTTTATTTGCTTACTCATACAAGCACCTCCAAATACTGTTTTAGTATTTTTTGAACTCTACAAACTTCCGCATATTTCATTAATTTGTTAAAGTTTCTATCTTTCCTTTTTATATACTCATTAATTCCTTCTTTTACAATATCAATTCCAATTTTATTTCTATATCTTATGCAATCACATATTGTCTTTTCTATATCATATATCTTAATTAAATGTCCATCTACTTCTATATTAGTTATACCTATATTTAGCTGCTTTTGTGAAAAATATAGAAGTTTAATTGGTGGATACTTAGGTATTATAACTTTACTGCTTCTTTCTATAGCAATCTCATACTGCCAGGGGTTAATAGTTGATAAATCATGATAATCTAATGCAGAAGTAAGGCACAATATCCCTTTAGGGACTATTTTAAATACATCAACTAATTCAAAATTGTATTGAAAACCATAATCTACCCACTTATATAATCCCGTTTTTATTTTTGAAACAACACCTGATTTTTCAAGGGTGCTAACATAGTATCTATTTATCCCCATTCCTGATATTTCTTTTGTTGTAGCATAGCCTTTATTCTTGAAAAATAATTCTTTAATTTCTTGTTTTATTATTTCATTCATACTCTCACCTCTCTAACAAATATTCTTCACTTGTTCTAATATGCAGTATATGTGTTAAATTAATTATACATTATTTATGATTTTTTTCAATGTTAATTAACAAAACTACTGCAAAAATTCATACTTGTATTGTTTTTGTTAAATCATCTCCTACGGAGCTGCAGTTGTAGTATTGATAATCCTAACTAAAACAGTAATAAAAAATATAGATTAGGGTTAGTGGTAGCAAAATTTATTATGCGAAGTGCTGCCATAGCTAAATTTAATATGTATCAGATGTAAACAATACTACGCACGTATATTTGAAATACTCAGCCACCTTGTGCAAGTTGTGGGTTCATCACAACTTGTCCATCGGCGATGTACGTATTTAGATTTAAAGGTATGATTAAACTACAGATGCGTGCGTAGACTTAGGTTTTTGATTAGTTATATAGAATGATTAAATTAAGTGAAAGTTAAATTTAACTAGAATCGATGCACGCCGTCGGGTACCCAAAAAAAGACCAGCTTTATCATTAGAATTTCTTAGTTACCAGTGGTTGAGGGACGAAAACAATGGGAAGCTTAGAGATACTTATGTTAAAGCTTGTTCTCTTTTGGGTGACGGTATACGTGCCCAGAACTTGTCCTTCCGAAATATCTATACTACTAGTAATAGTAACTACAATAGATATAAAATATAATAATTATTATAATAAGGTTTTATAAAATATATATACTACAAGAATATTTCGATATCCAAGAAGGAAAACACGATAACTAATCATTTTTTTAAAACTTGTAGGATGCTGGCAAATGGACTAGCCCAGCTACTGAGGGACGAAGTGGCGGGTAAGCCTGTCTATTTGATGTGAAAAATGGACGAGTTTCTGACCTCTATTATAATTTTTTTTTTTGAAACTCTAAATTCATGAAACAAAAGTTACTGATATGTTAATCTGAGGTGAAAAACCTACCATTTTTCACCCGAGGGTCGCGAGGTTCTATCTTTAAGTTATGTGGATTTTTTTAAATATTAGTATTTTGAAGACAAAAACAAGTCCCGCTGCATTGCAGTAGGGCTTGTTACCCTTGGGGGAAGGGGGAATATTTCATTTGCTTTGGACTAGTTTACTGACTGCTACTAAGACTAAATAGAAAAATTAATGATTAGGTACTTTAATAGATTAATTTACTTCTGGGCAGTGAGTAAGATTGCCCAAAGCTTCATTTATGACCTAGAGCAGTGAAAGAGCTTGTGCCACATCAAGTTTTCGTATGAAGAATGAAGGAGAAAATATGCTGTGGACCAGCCTTTGACTGCGGAGTCTTATTATTATATTAAGACTGATTTTTAATACATTCAAAGTAAAGAGTCAACACGTTATGTTACATTCAAATTGAAATTTTAAAGGATTAGGCAATAGCATCAATGTGAAAGTAACTCAATTACTATTGTGTTACTTTCAGAATATCAATATACACTTAAAACAAGTAACCTCATATTTAATTATATGAGGTTACTTGTGATAACGACATATAAGATCATTGCGAATGCTCATTACAGTCCACCATTATATTTTTTCTGTGCCATAAACATCATAACTAATCCCCCTACAAAGAATATCCCAAAGCATATCACACCATATGCAGTATTTGATGTGAATTTAATAATACCCATCATCAGTATCATTCCTATTCCCATTATAATACATGCTTTACCCATTTTTTCTGTATAAGATTTTTTATCCTTTTCAGCAACCCCTGTATAATGATAATCATGTATTATCGTTATCTGTTCTTTTTTCCAAATACGCCATCCTATAAAAATAAAATATAATCCTACAGGTAATAATAAGCAACATAACTATTAATTCAGACATATAATCATCTCCTAAGTTCTTAGTTTATTACAATTTCGAATAATAATATATATTTAACTATAACATAATTACCATAAATTAAGTATATTTACAATTCTTTTAAAATGGGTAATAGCCTCAATGTGAAAGTAACACAATTGGTATTGTGTTACTTTCAAAATATAAAGTAAACCCATATCTAATTAATGATATGGGTTTACTTGTGTCGACATATTCGAAAATTGTACAGTAAAAAATTATTTGATTATAGTTATTTTGTTTTCTTTCCTTGCAGGCGCTTTAGAAACTTCAGAAACGGCATATCCTAAAGCAATAGAATTTATTGGCTGATATCCTTCAGGTATCCTAAGTTCTTTTTTTAGCTCTTCATTTTCACCATTCCCAAATATAAATGGCATACTCCCTATCCAACAAGTACCTAAACCAAGAGACTTTGCTGCAATTAATATATTTTCAGTAGCATTAGAAGTATCCGCCTGAGGATTAGATGCATTCATATAACCAGATATAATTATAGCTGTAGGTGCATTATAGAATGCTCTATAGTTGTCATTACTTGCCATGTTTCTTAACTGAACAATATGAGATTTAGCTAAAGCAGCTTTTGCAACTTGAGTAAATTTTTGAAGCATGTTACTGTTTTGTATAACAGTAAAGTGCCAAGACTGCTCATTTAGAGCACTCGGTGCATACAATCCAGCTTCTAAAATAGATTGTAATTCATCATCTTTAATTTGTTCATCTTTAAAAACCCTTATACTTCTTCTTTCCTTTAGAATTTTAAGTGTTTCATTCATATAATAATTCCCCTCCAAATGAATATGTTTTGTTTGAATTTTAATACATAAGCTTATATAAGTATGTCATCAAATATATGGTTAATTATACTACTATTGTCTTATCCAAGAGTCAGAATAATAATAATAATTATAAAATGAATGAAAAAGTGTCAAAAGTTCGTGTTATATCAACTTAAAGTTCGTTTATTTTATAATGAGGTCATGAAAACTAGTTATATAGCCATAGTTCACCTTTGTAGATATAATGCGTACGTCTATTACCATTATACAAATTCTCCTAGTGCAACTAAAGAATTTGCATACATAACGAGTCTGGGGTACGGCAACATAGCCATCAAGCTAAGCCATATTGAATATTAGTAAGTCAGTATTAAATACTATATTTTACCATTAAAATTTATTTTGATAAATTTTAATGGTAAATTTTAAGTGTACAATAGTATTCAAACAATTTTAGGGTACACCAAAAAAAGCCACGTATATAGTGGGGCTTTTACAATTTTATCAAGTTGTTTTATGCTGCAACTTTAGCCTGCGATGATGTTAATTTATAACAAACTCCAAGAATATCAAAAACAGTTTTCTTATCCTTTTTATGAGATTTCAGACCATTCCTAACTACATTTTCAAATATTAATTTTAAGGTATCGAGAACTTTATTAGGGAATTTGATAAGCTCAAAATATAGACTATCAATATATTCATGAACTATTTCACAAGTTTTAATTTCACTGGCTTCAAGGCCTTTATTTTCTAAAGCTAAAGTCCTCATTTTAAACATTACAGCAGAGCTTATTAGTAGCAAAATAAGTTTTCCATAAAGCTGACATTGAAACCGTTCTATTTTAACTAACTTTACAACCTGTATACTAAATATGGATTTCCACGTTTTAAATATTATTTCGATCTGCCATCTTAAACTGTAAAACTCATGAACCTGCTTTGAACTTAAAACTTCTTCCTTAATATTCGTTATATAAATAGATATACCTAATAATTCAATCGTATTATTACTTTTTTCTATACCCTTTTTTTTAGCATTCTTCACAGATTTTTCTGTTCTTTTTTTCAATTGATCATTTGTTAGTTTATATAAAATAAGCCTTGTTTTTAGCGTCTTTTCCTTGCCTACATAGACATCCTTAATTTCATAACGGTCCCCCTCGCCCATCTGTTTCATTATGTCAGAAATATAGATTCTTTTAAAAAGGCTTGATTTTTTAGGAGCGCCATTCTTATAGTACTCTATATCCTTATTTTCTATATATACTGCTATATTAGGTTTGAGTCTTGATATGTAAAACGCTTCTCTATCTTCTATGTCCAAAAAATCTTCAAAGCCTACATACCCAAGATCTCTTAAAATAAGATCCCCAGATTTGATAGTATCTCTTATTTTGCTCCCAAAAGTATTGTCGCTTCCTGAGCCAGCTCCTACTTGTATATTAAGAAGATTTCCAGATTTCAATTCATATTCTAGTTGTATTTTTACACCTGAAGCTTGAGAGCAGCCACCAGATCCAGGATAAATATCTTTATAGCTTTCTGGTACTTGAAAAGCAGTAGAATCAAGTATTCTTATTCGTTTGAAATGTTCATCCCATACACTTGGTATGCAAGTATTATTTGTTATTGTTTGGCGCAACAGGTTCTCAAAAATCTTCTTTAAAAATTCCACACATCTTTCATTTAAACGTTGATCTAATGCTTGATTAGAAATAACTATTCCTATTTTTGCACTAAGTTTTGTACATAAGGTAACAAGTGTATTATTCGCGACCTCTGCATCCATAAAGCAGCATAAGCAAACGAATTCCCATGCTTTAATTTTACCTTTTCTTTTCACAAAGCCTGTTACTCTAGCTATTTCTTCAATCTCCTCTTTTGAAAAGCATCTTTTAATTTCAGCTGCAAAATGTTTCATATCTTTATCCAATTTTAAGTTTTCTTCTATCATTTGTAAATTACCCCCATTGATGTGTTTTGTTATCTTTTAAATGATAACATTTTTACAAATGGGGGGCTTTATTTTTATAGACTTCCCTTAGCTTGATGGCTATGGGGTACGGCAACCATTCATGTAAAAATGGGCCACTTCCCATATTATGTAATGTTTTAAGCTTTTTTTATTAACTTAAAGCTGCCACTTCTTATAAAAACCACTTTAATAGATTATTAAAAAAATTTACTCTAAGTAATAGTGACATATGATACATACTGTTATACTTTACTTGTAAGTTAATTCACAATCGTATTTTATTTTGAAGTGTTTTATATTTTACAATCGTTATATATATATAACGATTAAACCAGGGGGGAAAGATTTTTATGGTAAAAAGTTTTATAATATCAATGATAATATCAATTTTTCTAATAACTATTTTAAATATATTTTTAAACAAAAATAGTAAAAGTCTTAAAAAGAAAATAGAATGTCAACATTACTTTTTTGGATATCTTTTTATATTATATCTTATGATTTCGTTAACAGAAGTAGTAGGATTTCCTTATTTGAGCGACTGGCAAAGACTTTCAAGATTAAACAGGCCAATATTTAATCCCATTATAAATTTAGTACCTTTTAACGATGGATTTGAAATTTCTTCTATACTTAATATAATATTTTTTATGCCTTTTGGATTTTTATTGCCAACATTATGGAAAAAGTATAGAAAATTATTACCGACATTATGTAATGGAATATTATTTTCAATTATTATTGAAATTGGTCAATTGTTTGTTCCACATCGTGCATCAGATATTAATGATTTAATAATGAATACCATAGGAACTATTTGTGGTTGGATTATTTTCAATATTATAAGCAAAATTTTTCATAAACTTGCTAATAAAACAGTAATTGAAATTTCTTCTAATGATAGTATGGCTATTAAATTAGAACCTTATCTATACATTGCGATTCCAATTATAAGTACATTTTTAGGTTGAAAAAATGAATAAAAGATTAACAAGGGTAGAAATGCTCTTGCTTTATTTTTTTTGCTAGAGTCCCATAAACGACCGTTTATGGTGCTAGTTTTACTTGTTTTTCCATGCAATTTATTTTTTGACATTGTTAATGAATGTCTTTGTAATTTCCGCAATTTCATCAGCATGTGTTTGGTGAATATAATGGGTTGTTCCCTTAAGAACTTTATATGTTGCATTATTACCAAGTCGTGCTAAATGAGCGTTTTGATACCCCATACCATCATCCTTATTCTTCTTTGCCATCCCATTAAGCGTTTGCTCTGATATAATTTTTAGTACCGGAATGTCAGTAGGAAATTTAAGCTTATTTACTTCTTTGATGTTGTCAAGAAGCAACGATGACTGATTAATCATCGTATCGTTTATTAAGTGGTAACCGAATTTTTTGTAGTCAGTAATCTCTTTTTCAATGTAACCATTTTTAATAAGCTTGGTTTCAGGAACCAGTGGTATGGTAATTCGTGTCAACCCGCACGACTGGCTAAGCTTTGAGATAGAGTATATAATACTTGGCGCATTCCCTTCAGGGATTGCGGCAGTTGAGGTCGTGTCAAGCATAACGATTGCTGATACTTCATCAGGATATTTTGCAGCATAATATTCAGAATAAATACCCGAAACAGAATGAGGCATCAAAATATACGGTGCGTGAAAGCCTGCCCCTGACAATGCAGTACGAATTTCTTTTGTATAATTCTCGTTTGTTCTTGGAGCATCTGTCTGATCACTGAAACCAACACCGAAATATTCAATACATACAACGGTATAATCCTTGCTTAGCTTCCTCATCAGAGGAGCAAAATCAGCACTTGGAAGGGCAGTGCCCCATCCAGGTAAAAGTACAATAGTACTTTTACTACTGCCCATAGAAAAGACGTGCATTTTCTTGCCATCTACTTCAACCATTTGACCGTAAGGCTCAATACTTTTAAGCTCGTCCTTGAAAAAGATTGTGTTTACAATAAATCCGACGATGTTTATACTCACTATTACTCCCAATATAATACCAAAAATCATCATAATCTTTTTTCCTCTCTTTTTACATTTTATTTTCATAAAATAACCTCTGAGTCTATATCAGGAGATGATATTATCGAAATATTTCTCGATTTTCGTTTCTCAGAAGTCTTATTGTTTAAATGTTGACTCATTAAAGCATTGATTTCACCTAAAAACGTATCAAATTCCTCATCACTCATTAAAAGTACCGCCGTGTTCAAAAATAGCTTATCACGAAGAGGATCGGCTTTGGTGCTGTTAAAATACTGTTCGAACTTTGAGTAAAGATTCATCAAAAATCCGTATGCATTTCGGGTAGCATTTTCCAATGTGTTCTCGTTTGATATAGTAGCTATATTAAGTGCATAAGTTCGTTCAACAGCTCCTCTTATTCTATTTTCATCCACTACATTAATAAGATTGTTTTCTGCAAGAATGTTAATATGGCGGTATAATGTTGTTCTTGGCACATCAGTTATAAAATCTACTAATTCTCCTGCTGTTGCTACTTTATGTGTAGAAAAATACTGTAATATTCTCATGCGAACAGGATTCATAAGGATTTTGTTTATATCTTTCATAGAAGCACCTCCAAATTGGTTTCAAATGTGATTATAATACCGCTTTTGGGATTAGTCAATATGTATTTTTAATTCACAAAAATAAAGCTTGTTGTAAAAAGGCAACAAGCTTTATTAATACCTATATCTTACAGTACTATTTCTTAACGTGAGTGAATTGTAAAACATTTATCCATTTTATGTCTTAACGTGGGTTTTGTCGGAAATGTTGGCGCTACCCCATAGCCATCAAGCTAAGCCATATTGAATATTAGTAAGTCAGTATTAAATACTATATTTTACCATTAAAATTTATTTTGATAAATTTTAATGGTAAATTTTAAGTGTACAATAGTATTCAAACAATTTTAGGGTACACCAAAAAAAGCCACGTATATAGTGGGGCTTTTACAATTTTATCAAGTTGTTTTATGCTGCAACTTTAGCCTGCGATGATGTTAATTTATAACAAACTCTAAGAATATCAAAAACAGTTTTCTTGTCCTTTTTATGAGATTTCAGACCATTCCTAACTACATTTTCAAATATTAATTTTAAGGTATTGAGAACTTTATTAGGGAATTTGATAAGCTCAAAATACAGACTATCAATATATTCATGAACTATTTCACAAGTTTTAATTTCACTGGCTTCAAGGCCTTTATTTTCTAAAGCTAAAGTCCTGATTTTAAACATTACAGCAGAGCTTATTAGTAGCAAAATAAGTTTTCCATAAAGCTGACATTGAAACCGTTCTATTTTAACTAACTTTACAACCTGTATACTAAATATGGATTTCCACGTTTTAAATATTATTTCGATCTGCCATCTTAAACTGTAAAACTCATGAACCTGCTTTGAACTTAAAACTTCTTCCTTAATATTCGTTATATAAATAGATATACCTAATAATTCAATCGTATTATTACTTTTTTCTATACCCTTTTTTTTAGCATTCTTCACAGATTTTTCTGTTCTTTTTTTCAATTGATCATTTGTTAGTTTATATAAAATAAGCCTTGTTTTTAGCGTCTTTTCCTTGCCTACATAGACATCCTTAATTTCATAACGGTCCCCCTCGCCCATCTGTTTCATTATGTCAGAAATATAGATTCTTTTAAAAAGGCTTGATTTTTTAGGAGCGCCATTCTTATAGTACTCTATATCCTTATTTTCTATATATACTGCTATATTAGGTTTGAGTCTTGATATGTAAAACGCTTCTCTATCTTCTATGTCCAAAAAATCTTCAAAGCCTACATACCCAAGATCTCTTAAAATAAGATCCCCAGATTTGATAGTATCTCTTATTTTGCTCCCAAAAGTATTGTCGCTTCCTGAGCCAGCTCCTACTTGTATATTAAGAAGATTTCCAGATTTCAATTCATATTCTAGTTGTATTTTTACACCTGAAGCTTGAGAGCAGCCACCAGATCCAGGATAAATATCTTTATAGCTTTCTGGTACTTGAAAAGCAGTAGAATCAAGTATTCTTATTCGTTTGAAATGTTCATCCCATACACTTGGTATGCAAGTATTATTTGTTATTGTTTGGCGCAACAGGTTCTCAAAAATCTTCTTTAAAAATTCCACACATCTTTCATTTAAACGTTGATCTAATGCTTGATTAGAAATAACTATTCCTATTTTTGCACTAAGTTTTGTACATAAGGTAACAAGTGTATTATTCGCGACCTCTGCATCCATAAAGCAGCATAAGCAAACGAATTCCCATGCTTTAATTTTACCTTTTCTTTTCACAAAGCCTGTTACTCTAGCTATTTCTTCAATCTCCTCTTTTGAAAAACATCTTTTAATTTCAGCTGCAAAATGTTTTATATCTTTATCCAATTTTAAGTTTTCTTCTATCATTTGTAAATTACCCCCATTGATGTGTTTTTGTTATCTTTTAAATGATAACATTTTTACAAATGGGGGGGCTTTATTTTCATAGACTTCCCTTAGCTTGATGGCTATGTTGCCGTACCCCTAGGATGGGAACATATAAATTTTATTGGACAGTATAATTTTGATGATAATTGTGATTATGATTTAGTAAATAATATGAGACCATTAAAATCAATCTAATAAAAGACAGTCACCTATTTCAATTAACTTGAATTTATGGTAACTGTTTTTCCTTAATGGGACTTTTGCACAAATTGCGAGCACTATCCCTTTAAGATAATCTTCTAGGAGTTTCGTTTCTGCTTCGGTAACAATCAAACCTTGAATTGCCAATGAAACTTTTGCATTATTATGATTTAACAAAATAGCAATGATGCAGTGGTGCCAAGACTACCCATAATTAACATTACCAATATTAACGATACAATATTCGTAATTATGCCTAATTTTGCCAATATGTTAGGGTGTATTTTTAGTGATATAGAAGCTAAAACACCACCTATTATACTTATAATAGGTGTCATGAACACTATTAATCCCCCTGAATTTTGACACGGTATTATTTGAAAAAGTCCGTTTAACATAAGCATAATCATAGTTAATGATATACTTATAGAAGTTATAGCAAATACTTTACTAATACCTTTCATATAGTGTTTATTTTTCATTAAATTGTCTCCTTTATCACAAATATTTACTCAATTACTTTTGAATGTTTCAAAAAACTCAGCATCTTTAATTTTTAGAATATGTTCTCACTCAGGTAATAATATAACTAAAATGATTTTTATATAAAAAAATCTATCTAACTACCATTTTACTTAATTATCATGTGAATATAGCGACATAAAGTATGTTTCCATTGCAATTATAGCTGCTCTTTGGTTGGCTGTTAGTTTGGGATATTTACCTACATTTGTTAAACAGGATACTAGTTGCATGTCACAGTTTTTTTTATTTCCACCTCCACCGTAACAATTATCATGTGTTTTACAGCAATTATCTATATTATCAATGGGGGTACCTGGTCCACTATATCCCGGGCCACACCATTTACCATAAAATGGGAACTTAAGAGACATAAGAGTACTTAGTCCTTTTTTAGATGTGGGTATACTAATAACGTTTGATAATTTTTGTGAATTTTGATCATATTTAATATGATCAATTAAGTTTAACTTATTATCTTGTAAATCGTATAATTTAAAAACTCCATTATTTTCTATCTTTTCTTGTATCATAGCATATGAAGAATAGCCATCATCTGTACTAATAAATATAATAGAATCTTTATCTATCGAAAAACTAATAATGGATATTTGATAATCTTCGCCGGATATTTTACTAGATTTATTAACAATATAGTCCTTAGATTTTATTGTTCCATTATTATACAATTCATCAATTAATGTTTTAAACACAGTATCATTATCAGCTTTATTTTTTAATTCGGTTAATTCAGTTTGTGTTAGAGTACTAAGAGAGTTTAAATCTATTTGTTTTGAATTTGCAACTTCTAACATCATTTCTTCATAAGAAGAAGTTTTTTTATCATTCCCATTTTCATAAGAATTACAACTAGGGTTATTTAAATCCAGTGCTAATACTGTTGTGCTTAAATTATTTACTATTAATCCTCCCGATAAAACTAACGAGGTAAGAAATATTTTTAATTTTTTTGAACACATATAAATCCATCCTTTCAAAAATATTTTTGTTGACATTACAAGTATATACTATCAGTATTTTACAATTAATACAACTTAATGTTTTTATGTGAAATATATCTTCGAACATATTAAAAAGCCTTATTTAGCATTGAGTTTTACATTAACTTGAATTTATGGTAACTGTTTTTTCTTAATGGGACTTTTGCACAAATTGCGAGCACTACCCCATAATGGATCAATTAGAAGGATTGGAAGATATAAAATCTATACCTATGATGGGTGGTTACTTGTTTTATTATAAAGGTAGAATATTTGGTGGAATCTACGGAACAGGCTTTATGGAAAAAATTACTAAAGCAAGTAAACATTATATGCCTGATAGCATTTCAGAAAGTCCATACGATGGAGCAAAGCCAATGTTGCATGTAGATATTGCCGATAATAGTGAGATATTAAAACAAATGGTAGTAACTATGTATGAGGAATTACCCGAACCAAAACCAAAAAAGAAAAAGATAAAAAAATAAAAGATGAGAATTCCAGAAATGAGTAGTTTTAGTTGTTGTGGTACTGAATGCAGTTGCATATACTGCTAAAAGCAAGGAAGAAGTATGTGAGGTCATTGAACTGGCAAGAAGGTCAGGAGCGAAAATCGAAAAAGAGCCACAGGATGTATTTTGGGGAGGATATCATGCCTATTTTTCTGATCCTGACGGATACCATTGGGAAGTTGCATGGGGACCTAATTTTACATTTGATAAAAATGATATGTTGGAGTTTTAGTAATACATATTTTTCAAATATTTCGTCTCAACTAACCCCATATCTAATGATATGGGGTTAATTTATTAAGTGTATATTGATATTCTGAAAGTAACACAATACCAATTGAGTTACTTTCACATTGAGGCTTACTACTGATTTTTTAAATTGTAAATATATTTAATTTATGGTAATTATGTTATAGTTAAATATATATTTTATGATGAACTTGTAGATTGTTGCGTTTTAGATAATAAAATAATAATTAATCGTATTGGAGGTACAATGGGAAAAGTGAGAGGTAGTTGGAGTAAAACACAAACAGATGTATTTGTGCCATTGGTGGGTGTGTCAATGTTAATTCAAGTCATTCAGAATTGGAAGAAAAATAAAGAGGTTGCTAAAGTTAGTTTATTTGCTGCGATACTTGCTTTTGGGGTTTCAATTTTTAAATTTGTAATAAGATAAAATCAAATTTGTAAAATGGATTGGATTAGCGAAAGTAACACAAATGTAATTGTGTTACTTTCACATTGAGCCTATAGGCTAGATGTGCATAAACAACAAATGCCGTGAAATTTTATTATTTCACGGCATTTGTTGTTTACTTATTATGTTGAGTGTTTTTAATTTTGTTTATATCCAATTTAAGGTATAATATGATTTTGCCTTGACCTTTGTATACTCGGGGGTTGTGTAGTAACGGAACAGAAAACCGGTATAAGAACCGAAAATAATGATATCCATATTTTTCGAATTTAAAATCTCCAATATTACACAATGTACTTATTTAACCTTTCTTTTCCTAACTTCTCGAATTAGTGTTGACTTACTTATTCTAGTTATCGCTGCAACTTCTGTATATGAATTGTTTTTTAGCATCTCAATCGCATTATTTATTTGTTTTGATGTATATATCTTAGGTCTACCTTCTTTAAAACCTTCTTTAGTTTTTGCAATTGCTTTGCCTGTTTGGGTACGTTCAATAATTGTGTAACGCTCCATCTCGGCAACTGCTAATAGTGTAGTTAAAAAAAATTTACCCATACTTGTATTCTCTAGCAGTCCAATATTAATTACATGGACAGATATTCCTTTATTAAATAGATCTTGAACTATGCTAATGCCTTCTACAGTATTTCTAGCCAATCTGTCTAGTTTAGTAACTACTAAGGTATCCCCCTGTTTTAAATCCTCTATCAATTTATTGAATATAGGTCTATCAGTTGTAGTACCTGTGTACTGTTCTACTCTTATTTCCGCACCATTATATCTATCTAGTATATCCCTCGTCTGGACCTCTATGGAATGACCTTCTTTTAATTGTTTTTTTGTACTTACCCTTACATAACCTAGTATCACAATTCATAACTCCTTTATATCATATCGTTTTGACTGTAAGTTTTGACACCGTCCAATCCTTTGATTATACGTAAGCGTTTTATAGGTGTCAATACTGTTAAGTTATGACATTAAGATTTTATACATTTTCTTATATCGCTAAGCGTAAATTTACCACGTTAAGACACATATTACCAAAATGGCGATAAATTCAGAGAGAATATTAAATATACTCGTGTTAATTTAATGTTTTTCTTACTGTTTTAGTTAGCATTATCAATACTATAACTGAACTTTAACTAACTTGTTTTGAGTAAAAAAAATAAGAGCTTATCATTTAGTGATTAAACCCTAGATATATCAATAATCTACACTGATGTTATATATTTTTTCGAGTTAGAACTATTAGGTATTAATTCTAACTCAGAATGTTTTGATAAAAGTTTTTTTGGTAATAACTGTCTTAACGTATAAAATCCGCGTTTTGCGAGCACTACCCCATATTGGAGAAAATGGATATATCAGAAACAGCGATAAAAAATGTTTCGAGTGATGTAAAACAGGTTAAAGAAATTGTTGAGGTACTTGAAGAAGTTACTGGGAAACATGAAATTAAAATAAAAGTATTAGAACGTAGACCAGTATAATAATACATTCATTGCAGATTACCAAAAAAGCCACAGTATTTTTAGAGGCCACTGAAAAACTATATGAAAAATCGTCATCTAATTAAAGATGGCGATTTTTTTATATAAAAGACTAAAAAACAAAAAGGAATTTTAAAAGATATGTCGAATTAGTATAGTAGAATAAAATAAAAGGGGCTAAACTATTATGCTAAAAGGACAATTGGAAATAAAAATAAATACATACCATAGCTTATATTCGTTAATTATTCCGAAAGATAACATTTTAAAGCAAATTAATGACCTTGTTGACTTTTCATTTGTTTATGACGAATTGATGATTAACTATAGTTCATCTATGGGTAGAGGTGCTATTAACCCCATAATGCTATTTAAATATTTACTTTTGAAAGTAATATATGAATTGTCTGATGAAGATGTTGTTGAAAGAACTCTTTATGACATGTCCTTTAAATATTTTCTAAATTTAGCCCCAGAAGAAACAAATTTAATAAACTCAAGTACACTAACTAAATTTAGAAAGCTTCGCCTTAAAGACATGAATTTATTGGATTTATTAATAAACAAGACTGTAGAACTTGCTATAAAAGAGGGAGTTTTAAAAAGTAAAGCAATAATAGTTGATGCTACGCATACCAAGTCACGTTATAACCAAAAGTCAGCAAGCGAGGAATTATTGAAACGTGCAAAAAACTTAAGAAAAACATTGTACGGAGTACATCCTGGTATTAAAGAAGAGTTACCTAATAAAGTTACAACTGGAGTACTTGAAGATATTCTTGAGTACTGCAAATTATTAATTGATACCATAAACGAGAAGCCAGAAACTGCAGCAAATCCAGCTGTGAAAACTAAATTAAACTACTTAATGGAAGCTATTAATGATGACTTAGAAAATCTAAAAATATCAAAAGATGAGGATGCAAAAGTGGGGCATAAAACTGAGGATAGTTCTTTTTTTGGATATAAATCACACCTTGCTATGAGTGAAGAACGTTTAATTACAGCAGCTGTTATTACAACTGGCGAAAAAAGTGATGGAAAGGAGCTCATAACCTTAATAGAAAAAAGCCGTGAGGCTGGTATAGATGTAAATGAAGTAATTGGAGATACAGCTTATTCTGAAAAGAAAAACCTAGAATATACAAAAGAAAATAAAATTGCATTAATTTCAAGACTAAATCCTGTAATTTCACAAGGAATGCGAAAAAAAGAAGATGAATTTGAGTTTAATAAAGATGCTGGTTTATTTGTATGTCCGGCAGGTCATATGGCTATTAAAAAAGCAAAACAGGGAAAGAAGAATGTTGGTAAAAATCAAGTGCTAACCTACTATTTTAATGTAGAAAAGTGTAAAAATTGTGTTCATAAAGATGGGTGTTATAAAGAAGGCGCTAAATCTAAAACTTATTCAGTTTCAATAAAGTCAAATACTCACAAAGATCAAATAGAGTTCGAAAAAAGTGAATATTTTAAAAAACGAGCTAGGGAACGTTATATGATAGAGGCTAAAAACAGTGAACTTAAGCACCAACATAGCTATGATGTAGCAATATCGTCAGGCTTAATTAGCATGCAAATGCAAGGTGCATTATCAATCTTCACTGTGAATCTAAAGAGAATAATTAAGTTGAAAAGCATGAAATAGGGCTTTTAAAACTTAATTATAAAATAAAAAGCATGAGATATCCCAAATATGGATATCTCATGCTTTTTCTATTCAAGCTTGAAAACTCTACTAAATAAAGAGTGCTTTTTTCAGCGGCCTCTATTTTTACTGTGGCTTTTTTGGTTCAATATAACATCTTGGGAGTTTTTGCCTATCCTCCGGAAACGGTATGTTAGTATGAGGCAGTAACGGCATCTAGGTGTACTTAAAAGTAATATATTACATAACAATATCAAATATTAGTATTAAGTAACATTCAAAATTAAGTTATTCATAATTTAAAATGCTATCGTATAACTGAATGTGCCAAACCCTGACAACTAATAAATTAGTTGTATTTTCATTGGTATATTTATTATGATTTAATTGCGTTTATTATGATAATAATTAGCAAACATATAAGAAATAATCATAATAGTTGGCATAATTGCTACTCCTACAAAAACACCTGATAAATCATTATTTTTAGTAACTCCTATGGCAACTGCTAATAATAAAGTTAAGACAATACTAATATTAAATGTAATTTTATAAGTGCTACTTTCAGTTTTGAGTATAACCAGTTTTTTTCTTTCATCATCGTCCTGATGATCATCTTTTGCACACTTACTATCTATTCCTCTATATATTTGCACAATACCAATTAACGCACAAATAATAGTGAATAAAATACTTTTACCATTTCTTATTGAATTCATATTATCCCAATTATTTATCAAGATTATAATATAGCCAACTGCTAATAAAATAAAAGAAACACCACTCCAAAAACCTTTTTTATTATATATCTTTTTTTTCATTTTTTAAATTCCCCTCCAAATCATATAATTTTTCTATGGTAGTATTAAAAACAAGTGCAATTTTATATGCCAACATAATAGATGGATTATACTGCTCTTTTTCAAGAGATATAATAGTTCTATTTGAAACGAAAACCAAGTCAGCCAATTGTTGCTGTGTCATATTTTTTTTTATTCGTAATTCTTTAATTTTATTTTTCAACAATCCACCTTCTTTCCACAATATGAAGCTTACTTGACGTGAAGTTAGCTTCATGATAATATAAACATATTGTATTGTCAACACAAAAAATATAAAAGAGCAAAACCTAAATCAATAAGTTTTACTCTTTTATATTTTTTTAATATGATATGAACTACAAGCAGTTCATATCATATTAAAAACTCGACACTATTAAGCTTGTCCAAATATGAGATTCTAGTGTGATTTTATTAAAATGGTAAAAGTAACTCGAGTAAAGCTACAATTCCAGGTATTGAAATTTCTGCCCATTCAGGTAACATCTTGTCAACAACACTCGTTAAGAAATTATGAATTGAATCGGAATAATTGGTATAAGCATCAATAGCTTTAGTTAATGCATCAAAAGTAACATACTTTTTTAATGGAGCAGGGATAGCTTTAATAACTTTAGCCTTATTAGCTTTCATCCATTTTGCAGCTGCTTTAACAGCCTTTTTAGCAGCTGCTGATGGGACACTCCTTGTATTCCTGACAGAGCCATTATCAATTATATCTTTAGCATTTCCTTTATTAGCAAGTGCCTTATTAGCAATTGTCTCATTAATTTTCATTTGAGTTTTAATTGCCTCATTTTGTGTTGCAGTAGTAGATTTAGTTACAGTAGTGGCATTTATTGAAGATACATTCACTGTATAATTACTATTTGTCGCTGCAAAAACAGTTACCATAAATTCAATTTAATTGAAATAGGTAACTATTTTTTCTTAAATTGCTTATAATAGTCTCATATAGGGGTATGGCACCATAGCCATCAAGCTAAGCCATATTGAATATTAGTAAGTCATTATTAAATACTATATTTTACCATCGAAATTTATTTTGATAAATTTTAATGGTAAATTTTAAGTGTACAATAGTATTCAAACAATTTTAGGGTACACCAAAAAAAGCCACGTATATAGTGGGGCTTTTACAATTTTATCAAGTTGTTTTATGCTGCAACTTTAGCCTGCGATGATGTTAATTTATAACAAACTCCAAGAATATCAAAAACAGTTTTCTTATCCTTTTTATGAGATTTCAGACCATTCCTAACTACATTTTCAAATATTAATTTTAAGGTATCGAGAACTTTATTAGGGAATTTGATAAGCTCAAAATATAGACTATCAATATATTCATGAACTATTTCACAAGTTTTAATTTCACTGGCTTCAAGGCCTTTATTTTCTAAAGCTAAAGTCCTCATTTTAAACATTACAGCAGAGCTTATTAGTAGCAAAATAAGTTTTCCATAAAGCTGACATTGAAACCGTTCTATTTTAACTAACTTTACAACCTGTATACTAAATATGGATTTCCACGTTTTAAATATTATTTCGATCTGCCATCTTAAACTGTAAAACTCATGAACCTGCTTTGAACTTAAAACTTCTTCCTTAATATTCGTTATATAAATAGATATACCTAATAATTCAATCGTATTATTACTTTTTTCTATACCCTTTTTTTTAGCATTCTTCACAGATTTTTCTGTTCTTTTTTTCAATTGATCATTTGTTAGTTTATATAAAATAAGCCTTGTTTTTAGCGTCTTTTCCTTGCCTACATAGACATCCTTAATTTCATAACGGTCCCCCTCGCCCATCTGTTTCATTATGTCAGAAATATAGATTCTTTTAAAAAGGCTTGATTTTTTAGGAGCGCCATTCTTATAGTACTCTATATCCTTATTTTCTATATATACTGCTATATTAGGTTTGAGTCTTGATATGTAAAACGCTTCTCTATCTTCTATGTCCAAAAAATAACTTATCCTTCCGAAATCTCTATACTACTAGTAACTATAGTAGATATAAAATATAATAATTATTATAATAAAGTTTTATAAAATCTATTTACTATAATAATATTTCGATATCCAAGAAGGAAAACATGATAACTAATTACTTTTTTAAAACTTGTAGGATGCTGGCAAATGGACGAGCCTAGCTACTGAGGGACGAAGTGGCGGGTAGGCCTGTCTATTTGCCGTGAAAAATGGACGAGTTTTTTGACCTCTATTATAAATTTGTTTTATTGAAACTCTAAATTCATGAAACAAAAGTTACTGATATGTTAATCTGAGGTGAAAAACCTGTCCATTTTTCACCCGAGGGTCGCGAGGTTTTACCTTTAAAACATGTAGATTTTTTTAAATATTAGTATTTTGAAGACAAAAACAAGTCCTGCTGCATTGCAGTAGGGCTTGTTACCCTTGGGGGAAGGGGGAATATTTCATTTGCTTTGGACTAGTTTACTGACTGCTACTAAGACTAAATAGAAAAATTAATGATTAGGTACTTTAATAGATTAATTTACTTCTGGGCAGTGAGTAAGATACTGATAGGTAAGGCTTTGAAATTATCGCTACCTTTTCCCCAGTCCACACCGTACGTGAAACTTTCACTTCATACGGCGTTCCATCAAGAATTTTAATTTATTTTACTTAGTTAGTAGAACTTTAGAATTTCCGACTTTCTGTCTAAGTGAATTAATCTTATTAAGAGCCTTTTCATCAAGATTGAGATTTACTATATATTTATTAATTGTGTTTTCTACAACTACATGAACAAGTTTATGTACGTGATGATTCAGCAATATTAGGTTGCTATAGTCATCTGTTCCTCCCTTTTCTTTAGGTATTTTATGATGATATTCCATACTATGAATTTTTAAAGGTTTCCCTGTAACTCCACAGCAACCTTTCTGGGCAGTGTATAAACTTTGTCTGTTGTCATTGTATTCTACCGATTGTCCTCTTACTGGATTTATCATAAGATATCTCAATATTTCTGCATTAACACATTTTTGATTTTTGTGTATTTTTAATCTTCCTTGTTCAGTATAGTTACAGGTATCTTGGTTAAAACTCATAGTAGGATTTGTTTTGATACCTGCAATAGGGAAGATAGGTCTGCCCCTAATAAAATATGTTTTAAGGTTATAATTCCCATAATATCTCATATAGGTTTTGCCTTTTACACCTTCAAATTTACTTAGTTTGTGCAATCTGTTGTATAGGATTTTTGTGACTAAGAAACTAATTTTACTAAAATCTTCACTTATATGAGTTGCCATATTATAATAAATATGCTTTCCTAATATTTGGCTGTTAAATTTATTAACCTGCTCAATGCTAGAATTTTGTTGAATTCTCGTGATGCTATCTTTAAAATTTTTGATAGTTTCATTTATTGCTTTATTAGTCATATGAGATTTGCAGACATACTTATTCTTTTTAGGTGTTGCTTTTAGTTTAATTCCTAGAAATTCAGTGTAATTCTTTCTGAGATTGGTAACTTTAGATTTTTCAGGACTTATATCAAGACCTAATCTTTCTTTTAGCCACTGCTTTACAGCAATAAAAACCCTTTGGGCTGATTTATAATCTCTACAGAAGACTTTAAAGTAAGTAAACCAAGGGAACTTCACCCTTAGTTTCTCTCAGAACCGTACGTGAACCTCTCAGCTCATACGGCTCCCATCATTCAGTCGTTGGTAATATTCCCATTTTCCAGTGTGCAAACAAATTTATATCTCTTTTCGCAATACTTCCCAACCAATATTCTGCTCTTCGTTTATGTTTTCGTTTCTTATACTTTCTTCGAACCCATTTTACTAAAGCATTATTGATATATCTTAATACTGAATACATTCCCGTTTTATAGAAATGTGTATAATAGTTAATCCACCCCTGTATCTTTTTATTAAACATACTTGATATATCCCACAAGTCTTTATCTACCTTCAACTGTACTCTCCAACTTCTTACTTCTTTCCTAATTCTTTTCTTTGCATTATCTGCTATCGCTGGTAAGAAACTTGTAAAATACTTTCCATATTTACTTTTTGCGCCTCTAGGCTTAAATGTATACCCTAGAAAGTCAAATGATATATTTGGATAATCTCCCTTTCTATCATCATCTTTACAGTATACAATCTTTGTTTTATCAAGGTTCAGTTGCAATCCGTATTCTTCGAACCTTTCTTGCAACCGTCTTTGTAGATATTTAGCCTGTTTTAGGGATACACAGTGTGCTATTCCATCATCTGCGTATCTTGCCCACGGAATTGTTTTGAATTCTTTTGTTATAAAATCATCAAACACATAATGTAAAAACAGATTCGCAAGTACTGGACTTATGACACCCCCTTGCGGGGTTCCAGAAATTCTTGGCACTAGTTTTCCCGTTTCCATTTGAAATGGTGCAGTTAACCACCTTTGAATATATAGAATAATCCATTCTTCATTTGTATGTTTCTTTACCATTTTAATTAAAATGTTATGTTTGATATTATCAAATAGTCCCTTTATATCAAATTCAAGGACCCAATCTTTCCTCCAACACCTTTTTCTTGTAACATCAAGTGCCTGTATTGCAGATTTATTAGGTCTATATCCGTAGGAATCCTCATAAAACATAGTCTCTACTTCTGGTTCAAAGTATAGTTTAACTAGCATTTGTGCAATTCTATCCTCAACAGTCGGTATCCCTAGTAATCTAGTTCCTCCACTTTTCTTTGGAATTGCAACTGCTTTTACAGGTTGGGGAAAGTAACTTCCTGATGACATCCTATTCCAGATTTTATATAGATTATTTTTCAAGTTCTTTTCAAAATCTTCAATTGACTGTCCATCAACTCCATATGTTCCCTTGTTTGCTTTCACCTTTTCGTAAGCTGTAACTACAGCTCTTTTAGAAATATTAAACGGCTTTGTTTCTGTCATAAGCTCCTCCTCCTTTTCAAAGTTGACTTATTTCTGAAACTGAATAACTTGAAGTCCTTCGCTCCACTTCCATTACAGAAGTTTCTTCACTACTACGACCCAATCTGCCCCTATGCTTGCATCGATACTCTTTTCTCACAGTTCTTCTGCTTGAAATACTCTCTTAACATCAAGCCGTAGGTTCCCACGTTCCATACAAATGCCCATACTAAAGTCATGCCACCTTTATGCCGCCCACCGCCTAGCCAGTAAACAGGTTTCCTCTAGGCTTATCCCAAGTTAACGACTACCCCCTGGTTTTGATGGAGTCTCTACGCTTTCGACATTTTCGTAAGTGATTCACATGCTCGTTCATCTCTTTAGTACATACTTGACAGATTTACCTCTGCCTTTTCCTTAACGCTAAGCACCATAACTTTTGATTACAGCACCTTAAGGTAGTTTGAAATCTCCACCTGCATGGCGATTTCGGAGGACCTTCCTCCATCATCTGTATAGCACAGCTATATTAATCAACTCTTGCGAGTTGATTACCACGCTTTCGTGGCGCACTATCGTCAGCATATCTTACATGAATACCAATTTTCAAATTAGTATATCTCATATTTCTTCTACAGTTACCATTACTATTAACAAACTTTTTCGTACTCTTATCATGCCAATCATCACCTTGGTCTCTTAACCAAACGTCAAATCTATGCAAATAAATATTAGATAGTAAAGGTCCTAATATACTTCCTTGTGCACTTCCTTTAGGGTCATATATCTTACACCCTTTTTCAAAGTATCCTTTTTTTAATGAAACGATATATATAATTCAAAATCACTTTATCTTTAATACCGATACTCCATAACTCTCTATACATTACATCAGCATCTAATGATCCAAAATAGTCTTCCATATCAACTGATAATACATAAGGCATAGTTGTGCATTGATTTTTAACTTTAGCTATTGCATTATGTGTAGATACTTGCTCCCTAAATCCAAATGAACTAGGAAC
Source organism: Clostridium sp. CM027 (assembly GCF_024730565.1). Classification (NCBI taxonomy): domain Bacteria; kingdom Bacillati; phylum Bacillota; class Clostridia; order Eubacteriales; family Clostridiaceae; genus Clostridium; species Clostridium sp. CM027. The sequence continues at coordinate 1,477,489 of NZ_CP077725.1, forward strand.
AAATTTAGTTTCGCAGTACGGTTCTAGAACTAATTGTATACATTTCTCAACTAGTTTGTCCCACACACTGCAAATACCTATTGGTCTTCTCTTTCCATTCCCCTTAGGAATATACACACGTTTTACATAATCCATTTTCTTGTTATATAGTGTCTCTCTAACTATTACTGCTAGTTCACAAAAACATCGTTCCGTTAAAGTATCATAGTTTGAGCCATCAGGGCCTTTTGTCATACGACCTTTACTTTTCCCTAATTGTCTTACTGCTAACATAACATTCTCTTCCGAGCAAACTAATTCGTGCAGTTTACGCATATCTATTCCATTATTCTGGAAATTTTCAAATCTTTTTTTCATATCTACATAATAAATATTGTTTGTACTCATAGGAGGCTCCACCTCCTTTCTGTACGAATAGTCTCTTTCATCTAATTTGGCGAATTAGAATTTACAAAAATAATTTTATACACTAAAACGTCTAAGGCCCTTTCCTTTACCACATTTCTTAATATGATATCCAAGCGGTACTACGGCCCCTCTGTTAACCTATTAATATTCTTTCTTAGCTTACCCTTTCGGTGCAACTAGTCCTCAAACATTACAGAATCGACTTATTAATCCTTATCCGTTAGGTCAATCACCTTTACCGATATATTCTCCTTAAATATTGCACTTAGAACTCCTCTTTACTCCGTTTTTCTCAGTTCTTACCTGGTTAGGTTTTACACCTAATCTATAACCACCATAAGGTTATCCTCCATCTGTACCCAGGTATATACATTGAAGTAGAAAAATTAATTCAACCTCCCATCTGAACTAGGGATAGGCATCATTGATTACGAAATTTAACAACAAGGAAATTATATTCATATGCAACAGTACCCGAAGTGTGACTTTACAGCCAGTGTCTCCGTCTTCACCTATGCTTCGCAACATTACATTACTGCAACGCTGGCAGGAGTATTAGTAAGCCTCAGTATCCATAAGATTATTGGCTCCTATGCCGGACTCGAAAATATCAGTTAACTAACAGAAACCATTTCTTAAGTAACTATTCTATCAGCCTAGAAAGCTTATCGTCACTACTACACAACGTTTTCGCTAACTAAAAAGGTCGCACACCCAGTCAATTCTACCTCGCTAACTTTCTGTCTACCCTTAAAATGTTACGTTACCGCAACATCTCTAAGACTCGATACAAAGCGATTTGCTAAATCTTACCTTGACAGGATTCCCACCTGCTAGAATATACGCCCTGTCGGGACGCACCACGTATGTCGGCTGTACCCGAATGACGTGAAAATAGACTTTCACGACATTTAAGATCGTAATATTGCTGCAACCTCAATACTTATTAAGGATTTTGTTTGTTATCTCTATACAAATTCTTGCGGATTCATTAACTGCATTTTTGAATTCATTAACTCCACCAGTAATGCTGTCAGATACAGTTTTTATCAATAAGCATGGAATTTTGTTTTTATTACAAGTCAACACAATTCCAGCAGCCTCCATTTCACAGATATCTGCATTAAAAATATTATGCAATTCTTCTTTTTTCTCTTTTCTTGCAATGAATTTATCTCCCGAAGCACAAATTACTTTTCTTAACAACGGCTCACTTTCAAGCGCTTTATCCATGATTTCTTTTGTTGTAGATATATAAATACTCGGATATTCAAGATATTTTCCAACATCACATCCATCCGCCTCTGATGTATCAAAATCATAGTGGACAACACTTTCAACAATACACGTTCTTGCTAATGACATCTCATGTGTCAAACCACCTACAACACCAAAGTTTACAATAAAATTCACTCTAAATTGTGATATTAAAAACTGTGTTGTCATAGCAGCCGCAATTTCCCCTGCTCCACTATGTATAACAAATAAATTATTTTCACCTAATTTATATTGATATACCGAATATCCTGCAAATTCTAATGTTTTAATCGGTACCCCATATTTATTTAATACTGCTTCTATTTCAACAGCCACAATCATTCCTATATTTTTCACTTTATTCACCTCATAATATAAATATATTTACGCCACCTTATTTTACGATTACAACATAAATATTTGCTTAATTATACTATAATTTCCATAAATATATATATATAAATTAGAATATGTTTTGTTATATAGAAGATAAAAAACACGTTATATATTAGGTATCAAAAAAACACAATGTCGTGAAAGCTTAATTTCACGGCATTTGTGTTTTTTTACTATCACAAATATATCAAGTTTTTTAAAATTATATTTACTTTTATACATAAAAACAAGCCTTTGGCCCCTATAAGTATATCTACCAATCATTTCCTGTATTTTATACCCCTTTAAAGGTGTATACTAAATTTTGTTATCTGATTAATTATGTAACAAAAGGAGTAAGCCATGAATAAGTATCAATTTATTCTGGCCACACTTACAATGATACTCCCTTATATTTTTAATAACTTATCCTTCGAGTTTAGAATTATTAAAGGCAAGATAAGTTTAATTATTAAATTTGGGAAGAAAAATATAAAGTAATGTTTTGGCCATATGGAGATTTTTAACTCCATATGGTATAAAACATAAGAATATAAAATATAAAACCTTTGAGTATATTTATTATGCTCAAAGGTTTTATTTCTGTCATATAACTCCGCAAAATCTCTTATAACTGTGTTCTTGCATACATTATTTTAAACTATCTGTAGCTTTACCAACCTATTACAGTAAGTACAAACTAAATATCTATCCTTAGCCATAGTCATAATGCGCTATGATAATAATACAAAATCCTTTCTACATATCTTACGTTTATAGCATGTTGCTCCTGGTTCAAAGTAGATCATGTGGCAATGAGTGTTAGTTGGAGTTATCCATTCATCAGATTTATGATTAACGGTATTTTAATTTTATTTAGCTGTATTAATAACTTTTATCTTATTTATAGTATCGTGTGAAACTCCTGACAGCTCTATTTTGTATGCTTTATTCGTATTTGTTGCGACAGAGATATTATCTATGTCGCATTTATCCCTTGCCATTAAGATAATAATATAAAATAAGATCCATATAGCTTTTATAATAGACATATAGAATTTATTTTAGAATTTAACTAGTTGGTTTATTCTAAAAAGGAGCGAAGCGACCTAAATTTTACGGAGTAAAGTATAGCACATTATACTTTACTATCGTAAAATTCGTGCTCTCCGAGAGGATAAGGATAAACCCCTAAAAAACATAAAAAATTGATATATGTATGCCTGTTTTGCATTTTATAAGTGGACATAATCATTAAATAGTATTAAAATATACTTAGGTAAACATTACAAATTCATATACATTTTTACTGAAACTACATGAATCAATTCCAATTTCATTCAAAACGGACTATGTTTTTACATAACAAACATAGCATCCTCAATAGATATACGATATTACAGTTTCACTCAAAAAATATGTTGACAAATAAACACAAAACAGCAATAAAAAATCGCAAGCGACCGTAAATAAATTTACTTTTTTAATTGCATGCATTTATTTGTCAACATGTCTAAGTTAATTAAGTTTTAGTTGAATTTTAATTAACCCAATAGCACATGTAAAAAAACTATATTTGTGTATTTCATCACAAAGAGAAAAAATGTACATGTGGTAATAGCTTTGGAAGTTAGGCTATTACAAGTTATATTAGGTACATAGGACACCTTCGGTATACAATAAGGAATAAAACTACCTTAACTTTCCCTGCGGTCAACTTACTTCTAAAAACTTTTGCAAGCAAAAACGAGCCGACAAGTCGGTTTTGAGAAGACGTTATTGTTTTATTCCATTGTTAAATATCAATAAGAATATATCTTAAAAACATAGGTAAAAATAATGTTATTAGTAGATTACTTGATAACTTATTTATTAAAGATTTTTTAAAGGTCACTATTATAAATCTAATAGTGGCCTTTTTCATTTTTATATCTAAATTCTATATTCACTTTTAGAATTTCTTAAATTTATTTTTTACACGCATGACGTTTTTATTTTTATAAATTTTTTCAAAATTTCGCGCGGACTATGTTAATGGTGTATAAGTGCACCATTTTAAATAGCCCCAGAGTGAAAGTAGCACAATATCAATTGTGTTACTTTCACTCTGGGGCTATTATGTAATCTATTCATTCTCAAATTTTCTAAATACTTCAACAGAAACCAAAACAAACACTATTAAGATGCTAATCGCATAAAAATAGTGACCAGATTTTATATTCAATAATCCCATTATGAGCGAAATCAGAGCAGATATCATAAGTGATATTTTTCCTTTTACTTTGTATTCTTTTTTCATAACAAATGTCCTCCCAACTAATATAAATAATTTGTGCTTACTCAATTAAGTACACACTGTAATACAATTACATCATAATTGTACCATAGCTTACTGGGGTAGCGTACGCGAAAATGATATTTCGTACGCTAAGAGAAATGCAGCCCCATAAATGCAATATTTTAGGATTTAAAGCGCTTTATTTAAAGATTTAATTCTTTTAAATATCCATTTTGATTTAAATTAAATTTATACTCGCCTAAAAAGTTTATATGCTTCCATCCAAGTGGTGATATATTATTTAAGAGACTTTCGTCAAATCCACCATTACACTTTAGATAATCAATAGCTTTATTTAAATAAACACAATTCCAAATTGTTATTGCATTGATTATAATATTTAAAGCACTGGCACTTTGCAGTTGTCCTTGTAATGCTCTCCTTCTAAATTCTCCAAATTTACCAAAGAAAATAGCCCTTGCCAAAGCATTCATAGCTTCTCCTTTATTTAGTCCTCTTTGAATGCGTCTTCTAAAGTTTTTATCAGATATATATTCTAATATAAATATTGTTTTTTCTATTTTACCCATTTCCCTTAAAGCTTTTGCCATACTATTTTTTCTTGAGTAGGAACCTAGTTTTTCTAGGATTAAGGATGCTGAAACTTTACCTATAAATATTGAATGTGCTAATTTTAATACAGATTCATAATCATCAGTTATTGATTTAACATTTATACGACCTTTAACAATATCCTTAATCGTTTTATAGAACTCCTCAGTATCATTAAATGAAAACAAAACACATTCTGATAAATCTCTTATTCTTGGAGCAAATCTAATTCCAAATAAATGAAATAACCCAAATACTTGATCTGTGTATCCAGCTGTATCAGTATAATGTTCTTCTATTTGGAGCTCAGATTCATGTCCCAATATACCATCAAGCAAGTATAGAGAATCCCTTGAATTAGTAGTAATTACATTTATATTATAAGCAGAATATTGGTCACTTACATGACGATACATAGTAAGTCCTTTGCCTATCCCATAGTGCGGATTCTTATCAGCATAAATTGAGGAAACCCCAACTTCAACACGCATACCATCTGAGGACGAAGTTGTGCCATCTCCAAAGTACTGAGCTAGGTCAAGGTGGTGTTGGTAGTTTACAAGAGTAGCTTGTGCTTTTTTTAAAGCATCATCATGGAGTCTCCATTCTGATATATTTGCCATTTGAGCATAGGTAATATCTGATGTCGAATCTGCCATTTTTTGAGCTCCTATATTTGTACCAAGTGCCATTATTGCTGCCATCAATATAGGTATTTCCTCATTTTTAGGAGGCTTATCTGTAGATGCATGGGTTAAATGCTGTTCGAAATGGGTCCATTCTGAGACCTCTAAAAGCAATTCAGGAAGACTTATCTTAGGAATCATTCCATAAATCATAGAATTAAATTTTTCAGATTCTTCGGAAACCTTCTTTTCCAATCTTTTTAGTGAAATTTTACCGCCATCAATACTTACATCTTCAAGATTTTTCGCGTTTTGGGATACATATTGTAACTTGTCTAATAACGTTTCTTGTCGTTCTTTTAAATACTCATCTATTGATAAACTTACAGAAATACCCGCTTCATTCTTTAAGCAGGAACTTTTCCAGTCTTCATCGCTAATAAGATATTCGTTTATATTTTTATGCCGCTTACTGTCACTGATCCATATGTCCCCCGAATGAATTGCATTATTTAATTCTGTAAGAACTGCCATTTCATAATACCGTTTATTTATTGTGCCATCTTCATTACATACATGATTTTTCCAGCGTTTTGAAATAAATTCTATAGGAGCATCGTCAGGAATTTTCCGTTTGTTGTTATCATTCATATCCTTTATGACATTAACAGCATTTATTAAGGATGTAGAATTATTTGATGGATGAAATTCTAAATTTTTAAAGAGAATTGGAGAATATTTTCTTAAATTACCAAAACTACTATCTAGCAAATCAAGATAATCGTTATTTAAGGGACGTATTATTTTTTCAGCACTATATGCAGATTCTTTAAATATTTCCCATTTTCCTAGATTTTCTAACTCTTTTGAAATATCTTTCTTTTCTGAAAGGGCAGTATCTATAGCTTTTACAAGTTTAACATGAAGCTGCATTATTTCATTTGCGGATTTTGAACTTTTTACATTCAGTTCATCCCTAAGCTTTAATCCTTTAGAATGTAGTGAAATCATAAGCTTTGAGTGTACTTGAATAGCTTGATCAATTAATTCTCCATTTAAATCAGTTAGAAAAACTACCAGTATTGAATATCTCTTAATTTCCTCAAAACGGCGTAATGCATATGCATCATATTTAAACCCAAGTCTTGATAGATAGCGTAATTTGTTTGGATGTATTGATTTTATATCAATATTTATTTGAAGACTTTTTATATAGTTTATTCTTTCAATTATTTCTTTAAATGTTTTGGATGAAGGATTTAATGGAGCACTTTTTATCCATGATAAATATGTTGTTATAGTATCGTTCATTGGCGTTAATATAGTATCAAGACGATTTTTTTGCTCTGATGACAAATTTTCTGTTAAAGATTTAAATGTAATGTTATCAGCATTTTCACGAGCAAACCAAACAATACTTTCTATAGTTATCATAGCAGGAAATATTATTTTAGCTTTCTTTAATATTTCTAAAGCCTTTTTTATGAGAAAAGTTGAATTATCATTTTCCATAGCATAATTTAAGATTTCCTCAAATAGAAATTTATCTTCATCCTTTGAGAAATTTTTATAGCCATATTCAATGCATATTTCTTCTAAGTGTTCTCTTTTTGTAGTATCCCTTTCAGCATACAAATTAAATACCTCAGGCTCTAAATCTAATTGATCCGCAATATATTTAACAATTGAATAAGGAATATTTTTTATGTTAGATATAGAACAGCCTGGATATCTAAGCAAAGCTAGTTGCAGAGCAAATCCTAATTTGTTAAAATCTCTTCTGTGTTTGTTTATTATTTCAATATCATCAATTGATAACATATAAAATACACTCATTTGATGTTCATCTTTTTCAAATGGAATACTTATAAGTTCTTCTCTTTGTTGCTGAGTAAGCAACTCTCTTCTGTTTAAAATCATATAAAAATTACTCCTTTGTTAAAATTGAACTAAGCTATAAAGTTCATCCTTAGCCCCCTGATCTATTCCTATGTATCTTAATGTGATCTTCTGGCTACTGTGATTGAATGTGTCCATAATTAACCCTATATTATATCTACTTACTTTGTAGGTCCAATAACCCCAGGTCTTTCTTAAAGAATGGGTACCGAAGTTTTCTATACCTATACTTACAGCTGCAATTTTTAATAATCTATAGGCTTGTGTAACACTTATATGCTCATTTAAGCCCTTTCTACTTCTAAAGATATAATTATTGTGTCCAAGCTTATTTTGTTTTATATAGGTACTTAACGCTGTTTTAATGCTGTCATTAAGCTTTATCTTCTTTTCTTTATTTGTCTTTTGCTCCTGCAGCACAAAATAATCTTTGAAATTAAACTTTTCCGTTAGAATATCACTTACCTTCACCTTAACTACATCGCTTATTCTAAGTCCAGTGTTTAACTGGAACTTGGCCATAATCCAGTCCCTTTCATTCTTTCCTTTTAGAAAAGTAAGAAAATCATTTATCTTTTTTTTATCTTTTATGGGTTCTACTATCATAAATTCACTCCTAAAAAGTGTCCTAAAGGGCACAAATTCAATGTACTATATTTATAATATATCATAGGAAACAATACATTCAAATACACAATAAGAAAAAAGGCTTTAGTTAAATCTACTATAAGCCTTTATATATCAACGCTTTATGCTGTTTTTACGAATGTATGATTTTATATAAAATAGTACATTCATTTATGATAAAATTTAAGAATCTTGTCACTTAATCTATAAATTATTCTTATACCACAATTAATAAAAGTAAAAAACTATTTACATTTTGTTAAGGTTAGTGTTAAAATGAAAATGTAAAAAACTTTTTACATTATGGATATTAGTATAAGAAAATTTATTGGTGCGTTGTTATGTTCTATAGTTATTTTAGTAGTGGGTAAGTTAATTATTATAATTTAAACAAGGGAGTGATTTTTATGAAAAAAATGGATGAAATGGAACTGAGTATTACATTAAAAGCGATGAAATGGGCTTTGGCTTATACAACCCTATTTTTAGCAATTTGGGTTATCTATGAGTTCATTCAGACAAGAACATTTGGATTAGCATTTATTCTTTTAACATCTCAAAATCTTGTTCTTATAGGAATTCAATCTTTTTTGAAATGGAAACTTGGAAAAGATGAAAAATAATATAAGAGGATTAAGAAAACAACTTGGATTTAGACAGGAGGATATAGCGACTACGCTTGGCGTTACAAGGCAAACCATTAATGCGATTGAAAATGAGAAGTATAACCCAACTCTGGAATTAGCTATGAACCTTGCTAAACTATTAAACACTACTGTAGAAAAATTATTTATACTTGAAGGTTAAAAAGAAAAATAAATCTAATATAAAAAACAAATGTAATTTATTAGACAAAAAACTACGTGATTACAGCTCTATAGAGTAAAATAATTACATTTATGGGGCTGTGTTTTTCTTAGCGTACGAAATATCATTTTTGCGTACGCCACCCCTTACTGCTTTTTAAAGTAAGTAAGGTTTTGCCAAAGATATTAGCTCTACCCATCGTACTTCTATGTTGTTAGCCTCACCTTAATATTTTTTCTAGGTCATTAATTTCATCACTAATATAAGCTTTTTGCTCATAAAATTTAAAGATATAACTTTAAATTTTAGAATCTCGATAATCTTATTTAATTGCTTTGAGCCTCTAAATCATTATATTACCCATATTAGTTATATTTTGAGCTTGATCATATTGTTTTGATGATATTTATGTCACCTTTTCATTATCTAATATATATTTACTCTCTTCAGACAGCCCAATACGATACAATAACCTCCCCTCCCTTATAATCGCTGTAAACTATTTTCCTTTTTCAACTAAGGATTGTTTGAGAAACAAAATAACAAGTAAATAATAAAAAGGTTTATTATAACAAAAACTACGCAATATGAATTTGCGTAGTTTTTGTCGCGTTTCAATTATCTCTAATATGTAAAAGTAGAAATCATAAGGCTTTACTTATTTGCTTTTAAATATATTCATAACAAATATTTAAAATAATAAATATAATTAAACATACGATAAATTTAATTAGTTCATTTAAAATAAATACAGTTTCTATATGTATACCATTAGAAATTTAAAGAACTATTAATCATTCTAAATTACAGCATAAACTATACCTTGTGCAATATAACCACAAGTACTAGCTAATACATGTGGAACATATTTTGACAAATAATCTGTAACTATACTATGCACTTCATCAAGTGGTCCCATTAGAACGTAAGTATTAAAAGCTCCAACAAAGGCTCCTTCTGAAACTTTAGCTGCAAGCGCTCTTGGAAATGCATGATATATTTTTTTAGGCAAAACTACTTTTACATAGTGTTTCCCTAACTTTTTAATTAGTTTTGATGCTACTGTTGCAACTCCTCGTTTTGGTCTTGAGTTAGTTTCTGTAGGATTTTGTATAGGTGCTTCTTGTAAAATTTCTGATGCAGTAGAATTTATTATTTGATCTAGTTCACAATTGGTTAATTCGGTGTAATTTGTATCCTTCACCATGATTTCAGTAGAAGTTTCAGCAGCAAAAACATTAACTGTTGGTATTAATGTAGTACTAATCATTACACTTGTTAAAATTGGTATTATTTTTTTTAATAAGATATTTTTATTCATACTTTTCCCCCTAATATATTAATAGAATTTGGAAACCCTTAAACATCCATATATCTCAATCCCGGAGGGATAACTTTTATTCGCCCTCCTAAAATTTCAAACAAAAATTTTAAAGCTCCTTATATTTTTAAAAAACCACTTAACAAAGTTGGTAGAATTTAAGGTGCTTACTATAGTGGTATTAATTAACAAATAGATTGTGTGTGACATTATCATGTTAAATATCAATTATCCTAAGTACGGCAACGCTATGTATATAAATGGTATAAAATGATTATAAAACATAAAATGTCATAATTTGAGCTAATGTAATCTTATACCACAGTATATGTTTTGTCAATGTTGAAATAGTAACCGCAAAGCGTAAATTCACCACATTAAGACACGTATTATCAAATAGTGATATATTTAAAGTAAATATTGAATATACCAGTATTAATTTAATATTTTTATCGAAGATTTTATATTACTATCTTAGTTAGCATTATCAATACTATACTTGTACTTTAACTAACTTGTTTTGAGCAAAAAAATAAGAGCTTTATCATTTAGTGATTAAACCCTAGATATATCAATGCTTTACATTGATATTATATTCTTTTTTGAGTTAGAACTATTACATATTAATTCTAAGTCAGAACATTAAAATAATAGTATCAAATTGAAATAACTGGCTTAACGTTGTAAATTTACGCTTTGCGAGCCCCACCCCATATTAAAAAAATATATATAAGGGTTTACACAATGTCGTGAAAACATAATTTCACGTCATTTGTTATGTACCTATATCTAGCATATACCCTCATTCATACTTTTTCCGTATGCAATAAGGCTCTATTTAACTGCATAAAAGGTGTCTAATTGAGAATATACACTACTTTTATGCATGGTTTATATCTTTATAATACAATAATAAATATTTAGTATTATTATTTTAACTTACCTTTCATAAATTTCCAAGCAGTTTGATAGTACTTAATCACCCTAATATGAATTAATTACATTTTAAAGTATATAATTACAATAAAGATTTAATTTAGGGGGATAAAAATAGTGATAGCTTATAAACAAGCTTTTATTAAAGAGGAATATGCTTCTAATAAAGACGCAAGTAGAATTCAATCTAAACATTTTTTAAATGAGCTTATTATGTACGAAAGACAACCTAAAAATAAAAATGAGTTTTTCAATTTTACAGATGACCAATTAAAAGAAACATTACTTAAACTATTTAAAACTGTATCAAAATCATCGTGTGATCAAGGCATGAGTACTTATGATAGATATATAAAGTGGGCAAAAATTAAAGGTTATAGGGTTACTGATAGTCTTTCTTATGAAAGGGTCTTCGATAATGTAAAACCCTTAGGGGTTTGGGGGACGGAGTCCCAAAGCTACGCTCCTTCATTTAGGATCTCACTAAATAATATATTGAGCTGGCTGATAACAAGGTCCCAATTTGCATATACTCTAGTCCATTTCTTACTTACCTTTTCAGTTGCCAAATATAGCATCTTCATAAGACTATCATCGTTCGGGAATATAAGCTTTGTCTTCGTAACTTTTCTAAATTGACTGTTAAGACTCTCTATAGCATTTGTGGTATATATAATTCTACGAATATAATCTGGAAATACAAAGAAAGTTATGATATTATCCCAATTATCTTCCCAACTTTTTATTGCATTTGGATATTTACTACCCCATTTTTCTTTAGCAAAATTTGAATTTTCTAGTGCAAAATCTTTATTTACTGAGCCATAAACGGCTTTCAAATCTTTAGCAAATGCCTTATTGTCTTTATGTGGTATATATTTCATACTTGCTCTTAATTGATGAATTAGGCATCGTTGTATCTTTGCAAAAGGATATACCGCGCCTATTGCTTCCTTGAAGCCACTTAAGCCATCGACACAGAACACCAAAACGTTCTTAAGGCCTCTGTTTCTAAGGTCATTAAGCACTGAAAGCCAGAACTTACTGCTTTCATTTGCTCCTATCCAAATACCAAGCACCTCTTTTTCGCCATCCATATTTACACCTAAAACAACGTAGGCTGCCTTGATTATGATATGCTTGTCGTCACGTACTTTGTAGTGAATTGCATCCATAAAAATAAAAGAGTACGTTTTTTCAAGTGGCCTATTTTGCCACTCTGTAACTACAGGCATAATTCTGTTTGTTATATTCGAAACCATTTCAGCAGATATCTCAACCTCATATAGATTTTTCACTTGCTCTGATATGTCCCTTGTAGTCATTCCAGCTGCATAGAGCGCCATTATTTTATCTTCGATACCAGTTATATTTCTTTGATACTTAGGCAATATTTTAGGCTCAAATTCACCATTTCTACTGTTTGGAGTTTGTTTTTCGGATATATCATATTTATCATATCTAAGTTGCGAATCCATTTCTGCTTCTAATGTCTCCTGAAGAACGTCTCTAAACATACTTTTCATAGCAGTTAAAACCTCATTTGGACTTGTAAACTTTTGCTCGTTGATATAATCCCTTAAAATATCTTTCTAAATGTTTGACATAAAAATACTCCTCCTTGCAATCTTTGATAATTAGCTTATCTCAATTATTGCCAAGAAAAAGTGCTTTTTATCCTGTTTACACAAAATTATTTGCAGGCCTAATAAAAAACCAAGAAGAGGATTAAGACTTATAGCTTTTGTAATTATTTTAATTGTAACTTTAGATATGGACAAGTATATTTTATTTAACTAAAAATAAATGCGATCGTTATCGTGATGTTTAAAAAGCCTCTATTATTACCTCCATGATTCCTCCACATACCATCCCTTCGTCTTCAGCGATGGCGCCTGTCATATCTATGTTTTGAATTTGATACCCACCATTTCCGAGTAAGTTACGGGCGTCATTAATTATCGTGCCTTCGCTACACCCTCCGCCGATACTCCCTAAAATCTTACCATAAGGCCATACAAGCATTTTAGCTCCTGCATTTCTTGGAACGGAACCTTTCGTAGAAATGATTGTAATGATTGCCTTTGGAGAATTTTCTTCTTTGCACAATTCCATCAACACTTCATTGTCAAATTCCGGCCAATTACTTTTCGTATGCCTATTAATACTATTGGTTATATCACCGAGTCGTCTATAACTGATGACCTGAGATATAATAGAAAACGCTATCTCTTCTGGTGTTACTGCTCCTATCTCAAGACCTATAGGGGCATTGACTTTGTTTAACTTCTCTTGAGTATATCCTTCATTTACCATTTGCTCCATGACGCTTTTAACTCGCCGTTTTGAACCAATCATTCCAACATATGCAGTATCATGTTTTAAAACTTGTCTGAGACAATCCATATCATGCCTATGACCTCTAGTTACAATAACAACATAGGCAGAATTGTTTAAACTAATTAAGTCGAAACAGTTCTCGAAACTCTCACAAATCACTTTTTTAGCAGTAGGAAATCGTTCACTATTAGCAAATGATGGTCTGTCATCGATAACTGTAACTGAAAAACCTACTTTTGAACCAAATTCAGCTAAGGGCTTAGCTATATGTCCACCACCTAAAACTATCAAGCGTGGTTCTGGAAAATATGGTTCAATTAAATAAGCTTCACTTTCACTAATTTTAACAAGCTGAAGAATTCCAGTTTCTATTGCATAGTTTGCCTTTTGGTAAAGTAATTCATCTAAATCAGATATTCGATTATGGGAATTCAGACTTTCCTTTGTAAAAAGTGTTTTGTTCTGAGATGGTTTATTTCCACAATTTTTGTTATCCAACATTGTAATAATAACAGCATTATTTCCTGAGCCCACTTTATCCAGTAAATTTTTATAGGTATCTACATTCATGATTTCATTCCTCCAAGTTTATTATCATTTGAAATTCACCTTTGATAAGTTATTTATGTCTATAAACAAGCGAATTAACCAACAAACTATTACTTTATTATAACAATATATCCTAAAATTTCAATAACATTGCTGGATATATTGTTAACAACAAAAACTGAAAATTCATTTCCAATAAACCTTTCATCATATAATTAATACTATTTCTTTGAACCCATATCTCTGGAATATAAAATTCGTTATTAAGGGAATATCCAAAGATAACTAATCAGTATACTTGTCCTAATAGCTGTTTTTCTAGAAGATCGAAATCATATGTTCTTTGATCATAGTCGCAGAAGCCACCATTTTTCACATTAGGGCTTGAGCTGCCACTCTTTTTACTCGCCCACTGTTTTTGATAGAATATTACCTGCTCAGAAGTTTTTATGCCTTTACTTATCCAGCTATTGAGTACTTTAGTGATGTACTTTATAGTTTTAGCATTATATTCTACAGCCTCATCAATAGCCATAATGATAACTTTGCTACTTACCTGCTTTGCAAAATCTAATATTTTTTCATACACCAAAGGCGTGATAGCATGTACATTTTCTTCAAATACCTTAAGTACACTTTTTAAGCCCTCAGCAGCAGCAGAATTATTTCTATATTTTATGACTATTGCTTCTTCTTTAGTTAATGCTTCTTCTTTATTTATTAATTCTTGTTCTTTATTTATTAATTCTTCTTTATTACTTCTTATTCTATTACTTGGTAGCCCCTTATAAGGGCCTTGTAAGCCCCTACTAATATCCTTATTAATTATGAATTCACGTGGCTCCTGAATTTCTTCCTTTTTCAGAAAATCATTATTATCTTGGTCTTCTATATTTTCCATGGGAATTACATCAGAGCCTCTTTCTAAAGTAAGATTTATGGGATGATTGTCCACTTTTTCTAAGTAGCAATTTACAGAAGTTCTATCATCAGTAAAATTAATATCAAAAGATTCCTCTATAATGAGGTTCTCGAAAATTTTCGCTACATCTAATTGAGCTACATCACATTTTTTAAATAAAATTTTAAGAAATTCTTTATTTTTAACCCTGGATAACTCGTGATGAACACATTTAATAGCGTTTATATTGTTAGGTACGTTGTATTTCATCCAATTTAACAGCATAATCTCTTTCGTATCATCACAGTATAAGATTTTGTTATACTCACAGAATCTTTTAATTAGCTTATCTACAGTATCTCTGTTGTACCCAGTTTCTGTAGCTATAAATTTTTTTGATATTTCATAAATACCACACTGCGTTGTTTTGGTATTTGAAATAAGATATAAATAAAAGTATTTTTCCTCTGGTGTAAGTTCAAACACAAAGCTATCACTCCAAAATTCTGTATAAATCTGTCTGTATTTAGCCATTAGTTAATCCTCCTTAATATTAATTAAATCATCACCTGCAAATCTACACTATTAACACCTTTTAATTAAGCCCTATATATAATAGCCACGAGAATTGCAAATCCGAGTCCCCTAATACTAAATATTTTTAAGTTTTTTATAAATCTTTTTAAATTTACGTCCAGATTATGTTACATAATAATCCTGAATTAGATAAAACGTTTATAATATACTTATTATACTAATTTAACTTTGGGTTTTCTTTATTTAGTTTAAGCAAAACAAAACATTGTAGAAATTTGATTGCCATAAGGCTCACCATTTATGCAGATGTGGTGGAATTGGCAGACGCACTAGAATCAGGGTCTAGCGCTTTACGGCATGCAGGTTCGATTCCTGTAATCTGCACCAAAAAAACACTCATTTTATGAATGCTTTTTATTTTTTAATTAAATTAACAACTCGTAATTTAAGGCGAGTTAAAATAGGCTTAGGGGGTAGTTTTGTAGGTTCAATTTACGCAGAAAATTTCATCATCAACATTAAGAAAGATATTAAAAAGTGGATATTATATTCTAAATGTATGATAAATGGTTGGTTAAGCGTGGTAATCATAGAGAATGATGCTGAAAAGACTAAACATCTTTTAGTTCAGTCACACACATCTCATTCTGATACAAAGTTAAAAGATTTTAAAATCAGAGAAGCAATTTATATATAAAGATGTTATGATATTTGCTCATTTATAGTACTATATTGTATAATTGAATGAGGATACAATAATAGAATTAAGCATAAATTTCTGTATATACCCAAATTAGAAGGGTGGCGTAATGGTGGGATTAGTATTTTTCTTAATAATGGTTGTTGTATTTTTTTTAGCATTGTTCTTTATAATGCTAAACGTAATATTTATAATTATATGGAGAGTAAAAAAGCGGAAAGGCAAGACTACTAAAAAACGATATATTGTTATTCCAATAATTTTTTTAATCATAAGTCTTTTAATAGAGCTGATTCCTATTGGTTGGATTGGTGCAGTGAGGTCAGGAAACAAAAGTAGCTCAAAAGATGTTATCATAGCAGAATCGGGCAAAATTGTATACTGGGGATATGATGGTGATAGAATTGAGAATTTTAAAATGGATGGTACTACCTACGTTGCTATAGTAGTATATTCAGGCTCATCGGATACATGGGAGCTTGGGAAACCAGTTGCTAATATCAGGTATAAGTCAGCCGATGAAACATTAGACAAAATTATGAGTTCACTATCTGCTCGTGACGATACTTCAACATTATATCCAGTTATTAATGAAAAGGGATTTAAGTTATATACTATAGAAAGTACTATCGCTATAGGAAGTACTATTACTATTTACTGCCCTGAAAATCAGAAGGATTTGCTTTTAGCGTACTATAAAGAGCTTTCTCATGTAAATTAAGGGAATCCATTT
Organism: Clostridium sp. CM027; assembly: GCF_024730565.1. Lineage (NCBI taxonomy): Bacteria > Bacillati > Bacillota > Clostridia > Eubacteriales > Clostridiaceae > Clostridium > Clostridium sp. CM027. The sequence continues at coordinate 1,494,395 of NZ_CP077725.1, forward strand.
TGAACTGCCCCCTGTCAAGTAGACAGTGGAAATAATTAAAGATTTTATGTAAGGCGTCTATCATTTGGTAGGCGCTTTATTTATGCTGCATTACCTAATAGATATCGCTGATATTCCATTGGTGTCATGCACTTTAAACGTTTTTGATAACGTCTATTATTATAATATTCTATATAGTCTTCAATCGATTTCTTTAAGCTTTCATAGTCTTCAAATTTATGAAGATAATACATTTCTGTTTTTAAGATTCCCCAAAATCCTTCCATTGGACCATTATCAATACAATGCCCAACCCTCGACATGCTCTGTATCATTCCAGCTTTTTTTAGTTTTTCTTTAAATATTTTTGAAGTATACTGGAAACCTCGGTCACTATGAAATATTGGTTTAGCATCAGGGTATACTTTAACAGCAAGATTAAAGGTTTGATAAACCAATTGGTTATTATTAGAATGACCAATGACATATGAAACAATACTTCTATCACCTAAATCAAATATTGCACTTAGATAAGCCTTTTGTTTTTTATTGACTTGTTCTGCTTTAAAATTTCTATCCAAAATATTTTCTGCAGTAACTTCAGGAGTTGACTTAATATAATTATATCTTTTTTTTCTGCATACGGATTTTAATCCTAATATCTGCATCAGACGATAAATTCGTTTATAATTAACTTTTTTATTATATTCTCTACGGATTTTAATCGTCATCTGGCGATAGCCTAAGATACCGTCTTTTTCCTCATATAACTCACAAATAAGCTTTAATAATTCTTCGTTTTTCAATACTCGGTTACTTTTTTCTCTGTGTAGCCATTTATAATATGCAGAATGGCTAACGCCGCCTATAATGCACAACTCAGTTATAGGAAATTTATCTTTGTTAGATAATTCTTGGATTGCAAGATAAGTATCTTCGTATCTAGCTTCGCTTAATATCGCCTTCTTTCTATCTCTTGGATTTTTTTTAGAAGAGCATTCTCCATCCGTAATCTTCTATTTTGTGCTTCTAAAAGCTTGTATTGAGCTTTTAGCTTTTCATCTTCTGTCATTAACTCTTCAGCCTTTGGCTTTCCACGTCGGTCCAAAAGCCCTTCAATACCAAACTGATTATACTTCTTCATCCAGGTATAAATCTGAGGATAAGATACCTTATATTTTTCAACAGTTTTATTATAACTGTTATTGTTTTCAATACAGTACTTTATGATTTCAATGCGTTCAATATAAGAAGTTTTGCGTCCTTTGGTCATGATTATTTTTCCTCCTGTTCCAGAAGATTTTATGTTTTCATGACCATTATACTTCTTTATCCAATTGCATAAAACTGTATTTGACGAAATATGATACTTAATGCATAAATCATTCAGTGAGCCATGCCCATCAAGATATTCTTTTACAATGTTAATCTTGATTTTGGCAGTATAAGAAGTATTTTTGCTAGAATGTTTTAACCCAGCTTCACCTTCTGATTTATATCGTATTACCCATTTTTGAAAAGAACTCTTATGTACTTGAAGTTTGTTGCATAAACTTAACATACTAGCTTTTCCATTTAAATATGATGTTACAGCCTTAATTTTTTGTTGGTCTGATATAATTGATTTTCTTCCCATAAAAAAATAGCCCTCCTTATAGTAAACAGTTTTATTATTTTAACTGTCTACCATAAGGGGAGCATATCATTTTTGGTTTCCCTTAAAAATTGTCATATTATCAACATTGTTATTAAACATGGCCTAAATTAAAAGTTCCGGTTTTTATTTTAGAAAGTGAACTAAGGTATATTATAACCATTTTGTTGAGTATTTTAGGTCGATATATATACCCCCTTGCGACAGTTTCTATATACAGTCCGTGTTAGTAGATGCTATAGGTTTATAATATAAGTATATTATGGTATAATATTTCCAGACAAAAAGAGAAAATTGCAATTAAGTATGGGATAAATATTTTGTGGGGTGATTTTGAAATGAGAAAAGAGAAATATATTATTAGAGAAATAAAAGAGACTGAACTTGATATACTTGAAATGATGTTGTTTGGAGCAATATATCTACCAGTTGGAAGTGAGCCTTTGACAAGAGAGGTACTCAAAATACCTGAAATTAGTGTATACATCGATGATTTTCTTAAAAAGAAGGACGATCACTGCTTAGTGGCAGATGTTGAAGGTATTATAATTGGTGCTGTATGGGTTAGGATTTTAGCAGGTGAAATAAAAGGCTATGGGAACATAGATGATAAAACCCCAGAGTTTTCTATTTCGCTGATAAAAGAATATCAAAATCAAGGGATAGGAACATCTTTGATGAAAAAGATGATAGAATACTTGAAGGAAAAAGGATACAGCCAAACATCATTGAGTGTATCCAAAGGTAATTATGCAGTGAGAATGTATAAGGCTGTAGGATTTGAAATTATAGCTGAAAAAAAAGATGACTATTTAATGCTACTAAAATTAATTTAGGTACAGATGGTTCTCGATGTTTTTATATTGTTTTAGGGGCCAGCCAATATTTCCTACAAAATACACATTAATACATATATCCCCAAAACAAATTTTATAAACGTATATATCCATTATTCTATAGTTCGCTACACCAACCTTAGTTTTTGAACTGGAAGAAATTCACCCTTTTAGTTTGCCTAAATCTTCCCCTTTGTGATTGCCGGTTACAACTAAAAGTTATACTTATTTTGTGCAGTAAATTGCAATTGCCTGTGAGAGGAATTCTGCTGTTCCCTCACCATTCTGGTCAATGTTTTTCTTAAAACGTTCATCTCCAACATACATAAGACCAAGGCACTGCAAAATTTCATTTGTACAGTTGTACCATCTTGCTGTGATAAAACTCTGCCACTCTTTAACAAGTGCTTGAACCTCTTCGCTGTCGGGAGCTTTATTATTCATATTGGTAGCGAAGGCTTTTAAAATATCTCTGAATTCCTCGTTTATTTCCTGCCACTGATTTTTACTATAATTGTTACATTTTTTCTCACTTTCGATATAGGCATCAGATTTCCCCCAACGTTCTTTAACCTCTTTTGCATATTTATTTTTGGCACTTTCAATTTCTGTCATATCAAATTCTTTAAAACTCATGTTATTTTCTCCTTTTATTGTATTGTCTACAAGAGTTATCAGATTATCAATTCGTTCACGCTTTTTAATAAGTAACTCTTTGTGATTTTTTAGTGCTTCTGTTTTATTGAATGTAGGATTTGTAATAATATCCTTAATTTCACTAAGCGAAAATTCCAACTCTTTGAAAAATAATATCTGTTGCAATTCAGCAAGGGCATTTTCATCATATAAGCGATAACATGCTTCAGTAATTTGGCTCGGTTTAAGTAATCCTATTTCATCATAATAATGCAGTGTTCTTACTGTAACTCCAGTTAATTTTGCAATTTCATTAATCTTCAATTCCAAAAATCCTCTGTTTCCTTTAAAATATCAATAGTTGGTGTAATTGTAGCTTCAAATATTGTTTTACCCGTCTTTTTAAGATAATGCTTGATTAGATAATAGCCACAAGCATATCCTGCGCAATAAGGCATACCAACTGGCTTTACACCACGCATGGCCATAATTTCATCGCCATAGAGAAATGCTGAAAGTTTATTGAAGTCATTATTGTTCAAACGTTCCCTGTTAATTTGGCTTGGTGAAAATCCACCACCCATACTGCTTGCCATAACAACATCGTAACCACCTGACTGATCCGCTTTAATTGGAATACCAATACATGACCACTTAAATTCAAATGGTTTCATCAGTTCATATCGATAGATGTCATCTCGCTGCTCAAGCTTTGAGGAAATCATTTTTTTATAGATTTCATCGGATCTAATTGCTGTAACTTTCACTTTTTTTACCTCTTTTCTTTTTAGTATAGTTATACAATAAACTATTACGTTACGTTAGAGTCAATAACAAAATTAAATCTAGTGATGCTTTTAAAACTATTAAAGAAGTTATTGAATATATATCTTTAAAAATATAACCAGATGCTTATGTGAATTATCAGGAGTGTCTAGCTCTTGCCTTGTTAGTACCTTTTTTTTAGAATATCCTTAATTTATTCCACAAATCTATTATTTAAAAATGCAAAAAAAATACCACCTGTCAGTTGGTGATATTTTTTTATGCAGTGATATATTATAACTATTTTTTTAGATAATCATATACAACTTTAGGCGTAGGAAGGGTTAAGTTCGTAAGAATATGAGAACAGGATACTATTTCTTTTACAGGTAGGTCATTAAATGGTGCCATAGCATGATCGAATAATTGTAATCTTGCAGGACCAGTCCATGCCTCATTTATAGTAATCTCCGTAATTTGTGTAGATATGAGCTCGCAAATTCTTTGAGTCCCATCATAATTAGGTATAATTTTCAGCATAAAATTAGGTCGGCAAATTTCATTGCGTGCCTCATTTATATCTAAAGATTGGTGTTTATATCCCATCGTAGCAGTTAATACTCTTAATTTTCCGTAATCTAATGTACCAACTAATGTATCTGAATCAACAAATAGTTTTGGATAACCAAGTTTTTTAGGGTAGGCACTAAGTTCTCTACCAACGGCAATAGCCGGATAATTATCTAAATACATCATATGCAAATAGTCACCTTTTATACCATTAAAACTTACAGGAATAACCTGGCCACATTCTGTATAAGCACCTAATCCACTTACATCCGGCATATACATCATTTCAACTCTAACTAAAGGTTCATCTAAATCTAAAGATAAAGGTTCCGGTACAACTTTTAGTAAGGCATCAGCACTTGTACGGTATACTATATTAAGATATTCACGGTTATGAAATCTATAGGGTCCTCTAGGAAATGATGGAGCAGTAAGTGGTGTTGTAATGTGGTTAGATATTTCACTTTCTAACATAAAATGATCACTCTCTTTTCTTATTTATTACTATCAACACATTTTTTTACAAGTACTATATTTTGAAATGCAAATTTTTATACATCCATAATCTTTATATCATTTGGAATAATTAAATTTGCTTCTGTCACGAAATTAATTTCATCAATGGTTGTATCTCCCTGCCATGGTTTGTAAATGCACCGGCTTCATTAAAAAGTTAGTTTGCAAGCACACATCTCCTTTGTTTTGTAAAATTTCTTGCAGAGGTTATTCCTTCACCAGTAGGTCCAGCAATAGTGAATGTTGTAAATCCTTCTGCACCAAAACCTACTCCAGCAAAGGATTTAGCATTCTTTACAAAAATAGTTGTATCTATTTCTTTTTCAAATCTATTTAAATTATCAATATTTTTTGAATATATATATGCACTATGTCGTTTATTTTGTTCCGCTATTTTTGCACACTCTATAGCTTCATCAATATCTTTAACTCTTACAATTGGAAGTATTGGCATCATAAGCTCTGTCATTACAAAAGGATGATTTGTATCTACCTCGCATATTATACATTTTACGTTAGTAGGGACTTCTACATCTATTTGATCTAAAAATAATTTTGCATCTTTTCCTACCCATTTTTTATTTATATCATATTCTAGTTTTTTGTTGCAATTATAACTTTTCTCATCTTTCTTTATTAGTATTAAATCTAATAACCTTGATACTTGCTCTTTGTTTAGAAGTACAGAATTGTTTTGAATCATATTATTTATTAAATCATTTGCTACATTTTCAAAAACAAACACTTCTTTTTCTGCAATACAAGGTAAATTGTTATCAAAAGAACAACCTTCTATGATGCTTTTTGCGGCTTTCTCTATATCTGCAGTATCATCTACTATAACAGGAGGATTTCCGGAACCTGCACCTATAGCTTTTTTACCTGAATTCAAAAGTGTTTTTATTAATCCTGGTCCTCCAGTCCCACATAAAAGTTTTATATATGGGTGTTTCATAATTACACCTAAGGATTCCATAGTTGGGTTTTCTACAGTAGTTACTAAATTTTCTGGACCACCAGAAGAGATGATGGCTCTATTTATCATATCTACAGCAAATGCAACACATTTTTTTGCCCCTGGATGTCCATTAAACACGACAGAATTTCCGGCAGCTATCATACCTATACTATTGCAAATAACAGTTTCCGTTGGATTTGTGGAGGGTGTTATCGCACCTATGACCCCATATGGAGACATCTCTACTACGGTAAGCCCGTGGTCTCCAGACCAAGCTGTAGTAGTTAGATCTTCTGTACCCGGAGTATATTTAGCTGCCAATTCATGTTTTAATATTTTATCTTCATATCGTCCCATTTTTGTTTCTTCTAAAATCATTCTTGAGAGTATCTCTTTATTTTCCAATGTAGCCTTTCTTATACTTCTTATAAGTCGTTCTCTATCTTCTTTATTATAAGAAATAGTCAACGCCTTTTGTGCATATATTGCTTTGGCAATAGCAATTTTAACGTCTTCGAACACTCCTAAATATAAACCCTCATTGTTAGCTTGCTTAAATTCGGTACCTTCAACATTTGTTATTACATTTAAATCTTTTGTTTGTGGTGATACTAATACATCTTTCATCATAGTTTTCCTCCTCGAATAATTAATTTTGCATTTAGTTTTTAATGAATTTCTAGTATTTCAACTAACTACAAAATGATAAAGATAACTGGAAATTATAATAATAGTATAGAATTATTTCTAACCATCGATATTCAATAAAAAATTGGCGTAGTGCTATTCATTTTATAACAAACATGTTTTAGTGAATAAGATGTTTTATTTCTGTACAAATAGGATATTACCACTAATTAAGACAAAAACAGTATATAAATGTAATAAATGTAATGACAGGCATTTTAAACGATACCAAACTACACTAAGGTGAGATATTTTTATCATATGATCTGTAAAGAATGATTCTTCCTAAAAATTCATAGTTTTTAGGCAACTAGATTTTTAATGATTTAAACAAATGTGGTTTGATATGTTTTATGGTACCCATTACAATAAAATCATGGTAAATAATTCGTGGGAGTTGTAAAGGATGAAAAATATATATACTTATATAAGAGTTAGCACCAAGGAACAAAACACAGACAGGCAACATGAAGCCCTAGAACAATATGCTGTATCTAATAACATTGAATATAAAGTTACATTCGAGGATAGAGCAAGTGGTAAGGACTTTGAAAGAAAACAGTATAAAGTATTAACAAGGAAAGGAAAAAAATACATGGTAGAGTTATAGAGGTACTAAAGAATGCTAATGAGAAGGGAATTAAGTTGGGTAGACCTAATTTAAAATTGTCAACTCAATAGAACTAAAATAAAGTGATAAATTAATTACATATTGATATATCTTTCAATATGTAATGTAAGATTTAAGCTATAACAGAACAACAAAATTTATAAGAAGAATCATACTGAATAATTATGGAATAAGAGATGTTATTGCTAATTAGGGTACAGCCAATGAATTCGAAAATGTTGATGCTACACCTATGCTCATATCTACTCTATAGCCTCAATGTGAAATTAACTCAATTGGTATTGTGTTACTTTTAGAATATCACTATACACTTAAAGCCAAGTAATCCCATAGCATTAGATATAGGATTACTTGCGACGAAATATATGAAATTTGTAAAACAAGTGATTAACTCTAACGTAAATCACTTTAATTAATTAACAGTTTCTTTTTTCAGTTTCCAAAATGCCAATACAAAGCTGATTGAGCAAAGACAGATAAATATCACTGTCACAAGTAATAAGTTTTGCCAATCAATAGAAGTTCCCAAAATCAAACTCCGCAGGCAGTTTATAATATGAGTGAAAGGATTTATCATTACCGCAATTTTTAAGCCTCCAGATATACTTTCCATGGGAAATAATGCTGTGCTTGTAAAGAAGATGGAAAGTACAATCAGATTCATGATGGTTTCATAAATTGTTTCATTGGGCAAACACATACTAATAGCATAAGATAACCCCGACATAAAAAATGCCGTAAGAAAAATAAGAGGTATCATCAGAAACAATCCAATAAATCCAGATGCAATACGTACTGACAAAAATATAGATAGAACAAGCATGATGGCTATTTCAATAAATGAAACTAAAACTGCTTCCAGTATTTGTCCCAGAACAATGGAGCTTCGTTTTACAGGCGCTATCAATATCCTGTAGAAGCTACCATTGGATTTCATAATAAAATTGATATAACCGCCGCTACTACAGCATGCGAGTGTAACAAGCACCATGATACCAGGTAGCATAAACGAAGTATAGTTGCCGCCTGATATATTCTTCATGGACTGTTCCGCGATTGAACTATATAATACTAACCAAATAAGAGGCTGTATAATTGTAAGTAGTATTGAAATAGGGTTCTGAAATCGCCACTTTATATTGCGCCATAATATATTTATTATCTCCATTTACTCACCTCTTCGCCATACCCAGTTAACTTCAAGAACACATCTTCAAGGCTGGGCTGTACTATTTCTATCGCCTCAAAAGAGACCCTCTTTTCCAGAAGCCACTTGTTAATATCTTCAAAAGTTTTTCGATCATCTCCAGCATCCGCAAAAATCGAGTATTTACGGATGTTTATTGACGGAAGTATATGTGCTTTAGCAAGTATCTCCGCACATTCTTCCGCTTTTTTCTTCTCATAAAAACCAATGCGGAGTATATTTTGTCTTATATATTGCTTCAGATTTCCAGGAGTTTCCTGTATCAATCCGTGGCCTTCTTTCATAATACAAATTGTATCGCTAAGTTGATCAGCTTCATCAAGATAATGGGTGGTCAAAAAAATCGTTGTTTTAAAATCATCCCGGATTTTTTGAACGATTTCCCACATGGCCTTTCTGGAAGCGACATCCATACCAACCGTTGGTTCGTCTAAAAAAAGTATTTTAGGCATTGATACCATATTCATTGCAATATCCAATCGACGCTTTACTCCGCCGGAATAGGAAGCAACCGGGTATTTCAAATACTTCGACAGTCCGAAACTGTCAATAAGGATGTTTATCCTTTTTTTTGCTGTAACATTGTCCACCTTGTAGAGCCTGCTTTGAAATATCATATTTTCCATAAGAGATAGGTGATCATCAATAGAAACGCGCTGTGAAACACAGGCAATCTGTGTACGAATCCAAGCGGGTTCCTTGCATAAATCTTTACATAACATGGTTACAGTTCCAGATGTAGGCTTGTAAAGTGTTGTTAGTATGTTGATAAGCGAAGACTTTCCTGCACCATTTGGTCCAAGCAAAGAAAAAATTTCTCCGCAGTTTACTTCCAAACTTAAATCGTCTAAGCCCTTGACGCCGTTCTTATACTGTTTAACCAATTTATCAATTACAATTGCAGACATACTATTCCTCCTCTTTAATCGGGAATAGTATTTCTGTAATATACTTTTGGGGATTGCCTTTCAAAAACATTCCCGGACCCTTGATATAGACTTCCCTAAACGGAGGCTGTAATGTTAGGTTATTTTCCCGTGCATAACGGTCAATTGCTTCATATTCGTAATTCATAGTTTCATAAGAACCGATATGAGTAGCACAAACAGCTTTTATCCGCGGAAGTTCTTTTACTGTAATACCATTCCCGTTTGGTGTTTCAACAGTAGGAACACATAATTCCATTTCACCCATTTTTGATTTCTGATCCACCACATAGTAGCAGAAAAATGGTGCACCATTTGATTTGCCCTGAATAGACTTAAACACATTGGGAAATACTTTACTTGCTTCAGTGACAACTCCCTTATACTTCATAAAAGCCACTCTAATAGTTTCGATATCTCTAATTTCAATTTGATAATCCATTTATTCTTCACTTCTCTCTTTCTTAATTGCAATCCAGACTTCTGCATGACCGCCTTTTGAGCCTTTATCGCTAACAGGATAAACTTCTATATCAGGAAGTTCAGCGTATTCGTATCCTGAAACTGGAAGCCATTCTGTAAGAAATCGTTTAAATATAGTTTGAACGGATTCCTTAAAATGACCGTTACATTCAAAGACCACCCATGTGGCAGCTGGTATCTCAAACTCAAACATTCCATCAGGTACAGGTTTATCCGTAGGAGTAGCAATATATTAATAGATATTTTGTGGATTTGTATAGGCTGTGACACCAAAAATACCATGTGGATCTTTGTCTATAAGTCCACAAATTTCAGAAAATAACGTACTTTCAAGCATCCTATTCCAAAATACGGGAACATTTTTTTGGTTTTGGTCCATATCCTCTTGTAATGCTGTCCTAACCCCAACAATTCTAATTGTTTCTTTTGTTTCAATTCTATAGTTCATATTCTCACCTCCTATAACTGAAATTGAAAAACTTATAGGTGAATAAGCGGTTAATAATGTTCCCTTTGTACGTGCAACAGTTGGAGCGACACCATGAACACTTTGAAATGCTCGATTAAAGGATGTTGGGGATTCATATCCGTATTTTAAACCGATATCCATCACTTTCCTATCACTTGTTTGTAATTCAAGCGCTGCTGCCGTCATACGTCTACGGCGTATATACTCGGACAAGGGAATGTCTGCAACGTAAGAAAATATTCTTTGAAAATAATAAGTGGAGCAGCAAGCCATTTTTGCAATTTCATCATAGGAAATAACACCAGTTAAATTGCTTTCTATATAATCAATTACTTCACTTAATTGTTTCATCCATTTCACTTTTACCACCCCTTCTTCTTATATAAAAGTTTAGCACAATGTAAATTATAAAGCCTCTCTTTTGATGTCCAGATTTGTAAACTAATTTTTTAATACTTAATACACAATTGAATTTATAATAAACTTTTTATTTAAATTTACATGTAAATTTCAGATAACTCTTATTTAGGACGGCTTTACTTGAAATTACTCATTATTAAATCATTTACTTAATTATACTATAAAAGCTATTTTATATTTTTAACTTATCGCTATTCGGCAATTCATCTTGGGTAACACTTGTATTTAAATGTTTACCTCGCAGTTCATTTATTAATCCATCTTACCCCAAACGATCATAGATTTTTCTCCAGCGAGTTTATAGGTTGCATTAATGTTATATAATTAAATTATGGTATGATGTCTATATTTAAAATGCTTTATCAAATAAAAGTTGGCAACTAGGATTATTTAAAAGAAGTTATAGAAACACTAGATATAAATGTAGATATAGTAAGAGCAACAGAAGAATGATCGATGGAGGAGATAAGATGAAGGAAGAGTTTATAATCTTAAAAGGATGTAGAGAAAATAATTTAAAAAATGTTTCATTAAATATACCTAAAAGAAAAATCACTATATTTACTGGGGTATCTGGTTCAGGAAAGTCCTCTATTGTTTTTGATACAATAGGAAAGGAAGCAAAACGTCAGTTAAATGAGACGTTTAGTGCCTTTATTAGAAACTTTTTACCAAAGTATGGCGAAGTGAAAGCTGAATATATAGGAAATTTATCTACACCGATAATTATTGATCAAAAAAGAATTGGTGCGAGTTCAAGGTCAACCCTTGGAACGATTACAGATATTAACCCATTCATTAGAATGCTCTTTTCTAGAATAGCTATTCCTCATATAGCTCAACGAAATAAGTTTTCTTTTAATGATATAAGTGGTATGTGCCCAGAGTGTGAGGGCCTTGGCATGAAACTAACTGTAGATATGGATCAAATTCTAGATAAAAATAAATCAATTAATGAAGGTGCTATATTGCTCTCTGGGTTTGGTATTGGTTCTTGGCCATGGAAAATATTTGCTGAATCTGGCTTTTTCGATAATGATAAGAAGCTATGTGATTATACAGATGAGGAACTAGAGAAATTTTTATATGGCCCCCCTGAAAAGATAAAAGTAAATGTTATTGGAACAATGAATATAACTTATGAAGGGTTAATTCTAAAGTTTAATAGATCATATTTAAATAGTGATAAGGAAATGTCTGAGGCTTCAAAGAAAAAGCTTAGTAAATTAACGATGTCAGCAGAATGCCCTCTGTGCCACGGTAAAAGACTAAATCAAGAAGCATTAAGTTCTTTAATTAATGGTTATAACATTTCAGATTTTATGTCAATGCAAATTGATGAACTTATTAATGTTATAGACGAAATTAATTTTAAAGAAGTCTCCACGGTAATTGATAGTATAAAAGAAAAACTCAATAATATTATTGATATAGGCCTGGGATATTTAACCCTTGATAGGGAGACTTCAACACTATCAGGTGGTGAATCTCAGCGCATAAAGATGGTTAAGCATTTAAATAGTAATCTTATAGATTTATTGTATATATTTGATGAGCCAAGTATTGGGCTTCATCCAAGAGATGTTCATAAATTAAATGATCTATTACAAAAGCTCAGAGATAAAGGAAATACAGTTATTGTAGTTGAACATGATCCAGATGTCATAAAAATCGCTGATTATGTTGTTGATGTTGGTCCATATGCAGGTACCAAAGGCGGTAATATAGTATTTGAAGGAAGCTATGATGAATTACTCACATCTGGCACACTTACAGGAAATGCCTTAAAGAGTAGTCTTTCAATTAAAAAAGTTACAAGAAAGCCTAATGGATATCTAGAAGTTAATAATTGCAATACAAATAATCTAAAAAACATATCAGTTAAGGTCCCCAAGGGGGTATTAACGGTTATAACAGGTGTTGCAGGCTCTGGAAAAAGTACACTTATGAAACAGGAATTTCCAAATCAAAATAAAGATGTTATATTAATTGACCAGAGTGCGGTTTCCGCAAATTCTAGATCAAGCCTAGCCACTTATGGTGGAATAATGGATAACATAAGAAAGGGCTTTGCAAAAGATAATAACGTCAATGCATCACTATTTAGTTATAATTCAAAAGGTGCCTGTGAAAATTGTAATGGCACTGGAATAATTGAAACAAACCTTGCTTTTATGGAGAATACTAAAAACACTTGTGAAGAATGCGCTGGTAAAAGGTTCAAAAAAGAAGTTTTAGAATATACTATCCAAGATCAAACAATAATAGATGTTCTAGATATGACTGTTTCGGAAGCTTTAGTATTTTTTAATAATAAACAAATTAAGACAAAGTTACAGTCAATAGAAGAAATGGGAATTGGATATTTAACTTTAGGTCAAACACTTGATACATTATCCGGTGGAGAATGCCAAAGGTTGAAACTTGCTAACGAATTACATAAAAATGGTTCAATATATGTTATGGATGAACCATCAACTGGACTTCACATGTCTGATATAGAAAAATTCATAGGCATAGTTGAAAATATTGTTGATAATGGAAATACTGTTATTATAATAGAACACAATATGGATATTATTAGGAGCGCAGATTGGATAATAGATCTTGGACCAGAGGGTGGTATAAGAGGCGGAAATGTAATTTTTGAGGGGACACCTTTAGAGTTAACTAAATGTAAAGAATCTCTTACTGCTAAATATATATAGTTTAGAGATAAAGTGCATTTTACTAAATATTGTTATTATAACATACAGTACAAATTCTAGTGTTACATTCAGAACATCAATATAATCTAAATATATTAAACCCCATATCATTAGATATGGGGTTACTTGTGATGAAATATAAATATAGTTTTTTATTAGTCTCCTTTTTCAACAATAACTATTGTATAAATATTACTCCATCATTTGCCCCTATAAAATCACTTATAGCATTTGCAATTTTATCTATTTGCCCATAATCTAAAGTGTCCGGAGTATCTGTGGGTTTATGGACTAAATTCTCAACATTTTCTTGTGCTATAAAAACACTGGGAATCCCCATAGATTGAAAATTGACATGGTCACTTAAACCATGCACCACAGTATCTGCAAATCCAATGTTATCCTTTTTAAAAGCAGTTTTTACTGCGCCATATAACTTATTGGAAAGCTCGTTCTTATTCTTTAGAGCAAGTTTTCCTCCTTTTTTAGCTCCTACACAATCTATATTAATGTTATAGAAATTATAATTAGTAGATGTAACAGCATTGACAAAAGCTTGACTCCCCTTTAATCCAACTTCTTCTCCATTAAAGGCACAAAAAATTATATCCGTATCAAATGGTTTTGCTTTAGATTTCTCTTTTAGTTTATGTGCTACTTCTATTAAGGCTGATACCCCCGAAGCATTATCTAATGCTCCCCTAATAATTGTTCCATCCACATATCCTAAATGATCAAAATGAGCTGATATCACTACTGCATTTTCGCTTTTTTTACCTTTTATAACTCCTACAACATTATTAACCATTTTAAGTTTAATATTATTTTCTCCGCCTCTATAACTGCTGTTAACTCCCAGATAATATTTTTGATAATAACTATCATCAAAAAAAGGGTCTAATCCTATGTCTTTAAAAGTTTTCACAATATATTCGCCAGTTTTTTCATTTCCTTTTGAGCCAGTTAATCTCCCCTGAAACTCATCTGAGCATAAAGTAGCAACTGTTTCTTTAATAGTTGGAATCTTTACAGGAGTTTGAACCTGCGATACTTGTACTGATTGTCCATGGTTTCCAGTAGTTGTCTTAGAATTTTGGCTAACTTCTGGAGAAGAACAAGATGAAAAAGTTAGAACCATGGCCAATATAACACTTAATTTTAGTATAGGCTTCATATAAATTCCTCCTAACAGTTTTATATTTATAATTCTTTCCAATATTATTATGGCTATTCAATCATTTCTGTAAATAGTCCTCAAACGAAATTTTATAATCTGGGTAATCTCCCTTTCTATCATCATCTTTACAATATAAAATCCTTGTTTTCTCAAGATTTAGCTGCAATCCTGAAAATGACCCCCTTAGAATGGCCAATAAAAAAAGATAACTCCTGTTCACAATACAGAAATCATCCTCTTAATCTAGCGCAAACTTTACTTGAATTGACCTTAACAAAGTACCGATTATTATTTCATAATCTTTTGATTATCATCCTTGTGTGGTGAATTTTTATTTTCTATAGTATTAATCATGTCTTTAATTGCATTTACTACGTACTGAGGTTGGTCTATATATATATAGTGTCCAGAATTTGGAACTGGTATTCTTTTAGAATAATTAGAGCAGCTAAGCCAATCTTCTTGTTCTGCGTTTACAACTGCTTGATATATGGGTCCCATACCTTCATCATCTGCTGATAGGTAAGTTAATGGTACATTTCTAAGTACATCTCCTGCTTGGTACACCTGCTGCTCACTTTGTAATACTTCATCTATTGTGCCATCCGCTTTAGTAAACTGACCTAAGAGAGATTCTTTCAGTTCTGGCATATTTGAATTAATGAAATTCATCGCATCCCCCATAACATTCTTTCCTGAACCATCTACCATAATTATGCCTGCAACCTCTTTTCGATACAATTTTGTAAATTCAACAGCATCTAAACTAGCTATTGAATGAGCTACTAAAAGATAAGGTGCTTTAACACCTTTTGCTCTTAAAAGGGCATGTAAGTTACGAGCTTTATCAATGGCTGTTTTGCCATTACCTTTTTCAAATATTGAGCTATCATATGATACTGAGCAAAAATTATTATTCATCAATAGTTGCCTATCTTTATCATTTAATGGTTCTCTATTGGCAGTGTCATCACTTTTTCCAAGCCCTGCTCTATCATATGTTACTGTTCTTGCATATTTAGATATTTCCTGTTGAATTTCTCCCCAACCTTTTTGGGGATCACTTTCAGTATTTATACCATCATTATAACCTGAATCAAACACTACAGAAACCTTGCCCTCTCCCGCTATTTTAGTATATAGCCCGAAATCGCCTATGCTTACCTTACCTTCAAATTGATTATTATCTTCCTTAGCATATGCATTTATTGAGAATGACCCCAACATTAGTGTAGCCGCTACTACAGTAGATATAAGCTTTTTTGATACATTTCCTCTCATTTTAACGCCCCCTTATATTTTTAAAAATAAGATAGTTAAATATACCTTACATATAAGAATATACCATATTTTATATTTTAATTCCATAAAATTGTATATTTTGCAATTTTATGGAAAATTAAAAAAAGAGTTGTTAAAAAACAACCCTATTTTTAACCCCTACGACTTAAGCAGAGAATGACTTATTATTCTCTGCGTTAATTCTGGTTTCTTCTTATTTCTTTACCCAAACATGGGTGATTTCCCCAAATGCAAATTTGCGATAATGGTTTGCTTCTTTGTAAGCTTCGTTTATATAGTCTTTAGTTTCTTGTGTGTAAAAATCATTGGGATTGGGGGTAGTAAGTTGCGTTAATTTACATTCAATAATTAGTCTGGCTTCTTTGAAAGACATATCACCGGAAGGAGTTTGAACCCTTGTCAATTCAACTTCTTTCATTTTTTCACTATCTCTTCCTGATTTACTTCCCAAAAGGAGCACTTGTTCCTTATATTCATTCGCGAAGTAAGACAGCGTATATGTTTGCTCTTTTTGAATTATTTCAAGCGTATAACGGTCTGCTCGAAGAATACACCAAGTGGTGGGCTTTTTGAAAAGAGTTCCCAAACCACCCCCACTGCCTATCATGGAATTATAATGATCTTCCTTGCCCGCAGTAATAACCGTAAATTCTTTTCCTACCAACGGACCTACCAACGTAAGTACATTGTCGCATATCTCTTCCGTAGAAATTTGTTTAAATAATTGATCAAAATTCATCTCTTTGACATTTACATGATTTATTTTTTCTTTCATTTTTTCTCCTTTTATGTCTGGTCTATTTATAGTATTATTATATATATTATATAACGGTTTGTTCTGTAGATTGTGTATTGATTTACTTAAATTTACACATTTAAAATTCTCACCTCTCGAAAAAGAATAGTTATGTTTCCTTGGCAACATAACCATTCTATCACTTTATTGTTTCCTTGTCAATAATAAAGGGGGCTGTATCATACGCTGATGTTTCAGCGTTTTGATACAGCCCCTTTAGGCTACTTTTTTATACAACCCCATTATTCAGAATCATTTGGATTTTTTATATCTACACCTTGCTTCTTTATTTCTGCATCCAAATGCCTACTATACTTTTCCACGAAGCTAAGCATGATATCAAATTGTTCCTCGGTTACCTGTTCAAATACGGCTTTATCCCGCTCTTGAAACTCTTTGTGCAACTGCTCATGGACTTTGTTAATTACTTTCCCTTGCTCAGTAAGCCTAAAATAGATTTCTTTCTTATTATCCGGTTTCTGGTAGCTTTCGATAATGCCTTTTTTTATGAGCTTTTTAGTCATTTTACTTATGGCACCCCTAGTCATATAAAAGGACTCCGCAAGTTTTGTCACGTTTGAATCTACATTTCTTCCAATGTATTCGATGCAATGTACTTCAGAAGACTTATAGCCCTTAAGACTGTCTTTCATCTTAACCTTATTAAGCGAAACTATCTTGTTTAATAAGTCCCTGAAACCCATTATGACCTGTTCTTCTTTGTTCATGGCCTAACCTCCCACCCGTTAGTGTATTAACAATATTATATTATACTTTTGTTTCTATTTCAACAATGTTAAAGTAATTATTCTAAGCATTGAGCTACATCTGAAAAAATAGAGACAAAGTCGTATAACCATTCATCATTCGTGTTATTTCTATGATATTAGCAGATTATATAGAAAAAAGACATTACTGCCTTTTTAAGTTGATGACCAATCTGGCCCACAAGGACGGAAAAGCGATACTGGAGCTCAAGGACCTTCCGGTCCACAAGGACCGAAAGGCGATACTGGAGCTCAAGGACCTGCCGGGCCAAGTAGTTGTGAATGCTGTTTACCAAGTTTAAGAGTAGTTTTAGGTTATCTATTTAGCGTTAGTGCAACTAACATAAGGGTTGAAACAGTAGCACCACAACCACCTGTAACTAATGACAGCATAGATAGATTTTATCCTGATGCAAATGATGCATCCACAGCGGTATTAGTTCAATTTAAAGATGGAACAATTGTATCTCTTTGTGAAATTGAGTTAATACAAGCTTCCGCTTTAGTAGATAGTTCTTCCGATAAAGTACCAGATGCATTGAAAGTTGCTTTGGATAAAACTATTAAAGATATGTCAGATGCTTGTAAGCAATGTTGCTCTGAACAGCTAAGATTATTGTTTGAAGATAATATTAGTAAAAGTGTTGCTAATATAGATTCAAATAGAGACAATATAATATCAGGCAACAACACTGTTTTAGCAACTGGTGCAAGTTTAGCATTAATTGACATTCCTGGAACCGATGGAGCTGCAGTTAATTTATGTTTTGTGTCTTCAGTAAAATTCTAGTATAAAATATTTTGTATTTACTTAGTAATAGATCATTAATACCTTTAAAATATCTATTTGGGTAGATTCAAATAGGGTTCAATGGACATAATTGTAAAACTGGTCACATGCTGGAACTAATATTCAGCATGTGCCTAAACACTTCTCAAATTTATTAGATCAAAAGATCTTATATCGTTCATGTAAACATAAGTACGAAGGAATGTTGATTTTTCTTCCATATTTCCGAAAACCATCTAATAAGTTCAAAAGAACCTTCTTCATAGTAATTGATCCCCAATTTCTCATAATACTCGATCTCATCATAGGAAAATATATGTTCCACTTCTTGAAACAAATCATATCCTCCAGAAAAATAAATATCTCTATCAATTCTTTTGTCATGGAAAAACTCATTAGCATCTCTTGTCATAGAAAACGGATAGAAAATCCAGATGTAAAGCCTTCATTAAAAATGAAACATCTCAAGAAATTGAGAGTGCTTGGGATAATTCATTACTTATTATTTTCAGAATAAAATTTTAAAGCTTCTCCAATAAATTTAGATGCACCAGTGCCATATTCCTTATCGATTACTTTTATATACGTAGGATTTGATAAATAATGATCAGCTGTATAACCCCAATAGTTATCTCCAACATCCACTTTTAAAGATTCAAGACTCTTTTTAGTTATAGCTGCAATTTTCTCAACAATTTGTTGAATCTCTTTTGAAGAAGAATCTTTACTTAAGTCAGATGTAAGCTTTTCATATAATGTATTTATTTTAGGCAGCTTATCTGCCAAATAATTTTTTAGGGCTTCTCCGATAAATTTAGATGCACCATTTCCATATTTCTTATCAACTTCTTCTATCCACTTAGGATATACTAAATAAATTTTTACCATAGAGTACCAATAATCATCCCCATTATCCATTTTGAAAATTTCATAATCTTTTTTAGCTATATTTGTTATTTCTTCAGCAATCTGTTGAATTTCCTTTGAAAAAGGGTCTTTACTTAAGTCAGATACAAGCTTTTTATATAGTTCTTTTAATTTAGGATGCTTATCTTCCAAGCAATCTTTTTTAAACTTATCATATTGTTCTTCTTTAATAAACATATCACTATTAAAATTTTTCTTCATAGCTTTAACATATTTTTTAATACTTCCATATTCCTTTATAGCCATTTTAGCAATCTCAGCTTCCTTAGATTTACACATTCCAATAAATTTATCATATTTATCCATACTACCATAAGATTTAATTATAATATTTTTGTGTTCAGTTTTAAATTCTTCTAGTGCATTATAATATTCACTCATATCAAATTCTTCAAAACTCATTGTGGTTTCTCCTTTTAATGTTTTATTTACAAGTTCTATTAAACCATTCAATCTGTTGCGTTTTAGTATAAGCAATTTTTCATGACTTTTTAGTGCTTGCATTTTATCAAAGTGGGCACTAGCCATGATTTCTTTAACTTCTTTTAGTGGTATATCAAGTTCCTTAAAAAATAAAATCTGTTGCAAGGTTTCAAGAGCTTCATCGTCATAAAGTCTGTAACCTGCGTCTGTAAAATTGCTTGGTTTTAACAATCCGATTTTATCGTAGTAATGTAGCATGCGCACACTTATTCCTGTCAAATCCGAAACTTGTTTTATTGTTTTCATTGCTGCACCTCCAACTTTGACTTTAGAGCTATCAATACTGTTTAATACTCGCCGTCTATGAGTTTTGCCAATGTCGTTAAACTCTATTTTTATATTACACTATGACATTGTGTTAGGGTCAACACTTTTTTACTTTTTTTTTAAGAGCATAGAGCATCTAATTTAGTTAGACAAAGTAGCAAAACAAATTATATCCATGATTTATTAATATCCCCCAGGGAGTTTTTCTAAGGAGCTTGCGACTGCGGTTGCTATTAACGCTGTGAAAGTCACTGTGGTACTATTTGTGATTTTAAGTGTTATTTCTATGATAAATACGTACAATATGATAATAGGGCAAATTACCATATTAGAATAAAAGAAAATCAAAAGGGGGATATTATGAAGGCAATTGTTAAGGGTAAGGTAGCTGTTAACAAGTCAGTGGAGAAAGCTAAGAGCGTCAAGGCAAAGTCCAAGATAAAACCTACAGAAAGTATTGGTAGACAAGGAAATCTTAAAAAGAAAAAGAAAGGGAAATAATTTCTTGATGTAAGTAATAAATATGGTAAAGAACAAAATTTAGAGGAAGAATAAACAAATACATGGAAGAACATGCTATTTGGGAAACGCATATAATAAATATTACATTTAAAAAACCATATGTTGCTTCTTTGATTTATAAAGGTTAATGTTGCAATAACCCCTATTAAGATCATTGTCATCTCAAGTAACCCCCTATCATAGATATGGGGTTACTTGAGATGACATATAAGAATAATCTTTATTATTAATGACTAGAAATCACACTAATTAAGAACCTATTTTTTTAAATGTACCTTTGTCTATTTGTAATTTCTACTATTTATTTTTCTATAGTTATCCCTGTATTTTTTGTTTTATAATTCTTAAAAGTTTTCTCTAATTCTTCAAGAGATATACCAAGTGTTTCTGGTACACATTTATATACAAATATCATACCCATAGCACCTAACACTACAAATACCATAAATGAACCAGATAAACCTAACCCTTTTAATATTGTAGGGAAAAGAAGGCCAATAAAAAAGTTAGTGGTCCATAGGAAAAATACTGCAATACCCATTCCTAATCCTCTTATTCTTATCGGGAAAATTTCGGCTAGTAATAACCAGACTATTGGTCCAAGACACCCTTGGAAGAAAGCTAAGAAAATCACAGTAAATATAAGTACAACGTATGGAAGCATACTTGAACCCGCTAACGTATTTGTAAGAATAGACATTGCAAGCATAGTTAAGGTAGTTCCAGAAAGTCCTATTAATAATAATGGTCTACGACCAAATCTATTTGCAAAAAATTTCATATAGATAACTGCCGCAATAACAGACATTAATCCATTTGCTATATTAGCTATTAATGCCATTCGAGTTCCAAAACCGGCTTTTTCCAAAATTGTTGTTCCATAATACATCATTATATTAATTCCTGGGATTTGTTGTGTAACGGCTATTCCGATTCCAATTAATACAATGTGGCGAATCCATGGAGTATTTAAATCTTTAAAAGTAGCACACTCTAAATTTTTTTCAGATTGAATAACTTGTTCTATTTCTTTAATTTCCTCCTCTGCATCTTCTTCATTACGAATCTTTCTTAAAATCTCCAATGCTTGATAAAATTTTCCGTTAGCGGCTAACCATCTCGGGGTTTCAGGAACTGTTAATATTCCAACCCATAAGATAATTGCTGGGATAGTAGCAATGACTATCATATAGCGCCAAATACCAGGAGTATCAAAAACATTTCCTAAAATAGCATTCAATATATAAGCTAATAGTTGTCCAATAACAATCATAACTTCATTTTGGGTGACAATACTTCCCCTTAAGTGCGTAGGAGATATTTCAGCTAAAAATGTTGGTACAATAACTGATGCTCCTCCCACCGCTAGTCCTAATATAAATCTACAAAAGATTAAAATTGATGCACTAGATGAAATTGAGCAACCTAAAGTTGCAAAGACGAAAACTATAGCAAGAAATTTAATTATTGTTTTTCTACCGTATCTATCAGATAAACGTCCTCCTACTACTGCACCTATAGCTGCACCAAATAATAATCCGCTTGTAACAAGTCCTTCAGTGATAGTGTTTAAATCCAATTGATCCTTTCTAGCCATATATCTTAAGGACCCATTGATTACCCCCGTATCATATCCAAATAAAAGTCCACCCAAAGTTGATATAAAAGCTATTTTGCTTAGGAATTTTTTTTTCTTAAGATTTTGTTCCATACTAATTCCTCCTACTTCATAATTAGTAGCTTGTTAAATTCAGAAAGCATTGGTTTCCCTAACTTTTAACCGGTAAACTTTTATATTTCCCTTCATTGTAGTATAGTAAAAATACACCACATAAATTTAATATACTTACAGGGAGATTATAGTCCGCATGTCTCTTTAATATATTTTCTTGCCTTTACTGCATATTCAAATGGATTTGCCTTTGCAGGGTCTTGTTCTGCTTCCACCAATAGCCAACCCTCATAATTGTTTTCTGCTAAAATTTTGAATATTGCATTAAAATCAATGCTTCCATCACCTGGTACTGTAAAAGCTCCTAATCGAACTCCTTTTAAGAAACTAAGTTTTTCATCTTTAACCTTTTTTGCTATCTCCGGTCTAATATCTTTTAAATGAACATGCTTGATTCTATTTATATATTTTTTAAGTATTTCTATATGCTCCTCACCTGAATATACTAAATGACCTGAATCAAACAACAAGTAAACTAACTTTTCATCAGTAATGCTCATAAGCTTGTCGATTTCTTCTGTTGTTTGTACTCCTGTTCCCATATGATGATGGTAAACGAGCTTCATTCCCTTATCTTGGGCCAACTTTCCTAGCTTGTTTAATCCATTTCCAAGCAGCTTCCATTCTTCCTCATTAAAATGGTACTTTTCATCAAACACTGGAGTATCTACTTCACCTTGTACGCTATGTCCCTGCTCAGCTACAACGATTATATTAGCTCCCAAAGCATGTAGAAAATCTCTATGCTTAATGAATTCCGCCTTAGTTTCTTCATATGGTTTCGTGGTTAAGAATGAACTAAACCAACCGCTTGCAATTTCCAACCCTCTAAGCTCTAAAGCCTTTTTTAAAACTTTAACATCCTTTGGATACTTATTTCCTACCTCTGTTCCTTGGAAACCAGCTAATGCGGCTTCACTCAAGCACTGATCAAAAGTGTTTTCTTTTCCTAAATCTGGCATATCATCATTTGTCCATGCAATTGGAGCAATACCTAATTTGACCTTTTTACTATCTAACATAATTAACACCCCTCATAATTAAAATTTAATTTCAGATAATTTAACTGGTCTGTTCTCATGTAATGATTTTGTAGCAGCTTCACCAATTAATACAGCTTGTAACCCATCTTCACCATCTACAGGTGTATCTGTATTATTTACAATTGCGTCAATAAATTCTGTTACTTCCTGCGCATAAGCCTGCATATATCTTTCTAGGAAGAAGAATAATGGTTTTTCTCCTGTAACACCATCTTGAGTTGATACTACTGCCGATGAAGTGCTATCATTTGCTATTGAAACCTGACCTAATGATCCGAACACTTCAGCCCTTTGATCATATCCATAAGCTGACTGCCTTGAGTTATCAATTACTGCTAAAGTTCCGTTTTGCATCTTTAATGTTATAATAGCTGTATCAATGTCCCCAGCTTCGCCTATAGCGTTGTCTATCAATACATTACCGAGTGCATAAACTTCTTCAACTTCACTATCTAAAAGATATCTAGCCATATCAAAATCATGAATTGTCATATCTAAGAACATGCCACCAGAAATCTTCACATAATCTATTGAAGGTGGCTCAGGATCTCTTGAAGTTATTTTCAAAATATGAGGTTCTCCAATTTTTCCACTAGCAACCGCATTCTTAATTGATTTAAAGTTGTGGTCAAATCTTCTATTAAACCCTACTTGATACTTAACCTTAGATTTACCTAATTCATTAATGACTTCTTTTATTCTAGTTAAATCATGATCAATTGGTTTTTCACAGAAAACATGCTTTCCTGCTCTTATTGCTTCTATTGAGATTGGTGAGTGTGTATCTGTTGAGGAGCAAATTAATACTGCATCAATTTCTGGATCTTCTAATATTTTTTTATAGTCAGTATATACCTCAAGTATTCCCTTACTCTTTGCCCATTCTCTTGTAGCATCGTTTAAGTATGCATCAGCAATTGATTTAATTTCAGCATTTTTAACATATTTTGATATACTTTCTCCATGTACCTTCCCAATTCTTCCTACACCAATAATTCCAACCTTTAACATATTGCCCCGTACCCCCTCTTAATCAGCATATGATACTTGTTTATACTTGTAAATTTATCGCAATTTTAATATTATCTGATATTTTTAATCCATCAATAAACTCTTTTTCAACGTCGTCCAATGGTATTGTCTCAGTAATTACTTTTGAAATATTTTCACTGTTCTTCTCTATTATTTGTATTGCTTTTTCAAATCCTCCTGTACCGCCAATACTGCCATAAATACTTAATGCTTTTTTAATAACTGTTTCAAAATCTAAATCAATATAGTTCTGATGACCAATGCAAATGACAGTTCCACATCTTTCAGCTAGAATAAGTGCTTTCTTAAACGCTTCTCCACTTCCAGTAGCCTCAATGATAAGATCATAACAATTATTTGACTCCCCTATACTATCCTTAAAATCCATGTTAACTGTATTTACATTAGAAAAATCAAATGAAGAAATCAACTCTAGTTTCTTGCTTTCTATATCTGCCACTGTAATATTAGGGATACCTATCTCTCGTAATACAAATAATGACATCACGCCTATCCCGCCGGCACCTAGTACCAAAGCATTATTAATTTTTTTTAATTTTGATTTTTCAATTCTGTTGGTTATTGCTTGTACAGCAACAGCCATAGGTTCTGCTAGAACAAACGCCTTATGTTTGCTAATTTTTGGGCAATGATAAATATACTTCTCATTTTCAATAATATATTGTGCACATGCTCCGTCAATTGTTATACCTCTTTTTTCTACATTGTCACATTGATTTTTATTCTCTTTACAGAGAGTACATTCATCACAATAGATAGAACAATCTCCAGTTACTAAATCTCCAATATTCCAATTTCCTTTTACATTTTCCCCAATAGAACTTATTTTTCCTACCCATTCATGTCCCAAAATGATGGGATAACTATGTGGACCTAAGTATTTTCCTTCATATAGTTTTATATCGGAACCACAAAGGGCTACATAATTAACCTTTATGAGTATTTCACCATCCTTGATTGGGTTCAATTTTATTTCTTTAACTTCTATCTTTTGGGGACCACTTAACATTACAGCTTTGTTTTTAAAAAGCTCCGCTTTTTCTAAAACC
This sequence comes from Clostridium sp. CM027, assembly GCF_024730565.1. NCBI lineage: Bacteria > Bacillati > Bacillota > Clostridia > Eubacteriales > Clostridiaceae > Clostridium > Clostridium sp. CM027. The sequence continues at coordinate 1,519,748 of NZ_CP077725.1, forward strand.
ATATTTATTACCCTCTTCCTTTATTTGTTTATTTGTTTTGAGACCATCTATATATCCTTTTATATCTAATAATGCATTCCCACTATACTAAAAACTATCGATTACATTAGTTAGGTACTCTTTACTTTCCTTTAATGCCTTATCACACATTTCTGAATGGTTATATAACTCTACACTTACATAATCTTCATAGTTATATTTCTTTAGGATTTCAAACACCTTTTGAAAGTTTATATCTCCTTCTCCAGGTATTTGATGATAATGTACCTTATTCTTAATATCTTCTATATGAATATGGCGTGTATATTGCAAAGAATTTTCTAAAGCTCCATAAAAATCATTTTCACAGCAATAAACATGTCCAATATCTAAATTCAACCTAAATCTTGGATTATTTATCTTTTTAATTAATTCTACTGCAACCGCTGATGTACCGACAAAAAAATTAGGTTCTGGTTCTATTGCTAGTATTATTTTGTCATCTTCTTCTAATAAGGTATCAATTCCCTCACAAAGATACTCCATAGCTTTTTCTTTATCCATACCTTCTTTTAATTTTCCACTTGCAAAATTTAAAACAGGTACTTCTAAATATTTAGCTACAGCTATTGATTTTTTTAACAAATCAATTCTTTTTCTTCTGCCCTCCTTTTCAGTATTTATTAATGATGGTTCAAATGGTTCAGAACTTAATAACTTTTCAGAACTTAATAACTTATCAGCGCCAGTAGCAATACATACGATATCTATATCTATATCTTTGCATATTTTTTTTACTTGCAATAATCGCTCTCTACTCACGTTTAATGGATTAATATGGTTATCGTGAAATGACATTTCTAAGCCATCGTAGCCAAAATTCTTTACCTTGTTGATGGCTTCAATCAACTCCAGTTTTCTTAATCCATTAGTGTTGTAACTTATTTTAGGCATACACAATCACCTCTTTCTTAGTTCCACTCCAATAAATAATTACTAATTTTTTCATTTTTTTCCTCCTCTTGATAATATTATGTACATTCATATTGCTATTGGTATAGTAACTGCTGATAACCCTTACCGTCCCTCTTCATTATGATAGGGAACAATTTTATTTACATTTTTTATTGTGTTGATATTGATTATCGTTCTTATTTACATTATAATGGTTTTAAATTAGATTTTTTTAACATTATTACTATATTTTTTTAAAATATTAAGGAGATGCTATGAAAAATTTACTCAATCACACAGAACTTGCCTTAAACATTAAGAATAATAACTTAGAAAATGCCAATATGATATATATGAAAAAGGTAAAAGTACTTTTAGTATTATCCAGTAATACAAATGAATTAAGGAAACTGCTCTACTCAATCAACATCTTTATATACACCTATTTCTGCAACAACAATTCCATAACCTTGGAGGATTTATGCTATAAAAATCTTAATCTTATGGACAATTATCACTTAAAGGAAGATTTAATTTCTTTAGGGAAAGCAATTATTAAGAGCTACATAAAAGTCATTCATCATGATAAATCAATATCAGAAAACGAAATTATAAAACATGCTTTGGCCTATATTCATTCAAATATTGAAAAAAAGATAACCTTACAAAAAGTTGCAACTCACATTCATATAAGCAGAAACTACTTGTGTTATCTTTTTAAAGAGAATACTAGTTTTAAATTTTGTGAATACATAAACATATGTAGAACAAATGTAGCAAAAAATTTCTTAGACAACTCATCCTATCCACTAGATGTGATTTATTTTAAATCTGGTTTTAATAGTCAAAGTCATTTTTGTACTACATTTAAGAAATATGTGAATGTTTCCCCCAATGAATATAGAAAAAGAACGCGGTAGTAGACTTAAACATTAATATCTCATAATAAAATAGGCAGAATTTTATTGCATTAAATACAATTATCGTAAAATCTAAGTAGAAAAATAAATAAGAGGGGAATAGATATAACTATTTGTTCTTGCTGTGACAAGGGTGAAATGATTACAAAAGAGGAGAAAGATTTAATCTCTATAGTAGAGCTAACGCGGGATCGTTCAATAGCTCGTTTCAGACATTGAGCAACTTTCGTAGCTATCATCCCTTAAGTATATACTTAAGGTGATAGTTTTTATCGGCTCAACATCTGAATCCGAACCTGGTCATTTCACGACATTTTTAAATATTAATATCGTTGCAATCGCGATAATTTATTTTTATATCCACTTTTCATCGTCTGAAATCCATTCCATATTTATTAGATCAAAAGATCTTATATCGTCATGTAAACATAAGTACGAAGGAATGTTGATTTTTGTTCCAATAATTTTCTTCCATATTTCCGAGAACCATCTAATAAGTTCAAAAGAATCTTCTTCATAGGCATCGATCCCTAATTCCTCATAATGCTCGATCTCATCATAGGAAAATATATGTTCAACTTCTTGAAGCAAATCATATCCTCCTGAAAAATAAATATCTCCATCAATTTTTTCGTCATGAAAAAATTCATTAGCGTCTCTTGTCATAGAAAACATACGGATATAAAATCCAGATGTAAAGCCTTCATTAAAAATTTCGAAGTCCAAAACTTCGATTTCTGGATGAAAATTAAAATTTGATATCTTCATTAGTTCATCTGACTAAGCACCAGAAAGTTTATCAAGGTAGTTTCTCACTTTATTTCTATACATATATATCTGACATCTTTATCAACTCCTTCTATCCACAATATTTTTCAATACTTCCATATTGCTTTATAGCCATTTTAGCAATCTTATCAATTGTAGTTTCCTTAGATTTTAAACGTTCAATAAATTATTATATTTATCTATACTCCCCCCCCGCTTTTAATTATATCGTTATTATTATTATATAAAAAAGCTATGAATTTAGAAATTTTCTACATTCATAGCTTACTATTTTAATTATCCCTCTGTATTGTGATTTAATAATTCTTCTATAACTTTTTTATCTGTTGCATTTACTATTTCTTCTTTAATCTCATCGTCCATTAAGCTTATAGCAAGTCTTTGAAGAATCTTTAAGTGTTCATTCTTTCCATCTTCTGGTACTGCTATTAGGAATACAATGTTAACTGGTTCATCATCAAGACTTTCCCATTCTATTCCACTTGAACTTTTCCCCACAACAACTGTTGGTACTTTAACCCAGGATGACTTTGCATGTGGAATAGCAACTCCATCACCTATTCCTGTTGTTGATATTGATTCTCTTGCTTTAACATCTTCTACATATTTATCTACGTCTATTAATCTTTCATCTATTAAGCTTGCTAAATGTTTTATAGTTTCAAACTTTTCACATGTATTTAAATCTAAATCCATATATTTCACATCAAATAATTTACTCATGTTTTTTCTCCTTGTATTCCTTATTTTTTAAGCTTTTTGCTCTTTTCTTATTTTCATACCTTTTAGATAATTAATCATTAATGCTGTAACAATTGAGCCTACAATTATTGCTATTAAAAACATTAATATTCCATCAATACCACCCATTAAAGCAACTATTGGGCCACCGTGTGGTACTCTATCAGCAACCCCACCTAACATAGCTATGTTAGCGCCAACTATTGAACCTACCATTAATGATGGTATAACTCTTAAAGGATCAAGTGAAGCAAATGGAATTGCTCCTTCTGTTATTCCACAAAGCCCCATTGCAAATGCTGCTTTACCAGCATCTAATTCTTCACTACTGTAGTATTTCTTTTTTAAGAATGTTGCAATACCCATTCCTATTGGAGGAATTGCTATTGCTGCTGCAATAGGACCCATTATTTCTGGATTGCCTGCTGTTATCATTGAAACACCAAATAAGAATGCTGTTTTATTTACTGGTCCACCCATATCAAATGCGACCATTGCACCTAATATAGTAGCTAAAATTACTGAACTTGTGCCCGACAAACCTACTAGAAAACTTTTTAATGCTTCAAATGTTATTGTTATTGGTCCACCTACAACTAATATAAATACTAATCCCATTACCAATGTTGATATAATTGGAATTACTATTATCGGCATTATTGGCTTAATCATGTCTGGAACTTTAATTGATTTTAATCCCTTAACTATATATCCAGCTAAAAATCCTGTTACTATACCGCCTAAAAATCCAGCATTCGCTTCTGACCCATAAAAAGATCCATTCGATGCAATATATCCACCAATTAGTCCTGGTACTAAACCTGGTCTATCACCTATTGAATACGCAATAAATCCAGACAATACTGGTACCATGAATAGGAATCCTGCTCCACCTATCTTCTCTATAATTTTCCAAAATGATTCATCTGGTATTACAAGTCCTGCATTAGTAGGTTTTCCACCAAATGCAAGTGCCATTGCTATTAATAGTCCTGCAACAACTACAACTGGAATCATATATGAAACGCCACCCATTAAGTGCTTATAAAAAGTTGGTTGCTTAGATTTTAATTCCTTCTTACTTTCATCAACACTCTTCATCCTTTTTTCTTTCTTCTTTTCTACTTTTCCATCTAAAAACATTTGTATTAGAACATCTGGTTCTTTAATAGCTCTAGTTATTGGACACTCTATCATTGGAAGCCCTTCAAATCTTTCTAAACTTACTGCTTTATCAGCTGCAATTATTATTCCATCAGCTTCTCTTATATCTTCTTCTGTTATTACATTTTCCGCGCCTGTTGCTCCTTGAGTTTCAACTTTAATTTCTACTCCCATTTTCTTTGCCATCTTACTTAACTTTGCTGCGGCTATATAAGTATGTGCAATTCCAACTGGACATGATGTAACTGCTAATAATTTCATATCTTTCATCCTCCGTTTACTTTATTAATTAAGAAACTTCAAATGCTTTATTCATTTCTTGTCTTTATTATATATTGGATGTAAACATATTCATAGATACACTTTTTCCTGTTATAGCGGAAATTAAATATCTACTTTTAGTTAATTACAATTCTTTTAAATCATCATCTTAGATGCAGCAAAAATAAAACTTCAGAAGGAGATTTATCCTCCCACCGAAGTTTTATCTTTAAAATTTGCTTATTATCTTATTTAATTCTTCAAAATCATTACATTTAATAATATTTTTCACAACTTCAATGTCTATAATATTTTTATATAAATGCTCTAAACAATTTTTCCATTCATACCTATCTTTAACCGCCATACCTATAAGTAAAACTAATTGTACTTGTTCTTTACTCCAAGTAATTCCCTTCCTTAATACGGCAACAGCAATAAAAGACTCATTTATGTCCTCGCTCATATGATGTGGCACCGCAACTAATTCGCCTATTTCTGTACTAGCTATTTCCTCTCTTTTAAAAATACTTTCTCTTACATTTTCATTTATATAATCTCTTTTAATTAATTCTTTTGTCATAAAATCTAATAAATTGTCTCTATTACTAGCCACAACATTCTTAAAGAATAAATTTTCTTTAAGTTTACTTACAAGACCATTTGTATTATTAATGTTATTGTCTATCTTTTCTTCAATTAGCTTTATTTCTTCACTATCTAATAAGCTTTTAATATATATAACCTTATCTAATCTAATATCTAAAGGAACTGTAGATATTATTAAATCTGCTTTTTCTATTACGTCATCATTTAATTCATATCGCGGAATAGTATCTACAATATTTAACCTATTTTTAAAATGGGATTCTAACTTTACTTTAAGAAGCAGAGACGTCCCAACACCTGTTGTACATACTATTATGACTTTCTTTGCAGTAGATTCTCTGTTTTTATTTTTTCTTTCAATGGCTGCTGCAAAATGTAGAGCAATAAATCCAATATCATCTTCTGTTAAATTAAGGTCTGTTTCCTCTTTAATAATCTTGTTTGCGAGAAGTGAAAGCTCTAATGCAAAAGGATAGTTATTTTTTATTACACTCAGCATAGAATTTTCTACCCTAATTCCATATCTCGCTCTATTTATTGATACTTTAAGATGATGACCTAAGAAATTGATAAGCATATTATCATTAGTAAAATTGATATTAAAACTATTATTTATTGATGCTAATATTTTTCGTAGTATTGCATCTTCCTCTACATAATATTCTTCTGTTTCTTTGCTTGTTTCCATATGACTACTTGCCATTATATGTTTAGTCAGATATAACATTTCCTCTTCGATTAAATCAATTCCAAATTCATCCTTTATTTCATTACATATACTTTTAGCTATCTTAATTTTTGATTCTCTTTTTAACTTTTTTCTAATATCCGCATCATAAGAAATATTTTTATGATAATAGTTTCTAGTAATCATTATTATTAAATAAGATTGTATATCTCTATATGCTATGTCCGATAATCTAAAATTAAATTTAGAAATATTATTTTTAATTATATAATTTATATATGTGTTTTTTTCTCCTAAAATTTTCTTTATTTGGATATACAGGTTATTTTTTATTTCTTTATTACTAGCTAAAACATATCTATTGATGCAATAACGTATATTCTCTTCACTTCCAGTAATTTTAATTCCCTTATTACCAATCTTCTCTATATCAGTACTAAATTTTACTAGAGTATTTTTTGCAAGTTTAATATCATTCTTTAATGATGATAAACTTACATATAATTCATCTGCGAGTTCATTTTGAGTTATTCCTTCCATTCCTTTTAACTCATTTATTAATAACCTTGTTATTATATATTCTGCCCTTTCTATAGCTGTTAAATTATTAGATATATCCTTTTCTTTGTTCTCACTTAAGAACTCCTTAAATGTTTTCTCTTTAAGAATTTCAATTCTATACCCTCTTGATTTTTCAGATAAAATAATTGCACCTTTATCTTCTAATATATAGTTTAATTCCTTTATATCACTTCTTATAGTTCTAGATGAGACGCCTAATGTATTACAGAGATATTCTCCAGTAACTATCTTATCAACACATAATAATATGTGTAAAATCTTTTGCAATCTTAAATTACATATCATGTTTACCACCCTTATATTAATATTTAATTGTTTTTTATTCCTCTCATTCTTAATCTTCTAAAATGTATACTTTTTATACATGATAACATATCTATTACACCTCACAAATTATATTATACCAAAACCCATCTTTATAATATCTCTAATATAAACATATTCAAATTTACACTTTTCCCATAAATCAGTATATTAAGATAATAAAAAAAGAACCTTCCAAACATTTGTTTTGTTTGCTCTGGTTCAAGTTTATTTTTCTTAAATATAAAGATAAGTTATCTTCTATATAAAACAATTTCACAAATTTAAATGACGTTCTTGCTTCGCGACATCTCATTAATATGTTTGCAAAAAAGCTTTTAAATTATTAAATTCAGTTATATAACTTTTTCTAATTCGCTCAACTATATTTCTACCTATTGTTTCATCATACATATGTGATGTTCTATTCCTATCCAACATCATTTCGATCCAAATTTCCCCATCAACAATTATCTTATGCTTATATGCTATCTTAAATGTACTCCGTGGAGATATTTCCTCGTCTATTATACCCTGTTCTTCTAAATAGGACTTCATAACTTTCCAACTTTGCTCAAATGTAAATTCAAATCTTTGAATAATTCCATCAATAATTATATCATCTGTAATATCCTTTTTTAATGCTTCGTCCAATCTAGCTAAGGCTTTTACAAAATCGCTTACTTTTTCACCTAATCTCTTTCCCATTGTATATAACAACCCCTTCCTTTAATATATTCTTTATTAATTCTTCTTTATTTAACTCATTAAATGATAATATATCAAAACTTAAAGGCGTATTTATTTCGCTTATATCCATATTAATATTAGCTAATGTCAAGTGCATCATTCCTGCTCCAACTATACAAATATCTATATCTGAATTATATTTATTATTTTAGCACATATAAAATTATTTAAAACTAAAATATTGAAAAACACTTAAAAATAATAAACTATAAAAAGCTTTTAGGTGAATATATGAATGCTTTAATAACTTTTACACTATTAACTACATTCATTATTTGGTACTGGGCATAAATCACGTTAATTAAATTTTCTATCCATAAAAGATTTTTAATTGCATAACTTAATAGCAAAGGGCATTTCTTTTGTTCCATCAAGATTCGACCAACTACCAATGTACTCCCCGTTTGAAAAAATCTTCCCTTTGAATACGCCTGTAATGTTTTCATTATTATCCAACTCATTCATGGTAACATTATTGTCCATATCATAAACGCCTTTAAGTATAATGTCCGTTTTATACTTATCATAATAATATGTTCCTGAAACCTCATTGCTGTTAAAAAAAAGTTTCATATGAACATTTAGATTCCTATTTATCGCCCCACTCATAGATAACTCTTTTTGATCTAAATAAGATTCTTTTACTTCCCCATTGCTGTTATTATTCAACTTATTTGCTAAGGATACCTTTAACGCTATATTATCTTCTGCAATATTGCTATTAATTGTACTCTTCAATTTTTTAGCATCAGCACTCTTACTATCCAATTTTAAAAGTTCATTTATATATTTCTCAGCGTTATCATATTCCTTGCTACTTATAGCCTCATTTGCCAATGTTACATTTAACTTTATAAATTGTTTTTTACATTCTTCTATATTTTCTTGTGCATTAGAATAAAATTCAACATTTCCTTTTGTTATTTTATTGAAGTTTTCTATACTAATTAAGTAATCTTTATCATTCATTAATTTTCTACCAAATTGATAGTGTGTCTTATCTATTAGTTTTTTACTATCTTTATATTTCAATATTTGCTGCAACTGCGACAATGCTTTGTCAAATTCATTGCTTTTTAATAGCTCAGTTCCATATCTATAATGTGTTTCCTTAATTTCTTCATCAGCATTTTTATAATGTAGTAAATTTTCAAATATTAGTAATGCTTCGTTATACTTTCCACCGTTTAATAACTTTATTGCATTTCCATATTGTTGGTTTTTTATTACCATTGGTTTTATATATCTAATAGATGCAAAAATAATAAAAAATAATAATATTGTCAATAGAGAACTAACTTTAGCTGTTTGAATCATTTTGTATTTTTTCTTTTGTGCTATATCTTTTTGAATTTTAATTTGTTCTTCTCTTTCTTCCTCATCTCTTTGTTTTTCCTTTTTCACTTTTAACCTTATTTTTTCTTGGTAAATTTGATAATCATTATAGGACTTTTCTAAATACACTTTATTGATAATATCAAACTGCCATGTTTTATCTCGTCCACATCTGCAACACGCTAAGTTAGAGATATTATTTAATCTTCCGCAGCAACATAACCAACCTAACCCTTCTAAAGTTTCTGGAATGAACTCAATACCGAAAGAATTCCCTTCTAATTTAATTCTTTTTAATTCGCCGATTAACATGTCCCCTAAAACATTTATCCTAGTTCTTTCGGTTATTTTATTTAATTGACATTCTTTATTTATTTTCTTAATATCTCCATTTTTATAAACAACTTTTTGAACATGTATGTTAACTTTTCTTACATTTTTATTTATAAGTGGTACAGCCACATTTTCACCAAAAGTATTATTGGGTTTTACGTCCAAGTCTTGATAAGAATGTATAATGATATTATTGTTTTCATTCATTTTATCTCCAGCATCATCAAAACATTCAACTGAAATATATACTGATGAAATATTTTCATTTGATATATTACATATTTTCAACTGAAGAACAACATTATCGTAAGTAACATCATAAAGTAAAGAACCGTTAATTATTTCTATTGGCCAATCTTTAAACCAATAATTAAGATCTATATACCTGATATTTGTATATCTATTTCCAGCCATTATTGTCCCCCCCGGATTTATTAAAGTGGTGGTAGAGTATTATTTAAATTATCGTTTTTAGGTCCACTATTTTCGTTTAAACCCTCTAAAAGATTGATGATTCTCTCACTTTGCTTTATATTGCTGATTTTATCCAAATATCCAATCATAATGAAGCTAACTCCAAGGATAGCAAACATTGTTGCTAAGACAAAAAAAGAAGTTGCCCTAGTTCCATTAATAATATAATTGTATGCATCTCCTCCAACATAAGAATTTTTAGTTAAAGATGACACATCACTAGAGTAATAGTTTGTAAGTTTATCATATCCTAGATAAATCATAACTGATGACACAATGAACATAACTGCAGATAATAAATTCCACTTTTCTTGCTTACTTTTATTCATTTCTAATACTTCCCTTCACTCAAAACATATTATGAGGTCCCTCGAATCATATTTAAATATATAAAATAAATTATAACGACTATCTTAATACTATTTATAAGTAAGTCTCAATATGCCATATATTACACCATACTAATATTTAGAAGCTAAAAACTTAGAATAACTTGGAGATGTGTTGGGGGGGGTTATTGCTTAATATATGAATCTATTTTTAAAAACAAAGCAAGATGTCCACCACTTAAATAATCACATATTTTCGGATTTGGCATTAGTTCAATCAATCCCTGCTTTATTCCCCCACTAAATGTCTCATCATCCTTGGATAGAATCAGTAATACTTTCCCATCGAGATATGCAAAATCATTTCTACTGCCTCTATTTAAATTCAATAAGTCTATCATTGGGCTACATATATGGCGCTCCTTCGATTAGTCAATCTATGAAACACTATCTCAAATAATTCTTGCATATACCCTTGCTCTTCTTCTGTGCATCAACATAAATCAGTATATTAATGTAATAAAAAAAGAACCAGAGCAAACATTTGTTTTGTTTGCTCTGGTTCAAGTTTATTTTTCTTAAATATAAAGATAAGTCATCTTCTATATAAAACAATTTCACAAAATTAAATGACGTTCTTGCTTCTCGATATCTCATTAATATGTTTGCAAAAAAACTTTTAAATTATTAAATTCAGTAATATAACTTTTTCTAATTCGCTCAACTATATTTCTAGCTATTGTTTCATCATACATATGTGATGTTCTATTCCTATCTAACATCATTTCGATCCAAATTTCCCCATCAACAATTATCCTATGCTTATATGCTATCTTAATAGTACTCCGTGGAGATATTGCCTCGTCTATTATACCCTGTTCTTCTAAATACGACTTCATAACTTTCCAACTTTGCTCAAATGTAAATTCAAATCTCTGAATAATTCCATCAATTATTATATCATCTGTAATATCCTTTTTTAATGCTTCGTCCAATCTAGCTAAGGCATTTACAAAATCGCTTACTTTTTCACCTAATCTCTTTCCCATTGTATATAACAACCCCTTCCTTTAATATATTCTTTATTAATTCTTCTTTATTTAACTCATTAAATGATAATATATCAAAACTTAAAGGCGTATTTATTTCGCTTATATCCATATTTATATTAGCTAATGTCAAGTGCATCATTCCTGCCCCAACTATACAAATATCTATATCTGAATTATATTTATTATCGCCCCTCGCTCTCGAGCCAAATAATATTACTTTTTCAATTTCTTTATACTTTTCAAAAATTTCTTTTAATTTAACAACCAATTTTTCATCAATCATTTTATTATTACCTTTCTAGATATATTTCTTGAATTTTATGCATTTTTTAGATACTAGTTTTCACCATATTTATTATTTTAGCACATATAAAATTATTTAAAACTAAAATATTGAAAAACACTTAAAAATAATAAACTATAAAAAGCTTTTAGGTGAATATATGAATGCTTTAATAATTTTTACACTATAAACTTAAAAACTATAATGGGTATTCTATAAATGTCATCAAATTATATTTTACGAAGAACTGAAGTTACAGCCTTCTAACCGCCTTGCTACTACACTATTGACTAACAGTTCTTCTAAATGTTAAGACCATTTTCAACTCAATTGTAACTTGTGACGGTAAATATTTCACTATAGTTTCATGCATTGTATAAGCAAATTTTTCTCATATTAATAGAACGCAGGTAAAATTTCATCAATACATAAAAAATAAGGTTTATCTATATTTACCTCTATTTAGTAAAAAATCCGGATACATAATAAAATAGGATATTTTTTCTCTTTGTATAAATATCAACATTGTTTATTAATTTAAAAGTTTTATTGTTAATACTGTAAACATATAAATATTCTCCATCCTTTGAATAAAGCTTATCATCTTTAATACTTATTTGTCCCAAATTGTTTTCAAGAGTTACAACATCTTGTTCATTAGTCCCGGGGTCATATATAGTAATTTTATTTCCTTGCATTTGAACTAAATCATAATGAGATATTATTAATTTATTTTTATAATTTAATATTTGAAATGGATACCTTTCTTTAAGCTTTATGTTTGAAACAGTTTTATTTTTAATATTAAATTTACTTAAATTATAGGATCCTCGCTCAGTATCAGATACTTCATATTGGTTAGTAAAATAAATATCATCACCTATTTTAGTTGAGTAATTGTGGCCTTCACCACTTTTACTTATATCTATTATATCTGTAATCTTAAAACTTTTTGTATCAATTAAATACAAATGAGATTTATTTCCATCGTTATCTTTCTCCATTGCAAAAGCATATAAAGTACCATTATACAAGTCAATACGGTCAATATAAATCCCTTCCTTCGATATTGTTTTTACATTTCCCGAACGCTTATCATACCAACTTATTATGGATTCATTACTTAAAGTGTTTGCGCTGTAGATTGCTTTATCATTAACAGCAAAACTATTTATACCGTGCTGCTTCATATCATATGTTTTATATTTACTAGTTTCAGTATTATATTCCATAATTACAGTTAACTCTTTCTGATTACCTATTCCTTTTGGAACAACATACATATTCTTACCATACATTCTTGGAAGGTCAAATGACGAACCCATGGACCCTAATTTAATTTTTTGTGTTCCAGTTTTTTTTAAATCTTTATTGTAAAAAGTTAAGTCGCTTTTATTATCTTGTTCAGTTGTTTCAATTACTCCTATGTTAAAGTCTTTATTAGAAGTTGCTTTCTCTCTAGATTGTTTCATATGGAGTAAAAAAAGTAATACTAGTACTATTAACATTGATGCTATTATTAATATAAATGGTGATTTGAACTTACGCATAATCACAATTTCTCCTTCACCATAAACTTATAAAATACCCCCACTTTTAAAGCTGAGGTATCCAAATAACTTTTCTCATCTTTATTGAAAGTATAATAATAGGATAGTGTAAACATCATAAATTGCAAGGAATAAATAACCAATCGTTCTGTTAATCCTAAAATATTAAGTCTCATACCCATTCCTATGGGATTGGTTGCTCCTGTTAGTGTTATAACAATGGACATTATTAAAACAAACCTTCCGAGTTTTTTTATTTTTTCTTGCTTTAAGTATCCAACTGCAAGTATAAAACAGGATGAAATTGTAGTGAACATTACCACAACTGTTACTACGATGTGCATCCTATTTTGAAAATTCATAACCGTTTTATCACCCGTCAATGGAAAAAGGCTATAGCCAACCATGGAAACAATCTGCATAATCATCATCACAACATATCCTACTCGTGTTACCAAGTGATATTTTCTAAAAGATTTAATGATAAGTCCTGCCACAAATAAAATTGTGCAAATACCATATACACTTGTAAAAAATTTAAGGATTACAGCATTTGGAGCACCAACTGCTGTTAGAGAACTAATATCTGTTGTAATGGCATTATATTGTTTCCATAGCAAGTTTCCAATAATAGTATGTAGCATATATCCAATTACACCAACCATCCCCAGTGGCATAGATATTTTTTCAATTTTTTTCATTGGTTACACCCTCCCGATATTATCTTATTATTACATAACAAATTTATTAATTAATTATAATATTATTACCGTATACTGGATATTAAAAAATTACAGTAAGCTTAACTTTGAATCTTTTTCTGTAATTAATCTTATTGGCTTGCACGGATTACCGTATGCAATATAATTATCTGGGATATCTTTTGTAACAACGCTGCCAGCGCCGATGACTGCGTTATTTCCAATATGAACACCGCCACAAACCACCACGTTGCAAGCAATCCAAACATTGTTTCCAATGTAGATTTCCTTTGCGTATTCGGACATAGACACATGGCCATCCATATATTTCATGGCACTTCTCTCTTCCGAAATGAGTGGATGTGATGATGCCATGAGGGAAACGTTAGGTCCGAACATAACATTATTACCAATATAAATTTTACCATCATCTAAAATCGTGGTATTAAAGTTCGCAAAGAAATTCTCACCGATGAACGTATGACACCCATAATTAAATTGTATAGGGCCTTGGAAATAATATTTTTCTCCTATTTTTCCGATAAATTCTTTAATAATTGGCAGACGACTTTCATCATACTCTTCAAGCAAATTGAATTTCTGACAGAGAATATGTGCCTTATGCTTAATATCTCGAAGTTCTTTCGTACGGGCATCAAACAGCCTGCCCGCAAATATTTTTTCTTCTTCTTTCATAGTTTGCCTCCTAAAAATAATAGATTTAATTCACAGAATATAAAAGATTCATACGTCGTATCTTTTTACAACTTTGTCATAAAATATATATTTAATCATACCATAATTACCATGAATTATGTATATTTACAATTCTTTAAAAATGGGTAATAGCCTCAATATGAAAGTAACTCAATTGATATTGTGTTACTTTCAGAATATCAATACACTCTTAATAAAGTAAACCAATATCTAATGATATGAGCTGTCGCTTTGCTACCTTTTTTCAGGTTGCTGTCCAGGCCCCTTAGGCGATAGTATTTATCAAAATACAAATTTGAAGGATATACAAAGATGTAAATATTGGCAACAATAATATTGGTTTTATCCCTATAAAAAAGTAAAATATAATGATATAATCAATTATCTGAAAATTATAAATTACGAAAGGAATGGTTAATTATGAAGCCAAAATTAGAAAAAAAGTACGGGCTAATGACTGCAATAGCAATGGTTGTTGGCATCGTAATCGGCAGTGGTGTTTTTTTTAAGGCAGAAAAAGTATTAACTGCAACTGGAGGAAGTCTTCCACTAGGTATTTTGGCTTGGATTATTGGCGGTATTATTATGATTTCTTGCGCCTATACTTTTGCTGTAATGGCAACTAAATACGAGAAAGTAAATGGTATAGTTGATTATGCAGAAGCTGCTATGGGTGAGAAATATGGATATTATGTTGGCTGGTTTATGGCACTAATTTACTATCCAACATTGACATCGGTTTTATCATGGGTTTCAGCTAGATATACCTGCGTATTATTGGGATTTCCAATTACAGGTGGAGAGTGTATGACTATCGCATGTCTATATTTGATAGGTAGCTATGCTTTAAATGCATTATCACCAGTTTTAGCTGGTAAATTTCAAGTTAGTACAACTATTATAAAACTAATCCCGCTGATTTTAATGGGTATAATTGGGACAATCGTAGGTATCAATAATGGTATGACTATGTTTAATTTTACAACAGTAGTAAAAGAAGTAAATACTACGAATGCATTATTTACAGCAGTTGTTGCTACAGCTTTTGCATATGAGGGTTGGATTATTGCTACAAGTATCAATGCTGAATTAAAAGATGCAAAGAGAAATCTTCCACTTGCTCTTATTGGAGGAACTTTTCTAATTATGGCTGTTTATATTCTTTACTACATAGGACTAGCTGGAGCTGTAACAAACGAAGTTATGATGAAAGGCGGAGAAGCTGGAGCTAAATTGGCATTTCAAAAAACATTCTCCTCTACATTTGGTTCTCTAATATTTGTATTTGTTATTATTTCTTGCCTCGGAACTTTGAATGGATTAATGCTCGGATGTACTCGTGGTATTTATTCATTAGCAGCAAGGGGCTTTGGACCAAAACCAAAAATATTTAAACAAATAGATAGTGAGACTAATATGCCAACAAATTCATCTATACTGGGACTACTTCTTTGTGCTATATGGTTATTATACTTCTATGGCGCTAACTTAACAAACCCTTGGTTCGGATTCTTTTGTTTTGATTCATCAGAATTACCTATAGTTACTATTTATGCATTATATATTCCTATTTTTATTATGATAATGAAAAAAGAAAAGGATCTAAGCTCATTTAAAAGATTCGTAATGCCTATTATTTCATTAGCAGGATGCTTATTCATGATAATTGCTGCTTGTTTTTCTCATAAAATGGCAGTTGTTGCATATCTAATTATCTTTGCAATTATAATGGCTATTGGTTCTATGTTTTCGAACAAAACAAAACTTAATTAGAAGCTAATCTCTAATCAAATAATATTTCTAAAGAAGAAACTGGAAACAGTTTCTTCTTTTTCATGCAATTAGAAATTATGAAAAAGGAAAGACTCCACCTTCTATTTAAGTGTGAGTCTAACTGTCCTTCTGAAGTCGTTAATATTTCAGCATGGGTTATTATATCTAAAAAAGCCATATCAGTAGGTCTAAGCATTAGGGCTGCCATTATAATGCCTTATTTCCCACATATTTCGATATGTATTCTTAGTCTAAACAAAAAAACTAGCATTTATTTATCCTGCTAGTTTTTTCTTCATATTTTGATAGCAGGTAGCATTGCGAAGGCTTGGCTAAGCTTGCTAAAATAACTGAATAACCTTAGATCCACAACATTTTTTATATTTTTTACCACTTCCACATATACAAGGATCATTTCTTCCTATCTTAGGAGTAGAATTATTATTATTATCTGAATTTAATTCGTTTAAGGTATGTCCTTTTAATCTCCAAAGTCTAGTGTTATTTATAAAACTATTTATTTCTACTAATAATTTTCCAAGATCATTTCCACTTGCTACTTCCAATTCATCTATGATATCCTCTATTACCTTTTCTTTTTCATTACCTTGAATATCACCATATAAATTAATTATAACTATTTCAATCTCTGCATCTTCTAATTTCCAATTATTCTTTAAATACTTTTTTAACCTCATGCTTATTTTATTTCCAATTAAATATTCTACATTTGTAGCTTCTATCAGCTCATCCTTTTTTATAATACAGAAATCCATATTACTTGAAATATTCTCTCTTATATTAATAATATAGCTAATATCTTCTGGCTCAATCATTGAGTTACTAGCTATATTATCTTGCACTGTATACTCACCATAATAATCTGCACCACTTACAATTATTTCGCAAATATCAGTTTCATCTAAATAATAGTCAACATAATTATTTAGCATTTTTATAAAATCTTTCATAAATACCACGCCATAGTTATAGGTCATTCCCCAACACAACTTTACTAGTTCTGTATTTTTAGTTAATATTTTTCTATACTCATCATTATCTAAAGATTTTATAGCATTTATTGTTTCATTTGGCATGATTAAATATATATGCTCGTCCCTCATAGCTACAAATACAAATCCATATTCTAAAAAATATTCTGGATTTGATGTAAAATTATAATCTTCAAAGGATATATACCCCTGGTTTTCAGCTATGCTTTTTAAAAATTCATATCTTTCACTATCAATTAAATATAGTGCTTCAGTTATTTTCTCTTTATATACCTCTAAAAGTCTTTCTACTAATTGTCCTTTATTAAACTGAGATACCTTTTTAACATTTAGAATCGATGCTATTTTTAATAGTCCAATTTTTGTATTACATTTTAATAATTCTCCTAAATCATATGTAAATTTTCCTCTTGTTGCTTTATTAAACATTTCTTTTGCTCTATTTTCAATTTCTAAATCCATACTATTCATTGCACTATGTAAAATAGGTTCAGAATTTCCTTCATAATCATTTATATCAAATTTATCAGCCTCTATATATGGACCTACATCCTTTTGCCTCTTTGTTTTAGTTTTCTTAAACTTAAAATTATTCCCTGGCAAGTACTCTTTTTCTGTATCTCTGTCTCCTACATATCCACAAACTCCATCTCTAGGAGAATTTGTATATTCCAGTTCTCCTACCATATCTGAGTCTTCTTCTAAACACTCTTCACAAAAAAACTTTTCTTCTTCATAATCAAAATATTTTGCCTTTTTATTACAATTTGCACAAAAATTTCGTATTTCCTCATTTCTAGCTAATATTTCTATTTGACTATGATTTTCCCCTGTTGAATATTCCTCTATAACCTCAATTTTTAATGTAGTAGTAAAACCAAAATCATAGTCATATCTAAATTTATCACCTACAGAAATTATCTGTCTTAATTTGAAATCCATTGTTTCGTCATCAGAAAAAAGTTCAACTTCTTCATTCACTGAAGAATCATAGTTTACGTCATTTATATTGAAACTACTTAAGTGTCCACAACATTCTAACCAAATATTTCTTAAAAAACTATCCAAATTCTTTAAAGTTAAATCTATATCTATAGTTATATATAAACAATACTCTTTTGATCCACACTGCGGAACTATAGACAAAATATATTGCCTCTTAGTTTTTTTAGAACTCGCCATAGCCTCTTCTATCTTTTCTTTTCTAACTTTACAACCTTTAACATGCCTTTTAACAGTTCTTTCTGATAATTTCTCATTGCAATAATAACATCTACCTTTCAAATCTCATCTTCTCCATTTCTTTTTCTTAAATTTAATAATATTATAAGGGCTATTATTAGTTTGCTGTCCAAACTAGGCTATATCCATACCCCTTATATAATCTTTAACCTCATTAAGTTCTAAACTTGAGGCATTTATCGCTTTTTATAGCTTCTAATCTTTCTATAATTCTAGGTCTAAATTTATTTACATTATCTGATGTCTTCAATCGATGATAACCTTTATCCACAATATTCTGAGCATAACCTTAAAAGTGTAGTTTCATAATTTCCTCAGGTGTCTTTTTAAGAGTTATTTGATCAATATATTTCTTTATTAATAGAAGACAAGATGCTAAAAAATTTAATTGGAAGAACATCAGTTTCGTCTTGATTTAATATATATATCAATATCTTCCACAATATATTCTTGCCCTGTGGCATGAAGCACATCATAAAAATATTTGATATATCCGAACACATTGTAATTATTAAAAACGGCCAGGGCAGCTTTACCCGTGATACAATGTGCCTGCTTATAGCTCTCAAGGCAAAATACTGTGAAATCAATTGTTCTATCCATGACTTCTCACCTCACACCTGCGGAAAAGTTATATTTCCGCTATTGTTTTCTTCCAAAAAAGTTCAAATAATTTTTCCGTGTTGTACTGCCAAACTTTTGTTTCCTCTCACTCCAGCATTTCATAAAGATGAGAAGAATAAAGATTTGTAACAGCCTCCCTACTCGATAACTTTAATTCAGTCACAATTTTCTCCACAAGCGCAGAAGATATGATGGGAATCACAGCATCAAATTTACTTTTCTCCATTACTTTCTCCTTCCAAATTTTCACAATGGTCAAATATGCAAAACTCCAATGATTTCTCCGTATGGAATAGTATCTGATCAAAAAGCTTCTCAACTTTTAAGCGTTTTAAAGCTTCTTCTTTATCCAAAACACCAGTTTCAAAAAGTTTTACAGTCAAATATACATTATCGTCAGCAACGGGTCCAATTACAATATCATATTCTTCTGGAATTTGTTTTGCTAACAAAAATTAGTAACACAGTGGACAATTTCTGTTTGCTAAACTCAAAAACAGTCTGTCAGTTTTCATAATTGCATAGACTACAATTTGTTTACTAGTCTCTAAATCTCCATTTGCTAATTTACTAAGTAAAAATTAATCTAAATTCTTTAATCTTTTCAATATTGTTGACGCAACCTCTTTTTTTCGTGATTCAGATTTCATTTGAAAAATATTATCTTTAATAGCCATATTTATTATTTCAAACTCTTTAAATCCTTGTAAAACAAGACTTGGAACCTTTTTTGCTTCTGTATAAAGAAAGGACATAGCTTTAATCGTAGACCTATATTACTCTTTCCATTTTTAAAATACTGATAACCATCATTGTTTTGAATATATTTCAATTCTTAGGTTGATGGCCCTGTGTCTGGAGCCTAAAAAGGGAAGTATCAAGTCTTGAAAATGAAACATTGGATATGAATTTAATGAAAACTATTCTTACATGTCCCCTAGGAGATAACTGTAAGTTACTCTCCTTACTATCATCACCGTTTTAATATCTTACATTGCTCTATTAATGTTCTCAATCCAATTAACATCTTCACTCGAGAAGTAATTTAAGAAACTCCCCCAATTACTACTCCACATCATATTATCATCAGTAAATAAAGTAGATGCATGCCGTTTCATCAAATTGTAGTTTTCTATATTTATTTTATCAAATAGTCGTTTGCGTTGTGCTTCTTTAGCTCTATAACTACCGATCCCAGTTAAGTCTTTTATATATTGTTTATTAACTTCTTTTTTATGGGAAGTTAATCTTACATCGCGAAAGTGTAGCAAAATCACTTGCATTGTACATGGATTTGCATATATAACTACTTGATCAGATATGCCATCAACACCATGAAAAAAATCAATTTTACTTTTAATAGTCTGGTAATCTTCATAAGGTTTTTTATCTGTATCACAAAAAACAAGCACTATATCATAAGAATCGCTCATATACCTTTCTTGATATCTTGCTGGTATATTGCCATTTGCTTCAGCGTTAACAGTATAGAATTTGTAAGCCTTGTGCCATACATTTAAAGAAATGATTTTTTCGATATAATCATATTCTTCATAACCCTCGCAGATAATACATACTTTCTTTTCATATGATATTTGAGGTATCCTTTTATTCATGTTCTACCTCCAACAATGTATTAATAAGTTCTGGATCTGGTAAAGCACCTAGAAGTCCCTTTTTGTATTTTTCTATAATATTTGTTGTATCACGAACACCGTCATCATTGGCTGTAAAATCAGCTAATGAGTATAGGTAAACACCTTCATCATCTTTGTCGATAAACCATATTTGCTCTTTTCTAAAAAGTTTTTTACAATCCATTAAATTTATATCATGAACTGAGAAAATGAGTTGTGCTTTTGTATTTAATTCATTGTTAAACATCGAAACTATTGCACGTGTAAGTTTAAAATGAATGCTACTATCTATCTCATCTACAACTAATATTTTCCCCTTTTCTAATGCTTCTATAATGTAACTAGCGAGTGCTGCAATCTTTTTTGTACCTGTTGAATCAAATATCATGCTTGGTACAGGTATACCTTTATATACCGATGTTAATCGAATTTGATCCATTATTTGTTCTGGAATATCAAGAGCTTTCTCTTCCGCTTTTTCACCAGCATTTTGCGAAAGTTTTAAATTTAATTCAGTTTCACCCAAATACTGGAAATTTTCCATATCAAGATCCGCATTTTTTATGAAATTTACGATTTTCTCTTGAGTTTTATTTCTGCTCTTTAATAAAGTTATTGTTTTCTCCATAGGAATATTGTTCATATCCACCACTTCAATTCGATTAGCAAATGTAATTAAAGTATTTTTAATACTTTCAAAGCTCTCAAATTCTGTTGCATCAATCAAGTGTATAAGTATGTTATTTTTAGAAGTCAATTTCATTAGGTCTTCAATTGATTTATTTTCAAAAAAATACTCTTTCTTCTCTGTATCTTTTAGCAATTTAATTTCTTCTCTTTCATTCCCATGTTGATCTGTAATTAATTCAGAGAATTTTTCATAAATAAATTCTTTGTTTTTTGTATCATACTTAAAATCAAATGAATATTTTCTAGAATTTTCTAAAAAAGTTACTCCTAACTCAGATATTTCACTTTTATTAAAAATATTAGAACGAACATTTATTTTTTTATTTATTAAAACATCTTTAATATTACGTATGCATTTTAACAAACACGTTTTCCCAACATTATTAGGTCCATAAATACCTAATGATTTTAATACATTAAAATTTTTTTCTGAATGTACGTTATACATAAACTTTTTTTGTCTCATGTCAGCCTTTAGTGAAAGTTCTGTTCCTTCTGAAAAAACAAAACTGTTATTAACTCTTATACTTATTATCATAGTGACCTCCAATTTTTTATATGGTTAATACTTTAATTATACCATAAATAAAATATTTTATGCTAAATAACAACACGAAATATTTTTATCGGTCCGTATTTAATATACTACAATAAAAAAACAGAAGAAATTAGCAAGTAAAATCTGTTCGCATACGCTTCCATATTTTACAATGGGATCGCACCGACAACCTAATAAATGTAAAGAAAACGTGTTTCACAATAAACATTTCTACTCAACTTATTCTCATTTAAATCTTAATCTAACAGGTCCCTCTAGCCATGTCTCTGCTTTATTACTTTCTTTTAGGTGACTGTCCAGACCCCATAGAAGAAACTGGGAACAGTTTGTTCTTGCTTATATGATACAAAAAATACCTAGTAATAAAACTTCACTATATTATCAATTTCTTTAGCAAAATTAGGATGTTTTAACTTATGTTTATTAATCACTCGCCGTACCCGTGGACGATTATACCGCTGGACAATAATAGGGTATATGTTAAGAAATACATTAAAAAATATTAACCATATTGTTTGCTTAAATGAATATGCCATACAAACATATACGGTAATGATTGCAATTATAATAGCTATAATTACGTGTCCAAATTCAGAAGTCCGGGTTCTGTATTCATAATATTCTAATAAAACTAAAGATTTTCTGATAGGAGTTTCCTTTTTTCTACTTCTCTCCCAATTACTTAATACTAGTAATTTTCTAAAAAGACGAACTCCAAGATACTTGTATATTTTACCTTCATCCTCAATACGGTGACAATTAAAATAAGATGATTTGAGTTCCGGCCTCAATAATGTTTCCACTATAGACATCCAAATCATCAGTAAGAAGTTTAGTGAAATACCATATGTTAAGGAACTCATCCTCATAAAAGGGAATAGAATTAAAAACCCTACCCCACCTGTGGTCGTCACTACAATAACACACTCGAGAAATGTGTTTTGCTTTACTTTGATCATGTCGCATGCACCACCCTTCTTAATTTCTAAGTTAACGTCCAGCCAGATTTATGACCAGAGCCACATAAGTTTGAAATAGTTTTTATAATTGCATCATAATTAAGGAAATTCCTTGTTACGTTTTTCAATATATGCTACTTAACTATTTACTTAAACACTATGATTGATATTCTATAACTGTCATTGGATTATGTTTTAACGACGAAAAAACTACCAAACTCTATGTTTCAGCAGTTTCCTCGCTGGCTGTCGCTTTGTCCCCTTTTTTAGGCTGCTGTCCAGACCCCTTAGGCTATCAAATCCTTAATAATCTCTCCTACATCATATTTGAAATCATGGTTACACTCTTTATTATGAAATTCTACGAAACTTCTGTTTCTATTATTTAATACAAATAATGCCCATTCTTTTGATGGTATTGCAAATTTCTTTACAGCTAAATTTTCATCTTCGTAAATGTTATGCGATAGACAGAACTCAGTAATTGCTGCAGTTCCTCCATATATAGTTGCAACTCTTTTCGCCATCAATTCTGCTTGACTCTTTACTGTTGTGCAGTAGAATCCTTTCCCAAAGTCTTTATACTGTCTGCATTTCTTTAGATCAATATTACAATTATAATTAGAGCCGTGATATAAAATCATTGTATAGTACCCCCATTATTCTTAGATACTATGACCATATCATCTACAGCCTCATCAATACTTAAAGTATGCTCTATTTCATAATTATTTAGTAAAAAATTAATGGCTTTATGCTTATTAAGATAATTAAAAGCTTCTTTTCCATTTATATTTAACCTATCTGCAAATTCATTGACGCAAACTACCATATACCTAACTTTATTTAACTCTCTATCTTTTAACATCTCAATCACTCTCGACTATTAGTTTATATACTATTATTATAGTTAATTTTCTATTTAATAGATACCCAAATTTATTTTTATGTGAAATGAACATCAAAATCTGAAAGTCTATATTGCGTCCAACTCAATTCGCTATGCAGTGCGTAACGATTATAAAACTTATCCTTTTAAATTTATTTCAAGTTGCTCTTTATTTCTTAAGGATCGCACAAGAACTGTTCTATCCTTAAATCATCACCTGCGGTGCTGCAACATCTTCACAGAAGATGTGGATCTATGTCAATATCTTAGACATAAAAAGTCGAACTTTTTATGAAGCCTTTTTAGCCAAATCTTCACACTGTTGAGGAGTAATATATCCAATACTACTATGTATCCTTTTTATATTGTACCAAGCTTCTATATATTCAAATATTCCTAATCTTGCAGCGTCATAATCAAAATATTTAACATGGTAAACTTCTTCTTTTTTCAATGAGGCATGAAATGATTCAATGCAAGCATTATCATATGGGCAACCTTTGGCACTAAATGAGTGTTTAATAATTTTAGTGCTCTATATATATCCTTTAAAAGCGGAGCTTGTATATTGGCATCCCGAATCGCTATGAAGTATTAGAGGCTTAGTTGGTTTTTGTAGCTGTATACCATTTTTAACAGCCTGTAGGGCTAATGTAGTATCAATGAATTTAGACATAGCGTGACCTATTATTTTTCTGCTGTAAAGATCCATGACTGATGCTAAATAGCACCATCCATCTTTAATAGTGTGGATGTAAGTGATATCAGTTACCCACTTTTCATTAACTGTAGTAGCTGTAAAATCTCTTTTTAAAATGTTTTCCTGCTCTATTATTTTATTTTTAGATGAAGTTGGTCTATATTTTTTTACTATTAAAGATCTTATCCCCAATTTTTTCATCAATCTTTGTTTTCTTTTTAAACTAATAGTTATCCCCAGTGCATTTAGTGATTTATTTATTTTAGGAGCCCCATATCGGTTTTTGCTTGTGCTGTGGATATTTATAATTTCTTTTTCTATATTCTTGTTTTCAATTTCTCGCTTGCTTGGTTTCTTGTGTAAATGATTGTAATAAGAGCTTCGTGCAACACCTAAAACCTCACATATTAGTTTGATATCATGATATTTTTTGTTGTTAGCAATGAATTCAAATACAGTAGTTATTTCCTTGCGAATATACCCATTGCTTTTTTTAATATTTCAACTTCTTCTTCAAGCTTAGCATTTTTCTTTAATAAGTTTTTGTATCCTTCTGCTGTTAAAGTTATATTTTTATCCACAACTATTGGCTTATTTTTATTTATCCAACCTGTTACCGTTGATTTTGAAAGGGCATATTCACTGCTTAACTCTGCTAAGCTTTTTCCAGAGTTATATAGCTCTACTATTGTGTTTTTAAATTCATCTGTATATTGTTTTTGACCTCTTGCCATTATAAACACATCCTTATCTTATTTATATTTTAATGTGTTCGGCTTTCCGTGTCTACAATATTATACTAACACAAATGCATTGACGACTTCAGAAGGAGATTTATACCCACACTGAAGTTTTCTATTTGTTAGGGTATGTGACTCCCACTTATAGAATTGGGAGACTTTCCTTCTGAAATGTCGTTAAAGTATACATCTTTTATATAATTCTCTCGTCCCATGGACCTTATCCTATTTATATTTTAATGCGTTCGACTTTCCGTATCTACAATATTATACTAACACCATATGGAGTGCAGCATGTATAAGGTTTTTGCTGCAAAATATGAATCCACTGTCCACAAAATTAGAAGAAAATACAATCTCAATGGAAGGTTTGTAATTATGTACTCATCAAAAACGGTTCTAAGGTTATCACTTTCTATAATGGTGGATTTAGAAGAAAAGATTTCGCTGCTAAAGATAAAGATAAAAATAAATTCCCTATACATGGGAGATACCCTATACCTAAAAGTTTAATATCTCGGTTGCTTTCAAATAGATGTGAATGGTGTTTTAAGTTTTCAAAAAATATTGAAGTGCACCATGTAAGAAAGTTTAAAGGTTTAAGAGGAATAAAGAACTGGGAAAAAATAATGATAGATAAAAATAGAAAAACGTTAGTATTATGTTGACAAACTCCGGGACTTAAGTGTTGTGAAGCGATCTTTTAAGGAAAT
Source organism: Clostridium sp. CM027 (assembly GCF_024730565.1). NCBI lineage: Bacteria > Bacillati > Bacillota > Clostridia > Eubacteriales > Clostridiaceae > Clostridium > Clostridium sp. CM027. Next base: position 1,545,801 of record NZ_CP077725.1, read on the forward strand.
ATATATGAATGTTTTCAAGGGGAAAATGACCTTATATAAAATAGTTTACCGTATATTATTCTCTATTAATCCATATGGTATAAACTCTAAGAAAAAAGGTAAAAACACAGCTACTTTAATCTTGCAAAGCATTGAAATTTCCGAAGTTGATTTTAGAATTATTATTAATAAATAATCCCAATTCTCATTAATATATATCTGCAACCCTATTGGTATATTATTGAATTATAAGGTTTATGGCCATGGCTATGGGGTCGGACTCCGTTACATAAATTGGTAACGCAGTGGACAATTTATGTTTGCTAATTTTGAAAATAATAACTATTTACCCTTTCTTACACTTATTTCTACAAAAGAACTATATTTCCTGATTTGTTTTGCAGAGAAATCCGTCAAAAAGGTCATCGCTAGCAAGTAACCTGCCTACCAGTGATGACCTTTTTTCTCTTACTGTTAAAAATAAATATATTAAAATTCATACGCATGCTCCAAAACTATCACTTATGACCTCTTTAATTTAAGCACCCTTGCAGACGTGAACTTTGAATTTTCAACACCATTCTCTATTTTTTTCCTTCAGGTAGCCAATGCGATCCCATTACATAAATTTATAACGCAATGAACAACTTCAGTTTTCTAAAGGTACCTTACCTCGATTTGATGGTGAGTCGTAAAATCTCTGTTGCTAACATACTATAGGTAACTATTTGGTTAATTCCATTTCTTTTTCCGCATCTTCTCGTCTTATTTTATAATATTCTAAAACGTTTAATATTTCTTTATCATCTGTTAATTTTTCAATATTATTAAATTCATTTTTATAAATAATTTCTTTAAGTATATGAAGTTTTTCAGAGCTTAAATTATTAAAATCATCCCACCATTTAGCTGTAATCCCGTTGTTTTTATAGAAAAGTCTATAAATAATTAGTGCCTCTGGCATATTTAATAATTTCTCAAATTCTTCTTCATTATGTCCAAATGCTTCTTCAAAAAATGACTTTCCCTTACCGACCTTACCCTTGGTAGCATTTAAAATTGCCTGAATTGATCTAATATATTTCCTGTTCCAATATTTACCAATATAACTTCTATCCCTAAAGTATTTTGGGTCTCGAATTGGATGGTACTTCATAGGAAAAGAATATATATTTATGTTAAGTTCCTCGCACAACGATATATTCATTCTTAATCTATAAAATAAGTCTACAGGTTTGTCATCATCATTATATAATAAATAATTTGACATATTTCGAATGCTAGTGTTAGCAGCTATTCTTATTGATTTTTCATATATATCCTTATACTTCCAAGAATCGAAAGCTATTCTAAGTGGGCTTATTGGAATTTCTGCTAATTTTCTCATTTTCTCTTCTGTTAATAATCTTGCATCTATCCCTTGATTGAAATCAACATGTCTTATTTTAGGTCTATTTTCATATAACTTTTTAAAAAACGGCTTAAAATAATCATGTAGTTCCAGCATCTTCTCTTTTTTTGCAGTATTAATGCTTAGAAGCTTATTTTCACTTAATTTACTATACATTTTTTCCTGTTCAATTTCATTTGTCTTATTTATTAAATATTTATATTGCTTAATTATACTTCTAGTGTATCCTTTATCGTTGTAATTCGATTTCAAACCTTTTATATCCAATTCGTACTCATTTGGAGCTACATATTTAGTTTGTCCATCAAACCCACAAGCTTTTATTTCATCAATAATATCATTAAATTTCTCTGAAGCAAGCACATTGTTATCAAGTAATAGTAGATTTCTTTTTTCTCCAAATCTATTTTTAACATATTCTATCTGCTCTTTTATGCTTATATAAGAATTAAAACCAGGTTCAATTTTGGGAACAACACAAAAATGACATTTGTTTACACAACCCCTTGTCATATATGCATAATACCCATCGTTTTCAGGATACTCATAATCTATTTCTTTAAGAATAGAATAATCAAGAGCTAAGTGATCAATTACAATCTTATTATCGTCCATTTCCCCTGACTTATCCAGTAATCCAACATGAGGATATATCCCTGTCTCTTTTTCAATTTCTTCTGGTACAACCGATGCAGCTATGCCTCCTACCCACACATCTTTTGCACTCTTGCACAATTTTTTAAATAAGTTTATCGTTTCTATTGTTTGTTTCCAATGAAATGTAAACAACGTAGTTATGCAAACTCTATCCCAATTCGGGTCATCAAAATATTTCTTTTTTTTATAATACTCTCTGTAAAACTTTAAATTTTCAAGTATAATTGGATCTGAGCTTAACTTTATTAATATATTTAAATCTTTTTTGAATCCTTTTTTTATATACGTTAATATTATTTCCTTATACTCAGTCCAATCCACATTACTATCATTATTAATTAATTTAATCAACAATCCTGAATATATTTCTTCTGTAATAAAGTTTTTGAAATCTCCTTTATAAAATGTTACCTCATCACCTAACATTTTATGGTATGTAGAAATTTTCATAAGACCCATAGGTGGATATTTATTTTTATAATTTGGTTCTATTAATAATATTTTTCTTCTCATTTTTTATTCAACTCATTCTGTATTTTATTTATTAAATTATTACTTAAATCTGGTGGTAACATTTCATTTATAATGCCATATATTTTAGATACCAGTTTTTGCTGTTTCCCACTTAACCTATTCAAACCATCTGCTAAATATATTGACTTATTCTGTTGTTTATTATTTTGTTGACCCAATGGTTTCTTATCTGGTTGACCCAATGGTTTCTTATCTGGTTCACCCAATAGTTTCTTATCTGGTTCACCCAATGGTTTCTTAACGTTACTTTTTCTTATTTTTTGTTCTATAGTGAAATCAGAATTTTTTATCGTGCTATTAGACTTTTTTTTAATAATATCTAAAACTTTTTTCAAAACATCATTATCGTCAGATTTGATATCTAACTTATCGAGATCATTCTTTCCTTTTTCATTCTCTTTTTTAGCAACCTCAATCAGCGATTTCATTTTTTCTTTTTCTTTATCATCAATAAAGCCATTTTCTGTTTTTTTGCTATATTCTGCCTGCTTTGCAAGAAATTCAAACTTTTTTTTGCAAGCACTCTTAGCATTGCTAGCATAATTATATAATTTTGTGAGCGTATCATCAAAATAATACTTAAGATTTGTTTCGAGCTCATTTAGTGTTTCATTTTTATTGAAGTAATCTCTTCGTGCATTAGGGATTAAATCTCTATGTATTGCATTAACCTCTCCAATAAAATAGAAATTGCCTCTCTTTTCTTTAAAAAGCTTTGTTAATGTATAACTATTACCTATTTGTATATTTTCTTTTCTTAATCTAATACCTCTCATTTCATTCGTGGTTTCTGGAATTTGCTTATCAAACGCGCTTATTCCGAACCACATCCAAGCTAATAATTCATCTTTACTATTTCTAAATTCTTTAAATTGAATGTCATATATTTCGTCATATTTTTTCTTCTGCTTTACCACATTTTTATTTGAAGATTCATACAATATAGTACTATAATTTTTTAACACATCATCATCATCTACATGAATCTTGTACTCATCTATTTTCAAGTTATTATTAGTTAAATACTCATAGATTTTATTTCTATATATAAACTTATTATTATATGGAACTGGGGCATTACTTGAAATATATTTACTTATTTTATCAATTTCCAGCAACTCGTTATTCTCTGCTAGTATATTTTCTAACTCAACAGTAAAAAAATGTTTTTCTGAATCGCATTTTTCTTCCGCATACGTTATTACTTTTGTTAAGATTTCTTGAGCGCTATAATTAATACTGTAATCATCTATAAGCCTATTACATTCTTTTGCATCCCACGTCATTATACTCTTTGTATCTTCGCCTTTGTAAGATGTAATAAATCTAAGTGTGTCACAGTATGCCAGGCCACCTAATCTTCCTATTCCTCGAAAGCCTTTGTCTATACCTTTCTTCTTGTCTGAATCCGCAATATTTCCAAGTTTTTTTGCAATATCATCTTTCTTTATTCCATTGGCATTATCAGTAATTTGTACGTTTCTATTTAGTACATCAATAGATATATCAATATACGGTTCCTCATCTTGGTATAGACCCATTTGTACGGCTTTATCTATTTGATCAGCCGAATTCTGTATATACTCTCTATATATAACTTTGGAATCTTCATACATACCTGTAGTCAAATTTTCAATAACATTTTTTCCAATTTTAATAGTATCCACCAGAAAACCTTCTTTCTATTTAAACTGCTTGTATAGAGGCTTTGGAAACTTAACATTAAGCAAAGAGCTAAATATAGGATTTTGTATTATATACTCCCCTTGTTTTAATCTTGTCATCATATTTTTATATACGTGCGGAATATATTTATAATCTCCCTTAGCTAATTCAATGGCATTCGTTCTTCCATATGCATAAGTCGAACTATTCCCTGTAACCCTACTATGAATTGCACTCATAAATTGTTCTGCACCAAACAATATTATTCCCAAAGATCTTCCTCTTTCAGCTATATCCAAAATCTGCTTTAGTATTGGTGAACTTTTAGGGACTTCACTTGAAGCGAACTTATTTAGTTCATCAATAAATATAATTATCTTATCTGGTGGTTTCACTCCATCAGTAGTTTCTTTTTCACCTAATTGTAACTCATATAGCTCCCTTACAGTATTCCCAAATACAAATGCTTGCATATCAGAATTTAATTTTGCAATATCAATAACATAAACATCATTTTTCTTTATCTCTGCAAGTTTATCAGATATTCTAACTTCTTTTTTATCCGAGTTTATATCAGAAAATAATTTATTATTATTAATTGATTTTCTAACCATTCTATTAAATTTCCTCCAACTTGTAACAGGTATCTCTTTATCACTGAAGGAACCACCAGCCTGACAACGTTCATCTAACTTTTCCAAGAAAGATTGCCAACTTTTTATGCCACCGAATCCACCCTGATTATTTATTATATAATTAAGAATTGAGTCCATTGTTTGCGTGGCATCATCAATATTTGCAAACATTAAATCCAAATTATCTTTATCTTTTTCATATTCAAACTTATATTTATATGCTTTATTAAGGCCTAATTGTTTTTCAAGTAAATTCTTTTCCGCATATGTATTTGAAACTCTGTCATTAGAATAAGGATACAAATATGTTACATTTTTAAACGGTGTTGTACCTAGACCTAACATATTATATAATTCCTTTGTTTTTCTCTCCTCTTCAATATCCCCATCAAAATTATTCACTTCATCTAGTGCAAGTAAATCCTTTCCTTTTACATTAAAAACTACAAATGCAACAGTCTCTTTATCCTCTCCCTCTTCTTCCTCAAGCAAGCATTTATCCTGGATTGATTTAAGCAAAAACATTGCATATGAAGTTTTGGCAGCAAGGCCAGAAATACCTGAAATGTTCAAATGAGCACCTTCCGGTCCAATCAAAAATTTAGAATCAACATTTACAGGTAAAGTAATTTTTTCAAAATCACTTGTCCCACCGTACATTTCAAGGTACCCACAAATAAGTGGATTTTTAATCTTATCAAGCCCCAACGCAATAGAAACCTCATCTTTATTGGCCAAATGTACCTTTGCACTGCTTTGAACAGGTATGAAAATATTTTTATCATTGCCAACAACCTTAGCTTTAACATAATTCATCCCTATTCTATATGTTCCCTCGTTGGCATTAACATCTCCAAAATCACTCGAAATAAAATTAGAAAGAAAACTTGCACAATCAGTTATATGTGATATTTCTTCTATTACTGCAAATGTGTTACTTTTATTAACATGTTCTACTTTTACAACATCAAATGGATTTAATATTAGGCTCTTATCCGTCCAAAAATAAAAATCATCCATTGTTGTTGGTATCTTTTCAGTTGCTATTACTCTTCCTATTAAACTCATCAGCCAACCCCCTAAAATAGTTGCATAAATAAATTATCACTTAAATATTTACTCTTTACAAACGATTCTGTCAAGTAGATGGGATATATGTGATTAGCCCACCTTGCATCATTTCCGTAACACACAGGATTGCGTTCATTTAGTAAGTTTGCTGAAATATGATCAATTAATTCAGAATCTAATCCTTTTTCTTGTTCTCGTTCGCTAATTACTAATTTTTCTACTTTTAAGACTCCATCAAAAACATTATTTGTATACTTTGAATCTCTTAATCTAAGATACCAAATCACAAAATACACATTATTACCTGACCTTTCAGATTTATACATATATGCAGGAGTCCTCTCAAATACTTTTAAATTTGCAATTATATCGGAATTAGAGCCACCCGATTTAACTAAGCATTTTGTTGGGTCAAATGATTTGGATACACCAACTACATATTTATAATTATTTGCGATACGCTTATCACTTAAATTCTTTTTGTTCTTAGATTTAACAGAACCCGCCTGATATTCAAGAGAACCATCTTTTATTAAATAATTATCTTGATCAAGTTTTCCTTGTAGTACTAGATCTGCTACAGCATCTTTTTCAAGATCAACCATATAATCTTGAATTACTGCTATCCCTTTTTTTTCAAGTTTATCATCTTGGTCACGATTATAAGTTAATACATCATTAAATTCAGTTTTTAGGTAATCCTTTAATCTTTTATTATCATTAATTTTTTTTAATAAACTATTGAAAAAAATTCGTTCACCCCATCCATCTCTATATGAAATATCAGGCAAAACTATTAACAATTTGCGAATGAATTGTTCTTTTGATAATTCCTTATTCACTCTTTTACAACATCCTATCCCTACTTGACCAGCCAGTATTGGGTAAACATTCTTATTGTAAGAAATATCATCTACCTTATATGTGTGCCTTGAACCGTCAAGAAAATATGTAAATATTGATTTTCCATTGCGTAATATATCTGCTCTACCCTTTAAATTAATAGAGTTTTTATGTTGCTCGGTTTCACCATAATTTTGCCAGATAACTTTGTCATTATCATCATATTTAATACCAGACATATCAATTGTATCATTACAATATTTATGAGATTTAAAACTTTTCCCATCGGTTTCTTCTTCAATAATGCCAATAATATCGCCCACTATTTTTACTCCTCCCCACCATTAATGAATACTAAACTTATTTATTGTCTATTCATATTTACTCCATAAATCTCATTTAATTTCGAAATTACTTTTATTTTTTCGTTCTACTATATTTGGGCTTGTCAGCATTTTCAGGAATGAGCCACACCTTTCCATCACCTAATCGTTTTGCCCCTACGATTCTACCAGCAGCACATAGCTTTTGAACTTGTCTTATATTTACCTCCCACTTGTCTGCAACCTCTTTTACAGATAAATATTTCACAGCATACCCTCCACAAAAAAATAATACTCTCTTACAATATAATAGTTCGTCAAAACGTCTTTTGTCAAGAACATTTTAGAAATCATAACACATTCCTCAAGAGTCATTAACTTACATTATTACGTGTTTTTTTACATTTTTCTCCTTAAACTTGTTTTACTCAACCACAAGCACAATTATATTCTTTATTATTCTATTCTCCTTCAAAAACTAATGATCAATTTCCAAATTTCGAGGGTTTGTTTTACAATTAACCCTATGTAACCCTAAAATCCCCTATGCCTCAACTCAAAATATCTTCATATTTTAATTCGTAGAGTCGCTCCCGGAATTAAAAGTTTCACCACACTCCAGTCTAGGGAACATAAAACCCACTTTAATTTCCATCTAAAACCCTACACCCTTCTATTCCCTCTCTATCTTAACAGCATACTCAACATGTGCTGTACCTGTAAACATTTCCCCTTAACCTCCTCCCCTCCCCTATGTTATAATAACCCCATACTATCACACAAGGAGGCCCCCCCCATGAAAATCTACAACAAACTAGTCCGCGACAAAATCCCTGAAATCATTAGCGCCACTGGCAAACCCTTTGATATTCACTATGCTAAAAAAGATGAACTACTACCATTACTTGAAACCAAATTAAATGAAGAAGTATCCGAGTATCTAGAAGCTAAAAACTTAGAAGAACTTGCTGACGTTATGGAAGTTTTATTTAGTCTTGCAAGCGTTCTTGGATATTCCGAGGAAGATTTGATTAATAAAAGAAATGAAAAGAAAGAGGAAAGAGGTGGCTTTGAAAAAGGCATAGTACTTGATAAAGTTTATGAATAGGCAAAACCCTCCATACCATTTATCTATGGAGGGTTAATTATTATATTTATCTTTCTAATTTCTCAAGTCTTTCTTTATAGAATCTTCTAGTTCTATAATCAATAATATCTTTAAAATGAGCTTTAAATACAGGTTCCTCAATGAATTCGCCTAAATCATCATTTAACCAAAAATATGATTCATCCCTATAAAAAAAATCTTTTGCAGAATTTAAAAATGCCTTTATTGGGTTTTCTGCAATTCTTAGATAATCCTTTTTATCAAAACTCTTATAGTTTTTAGTTGAATCATGTCTCAATAGATCCACTGCATTGGAAGGTTTAGAATAAAAATCTCTAAAGCTTTGAAAAATACTTTCTTCATCTATTTTTAATTTTATGTTACCACCATTATAAAAAGCTAACAGTAATGGCATTTTATAAGTCTTAACCATTGAAGTTTTTTCAATTTTATTTAAAAATCCATTAGCTACAGTGTTTATAATTAGTTTCTCGTCTTCTGAAATTTCATTTATTTTATTTAGAAAGCCTAAATAATCATTAAAGATATTTAATTCCCCTCTGGATCTAATTACATTATAAAGATCATCATCCATGTAAGTATACATCTGAAGCCTACTTGGTCTAGTTTTTAAGTCTTCTTTTATTCTATTAAAATCATCCACTACTAGATCAAATATATTCTTTTGCTGCTCTACCATCTTCTTGAATATATCAATTACTCCAAGGTCAAAATCCACTATACAATCATCAGGATATTCTTCCTCTGTAGGTAATTTACCTTTTTTAGCTTTTCTCTCAGCATCATTTAAATTACCGCTTAAAAAGAATGGAACTAAGTGAGCTTTTTTATAATTACCTATAAAGTCTAAAATGTTCACATACTTCTTGTCCTTATATTTTCTTAAACCTCTGCCAAGTTGTTGAAGAAAAATAGTGGGAGATTCTGTTGGTCTTAATAGTAATATCATATCAATTTCAGGAATATCTAATCCCTCATTAAACATATCTACAGAAAATATAATGCTTAGTTCTGCTTTTCTTAATTTATCCACTGCTTCGCATCTATCCATTGAAAACTCAGTTTGTTCCCCACTCATTACAGCGCAAGCCTTTATTCCACTTCCATTGAAATATTTACTCATATATTCAGCATGTCTTCTACTGCTGCAGAAACCCAAAGCTCTTTTGCTATTATATTTTTTATAATGTTTTAGAATTAAATCTGCACGTTTATTAATCATTAAAGCATTTTCTAATTCTGCCTCATCATATCTACCATTTCTAAATGATATCTTTTCATAATCTGTATCATCAAAAACTCCATAAAACCTAAAGGGAACAAGCCAACCTTTGTCTATAGCACCTTTAAGTCTTACTTCATAAACAATATTATAATCACAAAGAGCAAATACATCTTTATTATCCAATCTCTCAGGAGTTGCAGTAAGACCTAGAAGAAACTTCGGAGTGAAATATTCTAATATATTCCCATAATTACCTGCAGCTGCATGATGAAATTCATCTATTATAATATAATCAAAATCATCCTTTTTAAAATACTTCTCACACAGATACTTCTTTTGTCCCAGGGTTTGTACTGTAGCAAATAGCACATCACAATTACTCTCTTTATTTTTACCGCTGAAAAATCCTGTTTTAATATTAGGCCTAATGTTTTTAAAGGATATTTCTGCTTGATTTAATATTTCTTCTCTATGGGCTACGAATAAAACTTTATTGAAATTTAATGAATCAAAAGCGGCTAAATAAGTTTTACCTATGCCTGTTGCTGCCACAACTAATCCTTTATCTAAGCCTTCCTCTCTACATTTCTTTAGTTCATATAAAGCCTCAATCTGTGCTCCTCTAGGTTCGTACAGAGGAATTAACTTTCCAAATTCTTCTTTGCTATCTTCTGATGTTTCGAAAACATTAAAGATTTTAGGCCTTTTCCATACTGCTGAATAACGCCGCATTTCTTCATCATCAATAATTATAGAATGATTTAAAAATAAGTCTTCAAAAATGTTTTTAAAGTGTGTAAAATCTTCTAGGTTTTTATTTTTATTTAATCTATAATTCCATTCAATGCCACTAGTTAATGCAGAACTCGACATATTGGAAGATCCTATAAAAACATCTCCATCCTCTTCATATTCAAATATGTATGATTTAGGATGAAATGATTTATTATGAATATTATAAAACCTTAAATCTACTTTATCACCTAGAGCATCCTTTACTAAATATAAAGCTTGAGGCTGGGTTATATTAAGATAATTTCCTGTTAAGATTCTAATTCTAACTCCTTTATCTGCTACCTGTTTTAAATCGTTAATAAGCAATTTAACTCCTGATTCCATTAAAAATCCTACTATAATATCTATGCTCTTTGCCCTTGTTAATGAAGCTTTTAATTTAGATAGTAAATAATCATTGTCTCCCGTAGAACAGTTTGAATCATAATCTTGAGTTGCCTCTTTAAATGCAATAGAATCACTGGTGATTATACCTTTATTAATTACATCTACTTCAACCATCATACTCAACCAAAGCCTCTTTCAAATTCCTTACTCCACCCCTTGGATTAGCTACATCACCTATATACCTAGGAATCAAGTGAACATGTAAATGGTTTATGGTTTGTCCAGCATAAGTCCCTACATTTATACCTATATTATATCCAGCTGGTTCATATTGAATATCAAATATTTCTTTTACCTCGTGCATTAATTTATATATTGATTTAACCTCTTCCTCAGTTGCCTCAAAGAAGTTAGCAAAATGCCTCTTTGGTATTATTAAACAATGACCATTATTTACTGGGAAATGATCTAATATAGCAAAGGCCAATTTATTCTCTACTATTATTTCTGATTCATCGTAGTCGCAAAATATACATTCTGACATTATTATCGCCGCCTTTATTTTGTATTAAGGTATGAATCTATACTGATTTTTTTAATGTTAAAATCTATTATTAAATTTAGTTAAATTTAACTAAATTATTAACTATACTTAACTCCATAGAATCAATGGTTTCAGCATGTTATTAGATAATGCAGTTAAGTGTTGAATTAAATTCTTGTTAAATTAACAAGATTCTAATTAAATCATATCAATACAATACCTCTAAAATTATCCGTTGGTCAAGCATATCTAAACTATTTATATATATCTGAAAACTCAACTTTTATTCTGAGTGCAAAATCGTTTATACTATTATCATAACTATAACAAATAAAAATAAAGGCAAGGATTATCCCTGCCTTATCATAATATAATCTTAAGAAAATGGGCACCTAATTTTCAGTGCTAGCTGAAGCACGTAAAATTTTATTGAACTTCTCAAATCTAGTGCTTAAAATACATAAATATATTTCAATCTCATTGAAAATAGGAGCTATATTATCCATCATAAACCGCTGAAATTTTAAATCTTTTTGATATTGAGGCGTTTTTTCGTATTCTACAATTTTTGCTTTGACCTCTTTTTTTACTTCCTCACTGACTTCCACATCTCGCTTTAATATTTTGTTTGTTACACTTTTCGATTTTTCATTTAATTCCATCAGATCTTTGTCGCTATACTTTCCAAACATTTCGTCAATTAGTTCTTTTATATTTTCTGCATATTGAACCTCTTCCTTAGCATCTAATAAATTTATAAGGCTCATCCATGCCTTCTCTTTTTCTTTAGTATCTAGCGGTTCGTCCAAAAACTGTCCGTAATGAATCGCAAACATTTTCCCCATATTACCCGGTAGTATCCTATGAAGTTCCTTTTGCATATATCCAGCAATATTTTTAGATTTGGCTTCTAAACATTGAATTGACACCCTTAAATTATCAATATTTGAATCTATTCCTTGTTCAATCAAATTTTCTAACACTCCTTTACTGCTATCGAGCAGTTTAATTTTTTCATTGATGATGTCTAACTGTTTTTTTATAACTTGTGCAACATCCTGTTTTTCTAATAATATAAGTTGAATATCCTTAATAGAGAAATCCAATTTTCTTAAAGCATTAATAGTAATTAGTCTATTAATATCATACATAGTATAAATTCTATAATTGCTTTCTTCCTCTTTTTGGGGTCTAATAAGTCCCACCTCTTCATAATAATAAATTGCCTTTTTAGTTACTCCCGTTTCTTTCATCACTTCATTAATTTTCATTATCATCGCCTCCTAAAATTGAGTTTAAACTATCCTCTAAGGGAACTGTCAATAGGCAATTGACAAAAAAATAGTGGATAAGCACTAAATGCCTATCCATTATACTCAATTAAAGCTTCTTTTAAATTCCTTACCCCACCACTTGGATCAGTCACATCACCTATATATCTGGAAAACAAGTGCACATGTAGATGATTTATAGTTTGTCCAGCATAAGTTCCTACATTTATAATTCTTTAAATTGAATTGTATCGTCATCATCATAATGAGTATTATTATTAACTGGCAAAACAACACAACATATTATATAAAATAATATACCTATCCCATATATTAGCGTTAAAAGTACCCAAGCTAATCTGATAACTGTAGCATCTATATCAAAATACTCAGCAATACCACCGCAAACGCCGTCTATTTGTTTATTTGTGGTAGATTTATATAATTTTTTTTGCATAATTATTCCTCCAATTTTTAATTTTTAGAAGGTCCCTATATTAACTTTTTTTATAAATCTTAGGGAGAGAAAACCACTACATCTTTAGGTTAGTGGATGAATCTCTTGCCCTTACCCTTGTCCTTGTATATACTTCTCTATGGTAGATTTTGATACATTCCCAATACTACAAGCAAAATAACCATCACTCCAAAATGTACGTTCTTTCCAAAATTGTTTCTTTAAATAAATATGATTGTCATATTGTCTCCATATTCTATAAGTAGACATTTGTTTCAGGCTTCTAGCTATTTCTAAAACAGATTGTTTTGGATTATAAGCTATCAACAAGCAAATCCTTTCCTAAATCTGTAAGGTGTAAGCAACTCTACTTTCGGGACTTTTTTAATCTCTTTTAGAGCCACATACTTACCACCATTTTGACTGCCTTTTACAGTATATATTTGACCATCATACCTTACTAAATCATTAGGTTGGTATAAAGATTTACCTTTTCTTATTCTTCTTTGTCCTTTGGATATTTTTTCGCCTCTATATACTCTTAGGTTTTCGCTATTCTTATTTTTGTTTCTTGTTCTTCTACCATTATTCAATTCTGAACCACTCACTTTTTCACCTGTTCTTAGGTCTATCATTTTTGCATCGTAGAATTTTTCTAAACTTCTATTATTTCTTCTCACTTGCTCAAATAGAATAGGCTCAACTCTTGTTTGATTGCTATCATTAGCTATACAAAAAGCGTCATTATAGTGAGTTTTTTCAAGTTGATGTTTAATCCTATTGTGTTTTGTAATGTAACCATAAGTGTGTAAATAACCCATAGTATTAACCAATCTCCAACGCACCATAGACATAAATGTAGCGTCTTTAAACCCTCTTATTTTGGGTTTTTTGGTTTGCCACAAATCTAATAGTTTTCCTTTTTTGTGATTTGGTGAAGTGTGACATTTGTTGCATAATGTAATGAGATTGTTTCCTATGTCTGTTCCACCATTACTTTTAAATGAAATATGGTGCAACTCTAATATAGGATTTTTGTCCTTATTCTTACAGTTTGGATTTTGGCATTGGTGATTATCTCTATGCAGAATATATTCTCTAAGATTATAAAATCCCATTTGTTCGCCTTGTTGATATTCTTCACCTTGTATATTGCGATTCTTAATCTGCTGAATATCAAAGTTTGCAACTTCTACAATTACTTTTTTGATTGGTAGCAGTCCTCTAAGTTTGTCTATGAATCTAATGTGACTATCTAGTTTGTGCTGAATAGACGGTGCTAACCATTCTTTTTCAACTTTTCTATTATTCCACCTAGGTTTTCTGTATCTCGACTTGTCTCTTCTGATGCGTCTATACATAGCCTTTTCTGTTATTCTATCACTCATACCTTGGAGTAGTTTAACTTCTCCACATATAAGTTCTTTTGTATCAGTAGTCGCACTAAAACCAATATTTAAATAGCCACTATCGACCCCTAAAGTGATAGTTTGAATATATTCAGTTTTTGTTCTATAGGTTAATTGTATTGTAAATGGCTTAACGTGTTTAACGATAGCCTTTTTCTGCTTTAATAATTGTCTAGCTTTTGGATTGCTCGTAGGCATTAATTGTTTGCCATCAACATCTAAAACATAAACCATAAAATCAATCCTTTCAGATAATGACTCCTCTTGCGAGGGTAAGTTCACTTCGCCAATGTTACAATAGGTTTTCAATAGCAACACTTTCCCTACCATTAGGAATGTTTAATCGCTACACTTAGAGCTTGGGGCTAGTGAAGTACCCCAAGGTAACTATATCATTCTAAAGTAACGTAGTCAGTTAAGACTTAAGCTATTCAACCGACTTGTTTTCACAAGCCCCTATACCTTTAGGTTAGGTGGTAGTTGACAATTTTATACTATATAAATAATTTAATTATCACTACTATCAAAAATATCACCCATACTATAATATGTACCAATTATATCATAAATGTTTGTTATATAATTTTCAAAACTATAAAAACCCCCAAAAATGATTTCTAAAGAGATTTTTTAATCACACAGTACAATATATATAAGCCCTAATCAATGAAATTTATATTGTCCACTGATTAGGACTTTAACTTAAATTACTTTATTAACAGTTGATAATTTAGAGTAAATGCTAGTAAGCTCCTAAAATTGTATGTAACATACTTAATCTCCCTATAATATTATATATAAGTAACTTCTAATGGATTTCTATCAACTAATTTCTTATAGCTATATTTAGGATATCCGACCATAACGGCAGCTGTTATCGTCTTTCCTTCTGGAATATTAAATAATTTAAGCATTGGTGAACCCTTAATGGATGCACAATACTCAAAAAATCCAGCCCAACAAGTTCCAAGCCCTAGTGAAGTGGCAAATAATTCTAGATAAGTCAGACAAGAAATAGAATTAGCCCTCCCGTTTGAAAAGCCTTTGTCCGCAGTGGTTATAATTAAGTTTGGCGCACCTCGCAGAATTGAATCAACCCCGTCTTCCCTATAAGTACTGATTAATCCTTTTAATGCATCCTTTAGTGGAGATTTTTCTATCATTCGAATAGTAAGTTCAGCAGCTTTTTCAACTAATTGCTTGTCCAACTACAACAAATGATATACCTTGACTATTACTTCCAGTAGGTGCTAGCCTTGCAATATCAACTAATTTTGTTAATTTTTCTCTTGATACAGATTTATCTTGATAATTTCTTATAGAACGACGTGACCTTAGAAAATGCTCCGCCTGCTCTGCATTTAATTTAGCAAAATCTTTTGCATCAACTTGTTGTGCGAGTGGTGTTTTTTTATTATCTATAGCTTCCCTCGGGCATATAGCAACACAATGTCCACAGGCAATGCAAGTGGTATTTGCTACTTCTTCTGGTACCTTTTCTCCCATCTTTAGAACATACGCTGGACATTCCTTAATGCATTGTTCGCATTTAATACATTTTTTTTCATTTACAGTTATAAAATCCATCTTGTTCATCCCCTTTTTAAAATTTCACATTTTATTATCTAAACCTTCATTCGACCCATTCTACCATATAATCTTTGCTAAATTAGGGTAATACATCACATTACATATTGAAAATGATGTAACCCTATCGATAAGGGCAAAAAAAATAATGGATAGACGCTAAATACCTATCCATTATACTTAATAGAAATTAGATTATTGACACATCATTTATATTATTTATATTATCAATTCTAATTATCCTTATTTTACGTTGATCTTTTTTTGCAAATTGATTTACCTTCATCCATTCACCATCCACATTTATAACTTCACAATCTATTAGTTCCCCTAAACTTCCACTCACTGTAAGCGTACATCTTTTACCTTCAAGTTCTTTTAGTATTTCAGACATTTTGACTTCCCCCTTCATTGAATTCTTCATTTTTTTAACATCTTCTTTTAGTTTTTTAACTTTATCACTTAATCCCATATTTGAAATAGCTAAAAAGAATGCTAACATTCCTATATATTCCATATTATTACCCTCTCCCCAATATCTAAATGCTCTCAATTACATTCTAGATGAATATATTATAGTATAAATTTGTCTATTAATCAAAATCAGCTATTAGTAGGTATTGTAATAATTCTTTATTTTTCTAAACATTTTAGAATATTTTTAGAAATGATACCGTAATTTAATATAAGGTTATATTAAACATTGTAGTGTGGGGGGCAATATGAGAAAATCTTTTAATAAAAGGAATCCAGCAAGGTTTTGGTTAATAATATTAATTGTTTTAGTAGTAACAATAGTATATATGATTTTTGTTATTTTTTCGAATTTTGAAACTCCATTAAACAAAGCTAAATATATTAAAAATGGACAACAATATGAATCATTAATAACTGGTAATGATTTAGTGTCATATGCAAATACGTTTTTAGGAATGAAATACTTATTTGGTGGCACAACTCCCGCAATATTAGATGCTACAGGTAAATATGTAAAAGGTGGATTTGATTGTTCTGGGTTTATTCAGTATGCTTATAAACATTTTGGTATAAATTTACCCAGAACAACTATGGACCAAATAAATAAAGGTGTTTCTATTAATATAAATAATCTTGAAAATGGGGATTTAGTCTTTTTTATGACAAACCCAGATCTTCCATCTCAAGTATCACATGTAGGAATTTATATCGGAAACTGCAAATTTATACATTCCCCTAAAACTGGTGATGTTATAAAAACATCTGAATTAACTGGATATTATAAAGAAAAATTTGTAATAGGTAAAAGGATAATAAAATAACCAGCTAACTTTAATATGCTCCTCTTAAAGTAGACAGATTAAATAATAAAAATCTGTTACCGGGAAGGGGAGCATATGGTTACCATCGTGTTATGAAGTCTGTTTATTTTACAGGTTAAATTATTAAGATCTAAATATTACACTTTCCTTATTAAACATATGTTTTGCTAGCATAACAGCAACTATCGTATAAACTATTGACCATACTATTGTTATTCCTATATGACCATAATTATAAATTCCACTTGTAAGTTCCTTAACCACTGAGCTTACACTAAGCAATGGTATATTAAAATAAAGAAAAGGTATGTTTTTCGAATCCATAAACATAGTTCCATAAGCGGCAAATATCGGAATTATTGAAAATGGTACCAAATAAGTTTGAGCTTCCTTGAAGGAACGAGCATATATACTTACCCCTAGTTCAAGAGCACCAAAAAACATTGTTGTTATTATTGCTATTACTCCAATTAAGGCTATTGCTTTGTAACTTAGACCAACTGAAGAACTTCCGTTTCCGAACATTCCACCAGGTATTTTCATTGCAATTAGAAGACCAATCATTGAACATACCGATACTATAAATCCCATTATTGTTATTGCAAAGAGTTTTCCTGTTAATATATAATGTCTCCCAGCTTTTGTTGTTAAAAGTGGTTCAAGTGTTCCTCTTTCCTTCTCACCTGCTCCTAGATCTGTGGCTGCTGCAATTGTCCCTGTTGCACTGTAAAGGAGTATAAACATAGGAATCATTATACCTAATAACATTTGACTTTGTGCCTTGTCTTCTTTTTGAAAACTTGTTTCAGCAATTTTTATCGGGGTTAATATCTTTGCATCAATATTTATTTTTTTTAATCTATTTGCAACTATTTGTTTACTTAATTTATCTACTGTTTCCGTTACCTTGCTAAGTGCAATAGATGATTTTGTATTTGTATTATCATAAAAAATCTTTAAATCAGAAACATTACCACTTGAAATAGATTCATCAAAATCCTTTGGTATTTCTATAAAAAGTAGTGCTTCTCCATCCTTTACTGCGGCTTTCCCATCAATGCCCGTTTTAAATTTAATAGTTTTATCATTTTTTAATATCTTCCCAATGCTGCTATTTCCCTTATCGACCATCACGATATTTATATTTTTTTCAACAGAATCCTCAGCACTATTCATAGTTTTCCCCATAATAAAGCTAAGTATAGGCATTAATAAAAGAGGAATTAACAAACTTACTATTATTGTCTTTTTATCTCTAAGCATGTCCTTAAGTTCTTTAAACAATATTACACTAACTAATTTATTCATGATTACCTCCAATAAGATTAACAAAAATATCTTCCATGTCTTCATTATTATATTTAGCCTTAAGCGAACTTATTGTTCCATGTTCCACAACTTTTCCCTTATGTATTATTACAACTCTATCACAAAGCTTTTCAACCTCTACCATACTGTGACTTGAGAAAACTATAGCCTTACCTTCTGACTTACACTTAAATATAAAATCTTGAATGAGTCTTGTGGCAGAAACATCAAGTCCGGTACTTGGCTCATCAAATAACATAACTGAAGGCTTATGGACAATACTTCTTGCAATTGCTACCTTTTGTTTCATACCTCTTGAAAATTTCCCTACCCTTTTATCTATAAATTCACTCATTTCAAGTTCTCGCGTAAGCTCTTCAATGCTTTTCTTGGCATCGCATGCGTTCATTCCATTTAATTGAGCAAAATACATTATATTTTCTCTTGTTGTAAGCCTGTCATATAGGCCAACCTCTCCACCAAATAAAATTCCAATTTCCTCTCTAATACTCTCAGGCTCACTTATTAAATCATGGCCTGAGATTTTTCCTTCCCCCTCTGTTACCTTAAGCATAGTTGCAAGCATTCTCATTATAGTTGTTTTTCCAGCTCCATTTTCTCCGATGAGACCTAATATTTCTCCTTTATTAACTTCAAAAGAAACTCCATCCACCGCTGTAAAATCTTTAAACTTTTTAGTAAGGTTTTTTACCTCTAACAATTTAATTCCCCCTTGCGTAAAATCTTATTGATATATTTTTAAAATTGCCCCTTTCAACTGTTTACCTTCGTAAGTTCTGACAATTTGCAACAATTTATAAGTAAATTATACCATAGTTTACTATTTTTTAGCCAGTTCCTTTAGATCATTTTATCGACATTTCAGAAGGAAGTTCTCCCACCTCTATAAGCTGGAGTACCTACTATAAGTAGGAGTTACTTGCCCTAACAAACAGAAAACTTCATTGGGAGTATAAATCTCCTTCTGAAGTCGTCAATATATCTTCTGCGAAGCTGTTACAGCTTCGCAGGAGATGATTTAATATCTCTTGAAAATTTTACACTTTTTTTCTATTGTATATTTAGTTCTTCTAAATACAAAAATGCTCCCCTTAAAGTAGACAGATTTTAGTTTTTTAATTCGTCTACTTTAAGGGGAGCATATCATTGGTATTGTGTTACATTCACTCTGAGGCTATATTAAAAAATGTATATCGGCAAATTGAGCATTATGCCATCATTTTTTCATTATCTGTTGGCTTTCTATCAGTAAATAATGCACCTATGGATAATATAAAAACTATAGAATAGGAAACTACGAAAGCATTATCAAAAGCCTTGCTTAGTTCCTTATTTTTAATATCTTGACTAAAGTTTATTATATATTTAACTTTGGTTTTTTGTTCGTTTATAGTAGCTAATACTATTGATTTTTTATTGTTTGGGGCCTTAGCTAGCATCATCTTACCTTGATTATCAATATCATTAATAACATCTTCTTTTGAACCTGGTATTGAATTTTTATTTGAATTATTAATTTTACTCAACATTTTTTCTTTAATAATTGGTTCTAGATTTACTTGTGAATTTATTTTAGTTGTAACAGCTTGTTTAATATTATTAGTTGCATTTGTGATATTACTATTTAATATACTCACAAGAACTGCAATGCCTACGCACATCCCAATTTGCCTTGCAGCATTAATAATACCAGATGCCATACCCGTTTTTTCTACAGGTAAGTATTTTATTGATGAAGCAATTGCTTGTATTGAGAACCCAAATCCAATTCCCATAAAAGCAAGTGTTATTCTCATGCTCGTTACTGAAGTGTTTATGTCTATATGCGATAACAACACTGTACCTACTCCAACAATAAATATTCCTAAGAAATTAACAATTCTTGCCCCAATCTTTTTAACCAAAACACTACCTAGAGGAACAGATATTGTCCCAGCTAGTGAGAGAGTCATCAATATGAATCCAGATTTTAGTGGAGAATAGTTAAATATTTGTTCTAAATAAAAGTTTAATAATAAAAGTGGCGAAGCTGTTGCAAAACCTGCTGACATAAAGAGAATACAAGAGGCCGTAAATGTACTTTCCTTGAATAAATTAAGTGGTAACATTGGGTCTTTAGTTTTAACTTCAACAATTAAAAATGCTATAATTGATAAAATACAAATGCAAAAAAGTGATACTATTGGCTTTGACTGCCATCCATAATCGTTTCCTTTAAGCAGTGGGAAAACTAAGCAAAATATACTTATCATAAGTAAAAGAGCACCTAAAATATCCACTTTTTTTGATACAGTAGTATCATAAGATTCGTTTAGAGCTATAACTGCAAAAACTACGGCTATAATAGTCATTGGAACATTAACATAGAAAATATATTTCCAGTTTAAATACTGAAGAATTATTCCACCTATAGGTGGCCCGGCAGCGGCAGCTAAAGCTGTAATACCACCGGAAACTGCTATTACAAAGCCTCTTTTTTCTTTCCCAAAAATTGCAAGTCCTAAAGGTAAAACAACGGGTGTTATAATTGCGGCGCCTATTCCTTGAAAGAATCTCATAATGATCAAAAATATAAATGAGTTCCCTATTCCACAAAGTAGCGATGATAGCCCAAATGTAAATAACCCTATTATTAATATTTTTTTTCTTCCGAATTGGTCTGCAATCTTAGAAGCTATAATTAAGAAAACCGAAAATGATAACAAATACGAAGTTGTAATCCAACTTACATCATTAATACTTTTGCCTAAGTAAATTGCCATATCTGGTAATGCTATATTTACTATAGTACTATCCAAAACACCTAAAAAACAACCGATAATTAATGATGTAAAACCTAAAATAACTTTACTTTTTTTCATAAGACCCTCCTAATGTGAAATTCATTTCATGTTCACATTATAGTTTTTATATCTAAAAATGTCAATAACATGAAAATAATTTCATATTATTGACAAAACATATTATTTATATTAAAATTTAATTGGGTGATATTATGATACGGAAAATAAGAGTACCGATTCAAAAAAGATCAATTGAAAAGCGAAAAAATATAATTGATGCTGCATTAAAATTATTTAATACAAAAGGATATTTTAATACTAGTATGGCTGAAATCGCTAAAGAAGCTGATTTAGCTATTGGCGGTATTTATGCGTACTTTAAGGATAAAAAAGATATATTTTTAGAGTTAGTAAGTTTATATGGAAACACTATTTATAATCATAGCGTTGAGGAACTAAGTAAAATTAAAGATACAAATGATTTAGATTTAATGATAAAAACAACTATAAATATAATACTTCAAAGTCATAAAATTTTCCCTAAATTTCATAAAGAAATTATGATACTATGCTCTATGGATAATGAAATTAAATACCAAGTCCGTGAACAACAGAAACCTTTGCTTAATAAATATCAAGAAGAATTTAAAAATTTTGATTTAAATTTAAAAAACAAAAGTGAAAAGAATTTTTTATTATATTCTTTAATTGAAGATACATGTCATGAAATTATTTATGATGAGAAATCAATTCTAAACAAAAATATTTTAGTGGAAGAGTGTGCCGAAGTAATAAAAAAAATATTACTATAAAGATTAGAGAAACATTAATACATACTTTCTGCTACATACAAAGTATATAAAGAGGGTGAAAAAATGCCTGAGGTTCCCAAAGATGCAGTAATGCTTAACAAAAATGTTACGGAAAATGTTACGGAAGATGTAAAGACATATAAAGCTGGCGAAATGCCTGACATAATGCCTGAAGGAGCAGTAATGCTTAATAAAGAAATAAAATAAATTCAAAAATAGACAAAGCTGCACAGATTATGTGGCTTTGTCTATCTTTGTGGATGTGAGTTCTTGAAGATTCTACTTGACGAAATGGATTAGGTATTAAATATTATCCATCATATCCTATTTATAAACATCTGAAAACTCAATTTTTATTCTTTGCTCAAAATCGTTTATGCTATTATCAATAGACTTAATACTTTCTTCTTTGCTATCATGCTTCGATACCTTAACAGGAAGTTTTATAAAAAACTTAGTACCAACTCCATATTTACTCTCAACTGTTATTGTCCCACCTTGTATTTCTACCAGCGATTTAACAAGCGATAATCCGATACCACTTCCTTCATATTTCCTTGTAAACGATTTATCCGCCTGCCGAAATCTATCGAATATTAGATTTACCTTGTCATCCGGTATACCTATGCCTGTGTCTTCAATCGAAATAGTTATGTATTCTTCACAATCAGATATATTAACAAATATGCTTCCACCAGGAGTTGTAAACTTTATAGCATTGGATAGCATGTTAAGCATTATTCTTTCAATTTTTTCTAGATCACAATCCACTATCTTTTCCTCTATATCAGTATCAAATATGAGACTTAAGCCATTATTATTAAAATGCTCTGCTACAGATAACGTAATTTCCTCCACAATATTAACAATGTTACAATTAACCATATTCAGTTCAAAAAAACCTACATCCAATTTAGTTAAATCAATTAAATTGTTTATTAATTTTAGCAATCTAAAGCAATTATGTTTTTCAATATTTATATTATTAATAATCTTTTCTCTATTAATAGGGTTTTTTTCATCATTAACGCCCATTTCAATGATTTTTATTGTACCTAATATTATATTCAACGGAGTCCTTAGCTCATGAGAAATATTAGCAAAAAATTCAGATCTTAACTTCTCTATTTCAGCAGCCTCATTCTGTAATGCTAATTCATTCTTTTTTCTTTCTGTAATATCCCGCACAGTCGCTATAATTACTTCATCTTCATGAATCTTTGTAGCATGAACATTAACTTCTACCCAAAAATCTTTGTTACTTTTATTTTTAACTATAAACTCTTGTATCAGATGTTCCTTACCGTTTTTCTTATTACTTAATGCATCTATATAAAGCTCAATATTGTCCTGTTTTTTTGAGATAATATCATATACATTCATACTTATTAATTCATTTCGAGAATAACCAAACATAGTGGTAGCAGTTCCATTTACATCCGTTATATTTCCATAAACATCATGAATGAATATTGAATCACTTACGGAATTAAAAATTGCGCTTAGATATTTTTGGCTTTTTTCAAGTTCATTCTGAGAATTTTCATACGTAAGTTGCCTTAAACCACTTTCGGCAAGCGTCATAATAAGCCCTGAATAATACTCAATTATATGATCAACCTTCTTTTTAGAATAAACAGGCACCTTGCTTAACGCATCTAGATACTCTTTTTCATCAAACCCTAATTCTATTGCTTGTGCTGCAAAATATTCTTTATCTATTACTTCATCTTCATAAAAAAATTGGCTAAAAAAAATCGTAGCCAAATGTTCTCCGGAAATAACAATAGGTAATGCAATATCCCTCATATTATTTAGACACTTATAAGAGATATATGCACCATCCATAATATGGTCACTAATATATTGATCACTAATGGAACATTGCATGCCTGTAACTGGATGAACTCTATGAAACTTAGTGCATATATCCTGCCATCCCGTTGCAATAATAATTGCGCCGTCTATATCAACAATTCCAAAATTAATGCCTACAGCAGCATAAATATTTTCAGCCATCTTTTTTAGTGAATCAATATTTATTAGTTCTGAAAATTTAACTTTCTTCATAAATAATTCCTCCTAAGTAACATACCCTCTTATTAAAAACATTCTATCATAGTAACTTTGCTAAATTAGGGGAATATTGTCGTATAGGATATTAAAAATTCTATAGCTAATATTAAAAGCTGTGAAGTAATTACCTCACAGCTTTTTCATTTATTTAATAATTTTTATTTATCAAAATTGGGAAAAGAAAAAATTTCATCTAAATCATTAAATCTACTATTTCCTTGTGCGTAGAATATGATTATAAATCGAATTACTGTTTTTTCTAAATTTATACCAACAGTCTTACTGCTGCTATAAATGTCATGATTATAATAATATATCTGAAGTTTTTTTCATTAATTTTTTTAATCATAAGCATCCCTAAAAGTGCTCCTAATGCAATTGCTGGCACCATACCAATGCTAAGTAAAACTGTCTTAAAGGCAATATTATGCCAGAATAAAATTTGCAATGGTAATTTGGCCAAATTAACAAGTAAGAAAAACCAAGCCGTTGTGCCCATAAAATCGTTTTTTTTGAAGTTCATAGTTAACAAATACACACTGAATATAGGTCCTGCAGCATTACCAATCATGGATGTAAAGCCAGTAGCAATTCCAGCCATTGCATAAAACCATTTATTTGTTGGGACTTTTATATTTTCACCTTTTTTTTCAGTATAAATTAAAGCGACTAAGCAAAGTAAAACTGAAATAGATATAACCGCCTTAAATTGTTTATCATTAATAAAGTTTCCAACTATAACACCTAGTAGTAACCCTATGATTGTCCATGGCAAAAGTTTTTTTATATTTTCCCACTTAGCATGTCTATTATAATAGTACACTGCAAAAACATCCCCTATTACTAATATAGGAAGTATAACACCTGTAGATTCCTTCCCTCCAAATACACTGGCAATAATTGGTATAACAGGCATCAAAAACCCGCTTATTCCGGTCTTTGAAACGCCTACTAAGACAGCCGATATTATTAAACATATCCATTGCATCGTTGATAAATTAAACATATGAATGATTCCCATTATTTTACCCCTCTTCTGAAATAATTACTCAGCATTTTTATTTGCTACCTCTATATGATAGGTTACCTGTTTAATATATGGTTTTTTAGAGATAATCAGCCATGCTATAAGGCTTATAATTCCTATTATTAAATGCATTAGTCCCATTACCACTATTTTATTAGAAAAATTCAAAGAAATTATAAACATACCAATACTACCATAAAAGGTCATTGCGCAACTCATTAATGAGGATGCTGCACCAATATCGCCCTGTAACTGTTCAAGCAAAAGGTTAGTTCTTGCAGGTGCCATAATGTTACCAAAGAGAGACGCAGGAATTAATGATAATGTAAAAAATAAAGGACTTAAATTACCTATCGTACAAATGAATACCCCACTTATACTAAACACAATAAATGAGACAGTTATTATTGAATTACTATGATAATTTTTCGATAATTTAATGTATAGTAAAGGCCCTAGTAGGTAAAACACCGCGTTTAAAGCAAAATAATAACTATATGCCTTTTCACTTAATCCAAAGCCATTTACATAAATATACGAGGAGGATGATATAAATGACATAGAAGCAGCAGATATCAGTGAAAGTATTATAAGAAGTGACATAAAGCTCTTATTTTTTGCAACTACGCCTAACCTTCCTATGGATTTAAATATACTTCCTGTATATCTTTTTTCTAGTGTCTCTTCCATGGCTATGCTTCCAGCTAAGGCTAAAGCTCCTATTATAGATAGCACCACAAATACTCCACGCCAAGAAAGAACACTTAGTATCATTGCTCCTATAACTGGAGAAATTATAGGTGATATCATTCCCATAGACTGAACTAAAGCTATTATGGTTACTCTCCTCCTACCACTATATACATCTTTTACTATAGCTGTTGCCACCGCTGTTGCAGCCCCACAACCAATTGATTGCAGAATACGATAAAAAATAAGTTGGTAAACATTTACAGAAAATATACATAAAATGCTTCCAATAGTATACACAGATAATCCTATAAGTAATATTCTTTTCCTTCCGTATTTATCACTAAGGGGTCCCCAAAATAGGGTTCCTACAGCGTAAAATATAAAGAAAAATATTAATGTAAGATTTACTAGACCTTCCGATGTGTTAAAGCTTTCAACCATCTTAGGAAGCGCTGGGAGATAAATATCTGTAGATAATGGGATAAATGCACTTAAAAAAGCTATAAACATTATGAAGCCCTTATCTCCCAAATATTTTTGTTTCTTTTCCTTTTTGTCACATATCTTTTCTTCGTTTTCCATTCTTTGCCTCCAAAAATAATAGCATATTACATCATTCAAGTTACTACATGTCCTTATAAACCTACACAAAAAAAATACAGGATTTCTCCTGCTCCATTCCTGATAAACTTCAATTAGGATTTTCCTAGATTATCGCCTGTGGTGATAAAGCATTAACTTGACTTGAATTATTTAGGTCATTAATATTAGCACTAGTATTAGTTTGTGTTAATAATTGTGATATTTGATTAATCTCCAAAATACTCCTCCTTTGCTTAACCATAAAGTGCCATATTTTTAATTTTACTCTATATGCCTTTAATTATCTATACTTTTTATAATTAAATTATCCCCTGCAGAGCTGAACAGCTTTGCAGAAGATGAATTGATAACTTATTTTGAAAATTGTCTAACAATGCCCTCTGCCATAACGTCTGCCATCTTTAGGGCTTGATTTTCAATTTCATCGTATACTGCGATGCTTCTTTCATAATTATTGGTAAGTATATCGATTGCTTCTGCTTTAGTCATTGCCAAGTGTTCATATAACATTGTTTTCCAATTTTCTTGAGACCAATAAGGATTGATTCTAGCAAGGAAAACTGCGATTTCATCTGCATTTGCGTACCATCTTTTCTCAGCATCTGCTGCCTCTTTACTATAGCCAGCTTTGGCTGCTTTAACAAGCTGTGCGGCGATGACAAGATGACTTTTAAATAACTCACTAAATTGAGAAGCAATTTCATCCCCATAGAAAGGTTTTAATACTAACTTAAAATCTGTTGGATTTCGAAGAAGTCGCTTAGTAACAAAATCTACATCTGGTAAATCTTTTATTATGCTTGTTATGGTCATCCTCGTCCAGACAATATGTTGTTCCCAAAGTATCCGCATAATATTTCTTAAATCTACTTCTGCTTCACTTATTATCCTAGGCTCAGTAATGTGCCGTTGCGCCACCATCCAAGATGCATCATATGGAAATAAATACATTGTTATCACCACTTTCTAATTTTTATACTATAATATGCTTATGTGAGCAATAAGTACCCATAAAAAAAGGAATATAGAAGGGCATAACAAATTGAGGTTAGTATACGATATACTAACCTCTCTATTTTTTTCAATTCTTTTCATAATCTACATAAAATTATAAATAGTATATTGTCCCAGTGAAGTTTACTTCTGAATCTTCTTCATAGTCAATATACGCACCTTTAAGATCTACTACATTTTCATGTATATCAAATCCTTCTATGCTTATTGTTTCTATTACATTATTTTCATTAACACATGTTGCCAATGTATCATAATAATCTTCTTCATCATTATATATAATTGCAGTACTTAATATTCTAAATGTTGCCTCCCTTATAATTTTTCTATTTTTATTTATAATTTTCCCAAACTTAATTTCTTGTACCCCATCTTTTTTATCATTGTCTTTAAATAAAAAACTCATTCCGATTACTTCCCTTCATTTTTATTATAATGATTCAATATCAATATTATTATAGTCAATTTTCTTATCAAAAGAAACATTCCCTATTCAGCCAACTAACCAAGATTTAAATAATAATCATATAACTATAATATAAGTTTTAATACTTATTAGCGAAAGGAAGTATATAAATGGTGGATATGCATTATAATCTTGTAAAGACAGGATTAAGAACCATTCAAAAAATACCAGATTAGTTTAGAGATGATGTAATTGCTCTATTTTACAGATACCCAAATATTGTTTTTAATGTAAAATCTCCATAGAAAGTCCTTTGCTTCTTCTGCATAATCAATTCCAATTCTCTTAGCTTCTATAATTTCAATTTTTTCTTTTTCCACTGCGTCTTCAATATATAGTTCACTTATGCACAAATCCTGTTTGTTATTTTCTTTATTTATATTCATAGCTATACAGAGCTTAGAGGGTCCTGTGGTTAAATTTTTAATTTGAGCTTTTGTCAATTCATTATAACCTTTTTTAAATCTTAGCTTTGACATTTCGTCTAGACCTTCTATTGGCTGAATAGCTCTAATTAAAACCCCTTCAGCAATTCCTTCTTCTTTTGTTATTACATTAAAGCAATGATACATCCCATAAATAAAATATACGTATGCGATGCCAGGCATACCATATAGAGTCTCAAGTCTTGGTGTATGTTTTCCCCCGTAAGCATGGCAAGCCTTATCTATTGATCCAATATATGCTTCTGTTTCAACTATCTTTCCTCTTAACTTTACTCCATTAACTTCATGTACAAGTGTTTTTCCTAAAAGTTCCTTAGCAACCTGCAAAGCTTCTCTGGCATAAAATTCTCTAATAAGTCTCATTCCAACTTCCTCCTAAAACCTATAATAAATATCTATTTTTAACCATATCTTTATATTATATATAAGTAACCATTTTTAATCAATGACGAACATAACTGTTTTTTGCAAAACAAATAATTTTCACATCAATAATTGGAATAGTACTTTTTCAACTAAATTTTTAATGTATATCTTTAACACAAAACAAGGCATCTGCATATTATGTATAGAAAGTGTGAACATCTTAAATAAGAGAAAGTACAAGCTCTTTAAATAGAAAAAATATTATTAATAAGGAAGGTATCTATATTGAATAAATACAATGATTTTTCTTCTGAAAAATATCAATCTGACGATGAATATGAACCTTATGACTTTTTAATTCCTAAAAAGCACAATTGTGATGACAAACCACACTGTAATGATAAAGATCACTGTGACGATAGACCACACTGTGATGACAAACACGATCGTTGTCATCCTTGCTGTATAAAATGCATAGTTGGACCAACTGGACCAACTGGAGCTACTGGAGCTACTGGACGAACCGGAGCAACCGGACGAACTGGTGCAACCGGTGCAACTGGACGAACTGGTGCAACCGGAGCAACTGGTGCAACTGGAGCTACTGGACGAACTGGTGCAACCGGAGCAACTGGTGCAACCGGAGCAACTGGACGAACTGGTGCAACCGGAGCAACTGGAGCAACCGGAGCAACTGGACGAACTGGAGCAACTGGTGCAACTGGAGCAACTGGACGAACTGGTGCAACTGGAGCAACTGGTGCAACTGGACGAACTGGTGCAACTGGTGCAACCGGAGCAACTGGTGCAACTGGACGAACTGGAGCAACCGGAGCAACCGGAGCTACTGGACGAACTGGAGCTACTGGTGCGACTGGACGAACCGGAGCAACTGGTGCAACTGGACGAACTGGAGCAACAGGGGCTACTGGTGCAACTGGAGCTACTGGACGAACTGGTGCAACCGGTGCTACTGGAGCAACCGGAGCAACTGGTGCAACCGGTGCAACTGGACGAACCGGAGCAACCGGAGCGACTGGTGCAACTGGACGAACTGGTGCAACTGGTGCAACCGGAGCTACCGGTGCAACTGGAGCTACCGGAGCTACTGGACGAACTGGAGCGACTGGTGCGACTGGACGAACCGGAGCAACTGGTGCTACTGGTCCAAGTTTTAATTCGTATGCAAATGGTGTTATAACAACAAATAAAATATCAATTCCAGTTGGCGGCACTATTATTTATGATACTGTAGATATTGTAGGACCTGATTTAAGTTATGATCCAACAACAGGTATATTTACAATTAATACAACGGGTGTTTATGTAATCGACTGGAAGTTTGCTGTTACTCCAGATCCTTTAACCTTTGCTTTACAACTTGATTTAGAAGAATCCCCTAGTGGAGTTGTTATTGGTGGTATATCTATTTTAGTAACAAATCCAACTGTAAATGGCTCTAACAAGGTTTATGCCGCAACAGCAGGACAATCTTTTAGATTTGCTAACAATTCAAATGGTCCTATTAGTATAGTACTTGCAGGTCTAGCTGGGGCTATTGGAACTATATCTGTCTTCAGAATTGTTTAACATCAACAGATTATAACTAATTTTATTACCTTAACTGGCTGCCTATCGACGGCAGCCTTTTTTGATTACTATTACATTATTTTCATTAACGCATATACAGTCAAATGCTAAAAATCCTGTTAACATAATGAGTTAACAGGATTTTCAGTCTAATATTTATTAATTTTTTGTTATTATTAATAACAGGTACTATACATCTATCTGTTCTGTTTTAGTGTCAGTACTAAATATTTCTCTTTTCTTCCAAATAAAGAATCCCATAAGTGCAGGGATTATCAAACCAACAAGTGATACAGGTTTAAATCCATCACTTACAATTGTATATACGATGTTTGCCACTGTAGCAGTAAAATAGATATATATTCCTAATTCCTTTTTCATTAAAATTAAAATAATACCTATAGTTATTATTGTTATTATTACTAAACTAATAATATAAGCAGAAGTTGATACTTGAGGAACATCCATCCCCATTGTTTTATACTGGGCTGCAAGCTTATCTTTCATTAAAAGGGCTATTATAATCGCTATTAACCCAAACCCACTAATAATCAATTGAATAATCGACATTGTTTTTATACCTGCTCCTACTTTTGGTTTTTTAACGTTTTCCATAATTTTACCTCCGACAAATATATTTTTAAAATAATATGGCTTCCACCAAAATTTAATTGTAAATAGCCTCAATTGGATCCATTTTCGATGCATTAATTGCTGGTATAATTCCAAAAATTATTCCAATTATAACAGAGATTGCAGTTGCTCCTATAACGCTTTCTCCGCTCATAACTGGAGGGAATGGCATAAATATACCAATTATTTTACAAAAAATAAATCCGAATAATATACCAAGTAAACCACCAAGCCCTGTCACCATAATCGCTTCTATAAGAAATTGGAGTAATATACTTTTAGGTTTTGCCCCAATAGCCCTACGTATACCAATTTCTCGTTTCCGCTCAGTTACAGAAACATACATTATATTCATTACACCTATTCCCCCAACAAATAAGGAAATACCACTAATCAATGCTATGAAAGCAGTTAAATACCCAATAATTTGTTCAAATATCTTAGTCGCTGCCTGAGGATCCTGAAGCTTATACTCACCTTTTAAATTAGGATGAGCCACTATAAGCTCCTTTTTTATGTTTTCAAAAACCTTATTTTTATCTTCACCAGCTTTAAGATAAACATCTAAGCTTGAAATAGCGGTCTCTGTATTCATATCTTCTTTTGACTCCTTTGAAATTAAACTTGTTTCCCCTGTTAGAGAGAATGCACCCTCTTTTTCTAGAACTCCTACTACCTCGTATATAATTCCATTTACTGTTATTCCACTACCTATTGCCTTTTCTGGAGATTCGAAAAGTTTTTCTGCTGCTTTATAACCCAATATAATTAACTTTTTAGAATTTTCACTTTTTTTGAAAGAACGGCCATACTTAACATTTATTTCTTTATCATCATAATCTTCTAGTCCAATGTATTCTTTTTTATCAAAATACGCAGCCTCGCCTGATGTATATCCGCCCATTCCTTGCATATCCTTTGATTCCTCAACCTTTTCTACTCCAGCCACTGTTTTAAGAGAATATGGGTCGGATTTGCTAAAGGGTTCAATCAAGGTTAAATCCGCATCAACGTTTTCTGGTTCAAAATTAACATTTATTTTATTTGCGCTTGTATCCGCCATAGATTCATTCATTTTTACCTTTAACCCATTACCAACTGACATAATGGATATTACAGAGCTTATACCTATGATTATTCCTATCATTGTGAGAAAAACTCTTAATTTATGTGATTTTAGACTGTATACTGAAGTTTTGATTAAATTTATTATAGACATATCTAATCCACCTTTGTTATCACTCCATCTTTTAAATGGATTACTTTGCTAGCATATTTAGTTAAATCGTCATCATGTGTTACCATTATTATTGTTTTATTTTCTTCATTAAGTTTCTTTAGTATATTCATAATTTCCTCTCTAGTTTTACTGTCTAGAGCGCCTGTTGGCTCATCAGCTAAAATCACGTAAGGATTATTAATGAGAGCTCTTGCTATTGCAATACGCTGTTGCTGTCCTCCAGATAATTGTGAAGGTGATTGCTTCTCTTTATGAAGCAATCCTACCGTATCTAAATATTTTTCTACAAGGTGTGCTCTTTCTTTTTTAGGTACATCAGTGCCTTCTTTGTAAAGCAAAGGAAGCTCAACATTCTGACCAATAGTCAATGAATCTATCAAATGAAACTGTTGAAATATAAACCCCAGATAACTATTTCTAAGTTCTGATCTTTCATTTTCACTAAGATGAGTAACATCCTTGCCATTAAACGCATATTTTCCATTATCAAAATGATCAAGAAAACCAAGAAGGTTTAAAAGTGTAGTTTTTCCGCTACCTGATTTCCCCATTATCATAACAAAGTCACCTTGCTCTATAGTTAAATTTATATCCTTCAATACGTGTAATTTAGAATCCTTTAACTTATAATACTTATTAATATTTGTTAACTCAATAAGATTACTCAACAGAAATACCTTCCTTCATTTCTTTAGTAGTTTTCGCTATACGGTCATTTTCATTTAGCCCACTAAGTACAACAACTTCTGATTCCACACCTTTTTTATAAGTAATTGCTTGTTTTTTTAACTTTTTATCCACAACCTTGAACACGTATTGCTTTCCAGCTTCCTCAAGTATTGCACTCTTTGGTATTTTCATATCTTCTTCTTTAAGTTTCACTGTGGCTTGTACATGAAAACCATTGATAACATCTGTTTGTGAATCCAAGGATACATTTGCATCATAATAAGATATAGCAGAAGCTCCACCTGTAGCACCTTGCGCCCCAGCCGCTGCATCTGGCGCTGCTGGACTATTTCCTACACTTTTCACCTTTCCTGTTATGGTTTTATTTATAGCGAATATAAGTATATCCACTTTTTGATTTTCCTTTACCTTTGTTTGATCCTTTTCATTAATATTTCCTTTTACATAAACTGTAGTAGACTCTATTACAATATATGGTTTCGTCATATCTTTAGAATCATTTAATATTACTTTTCCATTTATAGGAGCTTTTATATAAGTGTATTCTTTCTCTTTTGAATTTTTAAGCATCCCTTTTGAAGTATCAATTTGTGCTTGCACAGCATCTATTTGATCTGAGTAGCCACTAATTTGAGCCTCAGTACCTGCTGCAGCCGATGCACCCATGGCAGCTGGATCGACACCAGCCTGTTCTGCTTGTTGTTTTGCTTCTTCCTTCTGCTTTTCTAAAAGTTGTTTTGCTTCTTCTTGTTTATCGACTAATTTCTTTTTTTGCTTGTTAGCATTAGTAATTTCTTGGTTTCCCTTATCTATCTCATCCGTAACCAAACTGTTCCTGTATGTAAAAAGAGCATCACCCTTATTTACTACTTGTCCATTCGTAACCGAAACCTTATTTATTGTTCCTTTTGTTTCATCTCTATATATATTTTCCGTTTTTTCAGGAACAACAACACCGTTTACAAATATTTTCTCTTTAGCCGGTATTGTATATAAAGCTACTTCTTTACCTTTCTTACCTGCTGAATCTTTATTGTTCTTAACTACATATGCAATAATTCCAGATAGTATTATTACACCAATAATGCTTAAAAAAATAATATGTTTCTTTTTCATAGATTTCCCCCCTATAAATACACTTTAAATAAAAAAAAATGTTAAATTAATAACAACTTTCAGAATTATTTTACCACATTTTTCTTTGATTTACAACATTTGCAGCAAAAACTTTGTTTTATGATTTTTTTGCATCCATAAATATGGTTTTATTCCTTATTTAAGCATGCTTTATTTATATCATATTTCATAAAGATCTATAATTCAATACAAAATGCATTAATCGTCATTATTTAGACATAAACGGAATTTAATCTAATTATCTCCTTCTGAAGTCGATATTAAAATTAAATATATAAAAGTTAAAACGGTGAAATTTTATTTAAAAAATTTCACCGTTTATTTTACTCTAGATTCACTATATACTAATTAATATTATTGAACTCTATACATATCTTTGCTTTCCATATATTGAAATATAGATTCTCCACGCTTTTGTTCTTCTATTTGTTTTAATTGATTAACTTTATTTAATAGTTCTGTTGGTTTCATCCCTTTCATCATTAATCTCATGATGGTAAATTTAATTTCATCATATTTATTAAAAATAATTTCTGCTTTTTCAATATCATGATATACCTTCCAATAACCTACCATTTTACATTTAGCGTTCGGATAATCAACAAATGATACTACATCTTCTAGAGGATAGCCTAAAAAAATCCCAATTTCGTGAGGGCATATATTTTCGAATCTTTTGCCTAAAAGCAATAAACATTCCTTTATATTCATTTTTTCATTGTATCCAAATCTTTTTAAAAATTCCATGTTTTTATTATCGCTTATACTTAACTTGATTTTTTCTTTATTATAAAATAGTACAAACGTATTTGTTATATCCTTTTTTAATTCAAAGTAATCAATATCTAGTTTAGCTTTCACTTCATCTTTATATCTTTCCCATATGTTATTTAAGTTTCTATTACTATTACTAAAATTAATTAAAGATGATGTCTTATGCTTTTTAATAGTTGGTCCTGCATTACGTATTATTACTGAAAATAAATACTCCAAATCATCATAACCATCTACAATTTCTAACAATCCCCTTAACTCTACTATTCCCATAAAACACCCTCCATTAATTTCACAATAGTGTTAACACTATCAACTTCATATTAAGTTTACTTTTATTTTTTTGATAATAACGCACCTATTTCCTTACACCTTTCAATACCTTCTTTATCAGCATCGTTATTAATTATAAGCCCATCTACTATAATGTTAGCACCATATGTTTCCATTCTCTCTTGCCAATCCTCCATCCATTCTCCATTGCCCCATCCATAAGAACCAAATAAAATAGTGTTTTTTCCGCTTATTGCGCTCGCAATTGACTCAATAAATGGTTCCATTTCTGATTCCTCAAGCTGCTCTGAGCCCATAGATGGACATCCCAAAGCTACTCCATCTGCATTTATTACGTCCTCTACTTTTGCATCGTTCACATTAAGTAGTCTAACGTTTGCATCTACATTTTTTGCCCCTTCCATAATCCCTACTGCCATAGCCTCTGTATTCCCTGTTCCGCTCCAATAAATAATAACTACATTTTTCAAATCAATTTCCTCCTCATATAAAATATTTTGTACATTCATGTGGTAATAATTTCAATGCATTTTTAAACTTAATTTATATTATCTTATTGCATTGATATTGATTATCATTCTTGATTATATTATAATATATTTAAGTTAGAGGTTTTTTAAAATTATTATTGTCTTTTTTAAAAATATTAAGGAGATGCGATGAAAAATTTACTCAATCACACTGAACTGGTCTTAAGTATTGGAAATAACAACTTAGAAACTGCCAATGCCATATATATAAAAAAGATAAATATACTTTTATCTTCATCGAGTAGCCCAGATGAATTAAAAAAACTAATATATTCAATTAATATCTTTATATACACCTATTTCTGTATTAACAATTCAATCCCCTTGGAGGACTTATGCTATAAAAATCTTAAGCTAATGGACACTTGTCATTTGAAGGAAGACTTAATTTCTTTAGGAGAAAAAATTATTAAAAGCTACACGGAAGTCATTAATAATGGTAAAAAAGCATCAGAAAATGAAATTGTAAACAATGCTTTGGCCTATATTCACTCAAATATTGAGAAAAAAATAACCTTAGAAAAAGTTGCAACTCACATTCATATAAGTAGCAACTATCTATGTTATCTTTTTAAAGTGAACACCGGTTTTAAATTTTGTGAATATATAAACATATATAGAATAAATGTGGCAAAAGATATCCTAGATAATTCCTCTTATCCTTTAGATGTGATTTCTACTAAATCCGGGTTTAATAGTCAAAGTCATTTTTGTACCACCTTCAAGAAATATGTAAGTGTTTCACCTAATGAATATAGAAAAAGGACATATTAATAGAAACTAGAATATCATAAACTGCAAATGCCGTTTCAAATATAAATTCTCCATTTCTATTTATACGTTCACCCCCTATAGCATTGAGATATACAGTTTTATTGTATATCTCAATGCTATAAAATATTTATGATATTTTTTGTTGACATTAAATGCTATACCGAATATACTGTTTATATAGTATATATACGCTATGTACAAAGGAGTTAAATATGAATATTATAATTTCTAATTCATCACAAGATCCAATTTATGAGCAAATAGTAACTCAGATTAAAACAGCCATTATGAATGATGAGTGTTCAGAGGGAGATGTCCTGCCTTCTATAAGAAGTTTAGCAAAAGAACTTCGGATAAGTGTTATAACAACTAAAAGGGCTTATGAAGAGCTTGAAAAAGAAGGTTTTATAGAAACCGTTCCTGGAAAAGGTTCCTATGTTTCTGGTCAAAACAAGGACCTAATAAGAGAAAAGCGATTGACTGCTATAGAAGAAAAACTAGCTGCGGTTATAGCTGAAGGCAAATTTTTAAATTTAAGTTTAGAAGAATTACAAAGCATGCTATCACTACTATATACCGAAGAAAATTAAAATCTATTAAAATTAAAAACCGAACTAATTGAGGAGGAATAAGCATGGATAATATTTTAGAAATAAAAAATCTAAAAAAGTCATATAAAGACTTTACTTTAGATAATCTAACTTTTAATGTTGAAAGAGGCTCTGTAATGGGATTTATAGGTCCAAATGGCTCAGGAAAGAGTACCACCATAAAACTTATAATGAATCTTATTAAAAAAGATAGTGGAGACATAACTGCTTTTGGACTAGATAATTTAAACCATAATAAAGAAATCAAACAAAAAATCGGTTTTGTTTATGACGAAAATTATTTCTATGAAGAATTAAACATCATAGAAATGAAAAATATCCTTCGCCCTTTCTATAAAAACTGGAATGACACCTTGTTTGAAAAATACATAAAAGAATTTGAACTTCCTAAAAAGAATAAAATTAAAACTCTATCAAAAGGAATGAAAATGAAGCTTTCTCTAGCCTTAGCTCTATCTCATAATGCAGAGCTTATTATAATGGATGAACCCACAGCTGGCCTGGATCCAGTATTCAGAAGTGAACTGTTAGATATTTTATACAGTATAATTCAAGATGAAAATGTAAGTATATTCTTTTCAACTCACATAACTACTGACCTTGAAAAGATAGCAGATTATATTACTTTTATTAATAAAGGCAAATTAGTTTTCTCACAAACTAAAGACGAAATTGTTGAAAATTACGGGTTAGTAAAAGGACGTAAGGAGCTTTTAGACAATGATACTAGGCGGGGATTTGTAAGTATAAAAGAAACTAATTTTGGATTTGAAGCTCTAACAAAGGATATTACTCGCGCAAGAAAAATATTTACAGGTAGGGGCATTATTGAAAAAGCTTCTCTTGAAGATATTATGGTATATACAGTTAGGGGGAATATTTAATGTTAAATTTAATAAAAAAGGATATTCTTATTCAGAAAAAAACCATTATATTTGCTTTGCTTTATGCTATTCTTGCGTCAGCTTTTTTTTCTCCAATATTACCTAAGGGCTTTGGTTTATATGTGCTATCCCCCATGGTAATCACATATCTGTTCATAACTCTTGCAGTGCAATATGATGATAAAAACAATAGTGAAGTTATATTAAATAGTTTACCACTTAAAAGATCTGATATTGTTATAGCAAAATATATATCAACCTTTGCATTTGGGCTTATAGGCATTATTTGCTCTACATTAGTTGGGTTTATAGGCAACACCACTAGATTAACAATGTTTATTGGGTCAATTTCACTATTGGATATTGTTTTAGTTACAATGTTTACATGTATATTTAGTTCTATATTTTATCCTGTGTATTTTAAATTTGGGGTTGCTAGAATGAAGATATTTACTGTTTTAATATTTCTGGTATTGTTTTTTGTGCCATCATCACTTATTGACTATATTGCCAAAAATCCAAATAATATTTCAGTACAAAAATTTACTTATTTTGTAAATAACACCTCTAGTTTAACACAAAATTCTTTAGCTCTAATAATAGGATTAATTTTCCTTTTAATTTCTCTAATGATCTCTATACGTATTTATAATAATAAAGAGTTTTAAACTATAATCATTTAACAGTAAAAAATTTCAGTGAACTAAATTAGATTGGAGGTGTTTTTAATGAATAAAAAACAATTTTCAAACATATTTCTTCTTTGTTTAGCGGGAGGATTTTTTATGTTAGGAAATAAATTAGGAATTATCGCCTATGGTATTTCGTCTATATCATTAATTATTTGGGCAATAATTTTCATTAATAAAAAAGAGAAAAAAGATTAACTATACTTGTTATTCTTTCTCTTATTAGTATAATATATGGACATCTAAAGCCCAACAGAGCATGCCTATGGTGTTACTAAACAACTTCCAAGCGTTTTTTTAGGTACCTTTGAAACAAAGTAAAGTTTTATTAAAAAGCCTTCTTTTCACTTATTTAAATGAAAAGAAGGCTTTTTATATATTTTTTGTTTTGTTAAATCATCTCCTGCGGAGCTGCAACAACTTCGCAGAAGATGCATTGACGACTTCAGAAGGAGATTTATACTCCCACTGAAGTTTTCTATTTGTTAGGGCATGCAACTCCCACTTGTAGAAGTGGGAGTCAGGTTGTTTACAAACCCAGTATAATTTTTTTATTATACTGGGCTTTTTGCATGCAATTATGCGATAGCATTTTGAGTTATGGATAAATTTAAAATAACAACTATCTTCTTAGTTAGAAAATCAAAAAACAGTAAAGATAGCAGGCTAGCTATCTTTTTCATATTCTGCACTGCTGCTGTAAGCAGACACTGCTCTTGCACATTTTCTAATCCACGCATATGGCAATAGCGAAGCCCATGCAGTTGTTTTGAATCTGCGAAGCTTCGCTCTATAGTTTCTTTTCTTCTTCTATATATATTTCTGCCTTTATCTGTTCTGGTGAACTTTACAACATCTTCTTTATACGTTTCCCAAACATGTCTTCTAATAGTTTTAAACTTGCTTTTTGCAGAAAAGCATTGAGCTCTATTTGGACATATCTCGCAATATTTTGCATTACCAACATATTCTTTATATCCTTCTCTTGTTGTCGTTTTATAATGTAAAGCCCTTAAGTCAGGGCATACGTAAATGTCCTGTTCTTTAACATATTGGAATTTATTTTTTGTGTACATTCCTTTTGTATGTGGAGACCTACGGTATCCCATTACAGATTTTAATTCCCTCTCATATAGTTCTTTACATATAAGATTTGTAGCATAACCAGCATCTGCACCAACATATTTTGTATTAAAATTAAACTTTTTTATTTGCACATCTAATCTATCGATATAAGGATCAACATCATTTATGTTTCCAGGAGTAACATACACATCAGTAATTATATTATGTTTGCTATCGACAGTTCTGTGATCTAAATATGAGAAGCCTTCCGGCTTGCCACCTCTCATCATATACCCACTGTCAGGGTCGGTTGTGCTAACTTTAGTTTCTTTTATTTTGGTAACAGGGTCTTTTTCTTTTAAAGGTTTTTTACCATGGTTTATTCTATCTTCTTCTACTGCTTTATTAAGTTCAGCTATATATTCTTTCGGCGTTTTTTCAACTTCAATTTTCACATGCTTTCGCTTATTAGCATTTGCTTTTAGGTGTGTAGAATCTGTGTAAAGTATTTTATCGGTTACCATCTTAAGATTTATAGCCTTAAATACTACTTCGTCAAATATTTTTTGAAACACATCTGTACCTTTAAACCGTCTACGTCTATTTTGGCTAATTGTTGAATGATCTGGAATAGGATCAGTAAGACTTAGTCCTAGAAACCATCTATAAGCCACATTTACTTCAATGTCCTTTACAAGTTGTCGTTCAGATTTTATTCCAAATAAGTACCCAATAAACAGCATTTTAAAAAGTATAATAGGATATGAAGATAGGTAAGACTCTGATATTACTACCTCGGTCTTTTCCCCCTTCCCACACTGTACGGGCGACTTTCATCGCATACAGCGTTCCAACGTCTGACAAACTGAAAACTCAAATATATTTATAACCACTTTTGAAATCAAGTTTTTTTTTTTTTTTTTTTTTTTTTTTTTTTTTTTTTTTTTTTTTTTTTTTTTTTTTTTTTTTTTTTTTTTTTTTTTTTTTTTTTTTTTATAGCAAACTTATCAATTCTTCGACCCTTTTATGATACTTCTTTCCAACCACATCATATAATTTTGCTCTATTATTACTATGTAGTATGATATGTTGCTCCTTACTTAGTATGCATAGATTATTATAATCGTCTTTACCACCCTTATTACAAGGCACTATATGATGGCAATGATAATCTTCTACTGGAACTACTTCCCCAGAGATATGACTCAATCCATGTAACGAACTATATTTACTAATTCTAAATTGACTAAATCTACTTGCCTGACGAGATAATTTAGCACTCTCTACAAGGTACTTAATATCATTAAGAGATACACCAGGCTTATGGTTTTTCTTTTCACCATAATCGTACGGATTGATTCTACATATTTTACCTTTTATTGCACTCACTAATTTATATTCCCAATTAGCCCATTCTATATGAACAATTGGTATATCATACAACATGTAGTATCCTGTTTTACCCCAACTTTTATATGTACCCTTTCTAAAATTATTCTTGATTTTTTGTTCTGTTATAAACTTAATTCGACCTTCCATTGTATTATAAAACCTTTTGTAAATTCGCCATCCTAACTTTCCAAAACATTTATTAAACTCATTCATACCTTTATAGTAATTATGTAATCCTATAATATATACATTCCAAGCCATGATGTTCTCATAACTAGGTATTTTTTTAATATCATTAAGTCTTTTACAACATTCTTCTACTATTAAATTCCCCTTATCCTTTGGTAAGCTGTTAATTACCATTAGCTCCTTACCATTTCTTATTCTACTACGTTTTTGATAAAGCTTAAAATTATAGCCCAGATATTTCATCTTTTCTTTCTTTAAATCATAAATTTTAGTTTTATCTTCATTAATAATAAGTTTCATATTTTTTGTAAGATATTTCGTTACACTATATTTAAACTTTTCAGCATCACTCTTACTCTTACATAAAACTAAAATGTCATCAGCGTACCTTACATGGATACCAATTTTCAAATTAGTTCTTCTCATATTTGAACGTCTATTGTCTATATTATGAAACTTATTAACACTTTTATCATGCCAATCATCACCCTGATCTCGCAACCATACATCAAAACGATGAAGGTACACATTTGATAATAATGGTCCTATAATACTACCTTGTGCAGAACCCTTCGGGTCATAGATTTTGCACCCTGCTTCTAGGTAACCTTTCTTAATAAAACGATAAATATAGTTTAATATTACTTGGTCATGTATTCCCATATGCCATAGTTCCCTATACATAATATTAGGGTCTATAGTTCCAAAATAATCCTTCATGTCTACAGATAAGACATATGGCATAACATTAGTTTGGTTTTTAACTTTTGCTATTGCATTATGTGTTGATACTTGCTCCCTAAATCCAAAGGAACTAGGAACAAACTTAGTTTCACAGTACGGGTCTAATACTAGCTGAATACACTTCTCAACAAGCTTATCCCAGATTGTGCATATGCCAATAGGTCGTTTCTTACCATCACCTTTAGGAATATAAATACGTTTAACATAATCCATCTTTTTATTAAGTAAACGGTCTTTTACTATCATACCTAACTCAATAAAATTCGTTTTTGCTATGGTATCATAATTAGAACCATCTGGTCCTTTTGTCATTCTTCCTTTACCCTTGCTAAGTTGACGTACTGCTAGCATAACATTCTCTTCGGAATAAACTAAAGGACTTAAATTACGCAAATCTATATTTCCATTTTTAAAATCTTCAAATCTCTGTTTCATATCTATGAAGTAAATATTATTTATACTCGTTAGTCTGACTCTCCTCATTTCTGTACGAATAGTCTCTTTCATCTAATTTGGCGAATTAGAAATTTACAAATTATTTTATATACATCACACGTCTAAGGCTCTTTCCTCTCCTATATTTCTTAATATAGGATACTAACGGTACTACAGCCTCGCTGTTAACCCATTCATAATCTTTATTGATTTACCCTTTCGGTGCAATCAGTCCCCAATTATTATTACACGGAGTGTAATTAGGTCAATCACCTTTCCCAATATTTTCGCTTTATATATCATACTTAGGTCTCCTCTATATTCCGTTCTTTTCAGTTCTTACCTGGATACGTCTCACACGCATTCTCCAACCACCATAAGGTCGTCCCCCTTCTGCACGCGTAGACATACATTGAGGTAAAAAAATTTTTACACCCTCCCATCTGAACTAGGGATAGGGATTATCTGTTACGAAATTTAAATACAAGGAAATTATAACCATATATGACTGGACCCGAAGTGTAGCATTACTGCCAGTGTCTCCGTCTTCACCTATGCTTCGCAACGTTACATTACTGCAAGGCTGGCAGGAGTATTAGTCAGACTCAGTATCCATAAGATATTAGGCTCTCATGCTGGTCTCGAAAATATTAGTTACCTACAATAATAATTGTAGGTCTACAGCAGTGTTCACTCTACTACGAGGATATTATGCTGTAATTAAGGTCGCACCTACGCCAGGTCTTCCATTATCTAAGCAGTAATATTTTTTAGTCAGTTCTCTTATAAAAGAGAAATCCATGTATTTATCTATATTTCTCAGAATATGGTCTTTAGGAACTAAATCTTCTAAATACACCATTTCTAGTTTTTGTTGTGTGAAGTTCTTTTCATTAATCATAATAATGCCCTCCGAATTATAAAGTTTGTATACTATATATATTCGACATTGATGTCCTAAAATCCTTTTTGAATATGAAAAAACACTCCAATTTTAAATTAGAGTGTTTTACATTTTATGTTTGTCAACGGTCTGAACTCCCACTTGTAGAAGTGGGAGTCTTTCCTTCCCAAATGTCGTTAAAGGAGTATTTTATATATAGGAATTATAAATAGACTTAATAACGTGGATAGAGCAATCATAATAGCAGCATATTGGTAATCTGCATCGTAAGATTTAGACACTATAGCAGTAGTAGTCATTACTGGCATAGCTGCTTGAATAATAAATATATTTTTCATGATTTGAGGTAAAGGAATGAATTTACATATTAACACTACCAGTAGTGGCGATATTATAAATCTTCCCAATAAAATGCCCCACATATCCTTATTGAAACGTATTCCTTTTAAATTTACATAATAAATTGTGTTACCAATAAACAACATAGATAGAGGGGTAGTTAAATTTCCGAAATATTTACAAGTATCCATTAGGAATGCAGGTACAGGAATAGCTAAAAGTATTAATATTATAGCTACTACAAATCCCATTAGAGGAGGTGAAAATATTCTTTTTAAAGTATCCGGTGATGCAAATTTATTAGATCCTCCATTCCCATCTTTACTTATTTCAAAAACACCTATAGTCCAAAAGAATGTAGTATTAACTATATAGTATATCAAAACATAAGGAACACATTTTGAACCAAATAAGGCTAGATTTACTGGCAATCCGATAAATATACTATTAGATACAAAGAACATAGATGAAAAGGAACCACGCCTATTTTTCGTAACATTAAAAACTTTTACAAAGGTC
Source organism: Clostridium sp. CM027 (assembly GCF_024730565.1). Lineage (NCBI taxonomy): Bacteria > Bacillati > Bacillota > Clostridia > Eubacteriales > Clostridiaceae > Clostridium > Clostridium sp. CM027. The sequence goes on from NZ_CP077725.1 coordinate 1,590,009, forward strand.
TTGCCAATTAAATAAGTAAGAGCTATTGAAATTATTGGAACTATAATACCCTTCCCTAAACTTAAAAGCTTTGCCCTGTCAAAGTCCTTCATAAGATTGCTAATCATCAAAGCCGGTAACGCTACATTGATAACAATTTTTGCGAATAGCTTTGCACCGGACTTATCCATCCAATTTTTTTTCGTTAGCCACCATCCAATAGCTATCATTATAACAATACTAAATATACTACCAAAAGCATTTAAAAGTTCCATAAATACCCCCCTTTTAATTGTCGTATTAATTATAATGATTTATTTCTTACATATAGACTTTGTAGCAATAATATCTACGCCAAGACCCAACACATTGTTAATAATCACTTGTTCAATTTCTATAGGTGCATCAGCTTCTATATTCTTAATTTCTTTCATAACATCAAATATCCTGTTTTTAGGAATAGATGTTGTTGTCCTTACACTAACCAGTGGCATTTCTCCATTATTTACTTTAACTAATGATGAAATAGTTCTCTTAGGATTTTGTATTTCTTGCGTTGCATATGCTATTCCTTTTTTACAGGAAGCTCCAGTTACATTTTTGATAATGTTTTCTTCTAGTTCTAAAGTTAATTCACAACCATTAGGACAAACTATACATGTCATTTCTCTATTCATTGTGATACCACCACCTTAATGTTTTCTTCACTAATAATATCCTCTTTTTTTAATGTTAAGCGTATCATTTCTGCAGGATTCAATTTTTTAAAGTTCCTTGTTTTAATCACTTTTTCGCCCTGCACAATTTCTATAACTCCATCTCTTGAAGGCCTACTAACCCTTAAAGTTACCTCTACATCTTGCTTCCCACTTATTTTTTGTGGAACTACATTATTAATAGTTTTATCTGTTGTTATTAAAATATGACTTTCATTTTGTTTTTCATTTCTTATATATTTTGCTGCTGCCTTAGCAAGATTTTCTCCTTCATCAGATACAAAATCCACTAAATCATGCACATGAAGCACATTGCCAGCTGCATAAATTCCTTCTACGTTAGTTTGTAAATTTTCGTCCACAATAGGTCCTTTAGTTCGTTCATCAATTTTCACTCCAGCTTTAAGAGATAACTCATTTTCAGGAATAAGACCAACAGATAGTATTAATGTATCACATTGATATTCTATTTCTGTGCCTGAAATAATTTGTCCATTCTTATCTAATTCACTCACTGTTACTGCTTGCAATCTTTCTTTTCCTTTGATGTTTGTTACCGTATGACCTAAATATAAGGGAATATTATAGTCATTTAAACATTGTTCTATATTTCTTGGCAATCCACTAGGATAAGGTAGTTTTTCTATTACAGCCAATACTTTTGCTCCTTCTAGTGTGAGTCTCCTTGCCATTATAAGTCCGATATCTCCAGAACCTAGTATAACAATTCTTTTTCCAACCATAATATTTTTTAGGTTCATATAGCTTTGAACTACTCCAGCAGTAAATACACCTGCAGGTCTTGTCCCAGGTATGCTTATTGCTCCTCTTGTTCTTTCTCTACACCCCATGGTGAGCACCACTACTTTAGCTTTATATTTTTTTAGCCCTTCCCTTGTAACTGATATAACCTCCTTGTTATTTGTAATATTTATTACAGTCGCTCCTGTTTGTAATTCAATATTCGCTTTTTTTACCTGTTCTACAAATCTAGCCGCATATTCAGGACCGCTAAGCGCCTGCTTAAATCTTTGTAAACCAAAACCATCATGAATACATTGTTTTAATATTCCACCAAGCTTTTCTTCTCTTTCTAATATTAAAACATCTTCTATACCTTCTTCTTTTAGTTTTAGAGCTGCTGCAAGTCCAGCTGGGCCACCACCAATTATAACTGCTTCCTTTTGAATTACGTCCATTGTCTTACCTCCCCAGAAAACATTTTTCCATTTTCTCTTAAATAAGTTATTTCAGCTACTTTTTTATTTTTTTCTTTCATAATTATTTCTGCAATTCTAGTTTGACAATATCCACCTTGGCATCTTCCCATCATAGATCTTGTTCTATATTTAATGCCTGTTAATGTATCTACTCCTAATGGATTTCTTATTGCTTGTATAATTTCTGCTTTTGTGACGTTCTCACATCTACAAATAATTTCTCCATAATCTGAATTTTCTTTTATAAGTGCGTCTTGTTTTTCTTCAGATTGTTCTATAAACTTTACTACTGCATTTCTTATAGGATTGAATTTTTTATTTTCTTTTAAATCTTCCTTGTTCTTAATTTTTTCTACTACATATTCTGCAATTGGGACTGCTGAAGTGAGTCCTGGCGATTCAATTCCAATTAAGTTAATTACATTAGGGATTTCCTTTCTTTCTTCTATTACAAAATCTGCATATCCACCTTTTTCTTTACTAACAAGCTTTGGTCTAATGCCTGTGAAATTTCTAATAAAATGTTCTCTTTTAATTTGAGGCAATATTTTTGTGCCTTCTTTTATAAGCATGTCCATAACATCCTCAGTTGATGAATAGTTATCATTTTCATCTATATACTGAGCACTTGGTCCGATAAATATATTGCCATGAATTGAAGGCGTAAGATGTACACCAAGACCTCCCTCTTTCTTATTAGGAACTGGATAGGCTGGAATTTCAAGAAACTTGCCTATGCTTTGATCAAGAATAAAATATTCTCCTCTACATGGATATATTGTATAATCTGTAACACCAACCAGACCTGCTATTTTATCAGAATTTAATCCAGCACTATTAATTACCCATCTACTATAATAAGTTTCTCCATTTTTTGTAGTAATTTTATAACAACTTTCTTTTTTTTCAATGTTAATTACTTCTCTACCTAAATAAAAATCCACACCATTTTGGCAAGCATTTTCTGCTAATGCAATTGTATATATAAATGGATCCAATACACCTGTCATTGGAGAATATAAAGCTGCTGTCCCTTCTACATTAGGTGCTAATTCTTTAATTTTTTCACGGCCTACAATTTCAAGACCTGGAACTCCATTTTTTTCTCCTAGTGCTTTTAAATCTTTTAATCCTTCCATATCTTCTTCACTAAAGCCTATTACAAGTTTCCCCGTTCTTTTAAAGGGTATATCTAATTCTTTTGCAACTTTATCAAATCCTAAGCATCCTTGTACACAAAATTTTGCCATAAGTGTTCCAGGTTTGCTGTTAAATCCTGCATGAAGCACTCCACTATTCCTACCACTTGTCTCACATACTACATCTAGTTCTTTCTCTAATACACCTATATTAATTTCATATTTTGAAAGTTCCCTTGCAATTGCACTACCAACTACTCCTGATCCGATAACGATTACATCATATTGCTGCTTTTTCAATTACATCACCCCTTACTCTATTTTCAATAATATAAATATTTAAGTTTTCATATTAAGTTAATTGAGTATACTAAATTACCTCAATACTATTCTAACTATTTATAAATATATTGTCAATAAATCCTTTCAATATTTAACCAATTATGGCTAACCCTGTTATTAATAAAAGAAAAATCCTCAAACTAATTAAATAGTCTGAGGGAATGTAATATTAACAATAGGTCGATCCTACTATATTTTAAGAATCTTTTCAAGCTGTATTTGCATCTCATTCTTTGCGCATTTAGTTTTATGAAGTACTGGTCTTGTTTCTAAATCTTTTATCCCTACTGGAATATCGACCTTTGTTATTTTACTAAGTTCCACTATTAATTCAAAGTCATTTAGCCCTGTGTATTTTGCATCTATTGATTTCATAACATCTGGCGTAAATTTATATGGGCTTGCCGTCGACACAATAACTGTCTTGGCTCTATCCTTTGATTCTTTTAAATATTTTTGATAAACCGCATAGGAAACTGCAGTATGTGTATCAATTACATAATTAGTAGTTTTATAAACCTCAGTTATTGCCTTTGCCGTATCCTCCTCACTTGCATAGCCTCCAAAGAAATCCTTTAGCCCTTTTTTCATATCATCATCAATCTCATATTTACCATCTTTTTTAAGCTTATTCATAAGGTCTTTTATCTTACTTGAATCTTCCCCACTTATAGCATATAAAAGTCTTTCAAGGTTACTTGAAATCAATATATCCATTGAAGGAGACATAGTAATTACAAAATCCCTTACCCTATCATATGTGCCTGTATTTATAAAATCAAATAATACTTTATTTTCATTTGAAGCACAAATTAGCTTTTTAATTGGTAATCCCATTTTCTTTGCATAGTATCCTGCCAATATATCGCCAAAATTACCAGTAGGAACACAGAAATTTATCTCTTCCCCTATTTTTATGTCTCCCATATTACAAAGCTGAGCATATGCATAGAAATAATATACAACCTGTGGTATTAGTCTTCCAATATTTATTGAATTAGCTGATGAGAACATTTTATTATTTTCTTCTAATCTCTTGAGAAGGCCCTCATCTGTAAGCATCTGTTTAACTCCATTTTGTGCATCATCAAAGTTTCCATCAATTCCTATTACAAAAGTATTATCCCCAGATTGCGTTAACATCTGCCTTTTTTGAATCTCACTAACACCTTCCTGTGGGAAAAAGACTATTATCTTTGTGCCTTCTACATTTGCAAAACCTTCTAGTGCTGCTTTGCCTGTATCACCAGATGTGGCCGTAAGAATAACCATTTCTTTATCAATGTTTAACTTCTTTACTGCATTTTTTAAAAGATAAGGTAATATTGATAAAGCCATATCCTTAAATGCTAAAGTTGGTCCATGGTATAATTCTAAAAAATATAATCCACCATTCTTTGAAATCGGCGCAATAGCTGACACATCAAACTTTTCATCATAAGCCATATCTATAGCCTCTAATAAATCCTTTTCATCGTAATCAGTTAAAAATTCTTTCATTATAGTAAATGCTAATTCTTTATAATTCATATGACATAATTCGGCAAGTCCTATAGTTAACTTTGGTATTGATGTTGGTACAAAAAGTCCCCCATCCTCGCTTAGTCCTCTTGCAATAGCTTCTGCGGATTTTACTTCTTTTTCATTTCCGCGAGTACTCTTATAATATATTTGTTTCATAAATTTTTTTCCCCCTATATACTACCTTTTATAAAGTAATCCATTAACTTATATCCTTCCGGAAAATATAGTCCTGTCTCTTTAGCCGCGAATTCATTATAAGAGCCATTTAGGTTGTCCTTTTCTTTATTACTTTCATATATTAAAAACGGAACCGGCTCTCCTGTATGAGTCCTAAGTACAAGTGGTGTAAGATGATCTGGGAGTATTATCATTTTATAATCTTCACCAGTTCTATCCATTTCATCTTTTATAACCTTTACTATTTGATTGTCTATATACTCTATGGCTTTATATTTATTTTCTATTTCACATCTATGTCCACATTCATCTGGAGCTTCAACATGAATATAAACAAAATCATTCCCCTTTGCCATTTCGCCTAGAGCGGCCTCTGCTTTACCTTTAAAATTAGTATTAATATTTCCAGTAGCCCCTTCTACATCAATAATGTCCATCCCTGCACACATTCCTATTCCTTTTATTAAATCAACAGCAGAAATTACTGAGCCTTTTAAATTATATTTTTTATAAAAGCTAGATAAGAGCGGTTTCTTTCCTTCACCCCAGATCCATATTGAATTAGCTGGCTTTAGTCCCCTTGCTACTCTCTTTTTATTTATATCATGCCCTGATAAAAATTCGAAACTTTTTTTCATCATTTCTTCAAATATTTCACTACCAAGTCCTTTAGGCATATAATCCTTTACCTTTTTATCTAGAATGTCATGTGGTGGTGTAAGTTTCCAAGAGTATGGTCCGTTATCCCATATCATAAGATGCCTATAGCCAATACCTGGATAAAACTTTATTGCCTCAGCGTTTAAATACTCACTTAATTCTTTTATTAATATTCCTGCCTCTTGCGTTGTAATTTCATCAGAACTATGGTCAATCATAGTTTTTTCCTCATAGGGCTGGTCGTCAGATACCGTTACCAAATTACATCTAAATGTTACATCTGTATCTAACATTTGGACTCCCATGCTTGCTGCTTCAAATGGTGAACGTCCACTATAGTACACAAATGGATCATATCCCAAAACAGCCATGTTTGCTGTATCGCTGCCTGCCGGCATACCCTCTGGCACAGTTTTAGCTAATCCTTGAGTGCCGTGCTTTGCCATATAATCTATAGTAGGCGTATTAGCGTATTGAAGAGGTGTTTTGTCGTTAAGCTCCTTCACAGGATAATCTGCCATTCCATCTCCTAGTACTACAATATATTTCATATTAATACTCCTTTTTATTATTATTTATTATATGTATTAACCATAAGCATCTGACTATCATTCTTTATACTACTATACGTAAAAAAGAGCTTTATCAAATTATTGTTTTTTATTGTAACTCATATAAAATCAAATGTCAATGCAAACATACATTTCATAAATATTCATAAAATATATTATATTTGCAATTATTGTATTTATACTTTATTCTAAAAGTAAAACTGATTGGAGCGTACTATGGTAATTGATAAACAAGAAGTATTAAGATATTTGGGCTATAAAAATCAAATTATTAATAAGAGTATAATTGATTTAGTTGATGAATGTTGCGGTGAGATTATTGACATATGTAAAGAAAATTTTGTATATGAAATTTTTGATATTGAAAGAAAAAATGATCAGATTTTCCTCTTGGGTAGTACGTTAGTTTTAAAAGATGCAGATATAATAAATCTCCTAGTAAATTCAAGAAAATGTGTGGTTATGGCCGCAACATTAGGGATAAATGTGGATAGTAGAATATCTTACTATTCAAGATTTAATATTACAAAGGGTTTAATTATGGACGCCTGTGCAACCACCGCAATAGAAACCTTATGTAATGAGTTGCAAGATGAGATTATGAAAAATGCCTTAATAGATAATTTGCATATTACAACTAGATACAGCCCTGGATATGGAGACTTCTCTATTAATAATGGGTCAGAAATATTAAATGTTTTAGATGCTTATAAAAAAATAGGACTATCTATTACTGAAAATAGTATCATGATACCAAGAAAATCGGTAACAGCACTTATAGGTCTTAGTGAAGTTGCAAGTTTAAAATCAATTGATAAATTACAAAAATGTAAAATTTGTAAAAATAAAAATTGTGAATTCAGAAAGGATGGTAGATATTGTGTGTAGAAAAATAAACTTTAATAATTTTTTATTATTTGATGGAGCTATGGGAACAATGCTGCAAAAATACGGAATTAAGATGGGTGAATTACCAGAAAGCTATAATATATTGCACCCAGAAATCATTGAAAAAATACATGGAGAATACTTAGATGCAGGAAGTGACGTTATTACCACAAATACATTTGGTGCCAATAGTTATAAGCTTAAAGACACGCAATATACCGTTGAAGGTATTGTTGGAAGTGCTGTGAGAATTGCAAGAAAAGCGGCTGGTGATAATCTTGTTGCACTTGATATTGGCCCTATTGGTCAATTAATGGAGCCACTTGGAACATTATCATTCAATAATGCATATGAGGCTTTTGCAGAGCAGATTAAAATTGGCTCTAGGGAAGGCGCTGATATAATTCTTATTGAGACAATGTCAGATATTTATGAAGCGAAGGCTGCCATTCTTGCGGCAAAAGAAAATAGTTCTCTTCCAATAGTATGTACAATGTCGTATCAAGGTGACGAGCGCACATTAACGGGAACAGACCCAATAACTATGGTGAACGTACTTCAAGGCCTTGGAGTAGATGCAATTGGGGTAAATTGTTCTTTAGGACCAAATGAAATGCTTCCAATAATAACAAAAATACTTAAGTACTCAAGTATTCCTGTTATAGTCCAACCTAATGCAGGTCTTCCTAAACTTGTAAATGGAGACGCAGTTTTCGATGTTCAGGCCCATGAATTTGCGCAGTATGCAAAAATTATGGCAGAAATGGGTGTTACGATTTTCGGTGGATGCTGTGGTACCGCTTGCGAGCATATAACAGCTATAAAGGCTGAACTTAAAAAATTAAAGCCTGTACGCCGTGATGTTAAAAGAATAACGGCAGTAAGTTCCCCCTCTTTAACAGTAGTCCTTGGAGGACAAATAAAAATTATCGGTGAGCGAATAAATCCTACAGGCAAAAAGAAACTTAAAGAGGCTTTAAAAAATAATAATATGGACTATATACTCTATGAAGCTATTAATCAAAGAGATGCAGGAGCAGATATACTAGATGTAAATGTGGGACTTCCTGAAATCGACGAGCATGAGGTTATGATACGAACAATAAAAGAATTACAAAGTGTAATAAATCTTCCCCTTCAAATTGATAGTGTTAGATGTGACGTAATTGAGTCAGCAGTGAGAATATATAACGGAAAACCACTAATAAACTCTGTTAATGGTAAAGACGAAGTAATGGCTTCCATATTTCCAATTGTTAAAAAATATGGTGCATGTGTAATAGGTTTAACTATTGACAAGGATGGCATTCCAAAAACGGCTGAAGGCAGGCTTAAAATAGCCCAGAAAATTGTACAAAAGGCTGAAGAGTACGGAATAGATAAATCAGATATTATAATAGATTGTCTTGTTTTAACTGCATCAGCGCAGCAAAGTGAAATTAAAGAGACAATTCGAGCAGTTGAACTTGTTAAATCTAATCTAGGAGTTAAAACTACTCTTGGAGTAAGCAATGTATCATTTGGTTTACCACAAAGAGAACTATTAAATAGAACGTTCCTTGCTGCAGCATTAACCGCTGGCCTTGATGCACCAATACTCAATCCTCTATCCCCCGATATGATGGCGACTATTAATGCATTTAATGTTTTATGGAATAAAGATAAAGCTTCAAAAAAATATATAGATGCTTATTCATCCTTTGAAGGAAAACCAGTTGGTAAAGAAGTTGTAAATGCTAAAGATTTAAATCAAACTATTATTGATGGTTTGAAAGAAGAATCTTCGAAAATAACAAAAGAACTTTTGAAAACTATGTCAGAACTTGAAGTTGTAAACAAATATCTAATTCCATCACTTGATATTGTGGGCCAAAAATATGAAAGCGGAGAAATATTTCTTCCTCAATTATTACAATCTGCAGAAGCAGTAAAGAAATCTTTTGAGGTAATCAAAGAAAGAATGATGGCAAGCACGGATAAAAAACTTAGCAAAGGTACAATTGTGCTTGCAACTGTTAAAGGAGATATACACGATATAGGAAAAAACATAGTGAAAATCCTACTCGAAAACTATGGATTTGAGGTAATTGACCTTGGTAAAGATGTACACGAGGATATAGTTGTTAATGCAGTTCGCAGCGGAAACATTAAATTAGTTGGTTTAAGTGCTCTTATGACCACAACAGTTAGGAGCATGGGTGAAACAATAAAAGCACTTAGAGACAATAACTTGGATTGCACTGTTCTTGTTGGAGGCGCTGTCTTAAATGAAGAGTATGCAAAAATGATAGGAGCAGATTATTATGCAAAAGATGCAACTCAAACTGTAAAATTTGCAAGAAAATTATTCGAATGTGAATAAGGGATGCATCCTGTGAACTATCGACCGCGTGACTCGAAATAAGAGCTTGAAACGTGAAATTCCATTAAGAAATTCTAATCTTTTGCAAATATTAAATTCTCTGACGCTCACATTCGGCTTACGGCCGGTTCACTAGCCTGACTTCCTGTCAGGCTCACGAGTATTTAATATTGGCAAAACAAGAATTTCTAAATGGAATTTCAATGTTTCTGCGCTTCTTATTTCGAGTCACTCTGGTCGATAGTTCATACCATTATGCATATCTATATTCAATGTCGGGACCCTTGCTCGACCCTGGAAGGAAATCGAAGGACGAAAAAATCCATTAAATTGTTGATTGTTTTTATTCTATTAATTAAATGATTCTATTCTTATTATACTTTCTATTTTGTTTACATTTTCTAGTTCTTTTATTTTTTCTAATGAATTTCGTATATTCTTTTCTTCACTCTTATGTGTAATAAATGCCAATATTACATAATTTTCAAGCATTACATCTTGAGTAACTGATACGATGCTAACATTGTTATTTCCAAAAATTTTTGCTGTATCTCCTAAAACTCCTGCCTTATCTTTAACGTTAAGTCTGATATAGAATTCTGATTCATTTTCTTCTGATTTTTTCACTCTTTTAAAATCACCTTCGTCACTTAGGGCCCTTGCATCAGAAGGCTTTACATTGTTTCTTAATATGGATATTATATCACCTACAACTGCACTCCCAGTTGGTAAATCTCCAGCGCCTTTTCCATATAGCATTAATTCTCCAACTGCATTTCCTTTTATCATAATCGCATTAAATGCATCGGCTACATTTGCCATTGGGTGGCTCGAAGGTATCATTGTTGGATGTACTCTTAACTCTAATTTGTTATTTTCTTCTTTAGCTATTGCTAAAAGCTTTATTGTATAACCAAATTTTTTAGCATATTCTATATCTATGTCACTAATACTTCTTATTCCTTCTCTGTAAATACAATCGTGATCTACCTTAGTTCCAAATGCTAGAGAAGACATTATCGCAAGCTTATATACAGCATCAAAGCTATCAACATCAGAGGTTGGATCTGATTCAGCATAACCCTTTTCTTGAGCCTCTTTTAGTGCCTCATCAAAGCTAATTCCATCCATTGTCATTTTGCTTAATATGTAATTAGTTGTTCCATTTATAATTCCAATTATCTGTTCAATCCTATTGGCTGTAAGACTCTCATTTATTTCACGTATTATTGGAATTCCACCAGCCACACTTGCTTCATAATAAAATAATACGTTTTCTTCCTCTGCTGTTTTAAATAACTCTTCGCTCCAGTTCGCGATAACTAATTTGTTAGCAGTTACAATATGTTTTTTAGCTTTCATTGCGCGTATCATATACTCCTTAGCTTCTTTTCTTCCACCAATAAGCTCAACCACAATTTTTATACTTTCATCATTTATAATATCATCAATACTATCTGTTAATATTTCCTTAGGTACATCTATATCTCTTTTTTTATTTATATCTTTTACGAGTATTTTAGCAACTTCTATTTCATAATTTGAACGTTTCATTATTTCTTTTCTATTTTCGTGAAGTATTTTCCATACACCTGTCCCAACATTTCCAAAACCTAAAATCGCTATTTTTACCTTTTCCATATTAATTTCCCCCTTTTAAATTGTCTCTTGCGGCTCTTAAATATTATTTCTTATCCACAGGTAATTATTAATTTTCAAATGCTTTATAAACTGCCCTAATTGCATTTTCAAGATCCTCATTTTCTATACCAATAATTATGCTTAACTCACTTGACCCTTGATTGATCATTCTAATATTTATATCATATTTTGATAATGCGCTAAGTACTTTAGCAGATATCCCCTTCGTTCTTATAATACCCTCTCCAACCACTGACATTAAAGCCATATTTGGGTGAATTATTAATGAATCTGGACTACATTGATTTTCAATTTCTTCTAATATTTCATCAATTTTATTCTCTAATTCAGAATCGTCAATTACCAATGAAATTGAATCTATCCCTGATGGGATATGCTCAAAAGATACATTATTACTTTCTAGAATTGAAAGAATCCTGCGACGATATCCTATATCTTTGTTCATAAGTGTCTTTTCCATTGCTATTACTGTAAAATCTTTTTTTCCTGCTATCCCTGTAATGTTTCCAACTTTAATTTCTGATTTATTACTTAAAATAAAGGTTCCATTATCTGTTGGCTTATTAGTATTTTTTATGTTTATTGCGATTCCATGATTTTTAACTGGAAAAACTGCCTCTTCATGAAAAACATTTGCACCCATATATGAAAGTTCCCTAAGTTCTTTATATGTTACCTCTTCAATAAGTTTGGGATTATTAACAATACTAGGATCCGCCATTAAGAGACCTGACACATCTGTCCAGTTTTCATATAGCTTCGCACCTACACCTCTAGCAATTATTGCCCCGGTAATGTCTGAACCACCTCTTGAAAAGGTTCTTATTTCACCATCCTTGGAAGAACCATAAAATCCTGGAATTACCGCTTTTTCTACTTTTGATAACCTAGTCTTTACGGCGTCGTAGGTTGCCTTTTCATCCAATCGTCCACTTTTCTTTAAAAAAATAATCTCAGCAGCATCAATAAATTCGTACCCCAAATATTCAGCTAATATTAAAGCATTAAAATATTCTCCCCTACTTGCTACAAATTCTTCTGAAGCTCCATTAATTATTTTTTCTTTAAGTTCTCTTAAATGTTTTGACATATCAATAGAAATCTTTAATTCACTACATAAAACAGTATATCTTTCTTCAATTAATTTAAATAATTCATCAAATGGTAGTGATTTTTTTACATGCTCATGGCACAAATATAAAAGATCTGTAATCTTATAATCACCTTTATTTCTTTTCCCGGGAGCTGATGGCACAACATAACGCCGCCTAACATCCGACAAGACAATATCTTTTACTTTTTGAAATTGTTTACTATCGCATACTGAACTCCCACCAAACTTTGCAACTATAACCTCCATAATTTTTACCCCCTAAATGTCTTAACTTTAAAAAACCTATGAATTCCAACTTACAGAAGGCACCGTATATATTACCTCTTATAAAAAAATTCATTAACCCATCTCCTGCAGAGCTGAAATGTACTTATATTCCTTTCAGAAAATGTCGCCCTGTTTCCTGTACTATGAATTAATGGTAATTTAGTGTTGAATTAATTATACTCGTTTTTTACAAAATGTCACCTGATTTTCGACATATTTATGCCACATAATCTATTTTTTTTAAATAATAAAAGCTGTGAAGTTATAACTTCACAGCTTTTATTATTATTTTGATTATAAAACTACACACAATTACTGGATATGAAATTCTTCAAATCCATTCCTCCTTGGGTTAGCACTCTTTATTTCTAATATATTTAAGACTTATACTTGGATTGCTAGTTTTTGTTGATCTAATCTCAAAATATTTTAAAGAGGCTACAAAAGGTGTAAGCTTTGCATAACCATAGTTTCTAGTGTCAAAATCAGGATACCGCTTATTAAGAGTGCTACCTAGTTCTCCTAAAAATGCCCAACCATCTTCATCTGAAATCTCAGTTATAATAGTTTTTATAGCCTCTACTAATTTACCGGGACTTATCATACCACCTTTTGATTCTTCTTGTATTTGTGCTCCTTTAACAGTCGCTATTTCAGTATGTCTTGGCGCCATTGAAGCTAATACTTCAAGATATTTAAATTTCTCACAAGCTGAAATGAAAGGTTTTGGAGTTTTCTTTTCTCCCATACCAATAACATACATACCGGCTTCGCGAAGTCGAGCTGCTAGTTTAGTAAAATCACTATCACTCGATACAATGCAAAATCCATCAACATTGCTTGAATAGAGTATATCCATAGCATCTATTATTAGGGCTGCATCCGTAGAATTTTTGCCTGTAGTATAACTATATTGTTGTATTGGACTAATAGAATAATTAAGCAATACATTCTTCCATGAAGCTAGTTGAGGCTTGGTCCAATCCCCATAAATTCTTTTATATGTAGGTGTTCCATGATTTGAAATTTCGTCAATTATATACCTTATATATTTATCAGACACATTGTCAGCATCAATCAAAACTGCAATTTTCATATCCTTTTCCATCTTTATCTCCTTTACACCTTAATGTCTTTAACTTATTTTATAATAAATCTATTAACTCATTACTTTAAAATAACATACTAATTATAACATTCTACAAAATTCCAAATATTCCTTCTATATTTCAATAATTAACTATTATCCTGGTTTTAAATTTCGCTACTCGTTTCATCTGTTCGCTTTGTTATAATTTTCATTAAAAATAGTTTAATTATACCAGCAATAGGTACAGATAAAAGCATTCCAATTATACCTGCTAAACTGCCCCCGATAGTTATTGCCATGATTATGAAAATCGGATGTAAACCCATGCTATCTCCTACAATTTTTGGTGATATAACGGCACCGTCAAGTTGTTGAACCGCAAGAAGTAGAAGTACTGCCCATAAAGCCTGCATAGGGTCCGGGCTAAGAATACCCACAATAATTGCTGGAATACAACCAATTAGTGGACCAACATAGGGTATAATATTTGCAATACCTGCAGTAAATCCAATAAGAATAGCAAAATCAATGCCTACAAAAGACAGGCCAATACTGCTAATTAATCCAACTATTAAACCATCAAGGAGCTGTCCTCTTATGAACCTAGATACAATATAATTAATTTCAAGAAGGGTTTTATTAAGGCTCTTAAATTTACTTTCCTTCATTATAAGACTCACATAATTTAAATATATCTTTTTAAAAAATTCATAATCCTTTAATAAATAGAAGGAAATAAACAAACCAATAAAACTATTTATAATACTGTTGCTTATACCTGCAAATATTTTGATTGTACTATTTATAGAAAGTGATAAATATGAGTATATCTGCTGTATAGCTTGTGATAAATACCCCTTTATATCGAGAGAGAGACCACTTTGCGTGATTTTTCTGTTAATATAATCATAGAGCTCATTATAGCGTTTTATATAATCACTAATAGTTTCGAACATAACTGATAAGGTTTCATTGTGACTAATTTGTCCACCAATCATCGCATAGATGCTATAAATAAGTATAATAAATAATAAAATCACTACTAAGTATGTTAGTATAATGCTGATTAAATGGGGCTTATATTTAAGTTTTAAGTGCTTAACAAGAAAAGCATTTATAATCTTTGATAATGGATATAATAGATAAGCAATTATACAACCAATAATGAGTGGAGAAATCATTGAAAATAAAGAATTGATTGTACTAGTAATATTACTAAAAACCTCTTTGAAATTAAATACTACATTATAGCTTATAAAAATCAAGGTTGCCGTGAGGGCAACATATAGTACATACTTAAGATACTTTCTGTCTAATCTGTTTTTCATGATTATATCCCCCTTAGTAATTAATTATCTTTGCATTTGTCATATTTATTTATACAAATAAAAAGGCCCGTAGAACTATAAACTGTCCCACAGGTGTATAATTTTAATCCTATTGCCATTTAGGCCCAACTTCACGAACTTTTTTACAAGTTCATCACCTGCTCAGTTTGTACTGTTATTTATATACAATACAAAGAGATTCCCTTAAATTTATCATACAAGGCTATTATATGTCAATATTTTTATTTTTTGTACATGGCTTATATTAAAACCTTCGATATACCTGAATATCCACTTAAGCACATCATTGGCGGGTAGTACATTTGAAAATCAAGTATGTCCCCTAATTTAATTTCACTATCACACTCTTCAATATCTACAATTAAGTGATCTGAACTACTTCCTATAATTTTAACACCTTGTTTTTGCGGTATTAGCTTGTCGTGTAACCCAAAATCCTGTTTTCCCACTGCAAGTAACGCCTTTTTTCTTATTCCTTTATCCTCATAGGTTGGTTTATTGCCAAAAGCATCAATAAACACTTTCCCAACAGGATGTGTAGGCTTATCTTTTATTTCCACAACCTGCGCTTTTAGCACAAAAGTATCCTTATGCATATGTCTCATATCATATCCCCAGTACTCATCTAAATCTTGTGCTAATAGTACTCCCTCGCCTATTCTTAAATTATTTACTCTTTTAGGCATTTTCCCATCTATTACTAAAGGCAGTGAACTTGTAGCTCCCCCTGAAATCATTTCTAGTCTCCTGTTTATTTTACCCTCAATTATTTCAGCAATATTACAAAGCCTTCCTAAATTCTCTTCTGTAGGCATTATTGCTCCATAACAACCTAAATTTGTTCCTACTCCATATAACTCTATATTTTCAAGATGATTTTCCACATATTCCGCCAAATTTATGAATTCGTTTTCATAGAAGACGCCTTCCCTTAAATCTCCAAGGTCAAGCATTAAAATCACCTTATGTTTTTTACCTTGTAATTCACATTCATTTTCAATCATATTCAATGTTTCCATTTCAGAATTTAGACTAATATCAGCATATTGTACCAAGTCTTTTATTTCACTAAACATTGGAATTCTAATCATCATAAAAGGTTTCTCTATTCCATATTCCTTTAGTTTAATTATTTGGTCCATTCTTGAACTTGCTATATATGTACACCCTGCATGTGCAAACTGTTCTACGACCTCTGGTATTGCATTAAACCCCTTAACTACTCCAGCAATGCTTATCCCCTGAGATCTACATAAATCTACCATGTATTCAATATTTTCGCGTACATTTTTTAAGTTAATTTCTAATATTGGATATTTAATACTTGGATAAGTTTTTTGTTTCATGCCAATTCCTCCTAAAATATTTTATGTTTAGAATATATTTACTAGGTTTTAAATAAGTTTTTTATATGAACTTAATTATCTTAACTTGCAACTAGTATAAACCATAATAGAAATAATTTAAATAAGCCAGTCAAAATGAATATACATCATCTCAACTGGGCAATTATTTTAAAGATGGATTAACTCATCACAAGCATATGCAAATCCATTCTCATCGTTTGATTTTGTTATAAAACTAGCATACTTTTTCAACTCCTCATGAGCATTTTCTACTGCTACACCAAATCCAGAGTTTTTTATCATATCTAAATCATTAAGGTTATCCCCTATTGCCATTACATTGGATATATCTATGTCCTTTAATTTACAAAGTTTTACTAGAGCATTGCCCTTCGAAACGCCTGTTTTAACAATTTCCAAAAAATAATCATGGCTTTTAAAAAAATTAAATTTTTTAGAATCGATTTCTGCTAACTTACTATGTATATCATCTACTATGCATTTTTCTCCAATTATCATTAGCTTTGCATATTTTTTATTTATTGCTCTACTAAAATCGCTTATCTCACTTACACCATATCCATTTACTTCACATTCGATATCTGTATAAGTAGTTTTTTTATTACAAATCAAACAATTACCCTCATGGACTGCAAATGAGACATCATAATCTTTATAAGCATTATAAACTTCATTAATAATTTCCTCATCTACATACCCGAAATCGTAGGTTTCCCTAGATTTAGTATCGAAAATACTTACTCCATTCATGCTTATAATATAATCCACTTCATCTATCAATTGATATTTTCCTAGAAATTTACACAGAGAGCTTCTTGACCTTCCAGTAGCAACAGCAAACTTAATATTATTTCTTTTAAGTTTTTTAATAAAGGACAGGTTCTTTCCTGATATTTTGCTATCATTATCTAATAATGTTTTATCCATATCTGTAATTACTAATGAAATATTTTTACTCTTCATCATTTTCATTATCCCCCTTGATGTATAAATTAGCTTTAGCAAACTCTAATGGTGAAGCTTTTATATATTTTTTAAATACAGTAGAATAGTGTTTATAATCAGTAAAACCTACCATAGAAGATATCTCATAAACCCTATACTCCCCCCTCATAAGTAATTCAATTGACTTTTGTACTCTATATCTATTTAAAAAGTCATGAAATGTTTGATTTGTCTGTTCCTTTAAATTTCTACTGAGGTAGCTTGAGCTTACTGCTAACTTTTCTGCAATATCCTCAATACTAATCTTTTTTGCGTAATTGTCTTTTACATAGTTAATTACTGATTCAGTATATTGAGATTTTTTTTTATCAGATTTTAAATAGTACTCCAAATTTAGAACATCAATATTTTTGTAACCCTTAATACTATTTTTAAATTCATTATATATTTTTTTCTCATCAATTTTATTCTTAACCTTTCCGATTATCTCTTTAAATTTATCTTCATCAATTGGTTTTAGTACATAATCAAAGACTTTCAGATCTATAGCTCTTTTTGCATATGGAAATTCTCCGTAGCTAGTTAAGATAATCTTTTCAAAATCATAAATTTCACTAGCTTTCTCCAACATATCCACGCCGTTCATTATTGGCATTTTAATATCTGTAATGACTAAATCGGGCTTGATTTCTATAATCGTTTTTAGTCCTTCTTCGCCGTTTGCAGCTTCCCCTGAAATAATACAATCCATACTCAGCCAGTCGATAGTGTTGATTAATCCTTTTCTTATAAAATTTTCATCTTCTACAATAAGCACTTTAATCATAATCTACTCCTCACTTTTATGTACTGGAAGGTTAATAACTATTTTAGTACCTTCATATAGTTTACTATATATATTTATACCGTATTCCATACCATACATAAGATTGATTCTCTTTTGAACATTATAAAGTCCTATATGGTTTGTATCGTTTTTACTTTTGTTAATGAGTTTTAGTATCCCAGATAATTTTTCATAACTCATTCCTTCTCCGTTATCCACAATTGATATTACTAAATTATCATTTTCAACCCTACAGTCTATATTTATTTTTAAATATTGTTTTGTTTCAAATCCATATTTTATACTATTTTCAATAATAGGTTGTATTATAAGTTTTGGTATCAAGCATTCTCCTACTTCTTTATTTAAATTAAAAATGTAATCAAAATTATCATCAAATCTAAATTTTTGTATTATTAGATAATCCTCTATGTATTTAACGTCATCATTAAGCTTTACCTTATTAAAATTTTTATTTATGCTGTATCTTAACAAGTTAGCCATTGAAACAATGATCTTTGAGGCACTCTTCTCATCTGTTTTTATCATGTATTTAAGCATTTCAAGTGTATTAAATAAGAAGTGAGGGTTAAATTGTGCTTCTAGCTGCTTAAGCTCTGATAATGCATTTCTTCTTGCCTCTTCTTTGTTTCTTTCTACAAGCTCGTTTATTCTTATTATCATTTTATTGCAATACTGACCTATAACTTCAAACTCATCATTAGAGTTTATACTGACAACAGTGTTCAAATTGCCCTCTTGAACACTGTTAATAGCAGACAATAATTTATCAATTGACTTTGTCTTACTTATAGATATTTTCTTAGCAATGAATAACATAGAAAACACTAAAATTAAAAACACTAAGATTAAAAATATTTCACCTATTAAATAGATGTTTTTTATAAAGCCCACATATGTAATTGTATGAATATAAACATTACCTTCTATTATAGAATTATTAAATACATAGTTATTCTCTTTATCCAAAAATGGCTTCAATTTACCTATACCATCTAGAAGTGCATTATTAGTTGAAACTATATTATTGTTATATCTATCAGTTATTACAGCATGATGATTGCTACTACTGTAAACTATTTTGTTCATCTCATTTTCTAAAATATCGAAAACAATAAACCCTGCAACGTGGTTATTGTCGTCAGTAATAGCTTCTCCTATAGAGTATACAGTTCTTGTATTCACATCGAGTTGAGCCCTATTAAGCATCATAACAGATTTATTAGGATTGTCTTTCATTTTCTTAAAAACTCCACCCATAAATAAATCATCACTTTTAGCGTATTGAGGGTCCCCTTTAGCATTTGTTATTATAGACTCTCCTTTTTCATTAAAAACATAAAAAACACTTCTTATATTATGATTATTAACGGTATTATAAAGCCTTTCATATACCATTGCTTCGTCATGTTGATTATAAAAAGCCTTTTTTATTTCATCCCATTTTACTAAATGCTCTACTTCCACTTTGTAACTTACAAACTCATTACTTATAATATTTGATATACTATTGTTATATTTTTTATTACTTCTCTCGACGGCTTTACTGCTATACAAAAATAATAAATTATAAAAAATAAAGGACAAAATTATAATAGGAGTCAGTGCATATAATATAAAAGTTTTTCTTATTTCTTCCTTGAAAAATTTTCTTTTTATATTTTTCATACGCAAATCCCCCTATTAGGTTTTTATAAACTTATTTCTTTCTTACCTGTGAATTTAAAGAAAACTATTAGTGATATGATAGTTGTAGCCGTTAATATAGATGATAAAGCAGCTGCTGTACCATAACTTGCCCTTATAACGTCTGTGTATATTGCAACTGATAATGTTCTTGTAGTTCCTGTATATAGAATAATTGAAGAACTTAATTCATTTATTACTGTTATCCAGCTTAATATTGCTCCTGCAAATACCCCTGGTATCATCATAATTGCAGTAACCTTAAAGAATGTTTTCATTTCAGAATAACCTAAACTAATTGATGCTTCTTCAAGACTTGGACTAAGTTGCAATAGTATTGCTGCACTGGATCTAATGGTATAAGGTAGTTTTCTTATAACAAATGCAATTATCATTATAATGAAAGTACCACTTAGCACCATTGGTTTCTTGTTGAATGCTAATAATAATGTAATACCTAAAACAGATCCTGGAATAATATATGGGAACATAGTTAATGTATCTAGGAAGGAGGTTAAGGCACTTTTTCTTCGTACAGATACGTAAGATATAAGCATTCCCAATAATATTATTATTATTATAGCTATTATACCATATACATAGGTATTCAGAATTGAATTACCCAGTTTTGAAAGCACTGTTTTATAGCTATTTAGTGAAAACCCTTTAACAAACATTGAGCCACTTGTTTTTAAGAACGAGGTATATATTACTGTTACCTGAGGAATTGCAGCTAGTGCTACAACAATATAAACATATAAATGTGCTAAAAGGTTCTTGCATCCCTTAACCTTTTTAGCAGATATAGGCTTTAATGAGTTCATAACATATGACTTTCTATTAACTACATATTTTTGTCCTAAAAAAATAACCGCTGTTATAATTACCATTATTGTACTTAGTGCAGCGGCAAAATTTGCTTGACCGCCTACCTCAGATACAAACTCTGAGTAAATTAAAACTGGCATAACTCTAAACCCTTCACCTATAAGCATTGGAGTTCCAAAATCAGCAAGACAATTCATGAATACCAATAATGACGCTGCCATTATTGTAGGAAGCATCAGTGGTAATATAATAGTAAATACTTTTTTAACTCCACTACAGCCTAAACTTTCTGCTGCTTCACTTAGTGAAACGTCTATTTTCTTTAGTGCTCCTGAAACATACAAATATATAAACGGAAATAATTTCAAGGTAAACACTAGTAAAATCCCTTTAAACCCATAAATACTAGGAAGATGTATTCCTAAGGTTTTCAAGAAGAAATTTGTAATAACTCCGTTTCTTCCAAGTAGTAATATCCATGAATATGCTCCTATAAAAGGTGGAGATAATACAGATATTATAATAAGTACCTCTACGATTGATTTAAATTTAATTTTTACTGTAGTCATGATATAAGCTAAGGGAGCACCAATTAAAATAGCTAGTAAGGTTACTATAATACTTACAGTAAAACTATTTATAAGTGTTCCATAATAATACTTTTTAGTGAAAAACTTAGCGAAATTGTCTAAAGTGTATTTTCCGGTCTCCACATCTTGAAAACTAGTTAAAAACAATGAACCTAGTGGATAAATTAGAAATACTGAGAATATTAAAAATGAAATAAGAATTATTATTGTCCAAAAATCAAATTTTATCTTTTTAACTTTTTTATTCTTCATATTTTCCCACTCCAGTAATAAGACTTATATCCCCATCCTTGTTAAAAACATTAATTTTTTTATTGTATACTTGCAGATATAGCTCTTGTCCAATTTCATGGAAAGTATCATTAGTACTAGTATCTTGTGTTAGTTCAATTATTTCCCCATTATCAAGTTTTACTTCATAATTTATATATTTCCCGAGGAATGTATTAAAGTGAACTACACCTCTAATCCCATAATTGTTATTGCTTATTATAAATTCCTCTGGCCTTACGGATATTTTAATTTCTTTTCCGTTTTCCGCTCCGCTATTCAAATTATTCATAGACACTTTATATCCATTCTCAAATACAACGTATTGCTTTTCCTCTTCTACTAATATTTTTCCATTAAATATATTAGAGTGACCAATAAATGTAGCAACAAAGACATTTGAAGGTCTTAAATAAATTCTTTGTGGTGTATCTATTTGCTGAATAACACCTTTGTTCATAATTGCAATTCTATCTGATATAGCAAGTGCTTCTTCTTGATCATGAGTTACATATACTGTGGTTATTCCTACTTTCTTTTGTATTTCTCTTATAGCACTTCTCATTTCTATTCTAAGTTTTGCATCTAAATTTGAAAGAGGCTCATCCATAAGCAATACTGTTGGATGAATTACAATAGCCCTCGCTAGTGCAACGCGTTGCTGCTGTCCTCCTGAAAGTTTGTCTGGTGATCTATCCTTATACTCATATATCTTTACAACTTTTAAAATTTCCTCAAGTTTTTTATTTGATTCTTCTTTGCTAAATTTTCTTAGCTTTAACCCATATTCAACATTTTCTGATACTGTCATATGAGGGAATATAGCATAATTCTGAAACACCATACCTATATTTCTTTTATGTGCGGGAATATCATTAATTACCTTTGAGTTAAACTTAATCTCTCCTTCTTCAATTGTATTAAATCCTGCTACCATTCTTAAAAGAGTTGTTTTACCACAACCTGAAGGTCCTAGCAATGTGAAAAATTCACCCTCCTTAATTTTAAGTGAAAGCTTTGGAATTACTGTATTATCATCATATCTTTTTACTATATTTGTGAATTCAATGGATGTACTCATATTTTAATTTCCTTTCTAATACAAATTTTTTTATAAAAAAACCCTAGGGCTTTTTAATAATATAATATTTAAAAGTCCTAGGGGCCCATCTTTTTTAGTTGCTTGTAAATATATCTTTATATTTATCTAAAATCATCTGTTTATTTTCTTTAAGCCATGCTTCGTCATCCTTTATTACCTTAATTTTATCTAATGGTTTAAGCCCTTCAGCCGCTGGAGCATCTTTTCTAACTGAACGTCTATTTAATTTATTAGCTACTAAAGTCTGTCCTTCCTTACTAGTTACATAATCAATGAATTTCTTAGCATTTCCCATGTTTTTAGCACCTTTTATAATAACGACACCATCTGCTTTAGCAATAGTACCCTCTTTAGGGTAAACTATTTCAACTGGCGCTCCATCTTTTACATACTTTGCAGCAGCTTCTTCAAATGTTAATCCTACAGTATATTCTCCATCACCTACACCTTTATAAACGGCTGAAGAACCACTTAATAGTTTACCATCTAAATTTTTTGTTAATGCTTTTTCATAATCCCAACCCTTTTCTGGATCTCCATTTCCCATAGCATATAAATGATTTATTACCTGTTCAAAAGCTGAAGAAGATTTCGATGGATCTGCATTAGCTATTTTTCCTTTTAACTCAGGATTTAATAGATCTTGGAAACCTTCTACCTTTATCTTTCCTATAAGGTTTTTATTGATCATAATTACACTTGGTATAGCAGTAAATCTTGTTATTTGACCATCTTTATTTTTATAATCATCATAAACATCTTTTTCATTTATAGATTGATATTTTTCAAATAAATCCTTCTTTGGTTCTAGAGTAGACAATGAGCCTCCCCATAGAATATCTCCTAATGGGTTTTCTCCTTCTGCTTCAACTCTCTTTAAGAGTTCTCCTGTTCCTGCTGCTACAACCTCAACCTTAATTCCTGTCCGGTTTTCAAATTCATTAACTACTGGGTCGATAAATTCTATTGGATGTGGTGAATAAACAGTTAATTTATCCGATGCTTTTGGGGCTGTTGTCTCATTTTTTGATCCACATGCGCTTAAAGATAACATCATAAAAGATGCCAATAAAATTGATACTGCTTTTTTCATTAATTAACCCCCCATTTCTTCATGTAAACGTTTTGTTATTGATTAAATGTTATCATAACATCTACTTGTCAACAATACCTAAAAACAGGAATAATATACTTAAAAATGAACACGTAATTTTATATATTCATTTCAATATAATATATAAAATGATTTTATTTGACTAAATTAGAAATATAATATAGACTTAATATGCAAGACGAATCTTGCGTCTTTATTTAGAAGAATAATTTTTTATAGTAAAAATTTATTTTTAAAATTTAATAACTATTAAAATTAAACCACGAAGGTTTCGACTCTTTTCTTTTTTGAAGAAGGAGCTGAATTTTCGTGGTTCTTATGTTATTTATGTTATTTAGGAAAGGATCGAATGTTATGAATAATGTGATTTACATAGAAAAAAAAATAGTACAGTTCATCTTTGTTATATTTCTGCTGTCTATCATTGTCTTTTATATGGCAAGGTTATCACCTGGAGATCCTTTAATGTCTTATTATGGCGAAGGCGTTGAGAGGATGAATACTACACAAAAACTGGATGCAATGAAAAAGCTCGGATTAAACGACCCTATATATAGGCAATATATTAGCTGGTTAGCAAATGCGGCTCATGGTGAATATGGTATATCTTACAAATATAAACAAAGCGTTACGACAGTAATTAAAGATGTTTATATAAATACAATTATACTAGGGGGGCTTGCTTATATATTAACCTTTTTATTTGCTCTACTTTTAGGATTTTTTTGCACCTTACATGAGGACAAGCTCATAGATAAAATTATTTGCAAAATAGGTGTTATAACCACTTGTATCCCATCGTTTTGGGTATCTCTTATACTGATTTTAATTTTTAGTATTAATTTAGAGATATTACCTTCAAGTGGTGCCTATGGGCTGGGGCAATCCAGCAACATTGGAAGTCGAGTAGAGCATCTTCTACTTCCTTTAATTGTTCTGATATTGAGTCACCTTTGGTATTACACATACATGATTAGAAATAAATTAGTAGAAGAAACCAGACAAGATTATGTGTTATTATGCAAAGTTAAGGGTTTAAGTAAAAAGAAAATTGTATATAAACATTGTTTAAAAAATATTATGCCATCTTATATTAGTATTATGTCAATATCCGTTTCTCATATTTTAGGAGGAACTTATGTGGTAGAAAAAGTTTTTTCTTATCCTGGACTTGGCTCTTTATCCTTTGAGAGCGCTAAATATCATGATTATAATATGCTGATGGTACTTTGCTTAATAACAGGGATATTGGTGGTTTTCGTAAATATGTTAGCACAAGTAATTAATGATAAAATAGATCCAAGAATGAAACATGATCGGGGTGAGAATTGTTGGAAAGACAATATAGGGACTTTAAAATAGTTGGAGAAAATTATGTTCCAGAAACGATAAAAGTAGCTAAAAGAAAAAGCTTTAAAAAACACATAAACGAAAGACCTTATATCTCAATAGGAATGTTACTTACAATCATCCTTGGATGTATTTTTTACGGGATAATAACGAAAGTTGATCCTTCTTATATGGACCTAGGTAATATTAATGTAGCTCCTAACAGCAACTTTTATTTCGGCACAGATTCTTTAGGAAGAAATATTTTTACTATGATTTGGTATGGTGGTAGAATCTCTTTGTTTATCGGGGTATTAGCTACGATCATATCAACTACAATCGCAATTGTAGTTGGAAGCCTCAGTGGTGTTGCATCTGAATTAGTAGATGATATTATGATGCGTTTTACTGAAATCGCACTTAGTATACCATCGATTTTGGCCATGATTTTCATTCAAGCAATGATAGGACAAGCAAATCCAGTATCCCTCTCCATTGTAATTGGGCTTACTAGTTGGATGAACATTTCTAAGATTGTACGAAGTGAAGTAAGGCAAATTAGAAATAGTGGTTATATTTTAGCAGCGAAATGTGCTGGAGGTAAATTCTTTTATATTTTAAAAAGGCATCTGCTACCAAATTTCATTTCATCAATAATGTTTATGGTGGTTATTAATATTGGAAGTGCCATTGCAATAGAATCAACTTTGAGTTTTTTAGGGATTGGACTTCCACTTGAAATTATTTCATGGGGTAGTATGCTCTCCCTTTCGGAAAAGGCATTGTTATCAAATTATTGGTGGATTATCTTGATTCCGGGTATATTTTTAGTGGTTACATTGGTTTGCATAACGAATATAGGCAACTATGTAAGGAAGAAAAACAATAAAGAATTTAGTAATTTATAAAGATATAAAGCATCAATATTTCTAATATAAATATTGATGCTTTATATAAAACAATAAATATTAAGGAGAAAAATTATGCAATTAAAAAAACAGATAATTTTAGGAGTGGCGCTGATTATGAGCATGGTTTTATTGGTAGGCTGTGGCGGTGATAGTAGTGCTGATAAGAAAACAGCGTCGAATGAAAAGGTTTTAGTTTATGGAAGTGGGGATTATTCAAGTATTAATCCCGCATTATATGAACATGGAGAAATTAATTCCCTGATTTTTAGTGGACTTACGACTCATGACAAAAACAATAAGATTGTTCCAGGACTTGCAAAAAGTTGGGAATATGATAAAGCTACAAAAACATACACTTTTACATTAAGAAATGATGTTAAATGGCATGACAATGATCCTTTTTCGGCAGAGGATGTGAAGTTTACTTTAGATACAATTATGGATCCTAAAAACGCTTCAGAAATAGCCTCCAACTATGAAGATATTACCAATATTAAAGTGGTAGACAAGACTACGGTAAAAATAACTTTAAAGGCACCAAATATTGCGATGCTGGGTTATTTGACAATTGGTATTTTACCTAAGCACCTCTTAGAAGGAAAAGACATTGCAACAGATAAATTCAATCAATTTCCAATCGGAACTGGTCCATTTAAAATGGAGAGCTGGGATAAAGGACAAAGTATTACTCTTGTAAAAAATAAAGATTTCTATGTAAAAGAACCACAAATTGATAAAGTAGTCTTTAAAATTATAGAGGATACAAAGGCAAGAGCCCTGCAATTAAAATCCGGAGAATTGGATTTAGCGCAGGTTACACCACATGATGCGGGTCAATTTCAAAATAATAAGGAACTTGTTGTTTATGATATGAAAACATCAGACTACAGAGGAATTATGTATAATTTTAATAGTCCCTTATTTAAGTTAAATCCAGAACTGCCCAATGCCTTAAGTTACGCTATTGATCGATTAGCTATTTTGGACAGTGTTCTATTAGGACAGGGTAAAGTAGCATATTCACCACTTCAGGCCGGAGAATATAACAACCCTGATATGGAAAAATTTAATTATAATCCTAAAAAAGCGAAGCAAGAGCTTGAAAAAGCGGGCTGGAAGCTTGGCGAGGACAAAATATATGAAAAGAACAATAAGAAAATATCATTTACTGTCAACTGCAATGAAGGAGACCAGGTTAGAGTTGATATGGCGAACGTTTGTGCTCAACAGTTTAAAGCAATTGGGGTTGATATGAAGGTTGCGCTGCAGCCAAAAATCGATTGGGAGAATCAAGACGCATTCCTGATTGGCTGGGGAAGTCCATTTGATCCGGACGATCACACTTATAAAGTGTTTGTAACAGGTAAAGGTAGTAATTTCAACAGCTATTCAAATGCCAAAGTTGATGAGTTATTACAGGAAGCAAGAGAAACTGATGTCGAAGCTGAAAGATTAAAATATTACAAAGAATTCCAAATTGAATTAGCTAAAGATATGCCATATACATTTATCACATACATCGATGCCTTATATGTTGCAAAACCTAATATAAAAGGGATTACCCCAGAAACAGTATTAGGCCACCATGGCGTCGGAATATTCCGGAATATTACAGACTGGACAATTCAGTAGAAAATTTAAAAAATAAAGAGAAACTACAAAGGCGCCATAATGTTGTTTTGTGGTTTTTAATGAATAGGAGCGAATATGGACAATTTGTTAGAAGTAAATAATTTAGTCGTAAGCTTTTCAACTAAAGCGGGTGAAGTGAAGGTGGTTAGAGATGTTTCTTTTTCTCTAAAAAAAGGAGAAGTTTTAGCGATACTTGGAGAATCAGGATCTGGAAAATCAGTATTATGTAAAAGCATTTTACGCATACTTCCCGAAAATGGCTGTATAAAAAGTGGAGAAGTTATTCTTAATGGAGAGAACATAACAAATTCATCCGAAAAATCTATGAATAAGGTGAGAGGCAAGGACATATCTATGGTATTTCAAGATTCTACGACTTCTTTAAATCCCACTATGTCTATTGGCAAACAGATCATGGAAGCGGTACTCATTCATCAAAAAATTAGCAAAAGGGAAGCGAAAAGGAAAAGCATAGAATTGATGGAACTTGTTGGGATAGATCATGCAGAAAAAAGATTTAATCAGTATCCGTATCATTTCTCTGGGGGAATGATACAACGAAGTGTTATTGCAATAGCACTGGCCTGTAGCCCTGAAGTATTAATTGCTGATGAACCAACCACTGCTTTAGATGTAACTATCCAAGCACAAATATTAGATCTTATTCAAGAGTTACAAGTAAAAACTGGTATATCAATCATATTTATCACGCATGATTTAGGTGTTGTTGCAAATATTGCCCAAAGAATTGCAATTATGTATGCAGGTAAATTTGTTGAGATTGGCACAGCTAAAGATATTTTTTATGATCCAAGGCATCCCTATACTTGGGGATTAATGTCCTCTTTACCTAAAATTAATTCTGATGAGGAATTTTTGAATTTCATACCAGGAATGCCACCTAATTTACTGAACCTGCCAAAGGGTGATGCTTTTGCGGTGAGAAACAAATATGCTTTGAAGATGGATTATCTAGCTGAATCACCAATGTTTAAAATCAGTGATACACATAGTGCTGCAACTTGGCTTTTACACAAAGATGCGCCAAAAATAAATCCCCCATTAAATTTGAGAAATGTGGAGTGATATGAAATGAAAACCGAAAAAATATTGGAAGTGAGAAATTTAAAGCAATATTTCAAATTAGATAGAAATACTTTAATTAAAGCAGTTGATGATATATCTTTTGGAATTTATAAAGGAGAAATATTTGGCTTGGTGGGTGAATCCGGTTCCGGTAAATCAACTACTGGCAGAAGCATTATTAATATCCATAAGCCAACAGAGGGAGAAATCTATTATAGGGGAAATCTTATATCAGATCCTAAAATTTACAGAGCTCAAAAGAGACTTATAAATAGAAATATGCAAATTATATTTCAAGATTCAACATCATCTCTAAATTCACGGATGACTATAAAAGAAATTATTGAGGAACCTCTTATAATCCAAAAAGTGTATAAGGAGAAAGAAGAACGCATGGATAAAGTTTATAAGCTTATGAACTTGGTAGGCCTTGATAAAATCTATAAAGACTATTATCCATTTGAATGCTCAGGTGGACAGAGACAACGTGTAGGAATTGCACGAGCGCTTAGTCTTGATCCGGAATTCATCATTGCTGATGAACCAATTGCATCTTTAGATGTTTCAATTCAAGCTCAAATTATCAATTTATTTAAAAAGCTTCAAAGAGAAAATGGTATGACGTGTTTATTTATTTCACATGATTTATCAATGGTAAGGTATGTCTGCAACCGAGTAGGGGTTATGTATCATGGAAAAATTGTTGAACTCGCTGAAACTTGCGAATTATATCGCAATCCAATTCATCCTTATACTAAGGCACTGTTTTCATCAATGCTTGTCCCTGATCCAGCTTGTGCAGAAAATAGAGCCCGTATCAAGTATAATCCGATTGTAGATGTTCATTTAGAAGAAAAAGGTCAGTTGGTAGAAGTATCAGAAGGTCACTTTGTATATTGTTGCATTTAATTTTATCCAGTGATATTCTTAATTGATAAACTTGTTATCGAATTTGTATATCTATTTTAGATATTATTTTTTTGGAGGTCATTTTAAATGAATGAATTATTATTTCAAGCAAGCAATCTTATTTACAAATCCAATTTAACTTATAATGACGTAAAAGTTCAAAAGGGAATGATTAATTTTATCGTTGGGGAAAGTGGATGTGGCAAAAGCACTTTTTTAAAACTGTTAAACCAATCTATAACTCCAATATCTGGTGAATTATTATATAAAGGTACACCAATTGGTGCATATGACCCTATTGCTCTAAGACGTGAAGTAAGCCTAGTTTCTCAGGATGTTTTCCTATTTGATGAAAGCATAATAGACAATTTTAAAACCTTTTATTCACTAAGACAAAAAACTATGCCTAGCTTAGAATATATTATCTACATTACCGATCTTTGCTGCGTAAATGTTCCACTTGACCAAAATACATCTACCCTTTCTGGTGGAGAACGTCAAAGAGTTTATATATCAATTTTTTTATCATTATGTCCTGAGATTATATTACTCGACGAGCCAACTTCAGCATTAGATGAAAAAAACAGTCATGAAATGATGATAAATATAATAAATTTCTGCAAAGCAAAAAACATTGAAATTGTAATTGTAAGCCACAATAAAACTATTGTTGATGAGTTTTGTGAAAATAAAGTTGAAATAGTTAAGGAGGCATAAATATGAAAGGAGCAGTACAGCTAAGTATTTTCCAATTTTCACTTATTTATTTACTTCTAATTATAGTGCTCATAATTATGAAAAAATCAAAGGTTAATCAAACAAAACTTCTTATAGTTGCAAGTTTAAGAATGACAGTTCAACTTGTAATTGTGGGTTATATACTTCAATATGTCTTTAGTAATCCAAAGCCTATATTTACTATAATTTTTTTAGTAATTATGATAGTATTTTCTATTGATAGAGTAATTAAAAGTAAAAAAGACTTAAATCAAAATTTCAAAATTGCAATAGGAGCTTCTTTAACATTTTCGGGACTTTTTATTCTAGTCTTTTTTGTAACTATAGTTGTTGGTAAATCCATATTCAACCCTCAATACACTATACCTTTAGCTGGTATGATTATTGGTAACTCTATGACGGGAGTAAACATTGCAATAAAAACCTTTATGGATGATATAAGCAAAGAAAAAAATAAAATTAATACTTTACTCAATTTAGGAGTGGAGCCTAGAGATATTTTAAAGCCTTTTGCTAATAATGCTTTAGAAACCGCCTTAATTCCTACAATGAATTCCATGCTAGGAATGGGAATAATTTTTTTACCGGGAATGATGACAGGACAGATGTTGTCAGGTACACTACCTACCACAGCGATTATGTACCAAATAGCCATTATGATTGCAGTTTGTACTTCTGTTTGTATAACAGTTTTTTTATCCCTAAACTTAGGTTATAAGTCTTTATACAATAATAGGAAACAGTTCTTATAGAATGACATTTCAGAAGATGATTATATAATAAAAGCTGTGAAATTAATTTCACAGCTTTTATTATATGATTTTTGAAGAATCATCGCTCTGTTTGAATCTATCATCAACTGTGTAACTTTGTATCGTATTTTCGCAGGATGGAGCAGATTTGCCAAACAAATTCTTTTATTCGATACAATTCACTCTCGCGACTGACAGTCCTCCACTCCGTACAGTAATCCATCAGCCAATATTCTAGCTTACTAGCCAATTCATAAGGAGTATCCAGTGGCTGTACATCCTGAGCATACTCACGCTTTTTAATTATCAGCGTCAACTCCTGCATAAGTGCTACACCACGAGCAGCAAGGTAATACTCTAGCATTTCTTCTTGGCGTTCTGCATATGAACCACTATCATTTTGTTTAAGGAAATTTATGATTTCGCTGCATTTGGTAACTGCACCCTTAAGCTGATTCTCTGAAACCAACATCATTTCATTTTTAGCTTTTTCATATAGCGAGGTTCCACGATCATTGTAGGTCTGGTTGTACACCTTATAATCCCTGAAAAATGCCATATCGTTAAAAGTAATTATATCTTGACGAGAAAGTTCACGTAACAGCCCTACCAGATTTTTCCCGCGATCTTCATATTCAACCAGTGAAATAGCCTTGTCTATGGTGCTAAAATCCCTGTCGTCCTCAACGTTCCAACCCTGTGCTGCGCCATAAATCATGCAGGGAATGGCAAGCGCCGGCATATTAATATGTCCACAATCTCCCCAGTCTGTATTCAAAAATCCCACCGCATGATACTGATTACCTAACTTTGCCATCTCTCTTATATTAGTAAAACTCATGTCATATGCATTCACCAACCTACTGTAACCTGATACACTAGGACATACATATTGCTTCAAACCGATATCTGCAAAAATTTTAACAACTTCTTCCTTAGCACCATAATTGTAATACCAGTTAAGGCAAGTAACTTGCGAATTAAGTTTACCCATCTGTTCGTGATGATTCTGCAGAATATCACCCCAAATCATTACCTTTTTTCCCTTACTTTGAAGATATTCCACTAACCTATTCACATAAGAAAGATACATCTCTCCGTAAACCATTCCCTTTGCCATAGGAGCACTCTTCCCCTTACCCAAATCAAATGTTTCATCGCAACAAATGTTTATTTTATCACTGCGAAACAATGGCATGTATTGGTCAAGAATTCCTGTGATAAGAGCAAAACTATCGGGGTCAGACACATTAATGATATGGTATCTCATACGGTTATACCAAGTAAATGCCTCACCCTGACCGGTATTCATTTCTCTGTATTTACCAAAGCTCTCTGAACGGAGTAAATCATACAAATGTCCAAATGATGCTATGCAAGGTACCAGTTCAATGCCTCTTTTATTGCAGTAAGAATCTAGTTCCAAAATTTCTTCCGGAGTAAAAGGATCAGTCTGCGACCAAATTTCCTCAAATCCATCTAGTCGTAAACAGTTTTCCATATACAGTTGAAGTTGATTGATTTTATACAAGGACAACCGATCAACCAGCACTTTCAGACTGTTCATAGTAGGCACCCTTCCGCGGCTAACATCAAGCATATATCCTCTGTTTGAATAAGATGGTTCATCTTCAATATCTGTGCATCCAATTTCCGCACGTGATATCTTACATAGCTGAATTAGCGTAGCTACTCCATACAGGAATCCGCGGCTTGAACAGGCGGTAATTGTAATTTTATTTGATCTCACACTCAGCATATAAGCTTCTTTTCTTGTATCTATATTGTCATATTGAAAGCAAATGCAGTTTTCATAAAGATCCCCTGCACTCCGTAACACTTTTTTAATAGGAAGCGTAATTGCGATAACCTTTTTAATTTCCTGCTGTAACATCTTCGCCGTTTCCAAATCGTTATCATCCAATGCCACATCTAACACAATGGCAGTATTGTGGCCTATCAAAAATAATCCTTCGCGTTCTATGACTTTCCGTGGCAATGGGATCAAATACATGCCGATTCCCCCTTCTTATATTATAATCTTTTGTATTCAAATTATTAAAATATAAAAAAATATATATATACTATTATATACATATATAACTTTAATGTGATAATTGCGAACATGTATTATATTTGTGAACCTCTCCCCTAAATCAAAGATTATAGAGGGATTTTGTGACTATTTACCATTTGATACAGTATAGTTTAATGCATCAGATACTGTAGCACCTGCATCATTAACAAGTTCTGCCTTATACACATAGGTTCCTCCTGCTTTTCCTTTAAATGATACGGAATCCGTTTGGGCATTTGAACCATTTACTACTAATGGTTTCGTTGAAATTAGTACTCCATTCTCATATAGCCTCCAAGAAGTACCATTTTCTCCCCACCACATGTTCATAATTATTTTATAATCTGAACTACTATCCCAGTTATCTTGAGTTAAGCTTGGTTTAGCTGGCAATTTGCCTACTACTTTTGGAACGGTTACTGATACTTTATTTGATATAAGTGATGATGTTCCATCGGTTACTACTACTGTATAACCATAAGTACCTGGTGCCTTATCTGTACTATCATATACTATTGTTTGTATTGTAGCTTGTCCTGCTACTAATTTACCCGTTGTTAACTGCTTCGTACCTTCCATTACAGCATATGAAGTTGCGGTATTATTAGTTGGAACTATCGCTGTTAGTTTATATGCTCCATCGCTTACCGCTCCAGCTGTTAAAGTTGCTGCTTGTAGTTTATTTACTACTTCCGACAGCACTATTACAGTTACTTGATTTGATGTAATTGTTTTTGTTCCATCAGAAAGTTCTATTGTGTAATCATACGTTCCGGGTTTTTTATTAGCAACTTGCTGCGTTAATGTTACTTCTGAAGTTTGAGGCGTTATTTTACCACTTGTAATTACTCCTATATTATCTATAAATTTATAAGAACTAGCAGTATTATATCCTGGTACTTCAGCCATCAATGTAAAGCTACCATTAGCTACTGCACTTGATGAAATAATTGCTTCCTTTAATGAATAAACTGGGTTAACTATTTCGTCAAAATATGCACGATAATTAGTTGAAAACTCATAATTACTTTTAGCATCCCAATTGACTGACCAAGACATTAAACCTCGAAATCCTGGATAGCCCTTTGCGTTTGAAATTTTATATTTACCCCCAAAAGGAATTCCTTTCATTATATAATCTAATGCCTTTTTCATTTCTGTAGGATTTATGTATCCACCGCTCGGAGCTGCTAATGAGCATGCTGGCAATCCTATCATCACTTGTTCTTCTCTTAATGCTGGAAATACATTACTAGAATTCCCGCCTATTGGAAATCCGTGAAGTAACATATCTGCCATAGCTACTTCATAGTCAGCTGTACCTTGATTATAATTTAAACCATCCATTCCAGCTCCACTACCAGCATTGTAATGTTGCACATGAATATAAGTTAATTTATCTTTTACACCATAAATAATTGGCAAGTAAGCACCCCATATGTTTCCATAAGAACTATAACCACCTTGAACGTATGCAGTTTCAGGCGCCATACTTAATATAAAATTAGGACCATAATAATCTGAAATAGTTCTTAATCCCGTAATAAGATTTACAATTTGTGGTGTGCTTGGATTTTTAAAGTCAGTATCTCCAGCATTCATCGAAATGCCTGACTCTAGATCAACATCAACTCCATCAAAACCATATTTATCTATTACGGCCTCCACAGAATTAATAAATTTTTGTTTTGCAGTAGCATCTGGTACTAGCACTACGCCATTTTGTCCACCTATTGAAAGTACAACTTTCTTTCCCTTGCTTTGCAAATATGCGATGTCAGACTTAAACTCCGCCTCTGTGCCATAGCAAGGCGAAAACTCAACTACAGCCCGATCTATATTTGTTTCACCAAAAGATATATTTAAAACATCCCATTTAGTTGAAACATCTCTAAGTTTAACAATCCCTGTTCCATTATCAAAGTTATGCCAATACCCTACAAGTAGTTTTGAACCAGAGATTGGTTTTACTACAGGCACTATTACTGACTTAATTTCTTTAATCGTTTTAGCCTCTACATTTGACGTTATCCCTATAGCTATGACCACCATTAGTGCCGCTATAGTTATACATGAAATAATTTTAGTTCCTTTCATTAATAACCCTCCTAACATATTTTGTAATTAGTTGTCTTAGTGGGATTCAAGTGGACCCGATTATTAATAGAAAAGAGACTGCCTTTTTTATTGTTTTTAAGACAGTCCCATTAATAATTATACTGTTTTTGTTGTCATAAATCCGCTACTGTACTTTATGATATAGCTGCTAATCTTAAGTAATATCCTAGATTGACTACTTACTATTTTACAGTATAGTTGAATTCATCAGATACTGTAGCACCTGCATCATTAACAAGCTCTGCCTTATACACATAAGTTCCTCTTGCTTTCCCTTTAAATGATACGGAATCTGTTTGGGCGTTTAAGACACTTGCTACTAATGGTTTCGTTGAAATTAGTACTCCATTCTCATATAGCCTCCAAGAAGTACCATTCTCTCCCCACCACATGTTCATAATTATTTTATACTCAGCACTACCATCCCAGTTATCTTGAGTTAAGCTTGGTTTAGCTGGCAATTTGCCAACTACTTTTGGAACGGTTACTGATACTTTATTTGATATAAGTGATGATGTTCCATTGGTTACTACTACTGTATAATCATAAGTACCTGGTACCTTATCTGTACTATCATATACTATTGTTTGTGTTGTAGTTTGTCCTGCTACTAATTTACCCGTTGTTAACTGCTTCGTACCTTCCATTACAGCATATGAAGTTGCGGTATTATTAGCTGGGACTATTGCTGTTAGTTTATATGCCCCATCGCTTACTGCTCCCGCTGTTAAAGTTGCTCCTTGTAGTTTATTTACTACTGGTGGTAGCACTATTACAGTTACTTGATTTGATGTAATGCTTTTGGTTCCGTCGGAAAGTTCTACTGTGTAATCATACGTTCCTGGTCCCTTACCTGTACTATCATATACTATTGTTTGTGTTGTAGTTTGTCCTGCTACTAATGTACCATTTGTTATAGTCTTCGCACCTTCCATTATTGTATATGAAGTTGCTGTATTGTTAGTTGGGACTATTGCTGTTAGTTTATATGCTCCATTGCTTACCGCTCCTGATGTTAAAGTTGCTGCTTGTAGTTTATTTACTACAGGGGTACTCATTTTATTCCATGCTATGGTTGTCATTGGAGATCCTTTTGATAAATCATCATCAGAAGCATCCCAAATAAATACTCCACCATAGCCATTGGCATTTACATAATCACATCTATCATTTAATGTCTTTTCATCTTCATAAGTTAGAAATTCACCCTTTGATGCATTATATAAATATACTGCATTTGCTTTCGTATCATAGTATTTATTCCAACCTGGGGTAGTTTCTAGTTGCTTTAATATAAACCATGGCTCTTGTCCACCTGGTGAGGATGGATTATCCAAAGATCCCACAGAAGCTCCAGTTGCACTTTGATATAACCCATCTCCATTTGGTCCTGGTTTAACACCTTTCCAACCTCTTGAATATAATGGTGATCCCATATTAAGCTTTGATGGAGAAATTTTATAAATATCTCTATAAGCCTTCATTGCATAATCTGAATTATATTTATTCTTCAAATCTGTTGGGGTTGTACCTGATGGATCCTCAGGGTTAACATATAATGCTGCCTGATGATTCGTAGTTAGTTCCCATGCACCATGAATGTCATAAGTCATAACATTCATGTAATCAAGATATTGTTCATATTTAGATGGTTCTACTAATGCCATCTTATCATAGCCTGCTCCAGCTGCTACAGTTAACATTTTACCTGATAATCCATTTGCATTGTATGCATCCCTTATATCTTTCAATAGTAATGTATAGTTGACTTTATCCTCTGGCCCACCTGGACATCCTTTATCGTATTGATCATTTGGTTCTGCCTTTCTATCTACACCTGGATATTCCCAATCTATATCGATACCATCTATAAATGGATACTGCTTTAAAAATTCAACAACACTATCTGTAAATACTTTTCTAGTTTCTGACGTCATAGCCATTGCATGAAAATTTTCTCCTCGTGTCCAACCACCAACAGAAATAAGTATCTTCTTATCTGGATATATGCCTTTATAATACTTATACTCTCCTAAACATCCTTTTAGTGGAGAATCCCACCCTCCTGAATGCTCCATCGTCTTCTCATAGTCCGCATAAGTATCTATTGAAGTGATTTTAAAATCTTTATTTATTGAGAAAAATGAATGATTAATTACATTAACTTTTGTCCATGGTATATCCTTCGGTTCCATTGATTGATGAGCAGAGTTGTACATTGCCCAATTAGGGAAATATGTAACTACATTCTTGTGAGCCATTTCTGTTACCGGCTTAATTTCTTTAATCGTTTCAGCTTTCACATTTGTTGTTATCCCTACAGCTATGACCATCAGTGCTGCCATAGTTATACATGAAATAATTTTAGTTCCTTTCATTAATAATCCCCCTTATATAATTAGATTGCCATACCAAAATAAAATAACCATAAAAGTTAAACTAACTAATTGTGCTAAAAAATTGCAATACTTTTTTCGACATTTTTATCCTTCATATGCTTATTTTGTAAACTTCCATATTCATTTTTACATATTTGGATAGCTTTGTCAATATAATTACTTTAAATCCCTATTCCAGAGTGTTATGTTGAGAATTTAGTTGAAAACTCTTGTAAAATGTAATATACTAGCATGCGAAATATTTTTAAACATATTCATTATATCTTTTTAACAACAAAAACCTGCAGTCTAAAATATAAACTACAGGTTTTGATATTTATTATTTAGTTTCACTTACCCATTCATGATGGAATGTCCCTTCTTTATCAACTCTTTCAAATGTATGGGCACCAAAATAATCTCTCTGTGCCTGAAGTAAATTTGCTGGGAGATTTGCGCTTCTATAACTATCATAATACATTATTGCACTAGAAAACCCCGGAACTGGCACACCTAAATTTACAGCTGTGGATACTACAAATCGCCAATCCTTTTGATAACTACTAAGGATATTTTTGAAATAAGAATCTAACATTAGATTTTTAATATTAGCATCATTTTCATAGGCAACGTTAATCTTGTTAAGGAACTGAGCGCGAATAATACACCCACCTCTAAATATTTTAGCAATTTCGCCATATTTAAGGTCCCAGTTATATTCTACTGCTGCAGCTTTCATAAGCGCGAATCCCTGTGCATATGAACATATTTTACTTGTATAAAGAGCTCTTCTTACTGATTCTATAAACTCATTTATATCCCCTTCAAATAATTCATCTGGTCCTTTTAATATATTACTTGCCAACACTCGTTCATCTTTTACTTTCGAAACGCAACGTGCAAAAACAGCCTCTGTTATTGTAGGTATTGGCAGTGCTAGATCTAGAGCACTTTGACTAGTCCATTTCCCGGTTCCCTTTTGACCTGCTTTATCTAGAATAATATCAACCATGTGCTTTCCGGACTCATTATCCTTTTGTGCAAATATTTCACTAGTTATCTCCATTAAATAACTATTGAGCTCACCTTTATTCCACTGCGCAAACACATCATGAATTTTATCATTAGAAAGTCCAAGAACTCCTTTTAAAAGCGCATAAGCTTCACAAATAAGCTGCATATCTGCATACTCTATGCCATTATGAACCATCTTTACATAATGTCCTGACCCATTTGCTCCAATGTAAGTACAACACGATTCTCCATCTACTTTTGCAGATATAGCTGTTAAAATTGGTTCTACTATTTTATAAGCATCAATCTGACCTCCTGGCATAATTGCTGGGCCTTTTAAAGCTCCTTCTTCTCCGCCTGAAACTCCTGCTCCTATAAATTTAAAACCCAACTCTTCAAGTTTTTTACTTCTACGTATTGTGTCCATAAAAAATGAATTTCCACCATCAATTACTATGTCACCCTTTGATATATATGGTATTAATTCTTCTATTGCCTCATCCACTGGACTTCCTGCTTTAATCATAATCAATATTTTTCTCGGAATTTCAATAGAGT
This sequence comes from Clostridium sp. CM027, assembly GCF_024730565.1. Lineage (NCBI taxonomy): Bacteria > Bacillati > Bacillota > Clostridia > Eubacteriales > Clostridiaceae > Clostridium > Clostridium sp. CM027. Next base: position 1,629,321 of record NZ_CP077725.1, read on the forward strand.
TCACAAACTCTTCTATAGAGTATGTGCCCACAATTTTTTTTTCTTTCGCCTCTATCAATAACTCATCAGTGGCAATTTTACTTCGATCATAAACTGAAACAGATAGCCCTCTGCTTTCAACGTTCATTGCCAAATTTTTACCCATTACACCAACGCCTATAACTCCAAATTGCTGTTTATCCATAATCTAAATTCCTCCCTTTAAAAACTTATTAAGTAGAAGAACGGCTTCTCCTATATAAAACTTTAATATACAATCATATTTAGTAATAGAACCATAACTAAGCCAACTACAGAGATTATAGTTTCTAATACTGTCCAGGATTTTAATGTTTCTGGTATTGATAGATTAAAATATTCTTTAAACATCCAAAACCCAGGATCATTAACATGTGAAAATATTAAGCTTCCTGCACCTGTAGCTAATACCATAAGTTCTGGACTAGCACCTGTTGCTACAATTAATGGTCCAACTATACCTGCTGCTGTAAGCCCAGCCACTGTCGCAGATCCTAATGCTATTCTCAGGATTGCTGCAATTAACCATGCAAGTAATAGTGGTGACATGCTTGATCCTTTCATAATTAGGGCAACATAGTCTGCAACTCCACTATCTACTAAAACCTGTTTGAAGGCTCCGCCTCCACCTATTATTAATAGTATCATAGCTATTCCCGCTATAGATTCAGTTACAGTTTTCATCACTTCAGGCATTTTTTTGCCTCTGTTTAGTCCAAAAGTGAATATAGCTAAAAGTACAGCTAAAAGTAATGCTATTACTGGATCACCTAAGAATGTAGTATAACTTAATATAGGTGATGTTTTTGGTAAACAGATAGTAGCAACAGCTCTTGTTGCCATAAGTATTACTGGCACTAAAGCCGTAAATACACTTACTCCAAAACTAGGCATTTCTTCTTCCGTAAATATCTTAGGGTTAAATAATCCTTTTGGTATATCATGTTCCATATGCCTTAAGAACTTCGTAAGTACAGGACCAGCAAGAATTACCGCAGGTATAGAAACCACAATACCATAAAGCAATGTCTTACCTAAATCCGCTTTATAAATAGCTGCTATAGCTGTAGGACCTGGATGTGGTGGTAAAAATCCATGAGTGGCTGAAAGAGCTGCTGCCATTGGAACTCCTATATATAAAAGTGGGATATCAGCAGATATTGCAATTGTAAATACTAGCGGTATTAAAAGTACAAACCCTATTTCATAAAATAAAGCCATACCAACTATAAATCCTGTTATTACAACTGCCAATTGTATTCTCTTTTTCCCAAACTTATCAATTAATGTAAGTGCTATTCTTTGAGCTCCACCACTGTCTGCCATTAGCTTACCAAGCATAGCACCAAATCCAAGTACTAATGCAAGTGTACCTAATGTACCACCAACACCCTTTGTAATAGAAGTTACAACATCAGGCAATGGCATGCCTTCCAAAATACCAACTGATAGTGCCACAATAATTAATGACAAGAAACCATTTAATTTAAAAGCTATCATTAGAACTAATAATAACACAACTCCTAAAGCAACAATTAACAATGGCATAATAAAATCCCCCTTTATTTTTGTAATAACCCAATACTTACAAACTCGTCTTTTAATTTTACGTACAATCTTTCATAGATTTCGAAAGTTTTCATGTAAACATCATGATTTTTTATATTTGGTTTAAATGTCTGAGAAATAGGGACTAACTTTTCTACCTCTTCGATATTATTTATAAGTCCTATTGCCTTCATACCAAGTACTACCGCTCCCAAACATGAACTTTCATAGCTTTCTGCTATTACTACTTTTTTATTAAATACATCTGCTAACATTTGAACCCAAAGCTCAGATCTAACAAAGCCTCCAGTAGCATAAATTGTATCAATATTACCAGTTGTCTCCTCTAAAGCTTTTCCAACACTATAAACACCAAATATCACGCCTTCCAGAAGTGCTCTTAGGAAGTGTTCCCTTTTATGTGTAATGTTTATCCCAAAGAAAACACCCTTTGAGTTTGCATCCCAATGCGGCGCTCTCTCTCCAAGAAGATAAGGCAAAAATATCAAACCATTTGCTCCTGCCGGTACCTTAGATGCTTCCTTTGTTAATAATTCATAAGTATCAACACCTAAATCCTTAGCTTGAGTAAGTTCTAAATGCGAAAAATTATCCCTGAACCATCTAAAAATAATCCCTCCATTATTAACAGGTCCTCCAAGAACAAAATGATCTTCAGTAAGGATATAACTAAAAATCCTTTCACTCTCATCATTTTTGGGTTTATCTGCTATTATTCTTATAGCTCCACTGGTTCCGATTGTAACTGCGGCATCTCCAGGTTTTACAGCATTGGCGCCAAGGTTAGCAAGGCAGCCGTCGCTTCCCCCAATAACAAATGCTGTTTCTCTGTCAATTCCCATTAAATCTGCATATTTTTTATCCATACCTTTAAATACTTGCGTTGGTGATACTGGCGAGGATAACTTTTCCTCACTTATACCTGCAACTTCTAATGAATTTTTATTCCATTGAAGTTCATAAATATCAAACAAACCTGTAGCAGATGCAATTGAATAATCCACAACATATTTATGAAATAGTTTAAAGAAAACATATTCTTTAATTGAAATAAACTTACTTGTATTTTTAAATACTTCCTTCATATTGTCTTTCATCCATGCCAGTTTACAAAGTGGTGACATTGGATGAATGGGGGTGCCCGTTTTCATATAAATTTCATGACCTATTTTGCTATCTTTTATACTCTGCGAATATTCTGTGCTTCTGGTATCTGCCCAAATAATACAATCGGTTAATTTCTCTCCATTTTCATTTACAGCAATTATACCGTGCATAGCAGCGCTGAAACTAACACCAAGAAGTTTATTTCCTTTGTTAGTGTTTTCATTTACTACGCATTTAATGGAATTAATAACTGCCTCAAACATCTCCTCAGGACATTGCTCACTCCAAGAAGGTTTAGGGTTTAAAATAGGATAACCTATATTGCATTTTGAAATTACATTTCCCTTCAAATTAAATGCAATTGCTTTAGTACTACTTGTTCCAATATCTAGTCCAATTAAATACTCCATAATATCCCCCTTTGAAATAATTTTTCTTTTTTCTCTTAAATAACTGTATAATTGCTATCTCCTGAAAATTATTCTCTTTCTAATTATTATATTATAATGTAAAGGTTTAATCAAGTATTTTTTGAAAATATTTTTCATTATAGCGCAAAAAAATACACTCCTGTCGAGTGTATGAAAATTATTTTAGTATCTCTTATTTGCTATACCTTCCCTTATCTGCCCTAAAACCTTATAATAATTATCTTTATCCTTTAGACAAGTACCAACAAACATACAATCTATAAGTGATAATGCACTAATCCTTGACTCCATAGCCTCACTTCTTGATAGATTTTCTTTACCATAAGATACGAGAACCACATCTGATACCTTTAATATGGGAGATTTATAATTTGAAGTTATAGCTATAATTTTCACTCCTTTTTCCTTTGCAATTCTCAAATTTTCTACTAATTCTATATTACTTCCGGTATTTGAAATAGCTATTATACAGTCATTTTTATCATACATGGAGCTTACCATAGCTTGAAAATGTGAATCGTCATGAAATATACAGTACTTCCCTGTTCTCATAAACTTATGATATGCATCAAGAGCTATTGCGGCCGATCCACCCATGCCAAAGAAAGCTACTCTTTTTGCATTATGAATATACCCTATAGCTTTATCTAATTCCTTACTGTCGTTTATTCTTAAAGTTTCATTTAGAGAACTTATTGTGGAATTAAATATCTTTTGCATTAAAACCAAGGTATCATCATTCTCTTTTATTTCCTCATGTATATTCAGAATAGGTTTTACAATTTCACTAGCAATACTTATCTTTAAATCCTGATATCCTTTAAATCCTAATTTTTTACTAAGTCTAAATACCGTAGCTTCCCCACATTTACAATTTTCAGCTAGCTCAGTTATAGATGAATGGATAATATCCTTTGGATTTTTAAGTATGTATTCTCCAACTCTTTTTTCCGTTCCTTTAAGTTCTGAATATATATTTCTTAATCTTTCTATACCACCTATGTCATTCATAATATTACCACCTAACAGTATTTTTGACTTTATTTTAACATTAAAATACAAAAAACGCTATTGTACCCTTTTGAAGTACAGAACATTAATATTCTGTACTTTGCTTATTATTTTGTGTCGTTAAATGATATTTCAATTTTGTTTAATTTAGGTTTTAGTTGAGTTAATTTTACCCCAGCAGCATTAAGCATTCTTTTTGAAGCCTTAACAATATCAGTTTCAGAATATTTATCACTTAAATAGACTACTTCTTTTATTCCACATTGAATTATAGCTTTAGCACACTCATTACAAGGAAATAATGCAACAAAAATTATAGCTCCCTCTAAGGATACTCCCCTATTGTTTAATATTGCATTTAATTCTGCATGAACTACAAATGGATATTTTGTTTCAAGAAGTTCTCCTTCTCTTTCCCAAGGGAATTCGTCATCCGAACAACCAAAAGCAAACCCATTATATCCAACAGAAATAACTCTATTATTGGCACTGACAATACAAGCCCCAACTTGTGTTTGTGGGTCCTTGCTTCTTTTAGCAGATAACAATGCTAGTCCCATAAAATATTCATCCCACGAAATGTAATTTTGTTTTTTCATTATTAAACACCTCCATATCTACCAAAACAAGCTTATACTCCATAAACTAACCCCTCAATTCATTCATAATTTTAAATACTTCTTCATCTGTAACTTGCTTAAAATCAATATAATATGAACCTACTGCATAAAATTGTTCTGGTATATATATGCATATTACCTCATCTACAAGTTCTTTAAATTCTTCAATAACTTCCATAGGACCTACAGGAATAGCTAGAATAATTTTTTTAGCTCCTTGCTTTTTAACAGATTTTATTACAGCCAGGATAGTAAATCCCGTAGCAATCCCATCATCAATAATTATAACTGTTTTATCTTTAACCTCAGGAAATGTATCCTTTCCACGGTACTCTTTCATTCTTCTTTTAATTTCTTTTGTTTGCTCTAAAACTTCCTTCTCGATATACTCTTGTGATATACCAATCATTTTCACGTAATGATTATTTATAAAATAACTACCATCCACAGACACTGCACCTATTGCAAACTCCTTGTTATGTGGTGCACCTATTTTTCTTGGAATAATCAAATCCCATTTAAACCCAAACCTTTTTACTGTATCATAAGCTATTTCGAGTCCACCTCTTGGCACCGCAAGTACAATTACATCTTCATCTTTAAATTTTTCAAGACTATCAGTTAGCTTTTCCCCTGCATCTTTTCTGTTTAAAAACATCATTCTAATGCACCACACCTTTTAACTTAATTTTTATTTATAAGTCTCTACCGTTTTTTTTATGTTTTCTATATATACTTCCAAACATTGAGATAAATTATCCCTGCTGCAGATCAAGCTTTTTTAAATTGAAGGTAACTCAAAATAAAATTTAACGCAAAGAAAAAAAGCCCGTGGAAAATCACAAATTATTTCCCGGGCATATTTTTATGTTTTTATAAGCAACATTATTCTGCACTTTTAAGTGATTCTATCATATCTATCTTACCAAATTCTCTGTACATAACTAAATTTACAATTATAGAAAATGAAATTGTAAGTAACACTGAATATAGAAAATAAATAGGGTCAATTTTCCTCATAAACATCATTACATTAGTCTCTGAAGTGTTAATTACAAACCCACATAGGAGTATTCCCACAGCTATTCCAGTTAGGCTTCCTATTACCGTTAATATAATATTTTCACGGTATATATATAGTGCAAGTTCACTATCATAAAATCCTAAAAGTTTTATTGTAGACAATTCTCTTTTTCTTTCATTTATATTTATATTTGTGAGATTATATATTACAACAAAAGCAAGAACTCCTGCGGATACTATTAGAACGAGCACCACTGAATTTATACTCTTCGTGGTTTTATTAAAATCAAAATGTGTTTTGTTTTTGTAATTTATAGATCCTATATTTTGAGTCCGTGTTAGTACCTTTGTGGTGTTATCTTCTGCACTATCTGATGTTGATTTTAAAAGTCCATAAAACCCATTAAATTTAAGATTTTCCCCAGTTATTTTTTTATAATAATCAGAGCTTATATAAATATAATGTTGCAGATAATGCTCTGTTATCCCTGAGATTCTAGCTTTTACCACCTTATCATTTATGGTTATCTCAAATATGTCTCCAATTTTTTTATTCATAAGTTTCGATAATTTTTCAGTAATAATTACACCATCTTCTTTAAGGCTTAGATCTGTACCTTTCATTGTAAGATTAATATACTTATTAAGTTCCTTCTTATCTTCTGTAACCACTAAATATGCATCTTCTCTACCAGATTTATAAAGATCCACCGTTCCATTTTTTGTATATGAAAATAAAACTGATTTTACGTTATCATCTTTCATTATTTTATTTTGTGTGATATCTTTTTGATTATCGTCTATGTCTTTCCTAAGTGTTGACTGCATATCATATCTATATATATTTGTAAACTGACTTTCCACAGCACCCATTATTCCTGATTTAAGTCCAAATCCTGTTATCATAAGTCCTGTACACACCGCGATGCCTATTACGGTCATGAAAAACCTTTGTTTATATCTAAATATATTTCTTGCAGTAACTTTACTTGTAAAACTCAACTTTTTCCATATAAAAGTTATTTTTTCGAGTAATATAGTCTTTCCAGCCTTTGGCGGTTTTGGTCTCATCAAAGATGCTGGTGCTTCTCTTAATTCCTCAAGTGTCGCCGCTCCCGCTGCAAGAGTTGTAAATAGTATAGCGATTAATGAAGATTGAAGCGCTAAACTAGGGTTAAAAGGAGTTAAAGAACTTGGAATAGAATAAAGCGAGCTATAAGCATTCATTATAAGTGGAGGAAAAAGTCTAAATCCGAAAGACACACCTACTATGCTACCTGTTATACTAGCTAAAAGTGCATATATTAAATAGTGAGTAGTTATGGCCATTCTTGAATATCCTAAAGCTTTTAAAGTTCCTATTTCAATTCTATTTTCTTGAACCATTCTCGTCATAGTTGTAAGGCTAACTAAAGCTGCCACTAAGAAAAATATAAGTGGGAAGGCCTTGCCTATGTTATCTATTCTTTCACTATCTTGTCTATATGTTTCATATCCCAGATTAGCATCTCTTCCAAGAACATACCATTCTGGTTTTTTAATATCATTATTTTCTGCTATGTTTATTTTACCTTGCGTAGTTTTCAATATTTGCGAATACCTTACTTTACTTCTTATAACTCCAATGTCCTTAAGATCTTGCTTCATATTGTTAGAAGTTTTTTTATAATCTTCACTTAATATAAGACTATCTTTTGATTCTTCACTATCATCTTTTACATATATTTCTGTATAAACATCGCTTTTAAATACATCAGGTAGTATATAAATAAATCCCCGAACAGTTCCATTACCAACTGAACTTAGCTGTCTTTGAGCTGATAAGTATAAAGGTGACAGCGCTGTTCCTACTATTTTAAATCTGCTATTTTTTAGGTCATTATCTATTAAAGCATCTTTTCCTGATTTAAGTTCTATAACATCCCCTATTTTAAGTTTATTTTCTTTTAAAAATCCTTCTTCCACTACAACTTCATTGTTAGCTTTTGTTATTCTTCCTGTGACGATCTTAATCTTATTTATGCCACTTTCAGGAGGAATTGAATTAACATTAATCACCAGGGAATGTTTATCTTTTTCAACTACTGCGTCTATCGAAAATGAACCCTCAGCCTTTTTTACACCTTTTAGTTTTTGGACCTCAGCTAAGTCATCCTTTGTAAGTCCAAGTGTAGATATAAGTTTAAAATCCATAAACTCAGTTTGATTAAAATAAAAATCCGCTGATTTTTTCATATCTGGACTAGTAGCTCGAACTCCAGCATAAAAAGCTACTCCCATTGCAATGATTATTACTATAGATAAGAACCTTGAAAGTGTCTTTTTTATGTCTCTAAATAAATTTTTAAAAAATGTTTTCTTCACTTCTACCACTCCAAGCTTTCGATAGACATTGGATTATCATTTTTCATTACGCTTTCAACTTTACCACTTTTAACTGTTATTATCTTGTCAGCAATAGGGGTTATAGCGGAATTATGTGTAATGACTATGACAGTCATGCCATGCTTTTTTGAAGTATCAGATAGTAACTTAAGTATCGACTTACCAGTATTATAATCCAGTGCTCCTGTAGGCTCATCACAAAGAAGTAACTTAGGATTTTTTGCAAGGGCCCTCGCTATGGAAACTCTTTGCTGTTCTCCTCCCGAAAGCTGCGACGGGAAATTCCGCATTCTATTTTCAAGGCCTACATTTTTAAGTACTTCTTCAGGATTCATTGGGTTTTTACAAATTTCAACTGCAAGCTCTACATTCTCAATTGCATTTAAATTTTGTACTAAATTATAGAACTGAAATACAAATCCTATTTCGTCACGCCTATATTTTGTGAGCATTTTTTTATTGTATTCACTTATATCATTGCCATCCACAATAATATTTCCAGTAGTAACCTGGTCCATACCTCCCAAAAGGTTAAGTATTGTTGTTTTACCTGCACCACTAGCACCAATAACTACAACAAGTTCACCCTTTTCTATAGAAAATGAAACATCATCTACTGCTTTGATGATAACTTCTCCCATGGTATAAGTTTTTTTCACATTTTTTAGTTCTATAAAATTCTTCATTTTTTATCTCCTAACTTATATTTTCACAATCTAACTTGCTCATAATATTTTTATAAAATATATCTATTATATCAATAATAAGTTTTCTCACCTGAGCTCCGTCGTCTTTCTCTCTTAAAATGATAGAAATACTCTCCACAAGGTTATATGATATAAGATAAATAATAAAATTATTTTTAAGTCTTTTCCCCTGGAGTGACAGCTCATATTTCATTTTCTCTGAAACTATTCTAGTTACGAACTCAACGAAGGTCTTTTTACAATTTCCATATTTCGATCCTTCGCTTTTATTAAGTAATATTGTAATTTCTATGCTATTTTCTTTAAATATCTCCATTATCTTTTCCATTAATTTATAAAAAATATCATCTGCTTCTTCATTTATTTCTACTTCATTAAACTGATTAATGTAATCCATTAGTCTATCATATACAGGTCCAATTAATTTTTCATACAAATCATCTTTACTATGAAAATATTTATAAAAATTCCCCACTGATGTTTCAGAGTTCTTAGCTATCCCCCTTATTGATGTGCCTTTGTATCCCCTTTGTTTAAATTCCTTTAGAGATTCTTCTACTATATTATTTCTTACCTCTTCCTTCAAATATTGCATTAGAAAACCTCCGTTCTCTTTTATAGTATACTCTATTTTTAAAAAAACTCAACTGTTGTGTTATTCAAAGGTGTCGCATCTTTCTTATACAGTGAATCAAAAATTATAAACAAATAACTAAGAAGAAAAAAGGTAACAACAATGAATTTAATCATTGTTGTTACCTTTTTCTCTTGAATTTTTATGGTTATATTTTCATTTAAATACATCCTACAATATCATTCCCCATACACATTGCCTCTCTTCTTTATGTTTTCCAATATAGCTGCTCTTTCTTCATTTAATAAAGCGTATTCCTTAAATGTATACATTTCAAAATACATTCTTCTCGTATCATTATTACAATAAATCGTTTTACCTGTTCCTACTACTTGTGATTTAAATACTGTAGATGATTTTCTTAAATCTACAAGATCTATTTCTCTATTAAGTAAACTTGCAATCTCTTGTGAAATCATAAATATTTCATATTCACTAAAAGCTTCATCACCTAAAAATGCTATGTCTATATCACTATTTGCGCGTGAAGTTCCTTTTGCATATGATCCAAATATATATATAAGAAATGGTTTTATTTTTTTTATTAAAACTTCTTTTATAATATCCTTATCTTTATCCTCTAGTTCCAAAACCTTCACATCCTTTATAACAATTATATTTATTGTATCAAATTTTTAATTAATATACTAGGCTCTAGCTAAATAACAAACAGTGCTTTCATTGCATTATATTTTTATTAATGATATTAGTAAACTTACAATGTAAGTTATACTTGAAAAAATCAATGATACTATGAGAAATCCTATTAATACAATGTTATATTTCAATATATCTTCAGCCATAACAAATCTCGAAATGCCAAGGGTATTGAGACCTAATATTATTAGGAATATTATAAATAATCCCTTAGAGGCCCCTTTAATATCCGCAGAGCTTAACGATATATGAGATGAAATACATATAGCTAAAAATAAAAACAATATAAAATAGGGATTAGTAAAATTCTTAATTGAAAAGATTATTTTTATTAAATTAACATAAGAAGTCATTATTCCATTCAGAGCTATACCGTTTAATTTAGTTACATTTAAATTATTAATAGATATAGTTATAAATTCATTATATGTCTTAGGAATTATGACGTACATTAAAGCTATTATAGACGCGATTCCTCCGAATATAGGTGCAGTGCCTATGAAAAAATTACCTATCTGTTGATATACACTATTAGGATTATAGGCATGCTTTACATACCCAAGTACACCATTTTCGTCTCTCTTTTGTATTAGTACCACTTTTGTAATTTTGTGCCCAAAGAGAAAACAAAAAATAGCATGAGAAATTTCATGTATGGGAACACCTACAATAGCGGTAATAGCAACTGCCTTCCACCCAAAACTCCTTTGCAAATTTTCTATTGAATGCTCCCTTAAAAAGCCAAGGATGAATCCTACAAGAATTATCATCCCTGTCAAATATAATGTATCTACCGATGTCTTTATTATTAAGTTTACTAAGAAATTCATTTAATCACCCTCACAAATCTTGGCTCAATCTACACCATACAAATCAGCTTCTTTAGTTATATTATATCACTAACTAAACTTTCAATGCTAGATGTTATCACCGCCACTTGTTAGCCATGACACCTAATATTTAGTGATTTTATATAAAAATAATAATAAAAGCACCTACCTAAGTAAGTGCTTTTATTATTATCTTTTAGATTATCTTGCTTTTACCGTTATCTGTCAAAATCCACCTCAATGAAAAGTGACTTATAATAGCTCTATTAAGTTAAATTTTTTCTATTATAATTTGATTATCCTTTGCATCTACACCGATGATAGAACCATCATTTATATCTCCCCTAATAATTTTCTTTGCAATAGATGTTTCTAAAACATTTTCAATATATCTCTTTAACGGACGTGCACCGTAGATCGGATCGTAGCCTTCTTCTGCCATAAGTTCTTTAGCATCCGTAGTTACTTTCATTGATATGTTTTTATCTTTAAGCCTATTTTGAATATCTGCTAGGAATATATCAACTATTCCTTCTATTTCTTTTGTTTCTAATGGTTTAAATAATATAATATCATCTAATCTATTTAAAAATTCCGGTTTAAATTTGGATTTTAGCTCGCCCATAACTCTATCACGGATATGCTGTTCTATGCCTCCACTTTCTTTGTTTTCCAAGAGGTAGTTGCTTCCGATATTTGAAGTCATAATTATTATGCAGTTTTTGAAATTCACAATCTTGCCCTGATTATCAGTTAGGCGTCCATCGTCTAGTATTTGAAGAAATATGTTAAACACATCCTCGTGAGCTTTTTCTATTTCATCAAATAATACTACGCTATAAGGTTTCCGCCTAACAGCTTCTGTAAGCTGACCGCCCTCTTCATAACCTACATATCCTGGTGGTGCCCCTATAAGTCTTGACACAGAATATTTCTCCATATATTCCGACATATCTATCCTTATTATGTTTTCACCACTCTCAAATAAAATTTTAGCTAAAGTTTTAGCAAGTTCAGTTTTTCCGACACCAGTAGGCCCAAGGAATATAAATGAACCACTAGGTCTTCTTGGATCCTTCATACCGGCCCTCGCCCTTATTACTGCATTTGACACTGCAGTTACTGCTTCTTTTTGACCAATTACCCGCTCAGATAATTCATCTTCAAGTCTTAGGAGCTTCTTCCTCTCGCTTTCTTGGAGATTTGTTACAGGTATACCAGTCCACTTTGATACTATCTGTGAAATTTCATTTTCGGTTACTTCTTCTTTAAGCATGGCTGTTTCATTATTTTTATGAATTTCTTTTTCTTTTTCTTTTATCTGAGCTTCTAGCTTAGGAATTACTCCATATTTAAGCTCTGCCACTTTATTTAAATCATATTCTCTTTCTGATTTTTCTATGTCCCCCCTTGAAGCATCGAGCTCTGCTTTCAAATTTCTAATTTCAACTATCTTAGACTTTTCTTTCTCATATTTTGCTGTCATCTCATTATCTTTATCTTTTAAATTACTTAGCTCTTTTTCGAGTATTATGAGCCTTTTCTTTGAAGCCTCATCCTTTTCTTTGGATAAAGCCTTCTTTTCAATTTCTAACTGAAATATCTTACGTTTAGCCATGTCCATATCTGTAGGCATACTATCTATATCAGTCCTTATCATAGCACAAGCTTCATCTATAAGATCTATTGCCTTATCTGGAAGAAATCTCGCCGTTATATATCTATTCGAAAGCTTTGCTGCAGCAATAATGGCTGAATCATGAATCCTTATACCATGATATATTTCAAATTTTTCTTTAAGACCTCTAAGTATTGACACAGAATCTTCAACTGTAGGTTCTTCTACAGTTACTGGTTGGAACCTTCGCTCTAAGGCTTTATCTTTCTCCAAATATTTCCTATACTCATCAAAAGTGGTCGCCCCAATGCAATGAAGGCTTCCTCTGGCTAGCAGTGGCTTTATCATGTTTCCAGCATCCATAGAACCCTCTGATTTCCCTGCTCCCACTATATTATGAATTTCATCTATAAATAAAATTATTCTACCTTCACTATTTTCTACTTCTTTAAGCACTGCTTTAAGTCTTTCTTCAAACTCACCTTTAAATTTGGCCCCCGCAATAAGTGCTCCCATATCTAAAGAAAATATTATTTTATTTTTAAGCCCTTCTGGTACGTCTCCCTTTACAATTCTTTGAGCTAGCCCTTCTACTATAGCAGTTTTACCTACTCCAGGTTCTCCTATAAGCACTGGATTATTTTTAGTTCTTCTAGAAAGTATTCTTATAACTCGCCTAATTTCCTCATCTCTTCCTATCACTGGATCTAGTTTATGTTTTTTAGCTTGTTCCACAAGGTTTGTTCCATATTTCACTAATGCCTCATAAGTACCCTCTGGATCAGCATTTTCCACTCTCTGATTTCCCCTAACGGTCGATAACACATTTAAAAAAGCTTCTTTAGTTATATTAAATTTCTTTAAAATATCTCGAATGTCTTTAGAATTCACATCTATAAGTCCAAGCATTACATGTTCTACACTTATAAAAGAATCTTTAAACTTTTTAGCTTCATCTTCGGCCCGTGCAAAAACTTCTTCAAACCTTCTAGTAGCATAAACTGATCCACTATCTGCACCACTTCCTGTAACTTTTGGCATACTATTTATTTCTTTGTTAATCTCCTCATTAAGCTTTGCTATATTCACTCCCATTTTACTAAATATATTAGGAATAAGACCGTCCTCTTGAGCTATAAGTGCTGCAAATAAATGCACAGTATCTACCTGTTGATGATTATTTTTTACAGCTAATAATTGAGCCTCATTTAAGGATTGTTGAACCTTTACCGTTAATTTTTCTACATCCATGTAAATAACCCTCCCTTTAGTTTTTTAAATTATTACCCACTATTTAATTATAACTAAAAAACACCCATAACTCTTTAAATAAATTACTTTTATTTAACAAATTTGTTTTGTAATTTTATTTGAGTACTGCCTGTGCTATTCTAACAAGTTGCTCTTTACTTAAAGCTTCAAGATACCTTTGACGTTCCATAAAAGTACACTCTTCTAAAAGTTTTCTTACTCTATGAGTTTCTATATAAATACCTGAAAGCATTAAATCTTTACTACTCGAATCCATGTAATGCCTCCTCCAAATGTTATAATATATTGTTGCAGACCCTTCGCTGTAGCCCTTATCTATTAATTTAACAATACATGCTTTTCTATCTTGCTTTTCAAAACATTCACAAAGATTATATATTTTCTGAAGCATTATCATCTTTCTTTTCCTTCCTTCTTAATCATCCAGGAAACATACAAAATACAAGTTTTTCGTATGTTTTTTCATCCGCGCTTAATTTCCAATCACTTTATATTATACCATATTTTATATAAAAAAAACAGCAATCCGTATACAAATCGCTGTTTTTTTTGGAAAACCACTAACAAAGCACCAATTTATTGTAAATCAGTGCTTTGTTAGTAAGGATATATAATTAACCACATCCTTCATGATTTATTTCCTTCCATTTCAACATTTATTCCCTCTATTCTTCAATAATTACGGAACCTATGAGAACCGAAATGCATGATATTGTTGCTTTTAGGTTACAAATATGTTATACTTACAATATATTATTTTAATGGAGGTATTATCGTGAGCGATATTGGGAAATTTATTTTTGAACATAGAACTTCAAGAAATTTATCTAGTCGTAAGCTAGCTTCACTTGCAGACATAAGTCATACGGAGATACATCGACTTGAAAATGGAGAAAGAAAGAATCCATCACCACTGGTATTAAAATGCATAGCAAGAGCTCTTGAGATGCCCTACGATGATATTATGAAAGCGGCAGGATATATGGATAGCACCCATTCTCCTATTACCACTGTACACCTTACTGGCACTGATGATCTAACCGACCAAGAACTCGAGCAAGTGAACAATTTCATTGAATTTTTACATATTAAACGCAAATAAATAACAATATATATCCTAATTTTTAGACTTTAAATGGAGGTGTCTTATATTTGAATATCATTATTAAAAAATTTAAAGAAGTTTTATTTTCTGTACTCCCAATTACTTTAATAGTATTACTATTGAATTTTACAATCATCCCTCTTGAAACACATCTAATACTTAGATTTTTAATAGGCGCAATTTTCATAATATTTGGACTGTCTATATTTTTACTTGGTGTGGACACTGGAGTTACCCCTATTGGTACTTTAATGGGAAGTTCTCTTGCTAAAAACAGTAAAGTATTGGTCTTAGTTTTTTCGGGATTAATACTCGGTTTTTTTATTACAATTGCTGAACCAGATTTGCAAATTCTTGCTTCTCAAGTTAGTACTGTAACATCGGGATCAATAACTAAACTTTCGATTTTAGTTGTTGTATCTATTGGTATTGCAATTATGCTATCTATAGGTTTATTAAGAATAATTTATAATAAATCATTAAAGAAAATGTTAACTGCAATATATTTGATTATTTTTGTTCTATCTTTATTTACATCTTCTGAATTTTTAGCAATATCATTTGATGCTTCTGGTGCTACTACGGGCGCAATGACCGTTCCATTTATATTAGCACTTGCGTTAGGAGTGTCTTCAATAAAAAAAGATGGAATATCCTCGGAAGAAGATAGTTTCGGACTAGTAGCAGTAGCATCCACAGGCGCTATTTTATCCGTTATTATTATGAGCCTTATATCAAAGTCTGATAAAATTGTTGGCGACCTAAGCACTAGTACTGTCAGCTCAACCTCAATTATAAATCCATTTATTGAAAAATTGCCAACTATGATAAGTGAAGTTTTTTTCACCTTGCTTCCATTATTATTATTATTTTTTATATTCAATAAAATATCATTTAAGCTTTCAAAAAAGGAATTTTCAAAGATATTGAGAGGTATTCTATATTCTTTTATTGGACTGATATTATTTTTAACAGGAGTAAATGCTGGTTTTATAGAGATTGGAACTGTAGTCGGACACAGTATTGCTTCCCTACATAGTAGTTGGATTCTTGTCATTGTTGGGTTCATACTTGGATTAGTGGTAATATTAGCTGAACCGGCTGTGCATGTACTTACAGATCAGATAGAAATTGTTACTCATGGATATATAAAAAAGAAGGCAGTAATTTTTACTCTTTCTATCGGAGTTGCCTTTGCAGTAGCATTATCAATGTTAAGAATAGTTGTACCCGGGATTCAGTTGTGGCATTTTCTTTTACCAGGATACGCAATTTCAATTATTATGTCATATTTTGTGCCGAAACTATTCGTAGGAATAGCATTTGACTCTGGCGGTGTAGCTTCTGGTCCAATGGCAGCAACTTTTATTTTAGCCTTTGCACAAGGTGCCGCTGAGGCCATTGAAGGAGCGAATGTATTAATCGATGGATTTGGCGTAATTGCCATGGTTGCTTTAACTCCATTAATTGCTTTGCAAATTTTAGGTTTGATCTTTCAGCATAAGGCTAAAAAAGAAGGAATAAAAATAAATGCAAAATAATTCTAACACCTGTGAATGTTAATTAATATTCGATACTTATTCAAAAAACAAAGAGCAGATCTCATCCCTAATATGGGATGAGATCTGCTCTTTATTTTCATTTAGTATTAATTTGTATCACTCACATTTTCCGTAGACATGTTAAGTATTCTAAACAACCCTGAAAATAACTTACGTGCTGCCGGTACTGCTGTCTGGGCAGCATAATATTTTTCCGGGTTTGGCTCTTCTATTGTAACTATCAATGTTACCTCTGGATTATTAGCAGGAGCCATACCTGCAAAGGATGCTACATATTTACCAGAACCGTAACCCCCTTCAGTACTGTTAACCTTATTTGCAGTTCCTGTCTTTCCAGCTATGCGGTACCCCTCCATATAGGTATCCTTTCCAGTTCCCTCCTTAACAGCTCTTTCCAAATACATTCTTAATTCAGCTGCTTTTTCTTTGCTGGTTATAACCTTTTCACCAAGATTATCATATTTTTTATCCACAACTTTTTTATCTTCCACCATATGTGATATCTCTTTCATAACATGGGGTCTTATCCATGTACCTCCATTAGCTATTGCATTGAAGGCAGCGATATACTGCACTTGGCTAACCGCTACACCTTGACCATAGGCCATTGTAGCAAGATCAATAGGTTTAATACTATTTAAATCCTTTATTAAGCCAGTACTTTCACCTGGCAAATCTATACCGGTTTTCTGTCCAAAGTTAGCCGCCTTTAAAAATTTATAAAAATTTTCCTCTCCAATTTTTTGTCCCAGGTTAACAAATCCAACATTATCGGAATTTTTTATTATATCTGAAAAAGTCTCAACCCCATGATTTTCTTTATTATCATTATACAATGTTGTACTTCCAACCTTAATGCTTCCATTACTTACAAATCGGTCCTGGTCCGTCACCACGTTATTTTCAAGTGCAGCAGCAGCTGTTATAACCTTGAAAATTGATCCTGGCTCAAACACATTACTGATAGCTCTATTCTTCCATATTTCCTGTACTTCACTATCTGTTTTCCCTTCTACATAAGGCTTATTTAGATTATATCCCGGTGTATTAACCATAGCCAAAATTTCACCATTTTGCGGATTCATAATTATTATGCTTACAGACTTTGCACTATTTTCATCCAATGTTTCTTTTGCTACTTTTTCAGCTAAATTTTGAATTTGTTCATCTATAGTTAATGTTAAATCCTTTCCATTTACAGGTTGAACCGTGGTTGCTTCTTTATAGGGCAATTCATTATTATTCCTATCCACTTCTGTCACTTTTACCCCGGGAATACCTGCTAATTCATTATTATAACTCTGTTCTACTCCACTTATTCCATTTCCCTCCAAATTGGTATGTCCGATAACCTGGGATAAAACGCTATCATTTGGATACATTCTCTCTACATCGTTTGAAATTATTATGCCATTATATTTTAAATCTTTAACCGCATCTGCACCCTTCTTATCAACCTTTCTCTTCAATGATACAAATTTAAGTAGCTTGCCATTGCCATCTTTACTATCTAATATTTTTTCAAATTCGCTCTTTTTAACATCCAGTTTCTGCGACAATTGTTCAATGGCTTGTTCTTCAGGTATTTTTTTAACTTCTAAGTATCTTTTAAATACATTTAAATCAACATCAACCCTGTAAACATCTGCACTTAATGCCAATTTTGAACCGTTTCTGCTCAGAATCTCCCCCCTTTGGGGAGCTATTTTTATAGTTTTTGTCCAATTGTTTAATGCCAGCTGTTTATAATCTGACCCATTAATAACCATTAAATAAACCATTCTACTCACAAGACCCATAAATGCTATGGAAAATAACATACCTGCAAAAAAAATCCTTTTACTTCTCACCCTTTTTCTTTTCAATTTGCTCACCAACCTATTTAAATAATTTCTTCCGATGTTTACGCACTTCCCTCCTCTTTGTAAGTTACCAATATATTAGAATTTATTCTAACATTTATTCGCGTGAATTTTAGTTTAACATAAGTATATAGAAAATACCCAAGTATTATATTTTGTATAATATACAATTAAGGGATAAAAATAAATGTAAAATAATTCTAACACGCGTGAAAGTTAATTAACGTTCGAAACTTATTTAAAAACAAAGAGTAGATTTCACCCCTAAATATGGGATGAAATCTGCTCTTTATTTAAAAAACTTAATTTGTAATCTAGTCTTCTATTTCGCTCATTTCTTTTTTTTTAATAAATATATAGGATTGGCATATCCTAGTGTTCCACACATCAAATTGCCCGCCCATTTATTAAGTTCTACTAAATTTAGATTATCACTTGGTATGTATTTAACCTTATTTAAATAATATCACTTATAATAATACTATTCTACCAAATTTTTGATTAATATACTAGGGTATTAATCACTTAGATATATTTCCTTAACCATTCCTTTGTTTCTAAATCAGCAAATGCTGCATCAACACTATTAAGATAAATTTGTTTATATTCCTCAAACGTAATGTTAAATTCTCTTAATAATACATCGCATTCCTTAGTCATATTTGTGTCAGATACAGTTCTATTATCAGTATTGACGCTCACCCTTATTCCATCATTAAAAAAATCATAAATTGGGTGTTTTTCAAAAGTATCAATTGCTTTAGTCTGGATGTTACTTGTTGGACACATTTCAAGAGTAATTCCTTTATCTTTTACAATGTTATAGGCTTCAATGCAGTCTTTAATAAATACTCCATGACCTATCCTTTCTGCCCCCAAAAGTTCCACTGCTTCAAGGACATTTTTTCCTATTCCTGTTTCACCTGCATGGATAGTTACTCTATATCCATATTCTTTAGCTAATGATATAGGTTCTATAAATTTTTCACAAAAGCCTTCTCCTTCAGATCCACATAAATCTATTGCAACTACACCTTTCAAGAGGTACTTTCTGCCAGCTTTTACAACCTCAAAGGCTTTATCAATAGACATAAATCTCATGCAGCAAAGTATTACATTTCCTTTTATATCATATTTCTCTTCTGCATATTTGATCCCAGATATTACACTCTCTATTACGTCTTCTACACTTAAACCCTTTGTTATATGAAGTAGTGGTGCAAATCTAACTTCAATATATTTTACATTTTCTTTTGCACAATCGCAAAGAAGTTCAAATGTAATTCTTCTTAAACTCTCCTTTGATTGCATTACTAAATTCGGAATTTCAAACCTTTTTAAATACTCATCAAGAGATTTACATTCTGCTGGGGCTGTAACTTCTTTTCTAATATTTTCAATATCATAGTAGGGAATACTTATACCCTCTTCTTTTGCTATATCAATTATTGTTCCCGGTCTTACACTTCCATCCAAATGACAATGTAAATCAATTTTAGGTAAATTTTTAAATTCCATATTGTCCTCCTTTTAATTTTAATGACATTTCAGCTCCACAGGAGATGATTTAATTAGCAAAAAATAAAAAATCCTGACCACAAAGAAGATAAACATAGTTGTATCTTCTTCGTAATCAGGAATTATAGGTTCCTGGTAGAAACCCCCAAACCATATTATTGGGGTTATACGATTTAAAATTTATATTTTTATATTCTATCATAAAGAAAAAAATTGTCAAGCTGTAAATTCCCCGATACGCATCTTCGCAGAAGATGCTTTAATACCTTAGAACAACCAGCACAGTCATAGAAATAAAATATATAACTAATGGAATATATTGTTTTCTATCTATATCTATAATTTCTTCTTTTCTTGCTATATATTTTCCTTCAATGTCCTTTTCTTCTTCAATGAGATCTAATCCATCTTTTTCCTCTTTATATTCTTTTAATTTTCTTAAGTTTATAAATAATATAGATCCTCCGATTAGTAAAAATATTGAAGCTCTAAGTAAAATCACAGTTAAACTAGCATTCATTGCATCAGTTGTCGCAGCTGCTTGTACTTGTGTTTGATCTATCACACCATTCTTTATTCCATTATTCACAAGCTTCATATAATTCATTACGACTTTACTTAAAATAAAAGATATTGCATTATTTACTGCGTGAAGTGTCATACTCCCTACAAGCGATCCTGTATATTCCCTTACCTTTAATAGAACAAGTCCCAAAAACATTACATAAATAATTTGCATTACATTACCATGAAAGGTTGCAAAGATTGCAGTTATTATAAAAAATTTAATTTTTTTATTTATCCCTTCATAAGCATCTAAGAAAATTCCTCTAAAAAATATTTCCTCAAAAAATGCTGGCACCAAAACTATCACCACTAACCCTAATAATGTTGAACTACTGTTTAGTAATTTAGATATTGCCATACTATCCTTTATTGCAATGGGAAATAACTTCATGCTTATCATATTAACGCCTATTGCAAAAATATAAGTACCGACTGATATAGACATAATTAAAAAAACTTGCTTTAGAGATATCTTCTTTATTACCATTACCTTATTAAAGCTTCTTTTAGTAATCCTGCAATATAATAAAGCAATTCCACCAAGTGCTATAACACTGGCCCCTCCAGAAAGCAGAAGTGAGGTATCCCCGCTTATAGAACCATGTAATCTAAATACCCTTATTGCTATTAAGGGTATTGAAATAAATAACAATAACGCTCCTAATAATAAACTATTAGCTAGTAGTATTCTTTTATCTTTCATAAATTTTCTCCTTAAAACATAAGATTTTCTTCGAATTAATACTTTTTTAAGCACGGCATTAACTTCACTAAATATTAATACCCCTATATATATAATAAGCTAATCACCTAAAATAATCAAATTCTTAAATTTCACTCTCTGTTACAGGATTTTTGCTTAAAAACCCTACCTTGCAGGGTAGCTTATAAAAAAACCGTGCTATTTATAGCACGGTTTCCTGTGTTACTCTAAGGTAGTAGACATTAATATATATCTGAAAACTCAATCTTAATCTTTTCAATATTACTACTAACACTCAAATTATTATCAACAAAAACTCCCTCAATATCTAGTAACTTTTTTATAGGAAGTTCAAAACTAAATTTACTTCCTATATTAATCTCGCTTTCTAAAAACATTTTACCTCCATGCATTTCTACTAACGACTTAACTAAAGATAATCCTATGCCACTCCCTTCTCTATTTCTCGTAAGTGACTTATCAACTTGAATAAATCTTTCGAAAATGCATTGTTGCTTTTCTTTTTCTATTCCAATACCTGTATCCTTAACAGAGATTACAACACTATCTTTTTTTTCAAAAATATATACTAAAATATTTCCACCTGAATTTGTGAATTTTATTGCATTTGAAATGAGATTCAACATTATTCTTTCTATTTTATCTTTATCACAAGCTATTATTTTTTCTTCCATTTCTGTATCAAATAAAAGTGATATTCCTTTATTTGATACATACTCAGCTACAGACAAAGTTATTTCCTCTATAATACTAACAATATTACAATTACTTAAATGAATTTCAAAATATCCTGCATCTATTTTTGTTACATCTATTAAGTTGTCAGTCAATCTTATTAATCTATAACAGTTTTGTTTCATAGTTTTTAAATATTCCTTGCTTTTACCCTCATTTCCATTAAAGAGTTCCTTGAATTTAAGTTCCATAAGCTGGATAGTACCAGAAATAACATTGATCGGTGTTCTTAATTCATGAGATATATTCGCAAAAAAATCCGTCCTAAATCTATCATATTTTATTGCTTGATTTAAAAATCTTGTCTTTTCCTCATTTTCTTTCATTATCCCTTCATTTTCAAGTCGCTTAGTAATATCTCTTGATGACAATATTAAGGCTTTAACTTTATTATTATCATCTAATAATTTACTACCACAAATCTCTAACCATACAATATCTCCATTTGCATGCAAGCATCTACATTTGAATTTTTCATTTGTAGTTGAAGTAATTAGTTTTCTAATTTCCCTTAATACATTTTTCTTATCATCCCCGTAAACAAAATCAAAA
Organism: Clostridium sp. CM027; assembly: GCF_024730565.1. Taxonomy (NCBI): domain Bacteria; kingdom Bacillati; phylum Bacillota; class Clostridia; order Eubacteriales; family Clostridiaceae; genus Clostridium; species Clostridium sp. CM027. The sequence goes on from NZ_CP077725.1 coordinate 1,651,828, forward strand.
ACGTGCCTTTCAATGACATTATCTGTAGCATACCCAAGTATCGCCTTTTGAGCAGCTGTAATATATTTAATTCTACCATCAGTATCTGTTTTTATAATCATATCAGAAGTATTTTCAGTTATCTCCCTTAATAGTGTTTCACTCTCCCTTAGATTTCTCTCCATCTTTTTTCTTTTGTCAATATTGCGAGTCACTATTAAAACTGCTAGCTCCCCCTTATACTTAAAAGCAGCTGTGCCTAACTCAACATCAATAACAGACCCACCACTTGTAAGAAATTTCTCTTCAATAAATGGTGTCGTCATTCCGCCTTCATATATTATATTTATTCTACTCCTAGCAATATCAATGTAATCAAGATGAACAAACTCCATAATACTTCTTCCAATTATATCCTTAGAGTCCTTCACATCGAATAATCCTTCAGTCGCAGGATTAGCTAATACTATTTTCCCACCGCTGAGCACACATATAGCATCAGGAGATAATTCAAATAACTTTTTATATTCTTCTTCACTTTCAATTTTCTGAACTTTAGCCTCTTCTATACTTATTCTTTCCATAACAGCCGCAACCTGAAAGCAAATTAGCTTAAGCATTTTTAAATCCATATTACTATATTCAAGATTTTTCTCTATGTATATAATTTCTAATAACTCTTCCTTGTAAATCAATGGGTAAAAAACTTCAAAACCTTCACTACCTTTATTAATTACTTTTTCTTTTTTGCAATCACAGACTTCTTCTATAATGCCTCTAAATATATTAGAGGTGCCTCTAAATATATTAGAGGTGTCTTTAATATTTCTTTCATTATAAAAAATTGCTTCACCACACTGCTCTTTCCATTCTATTACTACTTCAAAATTTCTATTTACACACTCTAAAATTAATACCCTTTTAACTTTAAAATAACTATTTATTATATTAATTAACTTGCTATGCAAAGCATTTCTATCATTTTCAAATAACAAAACCTTTGATAACTCAATAACTTTATCAATATCTGTTTCTTGTAATACATTATCATTAACATATTCACTCATTTTAATTTCCCCTTTAAAAATCCATTGAAATGTCGTTAACTTTATAACTGAATTGACTTATTTTTAGAACATTCTCAAAATATTATATTCTACAAAATATAGTGTAAACCTTTTTTTTTCGGATTTTTCTTTGTATAATTTAGAATTTATTACTAATTTATGACAAAATCAAAGTAAAAACCCGGTATTATTTTGTAGCATAATATTTTTATGGTACAATTAGATTAAAAACACATCATGTATTCTATTGAAGCCTAGCTCGCAAAAGGAGATGCAAAACTTTGGAAAAGTTATATTACGAAAATCCATATCAAGCAGAATTTACAGCTGAAGTCATAAACGTAATCCAAAAAGAAAACAAGTATCACGTTGAACTTGACAAAACCTATTTTTACCCTGAAGGTGGTGGTCAACCAAGTGATACTGGATATATAAATGGTGCTGCTGTAACCTATGTGTATGAAGAAGATGAAAAAATTTATCATGTAGTTGCCGTGAACCCTTTAAAAATTCATAGGGTTAAATGCATCATAGACTTTGATAAACGGTTTGACTATATGCAACAGCATCTAGGGCAGCATATACTTTCTGCTGCTATTTCTGATCTATTTAATGCAACTACTATTGGGTTTCACCTCGGCACGGATTCTACAACTATTGATATTGATAAAGTTATTGGCAATAATGAAATTAAAATTGCCGAAAAAAAAGCTAACAAAATTGTATTAGACAATATTAAAGTAGAAGTACTATATCCAACTAACTCTGAACTAAAAAAATTATCGCTAAAAAAACTCCCAATAAAAGCTGGTGAAAAAGTAAGAATAGTTAAAATAGGTGATATTGATATAAACCCATGTTGTGGTCTACATCCTAGTTCAACTATTGAGGTTCAATTAATTAAGGTTACAAAATTTGAAAAGTATAAGACTGGAATAAGAATTGAATTTATATGTGGACAAAGGGCTGTTTCTGATTATGCCTTAAAACATGAATCCATGGAAAAAATGTCTAAACTTTTTTCCTGCAATAATGCTACAGTTTCGTCCGTTGTAGAACGACTTTCAGATGAACTTAATAAAGCACTTACTGAAAAAAGGGCCCTAAAGTCAGAGGTTGCGCAGTACGAAGTTCAAAATATGTTAGAGGCAGCCCCAAAAATAGAAGATATCAGGATGCTTAAATGCATTTATGATAATGGGGATTTAAAATATACTAATATGTTAGCAACAAAATTAGTATCCTCTCCAAAAGTTATAGTCTTATTTGGAGTAAAATCTCAAGATAAAGCAAATCTTTTATTTATGTGCTCTAAGGATTTGAATATAATTAGCATGAGCTCTATTTTAAAAGATGCCATAACTCTAATAGACGGCAAAGGTGGTGGAAGTGCCTTTTCAGCACAAGGTGGTGGTAAGAATAATAATAATTTAGATTCTGCGCTAGATTATGCATGGAGTAAAATCCACGCTGATATAATTTCTAGGAACAAATAATAGTGCAATCTATGAAGTTTCTCCTACGTGACTTGAAATAAGAGATTGAAACGTGAAATTTCATTAAGAAATTCTAATGTTTCTGCTCTTCTTATTTCAAAACACTATGGATAAACTTCATACTATATCGTATATCTATATTTATTGGAGGAGCTATTGCTTTTCGCTGGACCGAAATGGTCAGGCTAATTAATCCACATTAACAAAATCTCTAGCTCCGTATAATCCTTCAATATATGTTTTACCATCCTCTGATAATACTATACACAATGGAGAAACCATCACTTCGCGTACCTTATAATATTTTAAGCTCCCGTCCTGCTGTGGTTTATAAAAGCCTGAAAAATCATGAATAGCATAATATTGACCTTTTTCTTTACCTATATAAATCATTGTATGTCCATTCATAAATACTGACGTTCCAGGCTTCAATTTATTCAGCAACTTTTCTCTATCTCCCATAGTCATATTTTCCGGCATTTCATAGAAATTGCCCACTGCGAGTTTCCCCTGATCCTCGGAATTCCTAGGAAGCTTAATACCCATAGTTCTATAAACATCCATTATAAAACTTGCACAATCTCTAGAATTGAACATTCCACCCCATCCATATCTTTCGCCTAAAAATTTAAAGGCATTAACTATGATATTTTTTCTGGTATAAGGTAAGTACCCTAATGAGATATCTTCATTTTTTGCAATCAGAGCTTTTTTGAATTCTACATTTCCCTTATTATCTCTGGTTGGAAGCTTAACCACATAATTACCTGCGGAATTTTGACCATAAATATCCCCTTCTATTTCCTTAATATCTGCAAGTGGTATTTTAATTCCCATGTCAAATTTCACTTCTGATAATTGCTCATTTAATGGGTTATAATTTGTAAATACTCTTTTCCCTGTAGTTACTAAGAAATTTTCTGTTTTAAGATAATCAAAAATTTCTTCTTTACTAGATATTGCCACATCTTTTTCGGGTATCCATGCTAAATAATTATACATCTGTGCAAAATACCACTTTTTATCCACACTTGATAGCAGAATTACAATTGGTTCAACAGGATAAACAGCGGTCTCCTGAAATCTGTCAAATTCATAGTTATCTCCAGTTTTAAATATTTTATCATAGGTTGGGAATGTCCTCATCACAGTCTTTCTAATGGTTATTGCATATTTGATATCCAATAAGTCCATTAATTTTTCAATATTGCAATTCTTTATTAACTTATTATAATATTCTTGAACTACTAATTTCCCATCCTCATGGAATCTTTCAGATTTTGGCATAGAACTAATAGTATTTATCTTGTTTATTAATTCTTGCATGCTAAAGGATTCTTCGTAATTTTCTAAGTTCACAATTGATCCAACAGTTGTTAAACTACTCTTGTTGTATGCTTCAATCTCCTGTACATTCATAATATCTTTATTCATGCCACTCAATTTTGTCCAATAGTTCATGCAAAGCATTTTTTCCTTTAATCCTGGAATATTTGAATAGATTACCTTATCTACCTCGTTTCCAGATAGGTTCTTTTCGAATCCAGTCGGCTTGATAAACATTATAAATCCCCCCCCACTATTATTTCTGCTTTATGGAAGAACATAGTTTTTCTGCTGATGACCTTACAGATTTTTTCCCGAGAATATCTGAAACAACAGCTATTCCATCAATATTTGCTATCTTTAATAAATTTACATTTTTTTCATTAATTCCACCAATAGCAACTACAGGGATAGAAATTTTTTCTTTTATTTCTTTTAAACTTAATACAGAAACTGCACTTGCATCATCTTTAGTAGTTGTAGGAAACATCGCTCCAACACCCACATAATCTGCTCCTTGTTTTTCTGCCCTTTGTGCTTCCTTAAGTGTTGCAGTAGAAACCCCTAGTATCTTATTATCTCCTATTATACTTCTCGCGATAGTCGCTGGCATATCACTTTGACCTATGTGTACCCCCGCTGCATCTATGGCCTGTGCAATATCAATTCTATCGTTTATTATTAGGGGAATCTTATATTTATCTGTAATAATTTTTATTTTCACTGCAATATTATAAAACTCTAAAGTACTTAATCTCTTTTCTCTAAGCTGGACTAATGTAACCCCGCCTTTTATTGCTTCCTCCACCGCTGCAAATATATCTAAATCCACTAACACATCTCTATCTGTAACGAGATAAAGGCTATAATTCACATTATTCTTCATTTATTTTACTCCTTTCCATTATTAGAGCTTCAGATAAACTGTAAATAGCATCTAGCATTTTCACTTTAAATGTTCCTGATCCTTCGCTATTTTTATCTAAGCTTTCATAAGCTGTTTCTCCTGCAATACCCATTGAAACAATTCCTGCGAGTGCTGCTATTAAATTATTATCTCCAGCGCCTAAATAACAACCAATAACGGAAGTACACATACATCCTGTACCTGTAACCCTAGACATTATTTTATGACCGTTAGATGCGGTGTAAAGAGTCTTACCATCTGATATAATGTCTACAGCACCTGTTATAACTACTACCGTATTAAATTTAACAGCAAAATTCCTTGCCATTTCTTTCTCTCTTGTAAATTCATTACTATCTACAGAAAAACTCTCACTAGCATCTACACCTCTTGTTATAGTTTTAATACCATAAATTGTTTTTATTTCAGATAAATTCCCTCTAATAACTGCTAATTTCACTTCATTTATAATTCTTTTGCAAGTTTCTGTTCTATAAGTTGTTGCACCTACTCCGACAGGATCTAAGATAACAGGTATGTTTAATTCATTTGCCATCTTTCCTGCCTCAATCATAGCCTCTATAATTACACTATTTAATGTTCCTATATTTATAACAAGTGAAGATGCAAGTGATACCATCTCGCGAACTTCATGAATATCCTCCGCCATAACCGGTGACCCACCTATTGCTAGTGTAATATTGGCACAATCATTAACGGTAACATAATTTGTTATTTGGTGCACCAATGGGGTTTTTTCTCTTAAATTGTTTAGTAATTTAATTATTTTCTTATTAATTTCCATTTTGACATCATCCTCCAAATTATTGTTTATATAAATCCTGTAATAATCATAACGGGCATTGTAGCTCCAAGTAATAAATAACGTTTTATAAAGTAATATCTACTGCTATAAATATGATACATACTAATACATTATTTACTCCCCTTAAACTTTGTGTTATTAAGTTTACAGAACTCGCTGCTAAAAATCCAGTTTTTCACTATCCTTAATCATTTGCCATCCCTGCTTTTTTATATAATTCGTAGAAATGATTTGTAGGTCCCACCCCATGCCCAATATCTAAAGAATGCTTTATAGCAGTTGTTATATACTGCTTTGAATTTTTTATTGAATCCTTCATGCTATAGCCAAGCGCCAAATTTGCAGCTATGGCTGAAGACAAAGTACATCCAGTTCCATGAGTATTTTTTGTATTTATTCTCTCAGACGTAAAATGTGTAATTTCACTTCCATCATAAAACACATCTACGGCTTCCCCCTGCATATGTCCTCCCTTTAAAAGCACATTTTTGCATCCTAGCTTGTACATTTCTTTTGCTGCACTTTCCATATCTACTACTGTTTCAATGCTCGTAATATCTGAATTTACTTCTTTTAAAATTTCTTCAGCCTCAGGGACATTAGGTGTAATAATTGACGCTAGTGGAATTAATTTTTTAACCAAAGCCGTTTTTGACTCTGGCTTTAACAGTGAATAACCGCTTTTTGAGATCATTACGGGATCGAGTACTACGTTTTTAGGCTTGTATTGTTTTAATTTCTCACTTATCACATCAATAGTTGAGATCACAGAAACCATACCAATTTTAACCGCATCTACAACTATGTCTGTAAAAATAGCATCAATTTGTGCCTTGATGATTTCTTCGCCCAAGTCTTGCACTGCAAAAACCCCCATAGTATTTTGTGCTGTTATCGCTGTAATTACACTCATCCCGTATACGCCACTCGCACTTAAGCTTTTTAAATCTGCCTGTACACCTGCTCCTCCTGAGCTGTCAGAACCTGCTATAGTTAAAACTTTTTTCATATCAATTCCCTCCTAAAATAATTGTTTTTTAAATGTTAAATCATCACCTGCGGCACTATTCATCCATTTTATTTATAAAACAAAAAACACAAACCCATAGGATTCGTGTTTAAATTATCTTGATATATAAAAATATATACATATATAATACACCAATAAACAACTTCCTACGCTGGCATTATCCAGATCAGGTTATAGGGTCAAAGAATTAAAGTTCTTTCTCTCAGTTGGCCTATCCAACTCCCCTGTGTTAGGTTATTCTTTTATATTTCATATGTTAATAATAGCATAACAAATTATTATTAACAATTAATATTTCGTTACTACTATTCAAGTTTTATGCCTGATCTTTTAACAGCTATATGCCATCCATGAAGTAATTCTTTTCTTTTTTCTTCTGTCATACTAGGTTTGAAACTTCTTGATATTGCCCAATGCTTTGCTACTTCATCTTTGCTCTTCCAATATCCTACTGCTAGCCCTGCAAGATAAGCCGCACCGAGTGCTGTAGTTTCAGTAACCTCTGGTCTGTCTACTTGAACGTTTAAAATATCAGATTGAAACTGCATTAAGAAATTGTTATTGCAAGCTCCTCCATCTACTTTAAGTTCTGTAAGTATAATTCCAGAATCTTCTTGCATTGCTTTTAAAACATCATGTGTTTGGTAAGCAAGCGCTTCGAGAGTTGCTCTTATTAAATGTTCTTTCTTTGCTCCTCTTGTAAGACCTACAATTGTTCCTCTTGCATAAGGATCCCAATACGGTGCTCCAAGTCCAACAAAAGCCGGAACTACATATACTCCATTTGTATCTTCTACCGCATTAGCATATTCTTCGCAATCAGCAGCATTGTCAATCATGCGTAGCTCATCTCTTAACCATTGTATAGCTGCTCCAGCTATAAATACACTACCCTCAAGAGCATACTCTACTTTTCCATCTATTCCCCAAGCAATCGTTGTAAGTAATCCCTGTTTAGATTGAATTGCTTTGTCTCCTGTATTCATAAGCATGAAGCAGCCTGTCCCATATGTGTTTTTAGCTGTTCCTGGTGAATAGCAAGTTTGTCCAAATAATGCCGCTTGTTGGTCTCCAGCCGCTCCAGCAATTGGAATTTCCCCTCCAAACAATGAAATATCGGTGTTGCCATATACACAACTTGAAGGTTTTACTTCTGGGAGCATTGATTTTGGTATGTTCAATGTTTCTAAAATTTCGTCATCCCATGTAAGTTCATGAATATTAAATAGCATTGTTCTTGAAGCATTAGAATAGTCTGTTACATATGTTTTTCCTTTTGTTAAATTCCAAATTAACCAAGTATCTATATTGCCAAACAATAAATTTCCTGCTTCAGCTTCTGCTCTAGCGCCTTCTACATTGTCCAATATCCATTTTATTTTTGTTCCAGAAAAATAAGCGTCTAAAATCAATCCCGTTTTAGCTCTAACAATTTTATCAAATCCTTTTTGTGTTAATTCATCACAAGTCTCTGCAGTTCTTCTACATTGCCATACAATTGCATTGTATACCGGAACTCCCGTTCGTCTATCCCAAACTACAGTAGTTTCTCTTTGATTTGTAATACCTATTGCTGCTATATCAGACGCCGTAGCATTAACTTCAGCCATCGCTTCTGTTGCAACGCTAATTTGACTTGACCATATCTCCATTGGGTCATGTTCTACCCACCCTCCTTTTGGGAAAATCTGAGTAAATTCTTTTTGAGCGGACGTTACAATAAGTCCCTTTTCATTGAATAGTATACACCTTGAACTGGTTGTACCTTGATCAAGTGCCATTATATATTTAGCCATTTTAGCAAAACTCCTTTTTGAAATTAGTCTTATTGAATCGTTTACACATTGATAAAGAAAAAAATACGTTAATATATCATTATATTTAGTATAACTGATTATTATATTTATTGCAATATAACTTATAAACTTCACAATTTAGATTTATTTTTTAAATATCACATCGCCGCTGCTACGATATATAATAAGATCTTAAAATTTTTACAATCTTAAAATTTCAAGTAAAAATTCTCAATATTTTCATCTATATTTTAAGATAAAATGGGTAAACTATATACTGTACTTGATTAGTGTAATTTTTATATTAGAAGGGAGAGATACTTATGAATAACAATTTAGAAGAAACAAAAGAATTAAATAAACAATCAGCAGCTAATGGAGGTTCAAGCTCTTACTCAAATGCTGGTATGTCTAGTAGCACTAGTGCTTCCACTCTACAAGAAACAATTCAATTAAATAATGAATCAGCTTCAAATAAAGGTACTAGTGGTGTTTCAAATTCTGCTATGTCAAATATGTCTAGCAGCACTAGTGACTCTACTTTAGCAGAAACAAAACAATTAAATAGTCAATCAAGTGCTGGTATGTCTAATATGAGTAGTAGCAATAGTGATGCTGCTTTAGAAGAGACAAAAAAGCTAAATAATCAATCCTATGCAAATAAAGGTACTAGTTCAAAATAAACTTTTATTTATATGTTCTTTAGATTCCATTTAATAATTTTTCGATGATATGATACTTTTTAAAGGAAGCCATTTAATTAAATGGCTTCCTTTAATATTTATTTTATTGTTATAATAACCTATTCTTCTATATAAGTAATATTACCATCAAAAATGTAATTCAAAGAAGTTTTTGTACCTTCTAGTGCATACATCATTTTTTCAATTACCACTTGTTCTTCTTTGCTAGTTGTTATAGAAAGTTTATCTACTTCATTAACTTCAGACTTTAGTTCAAATTCATATATAAAATCGTTTATTAGTCTTATCCACTCGGATATGTCATTAGAACCTATATTTTCTCTCTTTCCGAAATCTTTTAATGTTCTATCTAATTGTTTTTTTGAATATCTCAATATATTTGCCATTCTTTAGCCTCCTAATTTTACTCACAATAATAAGTATCTATTTGCTTATATTCTTTTTCTTACCTCATCATCAAAACATTTTAAATTTTATCCATAATAGATAAAAGGATGAACTTTTCATGTTCATCCTTTTATTATTATATAATTACTATTTTATTATTTAGCTTCAGTTTCAGCAACAACTGCTTCAGCTGTAACTTCTTCAGTCACTTCTTCTTTCATTTGTGCTATAGCTGCGTAAATTTGATTTTCATCATCAGTAACTTTTATTTGATTATTTAAATCAAAGTCCTTTATTGTAATTGTATCTCCAAGTATTTTTTGTGATATATCAATACTTATTCCATCAGGTAATATACCCATGCTTCCAACAACATCTATCTCAGCTTTATAAATCTTCAACTCAAGTAGATTGGCTGCTACATTCTCTTCTCCCTTGAAAGAAATAGGTAATTGCATTTTTATTTCACGATCTTTAGAAACAAGTTGTACGTCTATGTGATTAATTTTTGCTGTTACAGGATGTCTTTGAATTTCTTTTATAAATCCAAATTTTTTATCTTCTCCGTATTTAATCCATATTTTAGCATTAGAACCATGTTTTTTAAGAATCTTTATTAATTCAACGTCTTGAACCTTTATTGAAGTTGCTTCCTTAACGCCATCGCCATACATTACACCTGCAATAAAACCTTCCTCTACAAATCTTTTATTTGTTGGAATTCTTTCAAATGCATCTAAAATCATTTCTTCCATAATAATTCGCTCCTCTTGGCTTATAAAGCCTTTCTGTTTATTATTTTATGTACATATGTTACCACTAATAATTTTCACTAAAATTTGTGTTGAACTTTAAAATGATATGATTTTTTTAACTACAAGTAACTGAAAATTCAATGTATATAATTACAAACATTAAAAGACAACATGAATTACCCTGCTGTCTTTCATGTTTTCATAAATATATTTATTGAATTTCCATGTTATATCCATTATTTATACAAATAAATAAAAAAATCAGCATCACTACCTAAAAGATAACATTAGTATTTAAATATAACTATATTATAGCACATTATTGCACATGTTTGCAAACAGAAATTGTAAGGTGTGTTACCTATTTCTGTAACCTACTATTATTACGCAATATGTCGTTAATTTTTTTAAAAATGAATATTAATAAATTGTTTTAAGAATGATATAATTAAATAAGCTACAATCATCTTCTTCTAATCTACAATATTACAATTACATAATACTACATTGATCTTATAACAAGCGGCTAAATATTGACTGGAGGAATTGCATTGATTAAATATAAAAAGATACCATATATACAGCTTGTCCCTATTATTATAATTGCCCTTCTACTTTATAGAATAGTAAACAACGTTGAAAATATAGGTTCAATATTAAATAATTTTTTTTCTTTACTTACTTATTTTATTTGGGGTTTCGTCATAGCTTATTTACTTAACCCGCTTATGGTGTTTATTGAAAAGAGAACAAAAATGAAAAGGATTTATAGTATATGCATAATTTACACATTATTTATAGGCATAATAATTTTTATAATCACTTTAGTTACTCCTAATATTATTAAAAGCTCCGTTGATTTATTTAATAATATCCCTCACTTTGCAAATAAAGCGTATAAATGGTCTACCAATTTTTTATCTAAAAATGAACTACTAAACAAATTTGATGCTACTTCTTACTTAGATAGTTACCTTAGTTCTTTTAATAAGGATGTATCTGCATATTTTAGCCCCGGTTTTCAACTTATAATTGATTACCTAATGGGTTTGGGTTCTTTTTTTATGAAATTAATGTCTGGAATCGTAATTTCAATTTACTTCTTGATTGATAAAGAATCTATTATTTTTAATCTTAAAAAATTTGTTTATTCTGTTTTAAATGAAACAGTTGCTATTAAAATAATTGATTTTTTTAAGATAGTTAACACTACTTTTAAGAAATATTTTGTTGGGAAAATGATTGACTCTATTATTTTTGGTATTATTACTTTTATAGGATTTACGATATTAAAAATACCTTACGCTTTACCTTTTAGTTTAGTAATAGGTGTAACAAATATGATCCCTTATTTTGGAAATATTATAGGGATGATTCCCGCTGTTATAATAACAATATTCTTTAGCCCAATGAAATGTGTTCAGTTGGTACTATTTATTACAACCTTAAGTAATATTGATGGGTGGTTCATATCTCCAAAGATTATTGGAGATAAGGTTGGGATTAGTCCACTACTTATAATACTAGGAATTGTTCTTGGGGGAGGTTTTTTTGGTGTTTTAGGAATGTTACTTGGAGTTCCCACTATAGCCTTAATAAAGACCCTACTAGAAAATTTTATGAATAAACAAATTAATGATAAACAAATTGAAGAAAAATTAATTAAATAACTTATTGTTCACATGAATTATTTTTTAATTTTGAGTCAAATATAAAAGAAAGTGCCAATGATGCTAAAGCAATTATGATAAATATTATAAATACTTCATGAAGCCCTGAATTTAAAGCTTGCTTTATCTGCTGCAAACTTACTCCACTACTCAAAGTTGCCTTGGAATACAAATTGTTAGGTTCTATTCCCTTTCTTCCTATATTATTGAAATATTTAATTATATTCATATTTAATATAATTCCAAAAACACTTACGCCTATAGTTTGACCTAGTGTACGCACCAGGGAATTCGCTGCTGTAGCTGCGCCTCTTTTGTTATATCCCACTGACTCTTGTACCATTATTGTTAATGTAGTAAAAGCTCCTCCAAATCCAAATCCCATAATGAACCCATAAACTATAACTGATACTAATAGAGATTCACTACTTAAAGTAGACAAAAACACACAACTAATAAGCAAAATTAGAGTAGATACGCCAATCACTATTCTTCCACCATATTTAGGGATAGCTTTAGACAAAACAAATGAAGATAAGAACCAAGCAATAGACATAGGTGCCATAGACACTCCAGCAACTGTAGGACTAAATCCTAAAACATTTTGCATATATATAGGTAAATAAACCTCTATTCCTATTAAAATCCCTGCGGCTAAAAATGTTATTATATTTACAATGGTGCTACTTTTTGTGAAAATTTCAAAAGGTATAATAGGCTCATCCGCTCTTTTTTCCACATAATAAAACACAATCATCACTGCAATTGTAACTACTAAAGCTATTATAATATTATTTCTTCCACCTGCTAAGCTACCCAGTAAAAACGTTATAATTGCAACTGAAAATAATAAAGCACCTACATAATCTATCTTATGTTTCTTTTTCTCAAAAGTTTCAATTAGATTTCTTTGTAAAATCACTATAGATATTATTCCAAAAGGTAGGTTTATAAAGAAAATCCAATGCCATGAGAAATTGTCTATTAAAAACCCCCCTAAAAAAGGACCAGCTAAACTTGCTATCCCCCATACTGTACTTAACCATCCTTGGATCTTTGGCCTTTCTTCAACAGTAAAAATGTCACCCAATATAGTATAAGTAACTGTAAATATTGCTCCTGCTCCCATTCCTTGAACTGCACGAAAAGCTATAAGCTGATACATGTTTTGTGATAACCCACAAAGACAGCTCCCAACTAAAAAAATTATTATTCCAATAGAAAGAATGTTTTTTCTTCCATATAAATCAGCTAATTTTCCGTATATTGGTGTAGAAATGGCTGTTGTCAATAAATAAGCAGAAAAAACCCAACTTATAAGTTCAAACCCATTTAGCTCTTTAACTATTGTTGGTATCGCAGTAGTCACAACTGTTCCCTCTACAGCTGCAAGGAACATTGACACCATTAATGCAATGACTATACTTCTTTTTTTTGATTTCATCCTTTGTTACACTTCCTTTAATGTGATGATTATCATCTATATTTAACCTAAAGTACAAATAAACGACAAATATCATTTTACCATTAATTATAAATATCTGCACAGTAAATTAAAAACTGCCAATTAGTTAAATCATCACCTGCGGTGCTGCACCGCTCGTTTGAGCACATCAAAAAAACTTAACGAATTAACCATATGATTTGGCTCAACATATTTTCGAACAGCACGAAGCACTTTTTTTGCTTCTTTAGAAGAAAAAGTATAGGTAACATCTTTCTTCGTTTGGATTGCATATCGAGGAATCCACTTTCCTTTTAGCAATACGGACGCAATGACATAGTCAACCTCTTCCCAAGGAATTTGAATATATTTGCGAGAATCACGAGAATTATAAAACTCAAAACCTTTGTCGCCGATCATAATTTTCCCATAATCTGCAAACCCCGTAAAAGCTGTTGCATCAATTACTAGATCCACCTTTGTATTTAGTGATTGAACCATACGATCTACCTCTTTTCTATTTATACACACATTTGTTTCTATTAATTAATAAATCATTGTACAATGATTGTTGACTATAGTATATAATATACATTCTGAAGATGAAATAATCAAGTTCCGCAAAGCTCAACCGTCAAAAACAGTTTTACTAGACATAAAATTAAATCATCTCCTGGGTCGCTGCAATATTAACATAGAAAGTAATAAAAAAACCCAGGCCAAAAGCCCAGGTTGGGTAAAAATATTACATTAAACCGATTAAGTGGAAAACAATCCCGACTGCGAACAGCCCAAAAATAATTGTAATTGGAGATACTTTCTTCTTAAGCAACCACATACAAAGTAATGTCAATCCTAATCCTGCAATTCCAGGAATCAAAGAATCCAAGTTATTTTGCAATGTTGTAACCTTAACATCAGTTAATGACAAGCCACCCGATTGTTGCAACATAGCTTGTTTAATACCTTCCGCTCCTGCAGGAAGGCTGCTCCAATCAATAAAGGCACCCTTAGCTAACTTAACGGCTGATACAGTGGGTGCAAATACAACAGATACCCATCGGTTAACTAATGATCCCAAAATGAACATACCAAGGATGGATGCTCCTTTTGTAACATCTTGTAGTAAATTACCTGATAAATCATCGGTAATACGAGAGCCTGCTTTGTAACCAAACTCTTGTGTATACCACATAAATGACATACGGATGATATTCCAAGCGAAGAAAAAGATAATTGGTCCAAGGATGTTACCACTCATAGCAAGAGAAGCCGCTAATGCCCCTAAAATTGGCCTAACAGTAAACCAGAAAACTGGATCTCCGATACCAGCTAAAGGTCCCATCATACCAACTTTAACACCTTGAATAGTTATGTCATCGATTGGTAGACCATTCGCACGGTCTTCCTCTAAGGCTAATGTTACACCAATGACTGGTGAAGCTACATATGGGTGAGTGTTAAAGAACTCCAAGTGACGTTTCAATGCAGCTGCACGATCTTCTTTAGTCTTATATAATTTTTTAATTGCGGGAATCAATGCGTATGCCCAACCACCGTTTTGCATTCTTTCATAGTTCCAAGACCCTTGAAGGAAAAATGAACGGAACCAAACAGAAATACGATCTTTTTTTGTTAATTTTAATTTATTTGCCATTTTCATGTTCTCTCCCTTCTTAGTAAGTGTCAATAATATCACCTAATGGATCACCAGTATTTGAGCTTCCACCATTACCTGAGCCGCCTTGTTTAGTAAGCTTTAAGTAAATAAGAGCCACACATACACCGATTGCCCCTAGTCCGATAAGTGTAATTTCTGAAATAGTTGCTAACACAAAACCAATTCCAAAGAATGGCCATACTTCTTTAGTAGCCATCATGTTGATTACCATTGCATAACCAACAGCTACGACCATTCCACCACCAATTGCTAAACCACCTGTTAACCAAGTAGGCATAGCTTCAAGTACTGAACGAATCGGACCAGCACCAACTGCTAAGATCAAGACTGCTGGAATTGCAATACGTACACCCTGCATACAAATAGCAATGATATGCCACATTTCAACTTTTCTGATATTTCCTTGTTTAGCAGCAGCATCCATGAAATGTACAAACACTGTAGCGATGGTACGACAAATAATTGTTAATAATAGCCCTGCAACTGCTAGCGGAACAGCAATAGCGTAAGCTGCTGGAACCCCTGCTGTACCTTGGCCACCAAGAACTAGAATAATTGCAGATGCAACAGATGCAAGCGCTGTATCTGGTGCTACGGCAGCACCGATATTTGCCCAACCTAAAGCAATCATTTGAAGAGTACCACCTAAGATTAGGCATGGCACTAAGTTACCTGTAACTAAGCCGATTAACGTACACGCAATTACTGGTTGGTGGAATTGAAATTCATCCAAGATACCTTCCATACCAGCTATAAATGCCACGATAACGACTAATATCATTTGGACAATATTTATATCCATGATTATTAATCCCCCTTTTTCATTTAAATAGTTAAATTATAAATTATTTCAGTTTATTTAATTCCACTTGTGCTTTTTTGAGGATTTCGTCCATATTTCCTTTTGAATCATTTGGAACTTTACGAACATCAAAATCCAGTCCATCTTCTTTAAGCTTATTGAAGGTATCAATATCTTCTTGATTGAAAGCAAGTACTTTGTTTGGTTGAACTTTACCCAGAGAGTGAGCCATAGAGCCAACATTGATTGTCTTCAAAGGTACTCCCCCTTCTACCGCTCTAAGTACATCTTGCGAGTTTTCAAAAAGAAGCAATGCACGTTGTCCGCCAAAATGTTGATCATTTTTTGCAAGTTTAATCATTTGATTAATTGGAACAACATGAGCTTTAACACCCGGAGGAGCAGCCTGTTGGATCAATTTCCTACGAAGCTCATCTTTGGCTACCGCATCTGACACGACAATAATTCGGGTCGGTTGCACAGCTTTTGTCCAAGCAGTCGCTACTTGTCCATGAAGTAAACGAGAGTCAATACGAGCTAAAACATATTCGAATGATCCAGGTGCACCTACACTCGATTGATCCGCCGAAGTTGCAGAAGATTTACCATTATCTTCTGGTTCTAATTCTTCAGGCTTAACTTTAACTCCTTCTTTAGCTGCTTTTAAAATATAAGCCGCCATTTCCTGTGCGGATTCCATTGAAGAACGTGAAGCATAAGCTTCAATCACCATTGGTAGATTCATACCAGCTACGATTGCCCATTTATCTTTGTGTTCTTCAAATAGACTATTTGCTTGGTTGAATGGTGTACCGCCCCAAAGATCAACTAAGAATAAAACCTCATCTTGGTTGTCAAAGGATGCGATTGCATCTTTCATTTTTGCTTTAACATCATCTGGGCCTTCACTAGACATCAACGTAACAGCTTGTACATTTTCTTGTTCTCCGAAAATCATCGCACCAGATTGCAAGATGCCTTTAGCAAATTCTCCGTGACTAGCAAGAATAATTCCTACCATCTTTTATACCTCCAATTTTTTATTTATTACAGTAAAATTTATATAAAAGTTTTGAAAAACCTGTAACCAAAATTAATAATTATGATATATTTAAATAATTTACGAATTGTAATGACATTTGATTTCACTCCAGGTGGAGATGCTTAACAAAAATTTTGGAGCTCATCGCAAGTAATCATAACGTTTACAACTAAAGCCCATTCAACCTTAGTTTCTTTGGCACGTACTATACACTAATAGAAGTTAATATGGTGAATCTTATAGTTTTGACATTAAATCTACTTTTGAATCTGAAGAAATTTTTCTTATTTCTAGTTCAATGCCTTTTTCATTTAATTTTTTGAAAGCTTCAATATCTGTATCATTTACCGATATTGCACTAGTTATTTGTTTCTTTCCATCTTTAAATGACATACCACCAATATTTACACTCTTTATGGCTACTCCACCTTCAACCATTCTTACAACATCAGTTGGATTAGTGAATAGAAATAGCACTCTATCATCTTGGTATTTTGGATTATTATAAACCCTTATTGCCTCATCAATTCCTACAATGCTTGATTTAATTCCTGGAGGTCCAACTTGCTCCAAAAGTGTCTTTCTAATTGAGTCCTTTGTTACATCATCATTACATACAATTATTCTTTGACATTTTGTGTCTTTTGACCAAATTGTTGCTACTTGACCATGTATTAATCTGTCATCAATTCTTGCTAACACTATATTCATTATAAATCATCCTCCTAATCAGCACTTTCACCTAAGTTGTCACACTATTATATATAGCAATTGTCGCGCCAAAATAGTGTATTGTTTTTTATGTTTGTGTTAAATCATCTCCTGCGGAGCTGCAACATCTTCGCAGGAGATGCATTTACGACTTCAGAAGGAGACTTATACTCCCACTTATAGAAGTGGGAGACTTTCATTCTCAAATGTCGTTAATCTTTTAAAATAGCCATTTTTTATTTTAATATTTTTTATTTTTTTATTTTGATACACTTCTTCTATAGTTTCAATACTAATTTTAATTTTCGGCTGATAAAAAGTGTATCAAAAGAGAAGTGTATCAGTATATTTTCTCCTATTCTATCATTTCTGCTATAAATAATATTTCATCTTGAGTTAAACTTATGTTTATTGCATCTTTAAATACTTTATTTGCCCCTGTAATAATCTCTACCAAGTGTGAATTTATCTTAGCTTTTTCCCTCTTGTACTTTAACCCATCCTTTATTATCATTCTCTCTAGTGCACAACCTACATGCACCATTATTCTTATTTTGGTTGCATTGTTAAAGCTTATTTTTGTGTTTTCTTCTAAAAGACTTACAAATTGATACAATACACTTATTATTTTAGAAGGATTTAAATAAGTTAAAAATTGATTTAAGCTGTCTTTACATAAATCCTTAACTACTGTATTTTCATGGCCTTTTTCAATTTTAAAGTCTTTTCTCTGTATTATACTTATTAAAATATTTTCACCATAACCACTAATCAACTCTTCAAGGGAGATAAACGGAGCTTCAATTTTAGGATTTAAAATACCTACAGAAGCTATAATACTATAGTTATTTTTTATTTTTGTTATTTTCCTTTTTATGTCTTTTATGCTTATTGGTAAAATTTCAATTTCTTTTTCATCTGTACTTCTAACAATGTTCTCCACAAGTCCTTTTAGCTTTACTGCAGTCCCCTCACCTGTGGAGCATATTGTTATTATTGCCCTTTTCTTATTTGCATCATCTTCATTAATCGCTTTCTCTTCTTCCTCAATCTTTGAAGACCCTCTAAATTGCTTTAGAGAATTATACAAGGCATTTAAATTCATATCTAAAATAGTTGCTTTCCTTATGGCTTCTAATACTAATGAGGTGGTAACCATATCTAGTGTCTTAACCTTTATATCTGTTTTTTCCATTATTATAGACTCAAAGTTAACAAGTGAACCCATATCCACAAGTAATAGGACCCCCTTACCCATGTCTATTTCCTTAACCTTTTCAATAATTTCATCTAATGTTTGAGTAGGACTAACTTCTAATGGCATATCTATTGCTTCGATTACACCCTCCCCTAGAAGCTGCTTTGCCACATTAACCATACTACTTGCTGTGCTGCTTCCATGTGCCGCTACAATTATTGCCACATGCTGATTTGTTTGTTCCTCCATAATAGAACTGATTAACAATGTAAGATATATAACTTCAATCTTTGGAACAACCACATTATATTTTTTTTCAACCATTCCCTTTACGTCTACTGCAATATTGAATTCTGTGCGTTTATCATCTATTATACCTTCTATATTTTTATACTTAAGATTTTGATGATTACTTAATCTGTTTAAAAATGAACTTAAATGTAGACTTAATGCATATAAAAATCTATCCGTTAGTGTTTTATCAAGCTTTTTTTCAATCATGTCCATTATTTCTTCTGAAAATTCAAGAATATCTTCATCTACTATTTTTAATATTTTACTTCTACCATCCTCATCATTTTTAACCTTGTTATAAAAGGACTTAATATGCACATTAATATCAGTTGTAATAAAATTGTTTATATACTCCTCATCTGCACCTCCTTTTTTCAAAAAGGCTGCCTTATCTTCTATTATCTTGTATAAATTAAAAGGTGGATCATAAGGATCTTTTTCAATTAATACACTGTGACCTTCTGGAGTAACTATTAGTTGCGAATCTAAATAACCAGATATTTCTTCCATTTCTTTACGTTTGCCACTTAGATAAAATAATCCGCTTTTAATATCTGAAGGCAACGAATTAAAATCTATTTCTATAAAATCCTTATTATTGATACTATTTAAAAAACCCTTAGCGCAAATAAGTTGAATATTTGATTTCATCTTACCAATATTCCCATTAGACGTACTTCCAATAATTGCCTTAACTGCTTTATCTTCAATCTTTATTACTTTGCTTACTCTATGCGCCTCATTCGCTAATAAAAATTTGATAAAATTAACTTTATCACTGGCTGTCCTTTTATCAAAGCTAGGAATAGTTATAATTATTGGTATTCTTCTTACAAATGTCTTTAGTAGTGATGAATTGGGATCCTCCGTAGTGGCTCCAATTATTAAAACGCAGGATTTTCTGTTTCTCTCTGTCTCACCTAATCTATTAAACATACCTGTATCCATAAAATAAAACAACATTTCCTGTCCTTCTGGTGGTAATCTGTGTATTTCATCTAGAAATAATATACCGCTATCTGCTTTTTCAACAATTCCAGCCTTTTCGCTATCAGCACCGGTGTATGCTCCTTTAATATGTCCAAACAGATGTGAGGTTAAAAGTTGAGGATTGTTATAATAATCAGCACAATTAAATACTATAAATGGTGATTTTTCATCCAATTTTTTCGAATACTTTGCTTGTTTGTACATCATATTTGCAAACAAGGTTTTACCAACTCCTGTTTGACCAACAATTAATGTGTGCAAACCATTTGGAGGATAAAGTATTGCAGCTTTTGCCTGTTCAATTTGATTTTTAAGACTAGTTTGTGCTCCAATAAGTTTATCAAAAGGACATTCTTCCTGGCTATTTTCATTTTTTCCCAATAATAACTCGTTTAAATTTTTTACTTCTATTGGCCCAGCTGGCAACTTTTTATTCAAAATCCTTTCTAAACAAGCATTATCAACGTATAACACAGGTCTAGATTTTATTTTTATTATTCTATGCTGTCTAAGCAATTCATTTAATTCCATACTTACGTTATTTCTTAAAATATCTAAACTCTGAGATATTTCAGCTGTGCTAAAACCGATTTTTTCCTCTAAGTTTTCACGATTAAATTTTTCTGTTTTTTCAGCAATATACTCATATATTTTTTCGCTTCTCTTCAAATTATCACTCCCAAATATTAATACACTTAATACGCTTAATACACTTCCCTTATTATAAACTCTATTGAAATAAATGTTCAAGTTTTAAGTATAAAAAAAAAGCTTCTTAGCATCAATATTGTAATTTCAATGCTAAAAAGTATTAATTTAAATTATTAAGTATAAATTTGTTTATAGTTTTAGCTACTCAATCATTATCATTGTCACATTGATTTTTAGCTATTTAAAGACCAAATTGCAAAATTAAGAATACCTGCAAAAGAAACCCATACGATATAAGGTAGCATTAGATATCCTGCTGTCCTGTCAAATCTAAAAAATTCAAAAGTTGTAAGCAAAATAAAAATTAATAGCACCAACAACTCCACAAAAGCAAGTCCATATAATCTGAATTCGAAAAATATTATAGGCCATAAAAAATTCAGAAATAATTGCAGTGCATATAAAACCAGAGCTTTTTTAACATCTTGACCTTGTTTCCCTTGTTCCCATACCCTATATGCTGCAAGTCCCATTAGTATATATAGAATTGTCCATACAATTGGAAACACCCACCCTGGCGGTGAAAACACCGGTTTTGCAAATCCCTCATAATCTTTCATATTATCCATGCTTAAAAATCCACTGAGACCACCAACCCCAAGTGCTATAATAATACTTAGAATAGCAGCACCTATTTTAGTTTTATCCCCAACCTTCAAAATGTTCAATTTACCACACTCCCCATTATTCAGTGACAATTTAAAAGTGACAAATGAATGAAGCTTATCTGCTGATGCAGAAAGACCATTAAAGACAATACTTATTTTATTTTGCCCTAATGCAAAATTACCTTAATTTGCAACTTGTCACTTTCGCTTATACAGTATTATATACACATTCCAGCTGAACTATGCCTATATAAACCTGTTCTTTTCTCCAGTATAAAAAAAACGCATCTTAAAACTTAGGACTGAAATATCAAAATTAGTTCTAAAAATAGTAATGAAAAGGAGGTGCCTCTTGAAATGATTTTTCAATCATTTTGAGACACCCCTATTTATATATTATATTTACTTTCCCTTTGAGGCCTCTTCCCACTCAGGTCTCAGTATTCCATACAAATACATATCATACCGTCTACCATCTCTGTGAATAAATTCCCTATAGACCCCTTCTCTTTTAAACCCTAATTTCTCATATAGCTTTATTGCAGGTTCATTGTATTCAAGCACAGTAAGATATATTCTATGAAAATTTAGTTCCTCAAATCCAAACTCTATAGTTAATTTAAGAGCTTCTTTTCCGTGCCCTTGTCCCCTATATTTTTCTTCCCCTATTCCTATATATATTAATGCAGTTCCATTATTCCAAGATATATTTTCAAATCCTGTAATACCAATAATTTCTTCCTGTTCACTGTCTTTAACAGCAAAAATATAAGCTCTATTACATTCTTTTGCCTCTCTTATTATCTCCTTTACCTCTTCCATGTTTTTAGGAATTGCGCTTACTACATCATAATTACGCATGAAGGACACATCATTATGCCACTTTTTAAGTTCCAAAATATCTTCTTCGTTTATAGACGTAAGTTTTATTTTTTTTCCAACCAAAAGATTTTTCACTCTATCACCTTTCCTCAGCTTTAATTTGGAATTGATTATATGTACTCTTCAAAAAATAGACTAGCTGTACGCTAGTCTATTCTACTCTATTAAACCATCACCCGCGATGCTGAAATATCCTTAAGCATTACCAAAATTAAAAATATATTTTTTTTCTAATTTAAAAGGATGATAGGATAATTTAGATTTTCTAAGGCCTACGATTCCTAGGTCCTGTTCCCTATTGATTATCTTAACATCACTAAAACTCGTATCAACAAACGTTTTGTTAATAAAGCTATAGACTCCGCTATACTTTGTATCTGCCTTTTCTATATGAATCACTGCCAAATCATCATTTAATTTTTCTCCCAAACTAAACGCTACAATCTTTTCATCTACATAAACAGCTATCCCTTTATTATTAAAAATTCCCATATCTTTTACGATGTCTTTTATCCCCTGTAATTCGTAATAAAGTACATCATCATCATTATTACCTGCATACCATTTTTCTGCAGCTACTATTACGTCATTTACTACTTCTTCCCCTTTAATGTCTTTAACTTCATAGTTATACTTCTTTATAAAGGAATTATAATGATTTTTTTTCCCATGAAGCTTCTTACCCGAAAGCTTTATAAGCTTTTCTGCTTCATATAAATAATCAAAGTTATCTCTATCTTCCTTGATACAGATACCATGAGCATCATCATATATATCCCTTATCTCCTCCATAACACCCTCATCAAGATCTTTAAATAAGTATTCCATATTGTTTTCTGTTTTGTATTCTTTTAATGCATCTATTATTTCTTTAAGATTTTCTTTACTATATCCCAAAGGTTGCATAAAATAATATCTTCCTTCGAAATCCTTCTTTTTTATTATTAGAGCACCTTTATAAATAGTAAAACAAACATCACAAGCTTCTCTCCATATATATAAAGTTGTAAAAGAATATTCACAACTTAAAAATTTATATGGATATATAAATTTTTCAAATACATTCTTATCTTCAATCATAAGTCTTTTAAAAATCATCATCTCAACCTTTCCCCTTAGGATATACCATAAATATCATCATATTTTTATATTCTTCTATTATTTTAGACCGTTTACTCATTTTTTGCAAGTAGATACTTTTATGAACTTTAGTTACCATATAGATACTAATTAATTATAACATAAATACGTATTTTTTTATAATTCTATTAACTACATTTCTTATAAATATAATAACATTATATTTATAGTATTACCGAATAATATAATATTATTATATTATCAACCTGAAACAGATACGCAGGTAATGATTTAACTATTTATATATATCAGAGAATTCTATTGATAGATTTTGTTCATAGTTTGTTTCAAATACCTCTTTATTATTAAGATTGTTTTCTTCCTCTTCCCTGTCAACTGTTCTAACTGGGAGATTTATAATAAATTCGCTTCCTTTTCCCCCTTCACTATTTACACTAATGTTCCCCTCATGCATTTCTACAAGAGACTTTACTAATGCTAGTCCTATTCCACTACCTTCATTATGCCTTGATGTAGATTTATCGATTTGCGCAAAACGCTCAAAAACAAACTCTAACTTGCCTTTTGGAATTCCTATTCCTGTATCCTTTACAGATATTTCAATAAAACCACCTTTATCATAAATATTAACTAGAATACTTCCCTTTTTATCTGTAAATTTAACTGCATTGGATAGTAAATTCAACATAATTCTTTCAATTTTTTCTTCATCAAATGCAATTATTTTTTCTTCTACATCAGTATCAAATATGAGTGTTATTTCATGACTTTTTATATACTCAGCTACAGATTGCGATATTTCCTCTACAACATAAACTATGTCACCATTTTTCAAGTTAAGACTTATGTAATCTGCCTCTATTTTATTTGTGTCTATTATATTATTTATAAGTCTAAGTAACCTTAGAGAATTCTGATTCATTATATTAATATAATATTTAATCTTTTCATCCCCTAAGTTTTTTGCTCCATCAAGAGACTTTAATAACTGTATTGTGCTACAAATTACATTTAGAGGAGTTCTAAGTTCATGTGACATATTAGTTAAAAAATCCGTTTTCACTTTGTCATATGCTATAAGTTCTTCAACTTGTCTACTAGCTTCGGCATTTTGCACGCTAAGGGCTTCAACTTGGTTTTTAGCTACTCCAAGCTCATTTACTAATGCTAAGGCTTTTTTAACTGAATCCTTTAATGTTATCAAAGTGTTTATTCTACAGAGTAACTCATGCATATTAAAAGGTTTGCTTAAATAATCATTTGCACCACACTCAAAGGATATAACTAAGTGCTCTACATTGCTATCTGCAGTCATAATTAGCACAGGTAGTTCAAAAATCGATTGTTCTTCCCTAATAATCGCACATACTTCATTACCTGAAATATCTGGCATCATCATATCGAGAATTACTAAATCTAAATCTACATTTTCGTCGATTATTCTCAATGCTTCCTTACCACTGGATGCTTCTAAAACTTCAAAAGTGTCATTTGATAGATAATTTTTTAATACTTTAAGATTCACATACTCATCATCAACTATTAAAACTTTATACCTATCTTTCTTACTTGAATTTATATTTTCATTAATAATTTTTCTAACATTATCTATAGATACACTTACTATATCAGGTTTTAGTTCTAGATTATTTGAATACTGCGCTAATAGTTCTGCTGTCTCTTCATTTTCTTTATTATAAAGATTTTCATGAAGATTACTCTTGAGCTCTTCCTCAGTGCATAATGGGAGAGTAAAAATAAATTTACTGCCTTCTCCTATAACAGAAGAAACCTTTATAGTCCCACCCTGTATTTGAATAAGTTCTTTGGTTACATAAAGCCCTACTCCAGTGCCGCCATACTTTTCTGCAATTCCATCCACCTGCTCATATCTACTGAAAATTTTATGAAGCTTCTGCTCTGGAATTCCTATTCCTGTGTCTGTAACACAAATCTCAACAAAAGAATTTTTTACGATATAGGATAATATTATCTCCCCCTCATGTGTGAATTTTATAGCATTACTAAGTAAATTATATAAAATTTGCTGTATCCTATCTTCATCCCCAAATACATAAGGTGTGTCTTTATCTATTAAATTTTTAAAAGTAACGTTTTTATTATTTATAGATATTTCACTAAATTTTATTACCATTTCTACCACATTGCTTATATTAACAAATTTCGTACGTAACACAATTTGATTATTTTTAAGCTTAGAAAATATCATCATATCATTAACCAAGTTAGATAATCTTTTAGCACTAGAATTCACCAAAAATAGGTCCTCTCTGAGCTCAACATCTAAATCAGCATATTTATTATTTACTATTCCTTCAGTTAATCCAACAATTCCGTTCAATGGAGTTTTTAGTTCATGTGAAGTTACCGCTAGAAAATCGTCTTTTAATTCATTTAAAGATTTAAGTTTAGCACTACTACTTTCTATGTTAGAAAGTTCATTGGCTTGCCTCTTTGCTAAAACATAGTAATTTACAACAATAAATATTAATATGCCTTGAGATGCAAATGAGTCCGTAATTATTATACTGTATTCATACAAGATATCATTGATTCTTGTAATAAATAAAGCAAACAGTCCAACAACAACTATATGATCAGTTTGTTTGTTATTTATGCATATTTTACAAATCTTACACATCATATAAAATAGCAATGCAAGTGCAGATAATTCAAAAGGTGCTATAAAGTATAAATAATATTTAACCGGAGTAAAAATCACACTTAAAGTATATACCACTCCTAAATAATTGGATACTTTAACTACTTTACGTGACATTATTTTTTCATAAGATTTATCTATAAACAAGATAATAAAGGGAATGTATGCATAAAAGGTCCATATTTTCATTTTTGTAGAGAAAATATAATTAAGGTGAGGGAATAGTGAAAAAAAGAACCCTTGGCCAATAAATAGTGTTCTAATCGCAATGATTAAACAAATGATTGAAAAATATAATTGAGCCTTTTCTTTTCTTCTATTAATAAATAGTCCAAAACTATATATAGCTGCCATGATGGTGCATCCAATAATAAACAAGCTCAATGCTAGCTTCTGCTCTCTTATAGCTGTAATTTCCTTTGACTCCCCAAGTACTAATGTATCTACATATCCATATTTATTATAAAAATTACTAACCCGAAGGACTAAATAGGTTTCATCATTTTCTACATAGAATGAGCCGCTAGCTGGCTCATTTTCTGGAATCATTTCGTTTTTAGATTTGCCCACCCGTCCAGCCGATGTTATTAGTTTATTGTTAGCCCAAAGTTCATATGCATTTTGGATAAAATTTATTTTCACTGAATAAAGTTCCTTCTTATTGTCTATAAGTAGCTTTAATCTGTACGTACAATAGCCTTCTTGTCCAAATGTACCTGGTAACTTCTCATACCTAATAGCGTCTTCAGGAATACTTTGGAAATCCTGAGGCATGTGTAACTCATTGTCATAAAACTCCCATTCTCCATTAAGTTTTATCATACCATCCTTTTTAAAATCCCAATTTCTTAAGTCTAACACCCCCTTTGCTGCCAAGGGTATATTCTTTTTTGTATGGCTAATTCCACTACTTCCTTTTATTATTGTAATAAACATAATTAAAGTTATTGATAGTAACATAAATATTTTTATTTTGTGTGACTTAATTTCTTCCATGAATTATCTCCTTTATTAATTGTATTTATAGTAACATCTTAAAATATACTCTTATAGTATATAATAACATATTAAATGTCATATATATGATAAATATCAACAAAATACTACTCATTATCCCATGTATTTTGTATTTTTAAAAATTATCTCAAGAAAACAGTTACTGGATAGTAGCTGGTACATTGCAAATGAAGATATGTACTCAAACAAATCAATTTATGTATAACATTTACATATTTGTGTAATCATTTAAAACATTAATGATAATTCCATTTAAATATTTCTTATCTTATGATATAATTTCCTTAGGTTATATCTTAAGGAGCGTGAAATATATTATGGACCCCGATGGTACGTGGCAAATTATATCTTTAGTAATTTTATTACTGTTTTCAGCCTTTTTCTCTGCTTCTGAAACTGCTTTGATGACTTTAAGCAAAATAAGGCTAAGGCATATGGTAGATTCAAAAGTTTGTGGTGCTGAGCGAATTAGTAAATTACTTGAAAATCCAAGTAAACTTTTAGGCGTTATTTTAGTAGGGAATAACATTTCCAATATAGGTGCTTCTGCACTAGCAACTTCCCTAGCCATTCACTATTATAAAGCCTCTGGGGTAGCTATTGCGACCGCTATTATGACAATTCTTGTATTGATTTTTGCGGAAATAACACCAAAATCATTAGCTGCACAAAATTCCGAAAAAATTGCTTTAAAAGTTGCTCGGCCATTAAGTCTAATTACCTTCATTTTAAATCCCCTTATTACAGTCTTAATTTATATAACAAATACAATAATAAAAGTACTTGGTGGGGAAGTCACTAAGGTAAAACCTTTTATTACTGAAGAAGAGTTAAAAACAATGGTTAGTGTAAGTCATGAGGAAGGTGTTTTAGAAGGCGAAGAAAAGCAAATGATTTATAATGTATTTGAATTTGGAGATTCGCAAGCAAAAGATGTCATGACTCCAAGAACTGATATGATTGTAGCAAATGTAACCTCTACTTACGAAGAGCTCATAAAAATCTTCAGGGAAGAGCAATTTTCTAGATTGCCTATATATGAAGAGACTGTTGATAATATTATTGGCGTTTTATACATTAAAGATTTAATTTTCTTCGAAGATGGAAGAGAAGAATTCAGCATAGAGAAACATATGCGTGTCCCTTACTTTACGTATGAGTACAAAAGCACCGTAGATTTATTTGCAGATATGCGTGCAAAACGAGTTCCTATAGCCATTTTATTAGATGAATACGGTGGAACTTCTGGAATTGTTACAATCGAAGATTTAGTAGAAGAAATTGTGGGAGATATAGATGATGAATACGACGATGATACAGATAAAATCGAAGTTATCAAAGAAGATGAATATATTGTTGATGGTGACACAAAAATAAGCATGGTTAATGAAATGATAGGCCTCAATATAGAATCAGAGGATTTTGATTCCATAGGCGGTTTCGTTACCGGCATACTAGGACGGCTTCCAAAGACAGGCGAGACAATAAATTATAATGACACAAAATTTATTATACAAAACACCAGTAAAAATCGTATAGTAAAACTAAAAATTATAACTTAATATAAATAAAAATACTTAAAGTTAATTTAAATTAGCTTTAAGTATTTTATCGTTTAAATTCACTACAAAATTTTTCTAGGAATTTTACCTTTTATTTTCTTTTCTATAGCATCTAAAAGAACTTTATCCTTTGGAGCTGAAAATAAATATGTATATCCTTCTTCGCCAGCTCTTCCTGTTCTTCCAATGCGGTGGATATATCCTTCTGCACTTTCAGGCATATCGTAGTTATAAACATGACTAACTCCATTTATATCAAGGCCTCTTGCTGCTACATCTGTGGCAATTAAATACTGAATATCACACTTCTTAAACTCTTTCATTATTTTTTCTCTTTTTGATTGAGTTACATCAGAATGTAGTTTTTTACAATTATAACCTTTTTTATAAAGAGCCATCTCAAGATCATCAACTCTTCTTTTAGTTCTACAAAAAATGATGGCCATAAATGGATTATCTTCGTCCATTACTTTACATAAATCTTCTTGTTTGCGTCTATCCGTAGTTTCTATTAAAAATTGTTTTATAGTTTTAAGTGTTGTCTCTTCTTTTTTAATAATTACTTCTTTAGGATCGTTCATATACTTATAAGCCATTTTTTTCACATCAGAGCTCATAGTTGCTGAAAAACATAGCGTCTGCCTGTTTTTTGGTGTTTTTTCTAAGATAGACTCCACATCATTTTTAAATCCCATAAGAAGCATTTGATCCGCCTCATCTAATACTATGGTTTTAAGGTTATCAAGCCTTACCGTACCTCGACTAAGATGGTCTAGTAATCTTCCTGGTGTTGCTATTACTAAATGAATATTTCCTTTTAATTTTTTCAGCTGTGCACCTATGTCCTTGCCACCATACGCTGCCAAAATATTTAAATTTTTACCTTCTGCAAGCTTTTTAGCTTCACTAGTTATCTGTATTGCAAGTTCTCTTGTAGGAGTCACTATTAATCCTTGAATCGTATTTATATCATTTGACATATTATCAAACATTGGCAGTAGAAACGCAAGTGTTTTTCCGGTGCCTGTTTGTGCCTCTGCTATAACATCCTTACCGTCTTTTATTAGCCTAATACTTTGCTCTTGTATAGGCGTTGGCTCAGTAATTCCTTGAATTTTAATCGTATTTAGTATATCGTCGCTAAGTCCTAGCTCTTTAAACTTTATCATTTTTATTTACCTTTCTATTTAAACATATTTTTGTTAACTTTTTATACAAACCAATTAATTATAGCAGACATTAATTATAATAAGAAGAGTTTTATAAATATTCTAAAATAAAGTGTAGATTGTATTAAAAAAAAGCAGATGCCCATTAGTTTTGCTAATGGATATCTGCCTTCAATTTGAGTACTTTTAAAAGTACAAATTATACTTTATACTTTATTTTTTTAATTCTTGAACTCCAGTTACTTTACTTTTATCATCCATTTTAAATGTAGATTTAGCTTCATCTGTAGTAAAATATACATTTCCGTCTACTGTAGCATCTTTTAACTGAAAGTTGCTTGCTGTTACATAAAGGTCACCTTTGAAAGTTCCATGTTCTATGCTTCCTGCAGGACTACTAAAAGTTAATTTTGGAGCAGTTAAAGTGAATCTAGCTGTTACTACATGTTTATCATCTTGTGTGTATAAACCTATTTTACGTTGTGCAACTGCTGGATCTTTAGTGTTTTTAAAATCACCTTCAACTACAAGCTCTTTATCAACAGTTAAATCCTTAAGCGTTGCAATAATCCATGTACCTTTACTGCTTATTGCATTTTCAAATGCTGCCTGAGTATCTACTATTGAAGCTGTTGTTACTACATCAGTTTTTGCTGGTTCTTTTGTTGCTACCTCAGTTGATGTTGGTTCTTTTTTTGCTTCTTCTTTAGCGCCACATCCTACTAATAAAGTAGCACCTACAGCTAGTGATAGTATTATTGCTTTAATTTTCATACGAATCTCCCCCTTATTTTTTAATTAGCATGTTACATTACTTAACAAAATCAGTATATCACATGTGATAAAAATATAACAAGATGAAATATGGGTATTATGTCGTAATTAGTAATTACAAAATGAACAAAATTAATAACTCCTAATTTAATCTTAATCTTATCTATAAATTCGTTTATTTCTGACATTTAAAATTGATATACTAAAAATAACACCTAGTTTTTTTAGAAAATTTAGATTACCACTAAACTTTTCCATAGCGCCGCCTTTATTTAAATGATATTTATATATCAGCATATTTTTATCATATTTTTACATTATCCCAAAGCTACATCCAATATCATCATAATTACAAACCCTACCATAGCACCTATAGTTGAAATATCTGTTTTTGAATCCTGTTGTGATTCAGGTATTAGTTCTTCAACAACTACGAAAATCATAGCACCTGCTGCAAAGGATAGTGCATAGGGAAGAATAGGTTTCATAGCTATTACTGCAAATGCACCTATCACTCCTGCTATAGGTTCAACTATCCCTGACGCCTGACCGTACATAAAGCTTTTAAACCTAGAGAAACCCTCTCGTCTTAATGGTATAGAAACGGCAGCCCCTTCTGGAAAGTTTTGAATACCAATACCAACTGCCAGTGCAACAGCTCCTGCTAATGAAGCTGAAGGAATATTAGCTGCTACTGCTCCAAATGCAACCCCAACCGCAAGTCCTTCTGGTATGTTATGTAGCGTTATTGCAAGTACCAATAAAATACTTCTTTGCCAACTAGTTTTAATCCCTTCCGCCTGTTCTATTGGTTGATTAAGATGTAGATGTGGTAAAATTTTATCCACTGCCAAAAGGAAACCCCCACCTGCGAGGAACCCTACTGCTGCAGGAATCCACGATGGTGTACTTGTTTGTTCTGCCATCTCTATAGCAGGAGCTAGCAATGACCAAAAGCTGGCAGCAATCATAACTCCTGCTGCAAACCCAAGCATACCATTTAGCACCTTTCTGCTTATATTTTTAAAGAAAAATACTAAAGACGCTCCTAAAGCAGTTACACCCCAAGTAAATAATGTTGCAAAAAGAGCCTGAACTACGGGATCAAAGCCTTTAAGCCAGTCTATTATCATAAAAAATCCTCCATTCTAATACTTCTTGTATTTTTTCAATAGTACCTTTATTTACAGAATACTATACCCTTTTATGTTTGTAAATATTATCATTTAAGATAAAAACATTTATTTCATTCCAGTCACATGTATACCGTTTTCTTTTATGTCAATAATTTTAATGTGTGATTGCAATTGAAAGGAGCATGTTAATGAAAACTAGTATCCATTTAAGCGATGATGAAACCCTAATTAAAGAATATATAGAAAGAGGCAAGGGGCTTTTCAATGATGGGAAAATTGAAAAAGCATTCAAAAATTTTAATAAAGCCATTTTCCTCAACAATGAATATGCGCAGGCTTATTTTGTCAAAGCTCAAGCTTATATTGAAATGTACGAAGCTTACGAAGCTGAAAAATGCATAAATAAATATTTACAGTTAGTCCCTGGTGACCCAAAGGGCTACTGGAAGTTAATTGATATAAACGATTTAACTGGTGACTTTGATAAATGTATTTACTATTGTGAAAAACTTCTTGAGGCCGATAAACAAAATACAAACATATATTTAAAAAAAGCAGAATTTTTAGCTATTATTAACGATTTTGAAAAAGCTTTAGAATGTTTTGATGAATCCCTAAAACTAAGTCCTGATTTTTATGATGCACTATGTGGTAAAGGAAGTGCACTACTCTCTCTACATAAGGGTAAAGAGGCTCTTGTAATATATAATAAAGCCATTGAAGTTGATATCACTAGAAGTGTTGCATATTTTGGAAAATCAAAAGTATGTATGGCTATGGAAAATCGAATAATAGCCTTAAAATATGCAGCAAAAGCATATGAACTGGAACCTGAAAATGAATGGTATAAATGCCATTATACCGTATTAAAAAATATGTACATAGGTATTAAATCATCTCCTTCGCTGTTGTAATGTCGCTTAATAATAAAATGCTCCCACCTTATATGTGAGAGCACTTTACTATTTACATATTCTCATTGCTTCTTGTATTTTTCTTAAATGATTGTCATAATCGGCTACAACAGCTTTTACTTCGCTCATTAGACTAGCATCCAAATCCTTATTCTGCTCTATAAACTTTTTGCCTTGCTTTATTCCCATTTCCATAGCATCTATTGCATGCTCACACACTTCCAAATCAGTGTTTACGGGTATAAGTTTAATTTTCTCAAAAAAATCCGCCATAGTGCCCATTACCCCAAGAGTATCGGCAGCATTACCACCTAACTTTTCTATCCTATTGGTAATTGCCTCTTCATGTCTTTTAAATGATTCTATAATTTGAACTAGTTCATTTTTGAGCTCTTGCCCTTTAGCTTTACGGAGATAATCCTTAAAAGTAGTACCTCCCATGTGTATGCCCTTTAAAAATTTGTTCATTTCTTTTACATCATTATTTAAAGCCATAATCTCACCTCTGTTTATTGTGAGCATTAGTTAATTACATTATTCGTAATTTTGTCATACATAATTATTTACTTTAATATACCTTAACCTCCAATTACATCAATTGGGTCGGTTTTTCGAAGTTCCTTAATAGGTGCAATTAAACTTAAAAACGATACAATTATTGGTATAAACAGCGCTACCTTTGCACCAGAAATACTCCATAAAGGAATAAATTTACCAGTTGGATAAAGTACAGTTAAATTCAAAATAAAAGTTATAAACGTAGTTAATAGTATTCCACATATATATCCCAGTAAACATACCGTAAAATTTTCCTTCCAAAGTTTAAAATAAAGTGTACTTTTTTTATAACCTATAGCTAATAATACTCCAAATTCGTATTTTCTATTAAGGAAGTTAATGTAATTCAAATTTCCAAGTGATATAAATAGCACTACTATTATTATCATATTAAGCATAAATGATAAACTATTCATTGGTTTAAGAATTTCATCATATTGCTTTGAAACACTGTAATAATCCCTAATCAAAATATTTTTAGGTGTGTCTTTAGATAAATAGTTAATTAAATTTTTATCTTTTATATTTTTAACATGAAACACTATAGAGTTCTTCATTACTGCACTTCTCGGAACATTATCCTTATTATCGCTGACTACTGCAAGCATTACTGGACCATCTGTAATTCCTGACACTTTAAATTTACCTTCTATTCCGTAGCTATCGGATACCTCTGAGCCAATATAATCTCCTGTTTTTAATTCGTTTTGCAGAGCATATTTTTTAGGGATAATGATTTCATTCTTATTGGTCCGTGGAAGTCTACCTTGAATTAGTTTCATATCAAGGGTAGTAATAATCCTTGATATATCTTTTTCATAAAAATTTATCACATCAATAGACATTCCACCCAAAAATCCACTATATTGAAGAAAACCATACTCACCAATTAATGGTACAATATAATCTACATTATTATCATTAGTTATTTTGTCTAAGTAATCTTTGGAAATAGGCTCTTCGCTATTGCTAGCTACTGTTGTGTATTTACTGAAAATATTGGTAGCTGTTATCTTTGTTAGCTCAGTAGCACTTTTATTTATTAGTGAATAAAAATAAATTAGTAAGACACCTACCATTATAGACATTAGTATTGGCAATATTTTAGAAGTATTATTTTTAATATACTTAAAGGGTGATAGCGGATTCATTATATCCCTCCATTCCTCTTTTTTTAATTGAGGTAACAGCGCCATCCCATATATTAATTATATCGTCTGCATTTTCAAGTATGGAAGCATCATGTGTTACAACTATAACTAAGGCATTATTTTTATATTCGTCCAATATCTTCATTACTTCCATTGCACTGGCATGGTCTAAGGATGCAGTAATCTCATCACCAAAAATTACTTTAGGGTCATTTATAAGTGCTCTAGCAATTGCAGCCTTTTGTCTTTGCCCACCGGATAATTGATGAGGCCTTTTATTGGCCAAATGCTCAATGCCAAGCTTTTTTAATAAACCCAACGCCTTTTCTTTTGCAGGAGTACTATTATCATTTATTGGTGTTAATACGTTATCTACTATTGTCATATAATCTATAAGAAAATGTCTTTGAAAAATGAACCCAAAATCTTTACGCCTAAGCCCTGTACTTTTAGAAATAGATAATTCATTAAATTTCACATTATTGTAACTTATGGTTCCCGATGATGGGATTTTTAGTCCTGCTAAGGAATATAGCAATGAACTTTTACCACTACCAGATGGTCCCATTATGCCTATTAATCTATTTCCTTCCAATGAAAGATTAATATTTCTTAAAGCATATGTCTGAACCTCTTTTCCAATATCATATATTAAATTTAGATTTTCCACTTTAAATAACATAATAATTCACTCCTTTTTATATTCCTTCAATCATAACTATAGGATCTAGCTTACTTATCATTCTGTTTACTGGTATTAATGTAAATAGCGTTGTAAATAGTGGTATATAAAGCGCCATTAAAAATGCTTTTGAAGAATAGTGTACTGAAACCCCACCAACGGCTCCAAATGCTCCATTATTAATTAATACAGAAGACAACCATCCAACTATTATCCCTAGAGTAAATCCTAGTAGATTTACAATAAATACTTCCCAAAATACCTTCTTCATTAATTCCACCTTGGTATACCCCATGGCATTTAAAATACCAAGTTCCTGTTTTCTACTAAAAAACTCTACATATTTAGAGCTTCCAGTGGAAATAACCATTACAATAATCGCAAGTATACAAATCATATCTAATGTACGCATTATAGATGCTCCTTTATTATAAAGTTTAATCATTCCACTTAAAGTCATCACTGCTACCCCTTTTTTAGGGAAACTTAGTAGTAGTTTATCCACCTCTTTTATTTTGTTATTCTTTGGAAAAACTAATATGGATTTTTCCGCTGTAATTGCATCATTGGTATTTGTTGTTGCTACATCAGTGTTATAAGGCATAAATGATAAAAACCCGTCGCCTTTAACTATTCCTACCACTGTATACTCACCATTTAAGGCATCATTTTTTTCAATAGAATTTCCAATTTTATCTCCAATCACAACATTTTTATTTTTTGATACTCTATAATCTAGTGCCACTTCTTTATGATTTTCTAGTGGTAGCCTTCCCTCCTTTAATGTAATGTTGTTTTTTTTCATAACATACTCTATATTTTCAGGTCTTATACCTAAAATAAAAGCACTAGTGCTAGCTCCAGGTATAGTATAGACTGTTTCATATGAAACAAATGAAATTATGTTTTCTACATTAGAGTTGTCTTTAATGATACTCATGATACTTTTTGGTATTGGTTTGTCCTTTCCAATACTTTGCACCGTCATATGATTTTTATATGGGTTTACTTTTAGATCTTGCAGTGAGTCCCCTATAGACTTTACAAATGTCTGAAAAATATATAAAAATGAAACAGCCACTAATATTGATATGGTAGAAGTAATAAGTTTTTTCTTGTTATTTTTGCAATAACTTAAAGCTGATAAAGGTTTCATTTTACTAACTCCTTTCAAAACTAAAATTTATAATTTCTTTAATAAAATACTACCAATTTTAGGAGTAATATAAAAGTAACCCTGGTCACAAAATAAAGTGACCAGGGTTACTTTTTTAATGTATATCTATTCCAAAAGCAAATCCTTAATATATATTGCCGCTGATGTTCTATCAGAAATGCCTATTTTACTATACAGATTACTTACATAGTTTTTTACTGTTCCACCAGATATGTATAGTGAAGATGCAATTTGCTTATTGGTAAAACCCTGAGCTAGCATTTTTGCAATTTCAGTTTCTTTTTCTGAAAGCCCAAAAGAATTTAATAAATTAGCTTCACTATTTTCATTATTTTTTTGATTGTCATTACTGTACTGTTTGACTATTTTACCAGCAAGCACTATAGCAATTTTAGAAGGCAATATAAAAGCACCCTTGTAAGCATCCTTCACTGATTTTATAAGTCCATCCCCCTCTATGTCCTTCAAAATATAACCAGAGGCACCATTGCTTAAAGCTTTAACTATGAATTCTTCATCATCAAAGGTGGTAAGAATGAGTATCACTATATTAGGGAATTTTTCCTTTATTAATTTGGTGCATTGTACTCCATCCATATTTGGCATTCTTATATCCATTAGCACCACCTGAGGTTTAGTTTCAGAGCATAATTCTAATGCCTCCACCCCATCCTTTGCAAGGGCCACTACTTCTATATTTTCCTCTAGTTCAAGTATTGTCTTAAGTCCATCCCTCATAAGGGTTTGATCATCTGCAATTAACACCCTTATCTTGTCCATAAAAGCCTCCCTAAAATAAAGCATTCAATATTATTATATTTTCCTAAAAGTTATTGCACGCAGGCTTTAGAATAAGAAAGCGTAATGAGAAGTTCTAATCCCTCTTGCACATCAGAGTTAATGTCAAAGCTTCCTTCTAAGTCGTAAACTCTATCTCTCATAGCCCGAAGCCCAAATCCGTAGTTTAATATACCTGCACCTTCTCCATTATCTTCAAGAGAAAAACATACTTTATCCTCCTTTTTTATAAGTTTAAACAAAAAAGCAGTACTTTTACCATGACGAATCCCATTTGTCAGCCCCTCTAGTAGAGAAGATAAAATTACATTTTTCGCTTCTTTAGTTAAATTTAATGAAGGGTCTATTTCAGTTTTAATTACCACTCCTGAATGTAGCTGGGTATCCTTTATTATCGTATCTAAAGAAGGATAAAACTCCAGTAATTCGTCACCTTTTTCAAGCACCCGCACAGATGCACGAATATCATTAAGACCCTTTCTCACTTGACTTTGTGCTAGGTGAAGTTTTTCTAGTGATAAATTCGAATTTACCTT
The DNA here is from genome assembly GCF_024730565.1 of Clostridium sp. CM027. Classification (NCBI taxonomy): domain Bacteria; kingdom Bacillati; phylum Bacillota; class Clostridia; order Eubacteriales; family Clostridiaceae; genus Clostridium; species Clostridium sp. CM027. The sequence continues at coordinate 1,689,392 of NZ_CP077725.1, forward strand.
CATCAGTCTTTTGCTAGCCTCTATTTCGACTAGTACGGTTGTTAATGTATGTCCCACTGTATCATGAATTTCCCGTGCGATCTTATTTCTTTCTTTAATAACAGTCATCATCTCTAACTTTTCATATGCATCCTTTAAATTCATATATATGTATTCTTTTTCTAATTTCTCCATCGTTATTTTATTTAAAGAGACTTCAATTATTTCTGCTTGCTTTAATAAATATCTCACAAGGAAAAACATTAAATAAATCATAGAAAAAACTGATAGACTTAAAAGTATTTTCACGATGATTCTTGTAAATTCAAAATTCACCATAATACTTAAAGTTACGCAGTAAAGTACAAAGGAAAAAATTGAAACAACTATACCAACTGCTACTTTGAAATTTAGAACAATATCTTCCAACATAAAATAATATAAGCATAAAGATAGATGAGAGCTATCATATATATTAAGTATAAATATGAATATATAATCTATTGCTAAAGAAAAACAACTTAGATTTTTATGATTTTCACTATCATATATGAAAAATACTCTAATTGTGTAAGATGTTAAAAATAAAAAAGTTAAAGTAATAATTAACAATTGATTTTGAGCGTTATAAAGTGCAGTTATTAAAAAAATTGCGGTAAATAGTATATACTTGATAATAAGCAAAATGTCCTTAATCTTATTTTTCATAAAATACCTCATAAATTTTATATAGTATTATTACTCAACTTTACAATAAAAAGGATTTCCATGCAAGTTTTATTCCTTCATTTCAAATAATCCAAATATATCTTCCTCGCTCATTGCTGCAAAGCCTTTGCCTCCGGATAGTTCATCCCCCATAAGCTCTGATATAAGCTTTTTCTTCTCTTCTTGAAGTGACAGAATTTTTTCCTCAATAGTGCCCTTAGCTATAATTTTTATAACACTCACCACATTCTTTTGACCTATTCTATGAGCTCTATCTGTGGCCTGCTCTTCTACTGCTGGATTCCACCAAGGATCAAAGTGAATTACTACATCTGCTGAAGTTAAATTTAGGCCTGTGCCTCCAGCCTTTAAGCTTATTAAAAACACAGAGTTTTCGCCATCATTGAAATCTTTTACCAAATTCATTCTCTTCTCTGAAGTCACCGATCCATCTAAGTAACTAAAAGATATTCCCTCCACTATAAGTCTTTTTTGTATATTCTTAAGAACAGAAGTAAATTGGGAGAAAACAATTACTCTATGTCCCTCATCTATACTCTTATGAAGTTGTTCCACTAAAGCTTCTATTTTTGCGCTACCACCACTATAATCATTCATGAGTACTGTAGGATCTAAACATATTTGTCTTAACTTTGTAATATACGAAAGTATCTCTATTTTACTATTTTTAAACTCATCATTTTTTACCTTCTTTTCAATAAGTTCCATTGCATGGTTTGCATAGGTTTTATAAACCTTCTTTTGTTCCTGCTCTAAATTTACCAAAAGCGTTTTTTCTATTTTATCAGGTAATTCCTTTAAAACATCTTTTTTTCGACGCCTTAAAATAAAAGGTTTTATAAGCCTATTTAAATCTTCTAATATCTCCGGACTTTCCTTAAGCTTTTTATGATATCTCACGCTAAATCTCTTTTGATCATATAGGTATCCTGGCATTATAAAATCAAATATAGACCACAAATCCATAAGAGAATTTTCTATCGGCGTGCCTGATAGTGCAAATCTTGTCTTCGCCCCTATCTCCTTCACAGCTATTGCATTTTGAGAGTTTGGATTTTTAATGTTCTGAGCTTCATCTAGTATGCAACAATCAAACTCTAATGGTTTGTAGCTTTCCAAGTCCCTCTTTAATAGATTATAGGTAGTTATAATCACATCATAATTTGCTATACTATTTATTATTTCTTCTCTCGCATCCTTTAACCCATTAACCGCAGCAACCTTTAACCTAGGTGCAAACTTTTCAAGTTCACTTATCCAGTTATATATTAGGGATGTAGGCGCTACAATTAAAGTCTTACTCCCCTTACTCGCTAATATAAAAGTAATAGCTTGAATGGTTTTACCAAGACCCATTTCGTCTCCTAAAATTCCACCAAACCCTAAATAATCTAAGGTTTTAAACCAATTATATCCGATTTTTTGATACTCTCTTAATTTCCCCTTGAAATCAACTGGTTCTTTAAAATTCAATTTCTCAATGTCCTTAATCTTATCTCTTACTTCTTTTAATTCTTTTTTTCCTTTTATATATCTAATGTTATTTTCCTTTAAATAACCATCTAGGAAAATGCCTTTACTATTAGATATTTCAATATGATTATTGTAACTATCAGATGATGTAATCACATCTAAAAGCTTTAAGAATTTATTAAGCTCTAATTCCTCCAAATCGAGATATTCACCATTTTTCAGCTTATAATACTTAAGATTATTTCTAAAAGCTCTTAGTATATTTGTAGTTTCTCGTGGCTCAATATCCCCTATTTTGAAATCCATTTCAAAATAATTATACTTTCCGCTTTTAATATCTCCACTAATACCCTTAGCACCTAATGATTTTATACCTTTAAAGTTTTCGGAGTAATATACTTCCCCTATTTCTTGAAGTCTCGCAATATCACTTTTAAAAAATTTGAATATATAGTCCTCTCCCTTTGAAAAATAAAACTTATTTTTTATTTCCTGAAAACCTAAGACTTTTAAAACCGAAGTAACTTGGGCTTCCTCTTTAGAATCCCTATATATTATTTTTTCTGCGCAATCCTCAAAGATATTAAACTCAAAATTTCCATACTTCACCTTTAATGTTAGAGTAATATCTTTCCCCTCCTGATTAAAGTAGAAATTAAACTGACTTTTACACATTACTATTTTATCTTTTATAGTCTTAGATAAGACAACATTCGGTGACAATAAATTAAGATCTGGAATTAGCCGCCTTAATATGTTTTCCTCCTCGAGGTTTGTCATAGTTACGACCTTTGCCTCATTAAAAACTTGAAGGTACGGACTTATCTTATAACAAAACTCATAATCTGGAAGATATATATTGGTACCATACAAAAAAACATCATTATTAGATCCTAAAGATGCTGGCATTCCACTTGAAGATTTGAGCACATAATTATCCTTTATTATTTTCAAATCAAAATCTAGGGGTGGAGCCTCATATAAAATTTCTGTATCCACAGGTCTATAAAAAAAGCCATCATTTAAATAGACTCTATGCTTAATTATAATTTCGAAAAATTCCCTGGTTAGATATTTAGGAATATTTATGTTTTTTCCATCTACATACCGGTCTTCACGTCTGTTAACGTACCTTCGAGTTCCCTCAATCGTCTTTAACATTTCAATAAAATCAATAATCCTTTTATCCTTTGTGGACATTTTTTGATTTTCCATATTAAAAGTAAAATTTTTGCTATAGTTTATAGGAATATTATTATAATACCCTAATAAAAAGTGATTGATATCCTTTAAAACATAAAGATTACTTGCACTCATAGAACTTAACCCTATTTTAAACTCAGCTGTAAGGTCGCTAGTCCACTGATTTTTATTTATGTACACCTCTATTTTAATTTCTTCTTTATGTCTTTCATCGCCCAAAAGCATAGATAGTACATTACTACTATTTTTAAATGTACTTGGATTCATAACATCATCTTCCCTTAAAAGTGGGTGACTTGATAAATCCTCTAATGCTTTATAAAATGTTGCTACTAAATGTTTGCAACAATAATTTTCTTTTTTAAACTCATTGCTTTCAAAATTAGAACAGCTACAGAATGTAGTAAAAATACTTCTCCGAACTGCATCCATCTCAATTTTCGTGTGATATTCATTAAAAAGTTTCTCTGAAATCACATTGCCATCTATACATATTAATTTATCTTCATTTGTAATATTTATAGAAGAAACCAAATCATTATTAAGGACCCTTTGCCCACTGGCATGATTTTTACCACTGGTTCCTTCATTAAATATTTGTAATATCATATCTTCTTTCAACATATTTTCTCCCTAGTTCTTAAGTTTTATAATCTTTTAATTATACCATAAACACAGAAAGAACATAAAACTTGCGCTTTATGTTCTTTTCTAAATGTATACTGCAATTTAAAGCATATTTAATCATCCGCTGCGGAGCTGAAATATTAATGTTTAGCCTTCTTAATAGGTACTATAATCCTATCGAATAAATCTTTATTTTGATTTACTTTAGTTTCACTACCAACAACGCAGTGTAATTTCTGTTTTTTTATAGTATCCAACAGATCCGCGAAGTTTCTTATGTCACCCGCGGTAGTCGATAACACTTCATCACGTAGCTTTTGAATATCAGCTTGAGTAGTTCCTGTAAAATACATATTGTCCCCCATTAGACCTTTAGAAGATGGCCCTGCTAAAGAATCCATACTTCCTATCGTTCCTATTATATAATTAGTCATATCCTTTTCACTTGCTTTAAAGTTTTTTAAAAATTTTAAAGCATCATCAAATGTGTTTAATGTCTCCTTTAAATTTGGATCGCGGTAAGAATAGAACAATACCTCGTCCTTTGTAAAACTCATAGCCCCACCGTATGCACCGCCTTTCACTCTAACTTCCTGCCATAAATAATCACTATTTAAAATATTTTCAAGAACCTTCATATGTCCATTATAGTTGTACCCTGCTTTTTTAAAACAACCAGCCTTAACCACATATTGCACTTGAGATGGAATTACAAAAGCCTCATTCTTTTTCGAAAAATCAAACTCATATTTCTGCTTAGGAAATTTTTTATCCTTAATTCTTTCTCCTAATTTATTAAGACTAACAACAAAGTCTTCATAATTTTTTTCATCTCCAGTGTAACTTACAACCAAGTCCTCTTTGTTAAATACAATATCTTTAACATCATTTAAATTTTTTACCGTTTCTTCAAATTTCACATCAAAGTTATCATCCAAATCACAAATAAAATCATAGTAAGGCAAATAATCCAAATCAGTATACTTACCACTATATGATAAATAGGACAATGCACGTTTTATTGCAATTCGGTTACCTTCATTAACAAACATAGATTCATAATTTACTCTTATTTTTTTAATTAAATCTTTCATCCGTTCCTTATCATCAAACTTACTATGATTCATTATTTCATCTAATAGTTCCAAAGAATTTGGTAATGCATTATTAATAGAATTTACTGAAACACTCATTTTAGGAGAGTATTTATTACTATCAGTATTATTTTTAAATGATGTTGAATTAAAGGCAATTCCCCCGGTATACTTCATCATTTTATTTGAAAGTTGCATAATATTATATTTTTCAGTACTAACATTACCTAAAACGCTCGCAAGTAATTTCAAATATAATACTTTGTTTTGAGGAACCTTTGAACTGTCAAAATATAAATTAGAATAAGTAATTCCATCAGTGAACATAGGATGACTTAATACTTTTATACCTCCTTCTAGTTTTTCTATTGTTGGAATTTCTTCCGATTTTAAATTTAAATCCTTAAGAGTAAGTGTTGGTATTTTCGATAATTTTTCTTTTGAATCTGATGTTCCCTGCCATTTTTTTAATTCTTCTGCGTCTTTTTTAATTGTAGCTAATTCAATTTGCGATAGTGATTTTTTATACTCTGAAAGTTTCTTTTTTACCATTTCTTCTTTTATTTCATTTAATCCACTAGAAGGTTTTAAAACAACTAATGAATTATTTTTATTATCCAATAAATATTTTTGTACTAACTTTTCAAAATACCCATCGGATATTTTAGATTTTATTTTATTAAGTGCTGGGGTAATCTCTAGATATTCTGTAGGGCTCACATCATAATTCCAGCAATTTAAAGCTGAAGACATATAATTCATACCTCTGTTAGCATCCGAATTTTGAGTACGCAAACTTAGTTCTACAGCACTGAATACTGAATTTACTAATTCTTTATCAAACCCCTCTTTTACCACTTGTTTTAAGGAATCATCAACAAGACCTTTAAATTTATATTTCTCTGATTCATTTGCATTGGTAGCAATTATACTGAAAGTTGGTTGCTTAGTTGAGGGGTTAAAACTTGCATAGACATCCCCTCCAATCCCATTATTTAATAATGATTTCCTTAGAGGTGAAGTTTTAGTATTCAAAAGAATCTCTTGCAATATTTGAAAACCTAAAATATTTTCTACATCTGTTACCTTATCGATCATATAATTAGATGATAAGTACGTCATATCTGCTGTACCTACACCTTTAGCCACAGGATATAAAGCTGTTTTTTCAACCTTTTTTTCATTTTCATAAGGTTTCTGTAATTTAATTTTACTATCCACTGTTGTTTTTTTAAGTTTACTTAGATAATTATCATTCATAAATTTCAATGTATGTTCAATATCCAATTTTCCATATAAATATATAGAGCTATTTGATGGAACATAATATTTTTTATATGTTTCGATAAATTTGTCGTAGGTTAGGTCAGGAATATTATCTGGCTTACCTCCCGATTCAAAACTGTATGAATTTTCATTAAAAAGCGATTGATTAATAGTATTAGATAATATTACCTCTGGAGAAGAGTTATTCCCTTTCATTTCATTGTATACTATTCCATTATAATGTAACTCTCCTGTCTTACTATTAACCTCGTAATGCCACCCTTCTTGTTTAAGTATTTTAGGATTTTTAGATATATTTGGATAAAACACTGCATCCATGTATACACCCATCAAATTGTCAAAATCCTTTTCATTCTTACTTGCTACTGGATACATTGTAAAATCCGGTCCTGTAAACGCATTTATAAATGTACTTAGTGATTGCTTAGTCATAATTAAAAATGGGTCTTTAACAGGATACTTCTTTGAACCGCATAAAACTGAATGCTCAATAATGTGGTTAACACCAGTATTATCATTCACTGGAGTACGGAAACTTATTGAAAATACTTTGTTTTCATCCTCATTCTGTAAATAAATCAGTTTAGCCCCACTTTTAATATGCTTAAATATTATGGCAGTTGAGTGTACATCGGGAAGCCATTTTTTAGACTCTAACATAAAGCCTGATATACTTTTTCCTACTGACAATGAATTATTTAATTGTGCCTGCTTCGTTTGCGCAACTTGCGCACCTAGTACAACACTACTGAAGCTATTAAATAATAATCCAATTGCTACCAATATAGAAGTTATTTTTGTGAACCTCTTCATTTGATTCCCCCTTAACTATAAAATTTGTAATATTATAATTTTTTATGTTATAAGTAGTATGTTTTATTTACAACATTCAATGCATCAATTATTGTATATCCTAAATTTAACTTAGAAATAATCAAAAAATAACTATAAGATTAAAATTTTACAATAAAAAAGAAGCTCACTTTTCAGTGAGCTTTTTATAAAGATATGTTTATTTACTTTTATGCAGAACGTTCTTCTTTTACTTCCTCTTCTACATTTTTCTTTAATCTTACATCAGGTTCCCTTGGCAATTTGAAATGGGGTATAAATCTATCCCAACCTGTTATTGTAAGAACTAATAATGAAAATACTGCTACCATAGCCATAAAGTTATATTTTATTATATCAATTGGAGCAAATTTGTATAATGGATAAACTGCAGAGGCTATCCCTACATAAAATCCGATATATACGTGCCATGGAATAAGCTGAGATCCAAATACTCCAAGAGAACTTCCAAAAGTAGCATTTCTAAGCCGTAGCGTATATAAGTCTTCTTCACTACCTTCCACGTTGTCTTCAAGAAGATTTTTAATTATTGGTCCAACTGTTACGATTTGAGCCATTTCATCTGCTAATGCTGCATTCCCAAGAATTGAAAGCATACCGTTCCAAAACATAAGTTGTTTTACGTTGCATGACATTTTTGAAACCAATCTTGACAATGGTGCAAATGCATTTATTTTACCCATTATACCTGCAAAAGCTCCAATCCACATCATCATTACTATAACCCATGAACCTGCATCTGCGAACCCTTTTTTCATTAATTCTAAAAATTGAGGTATGTCTGTTATTGTTCCAGCTGTTAATCCAAGGATTAACGATGTTATTATTCCAAGTCCTAAACAAGCAAGTGTTGGCATTCCCTTTACCGCAACTACAAGTACTACCAATAGTGGAATAATCATGTAAACTGGAACTCCGGTTTTAACTTGATTTAATAGTACTACTGCTGATGGTTTAGCTACTTCAAGGGATTTCCACACACTTTCTGGGATTTGATCTATTGCTTGGGATGAACTTCCAACTATAGTTGGAAGGTTCATTGACACACTTACAAAGTAGAAAATACCTGCCGTTATTACTAACGTTATAAGAGCCCATACACCTTGATGTTTTATTCTATCAGTGACATCAACACTTTGAATACCAGAACTTACAACAGTTGTATCTGAAATAAGTCCTATATTATCTCCAAAGCAAGCTCCTCCTGCAATAGCAGCTGTAGTAAGCATTATATTTCCACCTGTTATATGATTTAGCCATAGGAAAATTGGAGCACAAGCTGCAAATGTTCCCCATGAAGATCCTGTTGCAATTGACAGAACAGCTGTTACTGAAAGGCCTGTAAGCGCTACTGTTCTACCCGTTATTCCAAGCGTAAGTGCTAAATTAATTATCGCAGCTCCAACACCTGTTGACATAAACGCTTCTGCTAGTGCATATGCTAGCATTAGTATAAAAAAAACTAATTGCATTTCTTTTACGTTCTCAACAGCAGAATCAACAATATCATTAAATTTGAACTTACAAGTTATTGCCGCTATTATAGCTGCATAAATTACTGAAATTGGAGCTGCAATTAATGCATCCATTCTGGACATCATCAATCCCGCCATTAAAAATACTGGTGATAGTTTTAATAAACTCATTAAACATATATGCTACTCAAAATATGGTCAAATATATTCACTAATAAATTAATAATTTCATTTACGCAGTTTTTTTAATATATATACAATTATAAATTAAATTTTCGTACGTTAATAATTACTGTTGAATAATTTGAGAGTAGCTCCCCCTTTCGATATTTTTTTAAAACTTCAACAAAATTTCAAAATAAAAATTATGTCTTAAATTTTGATAAAGAGTTAATTTTTCTTATGTAATTTTTGATCATACACATTAGTGTGTCATTTTAAACTTCCATATTTCCTTGAAAGTTTTCTTTGATTAGCTATTAGATTTCTAATATAATTTCACATTGCATAAATCATTAAAATTTTTTCATTTCTTTGTATGTATAACGATTACATTGCAAGTTATAAAAAATAAATATATAACGATTACACCGTAAGTTACAAAAAATAAATAACGTAAATATAAGTTTTAACTTGATTGATTTGATCACAAAACAAGCATAAAAGTATAACTTATTTCATCATATACGATTTTTTTACAATTTTTTTATTCCACTACAAACAGTATATAATACTATTTAATATAAATCAATCGAATTTATTTAAATTGAACATTTAGCTATTAATTGTAACTTCTCTATTGAATATTGGTAAAATATTTCATATATTTCTTAATGATTACTTCTTCCTTTATTTGTTTTTATTCATTCAAAGTGCTACTATTAATTTATATACATTAATTAAGGAGGAATTAAAATGAACACAATGAAAGAATTTACTTTTGAACCTCGTTATTTGAGTTTAGCTGTCATAAATGATGTCAATGTAGGAAATAAAATATTGAATGAGCTTATTATAGATGACGAAAGTTGTTTAGGGCATAGACAGGTAGGTAGTAGAAGCTATCACATTTTCTATTTCAAAAATGATCGCTTTTCGGTTTATTATCATAAAGGCGGAGTAGACGCAATGTACTCCTCTAAATCACTAGATGCCGTTTTAGATTATGTGAATAATTTAAAATCAGAGGATTTTGAGTAACCTAAATATAGATAGCATAAAATGAAGTATTACTGGAGATGAAATAATGAGTATAAAAAACATTACAACACTAGCAGATACAAAGTATTTAAAACTTTATAATGCAGAGTATACCAATAAAAGTGGAGAACCTAGAAATTGGTCCATAGCTTCTAGAAAAGATTTAGCTACATTAAAAAATAACTATTTTAATGGCGCAGAGGACAATATAGACGCTGTTATAATTGTAGCTACTCATGTAGCTCAAAATAAATTAGTGGTTATAAAGCAATTTAGGGTTCCTCTTAATAATTATGTTTATGAAATCCCAGCTGGACTTATAGATTGTGGAGAGGATTTTAAAACTACTGTAAGCCGCGAACTAAAAGAAGAAACCGGCCTTGATTTGATTCAAATTGATTATGATAAGACCAAATCTAAGGCGTATATATCTACAGGTATGACAGACGAGTCTGCTGCCTTAGTGTATTGTACTTGCTCCGGCGAAATATCAAAAGATTATTTAGAACCAGATGAGGATATTGAAGTTATGTTATTATCCAAGGAAGAAGCTAGTATTTTAATCAGTTCTAATGAGAAGATAGATATTAAGGCTTTTCTTGCAATACAAAACTTTATAGGTTAGATGTTGTTAAATAAAAAAACCATCAGAATAAATTAATTTATTCTGATGGTTTTTTTACATTAGTTTCTTTATTGTTTTATTACATCTTTAGCATTTACATTATCTATATCTTTAGGCATCACTACACTTTTATCATTTGCCATATTTGCAAGCACCATACTCATTATACCTTCCATTGCATTAGGTGTATTCCCATCAGCTCCACCCATTATTACGGTTTGTGGTACTAGTGGAGATTTACTTATTTTTAACGCCTCTGCAAATGCTATCATAACGCTTTGCCTAACTTGTAAATCTGGGCCGCCATATGCTTCAACTAAAGCCCTTGCCGCTGTCCCCTTTGCGATACCTACCTTTGTTTCTTGCTCAGCAGTAGCATCTGCAACTGCTTTAATATTTAGTGCTGTTGCTTTACCTACCGTTTCAAGTTTGAATGATTCTGCTCTTGCCGCAAGTTCCACTTGTTTAGCATTAGCCCCCGCAGTTAATTCAATGGTTTTGGCTTGTGCCGCTGCCTGGGCTTCTCTAGTATATCTTTCAGCATCAGCTTCTTGAGTTCTCTTATATTTGTCCGCTTCGGAAAGTTTCTGCGTTTTTAGTGCTAACTGTTCTGCCAATCTCAATTCAGATTTACCCTTATTATCCGCTACCTCTATGTCAATACTTGATTGCGTAAGAGCTGACTGTGCTGTTGCTTTTGCCTGAGCTTCATTTAATTCTCTTTGCTTTTCAGCAGATTTTTGTTTAGCTTCATTGGTCTTAATCTCTTCCATAGCTACTTGTCTATCTCTTAGCTGTGCAAGAATTTTTTCAATTCTTGTATCACTAGCAGAAGCTGCCGGTGTTCCAATTAATACTTCTTGTAGCTCTAAATCATATAGTTTAAACTTCTCTTTCATTTCATCTGATGCCTGCTTCTGAATTTCACTTCTATCTTGAACTAATTGTATAAGAGTCTTAGTTTGCCCAATATTCTTGAAGTAACCAGCTATCATTGGGTCAAGCGATTGTTCAATAAGCATTTTAATATCCCCAAACCTTTGTATAACTGATGATGCTTTTCTATAATCAATGTTAAATACTACGGTTAGTGGTAGATTAGGCTCGAAGGCATCCTTAGTTATTAAACTAATCTCTTTTAAATTATCATCTAACTTGTGCACTCCACTTTGACCAGTAATCCATTTTAATATTACATTAGTAGTAGGAACTGGTACAACTTTACCTGCATAAGTATTAAATGCATACTTTCCTGGCATCATGGAATCTCTCCAAATACCTTTTTTGCCTTGCTCTACAAGTTCTCCATGAGAATAACCCGTACCTGAAACATCCTCCCCTTTATCACCAAAATAACTTACCACAACCCCTACATAACCAATATCTATTATACTTTTAGGTACTATATCAACACTTGCAAACATTCTATTAATGAAGTAAACTCCATCCGTAAGTACTTGCATCTGCTTACCTTTTCTGCCATCTGCAGCTAAAAACTTTTCTGGCTCTTGGAAGTTATTGTGATAGAACTCATTATTTATACTCTCACCAACAATAGGTGCTATAATTGCTCCATTGTCCGGTGTAGGCCCCTCATTGATAGTTACAATACCTATAGTATCAAGGTTACCGTCCTTATTCCTTCCTTTATTATATGAGGATTCCATTTCACTACCATCATTCTGCTGAGTGTATTGCTCCGTAGTTTTTGAACTTGATATAATTACAGGATTAAACCCACCTTCTCTAGCTAAGTCACTTCGCATTGTTTCTATTTGTGCCGTCTCATCTTTTGACGTAAATATAGAGTGTACCTTGTCTTTCGTGATTATAATAAATTGTGCCAAGTTAAATGCATAAGTACCCTCACGAAGAATATGTCTCTGTGGACCTTTTTGTCCACCATTATTCAAAAATGCCACAACATCTTGAAATGACTTACTTTGTGGTATAACCTTACCTAAAGTTTGACCATCCCCTAAACTTTCCCCTGACCTTGAAAATACATAAGCTATTTGACCTTGTGGTATAGTTACGAGCCTTACCTTCTTAACCTTATACTTGAAAGGCGTTTTGAAGTGAACACCAGCCCTTAGTACTTCTGGTTGATAACCTGCTTCTCCCTTTAGTGCTATAAGACTATCGGCCGGCACTGAGCCGCTTAAACTCCACCACTTCTCGACAATCCCTACCTCATCTGTTCCTATGCTTGTAAACCCTATGCCATAAGCAATTAAAATTAATGATACTACAACTATACCTACTGTAATTAACACGGTGTATGAACCCATAATTTCCCCCTTGTATAATTTATATTTTATTGTATTATATGTTAATATTTTAAAATTAGTCTATATAAAAAGAAACATCAAGATCACAAGATCTTGATGTTTCTTTATGGTGCTCCATCAGGGAATCGAACCCTGGACACCCTGATTAAGAGTCAGGTACTCTAACCAGCTGAGCTAATGAAGCATGTCCGACAACATCTTTATTATATATTGTTTTTACGCATTTGTAAAGACTTATTTTATAAAACTAATAGATAACTAGTTATTTATTAGTTTTATAAGAATAGTAAATCCTATATATCCCCTACTATATTATCTATATTAACACTAAAATTCATAATTTTTACTTATAATTGTGAAGTTTCCTGTTACTATGCAAAAATCCATCAGAATTAATTTAGTCTGATGGATTTTTTGTAGATGCCTTATATCATTATTTTATATAATTTACCGTATTTTCTTTTCTCGCTGGTGCATTAGTTATCTCAATTTTTTTATATCCAAGGCAAAATGCATGTATTTGTCTAAATCCTTCTGGTATTTCAAGCTCCTTAACAAACTCTGCACCTTCTTCGCTATTTAATAGATGTGCAATAAGACCAATCCAACAAGAACCAATTTCTAAGGCTTCTGCTGCTATAAGCATATTTTCTACTGCCACTGCGCAATCAACTGAGGCGGAGTTGTTACTTTTGTCTCCTGAAACTAATACTACAGTTGGTGCATTGTAAAACACATGAAATTTTTCATTATCAGCAAATCTTCTAATATATTCATTATCAGATTTTTTAGCAATTTCTTTAAAAGCATCACTTAATCTGTCTATAATATCTTTTCTTTGTATTATCGTAAAATGCCATGGCTGCGTATTATTAGCACTCGGTGCATAAATACCTGCATCTATTATATCTGTCACATGTGCTCCATTAACTTGTTCTGGTAAAAACGCCCTTGTGCTTCTTCTATTTCTTATGTTTTTTAAAGTTTCATTCATTTTAAAGTCCTCCGTTTACTTATTTTTTTGAATACACCGCATTGTAAAGCCTTTTAATAACAGTATAATACCCTATTTGCCCTACATAAAACAAACATTTATTTTTATTGTCATTAGTTATAATAATACTACTGTATTAGTTTAATGTAAGTACGCACTTTTACAACATATAGTCACTAAAATAATACCATCATTATATTTAAGCTAACCCTACAGATAATATCTTATATTATCAATTACAATTCCAGAAACCAGAATCATGATATTTATAATAAGTAATACATTAACAAAGTTTATAACCTGAAATCTTTCTTTCCACTGCTTATCATTTCTAAGCGATCTTCTTGCGTTTCTCTTTAATATAAAGCCAGAATAAACAATTAAGCCAAGGCCTCCTACAATGAATAATGTACTACGTACAATTTCTAGTGTGACTTTAGTTCCACCGTGTTTTACTAAAATAGCTCCTAATATAGATATTAATATTAATATTAGAGATATTATTAATCCCAATATTATTGATTTAATAATATCCTTAATAAAAATTAAAATTTTGTCCATATGGTTATCCTCCCCTATACATTTATATTAAAATAACAAATCATTTTAATATAAATGGCAAGCTACAAAATGATTTGGAGCTACTTCTTTAAGAAGTGGTGTTTGCTCACTACATAAGGAAGTAGCATAGCTACATCTTGTCTTAAATCTACATCCAATTGGAGGATTTATTGGGCTTGGAACCTCACCTTTAAGCATTATCTTTTCCCTTGTTCTTTCAAGTCTTGGGTCAGGAATTGGAATTGCTGATAAAAGAGCTTTAGTATATGGATGAAGAGGATTTTTATAAAGCTCTCCACTCTCTGTAATTTCAGCTATAACACCTAGATACATAACAGCTACTCTGTCAGACATATGTTTAACCATTGAAAGATCATGGGCAATAAATAAATAAGTAAGTCCCATTTCTCTCTGAAGTTTAATAAGAAGATTTACAACCTGCGCCTGTATGGAAACATCAAGGGCTGATATAGGTTCATCGCACATTATAAATTTAGGTTCAACAGCTAATGCTCTTGCTATCCCTATTCTTTGTCTTTGTCCACCTGAGAACTCATGAACAAATCTATTACTATGTTCTTTATTAAGCCCAACTAGTTGTAAAAGATTCTGAATTCTATCTGTTCTATCTTTACCATTAGCCGCAATCTTATGGATATCAATTCCCTCTGCTATTATGTCTCCAACTGTCATTCTTGGATCTAATGATGCATATGGATCTTGAAAAATTGTTTGTACTTCTTTGTAAAATGCTTTCTTTTCAACCCCCTGTATTTTATGAACATCCCTTCCCTTATATAGGACACTACCGGAAGTTTTATTGTACATTCCTATACAAGTTCTACCACAAGTAGTCTTCCCGCAGCCAGATTCCCCAACAAGGCCTAAAGTTTCACCTTCTCTTATTACAAAACTCACATCATCAACTGCTTTTAAAACTGCATTTTTTCCTACATCAAAATATTTCTTTAAATTCTTAACTTCTAATACTACATCTTTTTTGTTTTCTGTCATTGTAACTCACCCCCACCAACTTCAAAAGGTAGATTTAACTTTGGAGCCATTTCATGATGAAGCCAACAAGATGCCCTATGTTCTCCTCCAAATTTGTATGTAGGAGGTTCCTTTGTTAAACATATCTTCATACAATATATACATCTTTGTGCAAATCCACAGCCCTTTGGAGGACAAACCATGTCAGGTGGTGTGCCTTTAATAGCTACTAATCTTTCCTTATTTTCAAGATCTAATCTTGGCACTGCTTTAAGTAATGCCCAAGTATAAGGATGCTTAGGGTTGTAGAATATTTCCTCAGAATTCCCTCCTTCAACTACCTTGCCAGCGTACATAACAAATATCCTGTTAGCTAGGTCAGCAACCACTCCAAGGTCATGAGTAATTAGTATAACCGATGTTCCTAGCTTTTGTTGAAGACTTTTAATTATATCTATAATCTGTGCTTGTATTGTAACGTCTAATGCTGTGGTTGGCTCGTCAGCTATTATCATGCTTGGATTACATGCAAGGGCTATAGCAATCATAACTCTTTGCCTCATACCACCTGAAAATTCATGTGGATATTGATTAAGTCTTCTATCCGCATTAGGAATTCCAACAAGTTCTAACATTTTTAAAGCCTCTTTTAAAGCCTCACTCTTATTCATTCCTCTGTGAATTATTAAATTTTCTGCGATTTGGTTGCCAACTTTCATAGTTGGATTTAAGGCTGTTAAAGCATCTTGAAAAATCATACTACATTGCTCACCCCTAAAATCTTGCCACTGCTTCTCAGTAAATTTTAATATATTTTCACCTTTATATATAATTTCACTACCTTCTTTAACAACTCCTTGTGGTGATTGTATTAATCCCATTATTGCCTTAGAAGTAACAGTTTTACCACATCCTGATTCTCCAACTATTGCTATACATTCTCCTTTATCTATGTCAAAGGACATTCCTCTTACCGCTTGTACTTCACCGGCATAAGTATTATATGATACTTTTAAATTTTTAACTTCTATTAGCTTTTCCATAGCTTTCCTCCTACTATTGACGAAGTTTTGGATCAAGTGCATCTCTTAAGCCATCACCAAACAAATTAAATACTAACACCGTTAAACAAATTGCAAATGTTGGAAAAAATAATTGATATGGATAAAAAGCCATTGCACTTTGTCCATAGGATATAAGTACACCCCAGCTTGTATTTGGAGCCTGAAGTCCGAGTCCTAAAAAGCTTAGTCCTGCTTCTGCAAATATATATCCCGGTATGCTAGTTGCAATAGTTAATATCAATACTCCTATTGTATTTGGAATTAAATGTTTTATTATAACTCTTACCGGCGAAGCGCCTAATGCCTCAGCTGCAAGTATATATTCATTTTCCCTAAGTTGCATCAACTGCCCTCTTATCATTCTTGATGTACCACACCATGATGTAATGGTCAATGCAATAATTAAAGTTGTAATACTATTACCTAAAACTACCATTATTAGTATTGTTAAAAGTAATGATGGGATACTAGTTAATACCTCTATAATTCTCATCATAACCTCATCTATCCATCCGCCAAAGTAAGCCATTACACCGCCGTATAAGCATCCAACAATTATTTGTATGCCTGTTGCAATCAACCCTATTGCAATGGATACTCTACCACCATACCAAATTCTTGCGAATAAATCTCTTCCTAATGCATCAGTTCCAAACCAATATTCACTACAGGGTGATATATTTTTTTTGCTTCCATTAACCGTCTTGAAATCCTTTCCATTTATATACGGACCAAAAATAACCATTAATATTAATACTATTAATATCACTAACGATATCATTGCAATAGGATTTTTTTTAAGTCTTCTCCAAGCATCCTGCCAGTATGTTATATTGGGTCTTGTTATCATATCAGCATTTTGCTGTTCACAATCAATTAATTCAAACTCTTCTTTTTTAAATTTTGTCATTGATAACTCCCCCCTTTATTTTTTACCACCTGTAAGTCTTATTCTTGGATCAACAACTGTATACAATATATCGGACATAAATATACACAATATATACATAGCCGTAGTTAATATTGTTTGTCCCATAATTATCGGAAGATCTAGTCCTTGAACTGCTCCTATATAATAAAGCCCCAGTCCCGGAATAGAAAATACTCTTTCAATAAAAAATGATCCCGTTATACACATTACAATAGTCATAGGAAGAAATGTAACTATTGGTATCATTGAGTTTCTCATTATATGCTTAGATATTAATCTTTTAGTTGATAATCCTTTAGATTTTGCAGTTAATACATAATCTTGATTAATAACATCAAGCATAGAAGTTTTTAAAAGTCTTGAATAATGTGCAATATAGCCAAAACATCCTGCTAATGTAGGTAGAACTGTATACTCCCATCCACCCAGCCACAAATCTTTACCTTTAGGCCATCCTATTACTGGAAACCACCCAAGATCTCCTGCAAACCATTTTTGAAGTAGTAATGCAAATACAAAGGATGGTATAGAAATAAGAAAAACAGCACTGGTTATTACGGTGTAGTCAACCCATGTACCTCTTTTCATAGCTGCAAGAATCCCCAGCATAATTCCAATAACCATTCCCAGTACCATTTGTTGTATTCCAAGCCTTGCAGATGCTGGTAGCTTGTCTTTTATTATACTTCCCATAGTTTGTCCAGGATAAACTATGGATTCACCAAAGTCGCCTCTTAACATACCCGTAATACACTTAACATATCTTTCACCAACCGGTTTATCATATCCGTATTTTATATAAATTTGTTCTTTTATATTTGTTGGTAATTTTTCAACTTTTGAAATTAGTGGATCACCAGGCACCGCTTGCAATAAAAAGAATGTAGCTGTTGCTATTATAAAAAGCGTGAGTAACATTTCCCCAAATCTTCTAATAGTATAATGAATCATGAAACTCTCTCCTTTTTTATAACGCACAGGGCTCACAATGAGCTCCTGTGCATATTATTATGATTACTATTTTCTACCAGAAGTGTATGCCCATCTCCATTCATACATACCTCCAAAATGAGGGCTCATGAAATCTTTAACATAATTTTGTGAGAATCTCCTTGTATCTTGATAATAAATTGGAGCTAAAGCAACATCATCCTTAACTAACATTTCTTCAAGTTTTTGGTATTTTTTTAATCTATTTGCAGGGTTTATCTCAGTTTCAAGCTCTTTAATTTTCTTATTATATTCTGGATTATTATACTTAATTATATTATTGTCACCTTTACTAGAAAACATTTCGAAAAAACTTATTGGATCATCGAAATCTGCTCCCCATCCACCGTAGCAAGCATCCCATTTTCTATCTTTTCTAGCTTGCTGTAAAAGCGGAGTAGTTCCAAATACTTCTACAGATAATTCTATTCCTAAATTCGTTTTAAATTGTTGCTGCCACCATTCATTAGTTTGTTTTTTAGCTGAGGTATCTCCCATAGCAATATATTTAAGTTTTATCTTGCTTAAATCTGTATCCTTTCCAAGCTCTTTAAGTCCTTCTTTAAATAATGCTTGAAGTTTTTCAGGCTTGTTTACATACTCAGTTGCTAAATCTTTTAATGGTTCTTTAACTTGCTCTCTATATACATCTTTACCTGATTGTAATGACTTTGGAATCCACCCATAAGCTGGAGAGTATCTACTCAGAAGTGTTTTTACATAGTCTTCTCTATCAAATGCTAATGACATTGCAAGTCTTATCTTTTTATTTGACATTAATCCACTTGGTCCACCATCATTGTTGAAGGCTAAATACCCGGTAGTTGGATCCTCCCCTTCATTATATTGAAATTTTCCTGCCTTTGCTTCGTCTTGCCACTTCTTAACATACTCTTGACTACATCCAGTAACATCTAGTTGTGAACTCTCAAATAATTGAGCTTGAGTTGAGAATTCTGGAATGGCATTCATATCTACAGTTTTAATGAATACGTTTTCCGCGTCCCAATAGCTAGGATTCTTTTCAAAGGTCATGCTGTTATTCTTTACCCATTCCTTTATTTTATAAGGCCCACAATAAACTTGTTTTGAACTGTCTGTTTTCCATTTCTCCCCACCTTTTTTTATAACATCAAGTCTTATTGGCCCAAAATTAACAAATGATAATTTCTTTTCAAAATATGGTGTAGGTCTAACTAAATTTATAGCTAATGTCTTATCATCTTTTGCTACTACCCCAACATCTTCAGACTTTCCAGTACCATTATTGAAATCTTCAGCACCTTTTATTTCATAGGCATAGTATGCATATGAAAAGGCATTATCCTTTTTCAACAATCTTTGGAATGAATCCACATATTGCTGAGCTGTAACTGGCACACCATCGCTCCATTTATAATCTCTTAAGTGAAAGGTCCAAGTTAATCCATCCTTAGATGTTTCCCAGCTTTTAGCTCCT
The DNA here is from genome assembly GCF_024730565.1 of Clostridium sp. CM027. Taxonomy (NCBI): domain Bacteria; kingdom Bacillati; phylum Bacillota; class Clostridia; order Eubacteriales; family Clostridiaceae; genus Clostridium; species Clostridium sp. CM027. The sequence goes on from NZ_CP077725.1 coordinate 1,709,219, forward strand.
CCTGGTTCAATTTTGTCTTTCCCATCTACAACCTTTATTCTTGTTAAACCTTCTTGTATTTCATTTATTACTGTGAAAGAGAATCCATCCGATGCTTCATTGGAATCTAAGGTCAAAGGTTCAACTAAGGGTACCTTTAAATGTTGATCATCATCTTTTTTAGTACTAGTATTCGTTGAAACTGTTGCTTTGTCTTTTTTGCATCCCACTAGGCCCGTTGCAACCGTTAACATCATTGTTGATGTCAGCAGCAAACTAAGTATCCTTTTTGTTTTCACTAAATAATCCCCCCTAAATATTAATAATTTCTATATAGACCTTATACTAAGTATAAGGGAATATATCCTTAACATTTTGGTGTTTTAATTCTTGTTTTATTCAATAAATCTTTATTGTTGACATTAATAGTATATGTATGTATTTTATATTATATTAATCTATAATTTGGTAATTTGCAATATATTTAAATATTTAAAATTACCCATCACACTAAAAAAATAAATGTATGATATAATTGTATTTAATAGATTAATTATAATTTAATAAATTTAAGCATAAGAGGTGTAACAAATGATAGAAAATACTGATAAGATATCAAGTTTAATAGAAAATCTAAAAACTTCAGATGATAAACAGAGATCTGCTATAATAAATAAACTTTCTCTAGATTATAACAATGCAATTCCCATGTTATGGTCAAAAATAATAACTGAGGATGATCCAAGAGGAATACTTTCCGTTTTAAGGGATATTTTAAAAAAGGAAAAGCCAAAAGGAATGTTCAAAAGAACTATTGGTAATTCAAAAGAAAAACTTAGCGCTCTTCTTTCTCATTCAGATCCAAAGGTACGAAAGAATGTATGTGGCGTTATTGGAGAACTCGCAGACCCTGTGTATTTAGAAGCTTTATATAATGCCTATAACGCTGAGGATAAATTATTTGTAAGATACTCCTACGTACTTGCAATCGGGAACTGCGGCAGTGCAAATGACGCAGAAAAGTTAAAGAGAATGTTTGAAGATGTAGTAACAAATGAAAAAGCTTGTCAAGAAAATGACTCACTAGTAACAACTAATAAGCATATTAATGAGGAAAAGCTTGCACTAACAAGAGCCATAGATAAATTGTCTCCTACAGCGCGCCATGAGTTTAAAGGATTTGAAAGTCCTGTACCTATGCTGCTCACTGTTATGAATTATCAGTATCAGCTTACTTTAAAGGAGCTAGATGATAAATGGATTGATGGTAGACTTGTAGATGACGGTATACTTATCTGCGAGAAGGATTTAGATAAGATTTACACCTGCAGGACCTTTTATGAACTTTTGTATCCTTTAGCTGAGTGTGAAGATTTAGACTTTGATTATAAGGTAATAGCTGATGCAATTATAAATGCAAATTTTGTAGATTTTTTAAATCAGTGCCATGATAATGATTCTAATGATCCTTTTGGGTATAGAGTTGAATTTAAAACTATGGATTCTAATAGAGAACGGTCAGAGTTTGTAAAAAACCTATCTAGAGAATTAGATGAACTTTCTTGTGGAAACTTAAGAAATAGCCCTTCCTCATATGAAGTTGAAATTCGAATACTTGAAAGAAATAATCTCTGCAGTGTATTTGTCAAACTGTATTCTGTAAAGGATAATAGATTTGACTATAGAAAAAACGACTTAGCTACATCCATAAATCCTGTAACTGCGGCTATTGCAATAAAATCAATAGAAAAATGGCTAGACCCTAGTGCTAAAGTTATAGACCCCTTTTGTGGCGCTGGAACAATGCTTATTGAAAGAGCTAAATTAGAAGAATTTGGATCCTTAACAGGAGTTGATATATTTAGAACAGCTATAAACGCTGCAACAATAAATTCTAAATTAGCTAATGTGGATATAGACCTTATAGCTGAAGATATATTAGAATTTGTGCCTTACGGCCAATTTGATGAGATGATAACAAATATGCCTTTTGACAATAAGTCCACCACCCATAATAAGTACGCGGATTTGTATAGTGCATTTGTAAATAAAATCCCTGATTTTATAAGACCAGGAGGAATGGCATTTGTTTATACAATAGAAAAGCAATTATTTAGGGAAGTTCTGCTGGATAATGATAAGCTTGAATTACTTCAAGAGATAAAAATTGAAAGTGGTAGGCTTACACCTCATGTATTTGTGCTAAAAGTAAAATAATGCACATGAAATACATAATGAGTCTAATGTACTTATAAAAGAAATAGATACACCTATACATTAGGTGCATCTATTTTTTTTACAAATTTATTCAAGCCACCAAGTGTCTTTTGGAGAAACTGGTGAATGTCTTTTGTGTTTAGAAACTGTATATAATTTTAATATTTTCTCCTCGTATTCTTCTGAGATGTCTTTACCCCTTAAATACATACAAACCTGATGATTTAGTTCTGTTACTTCTTTTTGATTGGATCTATTGTCCCATACACCACTTGTAGAAATTTTATTAATTATAGATTTAGGCGCATTAAATATTTTTGCCATTTCGTAAACTATGCTTTTTGTTATTCCCTCAAGTGGTTGTATATCTGCTGCATCGTCACCATGTTTCGTCACCATTCCTAGAGTTAGCTCGGCTACATTCGTGTAGCCAGCAACTAGAACATCATAAACTTCAGCTACTCTATATAACACGGTCATTCTCACTCTAGAATTTGTATTCCCTATATCTACTTTTGAAGGAGGTAACCCACGAAGAAGCTCAATGGATTCAATTACGGGACCCATTACATCATAGGTTTGAAATACATCTGGCTTTATAATGTCTCTTGCAAGTTCTACATCTGCCATGTCTGATTTAATCCCAAATGGGAGAGATAGATTGATTAGATATATTCCTGATTTTTTTATAAGCATACTTGTAACAAAGCTATCTACTCCACCTGTAAGATGACAAACATAACCTTTTTTTCCGGTATGCATAGCATACTTTTTTAAGAAAGTACAAATTTCTTCTATCATTCTATATGCATACTTTTCATCTGACTCATTTTCAAGAGGACAAGGTATACCAAACTCATTCCTTATTTCTTGTTGTTTAATTTTATCCATATCTAGCCTCCTTAAACTTGTTTATATGTTTATTGTATCACATATAATCCCATATTAACCACAAATTATTAAAATGAAAGATTAAAATTAATATCCGTCCTTATTGATAAATCAGAAAAAACATCCCATTTTAATCAGAGAGAGTTTTATTTTCAGATAATTTAGCTGCTATTCTTGTCTGCGATATACTTTCTATAGACTTTTTAATTGCACCCGTTGGGCATTTATATAAGCAAGTAGATTCATTACATATTGAAACACATACATCACAATCTACTACAGCTAGATTGTTCTCAATTTTTATTGCACCATATGGACAATTCTTAACACAAATTCCACATCCAATGCAGCCTACTTTGCAAAGTTTACGTGTCACAACACCTTTGTCGTTTGAATTACAATTCAAAGATACATTAATTCCATTTGGAACTAATTCAATAACTTTTTTAGGACAAACTATTTTACATTTTCCACAACCCGTACACTTTTTATTGTTAATAATTGGTATGCCTTCTTTGCTCATTGTCATTGCATCAAAAGGACAATTTTTAACACATGTTCCAAAACCGAGGCAACCATATTTACATCCCTTTGGTCCTCCCTGTAGCACTGATGCTGCAACACAATCTTGAACACCTTGATACTTATAATCCTTAATAGCTTTACTTACTGTACCAGCACATTTTACAAAAGCCACTTTTGGCTCCATTTCTGCTGCCACTTTACCAGTTAGATTTGCTACCATTTTTGCAACAGGTGCTTTCCCTGGAATGCAAAGATTTGGTGCTACATCTGGGTTTATAACCACAGCTTCTGCATACGCCATACAACCAGCATATCCACAGGCTCCACACTGACCTTTTGGTAATATATCTTCAACAATATGAATCAATGGATTTACTTCAATGGCAAATTTTTTATTTGCAACCGCCAAAATTAAACCAAACACTAGCCCAACTGATGTCATTACAACTAAAACTGCAATCGCTATACTTATATTACTCATATTAATTTCTCAGCTCCTTTCTATGCTGCTATAATCCCAGAAAACCCCATGAAAGCTAATGCTAACATGCCCGCTAAAATAAACGCAATGCCGAGCCCCTCTAATGGTTTAGGGACATCTGCTAATCTTAGTTTTTCTCTTAAACTTGCCATAAGTATAATTGCCAAAGCAAACCCCAAACCAGATCCAACGGCAGATATTGCACTTTTTACAAATGAAAAATTTGATTCTACATTTAAAAGTGGTACGCCAAGTACAACACAATTTGTAGCAATTAGTAATAAATATATTCCCCACATATTATATAAGGTAGGTGCATATTTTTTAATAATCATTTCTAAAAGCTGCACAAAGCTAGCAATTAAAAGCACAAACACCGCCGTTGTTAAAAATGTTAAATGAAATGGAGCCAATATAAAATGGAATACCAACCATGCTAGCATGGAACTCAGAGTCATAACAGAAGTTACAGCCATTCCCATACCAATAGAGGCTTTTAAGCTCTTAGAAACCCCAAAAAAAATACAAAGCCCTAAAAACCTTGTTAAAACGAAGTTATTTACGACTACCACACTTACAAACAGAGTTAGATACTCACCCATTATGCTTCGCCTCTCTCAATTTTATTTTTTTCCATATGTTCAGTCAGCATCTTAAACCCGGCTACCATATAGCCAATGAGTATAAATGCACCTGGCGGTAAAATCATGATAAGTGCAGGATTATACCAAGAACCAAAAATTTTTATCCCAAATATAGCTCCTGTACCAAAAAGTTCACGTATCATCCCGATAGATAAAAGTGCAAGTGCAAAACCACATCCCATTCCTAGTCCATCAAAAAAGGATGGAATCACTGAATTTTTTGAAGCAAAAACTTCCGCTCTAGCTAAAATAATTGCAAAAACAACAATCAATGCTAAATATATTCCTAATGCCTTATAAAGCACTGGCGCATATGCTTGTAATACCAACTGTACTACCGTAACAATGGTTGCTATGGATGTAATATACACCGGTACACGGACCTTAGGATTCACTACTTTTCTACTAATAGATACAATAGTATTATTTGCAGTAATAACGAAGATAACTGCTAAACCCATAGTTAGAGAATTTATCGAGTTATTCGTTACCGCTAAAGCAGGACAAAGACTAAGTGCAAGAACAAAAATTGGATTTTCTTCAATAATCCCTTTTTTAAATATATTCCATAACTCTCTCATATTATTTCCCCCCTACAAACTGTGTAACCTGTTCCACAGCTTCTTTGATACCTTTCGTTACCGCTTTTGAAGAAATGGTAGCCCCAGTCATAGCTTGAATATTATTTTCTTTTGATTTATCTTTTACGACTTCTAAATCTTTGGTTTTTTTACCTTTAAATTGACATCTAAAAGGTTCTTTACCTGCATTTTCTCCAAGTCCGGGCGTTTCATTACTCTCTAATATAGCAAATTCAATAATTTTACCTTGTGGCGACACAGATACAATCATTTTTATTGCTCCCCCATATCCTTTACTCTCTGCTGGAACTATATATGCAATTACTTTCCCATTCTTTTCTGCAATAAACCATTCTTTCTTCCCCTTCACTGGCTCAAACTTTTCTGCATCCACCACCAATGACTTCATTGCATTAGTCTTCATCATAGCCGCTTTTTCTGCTGCAACTGGTGCTGTAAAAAAATAGGTTGAAGCAATAATTGCGCCTGATATGAAACAAGCAACTGTTAAATTCATAGCAATTTGAAAAATACTATACTCTTTATTATGCAAAACATTATTGTCATCTGACATTTTCCGCTACCTCCTTGCTCCAAATTTAACCGGCTTTATCACGCGATCTATAAGCGGTGTAACTGAATTCATTAACAAAATGGAATAACAAACCCCTTCTGGATATCCACCCTTTAACCGAATTAGAACAGTAAGCGCCCCAGCACCCATAGCAAAGATCACCTGCCCCTTCTTTGTAATAGGAATAGTAACCATATCTGTAGCCATAAAGAATGCTCCTATAACAAGGCCTCCAGCCATAATATGGAATAGCGGATCTCCGCTAAATAAACCTGTCGGTCCAAATATCCAAGTTAAAATACCTACAGTTCCAATCATAAATACAGGAACTTCCCAATTTACATATCCTTTATAAATTAAATATATGCCTCCAATCACTAGTAAAACTGTAGATGTCTCACCAATACTTCCACTGCGAGCACCAATGAACATAGCTTTATACATTTGAGGTGCACTTCCAAATGTATCAATGAGTTTTCCATATCCTTGTTGTTTTAAAATATTTAAAGGCGTTGCAGTAGTTACTACATCTACACTTGTACTCATTCTTGTCCAAGTTGTCATTGCAATAGGCCATGATACCATAAGAGCTGCCCTACCAATATGAGCTGGGTTAAAAATATTATACCCAAGACCACCCATAGAATGTTTTGCTATTACAATAGCAATAAATGAACCAACTATCGCCATATAAGGTGGAATCGTCGGTGGCAAACACATTGCAAGCAATAGTCCTGTTAGGAATGCACTTCCGTCAGTTATAGTTATTTTCTTTTTTCTAATTTTTTGCATTAGGCACTCGAATCCAACTGCTGACAGACTTCCCATAAGAAGTATAATTAAAGCAGGAATCCCAAAGTGATAAATCCCAAAAATTGCAGCTGGCGACAAAGCCAAATTCACAGTCCACATAATTTTAGAAATAGATGCTTCTGAACGTATATGTGGAGATGTTGAAATGGTAAAGAGATTATCTTGTAATTTTATTTCACTATTCATTTAGCTAACATCTCCTTTTTTTTTGCAGCATCCGCTGTATTTTGCATTTTACAATATCTAATGTATTGTACTATGTTCCGCTTAGCGGGACATACATAAACACAACTTCCACATTCTGCACAATCAAAAAGATTTTGTTCAAGCTTTGCTTCTTCATACATGTTTTTTTCTCCCAATATACTTAGCATACTTGGATTAAGTCCACAAGGACAAATGCTTACACATTTCCCACAACGAATACAAGGAGATTGCTTTCCATTATTAATATCTTTTTTATTTAAACATAAAATTCCAGAAACGCCTTTAACAATAGAAACATTTAAATTTGATTGAGCAAATCCCATCATGGGACCACCCATAATAATTTTAGCTGGTGCCTCTACAAATCCACCACAATTTTCAATAGCATCTTTAAAACTTGTTCCAATTCTAAGCAAAAGATTTTTAGGTTCATTTACAGCACTTCCACTTACAGTTACTACTCTTTGTATCAAAGGAATTCCTTTTACCACAGCATCATATATTGCAATAACTGTTCCTACATTTTGAACAACGACTCCTACATCCATTGGCAAACTACCGGATGGAACCTCACGATCCACTAACACTTTAATAAGCATCTTTTCCGCACCTTGTGGATATTTAGTAGGAATTGCCTTAACTTCTACTGTGGTTCCTGCAAAAGCTTTTTGCATAGCACTAATTGCATCTGGCTTGTTATCCTCTATTCCCACATATGCTTTTTGAACACCGAGGACCTTCATTACTATTTTTACACCAGTAAGAATTTGCTGGGAATACTCTAGCATCATTCTGTGATCTGCGGTTAAAAACGGTTCACATTCGGCCGCATTTAAAATAAAAGTATCAATTTTCTTTTCTTTTGGTGGCGATAATTTTACATGAGTTGGAAAAGTTGCCCCTCCCATTCCAACGATACCAGCTTCTTTAATAATATCTTTTATTTCATTATCATTTAACTTCTCCCAATCTCTTTCAAATGGAATTCCTTCTATCCATTCATCGAAGCCATCATTTTCAATTACAATAGAAAGACACTTTCCAAATACCGGATGAGGGTATTCTGCCACATCTATAACAATACCGGATATTGATGCATGCACAGGGCTAGAGACAAAAACTGTGTTATTCGCTATAACCTGTCCTTTTTTTACAAAATCACCCTTAACTACAATAGGTGAACACGGCGCACCGATATGCTGCCTCACAGGAATAACAACCTTACTTGGCATTAGTGCTATTTCTATAGTCTTATCCGCGGTATAATTTTTATTATCATTTGGATGTATTCCTCCACGAAAACTTTTTATCACTTTCCCACCCCTCTTTTAGCATATTTTAAAATATATTGAATTATATAGATATCTTTAAATCAAAAAACTATTTTAAGATAGAATTCGAGTAATAACAAGTTGCATTTCGTCATTATTATGAGCAAATTCATCAAAAATTTTTATATTCAGTATGGACAATATAAATGTTAGTATTCCGCCTCCTATTTGAAAACCCCGCACAGAATAACCAATTTTTTTTGCTATTACTTGTCCAGCGATAACCCCCACTACAATAGCAATAAGAGGCACTATATATACAACAAAAGCTGCCATTAACATATTTGTTTCTTTCGTTTCAAAAGCAATTCGTTGTCCAGCCTTAGCCCCAATAAAATTTTGAGCCTGAATCACCAATGAACTATCACCTGGGCATGCACCACAATTTTTACATTCGTTATGCCTACCTACCTTGACTTTCGCCATGTTATCCTCAAATATTTCTATTATAATTCCTTCTTCCTCTTTTATCACCTTTACAGCTCCTCTCCTTGACTACAATATTAATTTTATTGTAAGGCTACGATAAAGTTTTTATATATTCCACATGTAAAATTATACACCGCCTGTTAAATTATATATTAATTTCAATTTCTACAACTTAAGATAGTTTTTTTTAGAGTAAAAGTCAATGATAATTAATTTTTTAACAAACAAATATATGATGATTTTCATTTTTTTTACTCGAAAACCATTATTTTGTAAATGTATACAAAACATTTTGTCCGCCTTTTATTTTCACAATTCCTACTTATTCGTACTAATGTTTTGAACAATCCCTAATCATATTACTGTGTTAAAGTATTAGCGTAAGCTTTTATATATTCTTTTTTCAGTATTATTACAATTTTATTTAATAATATTTTTTTATTTTAACTCAATTTAATATTATTGTTAAATCGTGTTAAAATATTAACAATTTCTTCTTATGATACTAAAACTAAAGGTAATCATGCGAAAGCATTGCTAATAAGGAACTAAAAAAGAGATGCATTTGCATCTCTTTAACCCTTCTTAATTCATTAATCTTATATTTATATTGCTATTGTTGCACCCTTTAAATACTCTAGGTCCTCTCCTTGTAAATATGGAGAAAGTTTCTCAAATACGGTTCTATGATAATTATTTAGCCACGCCTTTTCGTCATATGTTAATAAAAGCGCATCTATAGCTTCTAAATCTATAGGGCAAAAGGTTAAAGTCTCAAACTTCATAAATTGTCCACCATATTGAGTTTTTTCATCTTCCTTAACAGTAACTAAGTTTTCTATTCTTATACCATGTTTTCCATCCTTATAAACCCCTGGTTCATTGGACACTATCATTCCTTTTTCAAGCTTAACAGTACTGGCAGCCATAGATATTCGATGTGGCCCCTCATGAACATTTAAAAAGAAACCTACTCCATGCCCTGTTCCATGTTTAAAATTCATACCTGCATTCCAAAGTGGAATTCTAGCTATAATATCCAAGTTTGAACCAGTGGTTCCATATAAAAATCTCTGCATACTTAAATCAATCATTCCTCTTAAAACTAGAGTGAAATCTGTTTTCTCTTCTTCCGTTAATGGGCCTACTGCTAGGGTCCTTGTAATATCTGTTGTTCCATCTAAGTACTGAGCACCAGAATCTAATAAATAAAGGCCTTCTTTCTTTATAGTAGCCTGATTTTTTTCTGTAGCAGTATAGTGAGGCATAGATGCATTTGCTCCGTAAGCTGAAATAGATGCGAAACTTAAATCATAAAAATTTTCTCCTGCTTTTCTTATTTCGCAAATTTTATCTGATGCCTCTATTTCAGTAATATTACGCGTTTTTATAGTTTTTTTCATCCAGTTTATAAATTTAACCATAGCCACGCCATCACGTACCATTGCCTTTCTAACATTTTGAATTTCAACATCATTTTTTATACCCTTAAATTTTGTAGTTATATCCATAGCTTCTACCGTTTTAATCTTTATGGCACTATATATCCAAGTACTGTTTTTCGCTGGATCAAATAATATTGTTCCGGCTTTAATATTTTTTAGAAATTCCCCTATGCTATCGTATGGCATTATTTCTACATTGGCCTTTTCAAGCTCAGATCTAACTTTTGAATTAATCTTTATATCATCTATAAATAAATAACATTTTTCCTCTGAGATAACTGTATAAGCTATTGTTAAGGGATTACATTTTACATCTCTTCCTCTAATGTTTAATAGCCATGCTATATCATCGAGTCCTGATATAACATAGTAATTTGCTCCCATATTCTTCATTTCCTGGACTACTTGCGCAAGTTTTGCTCCTCTTGACTTTCCTGCATACACTATATCGTGCAAAATCACCTCACTGGAGGGTCTTGCTGGTCTATCCTTCCATATTTTATCTATTAAATCTTCATTAACTTCAAATGAAAATTTCTTACTTTCTAACGCTTTCTCTAACCCTCTAAAATACTCTACTGAAATAACCTTGCCATCAAAAGCAATCTTTGCTCCTTCGCTAAGAGATTCCTTCACAAATTCCTCAACAGTTGGAACATTACTCTCTCCCATTTTAAATAAAGTTACACCTGTACCTTGTAATTCACTTTCTGCTTGAATGAAATATCTTCCATCTGTCCAAAGATAAGCATCCGTAAGTGTTATAATTGCAGTACCAGCAGAACCTGTAAATCCTGTTATAAACGTTCTAGCAGTATAATGTTCTGCTACATATTCACTTTGATGTGGATCTGAACTAGGTACTATATATGCTTCTATGCCTCTTTCTCTCATACCATTTCTTAACTCTTCAATTCTTTCTTTTACATTCATCATATTCACCCCATTAATTTGCAAGCGTTTACTTACAATTTTTAAATTACTTGTTTAATTATACCATAAATAAGTTGGGATTATTAAAACAAAAACTGTAATTTTATATAATTTTTAAGTTTTGAACTATAAGTACTTATATTAAGTCTTTTATTAAAACTATCCTAGCAGGAGCACCATCTGCTCCCTTAATTTTAAGTGGCATAGCACACATGAAGTATTCATCTTCTTTTATTTCTTTTAGTCTAACACCTTCTATTATAGTTATTCCCTTGCTAAAAAGAATTTTATGGGTTTCATGTTCTGGCTGAGACCTTTCTATTCCAAGTGAATCTATTGCTACTCCAATTATTTCTCTTTCTGCTAGATACTCTGCTCCACTTTTTTCAAGAAAAACAAAATCAAATTCAAATTCATCTGTGAATGAGTTGCGAGTTTTAAGCAATAAGAATTCACCTGGCCTAATGTTTTTATCCATAAGATCTTCTTTTGTTATTCCATTTACTATTTTTGTTAAATCCAAAACTCTACACTTTGTAATCAATTTATTTAAATCAATAGCATCAATAGTAGCACCCATATCATCTACATGATACGGTGCATCAATATGAGTTCCTGTATGTAAGTTCATACATATACTAGATTCATTAATGCTATCCTTTGGGATTTTCCTTTCAAATTTAATCACTGGTCTTTTTCCCTCTATATTCTTGTATACTCCCATACTTTTTTTTATAGTCATAGATATATCATATATAATCATGTTACGCCTCCTTAATTTTGTGCTGTATTCCACCACTGTCCGCCATCCCGCTCAACTAAATGCATTGCTTCCTCTGGGCCTGAGGTCCCTGCTGAGTAATTAGGATAATTAGGTATATTATTTTCAAATCCTTTTTCAATGCTTTCAATAAATTTCCACGAGTATTCAAGTTCATCCCATCTAGTAAACAAAGATGAGTTATTTCTAATTGCTTCAAGCAATAGCCTCTCATAAGCCTCGGGTGAATCATTTAAATACTTACAGCTTTGACAATAATCTAATTCAACTTTTTCCATTTTAAATTCACTACCTGGCTTTTTAGCATTTATCTGAAAGAAAAAGCCCTCTTCTGGCTGAATTTTTAAGACTAAAAGATTATGACTAATCTGATTAAACTCCTTATAATAATTAATTCCAGGAAGTTTTTTAAACTGAATAACTATCTCTGTGCTTTTAGTATCCATTCTTTTTCCTGCTCTTATATATATGGGTACTCCTCCCCACCGGAAATTGTCAATATAAGTCTTAAGGGCTATAAAAGTATCTGTGTTTGACACTTTTGATACCCTATCTTCGTCTCTATACGCCACCTCTTTTATACCATTGACAAAGCCAGAGCCATATTGACCCCGAACAATATTTTCCGTGCAAGTCTCAGCGGTAAAAGGTCTGAGTGATCGTAATACCTTGACCTTTTCATCTCTTATAGATTCTGGTTGAAAGTCTACTGGAGGTTCCATCGCAATCATAGTCAATATTTGTAACAAATGATTTTGAAGCATATCTTTTAAAATACCAGCATTTTCATAATATCCGCCTCTGTTCTCTACGCCTAAAAGTTCATAGGACGTAATTTGAATATTATCAATATAATTTGCATTCCATAGTGGTTCAAATAATGAGTTACCAAATCTTATTGCTAATATGTTTTGGATCATTTCTTTTCCCAGATAGTGATCTATTCTAAATATATCCTCTTCAGGTATAAGCTTTGATATATTATCATTTAAAATCCTAGCCGTTTTCAAACTTGATCCAAAAGGCTTTTCGATCATTATCCTCTGCCAGCCAGTGTCTTTGCAAACCATAGCATTATTCTTTAAATTTCTAATTATCCCTTCAAAAAACTCTGGTGCAACTGCTAAATAATATAATCTTTTACCTCCAGTTAAATATTTAGTCTCCATTATTTCCAAAAATGAATCTAAATCCTTGTACGCTTCATTATCTGAAGTAAAATCAAAATTCTTATAAAAAATTTTCTTACTAAATTTATCCCATAGTTCTTCATTTAAAGAAAACCTAGAGAATTTTTTCACTGATTCATACATTTCTTCTCTATATTGCTGATTTGTTTTTTCCCGTCTTCCTATAGACACAATTGTAAAATTTTCAGGTAATTTCTCCTCGTACATCAAACTAAAAATAGCTGGAATAAGTTTTCTTTTTGTCAAATCACCAGTTCCACCAAAAATTATAAATATACTAGAAAGTTCTTCATCCATACTTTTCTCCATTAAAAGTGCTCCTTCCTGCAATTCTTTTCATACGCACTATTTCTTATTTTTTTGTTCTGATCATAGCATATTAATTAATAACTACATCTACGGGTTTACTTAAATGAAATAGCTATCATATTACAATTTCAATTAATAATAATATACCACAAACTCATGAAATGCGTAAAAGTATATTTGCAAGTACTTTTGTTGAATTTCTATATATTGTATTTTTCGGAAGATGCTCAGGGCTTTTGTAATCTATTAAAAGAAGTGGATGTAGCCGAAGTAAATCTATTACCCTTCCATCAATTTGGACAAAATAAATATTCCTTATTAAATAAGGAATGCAAGTTTGCAGATGTTGCGCAACTACATGAAGAAGATTTAAACTCATATAAAGAGATATTTATTCAAAACGGCCTAAATTGTATAATATAATTTAGGCTATTTTTATTCCAGTTTGTTTCATAGAAATCAGGGAATGCTATCTATAAAAAGATAGATTGGTGGTATGAAATCATGATAAATATAAAAGTAAAGGTGGAAAGCCTAACAATTACAATGTTATTGCTAGCTGCTATTGGCATTACAAGCGGCTGTCCATCAAAAATCAGTAAAAGCGAAAAGAGCATAGGAACATTTAAATTACAAAATACTGCAATAAAAAAAACTCCAGACATTAAAAGTATGAACGCTGTGGTAATACGGAAAAATGAATTACTTTTAGTCTCGTTAAATGATAAAAATGATAATATCACATTAGATAGTGGAGGTACCTTTTCTCACCCACTCATATCTCCTGATAAAAGTCTGGTTTCATACATGAAGGATAGTGTTTTATATATTACAACGGATAAACTAGAACATATAAAAGTAGTCGATAATGCGTCACAGTTATCATTTGCATGGCAAGATAAAAATACTTTACTATACTCTCCTACCACTGGCGGCTTATATGTTTATGATGTTGTAAATAAAATCAGTAAACCTTACCTTCAAAATGAGTTTAATTACCAAAATATTACCTTAGATAGTAAAGGAAGAATATATGCAGAGCAGTACCTATACTATAAAAAAAATGGATCTGATTATAGAAATGATTATGGAATATTATTTTTTGATCCAATAGCAAAAACACAAAAAATAGTTATAAAATCAATCCCAAGTAAAATAGATACAGTTGACGATTTAGGAATGTATCCTATAATAATCGGTATATCAAATGATGATAAGTATCTGTATATATGGAAACATCCACATGCAGGCTCTCTTGCAGCAGATGGAGTTGATTTGGCAGTGTACGATATTTCACAAAATAAATTAATAGAATATACTAATCCAAATATAGTTTCACTAGGCTATAGTGATAATATATCCCCAAACCCTAAAAACAGTAACTCTTTAGCATTAATCTACGGTGGTGGTAGAGAGATGGGTAATAACAAAGATTTAGTTGTTTTAGATATCTTAACTGGCAAATTTCAGTCCTTATCCCCAAAGGGAGAAACAACCATGACACCTTATTACACAAATGATGGGAATACAATCCTATATGCTTCCTCTAAAGAACAAAAATATGTGCCTAGCGGCTTAACTCAATGGCTTTTAAACGGGCAACACCATATTTTCAGTATTGATACAACTACAAAACAAATAAAACAGCTTACAAATAACCAAAATTATTTCGATTTTTCACCAATATATATAAATAACAAAGACATCATATTCTTCCGTAGTGATAAATCTGAAAATGTGTCTATTTGGAAATATGCTAATGGCCAGGAAACTATGCTTGCAGATGGTTTTATATTTTATGATGATATGGATTATCCAGCCCAAAACTATTTTGGTCATTTTAACACCACTCAGTATACTGATATACGATAGCCAATTGAAGTTATCCCCTTTCTATGGATGATTTTTACGTAATATAAAATTTATTACTTTCATTTATGATAAATAAAGTTCAAAAAGGCTCTAGCAAAATTGCTAAAGCCCTTTATTTAATAGCGAGAAAAATATATATTAAAAATAAATAGACCTTTTGAATCTTTATAGATTAATTACTCCATTTAATGTTGGTTTGTTTTCATCTCTTGAATTTAGCTCTATTATATCTGGTAATTTCCAATTTCTTATTCCTCTATTAAATCTCCGTGGTAATAGATATCTAGCTGGCTTATACCCCTTTTTCCGGTGATTCATTATATCTTCCTCAAACATGTTTTTTACTTCGTTCATATGACAACTATTTATTTTAATTTGTTTAAACTTAAGTTCACTTACAATTTTCAAAAACCTATCTACTTCACTTTGAAAAACTTTAGCAAAAAAAGCATTTGCCTTATTGCCATCACAAATTAATATTGGATTTAATTGACTTTCATTTATAATAGCTTTCAATTTAAATACATCTTTTTTACTCTTCCCAATAAAATAACCATAATTAATATAATTAGGATCACTATCTTCAGGAAAAATCACATTATATAACAATTCTTCTTCTTTCATTTTAATCCTCACCTTTCTAATAAAATACTAGATTAATAAAACTAAAATTTTCAAAGCCTCTGATATATATATTCGTTGTAGTTATTATAGTAGTTAATTGTAAATAATATGTTATGAATTTGTTTAGACTTGACTACGTATTGTTAATTTTCAAAACATTCTTTAAATTCCTTCTTGATAATTAAAAAGTCCTCTAAATCATTTAAAAATAGAAATAATAATGCCCTATTTTCAAATTCATTTCTATTCTTTGGCAATGCCATAATTTCATAATCTTTCCTAAGTAAAGTGAGCTTATTAATAAGTTCGATACAATCATTATCTTCATGAATATTAGTTGCAACATCATTAGTAAATTCTGACAATATTATAGTTTGATCATAGGTTATATAAAATCTTGAAAAATGTCTTTTCATTCTTTTTATAGCCTCTAATTGTATTTTTCTCATATCTATATAACTTACATAATAATCATTACTCTTAAACAAATGATTATTATTTATTATTTGTACCATCAATTTAGTATTTTTAATTAGCTTTTCAACACTTGAAATTACTTCTTGCTCATAAATTGGTACAGCTTGTGAAATCAAACTTAATGCCATATCTGATAATATTAATCTATATTGTTCTTCTATCTTCTCTTTGTTCTTCTCAAAATCCTCTTCTAATGATGCTGTATATAAATTAAAAACCATTGCAACCCCAATACCTATTATAGTTAACTTTGCTTCATTTATAATCCAGAAAATATTAATATCTGTACTTATTAAAAGATGTGTTGATAATACTGCGCCAATAACCATACCCTCACTTGTTTTCAAAATATTAGTTATTGGTATAAATATAAGTAAAAATAGTCCAAATACAATAGGATTATTACCAAGTAAAATATATAGCATAAAAGATAAAAGTATAGCTACGGTGGATGCGATTATTCTCCTACCTGCAACTAATATAGATTCTTTCTTCGTATCTTGAATACTTAATATTGCAATTATACCCGAAGTTACTCCAAATTCTAATCCCATATAATTTGATATAATAATTGCTATTGTTGCAGACAAAGTTATCTTAACTGTTTTTGATTGTAAATATTTTATCATTTCACAACTTTCTCCTACTACCATAATTATATGGTATGTTCTTTATTTATAATTAACTTTTTTGCTTTTTATTTCAGTCAGGTTTCTTATTATGGTGCATCATATAACAAAAAACCTTTAAATTTCAAGGTTTTTTATTTGTTTTCTTTATCAAGTACAATCCATATTTCTATTGACTTTGCTGAGATAGCGATAGATACTAGGCTCTGAACAATAAAGTTGTTTTGCCACTTCACTTACAGCTCCCTTAAGCATAAAAACACCTTTTCGGTTTAATATATCAATGATATTTATCCGTTCATTCTTCGACAATCGATCAATAGGGATGTTATTGTCGTCTAATACCTTATTTAAAACAGTTTCTGTTACTTCAGCAATAGATCCCGAAAAGGTCTCAGTATTATCATTCAAAAGAGAATTAACAGATTCATATGTGCTATTTTGCTCAATTAATTTATCTGGGTGACAAAGCTTTAATATTTGGTCGCTTATATCTACATATTTTTTATCGTCGAAATTAATGCACAACATTCCCACAAGCTCATCGTTCTCGTCCTTAATAAACATGGTTGAAGATCTCAATATGCGTTGATCTTTAGAAACTCCATTATAGTTGAGTTTATAGTTGTTATTTTTATAACTCTTATCTGATATAATACTCAGTGCAAGATTAGTCATGGGAGCGCCAACTGTTCGTCCGCTAACATATCCATTCGCTATTGCAACTACGGAATTTGTATCATATCCAAAATCATGTAAAGCAACTTCATAATCTGGACCTAGGGACTTTCCTAAAAATTCTACAAGAATGCTATATTGTTTTAACATAATGTCATTCATTTTTCCACCTACTCTTATATATTTATTACACCACTTTATATGGAACTTCATAACTAGTGTATTTATTATAGAAATTTTAAAATCTAAATTTATAATATGCTATATAGATTATCACAATTATATAAAAGTTACAACGTAAACGTTATTTTTTAATAATTTATTATTAATAAAGTAATTACTTATCGACTACAAATTCATTTAAAGCTATAAAAAATCCTTAAATCAGGCAAATTAGTATAACAAATCCCATTTGCTAGTGATTGTTTCTATTTATTGTTAATAATTTTATTAAGACCATTGACTATATATTATTGCAGTGATAAAATCCTTCTATAGGGGGTTTAAAATATAAAAACCATTATATTACAGGGGGGCAATGATTTATTCATTCAACATAATTACATTTTAAATAAATAAAATGGAGGTTTTTATTATGAGCATAAAATATATACCAGAACCATTTAGAATTAAGATGGTAGAGACTCTTAAGATGCTTACACGTGAGGAAAGGAAACAAAAGATTGCTGAAGCAAAATACAATATGTTTAACCTTCGTGGTGAAGATGTTTATATTGACTTATTAACAGATAGTGGAACTAATGCAATGAGTCAAGAACAATGGGCTGGTATCATGAGAGGCGACGAAGCCTATGCCGGTTCATCAAGTTACTATAAACTTGTAGGAGCAGGTCAGGATATTTTTGGTTATAAATATATTCAGCCAGTTCATCAAGGTCGCGCAGCGGAGAAGGTTATGTTTGGATTATTAATGGAAAAAGGTAAATACTCTATCTCTAATACCTTCTTTGATACAACAAGAGCACACGTAGAAGCAACGGGTGCAAGAGCCATTGATTGTGTTGTTGCTGAGGCTAAAGATCCAGCTATAAGAGCACCTTTTAAAGGAAATATGGATGTTGAAAAATTAGAATCCTTAATTAAAGAGTACGGTGCTGATAAGATTGGTCTTGTTGTTATGACAGTTACAAATAATTCAGCAGGTGGCCAGCCAGTATCTGTACAAAACGTAAGAGAAACATCAAATGTTTGTAAAAAATACGGTATTAAATTATGTATCGATGCTGCACGTTATGCTGAAAACGCTTACTTAGTAAAATTAAGAGAAAAAGAGTTTGCAGATAAATCAATTAAAGAAATTGTAAAAGAAATGTTTAGTTATGCAGATATGTTTACAATGAGTGCTAAGAAAGATACAATTGTCAATATGGGTGGATTAATTGGCATTAAAGATGATGAAAAATTGTTCCAACTTTGTAAGGCACGTACAATTTTATTCGAAGGTTTTATTACTTATGGCGGTCTTTCAGGTCGTGATCTTGAGAGTTTAGCACTTGGTCTTTATGAAGGACTTGATGAAAATTACCTTAACTATCGTATTGGACAAATGGAGTATCTTGCAGCACGACTTGATGATGCAGGCGTTACGTACCAATCACCAGTAGGAGGCCATGGTGTATTTGTAGATGCAAAGGCGTTGTTACCTCAGATTCCATACTATGAATTCCCGGGGCAAGCCCTTGCGATTGAACTTTATATAGAAGCTGGAATTCGTACATGCGATATTGGATCTTATATGATGGGAAATGATCCTGATACAGGAAAACAAATAGAATCAGAATTTGAGTTTACACGTTTTGCAATTCCACGTCGTGTTTATACTCAATCCCATATCGATATTATGGCAGATGCCCTAATTGCAATTAAAAAAAGAGCAAGCGAAATAACAGGTTACCGAATTACATGGGAGCCAGCTGTTCTTAGACACTTCCAAGCAAGTCTCGAACCAGTTAAAAAATAAGATATTTTAAATAAAAGCTTGCATTTTTTTTAAGTTGCAAGCTTTTATATTACTCCACTACGCCTTCCATTACATGAATAACTCCAGCCTCAGCATCCATTTTCACCCTTGCCCCAATGGGAAGGGTTAGTTTTGGATAATCATGACCTGAGCAAAACCCTGAAAACATTGGGATACCTAACTTATATAATCTATCTTGAAAAACCTCTTCTAAAGTAAGGCTTCTTTGATAACTAGGTAAATCACAACCTTTAAATTGGCCTAGAATAATCCCCTTGCACTGTTGAAGTTTTTTAGCTAATAGGAGTTGTGTTAGCATCCTATCAACTCTATAAGGTTCTTCGCCAACCTCTTCCATAAAGAAGATTTTATCTTTCATATTAATTTCATAGGGAGTTCCAAGCAAGTTGCATAATAGCCCAAGATTACCACCTATAAGATTACCCTGAGCCTTACCTTTTGTAATACACTTAGTAGTAAATCCAGATGGGTTTTTAATAGTATAGGGCTTATACCCTTCCATAAATGTGAACATAAAACTTTTAAAAGTTTCAATATCTTCTAGATTAGAACTGCCCATTGGGCTATGAAATGTAGTTAGTTCACATTTCTCATAAAATGAATTTAGAAAAACTGTTATGTCACTAAAACCCGCAAATATCTTTGGATTTTTTTTTATTACATCAAAATCTAGATAAGGGAGTACTCTGCTTGAACCATATCCCCCTCTTATGCAGAGGATCATATCTACTGCTTGATTTTTGAACATTTCCATTATATCTGTTGCTCTGTCTTCATCCTTGCCAGCAAGATATCCCCACTTATCATATAGGTGTTTTCCTTCTATTATATTAAACCCTCTATTTTTTAGAAATGAAATTACCTTTTGTATTGCTTCAATATTTTCTGGGCTGGCAGGAGCAATGAGTCCAATAGTGTCTCCTAAACATAGTCTTTTTCCAAGCATTATTAACACTTCCTCTAATTAATTTGAGATAATATCTTTTATAAAATATTCGAATTAAATCCTCTACCATCTACTTCTGAAGCATCTATTATTGAAATTAAAGCATCCTCGTCTATTTTCTGCACTGAATATTTAAACTCTGGTAATTTTGATACATGTACTATGCAATAGATAACTTTTCTTTCTTTGCCTGTAAGTGCGTTGCCCTTTAGTATTGTAGCTCCACGGTGCTTAGAGTTTGTTATATACTCACAAACTTCCTCCTCTTTATCTGTAATTATAAGTAATACCTTTTTTCGTGATAAACCACGGATTATCTTATCTGTAACAAAAGCTGCTATATACATGCTCATTAACGTGTATAATGCAATAGTTATTCCATTTAATAGCATTCCTAAAAATACTATAACGCAATTTACAATAAAACCCAATTGACCTACATCAAAACTATCACATTTCTTTTTAATTAACATTACTATTATGTTCATACCACCCTCTGAACCGTGGTTTGAGTATGCAAGCCCTGCTCCTGCGCCCATTAATACCCCTCCATATACAGAAATTAGAAGCGCATCATGTACCGTAATAATACTGCTTAAACTTTTAGTCATTACTAAAAATAGAGATAGTGATACAGTCCCTATCATGCTGTATATAGTAAATCTTTTGTTTAATTTCCTATAACTTAATGCCAATAAAGGTATATTAGCTAGTAGTACAGTATATCCTGCTGGAACCTTCAAAGCATACTGTATTAAAATTGCCATACCTGACAGACCTCCACTGAATAGTTTTGCATTTACTAAAAACATATTTACACCTATAGCAGATAATAAACACCCCAGTATCACAAAAAATGCATTCTTTATATTTTGCTTGTTTAATATTGTATTAACTTTCATACTAGCCTCTCCATTTTTATTTATTTTAATTATCTTTACTCATAAACGTAAATAGTTCTTCTTTATACCAATATATAGTCAAATTATTTTTTTGTACCGTTTCTAGGCTAAAGATTTATTTAGCCTTAAACTTTGCCCCCAATTTTGTCTTTATTAAAATTGAAAAGAAATTGTTGACATATTTAGTAGTTCTGATATAATGAAAATTGTGATTCACTGATAATGATTGTCATTTGCAATTATCACTCATATAAATAATTTATGATTCCGGTTAATCATTGGGTCGTATACATATCTAATTCAACTTAAACAAGGAGAGATTTATTATGAAGAAAAAAAGATTATTAGGATTAATAACATTAACAGTAATTTCCATTATAGCTTTTACAGGTTGTTCAAAAACCGTTGAAGAAGTTAAAGAAAAGAGTGTAACCAAGGTGGTTAGTACAATAAAAGGTGATGTAACAGTCCCTACTACCCCTAAACGTATTGTAGATATATCTGGATCAAGTGAGGAATTATTAATTTTAAACCATATCCCCGTAGGTACTGCAAATGCTGATTCTTATAAAACTACGGAAATACCAAGTTATCTAAAAGATAAAATGAGTACCTCTGAGCTTGTAGGCTTTTCCATGATGGATACTATGGATATGGAAGCTATACTAAAATTAGATCCAGATTTAATTTTAATGAGCGAAAGGCAAACAAAAATATATGATCAGTTAAAAGCTATTGCACCTGTCGTAATGCTTAAAGACTATGCTAACGATTGGCGGACCCGATTAACTGATGTTTCCAAGCTATTTGGGCAAGAAAAAGATGCTCAAAAATGGCTAGCGGCTTACGATAAAAAAGCTATAAGTATAGGATCTGAGATAAAGAAAAAAAATGGCCCGCAAACTTACCTTACGATACTTGCAAGTTCAGGCAAATTTTATATTTTCAGTGATGCAGGTATAGGTTCAATACTATTGTCAGATATGAAATTAGCTCAACCGTCTAACATGCCAAATCAAGAAGGAATAAGTTTACCAGTAGTAACTATGGAAGGTTTATCATCCATTGACGCAGATCATATTGTGGTTATAGCAACTGATGCTGATAAAAAAGATTTAGAGAGTAGTACTGTTTGGAAAAGCATGAGAGCTGTAAAAAATGGAAATGTTACAACGCTTGATAGCAGCCCATATTTTGCACAAGGTTATTCTCCAATAGGAAGAGAATTATTACTTGATTTGATAAAGAAAGAATTTATGAAATAATATATATTATATTTCTAGGTGATAAATGATATATTCCCATATACCGTTATCACCCTTTTATCCTAATACATTTTAATCTAAGGCTAATGTGAGGTGTACCGTTTTAATGGAAAAATCGATAGTTACAGAACATAAGAAAAAAATGAATAGACTAATCATAAGCTCATTATTAATTGTAATTGGACTTATTATATTATTTTTTGGTATGGTATTGTCCGTATCCCTGGGTGCAAAACATATAGACTTATATACAGTATTTAATAGCATATTTTCAGATGGCGTTGATATAAACTCAAAGATCATCCGTGATATAAGACTTCCCAGGATGATTGCAGCTGCTTTGGTTGGGGCTTTTTTAGCAGTGTCTGGTGCTATAATGCAAGGAATAACAAGGAATCCAATAGCTGACCCCTCTATAATGGGTATCACTCAAGGTGCAACTTTTACCATAGCTATAGCCTTTGCGATGAGGGCTAATATAGGGACTTCAGGACTGATGTTTTTTGCTTTTATCGGAGCTAGTTTAAGTGGTGTATTCGTGTATATATTAAGTTCAAAATCTAGCAAAGGTGTTAGTCCCATTAAACTTATTTTAGCAGGAACCGCTCTGGGAACTCTTTTAATATCTCTCGCAACCGCTATTGCAATGTATACTAATTTATCTCAGCAACTAAGCTTTTGGGTTGGTGGTGGATTTGTTACTGCAAAATGGCAAGGGGTAAAATTATTAGCCTCCGTTGGTGCCTTTGGTGTCATTGCCGCAATAATCATTTCTCCTAAAATAACCATTTTAAGCCTAGGGGAAGATATTGCCATAGGACTTGGTCAAAAGACAAATATCATAAGATTTATTGGTATAGTCATCGTAATATTACTTAGCGGTAGTTCAGTGGCTGTAGCCGGAAATATTTCTTTTCTTGGACTTATTGTGCCACAAATTGTAAGAAGTTTAGTTGGACCAGATTATAGATTTATAATCCCATGTTCACTAATACTCGGTGCGGATTTGCTAGTTTATAGCGATATAGCAGCTAGGATGATAAATCAGCCTTATGAAACTCCTATTGGGGCGCTAACAGCATTACTAGGTGTACCCTTCTTCATATATATTGTCAGAAAGGAGGCCAATTCATTATAATGCAAAACCATAAAAGAAAGAAAAAGCTAATTTTGATTATAATCATATTATTCGTTCTACTCTTTTCAATATTTATAATTAGTTTTAATATTGGAACTTTTGCTATAGGTCCTCTAGATGTAATTAAAACTTTATTTGGACAGGGAAATAAAAAGCATGAACTGGTACTCTTCACTATGAGGCTTCCACGAATAATTATAGCTATACTTGTGGCAAGTGCCTTAGCTATAGCAGGAACCGTACTTCAAGGCATAACTAAAAATGATCTTGCTGACCCTGGCATATTAGGAATAAGTTCTGGTGCAGCCTTGGCTGTAGTTATTTATATATATTTTATGAATGGAGAAGTATATTCTGATATAAGCATGCTAACGGTGTTTACCATGCCTATCGTAGCTTTGCTTGGAGCAGGTTTTGCAGCTTTCCTTATTTATACTTTAGCTTGGAAAAAGGGTCTAAATCCTACTAGATTGATTTTGATGGGGATAGGTATTAATTCTGCTTTCAACGCTATATTGATCCTATTTCAATTTAGATTTACAACTCAAGATTTCAACAAAATAATGGTTTGGACCTCAGGAAGTATTTGGGGAACCAATTGGAGTTATGTTATTGCAACTCTGCCATTTGTATTTATTTTTACCGGACTTATAATTTATAAAGCAAGATATCTAGATGTTTTAAGTTTAGGCGACGAACTGTCAGTTGGACTCGGCGTAAATATAGAAAAAGAAAGAAGATCACTACTTATATATACCGTGGCATTAGCTGGTACGGCTACAGCGGTTGCCGGAACCATATCATTCTTAGGGCTAATTTCGCCACACATAGCAAGGCGGCTTGTTGGGCCAAAGCACAAATTATTAATACCAACTGCAGCACTAGTTAGTTCAATAATTTTATTGTTGTCTGATACCATAGCTAAAAATATTTTAGCTCCTATTGAAATGCCCGTTGGAATAGTCATTTCAATTATTGGAGTACCCTATTTCATCTATTTAATTATGAAGGAATAACTTAGGAGGTTACATATGAACAGCATAAAAACCGAAAATTTATCTATATCTTATGGAGATTTTGACATAGTAAAAAATTTAAATTTGAACATACCTAAAGGAAAAATCACAACTATTATAGGCTCTAATGGATGTGGTAAATCAACTATATTAAAGACTATTGCAAGAATATTGAAGCCTAAAAGTGGAGTCATATACATAAATGATAATGACATTCAAGATTTAAGTTCTAATTTCATATCTAAAGAAATGGCAGTTTTGCCACAAAGTCCTCAAGCACCAAATGGATTAACTGTTGGTGAGCTCGTAGCCTACGGAAGATTTCCTCATCAAAGTGGATTCGGTAAACTAACGAGTCAAGATAAAGAAAAAATAGATTGGTCACTGAAAATAATTGGCATGCAAGAATTTAAGGACAGACCTATAGAGACATTGTCAGGTGGCCAAAGGCAAAGAGTATGGATAGCTATGGCACTCGCCCAAGAAACTGAAATATTATTATTAGACGAACCTACTACCTATTTAGATTTAGCACATCAACTAGAAATTCTACAATTACTAGAAAGTTTGAATAAGACGCAAGGACAAACCATTGTTATGGTTATTCATGATCTAAATAATGCCGCAAGATTTGCAGATTATATGGTAGGAATTAAAGATGGTAACATAGTTTGCACTGGTAGTCCTAAAGAAATAATGACTAAAGATAACTTAAGGAAAATATTTAATATAGATGCTGTAGTCATTAATGAGCCCCTAAATAATAAACCAGTTTGTATTACATATAACTTAATATAAAGTTAGTAATATGCTTTCCTATGTTTGATGCAAAGTGCGATTTCATAGGCATGCATAATAATCCATTGGTATTACTGATATTGTTGCATTATTTTAGAGGCTACTATTATAACTTGTTTTTTTGTATTTATTTCTTTGATGTTTTTTTATAGAGAAGCAATAATATATATGCACAAACACACATAATCACACAAGTTATAAATGCTGAGGACGTTGAAATATCAGCCGTCTTTCCAATAATTACATTTGCTCCTGCAGCAGTTAAATCTCCAAACATAGCAAATACTGATAAAAGGGTCGCCCTGCTAGCAGTACTTATATTTCTATTTTCAATATCTAAAACTATAGGTGAAATTATAGCTGCACTTCCACATATAACAATTATTGAAAGTATAGTTAATGCAGCGCTAGATGTAAATATAAGTATTGTACAACATATAGTAATAATCATATATATAATTTGAATACTTCTATTGGAACCTAGCTTAATGCTTACTTTATAAGCTTTAATTGAACTCAATCGAACTATTTGCATAACAACTGCCAATACTCCAAAATATTTAATACTTATTCCACAACGCACATATTGTGATTGATTTAAAAATACACCTACTACTTGAACTACTTCATTTATTAAGGCAAAAGAAATTACCAATATAATAATGCTTTTGTTTTTAAAAGCTGTTAGTAAACTTTGCTTAAACTTAGGCTTTTCGATTTGCTGCACATTAACCTCTTTTATAAACAAAGTTAATACTGCTGCCACTGCATAAGGTATAATAGTCCAAAATGCAGTACTATCCATGGACTGTTTTACGAGTATTGAAAACATAATAGAGGCAATTAAATAACCACCAGTTGAAAATGCATTATATATTCCAAATACTTTTTCACTCTCCTCTTGCTTAACTGATGAATATATTAGAGCAATGTCACAACCTGAAATTCCGGCTAATGATACTGCTAATAACACTCGTTCTATGAGGAACATCCCAAAGAAAGTTGATTTATAAAAAACTATTTTTGATATAAAAAATATAAAATTTGAGATAACAAGTGTTTTCTTATACCCAAATTTATCTGCAAACCATCCCCATGGGATTTCAAAAATAATCATTAATATCCAGGATATAGACTCTATTAAAAACATATTAGACAAAGATAAGTTTCTATTTTGCCTTATCAATGTAGCTATAGGCCCATAAAAAACAAATCCCTGTAGAAACACAATAATATACATTATATAAACGTTAGCCTTTTTATTCACTTTTAATACACCTCCAAAGTTGCACAACAAAAAAACCTTGTTTTAAAAGTTAATTTTGAAATGTTTTATAACTTTATTGTGTATTAAATAGGTGAATACATTTGCCTCGCTCCTTAACAATCAATTATTCTTCTATTTAATTGATAGTATATATATAAGCATAAATTAATTTTACATTCTAAAATTCTACCATATTAAGTATATCCATCTCTTCCAATATTGTTACAACTGAAATAACTCCTTTGATTTTTACTTATCCCCTATGGATTCAACCTGTTCATTTATTTCATCATAAAGATACACATTATTATTCCTCTCAAATGCTATCTTTGTTAGTTTAGTGTTAATCACTGTTTTATTCTGACCTATATTTTTATAGGTATTATCGCTTTTATGTGAATAAGCTACCAGGATAAATATGCTTAAAGATAAACATATTGCCATAATGAGTAACTTTAAAATTTTTTTATTATTTTATGATGGATATTCATATTTTTGCTCCTCTTTTAAATTATATGTAACCACATTCTATTTATCCAAACTAACAATATACGTATTTATTTCACTATTACCTGAACGATAATTTCCATAAGTAAATGATAAAGCAGTACTTGTACTATCCCAACAAATATTTGAAATTGCTATACATACAGGTATCTTCTTTTTTACATACTTACCGTTTTTGTCTATATAGTGAAATGTACGATATTCAATTTTTGCATCTTTATCTTTTAAACTAGTACCATTAACTATTTCTTTTATAGCACCTGTCTTAGTATCTATAATTTTAATAGATGTATCAGGGTCAGGTGGAGTATGGCCATCATGATTAACTCCTTCTTCATAAGCAACTTTACTTCCATCAGGTGATACTACGTAGGTATTATTAATTTTACCTTTAGGCAGTTTTATATCTTGCAGTTGTTTACCAGTTTCATCCATAATAATAGCTCCAAAAGTTCTATTTACAAATACTCCATCAGGTGATTGTTCACCATTATTATTAAAATGATCAATTATAATTGTTTTGCTTTTTTTATCGGCCATGCCAGCGTATTGATTTGAAAAAATAGTTTTTGTTTCCTTAGTTTTAACATCCGCTGTACATAATTTAACTCCTTCTTTTCCACTTTTGCTTTGAGTGTAATAGAATTTACCTTCTACAGTGGTTCCTAAATCTTTAATATCATCAACACCAGATATCCGGGCATTATCAAATTTACCAGCATTGTAGCTGCCATTTGCATATACTTTTCCAGTTGTATCAATGATTGCCCATTTTTCAAAATAATTTGCTAAAATTTTATTCTTACTTATCCATATAAATTGTGCATCACTATTAAGTCTTTCTGTATTTACATTCGTGATTTCGCCTGTAGATAAATTTAATAATTTTACGTTTTTATGAAGAAGCTCTCCTGAATCAAGAGCTTTTTGCCATTCCGGACTTTCACATTTAGGAATGGTTCTTGCCTCTGAATAAAGAACATACTTTTTATCAGGAGACACACCCATAAATTCATCTATATTTACCTCTTTAAAGTCTTTAGAACTTTTTGTATTTAAATTATAGATACTGCAGTAGTTTATAGGCACCATAGAATCCGGGGTTTTAAACTCTCCCTTTTTAGTTAATGTTAAAACCTCATTGTCATTAATCCAAGCAGCACTTTCAATATTTTGATATTTGTCGATTTGATAACCCTTTTCATTTGTTTGAGCAGATGGTTTGTATGCCATTACCTTTATGTTTTGCATAGATGAATTATGATAGTTTATTGCATATGCGCTAATGCCACCTACAACTCCTACCATTAAAATTAGGGATAAAATCTTTTTTCTAACCATTGAATTTCCCTCCTTTTTTCTTTGTAATCTTATAGTAACAAAAACTTTTCACAAAATTATAAACAAATGTCACAATTTTGTAAATTCTATATAGAAAATTCAATAAAAAAGATAGTACCTTCATCTAACTTGGACTCTACATTTATAGTTCCCTGTTGCTTTTCAACTAACTTTTTCACCAAGGCTAGCCCTAGCCCAGCTCCCCCTGTTTCACGACTTCTATGACTTTCAACTCTATAAAATGGTTCAAAAATTTTAAACAAATCATCCTCACAAATGCCTATTCCTGTATCCGCAACTGTTATAGTTATTTTATTACCATTTTTATGACATTCAATATCTATACTTCCATTAAGCCTATTATATTTTATAGCATTATCAATTAAATTAATAATAATATGTCTCAAGTTTTCTTCATCTATTGTAACAATAATATTTTCAACATCACATTTAAATGTTAAGTTGTTTTTCTTTATTTTCCCCATAATTCGCGCGCAAATTTCATCAAATGTTTCTTTTAAATTCACTTCTTTTTTCCGTACTTCAAAGTCGTATTTTTCTAGAGCAGACAAATTTAAAACCTTATCTACCATAGTTGCCAAGCGATCACATTCTTTTGATATATTTGTGGTTCCATCATTAATTAAACTTACGTCATTTTCATACATTCCGATTAATTCTGCATATGCTTTTATAATAGTAATTGGGGTCTTAAATTCATGAGTTACATTACCTATAAATTCCTTTTGTTCCTTGTCCATTTTTTGTAATTTTTCTATCGCCATACTCAAAGAATCTCTCTCAACTTTAAGATCTTCAATATTTTTTTCTATAGTATTACTCATGAATACTATACCTTTGCTTAATTCCCCTAATTCATCATTACGATTGACTAGTTTTATTTCATGAAAATCACCTTTTTGAATATTTTCTACTGAATCTTTCATCATATATATATCTCTGGTAAGGTTGAAAAAGTAAATAATGCCAAGGATTACACCAAATATCAAAGCTAGAAAACCTGTTCCATAAAACATTTTTTTTGTATTATCATAAAATAAACTGCTTTCTTTAATTGAATATTCAAGTTCTAAAATTGCTACTATATCATTTTTATATTTAATTGGTGAATAAAAGTAAATTACATCATTGTTTTTTATAAATGATACTTTACCTTTAATAGCATACTCAATCATAAGATTTTTATCTTTATTTTCATTCACTTTACCATCTACCTTAAATCCAGAAAGAAGCTCTCCTTTTGTATCATATACACTGGCAGGTATAGTTCTAAGCCATGGCTTGTTAAATACGCTTCCTCTAGCAAGTTGAGCCTTATCACTAGTTCCATTATCACCTAAGTTAGAGCGTTCACTAAAATATTGCTCAAACATATCTTTTTGCTTAAACAAAGTCGCTTGATCTTGCTTATCTTGATAATTTTTTATTCCGTTAAGTACAAAAATACTTAAAAACGATATAACAACTAATAAAAGTGAGGCTGTAAAAGCTATAAGTTTGAATTTAATCCCTATTTTCAAATAATTCATCAACCCCTTTATATCCTACACCATGAACAGTTTGTATTAATTTTTCATAAGTTTTACCCAACTTTTTTCTTATTCTTTGAACATGTGTATCAACCGTTCTTGTGCCACCAATATATTCCATGTCCCACACTATATCCAAAAGCCGTTCCCTTGAGTAAACTACATTGGGATTTAATAGGAGCAAATATAACAAATCAAATTCCATTTGTGTAAAATCTATTTTTAGTTTTTTTACACTTACGGTTCTTTGGTTTTTATTAATTTTAAAATCTTTAATATTAATTAGATTATCATTACGCTTCTCATCTGTAGTTTTTTTGAACCTTCTTGCCAGAGCCTTTACCCTTGCAAGAACTTCTCTTAGATCAAAAGGTTTTGTTAAATAATCATCTGCTCCTAGTTCTAGTCCTACTAATTTATCTACAATATCATTTTTTGCTGTAAGCATAATAATGCCGATATTTTCACTTTCTAATTTTTTGCACACCTCATAACCATTTATTACAGGAATCATTAAATCCAGAATTATTATATGTGGGTTAAAGCTTTTTACTTTATCAAGGGCTTCTTGTCCATCATAAGCTCTTTCTATTGAATACCCCTCTCTTTTTAATGCATAAGTTAATACATCCAAAATGCTTTTTTCATCATCTACTACAAGTATTTTCTCGTTCAAATGTTACACCCCCATATTTTATAGTGAATAGCTGATTCACTATAGTACCTATTCTACATTTATCGACGAATTAAGTTATATTTTTCTCTTTAATAAAAACATTATATCAAATATTATAACTTTTATACAAATATGGAAATAAAGAGACTCAATGTTGGAATATAAAATAGCAAATAAAAATACTATAAATAGATTTATAACTTAAATCTATTTATAGTATTTTATTGTTTTCAAACTAAATTATCAAAGGTATTGTCATCTATTATTCACTTCTAAATTTTATATTTTGTAATTGAATTATACTTTACATAAATCAGTAACATTTTGTTATCCATTTTTATGTAATTCTAGTAGGGTCCTGTCTCCATAATCATAGCTAAAAACATTTTCTTACCGCTATGCTCCCTCACGTTCAAATCCCTATTATAATTGACGTAAAAGAACTCGCTTCTCAGCGAGTTCTTTATTTTGGCGGAGAAAGGGGGATTTGAACCCCCGGAACGGAATAACCCGTTCGCCTGTTTTCGAGGCAGGTACCATAGGCCACTCGGACATCTCTCCATGTATTAAATTGCTTTTTAATTATACCATATTTGAATTCTATTTAAAATACCTTTCTATCTTTAATTAAATATTTTCTGATAGTTCATGCTGGTAATTTAATAAAATATCCATTTGTGTTAATATAAAAGAGAAACTTAATAATTTTTACATTTATCAGGGAGGAAATATACTTGAATAATACGAAAAACATTGAAATAGCTGAAATGGACTATACTAAAAACGAAATTCAAAAGAGAACTGGACAAAATTTGATTGTTTTTATTCTAATTGTGTCGTTAATTGCAACATTTATTGTTTCATTCACAATAGGCAGGTTTCCTATTTCATTAAACCAATTAATAAAGACATTTTATCTAAGAATCACCGGAAGTGAAGCTTTATTAAAGGATACAACTCAATCAGTCCTGTTCGATGTAAGACTTCCTAGAATTATTGCTGCAATTCTGGTTGGCGCAGCACTTTCCGTATCAGGAGCAACATTCCAGGGCTTATTTAAAAACCCAATGGTATCAGCTGATATACTAGGTGCATCTGCGGGAGCTGGTTTTGGTGCAGCAGTTGCAATTTTACTTTCCTTAGGAACAGTATGGATTCAGCTTTTATCATTTGTTTTTGGATTTGCTGCAGTTGCATTAACTTATGCCATCAGCAAGGCTGTTGGTCGAGGTAGCAGTCAGATGTTGGTACTGATCCTGACGGGTATGGTTGTTCAAGCCTTATTTACCTCTTCTATTTCATTAACTAAATATGTAGCGGATCCTGACAGCAAACTACCCGCTATTACCTTCTGGCTTATGGGAGGACTATCTTCAATTACAATGAATGATATTAAAATCGTTCTTATCCCGATGCTTTTAGGGGTTATACCTTTAATGTTAATAAGATGGAAACTTAATGTACTTTCATTTGGTGATGAAGAAGCCAAATCACTTGGCATTGATACAACGAAAATGAGAGCTATTACAATAGTTTGTTCTACTCTACTTACTGCCAGTACAGTTTCTATCTGCGGAATGATAGGCTGGGTAGGGTTAGTCATCCCTCATTTGGCACGAATGATTGTAGGACCTAATTACAAAGTGCTGTTACCTGCTTCATTTTTGATTGGAGGCATTTTCATGTTAGCTGTCGACGATTTAGCAAGATGTTTATTTGCAGTGGAAATTCCTCTAGGGATTTTGACTGCTATGATTGGTGCACCATTCTTTATCTATCTGTTGCTAAATGGTAAGAAAGGTTGGCTATAAAGGCAAAAGTGTAATTATTAAATTAACTTTTTTGTTTTATAATTTATTTTTTCTTTAAATAAAAAAAGGAGGCGAAGTTCTGCATATGGAACTTGTTATTCGAAATGTTGCCTGTGGTTATGGCACTAAAAATGTTATTAATGATATATCTGTTAGTATAAAATCCGGAGAAATATTGTGTATCCTCGGTCCAAATGGAGTGGGAAAAACTACGTTATTTAAAACTATATTGGGATTTTTGAAGCTTCAAAGTGGAGAAATTTTATTGGATAATGAAAATATTAGAGATTGGTCAAGAAAACGTTTTGCAAAAGCAATCAGCTATGTCCCACAAGCTCATACTCCTCCTTTCCCATTTAGTGTATTTGATGTCGTATTAATGGGGCGAACTGCACATTTAGACTTATTTGCTTCTCCATCAAAAAAAGATAAAGAAATTACGGAACAGGCAATTGATACATTAAATATTTCATATTTGAAGAACCGTATATATACACAGATAAGCGGTGGCGAAAGGCAGATGGTCTTAATTGCCAGATCTCTGGCACAGCAGGCAAAAATAATGATAATGGACGAGCCTACCTCAAATTTAGATTTTGGAAATCAGATTAGAGTTTTAGAACAGATAAATAATCTTGCTAAAAAAGGTCTTGGGGTAATCATGACATCACATTTTCCTAACCATGCATTCCTTTGTTCTACTAAAGCGGCATTAATGCAAAAAAATAATAATTTTATTGTTGGAAATGTAGATGATGTTGTTACAGAGGAAAATCTCAAGTCTGCCTATGGCATAGATGTTAAAATTATTAGTTTAAAAAATAAAAATGGTGAAATTATTAAATCAGTAATACCACTTTTAAGTTAATTTTTTTAAAATAAAACATTAAAGGATGTGTTTTTATTAAAACGAAAAGAATTTTGCCATTAGCGATGGTACTTATGTTTATTTTTCTTATGATTGGATGTACTCAAAATACTGGTCCATCAACTGCAGTTCAAACACAAGTAGCAAAAAAAACGATTACTGACATGGCTAATAAAAAAGTTGAGATTCCTATTAAAATCGATAGAATTGCTGATTCTTGGCCAGCACATAATGAAGTTTTATGTATGTTGGGTCAAGGAAATAAAATCGTTTCTACAATACTTACTACAAAAGGAAGACCTTGGTTATATCAAATAAATCCACAGATGAATAAGGCAACAACTGCTTTTACTACAGCTGATGTCAATATTGAGGAAATGTTAAAGACGAAACCTGATATTGTTTTTTTAACTACTACTTCTAAATATGCAGATAAGGTAGCAAGCGTTGGTATACCCGCTGTACAGTTGACTTTTACGGATTTTAATGGATTAAAAAAATGTTTCCAAGTAACGGGAGATATTCTTGGCCCTGACGCCAGAAAAAAGGCTGATAAATTCAATTCCTATCTTGACAGTAAATTAAAAATTATTACAGATATCACATCTGCAATACCAACTGACAAGAAGCCAAAGGTTTTACATATCAACACCCTTTCACCTCTAACAGTAGATGGTAGTAATACAATTATCAATGCATGGATTGAAGCTGCAGGTGGAATTAATGTAGCATCAGAAATCAAAGGTAATATGAAAGAAGCTTCTATGGAACAAATTATAAAATGGAATCCGGATATTATAATATTGGGTGCTGATTCAAAAGATGCAAAAACTATAATGAACACTAATTCATGGAGAAATGTTTCAGCAGTTAAAAATGAAAAGGTAGTTCAAAATCCTGACGGCGCATACATGTGGGATCGTTATAGCGCTGAAGAAGCATTACAGATACAGTGGGCTGCAAAATTAATAAATCCTGATAAATTTTCAAAGTTAAATATTGTTTCAGAGACAATAAATTTCTATAAGACATTTCTAAATTATGACCTTTCCGAAGCTGAAGCAAAGCTTATAATCAGCGGTAAGCCTCCAGTTAAAGCGCAGTAAGGTTTCATGTATTAATTATGACTTTTATAATGCATATGACGCAATTACTGATAAGGGAATCAGTTAAATCAGAACTGATTCCCTTATCATTAGTTGCGTCATATCTAGCTTTTTTCATTGAAATACATATACCTTGTCAAATTGTCTATCGCGTCCATTTATAACTAAAATGTAACTATAGTCCCAATTCTTTTAATTTTTCTTCCGTTGGAATACCTTTTTCATTCCAGCCTCTTTCATTATAATATGATGGAAGAAGTTCAGATAATCTGTGCACATTCCCTTTTGAAGGTCCTTCTGGAATTGGCTCCTCTAGTAATCTTTTGGGTAGTGTATCCTGCGTCGCATCTATTCCAGCCTGTAAATTAAATTGTCTTTCAATGTTCCAAATTCTGTCTCCTGAATCAAGTATGGATTCTGCAGTGTGCTCTGTACCACATACTGCATTATACAAGTTAGCATAATCTTGAGCTCCCATAGCAAAAGACGTAAACAAACACAATCCAAGGGAATCTATAGATGCAGTTAAGTCTTGGAAAATCTTAACCCAAGTAGCTTTCCCTTCAAGTGAAAATCTATCCAATTTTTGTGGCAAGCCTAATATTTCTGGTGATATCATATATCCTCTAACATGGCATCCACCTCTGTTTGAAGTAGCAAATTGAAGCCCTTGCCCCATTATACCTCTTGGATCATAAGCAGGAATTTCAAGCTTTTTAACTGACATTGAAAACTCTGGTGCACCATAAGATGCGCATAGTCTGTATGAACCTTCAGACATTTTTGCTCCTAGTCCCTCAGCTTTACCTATTTTTATTGTCCAATCAACTACACCCTCTATGTTTCCAAATTCTAGAGGAGTCCCTCCAAGTTCTTCGTCTTTAATATATCCCTTTTCACGTAGTTCCATAGCCGCTGCAATAGTTGTACCTACAGAGATTGTATCCATACCATATTCATTACACCAGTAGTTCGCCTTGAAAGTTGTAACCATATCAGAAATACCACAATCTCCACTAAAAGCCCAAAGTGTTTCGTATTCAGGTCCGCCTACTTCTATACCCATATCCTCTATTTTTACATACCTGCCACAGGCAATGGGACATCTATAACAAGGGTTTTTACGAACAAGGTAATCCTTTGTCATTGCCTCTCCACTTACGTCATCAGCTTTTTCAAAGTAAGACTTTTGAAAATTATTGGTTGGATATATC
This sequence comes from Clostridium sp. CM027, assembly GCF_024730565.1. Taxonomy (NCBI): domain Bacteria; kingdom Bacillati; phylum Bacillota; class Clostridia; order Eubacteriales; family Clostridiaceae; genus Clostridium; species Clostridium sp. CM027. The sequence goes on from NZ_CP077725.1 coordinate 1,745,236, forward strand.
CCATTTTCATTTAGTATATTTACAAGTACTGCAGTTCCGTATGTTGGGAGACCTGTGCCTGTAACCCCATTGGCTTTTATAGTCTTCAACCAAACTTTCGAAACCTCTTTTAGCGTCGTCGCATCTGCTACTTGTGGTTTTGAACTTCCTTTAACTACAATAGCTTTGAGATTTTTCGAACCCATAACAGCTCCGACACCAGAACGGGCCGCTGCTCTATCATAATCATTCATTATAGCAGCCATATTGGATAGTCCTTCTCCTGCCGGTCCAATGGTCATAACTCTTGATTTATCAGGCATTTCTTTCCTTAGAATATCTGTAGTTTCTGTAACAAGCTTTCCCCAAAGACTGCTAGCATCCTTTATTTCCACTTTATCATCTATTATAGTTAAGTAAACTGGTGCATCAGCCTTGTCCTCAAATATGATCATATCATAGCCTGTAGCTTTGAATTCAGCTCCCCAATAACCACCTGAATTTGAACAAGCAATTGTACCTGATTGTGGTGATTTTGTAACTACCATGTATCTTCCACCGGTTGGAACAGGCGTACCTGTTAATGGCCCTGTAATAATTATAAGTTTATTTTCAGGGCTTAATGGATCAACTCTCGGATCTACTTCATCCATAAATATTTTTGTTCCAAGCCCTCTACCACCAATAAATTTTTTAGCTTGCTTTAAATCAAGTACCTCAACTTTAATAGTCTTATCTTTTAAATTAATTCTTAATATTTTACCATTGTAACCGTACATTAAAATTCCCCCTTTTATTTTCTCTAAATACTTATTCCTCCACTACAATCTCATCTCCAGCCTGGATATACCCCTCCTCTAGTACCTTAGCAAATATCCCTTCTCTTGGCATTATACAGTCACCAACCAATTTCATAATTTCACAACCCTTATGACATTCCTTACCTATTTGTGTTACCTCTAAAACTACATTTCCTATTTTAAGTTTAGTTCCCACTGGCAGTTCATACAAAATTATTCCTTCGGTAGTAATATTTTCAGCAAACTTTCCTGAACATAAGCCCAGAGCTCCCTTAGCTTTCATTTTATCAATACTCTCAACACCAAGAAAACTCACCTGTCGATGCCAATTACCTGCATGTGCATCTCCCTCAAGTCCGTGATTGACTTTAAAAAAGCCTTTCTCTATAGGGTGTTTTATCACACCTTTTTTTTCACTTGTATTTATTGCAATAACCTTTGCCATTATAACGACTTCCTTTCGAATATTCCTGATTTTCCCCCGCTTTTTCTCACAAGCATAATATTATTTATAAGCATTTCCCTGTCAATTGCCTTACACATATCATAAATAGTTAATGCTGCGACAGATACCGCAGTTAGCGCTTCCATCTCAATGCCTGTCTTTCCTACAGTCCTTGTCGTTGCTTCTATTTCTATTTTAGTATTTTTAAAGTCAATTTTAAAACTTATATCACAAGCAGATATCATTATAGGATGGCACATTGGTATTATTTGCGAAGTACTTTTTGAACCCATAATTCCCCCTACTTGTGCTACAGCTAGTACGTCTCCTTTTGAAATAGACCCATCCCTTATTCTTTCAAGTGTTTCTCTTTTCATAGAAATTGACCCAACTGCTATAGCTTCCCGAACAGTGTCACACTTTTCAGATACATCAACCATTTTAGCTCTTCCTTCTTCATTTATATGCGTAAGTTCCATCACTTTATCCTCCTATCTGATACATCATCTTTTCACTTCTACTGGTTTTTTCCTCTTCAAGATGATGTTCGAGCGGTTTATTAAAAATTGCTTGTTTTAATACATTTGTAAGCATCTCTTCGTTATTTAGGTATTTCCTAATATTTATTTCTTCCTTTGAATGAAGACATGCTTTAATAGTTCCTGTAGATGTGAGCCTTATTTTATTACAATCCGCACAAAATTTACAACTTACTGGACTAATGAATCCAATTTTTCCTTTTGTCCCTTTAAGATTGTACAATTGAGCGGTGCTACTTTTAGGGGTTTCTATTTCAGTTAACTCAGGATGCAACTTTAGCATTTCCCTAAAACTTAATTTACTTTTTTCATAAAGTTTAATACCTTCACCTATTGGCATGAGTTCAATAAACCTTACTTCGATTGGCATTTCTCGAATTAAGGTTAAAAAGCCTTCAAACTCTGCATCATTAAAGCCTTTCATTAATACTGTGTTTATTTTGACCGGTTTTAACCCAAGGGTTAAACATTTATCTATACTTTCCATTACCTTATCTAGATTTCCTATTCTGGTTATACTTTTAAACTTTTCTTTATCTAAAGTATCAAGGCTAATATTTACCCTTTTAAGTCCAGCTTTTTTCAAATCTGATGCCATACCAGATAGCAAAATACCATTTGTAGTTATAGCAATATCATCTATTCCTGGCAGTTTTGAAGTTTCATATATAAGCTTGTCTAAATCTTTCATTACTAGTGGTTCCCCACCAGTGTATCTTACTTTATTAATACCTAATTTTTCTGCTGCCTTCACAATTTTTAATATCTCTTCAAAACGTAGAATATCCACATGATTCTTACTCTTAATTCCCTGCTCTGGCATGCAATATATACATCTTAAATTACATCTATCAGTTACCGATATCCTTAAATAATTGATATCTCTTCCATGACTATCCCTCATAAAACCGTCTCCTAAAGTTCAATTATTTCCCCTATTTGCGTATAATCATAGCCTCCAAGTTTATCAAGCTCACTTTTAAATTCATCTGTTTTAATTATTTTGATGAATTCCCTTATCATATCCATATCTATAAATTCCTTAGGCACAGCAAAATCATAATCCTCATCCCCAAGTTTTATAAAATCTAGACCCAAAAGCTTGGCTGCAGAATAAATTCCAAGTCCACAATCTGCATCTCCTGCTGCAACTACTGCTGCAACGGCAATATGGGTGAATTCTTCTCTTTCATATCCTGATATATTTTGTGGATTAATATGGAGCTTTTTTAAATTATAATCTAGAAGTAACCTTGTACCTGAACCTCTTTGCCTATTTATAAATCTTCTACCTTTTATAACTATATCCTGTAAACATTTAATATCTAAAGGATTCCCTTTAGAAACCATAATTCCCTGAACTCTTTTAACACCTTTAATTAATACCATAGGTTTATTTGGTAAATACTTTTTAATATAAGAAATATTATAACTACCATTCTCCATATCCAATAAATGAATAGGTGCTATATGAGTTTCTGAACCTATTAATGCCATTATTCCTCCCATACTTCCAACATGAGCAGAAGAAAGAAAATACTTCCCGTTTTTTATATGAAAAAGATCCGAAGCTATATCAACTATTGGGTCATGGCTTCCAATACATACAACTGTATTTTTAATTTCTTCCTTGCTTCTTAAAAGTTTAACATTCACCGTAGTTCCTACTTCATAGCCCTCAATATTTTGTGGTATTTCTAATATACCATCTGCCCTTACTAATGACATTGTTGTTCCAGCTCCACGACCTATAGGTGTTGCAATATATTTTCCCGAAACAAATCCAATTTTAACTCTTACAAATTCTAAATATTTTAAAGTTGACATTATACGCCTAGTAAGTACAACCTCAACAGTGGTATATTCTTCTTCATTTATCCCTATATAAGCATGTACTATTTTCTTGCATATATTATCCATTACGACATAAGCAGATACTGGAAATCCAGGTATACCAATCACAGGCTTTCCCTCTATACTTCCAAGAATAACAGGTTTACCAGGCTTTATAGCTATTCCATGTACATAAACCTCACCTAATTCTTCTATTACATTACAAGTAAAATCCTCTCTACCAGCTGAAGATCCTGCATTAATAAGTATAATATCGCATTGCTGGACTGCCTTTTTTACAGCATCTTTAATAAGTAAATAATCATCTTTTACTATGTCAAATCTTAGGGGTATACCTCCCCATTCCTTAACTTGGGCAGAAAATACTCTTGAATTGAACTCAATTATGTCTCCAATATTAAGTTCTTCACCTGGCTCCACCATCTCAGTTCCAGTCGGAATTATTCCAACCACCGGCCTTTTATAAACATCAATATTATTTACTCCCCCAGCTATAATAGAGCCTATATCTACTGGTCTAATCATATAATTTGAAGGGATAATAACTTGTGTTTTTACAATATCTTCTCCAATTGGTCTAATATTCTGAAAAGGGGCAGCACTTTTATAAATAGCTACTTTTCCCTTATCTAAATTTATCAAATCCTCTACCATAATTACACAATCGAATTCTTTAGGTATTGGATCTCCAGTATCCACTACTAAATAATCAATTCCTTCTCGTAGTTGGATATGACTCCGATCTGTTGCTCCATATGTTTTGGTACTTATAGTTGCAATACCATCCATAGCAGAACTATTATAAAAGGGTGAAGATATTTTCGCAAAAATTGATGAGTATGAAACTCTTCCTACAGATTCCCAAGTAACCACATTTTCCTTTTCACCTTTAATGCATAATAACTTATTAAAATATATTTTAACTGCTTCATTCAAATCAACATTTGATAGAAAGACTTCTTGAGCCAATACTCTCATCTCCTTTATAATTTATAGACTTCAACTGCTTGTCCTTCTTTTAAACCTTCCGCGTTTTTTTCTATTTTTATATACCCCCATGCCTTTGAAAATGCTGTTATAATCCCAGATTTACCAAACACCGGCTTTGCAATAACCATGCCTTCTATTGTTTCAAGCTCTACAGGTAGATATTCTTCACGGCCTTTAGCTTTATGGTAATTTATACTCATTACTGCATTTGTTCCATAAATCTTTTCGCTTTGAAGCATTAGGCTATATATATATTTTTGAACAAGTATTTTATATATAATACAACATGCAAGTGGATGTCCTGGAAGTCCAAATATTATTTTTTCTTTATGTTTTCCTATTATAGTTGGTTTCCCAGGCTTTACTGCTATTCCATGTACCAAGACCTCTCCATCGTCAAATGAAGCTATAACCTTTAAAGTGTGATCTTTCGTGCCAACAGAACTTCCTCCTGAAATTAGTACCACATCACATTCATTAGATGCTTTTTGTGTTGCACTCTTTAACAGTTCATAATCATCCTTAATAATTCCATAGCTTACTGGCTCCATTCCATCCTCAAGAAGTAGAGACCAAATCAGGTAAGTGTTTATGTCCCTCACTTCACCCAAAGAAGGCTTTACCTCGCAGGGTACTACTTCATCACCAGTTGAAATAATACCAACCCTAGGTCTTTTATAAACCATCACCTCAGAAATTCCTATACTTGCAAGAACACCTATCTCATAAGGCCTGAGTTTACTTCCCTTTTTTACGACAATATCCTGAGTATTTATATCTTCACCAATTTGTATTACATTATCACCCATAGCCACAGGTGAATAAATAAGTATTGTATTATCATCTAGCTTATGGCTGTACTCAACCATAACAACACTATCTGCGCTTTCCGGAAGCATCCCTCCTGTAGGTACGTATAAGCACTCCCCCCCTGCAATATCCGAGGGTGGGATATTCCCCATAAATACCTCACCCTTTAGTTCAAGCATAGACGGGAGTCCTTCACTAGCTCCAAATACATCTCTTGATCTTACTGCAAAGCCATCTACTGTCGATCTCTTAAATTCTGGTATATTACATTCTGCTTTTATATCTTTAAAACTAATTCTATTAACGCTTTGCATAATGTTAATTTTTTCACATTCAATCTTATAGATAAAAGAACTATCTATTATTTGTTTAGCTTCTTTTACAGATACCACATTAAAAAATTCCATTCTCATTCTCCCTTTTGTTAACTTCTACCACACTCGCTAGCTTCCCCTGTAAGTATAGCAATTCCATGTGGAATTGCAGGTATTATAAATTGAAGATTTTCTACAGCACCTTTTGGGCTTCCCGGAAGATTAATAATTAGAGTTTTTTTGCGGATTCCTGCAATGCTTCTTGAAAGCACAGCCTTTGATGTAATCTGGAGTGATTTCATCCTCATAACCTCACCAATGCCGGGTACATATTTCTCAATTACATTTCTAGTTGCCTCTGGCGTAACATCTCTTTCTGAAAACCCCGTTCCTCCATTAGTTAAAATTAAATCCACCTTAAGCTCATCACATAAATAAATCAATTCTTTTTCTATTTCCTGTTTCTCATCAGAAATTATTTTATAGAAACTTATAACAAATCCTTTACCTTCTAATTCATTTCTTATTGCAGGACCTGTCCCATCAATTCTTTCTCCCCTAGAACCTTTATCACTCATGGTTAAAATTGCAGTTTTTATCATTTTCATCACTCCTTTTCAACATCGGTCTTAACAATTTATGCCTAGAAACTTAAGAACCTTATTTTTTTACTTAATTTACTTAATTTTAATCTCATTATTATATTTTCAATTACTGAAGAATTCAATAAATAGGGCTTTTGAAGTATAACTAATATATCTCTTCTTATAAATTCACAAGTAAGGTATAATAAATGACAAAGTTATACTTATTGGTTATTTTTTAAATTTTGTACTTTTTTGTTTAATTATAACACTTTACTATAATACAAGTATTTTACCACATTTTTAATTTATATACTATGTGGCTACTTACGTAACAATATTAGTGACTACTCACCCCTCCTGTATATATTTATTTTTTTACATTTACCTAAAATTGAAAAAAAGTGGGAAACTCAAAATTCAGTTCCCCACTCCACAGTATTATTAGTCTTGAAATAAAATTATGTGAATTCTTCCACCCAATGTATTTTACCCGCCCCCAAATTATATTCAATAATAGTATTAATTTGAATGTTATTTTACAACAACTGAAACTCCATCTGGTATTACTGTTATCGTCGCATCATCTCCCTTTATTTTAAGAGCTCTAACAAGCGCTTCTTCAAAGGTAAATGCATGCTGCATATGCATATTCTTTATCATTTCAGGGTCACACATATCTGTAACAAGAATTACGGTATGCGCATCTAGTATCCGCGCAAGAATCTGAAATTCCCATTGATCTGGTGCTGTATCATTTCTTCCTACTTTAATTACCCTATCAAGAACTTCTCTTGGGCTACTTGCATTTGCGATATTGTCATAAAATGACTGACCACCATGTCCATCATTACAAGCAGACACCATGATTATAAGTCCGCCGTCCTTACAAGTTGCTTCTGCTGCAGTCATACCTTTTACAGTCTGATATATATTTTGGTCTAGTGGATATCCTCCATTAGTTGATATTGCAATATCTGCCTTCACAGCTTTCACAGCTGCAAGTTCCATAACAAATTTACAACCTTCAACGTGGGCAAGCTCACTATCTCCTGCAAATGCATTTATAACATTCTTCTCACTGTCAATAACAACATTTAGTATAAATGCCAGTTTAGCTTGCTTAGCAGCGTATAACATATCTCTATGAATTGGATTATTTTCAATAACTCCGGACCGTGCGTACTCACTTGCTATAAATTCAGAACAATGATTTGCCATAACTGTCTTTGCTGATGCCACTCCGGGGAGAACACTCTTGCGTCCTCCAGAAAAACCTGCAAAGAAGTGTGGTTCTATAAATCCTTCTGAAATTAAAAGTTCAGCTTCCATCGCTATCTTATTAAGCAATAGTTCTCCACCTGAGGGAAGAGTTCCGACGCGTACCATATCGCCATAATCCTCTGATACATGATTTATTATAACTTCATTATCTACTATTTCCTGACCAAACTTATCAATCATTTCTTCTCTTGTAGTAGGTCTATGGAAACCAGTAGCAATTAATATTGTTATTTCAATTTTAGGGTTCGATGATCTTATTCTTTCAAGTAGTATTGGCAGTGTTACTTTACTTGGTACAGGTCTTGTATGGTCACTAGTTATTAATACTAAGTTTTTCTTCCCCTTAACTAGCTCTTCTAGTTTTGCACTTCCAATAGGGTTATCAAGTGCTTTTTTTACAATTTCCTGCTGAGTACTTTCAACTTTGTATGCATGAGCTTTTGATTCTAATATTGCTACCAAATTTTTATCTGGAATTTCAATTTCCAAAAACTGTTTTGAATATGGTATTTTTACTTTAGTCATATATATTCCTCCCTACATTATAAAATATTTTGCTCCAAAGTACGTAATTAATCCTAATATTGCTACATATGCAAGGCAAAATTTTAAAGTTGCCTTTAATATCTTACCTTCAGCTCCTACAAGTCCAGTGGCTGCTGTGGCAACTGCAATACTTTGAGGAGAAATCATTTTACCTGCAGTGGCACCACCAGTATTAGCAGCTGCTAACCAATAAGGACTCATATGTAAATTTTTTGCAACTTCAACTTGAAGTGGTCCGAACAATACATTTGCAGAGGTATCACTCCCAGTTACAAAAGTACCTAAAGCACCTATGATTGGGGCAAACAATGGATAAAAGCTTCCTGTTGCTGCAACTAAAACCACGGCAATAGATGTTATCATTCCGCTATGACTCATTACCTTTGCAAGAGAGACTATTGCAAGTATTGTAATTGCAGTTTTACTCATTTGTTTGCAAGTATCAATAAATACTTTTACTATTTCTTTAAACTTAGCTCCCTGAATAAGTCCCCCTATAAATGTGGCAAGAATTATAAGTGTCCCTGGATTAGCAATCCATATAAAAGAACTAATTTTTGCATCTGGGCCATTATATATTTGAACAGATGTTTGTATAGATGATAATGGTTTATTGATTGCTGGTATAAGAGAACTTGTTATTAATATAAAAGTCAGAACTAAGATAAATGGCACCCATGCCAATAACCCTTGTTTTGCGGATATACTAACTTTATCTTTAGATGCAGTATTTTTATAGAATATTTTAGTTATTGCAACTGTTACAATAATACATATTATTGAACCAATTAGTGCTGGAAGTTCAGGACCCATATATTTTGCAACTAGAAGTTCTGGTATTGCAAAAGCTAGTCCTGACGCAATACAAATAAGCACAACTCCCTTTATTGCCTTTACACTTTTACCTGTTAGCATTACTAATATTAATGGTAAAACTGCAATTAATACAAATAATTGAATTGCAACTGCATAGCTTAAAGTAACAGGATCAATTGCTGCAACCTTTGCTAAGGTTGTTACAGGTAGACCTATTGCTCCAAAAGCTGTTGGTGTTGTATTTGCAATAAGACATATTATTGCTGCAAATACAGGATTAAAGCCAAGTGCGGCTAAAATACTGGCAGGTATTGCAACTGCCGTACCAAAACCTGCAATTGCTTCAAGAAATCCACCAAAACCCCAAGCAATAATTAAAACTAAAATTCTCTTATCAGTTGTGATTCCTGTCATCATATCCTTTATTACGTCCATACTTTTTGTATGAATAGAAAGATTGTAGGTAAACACTGCTGCAATTATTACAACAATTATTGGCCATATTGCCATTGCTGCACCCTCAAGTGTCGCTGTGAGAGCTTGACTAATTGGCATCTTCCAAACTAGGATTGCAAGTATTATTGTAATTACGAGTGTGATTGAACAAGTTTTATGTCCTGGCATTTTTAAAACACCGAGCGAAACCATGAGCCATACAATGGGGATAAGTGCTATGAAAAATAATAAATAATTATTCATCTTTTATTCCCTCCTCTATTAATAATACTAGTCACAATACTGAAATCGACTACATCAAAGTATTATTATATCGCCAACATCTTTAAAAGACATTGGCGATATCATTTTTTCTATTCACAAACCTTTCCTGGATTTAATATATTATTAGGATCAAATGCCAATTTTATATTTTTCATAAGTCCTACATATACAGGGCCAAATTGTTCAAGCATATATGCTTTCTTAGCAAATCCAATTCCATGTTCTCCAGATACTAAACCCTTGAGCTCCCTTGATTTTTCATACATTGCTTCAAATACTTCTTCAATCTTCACTGACCATTCTTTATCTGTAAGCTCATCCTTTAATACATACACATGTAAATTACCATCACCTGCATGACCAAAGCTTCTTATTCTCACATCAAATTCTTTTTGAAGTTCATTAGTATACTTAATGAACTGCGCAACTTTATTTCTTGGAACAACAACATCACATTCATCCATATCAGTTGTCGTTGCTTTAACAGCTTCAAGGAAAGCTCCTCTTGCAGACCAAACAGCTTCTTTTCTTTCATCTGTATCAGTTATAAATACATCAAGAGCACCTTCTTCAAGGCAAATGTTAGCTACACTTTCATAAGCTCTTTCTATTTCTTCTATGCTATTACCATCAAAAGTTAGTAAAAGATATGCATCTGACGAATTATCCGGGAATTTTTTTCCTAGGAATTCTTCAGCAGCAATAATAACTTCTCTTTGCATAAATTCTATAGCAGTTGGTACAGATTTTGATTTAACTATCAAAGGTACTGTTCCTATTGCCATATCAAGATTTGGAAAAGGTATTAAGAGCGATACAGCTTTCTTAGGTAGTGGTATAAGTTTTAATATAATTTTTGTGATTATTCCAAGGGTTCCTTCAGATCCACATATTAAATCTTTTATGCTGTATCCAGTAGAATTCTTAACTACTTTCCCTCCAACATCAAGTATTTCTCCGCTTGGAAGCACTACTTCAAGGCCTCTTATATAATCTCTAGTAACTCCGTACTTAACAGCTCTCATTCCACCTGCATTTGTATTGATATTACCAGCAATTGTAGCCGATTTTTCACCTGGATCTGGTGGATAAAATAAATCAAACTCTTCAACGTATTTGCTTATTTCCATTAAAAGTACGCCTGGTTCAAGAGTTAATGTTAAGTTTTCTTCATCAATCTCAAGTATTTTGTTCATTCTGGACATATTTATCATAATTCCACCGTGAATTGGAACTGATGCTCCAACTAGTCCTGTTCCAGAACCTCTTGCTACAACAGGAATCATGTTTTCATTTGCATATTTCATAATCTTTGATACTTCGCTTGCTTCAAGAACCTCAACTAATACGTCGGGCATTTTGCTTATTCCACCCATCTCGTCATGGCTAAAATCATCATTTATTGCTTCTCCAGTAAACACCCTATCTTTATCTAATATTGACACTAAAAACTCTATATCCTTAGCATCAAGTTTTTTGTAATCCATAAAATTACCTCCTCGATTCTGAATTTAGTGTTTAAACCTAGTTAGTTTAAACACTAACTTGCCTATTATCTATAACTCCAGTTTAAAAGTTAACGTATACAATACTCAGCTCCTGAATTTTTAATATTTTCAATCAATTGAGGAACTATTTCATAAATATCTCCTACTATCCCATAATGAGCTACATTGAATATAGAAGCATTTTCATCTTTATTTATTGCAAATATACGCTCTGAACTATTCATACCAGCTGTAAACTGAACTGCACCAGAAATTCCAAGAGCTATTATTAGCTTTGGTTTAACTGTTCTACCAGAAAGACCAATTTGTTTCTTAGCATTAATCCAACCTGCTTCAATTGTTGGTCTTGTCCCAGCTATTTGAGCACCAAGAATGTCTGCTAATTCTTGAATCATAACCATATCCTTCTCTGATTTTAATGCCCTACCAACTGCAATGATTACTTCTGCATCTGAAATATTTTCCTCAACTTCTTTCTTTGTAACCTTTAATACTTCAATATTCGAATCGAGTTTTGCTCTATCCATTTCACAGATTGTAATCTTACCTTTTGCATCGCACTGTTTTTCAGGTGCATTCATAACCTTATATCTTACTGTTGACATCTGTGGTCTATTATTAGGACATACAATTTGAGCCATAATGTTACCACCAAAAGCAGGTCTTATCTGTACAAGGTCTGTATTTTCTTTCATTTTAAGTATTGTACAATCAGCTGTGAGTCCAGTTCTAAACCTTGCGGCTACCCTTGGGGCAAGAGATCTACCAATTGTTGTAGCACCAACCAATAATGATGATGGCTTTACCTTGTTTACAAAGTCTTCAAATGCAGCTGTATAAGGTTCTATTCTAAACTCTTCAAATTCTTTATAATCGTATACAAAGACCTCATCAACTCCATAATGAAGCAATTCTTTAGCCTTTTCCTTTATGTTATAACCAATAAATACACAATATACTGGGAAATTAACAACTGCCGCAAGCTCCCTAGCTTTCCCGATAAGCTCCATTGTTACAGGATGTATAACTCCTTCTACATGGTCAACATATACTCCTATACCCTTCCATAAACTTTTATCAACTTGCACGGCCTCTGTTTCAATAAATTCCATTACACCTGTTGGACCTTTTTTAACGCAAATCTTACACATTTTACATCCTGCATTAACTTCAATTTTACCATCTATGTATTCAATAGCACCAAAAGGGCAAACCTTTATTAATTCTTGAATATTTGAATCGTTTACTTTCTCTTGGTTACAAATTAACTTACTCATGAAAATTCCACCCTTCTCTATACAAATTTTAATTCTTTAAGTTTTGCAGCTATTTTTAAACTAAGCTCTGCACCATTGCCTGTCCATGTTTCTCTATCATTATTTACATCTGGTGGAAATATTCTTTCTACCTGAGTTGGTGAACCATTAAGTCCATATTTCTTTTCATCTTTATCTTCAAAATCGTTTAGTGTTATCATTTTTATTTCTCTATCTTTTGTAGCTAATTTTTTCCTATAAGATGGAAGTCTTGGTTGAAATATATCTTTATCTACAGTTAAAAGACATGGAAATTGAATCTCTGCTACTTCAACAGTATTTGCCATATCCATTTCTACAATAATTGATTTTTCTTTTATTTCTATTATTTTTAAAACGTTTGCAATGTGAGGAATATTAAGATATTCAGCCATTTCTGGTCCTACTTGAGCAGTGTCTCCGTCTGTTGTCTGCTTTCCACATAATATGAGATCAAATTCTCCCATTTTCCTTACACCTTGTGAAAGTGTATACGCTGTAGCAAGAACATCTGCTCCGGCAAACTTTCTATCAGATACAAGTGCTCCTTCATCTGCTCCCATCATATATGCTTCGCGAATTACATCATTTGCTTGTGGTGGTCCCATAGTTATAACCTTAATTACCCCACCTTTTTCTTCCTTTATTCTAAGTGCTGTTTCTAATGCATATAAATCATAAGGATTCATTTTTGAATCTACACCATCTCTTTTTAAAACACCTGTAACTGGATCTACTTCAACTTTTGAAGTTCCTGGAACTTGCTTTATACAAACTAAAATTTCCATATGTGCTCCTCCATTCTTTTTATAGAAAATCTAAAACTCATTAATGGTAAGATGGTCTGACCATCTTTTAAATCATAATAACACACTATTGAAAATATTTCTACTATTATTAATTAATTAATTAACAATATTTATTTTATTTAAAAATTTAAAAGCGAGGGTAATATTTGTTATTACTCTCACTTTTTGCTCTGGACAAAATTATATGTTTTGAAATCATTTTATTTTACTCATATACCTATTTGCAAAATCTAAATGTTCCCGCATTGCTTTTCTAGCATCAGCTGAGCTATGTTTTTCCATAGATAAATATATCTCATTGTGCTGAGAAAAAAGTATTTCTTTATTTTCTGGGTCAACTAATATTAATTTTCTTGCATCCTTAATAAAATGATCTACAAGCGTTGAAACTGTTTTAAGAATGTTAAATACTAAAACATTGCCCGAGCACTCAGCAATCTTATAATGAAACTCTTTATCAATTTCAACATTAGTATTCTCGTCCGCACAATTCATAAATCTTTGAGTAAGCTCTTTTAACTCTTTTAGTTGTTCACTGGTTATCCTATTCGCAGCAAGGCCTGAAGCCTCAACCTCCACAATCTTTCTAAGCTCCCATATCTCTTCTGGATTGCTTCCCTCTAACATAAACATAATTGATAGCGGTTCAAATAATTTATCTTGAAAATTTGCTTTTATATAACTACCTTCTCCTTGTCTGCACTCTATAAGTCCAATGACTTCTAATGTTCTAAGCGCTTCACGGATAGAAGCCCTGCTTACCTTTAATTGCTCCACTAAATTCCTCTCTGAAGGAAGTTTGTCACCCTTTTTAAGCGTACCTTTATCAATCATATTTTTTATTTGATCTATTACCTGTTCATAAACTTTTGTGTTTTTTATTGGACTAAACATTTTGTTCCCCCTGTATATTTCTGCAAATAGTTAAATATAAATTTTACATTTTTATCTATTACGCTTCTTCTAATATTCAAAACCCGCACAATACATTTTATTCAAATTCCACATAATATATACATTATAACATAATATATGTATTGCAACGTAATAATTATAGTTTCATAATACTTCAAAAAATTTCTTAATAACTATATATAATTGTGGATTGGCATAATAAACATCATCAGAGTGGATTAAAAAACCGACAAGACTCATACAGTCTTATCGGTTAAATCATCACCTTCGTAGCTGCTCATCATCTTGGACGCTGCAAAATTAATCTTACAGTTTAAATTTTGAACCATGCTATTCAGTTTTCCCGCTAATTTGGATTGATTTTTAGAAGCAAAGCCTTCTCACATAAATTTTTAATGCGATAGCCTTTAATTTCAGTATTTATGGTTGAAAAATAGAAGGACATCCCCTTATTTGGCATAATTGAATGACAACAAACAAAAACCAAAAGGGATGTTCTTTATGAATATAATTATAACAAAAAATTATACTGAAAAACAGTTTAATTTGATAAATTTTTTATTATTTTTATTATAATCCTCAATAATTAAAAATGCCCTTGAACCATTATTCAGAGAAAATAAAATTAATTTTATTTTCTTCAAAAAATTCTATATATTTTTCAGATGGTTTTCTATCTGTTATAAGATAATCTATATCTGTTAATTGACAATAAGTCATAAGTGATGAAACTTCAAATTTAGACGAATCTGCTAACAAATACAACTCATTACTCTTTTCTACTATAATTTTTTTAATTTTATATTCTAATGGTGAAGAATTTGTGGCTCCATTAGATATAGAAATACCTGAAGCAGCCATAAATGCTTTATTTATATTATAATCTTTGAATATTGTAAGAGTATTTATCACCTCAAAAGAATTTGTTTTTCTTATTAACCTTCCTCCCGTACAAATAACATTTAAATTTGGAAAAGGGAGTGCGATTATTATAACATTCAAACTATTCGTCAGTATAGTTACATCATTTTTGTTTTTTAAGAAGTCTATCATATTAATTGTTGTTGTCCCAGAATCAATGAATATTACATCTCCATCATTTACAAATTCAGATGCAACCTTAGCTATTGCCATTTTTTCATAATTATTTTTAATGTTTCTTTCTTCGAAAGGAATTATTTCTTTAATAATAGCTGTTACTCCTCCATAAACTTTTTTTACACTCCCTTTTTTTACAAGTTCATTTATATATCGGCGAATTGTATTTTTAGAGATTTTAAAAATATCGCATAATGAATCTAAAGTGACTGATTCATTTCTTAATATATATTCCTCAATTTCTTTGATTCTATTAATTTTCATAATCAATTATCCTTTCGCACATGATTTTTCTAGGCGATAGATTGTAATTTCAGTATTTATAGCAAAAACCCATAAGAACATTCTCTTATTTCTTTTTTATCTAGCAAGTCCTAGTGGTGAAAATAATATATACATTCCGATCATACAAATTACAACAGCTATTCCAATACACTTTCCATATTTCCAAGGTGTTAAATCAACTTTACTTTCATCATCTTGAATTTTGAATGGTATTTCCATCGGTTTTAATTTACCAATTAATAACATTATTAAAATATCCAAGAAAAATAAACCACTCAATACGTATAAAAAATTAACATCAGCAAATAAAAATTTAGAAATCGTATAGGCTATAATATGAAAAATCATTGTTACTTTTGCGGCTAAGGCAGGAACACGTTTTGTATAGAAACCAAGCAGAATAATTGCTAGTAATGGCATATTATAAAAGCCATTGTATTCTTGAAGGAAAGTATACAAACCTGCTGGTGCATAAGCAATAAAAGGGGCTACAACTATTGAAACTATTGCTACAAATGCTGTCACTATTTTTCCAACCTTAACAACTTCTTTGTCAGAAGCTTTAGGACGAATTATTGGTTTATAAAAGTCTAATGCGAATAGGGTTGAAGTACTATTTAAAGCTCCTGCGAAAGAACTTAAAATAGCTCCAAAAATTACTGCTCCGAAAATACCATAAGCCCATGTTGGAAGTACTGCCGTGACTAAAGATGGGTACGCATCATCAGCTACTTTTAGTGTCTTTCCAAACATATTATATGCAATAATCCCCGGAAAAACTAAAAATAAAGCTCCAAAAATTTTAAAAAAGCCTACATATAAAGCACCCTTTTGTGCTTCTTTGAGATTCTTTCCAGCTAATGCTTTTTGAACAATCATTTGATTAGTACACCAATAAAATAGATTATTGAAAAACATCCCGAGGAACAATGTCGGCCAAGGAATCAATTTTGAATCAAGTGCTCCGATAGCATTTAATTTGTCTGGAGTTCGCTGGATTATTAATTGAATTCCTCCAGTGAAACTACCGTTACCGAGCAAGATTAATCCTAAAATTGGAATTGAAATACCTCCAACAATTAAACCAACACCATAAATCGTATCACTAAAGGCACTTAAAGAAATTCCTCCAATCAACACATACAAGAGTCCAACCAAGCCAATAAATGCTGCTACAATTATAATTGCAACTTGGCCATTTACATTTAATAACTTATCTATATGGAAAAGTTTATTAAAAACTAACGCTCCTGAAAACAATACGACCGGTAAAAAAGTAACTGTATAACTTACTAGAAACAAAAATGATATAATTCTTTTAGTCGTTGTATCATAACGAATTTCAATAAAATCAGAAATAGTACTAATTCCATGTTTTAAGTATTTAGGTAAGAAAACAAACGCCAGTAGCACACAAGCAAAAGCAGCTGTAACCTCCCAAGCCATTACCTCCATTCCAGCTACGTAACTTTGGCCATTTTGTCCAACAATTTGCTCTGTAGATAGATTCGTCATTAGAATTGTTCCAGCAATTGTTATTCCTGTTAGGCTTCGTCCTCCAAGGAAATAACCATCCGCATCATCTTTGTTAATTAATTGTGATTTTTTCCAAGCAATAAACCATACAGTTGCAACGATAGCCATAAATGTAATTCCTGAAAAGAGATTCATTAAGTCACCCCCTTTTTGTAATAGGATTATGCTCCGCATATATCTTTAATATATTTTCTTGCTTTTACTGCATATTCAAATGGATTTGCCTTTGCTGGGTCTTGCTCTGCTTCCACCAATAGCCAACCCTCATAATTATTGTCTGCTAAAATTTTGAATATTGGCTTAAAATCAATGCTTCCATCACCTGGCACTGTAAAAGCTCCTAATCGAACTCCTTTTAAGAAACTAAGTTTTTCATCTTTAACCTTTTTTACTATTTCCGGTCTAATATCTTTTAAATGAACATGCTTGATTCTATTTATATATTTTTTAAGTATTGCTATATGATCCTCACCTGAATATACTAAATGACCTGAATCAAATAACAAGTAAACTAAATTTTCATAAGTAATACTCATAAGCTTATCTATCTCTTTTGTTGTTTGTACTCCTGTTCCCATATGATGATGGTAAACCATTTTCATTCCCTTATCTTGAGCTAACTTTCCTAGCTTGTTTAATCCATTTCCAAGCAGCTTCCATTCTTCCTCATTAAAATGGTACTTCCCATCAAACACTGGAGTATCTAGTTCACCTTGTACGCTATGTCCTTGCTCAGCTACAACGATTACATCAGCCCCAAGATCATGTAGAAAATCTCTATGCTTAACAAATTCTGCCTCAGTTTCTTCATATGGTTTCGTAGTTAAGAACGAACTAAACCAAGCACTTGCAATTTCCAACCCTCTAAGCTCTAAAGCCTTTTTTAAAACTTTAACATCCTTTGGATACTTATTTCCGACCTCTGTTCCTTGGAAACCGGCTAATGCGGCTTCACTCAAGCACTGATCAAAAGTATTTTCTTTTCCTAAATCTGGCATATCATCATTTGTCCATGCAATTGGAGCAATACCTAATTTGACCTTTTTACTATTTAACATAATTAACACCCCTCATAATTAAAATTTAATTTCAGATAATTTAACTGGTCTGTTCTCATGTAATGATTTTGTAGCAGCTTCACCAATTAATACAGCTTGTAACCCATCTTCACCATCTACAGGTGTATCTGTATTATTTACAATTGCGTCAATAAATTCTGTTACTTCCTGCGCATAAGCCTGCATATATCTTTCTAGGAAGAAGAATAATGGTTTTTCTCCTGTAACACCATCTTGAGTTGATACTACTGCCGATGAAGTGCTATCATTTGCTATTGAAACCTGACCTAATGATCCGAACACTTCAGCCCTTTGATCATATCCATAAGCTGACTGCCTTGAGTTATCAATTACTGCTAAAGTTCCGTTTTGCATCTTTAATGTTATAATAGCTGTATCAATGTCCCCAGCTTCGCCTATAGCGTTGTCTATCAATACATTACCGAGTGCATAAACTTCTTCAACTTCACTATCTAAAAGATATCTAGCCATATCAAAATCATGAATTGTCATATCTAAGAACATGCCACCAGAAATCTTCACATAATCTATTGAAGGTGGCTCAGGATCTCTTGAAGTTATTTTCAAAATATGAGGTTCTCCAATTTTTCCACTAGCAACCGCATTCTTAATTGATTTAAAGTTGTGGTCAAATCTTCTATTAAACCCTACTTGATACTTAACCTTAGATTTACCTAATTCATTAATGACTTCTTTTATTCTAGTTAAATCATGATCAATTGGTTTTTCACAGAAAACATGCTTTCCTGCTCTTATTGCTTCTATTGAGATTGGTGAGTGTGTATCTGTTGAGGAGCAAATTAATACTGCATCAATTTCTGGATCTTCTAATATTTTTTTATAGTCAGTATATACCTCAAGTATTCCCTTACTCTTTGCCCATTCTCTTGTAGCATCGTTTAAGTATGCATCAGCAATTGATTTAATTTCAGCATTTTTAACATATTTTGATATACTTTCTCCATGTACCTTCCCAATTCTTCCTACACCAATAATTCCAACCTTTAACATAATAACATCTCTCCCCGTTTTAATATTTTCTTACATTTGTAAGATTATCTGTTTTGTTAATGTACGCATTTTTTATTGAATCTTTATCAGAAACCTCAGCAACTCCTACATGCCACCAAGACTCATAACCGTTTGTCATTGTTTTTGGAAGTGTTTTTATATCTATTAAAGTAGATCTAGTTTGTTTTTTTGCATCTACTAGCGCTTCTTTAAGCTCTTCTATTGTTTTGACTGTATAGCTTTTTACTCCATACCCTTGTGCACATTTTGCAAAATCTATTGGAATCAATCCACCATTAAGCTTGCCGCTTTTTTCATTTCTATATCTAAACTCTGTTCCAAAACTGCCCATTCCATTTCCCATTTCTAGATTGTTAATGCAACCAAATCCGCTGTTATCGAATAGTAATACATTTATCTTCTTGTTTTCTTGAATAGACGTTATTAATTCCGAATGAAGCATTAAGTAACTTCCATCACCAACAAATGCATATACTTCTTTATTAGGTTCTGCAAGCTTCACTCCTAAAGCTCCTGATATTTCGTATCCCATACATGAATAACCATATTCCATGTGGTAGCTATACTTATCTCTTGAAGTCCATAACTTTTGTAAATCGCCTGGTAAACTTCCTGCAGCACCCACTACAACATAATCTTTTTTAAGAAAATTATTAATTTCACCTATAACTGTGGTTTGTGGAAGAGCTTCTCCGCAAAGTTCATAAAATTCTCTTAAGCTTGCTTCATTTTGTCCTAGCATTTCAGGTTTGAAATTATCTTCACTATATTTTATACTATATAATCTCTCAATTTCTTTTCCCCATTTATTTTTGGCATCAGAAATCTCCTTGTTATACTCGCTTTTATATCCTTTTTCAATAAGCTTATATCTAAGTTGTTCTAAATTAACCAATACATCCCCGACCACTTTAGTAGCATCCATTTTAGTTGCATTATATCTAGATGTATTTATTGTCAAGAATTCAACTTCATCATTCTTAAACAATCCTTTAGAAGCTGTTGTAAAATCTGTAAATCTTGTTCCAAGTCCTATTATGAGGTCTGCATCTTTAGCTATAAGATTTGCAGCAAGGGTACCTGTAACTCCAATACCTCCTAGATTCAGATAATGGGTTGATTCTACTGCACTTTTTCCTGCCTGCGTTTCTGCAATAGGTATATTAAATTCCTGCGCAAATTTCTTTAGTTCTTCACCTGCTTCTGAATATTTGGCTCCTCCGCCACAAATGATTAATGGTTTTTTCTTTCTAGCTATTAAACTTATAGCATCTTCTAGTTCTAAATCCGTAGCTTTTCTTCTTTCAATTCTATGCACTCTCTTCTTGAAAAAATATTCTGGATAATCGTAAGCCTCTCCTTGAACATCCTGTGGCAGTGCAATACATACTGCGCCAGTATCTCCCTCATCTGTTAATACTCTCATTGCATTTATCATAGCTGACATCAATTGTTCTGGTCTGCTCACTCTATCCCAATATTTACTTACAGGTTTAAAAGCATCATTTGTAGTAATTGAAGCATCATAATCTTGTTCGACTTGTTGAAGTACAGGATCTGGCTGCCTTGTAGCAAATGTATCACCTGGAAATAATAATACAGGTATATTATTTGCTGTTGCTGTTGCGGCAGCAGTTACCATATTAGCAGATCCAGGACCTACCGATGATGTACATGCATATATTTTTTTCCTTCTTTTTTGCTTAGCGAAAGCCACAGCTGCTTGGGCCATGCCTTGTTCATTTCTACCTTGACGTACTATTAATTTGCCAGGATCTTGTTCTAATGCTTGACCAAGACCTAATACATTTCCATGTCCGAATATTGCGAAAATTCCTTCGATGAATCTTTCTTCTTTGCCATCAAAACTTACAAACTGGTTATTTAAAAATTTAACCACTGCTTGTGCAGTAGTCAGTCTAATTGTACCCATCTCAAACCCCCTTATATCTTAATCAATCATTTATACTATTTTTCTGGCCATATCTTAACATTTTTGTCCCAAAGCCAAGTATGATCTTTATCATCTATTCTGTCAGTCCATGGGTTATTATCTAAATGTCTTATCATCCAACAATAGTACATAGCATAACCTGGTGCAGCTGTTTGAGGATGAACAAGGCCTCCTTGAATTAAAGCAAAGCTTCTATCTGTTATCTTATAAGCATTTTCACCTATTAGACATAAACCAAATCCTTGAGGTTTATTAAATTTATAGTAATAAACTTCAGGTTGTGGATGATGATGTGGTGGGTAACTTGACCATTTACCAGGATAAGTAATAACTTCTCCCATTACCATGTTTGAATATGGTTCATTTTTATAATCAAATACTGTTCTAACTACTCTTCTTGCAGTACCATTCCATACCCCTTCACCAAATACTTCACTTTTACAATCTTCTGGATAATATAATTTTGCTTCAAAGGTATTTTTATTATCTGTATATTGAAGAAGTATTTCGCTTTGTTCTAAAATTTCTACTTGGACCTTTGTATCCTTTGGCACATGTAAACACCAGGGACCTTCATCAAATACTGAAGTTCTCTCTATTACTTTTTTATTTCCTGACCACCTAATTTCAAGTTTTCCTGTTAACATCAATACAGCCAATTCTTTGAAATCTGAATAGTACGTTTTAACTGAACCTTTTTCAAGTTTTATTACAGCAATATCCATTAACATTTCTTTATTTTTACCGTTAATCTCGCATATTGTATTTTCACCGTATTTTAGATTACCTAAACTTTCTACCATTTAAATCCTCCTTATGATTTTACGACCATTTCACCATATTCCTCTTTGCTCTTTCTTATAAATTCATTAATCCCTTCGACTTTTGGCATTGCATCAGAGCAGCTGTGACTTGCAACTAACATTGAAGCTGAAGCACTACCAAACTCTAAGCAGTCAATAATATCCCATCCTTCAAGTAATCCATAAACAAATGCAGACCCATATGCATCCCCGCCACCAAAAGATTTAAGAAGTTTAACTGGGAAAGGCTTTATATTAAAGCTTTTTTTATCTGATGTATAAGCAGTTGATCCATCTTTTCCATGCTTTATAACAACAATTTTACTACCATAATTAAACCATCTATTAGCGGTTTCCTGATCGCTACTATCTTGTCCAATTATTGTTTGCGTTAAATCAAATTCTTCTCTTGACCCTATTATAACATCACTGTTTTTTGCGACTAGAGCATAATAAATTGCAATCTCATCCTTATTAGTCCATGAATATTCTCTATAATCAATATCGAAAATAACTACTGTATTATTTTTCTTTGCATACTCTAATGCCTTCAAGGTTGCTTCTCTTGACGGACTCTGAGATAAAGCAGTCCCAGATATTATAATAGCTTTAGTATTCTTAATATATTCTTCACTAATTTCGGAGGCTTCCAGCGCTAAATCTGCAACACCATTTCTGTACATTAAAATACTACTTTCAGTTGGACTAAGTATTTCAGTAAAAGTAAGTCCTAAATTTTCTCCATTTTTAGCAAAATAAATTTGCGTCGTATCTATTTCTTCATTTTTAAAATAGTTAATAACAAATTCACCAAACCTATCATTTGATACTTTACCAATAAACCCCACCTTTTTACCTAGTCTTGCAAGTCCAACTGCAGTATTAGCTGGTGACCCACCTAAATATTTTTTAAAAGTCGCACTTTCTGAAAGTGGCATATTTATATCAATAGGATTAAAATCAATTGCAGCTCTTCCGAGTGGCACAATATCAAATTCTCTACTATTATCAAATTTAATGTAACCCATTATTTCCCCCTATGCTTTGTTTTGACTTCCGAATATCTTAATATGCCTCTTTACATTAATATAAGCACCTTCTATTTCTTTCTCATGCAACTCGAAATAATCAACTTTTTCGGACTCTTCATATAATTTCCCAACATTTTCTTCAACTGAAGCAAATGTTGCTGTTGCTATATTAATTTTTCTAATTCCAAGACTTACACATTTTCTAAAATCGTCATCACTTATACCTGTTCCCCCATGCAATACTAATGGAACATCTACCCTTTTGTTTATTTTGTCTAATACATCAAAATTTAATTTTGGATTTTCTAAATATACTCCGTGAGCATTTCCTATTGCCACTGCTAATGCATCAACGCCTGTTGCATCGAAAAACTCCTTTGCCTCATCTACCCCAGTAAACAAACCTGATATTTCTTTTAAGCCATCTTCACTACCGCCTACTCGTCCTATTTCAGCTTCTACGTCTGCATTATATTTTTTTGCTTCATCTATAACTTCTCTTGTTAACCTTATATTATCTTTCAGTGGATATTTTGAACCATCTATCATAACTGAAGTAAATCCAAGCTGGAGAGCTTCCTTTATCTTTTCTAAAGTTAAACCATGATCAAAATGTATAGCTACTGGTATTTTCGCTTTTTTTGCTCCTGCAACCATCATAGATCCTATTAACTCTAATGGCGATGCATTTAATCTTACTTCTGCAATTTGAATTATCATCGGAGAATTTAACTCTTCACCAGCCTTTATAGCACCGATTAACATTTCCATATTTGCTACGCTAAAAGATCCAACAGCATATTTTCCTTTTTCTGCTTTACTCAATAAATCCCGCATATTTACTAGTGGCATTTATTTCACCTGTTTCCATAATAATTTATAAATATTTATTATGTCTTCCTTTTCAGTCTTTCTTCTTGTATTTCCTGGGCTGCCACTGTCTAAAGCATCACCCGCCATTTTTTCTAAATTTTCAAAGAATTTTTGCTTATTAACACCAACCTCTTCAAGGGTTTGAATGTTTAAGTCTCTACATAGATCTCCAATTTCTTTTATAAAAGCTTGACCTGCTTCTATATCACTCTCACCTTTCTTATAGATGCCTATAGCTTTAGCTAAATCACAAAATCTTTCTGGTGTTCCATATAATGCAAAATTCAAACAATCTTGCAACAATATAGCATTAGATAATCCATGTGGTACATGATAAAGTGCACCCACTGGTCTACTCATACCGTGAACTATTGTCACTGAAGAGTTATTAAAAGCAATTCCAGCTTCAAGTGCAGCTATTGACATTTCTGTTCTAGCTTCAACATCATTCCCATTTTGATAAGCTTTTAATAAATACTTAGTTATCCTTTTAACCGCAGAAAGAGCAAATGTATCTGACATTGTCTGCGATTTCTTTGATGTATATGCTTCGATTGCATGAGTTAATGCATCCAATCCTGTAGCTGCTGTTACGTTAGGTGGAGCTGTCGTTGTAAAAATCGGATCTATTATTGCTAAAGTTGGCATTAGATAAGATCCCTTTAACAACATTTTTATGTCCCTCTTTGTATCCGATATTATAGTGAACTGAGTTGCTTCTGAACCCGTTCCTGCTGTTGTAGGTAATGCAACTAGAGGAGGGGTTGCATTAGGAATCGTTTTCCCTAAATAATCATTAATTTCCCCTGTATTCGTTATCATAGCCCCTACAGCTTTCATTGTATCTATAGGGCTTCCTCCACCTAATCCAATTAAGAAATCACATTTTCCTTCTTTATAAGCTTTAGTTCCATCGTTTACCATGATATCTGTCGGTTCACTATTTACTTCACTATAGATTGCATATTCAATATTAATACTATCCAACATATCTGTTACTTTTTTTAAACTTCCAATCTTGACCATTACATCATCGGTTACAATTAAAGCTTTTTCCCCTAGCTGTTTAATGTTTTCGCCAGCTAGATTAAGTGCTTCCTTTCCAGTAATTATATATCTTGGTGTTAAAAACAAGTTGCTCATTATATAACCTCCCATGTTGTTGTTTTAATGTCACTTCTTAAGTATATTATGCGCAACTTAACCAATATATGTTAATAATAGTAGTATATTTAATTATTTCTTCATATTCATTATCATTATCATTTTCCCTGGAATATCCTAGACAACTGAATAATAGTTATAATTATGATGCTAATCTATATTAATAATTTTACAGTATACTGTGAAAGGTGATGTAGTTCTATGAAAATATTAAAACCTAAAGAAGCTGCTGAGTTAGTAAAGGATGGCGATTATATTGTAACAGATGGATTTGTTGGCAGTTGTTGTCC
Organism: Clostridium sp. CM027; assembly: GCF_024730565.1. Classification (NCBI taxonomy): domain Bacteria; kingdom Bacillati; phylum Bacillota; class Clostridia; order Eubacteriales; family Clostridiaceae; genus Clostridium; species Clostridium sp. CM027. Next base: position 1,770,589 of record NZ_CP077725.1, read on the forward strand.
TGAAACCCTTACTACAGCTTTAGAAAAGCGTTTTTTAGAAACTGGTAAGCCTATAAATTTAAATCTTATATACGCCGCTGCTCAGGGTAATCAAAATGGAAGAGGTGCAGATCATTTTGCACACGAAGGAATGACTAAAAGAGTAGTAGGTGGTCATTATAACATGGCACCTGCCCTAGGAAAATTAGCTGTAGAAAATAAAATAGAAGCCTATAATCTTCCACAAGGAACTCTTTCTCAGCTTTTTAGGGATATTGCTGGTAAAAGGGTCGGTACTATAACTCATGTAGGACTAAACACATTTGTTGACCCTAGAATTGAAGGAGGGAAATTAAATGATATTACAAAGGAGGATATTGTAAAGATAATTGAAATCGAAGGTGAGGAGAAGCTACTATATAAATCATTTCCAATTGATATCTGTTTTGTACGCGGTACATATGCAGATAAAAATGGTAATATTAGTCTAGAAAGAGAAATAGCTACTCTTGAAGCAACATCCATTACTCAAGCAACAAAAAACTGCGGTGGAATAGTTGTAGTTCAAGTTGAAAGAGTAGTAGCTGCTGGCACCCTTGATCCACGACTTGTGAAAATTCCTGGTATATATGTAGACTATGTTGTTGTTTCAAAACCAGAGGAACATGAGCAGACCGTTGGATTTGAATATAATCCAGCTTGTACAGGTGAAATAAAAGCAATAATGGATTCAATTGAAAATACACCTTTAGATATTAGGAAAATAATAGCAAGGAGAGCTGCCTTTGAGCTTAAATCTAATACTGTTGTAAATTTAGGAATTGGAATACCTGAGGTAATATCATTAGTTGCTAGTGAAGAAGGGATTTGCGATTATATGACACTTACAGTAGAAGCAGGAGCAGTTGGTGGATTGCCACAGGGTGGATTAGCTTTTGGTGCATCAGTAAATCCAGAAGCAATTCTAGACCAAGCATGCCAATTTGATTTTTATGATGGTGGTGGAGTTGATTTAGCATTCTTAGGATTAGCTCAAGTTGATAAAGACGGTAACTTAAATGTAAGTAAGTTTGGAACACGTGTTGCAGGATGCGGTGGCTTTATCAATATTACCCAAAATGCAAAAAAAGTTATATTCTGTGGAACATTTACAGCCCAAGGACTTAAACAAGAAATAAAAGATGGAAAGCTTGTTATCAAACAAGAAGGTAAGCTATTTAAATTTATTGATCAAGTTGAGCAAATTACTTTTAGTGGGAAATATGCACGAAAGGTAAATCAGCCAGTAATGTACATTACTGAAAGAGCTGTATTCGAACTTAAAAAGGATGGACTTTATCTTACTGAAATAGCACCAGGTATTGATTTGCAAAAGGATGTTTTAGATTTAATGGCTTTCAAGCCAAAAATGAATGATATTCCCAAACTTATGGATGAGCGTATTTTCTATGATAAACCAATGGGATTAATAGATTTTAGTTTATCAAGAGAGCAAGATATTTAATAAGATAAAGGCCTCATACTAAATTAATAGTATGAGGCTTTTTTTTTGTTTTGTTCTAAGTCTTTACCTTAAAAAATATCTACTTTATATCGGCCCAATTAGCAGGATATGTCACAAACATAAATTTTGCATAATCTGGAACACTGAATTGAATTTTTGAGTTTTTAGGAATTAAAATCATTTCCCCTTTATTGGCTACAACTTTTCTTCCATCAATATTTACTTCTAAAGTTCCCTCTATAACATAATCTATTTCATCATATTTTAATGTCCAATCAAAGCACGTTTCTTTCATTTCCATAAGACCGCATCCAAGTCTCGGACTTTCTTCTAATGTTAAAACATCTGTTAAAAGTACGTCATCTCCCTCTTTGCCAGTATCAAACTTACCCATTTTTACAGTGTCTAATTTTATTGACATTATACCACTAGGATCTACGTGCTTTTCAAATTCACATTTTTCCTTTGATAAACTTTCTGCTATGATTTTTCTAACCATGTCCTCAATTAATTTTGCATCTATATTTTCCATTTTAATTCCTCCATTCATTATTATCTTATAATGCTATTATGCTTGAACAGACTTATTTTTTTTATTTTTCGAAAGTATAAAACAAGCTAACGCAACCGCTGCAACTCCACCGACTAATTTTGCAACTATCATAGGGAATATCATTCCTTTTTCTACTCCAGCAACAAAACCTAAATGATCTCCAAATACAAAAGCTGCACTAACTGCAAATGCAACGTTTATTATCTTACCCCGTTCATCCATGTCTTTCATCATTCCAAACATTGGTATACTATTTGCAAGACTCGCCACCATACCTGCCGCTGAAATATCATTCATACCTAGTAATGAACCAAGCTTCATTAGAGGTTTTTTAAATACTTTCGTTATAACATAAACCATTGGGAAGGCTCCTGCGAGTACTATTGCAATAGAACCTACTATCTCAATACCTTCGGATAGTGGTGCCATTCCAGGTATAACAACTACTCCTGTTAAAGTTTCTATTATTATAGCTGCAAGACCTATTGTTATAAGCACAACTACACCTTTTCCAAAAACGGTAAAGCCTTTTATCATTTTTTCAGGAATTAACCATAATCCTACAGCAAGAAGTGCTGCAAATATTATTATTGGCACAAGATTTTTAAGTAACATTATTACTCCAAATCCAGCTACAAGTCCACCTATAAGCGCTCCTATAGGAATTGTTATTATCCCTGCAAGTACACCTGTTGCCAAAAATTTATGGTCTTCTTTTTTAATTATTCCAAGAGCAACTGGTATAGTAAATACAATAGTTGGTCCCATCATAGATCCTATAATTACGCCTGAGAAGCTTGCTGCTTGTGCTGTTTGTGCAAGTTCTTTTGCAAGAGGATATCCTCCCATATCACAAGCAAGTAAAGTAGTAGCAAACATAGATGGATCTGCTCCTAATGCAGTGTAAATTGGGACTACTACAGGTTTTAATACACTAGCAAGTACTGGTGCTAAACAAACTACACCAACCATAGCTATAGTTAATGAACCCATTGCCATAAATCCCTCTTCAAATTGTTCTCCTAAACCAAATTTATTTCCTATGCACTTATCTATTGCACCTAAAACCATGAAAACAACCATTATATATATAATAATTTCATTTATTCCCATTTTTTCTCCTTCCAGAAAATTATTTTTTGATCATATGTATTTTTTTAGAATTTATCTACATTGTTAACTATTATTATAAGCTACTGATTAGTTCCTTAGATGGTGATGGAATTACTATACTTGAAACTATTTTTTTCTCATCAATTTCTCTTAAAGCTTCTTTTACAGCTTCCTGCACAGAACTCACATCACCATATATAATAAAATAAGATTTTCCACCAATTAAAGTGCCGAGACTTAACTTAAAAAGCCTTACCTCCGCTGCTTTAAGCGCCTTATCTAAGATAAATATTCCAGAAACTACATTAGTGGTCTCCACTACTCCTATAGCTCCATTAGGTACTACTTTTATTTTATTTTTTAATGATTGTATAATATCCTTATGTACATTAGGAAGTAGAAAACTTCCTATCAAAAAACCTTTACTTTGATTCGTCCCCTTGTCTAAGGCTTCTTTAACAGATCCTACTTCTCCTGATATAAGTATCATAAATTTCCCTGGACAAATAGTTCTACAAAATACTAATTCTACCTCTGCTGCTTTTAGAACTACATCCGCTATTTCTATTCCTTTTGCAATACTTCTAAATTCCATCATTCCTAAAGTTTTAATCATAGATTCACTCCAAATAAATTTATTTATACGAGAAGTGCTTTATTATAGAAATTCTGCATCTACTTCTAAACTATCTATTATACCTACTATAACAGCATCCACAGGCACATCTTTTATATGCAGTGATGCGCTTGCAGCGCTACCTTTAGTCACTAATACACTATCCCCTATGCCAGCCCCTACTATATCTGCGGCAACAAAAATTCCGCTCCCCTCGCCGGCTGCAGCTTTAGATGGTTCTATCACTAAGAATTTTAATCCATTTAATTTTTCATCTTTTCTTGTAGCCCAAACATTGCCTATAACTTTACCAATAACCATTAACTGCCCCCCCCTTTTTATTTTTTAAAATGTTTTAGAATAACCCTAAACTCTATTTATCTTTAATCGTTTTATTCTTATAAAATCTTGAGCAAGTGGGGTTAATATAGCTTTTTTAATTAAGTTTACTTCCTTTATTCCGTTCATATATAATTTTCTAAGGTCTGATTCTGTAATCAGTCTTTTATTATTTATTTCTACTATTTGATGAGATTGCACAGTATCCTCTGAAACCGCTTTTTTAGCTTGTGATTCAGTTTTATTATGCATATCATCGATTACTATATTTGATTCTATTGAGCAGGATTTTTGCACTGATTCATCATTGCGATTAGCGCCCATTTGCATGCTTTTTAATAAATCCTTTTGATGGACTAAAGCAATTCCATAAGACATGATTTTGTGTTCATATTGATTATATAGATTATATAAAGCTTCATTAGACGTACTTAAATGTTTTCTGTACTGTATTCCCTCTTTTAATACATAAACCTTCTTACCGTTAAAAAGAGCCTCTACTATAAACGCTTGTACACCATTATTACATAACCCAAGCGCCATTGATGATAATCCTTTATTACATAAATTTGTAACTATTATATGCTCATAGTCTCTCAAATTTATATCTTCTTTATCATAAATATGAACCTCGTATTTATCTTCTACAAGCTCTTTAATCACTATTAACTCTTCTTCAGAGGAACTTATTACCAATACCTTTTCTTTATCCATTGCAGTACTATTTCTACTGCTAGGAATCCTCTTCATAACTTCCTTAGTGATCATATCTACTAATTTTTCTATATCCACTTAAATCACTTCCTTATATAAAAATTATAATGTTTAATACAGCTTAACATATAAGGTATATCATCTTATTTTTAAAATCATCTATAAAACAACAATTCTATTTTATAATTTTTGCAGTAGTGCCTTTATTATATCCACAGGCATTTGCCTCATCATAATCTATGTGCATAAATGTTCTAAATTCTTTCTTTACCCTAATTACAACATCATCAAAGATTAGCGGTCTTTCCCCAGAAACTTCAACTTTAACTATATCTTTATCACGAACCTTAAATAACTTTGCATCTTCTAATGTTAAATGTATATGACGTTTTGCAACTATTAACCCCTCTTTAATTGTTAAAGAAGCTTTTTCTGTAGATATGGTTACACCTGCACTACCCTGTAATTTTCCTGATTCACGAATTGGTGCTTTTACTCCTAAAATAACAGCATCACTCTTAGATATTTCAGCCTGTGTGTGTGTTCTTTCTGGTCCAAGTACAACTACATTTTTAATTGTTCCTTTAGGCCCAGTTAGGCTAACTCTTTCGTTGCAGCTATATTGACCTGGTTGTGATAATTTCTTTACCTCTGTTAATTTATAACCCTTACCAAATAATGTATCAATACTTTCTCTTGAAAGATGAACATGTTTTCCTGAAGCTTCCACTGTAATTTTAAATTTTTCATTTACTCTTTTTATGACTTCTTCTATAATGTATTCAATGTCTATACCGGTCACTGATGTGCCCCCTCTATTTATATTTTCCTGACAAAAACTTAAACATCATTATATATAAACAGCTGCTTAATCTATTTAAATATCTTATAATATCGTTTCTTGTTATCTCTGCGTCAATGTCTTTAAATGCCTTGAAACCACATATTTCAACTTCTCTTATATTACTTCTTATGGAATTAAGTCCAACAACTATTTCACCCATTTTATAATTAGGCATAAAATGATCCATATTAAAATATTTTTTAGGATTATGTGACATTTCCCTCAGGTCATTCTCACCAATTCCTAAAATAGAGAATTCCGGAAGATTTTCTTCTAATACTTCCGCCCTTAATATGTTACGTACAAAAGATAGAATCTCCTCTAAGTCTTTTGCTACTCCTTCATTTTGAAGTTTTGAAGCTATTACTTGAACTTCCAAAATTTTAGATTGAAGACTATCAAGTCTTCCTCTAAACTCTATTTTCCTATGATCTTTAGGTACTAATTTATTTCCATATAACTGTGTCATATGCTCTGGTTTTTCCTCTACATAACCACCCTTGAGGCAAATATATTTCGGGAAAATTTTTCCTTCATCTTCCTTTTCAGTTTTGGAATTACCTTGTTTCTTAGCACTCAATGTATCAACAATTATTAGTTTAATGTTTTTATCTTGTAGATACTGTTTTGCAGAGGGGGTAATAATAACACCCTTTACTACTTCGTATTCTTTAATATCTGTATTTTTAAGTTGTTTTCTTAGTTCACTTTCAGTTAACAAACTCATATAACTCACATCCCCTTGAGAAGATTGTATATAAGCATACTACCCCACAACCTTTTGAATTGTGGGGATAGTATGTTTTTAAATATTATTCTTCTATTACTTCTTTTACTTTTGGAAGTATTGCATCTACTTCAGCATGTGGTCTTGGAATTACATGAACAGAAACTAATTCTCCTACTCGTTCTGCAGCAGCAGCTCCAGCATCTGTAGCTGCTTTAACAGCTCCAACATCTCCTCTAACCATTACAGTTACGAGTCCTGCACCAATTTGCTCTTTTCCTACCAATGTAACATTTGCAGCTTTAACCATAGCATCTGCAGCTTCTATTGCACCTACGAGTCCTCTTGTTTCAACCATTCCTAATGCGTTTGTACTTGCCATTTTATATTCCTCCTAAAATTTTTTTTATCTATATTAATTTTATATAACTAGCTTTTCAATTTTTCCATGATTTTTTCTACTATTAGATTTATAGAGTCTTCATTTAAATCTTCTTTGCTAATATTAGAATTAACAGTGTTACTTCTATCTACTATATCCTCTATTTCACGGGTTCCATAAACCAATCTTCTTATATTCAATAAGTTCATAGGTCCAACATTATCAGAAGTTGCACTTCCGCCAACTGCTCCACAGCCTAAAGTTAAAGCTGGTACTAAGCTTGTAGTAGCTCCTATTCCACCTAGTGAACCTGGAGTATTAACTAATAATCTTGATACAGGTTTTTTAAGTGCAAATTCTCTAATTACAGCCTCATTATTTGAGTGTATTATAAGAGTATGCCCTGCTCCCTCATTGTTTAATATATCAATACATTTTTCACAAGCCTTTTCCCAAGTTTCTTCACAGAAGAAACCTAAAATTGGAGCTAACTTTTCTCTTGAGTATGGATACTTATGTCCTACATTTGTTTCTTCAGATATAAGTACTCTAGCTCCAGTAGGAACATTTAAGTTAGCCATTTTAGCTATAGCTTCAACACTTTTTCCTACTATTTGAGGATTCATTGAACCATTACTTCTAAGTATAAATCCTGCTAATCTATCAGCTTCTTCTCTATTTAAGAAATAAGCGCCCTGTGCTTTTAATTCAGAAACTACTTTGTCCTTAGAGCAAGCTTCAACTACTATAGATTGTTCTGAAGCACAGATAGTTCCATTATCAAAAGTCTTACTATCTAATATTCTCTTTACTGCTAAAGGAATATCTGCAGATTTTTCTATGAAAGCTGGTCCATTTCCTGGTCCTACTCCTATAGCTGGATTACCTGAGCTATAGGCTGCTTTAACCATAGGTGTACCACCAGTTGCGAGTATTAATGAAATATCACTATGTTTCATTAACTGATCTGTACCTTGCATAGTAGGTATAGACATGCATCCAATAGTTCCTTCTGGTGCTCCTGCAGCCACAGCTGCTTCAGATATTATTCTTACAGTTTCCAATATACATTTTTTACCCATTGGATGTGGTGAGAAAACTATTGAATTTCCTGCTTTTATAGATATCATAGCTTTATATATAGCTGTAGATGTAGGGTTAGTTGATGGAATAAGTCCTGCAACAACCCCTACTGGAACTGCCACCTCAACTAATTTTTTATCTTTATCTTCATTTATTATTCCTACAGTTTTTAAATCCTTTATATATTCATAAACTCCCTTACTAGCAAAAGTATTTTTCACAATCTTATCTTGCCATTTTCCAAAACCAGTTTCCTCTTCTGCCATTTTAGCTAATTTTTCAGCATTATTATAAGCTGAATCACTAATGGCTTTAACTATTCTGTCGATTTCGCTTTGGCTCATTTCGCCTAATTTCTTTTGTGCAATCTTTGCTTTAGCTATTAGGTCCCTAACTTCTTGAATTGACATTAAATCCTTATCCACTATTTACTCCTCCTTTGATAGAATAATACGATCTCTTCTACAAGCCTATCTTTTTTAGCAAACTTTATCTGTTTCTTAGTCATATTATCTAAGTCAAGACTTCTCGCTAATGTTCTGAGTTCATTTACTTTTTCACTCTCTAACTGCTCTTTTAGGCTTGTACTATTACTTAGAGTGTTATCTCCAAATTCTATCGCTTTAATCTCTTGTGTTTTTTTGTCTTGATTTACATTCTTGATTTTTTTACTTTCAACAACTAAAACCTCTTCACTACATTCCTTATGGTCACAATCCTTAGTGCTTGTATTTTCCACAATAGTGTTCCATACTGATAAGTCTGGTCCAGGAATTACATGAGCTACTACTAAAATATTTAACTTTGTCACAGCAATTTCAGCCGCTTCAACAGCTGCTTTAACTGAAGAAACATCACCCTTTATCTTTACTGTAACCAAACCACCATCAACTATTTCACAACCTATAAGATTTACATTAGATGTCTTAAGTGCCACATCTGCAGCTTCTATGGCACCAAGGTACCCATGTACCTCAATTAACCCTAATGCTCCCTTATACATTTAATTGCCTCACTTTAAAAATTTGTAGGATTTTCAGCTACAAATTGGACTGCTGCTGCAAAAGCATCACAAGCTGCTTGACAAGCTGATTGGCTACCTGTAAGCAATGCTCCACCAAAGTTAGTTTCTGATGGTGGTCCGTAAAAAGTTACTAATTTAACATCTGCTGCTTTTAAAGCAGCATCTAATGCATATACAGCTTCAAGTGGAGGAGCTATTAAATAAGCTATAGGCTCTCCCTCTTTAATGTTCGCAGTTTTCGATAAAAAGCTGCCTGTTCTTGATACACAGTGAGCATAATATGGAACTGTATTATCATCATTAGCACTTGTAAAACTTGCTCCATTTTCTATGAAATCTAGAGCAGAATTAAGTCCACTTCTAACCTCTGCTGGACTTGGTCCAGCCATTATTCCTATAACTTCACCTGCTAGTTTTGTACTTGCATTTGCAGAACCTGCATACATTGATTTTGCATATACTATTTCTACCTCTGCTGATTTCGTAGCTTCATCTAAAGCTGTATAAGTAACATCATCTATATCTGCTGTTATAATTCCTAAACTCTTATGATGTGGAGCTAAATTAAAGGCTTCTACCAAATCTTGACTAACATTTGATATTATTTTTACACCTAATACCGTTGCACGAATAGCTTCATTTTTCATGTGTTTTGCCTCCTAATTATAATTTCTTTACTATAATTTTAAATCTACTCCACTTGCTTTCTTTTCTAGCATTAATTTTATTATGTCAGATATATGAGCACCTGCTTCTACTGGAGGAGTACCACCTTTATGTATATTAGATACAACTGTTCTTCTAGCTTCTGGCATATTTACAGTAGCTTTGTATGCTATATAAGCACTCATACTTTCTGCTGTAACAAGGCCTGGTCTTTCCCCTATAAGTACACAAGTAACATCTGCTTCTAAGGTTTCAGATACTACATCCATAACGCCAACTCTTCCATTTTTAACGAAGAATGGAGTTCCTACAGAAATTCTGTAACCCTCAAGGCCCTGCACCATAGCTGGAAGTACATCACGAATATTAGCTTCTATAGCTGCTGAGCTTAATCCATCTGATACATATATTTGTACCTGTGGTCTCATTTTGCAGTTAGTTTTTATAGCTTTTATACCCTCTTCAGTTATCTTTTTCCCAAGGTCTGGTCTTGTTATAAATTCATCTTTATTGATGCATTCTGTTTTAACAGAAAATAAATTCATTTCCTTTAAGAATTCCTCTGAAACATCTGAGAAAACTGAATCTTGAGCTGCTGCATGATCTGCTCTAACTCTTAAAGCTGTTTCAGTTTTATATCTAGGACCTGCTCTCCAAATTCCTAATCTCGCTGGAGTAGACTCCTTCATTTTTAAATATCCCTTAGCATCTGCTGGATTTGGAACTAAAAGTTGTTTTTTAATATCAACAGTTGTAATATCATCAATAAATCCATCTTCAACCTCTGTTTTAATAGAATTTTCAACTTTAGCTGTAACTTTCTTATCTTTACTTGTCATTTCAAGTAGTACCTGTTCAACCAATTTTTTTAAATCATTTTCTGATACCATTATTTTTCCTCCTCTCATTATTTAAGAAATACAGATGCATCTCCTGTTTTTTCAGTCAATTTCCCATCTTTTGTGAATCCCATTTTTTCCATCCAAACTTCAAACTCTTTTATTGGTTTTAAGTGTAATAAATCTCTTAGTGTTGCTGTTTCATGGTATCCAGTAGACTGGTAGTTAAGCATTATATCATCACCATGAGGTAATCCCATAAAGAAGTTACATCCTGCCGCTGTAAGAAGTACGGATAAATTTTCTATATCATTTTGATCTGCCTTCATATGGTTTGTATAACAAGCATCAACACCCATTGGTACTCCAGTTAATTTACCCATGAAGTGATCCTCAAGACCTGCTCTTATAACTTCTTTACTATCATATAAATATTCGGGTCCTATAAATCCAACAACAGTATTTACTAGGAATGGGTTATATCTCTTAGCAAATCCATAACATCTTGCTTCCATAGTTACCTGGTCTACACCATTATGACTATCTGAAGATAATTCTGAACCCTGTCCTGTCTCAAAATACATTACATTAGGGCCAGATCCTGTGCCTTCTTTAAGTGCTAACTGCCTTGCTTCTTCTATCATATCTGCAGTTATTCCAAAAGCTTCATTTCCTTTTTGAGAACCTGCTATACTTTGGAAAATTAAATCCGCAGGAGCTCCACGTCTTATAGCTTCCATTTGTGTTGTTACATGAGCTAATACACAGTTTTGAGTTGGTATTTCCCATTTATTCTTAAAGTCTTCAAAGGTTTTAAGAACTCGCATTACACTTTCAACGGAATCATCAACTGGGTTTAAGCCTATAACCGCATCTCCAACACCATAAGTTAATCCTTCCATAAGAGAAGCTAAAATTCCCTGTGGATTATCTGTGGTATGGTTAGGTTGAAGTCTTGCAGATAAGGTTCCGTCTAGTCCTATTGTTGTATTACAATGTGCAGTAATTCTTATTTTTTTTGCTCCATAAATTAAATCTAAATTAGACATTAACTTAGCTACAGCAGCTACCATCTCACTAGTAAGTCCGCGACTTATCCTTTTAATATCTTCTCCAGTAGTATTTTCATTTAATATCCACTCTCTAAATTCAGATACTGTTAAGTCTTTAATTCCAGCGTATATCTTTTCATTGACATCATCTTGAATTATTCTTGTTACCTCATCTATTTCATAAGGTACTGCTGGACAATTCCTCAAATCCTCTAAAGTTAAATGACTTAAAACTACCTTAGCCGCCACTCTTTCTTCTGAAGATTCTGCTGCAATTCCTGCAAGCTTATCTCCTGACTTTTCTTCATTTGCCTTTGCCATAACTTCCATTATTGATTTAAAATCATACACTTTTCCAAATAACTTTGTTTTTAATTTCAAGATAATTCACCCCTCTTATTTTTTATGAATTAAATATTAGTGTTTTAATTATTACTGGTACAACCCTACCATTTGCTAGAGGTTTACCTATGTCTATGTAATCGCCATTTTCGACGTTTATAGTGTCAATACACACAACTTCTTTTTTGAAATTAAGCTGTCTATATAAAGTTTGTCCCAAGACTTTAGCTATATCATTTTCAACTACTAAAACAGTTGGAAAATCACCTTTCAAAATCTCTTCCATTCCCAAAAGCAAAGTCTCCGCTAGTTTTTGCACCTCTACAAAGCTAGGATTCAACTTTCCTTTTATGGCTATAGCCACGGGTTGAAGCTCATTCTCTAATGTAAACCACTTAAGTTTTTCCTTTATAACCTTAACCATGTTTTCATGACCTGAATTTTCTTCATCCTCTGAAAGTTTTAGTATTGGAAGGTTTTTAATAGGAAACTTATCCTCTGTATATGTTATTGTACTGCCGCTAATTTCTGTGGTGTGAGAACCAGCTCCTACCACCGTAGCCCTTATGGTCTCTATAGATTTTTTAACCACAATTTTAGTACATAACTTTGACTTACTAATAGCTTGACCAAGTAATATACCTATATCTCCATACTTAAACATTTCTTCAGGTTCCAGATTGCAAACATAATCAGCAACTCCTCCAGAAAAGGTAATGTAATCTATTGCTATATCGCTTCTAATTCCCTTATTGGTAAGTATTCTTTCATAGAAGCTGCTCTTTTCTCTTATATTCACACTTTCCTCTAAAAGTTTAACCATTTCATCGACTATAATATTCAAAGCCTCAAAGGTTGGCTTCTGCCCCTCTTCTATAGAAACATGATTTAACTTAGCTAATTCCTTTATCTTCTCCGCAATATATAGAACTTTGCCCGAAGACTTATCAATTTTAATAAGTCTTCCACCTATATCTAAACATCCTGTATCTAAAAGTTTTCCTTCTTTGAAGACTGCTATATTAGTAGTTCCTCCACCAATATCCAAGTTAACTACAGTAGACTCTTCATCCTCAGAAATTTTATCTGCTCCTGCACCTTTTGCTGAGATTATTGATTCTAAATCAGGTCCTGCAGTAGCTACAACAAACTCTCCTGCAAGTCCACTTAATTTTTGCAAAACATCATTAGCATTTTGCTTTCTAGCAGTTTCACCTGTTATTATAACCGCCCCAGTTATAACATCTGAGGGCGCTATTCCTGCTGCAAGGTACTCTCTTTTTACTATTTCGCGAACCTTTTCACCATCTATCTCCTTTTGTGATTTAAGTGGTGTGAAGTATATTTCACTTCTATATATAATTTCCTTATCCACAATGGATATTCTAGGTATAGAGAAATTTGAGGCCAAATTTTCTATAATTATCTTGCTAAATACAAGTTGTGTTGTCGAAGTACCAATGTCTATACCAACACTTATAATTTCTTCTCTCATATTAATTCCTCTTTTCAAATGCCTTATGAATTTTCAGAAACACAGTTTAAGAACAAAAAAAGGCTTAAAGTCATTTAAAAAATAACTTTAAGCCTCATCGCTTATCTTAAAAACACGCCCTTGTGTTTCCATTATCCATATTAATTTTTGAAATCAAATACAACTCTAGTTCCTTCTGAATCTGTTGCTATATTAATATCTCCATTTAGCTTATCCTTAACTATAGTCTTTACTATACTAAGTCCTAAACTATTTTTTCTAACCTTATTAATATCAAATCCCGTACCGTTGTCAACTATTACAACGGTAGAATATATTTCACTTTTTTCGATTACAATATCTATATTACCTGAAGGTTTATCTACAAAAGCATATTGCATAGAATTATGAAGTAATTCATTTACTACAAGAGCTATTGAAGTTGCTTTATCTGAACTTACTTTAAAATTACCTCCAATTAAATTCACTTTAATATTCTTATTAGTTGCATTAAAATATCTTATAGCGTTATCTTTAATATTAGAAATAACTTCTTGTATACTTACTTCATCCAGACCTTCTTGCGATAATATCTCATGGGTAGCTGCTATACTTAAAATTCTATTCATGCTTTCATTTAATGCATCTTTAGTCTGCTGGTTATCACTTCTTCTTGCTTGAAGTCTTAATAAACTTGCTATAGTCTGTAGATTATTTTTCACTCTATGGTGAATTTCTTTAATAGCTACAGATTTTAAAATTAATTCCTTCTCTTTTTCCTTCATCATTGTTATATCCCTAATCATAGTAACAAGTTTTAATTTTTTATCAGTTAATATTATTCTCTTAACTTTTAAAAACAGTTTTCCTAAATGCACTTCACATTCATTAGAATTAGGAAAATTCATTACCTCCGTAAAATTAATATCATCTAAGGCTAAATTATCATAATCCATGCCTAGTAGGCTGTCCTTGTAGCCAAGCTTTTTATATAGTAAATCAGCAATAGGATTTTTAAACCTAACTACCCCTTCTTCATCAAAGATAATAATAGCTTCATCTAAGTGATCAGCTATGTTATTTTCATTTTCTGTAGAAGATACTAAAGTATTAGCTAACTCCTCGTAGCCTTGTGCTAGCATTTCCATATGTTTTTTTTTTTTTATTTTTTCTGTTATGTCCTTCTCTACTATTAGAACCCCTATAATTTTGCCGTTATTCTCTATAGGTGACACCGTTTGTCGTACATTTATATGTTCTTGAGTTACAGCCTTCAAGTCTTTGGTTGTTATTCCAAGATCTAATGTTCTAAGCACAGCAGGCTCATTATCTCTTAATGCTAGTTCTCCTACTACAGTATTTTGATACATCGAAGGTCTATTAATAGGTTTTGCCTCAGCTATTACTATAGCTTCGTCAGCTTCTCTAGTTGGACAATCTATAAAAACATCTGCATTTAAAATGTCGGCAAAATATTTAATACAAGATGACATTTGCTGTATTTTTAAAATGTCATCTTCATCTAAATTAGTGTACATTCTACATAGTTCATATATTTTTTCACTGTTCATAACTCATTATTATAGCCTCAGCTATATCTCCCATTGAACATCTTTTATTCATACTAAGTGTTCTAATCTGGTCATAAGCATCTTGCTCAGTAATTTTATCTCTTTGAATCAATAAGCCTTTAGCTTTTTCAATAATTTTTCTTTCTTCTAGCTTACTACAACCTTTTTCAATTTCTATTTTCATTTTTTTTATTTCTGCGCTCTTGGATATAGCTACCTCCAAAGTTGGAATAAGTGATTTTTCATCTATAGGCTTAACTATGTATCCTATAGCCCCTACTTTGATAGCTTTTTCTACAAACTCTTTGCCACTATAAGCAGTTAGCAGAACTATCCCACTGGCCAAATTTTCATTTTGAATTATTTTAGCTGCATTTAATCCATCAAGAAGAGGCATCTTTATATCCATAAGCACTAAATCTGGTGAATGTTTTCTACACAATGATACTGCATCAAATCCATCTGAAGCTTCTCCTACAACATCGTATCCTGCCGCTTCTAGTATTTCTTTTAAATCCATTCTTGTAATAGGCTCATCATCGGCTATTACTATTTTTTTATTCATACTTCACCTCATAAAATAAAAATAGATTTTTAAAAAGTTTAATTCATAATATAATCCTTTAAATTTTCTAAACCAGATTTATCAAAAGCACTTATTCTAAAAATTCTTTCTACTCCTGCGCTTACTAGAACTTCTTCTGCTGCTTTTAACTTGTTTTCATCACAGCACAAATCAGTTTTTGTAATAATTCCAATAATAGGCTTTGCAAATATACTAGCAAAGCTTGGCGGGAAAATACTATCTTCCTGCGTACAATCCTGAATCATAGCGATTACATCACTATCTGCAGAAGTAACTATAAGAGCTCTATAATAAGATCTGTTTTCAATGTACTCACCAGGAGTATCTATAATTCCGTCGATAATTTCAACTGTCTGAGTTTTCTTATAATGTAACTCGTCTTCGTTTATTGCTTGAGTCAAAGTAGTTTTGCCACAATATGTTTTTCCAATTAACATTAAGGTTTTCATATATCACCTCTAAGATCTGGTTATCTTACATTCAGAAAAATCGAGTACATTACTAAGAACCTTAATAACTTCAGTAAGTGCTGACTCTACACTGCCTACATCACCAACTATAACCACTGATCCACTAAATCTATCCACAAATCCAATAGATACATCTGCCGACTTTGTTGCCACGTCTGCTGCTATAATAGAGGCCTCGCTAGGTGTTATAGTAAGTATACCTAAGGCATCCTTATGATCTGCTGTAAGTCCTAGTTTTTTATATAGATCTTTGTTGGGGTTTGCAATTAAGTGGGCTAATGTAACTTGCTTGCCAGGAACATATTCTTGTATTACTCTTTGTTTCTCTTCCATAGTATCACCACTTCTTTGAATTTTTATAAAAAAATAGGCTCACTAAAAATATAATTATATTTTTAACAAGCCTCATTGCCTTCTTTAAAATGTACACGCCATTGTGTACCTATGCTTAAATATTATACTCTTTATTCTAATTTGTCAATATGAAAAATTAATATGGAAAACGTTTTTAATATTGTTAATTTTTCCGTGCTATTTATATCAATGTGACCTATTATTTTTTATCAAAAACCCTTTCAAATAAAGCTATTATTTCCTCTATATTAGGTACTCGTGGATTCGTTTCAGTACATCTATCCTCTATAGCTATTAGGGCCATTTGTGAAACTTCTTTTTTAAAATCATCTGCCTTTATCCCTGTTTCTTTTAGCGATGTAGGCATATTTAATTCATTTAAAAGCTTATTTATAGCTGCTATTAGGCTTTTTACCCCTTGTCTAACATTTGATGATGGCAATCCTAATATTTTGGATATTTCTGAATATCTTTTAGCGGCCTTTGTATAATCATTTGAATTAAAACCTTTTAAATCTGCATTGTATTCTATTACATATGGCAGTAATATAGCATTAGTTTTTCCATGAGACACATGAAATCTTCCACCAACAATATGTGCCATTCCATGATTTAACCCTAGTGATGCATTATTAAAAGCTATCCCTGCTATACAAGAAGCATTGTGCATTTTTTTTCTTGCATCTAAATCATTACCATTCTTATAAGCTCTCATTAAATTTTCAAAAACCAATTTTATAGATTTTTCTGCTAATGCATCTGTATAATCTGTTGCTTTAGTAGATACATAAGCTTCTATAGCATGGGTTAGTACATCCATCCCTGTATCTCCTGTAATAAAATTTGGCACAGTTGTAACAAGTTCTGCATCTAATATAGCTTCGTCAGGTAGTAGTTCATCTGATACTAAAGGATATTTTATATTCTTACTTTTATCTGTAATTACAGAAAAACTTGTAACCTCTGAACCTGTTCCACTAGTTGTAGGTATAGCTATAAATTTAATTTTTTTATTATTCTTCACGCCACAATCCATACGATCATGTATCTTAGAACTAAAAGAACATATTGCTTTTGCTGCATCTATAGCAGAACCTCCACCTAGAGCTATTACTACTTCTGGATTAAATTTCATCATAACCTCTATACCTTTTACCACAACTTCGATTGGTGGGTCTGGTACAATATCTGAAAATACCATATACTGAATGTCACCCTTCGAAACTTCATCAGTAATCTTGTTTATGGCACCTGATTTTACCATAAAAGGGTCTGTAACTATAAATGCCCTTTTACAATCAAGTTGACTTAATCTTTCTAATGAACCGTCTCCGAAATATATCTGCGTTTTAATGTTAAAACTTTCCATTAATATTCTCCTTTCAGAATTAAATCATCTCCTGCGGAGCTGAAACAGCTTCGCGGAAGCTGCATTGACGACTTCAGAAGGAGATTTATACACCCACTGAAGTTTTCTATTTGTTATGGTACGTAGTTCCCGCTTATAGACGTGGGAGTCTTTCCTTCTAAACTGTCGTTAAATAAAAAAGCGCCATAGGAATCAATTCCCACGGAGCCTCAATGCTCATTTAATACACTTCATTGTGCATAATTAAAAATATAAAATTATGTTATCACTTAAATTCTATATTTTTAATTATAATATGTCAAGGATTAATAATATTACATTTTTTGTTAGTAAAAACGGATTAGGTGAGGAAGATGTTTTTATATGATACTATATATACAACAACGATAGTGTTAACACTATTCAGAATGCTTAGGAGGTCTTATAATGAATTTTCATGGAATTTTTATTGGCATTGCTGCCTTTCTTATTATTGGAGTTTTTCATCCTATAGTAATTAAAGGAGAATACTATTTTGGTAAAAAAATATGGCCTGTATTTTTAATTTTAGGAATTGTTTTTGTGCTTGTCTCATTGTATATTAAAAATACTACACTATCAGCTATAGTAGGGGTAGCTGGTTTCTCATGCATTTGGAGTATTCATGAAATTATAGAGCAAGAAGAAAGAGTTAAAAAAGGATGGTTTCCAAAAAAAACAAATAGGAAATAACTAAAACTACCCTACAGGATAGACTTTTTAAAATTGTCTACTCTATAGGGTACATTTTAGTTAGTTCCTTGCTAAAATTTTATGAAAAAGCCACTTCATCACTTATAAAGTCATTGGAATTTTTGTTGTTAAATCTGTCTAAAAGTTTGGGTATAGTCAAACTTTTCTTTTCTTCTCCGCTGATATCTAAAACTATTTCTCCACCATGAAGCATTATCAGCCTATTTCCTATATCTATGGCATAATTTAAATTATGAGTTATCATAAGTGTAGTTATATTTTTTTCACTAACTGTATTTTTAGTTAATTTTATTATATTTTCAGAAGTCTTTGGATCTAAGGCTGCGGTATGCTCATCTAAAAGCAATAAATCAGGATTAGATATAGTTGATATAAGTAGTGACAAAGCTTGTCTTTGACCACCAGATAATAAACCAACCTTTTTATTTAAGTTATTTTCAAGGCCCAAAGAAAGTCTGGATAATGATTCCTTAAATAACTCTAAATTTTTATTGTTAATGCCAGGAGTTAATCCAAATTTACTCCCTTTATTATAAGCCATTGATAAATTTTCTAATATGGACATAGAAGGAGAAGTACCTAAAGTTGGATCTTGGAATACCCTTCCTATAAATTTTGTTCTTTTATGTTCTGGAAGCGATGATATATTTCTTCCATTTAAACAAATAGAACCCTTGTCAGGTAATATTGAACCAGATATTAAATTTAATAGAGATGATTTGCCGGCACCATTGCTACCTATTACAGTAATAAAATCTCCCTTGTTTAAATGAAGGTTCAAATTATTAAATATAACTTTTTCATTTATTGTATCCTTGTTAAAAACCTTTTGAAGATTATTTATCTGAAGCAATTGGAACACCTCCTGACTTAAATTTCTTTAACATTTTAAAACTTAAATTAACCTTTCTCCCATTTAAGGACAAAGCAAATATAACAATTATACAAGTTATAAGTTTTAAATCTGTTGGAGGTAACCCTAAGTTTAAAGCAAGAGATATACTGCCTTTATATAATATTGAACCTAAAATTGCAGTAGTCGTTGGAAGCATCCATGAAGTTTTTTTGAAAATAGCTTCTCCTAATATAACAGACGCTAGACCCATAACTATAATTCCAGTTCCCATGCCTACATCAGAAAATCTTTGATATTGAGCCATCATAGAACCAGAAACTGCTACAAGACCATTTGAAAGCATAAGACCAAGTATTTTGATAGTCCCTATATCAATTCCTAAGGAAGTTACCATTTGAGAATTATCTCCTGTAGCTCTTAATATAAACCCTAGTTTTGTATTCAAAAACAAATCTAAAACTATCTTAGCTAAAATAGCAAATAAGGCAATTATGATTACTGGAGAAATATCATTAGAAAAAATAGTGCTTTGTGAAAATAATGGCACATTAGCTTTACCCATTATCCTAAGATTTATAGAATAAAGTCCTATCATAACTAAAATACCTGAAAGTAAATTTGTTATTTTAAGCTTCACATGAAGTATCCCAGTAATTCCTCCGGCCATTATGCCCGAAATAAAAGCTAAAATTAGTGATATAAAAGGATTTACACCTTTTACTAATGCGGCTGCTGTAACTGCAGCTCCTAATGCAAAAGTTCCATCTACAGATAAATCGGGAAAATCTAATATTCTATAAGTTATATAAACTCCTATAGCCATTATTGCAAAAATAAATCCTTGTTCTAGTATGTTTATGATAAGGCCATCCATTACTTAGCACCGCCCTTAACTATCACTGCTTTTGCCTTTAAATCACTTGGTATAGTAATTTTAAGTTTGCTTGCCGTATCTTCATTTATGGTAAGTGTTGATTCCTTTAAAGTTTGTATAGGCATATCATTTGGCTTTTTACCATTTATGATATCTACTGCCATAAGACCTGTCTCAAAACCAAGTTTATAGTAGTCTATACCTTCTGTAGCTAATGCACCAGCATCTACATGGGCTTTTTCAGCGCCTATTATAGGAATTCCTTTTTCAATGGATTTTAAGCTGATGAGAGGCATTGAAGATGCTACTAAGTTATCAGTTGTTGTATATAAAACATCAATTCTAGGAAGTAATGAAGCTAATGCTTGAGATATATCGTTAGAACTTGAAATCCCCACAGCTATTATTTCTAAATTCATCTTTGAACCTTGCTTTTTTGCCATTTCTACTTGAATTTCTGAATTTGCTTCACTAGTATTATATAATATACCTACCTTTTTACAGTTAGGTTTTAGTATTTTAATTAATTGAAATTGTTTATCCATAGGCAATTCATCACTAGTGCCTGTAACATTTGTATCGGGTTTGTTTAGAGATTTTACCAGACCTGATTTTACAGGATCAGTTACAGCAGTTATAAGTATAGGAATACTTTTAGTACTGTTATATGCTGCCTGTGCGCAAGGCGTTGCTATAGCATATATTAAATCCTTTTTAGTTGAAGTGAAATTGCTTGCAATAGTTTGAGCTGTTGGAATATCGCCTTGAGCATTTTGAAAGTCTATTTTTATTTTTTCACCATCTATAAACCCCTTAGAACTAAGAGCATCCATAAATCCTTTGTGAGCTTTGTCTAGTGCGGGATGTTCTACAAGTTGGATTATTCCAATACTTGTCACCTTACCAGAATTACCTTTACTTTTTGTTTTAGCAGTCGAACAACCTGCTAAAACTGAGGCACCTAAAAACAACGTGCCAATTACACATAATAATCTCTTTTTCGCTACCATACTACCATCCTCCTAAAATATTTAATTATAAAAATAAAAGCTACTGTTAAATCATCTCCTGCGGAGTCATCTCCTGCGGAGCTGCAATATTAATGACTTCAGAAGGAGCTTTATACTCCCACAATAATTTTTTCTTTGTTATAGTATAGAACTCCCACTTATAAAAGTTGGAGACTTTCCTTCTGAAATGTCATTAATTTTATAGTTAGCTTTATTTACGTCTTAATCCCTACCATTATTACACTACCATACTACCCTACTACGCTACCATACTACATGCTACAAAATACCTTAACTACATTATTATTCTATGTTAAATTTTTTATTAATCTTATAGCATTTTTTTCAAATTGTCAATATATTTCTAAAATATTAGATTTTTAAATTATAAAATTTCAGTTAATAAATATCAGGTATAGAACGATGTGAAAGTCCTATTACAACCTCATTCAAATGGAGCAAACCTATACTTAAAAATATACATACACTTATATGTTCACCAGATCTCGCTATTCCCATTTTCCCACCTACATTTAATCCGTTAGCTTTAGGTGCAACTTGGGCTAAAGCATCTTTAGTAGCACCAGCTACAGCACCCTCATGAACATGACAATCCTTTATAAGTCCACCTCTTTTTGAAGCTACAATAGCACTTTCAATTACCTTTGTAGTAAATGCAGAAAAATTACCTCCAATATCTATTGCAGTAACCAATATTCCTTTTTCTTTATAAGCTGCGATAAATTTTTCTTCACTAGCTCTTGGACATAGGGACATTTTCACAGAAATTTTAGCAATATCTGTACTTTTATGATCCATAAGTATCACCTCTAAATTAATATTTTTCAATTTTAGTATAACATATATTATACTTGCATCTAAAAGTTTTATCATTTTATATTTTTTAGGCTACGAACATGATTCCGTAGGATATAACTAAATCCAGCTCCTTACTACCTCATTGACTAACTCCTTCATTATAAATATAATATATATAATGCGCAGGGAAAGGAGCTGTAATGTATGTCACAAACCACAAAAAAAGCTTTAGCATCATCATTGAAAAAACTAATGAATACTACTCCATTAACAAAAATTACAATTAATGATATTGTTAACGACTGTGGAGTAAATCGCCGTACATTCTACTATCACTTTCAAGATATCTATGCACTTTTAGAGTGGGTTTTCGAAACTGAAGTTGCTAGTGTCATGGCAGAAAATAAAACGTATCAAACGTGGCAACAGGGATTTTTGCAAATATTTCTCTATTTAGATCAAAATCATAAAATGGTGTTAAATACCTATAATTCCGTTGGGCGTGAGTATTTGGAAACCCATTTATACAATGCAGTGTACACCCTTGTCTTTAATGTTGTTGATGAGCTCGCCGTGGACATGAAGATTTGGGAAGAAAAAAAAGAATTTATAGTTAATTTTTATAAATTTGCATTTGTAGGGTTATTGCTTGATTGGATAAGAACAAAGATGGTTAAAAATCCAGAACAACTTATCGCCGATCTCAATAATGTAATAAGTGGCGATATCCATAGAGCATTATCAAAATGCAAAATACAAAAATAGTAAACACTTTTGCCAACCATACTGTCACTGATAGTATTTTTATTTAAACATCAGAAATTGTATGTGGTAGTTATTATAAAAATATTTATAATAAAGAGAACCAGGAGGAATTAAATTTCTCCTGGTTCTCTTTTTTTATATTTAAATTAACCCTTCAAGTGTTGTGTTTTTTAAAAGTTTTTTCACAATCATCTCAGCGGGGAGAGGACGTCCACTATATAATGCCTTTGTTGCCGCAGCAATCACGCGAACATCGTATTTAGTGGGATATACATCTGGTACTTCTTTCTCAAGATTAAGTAGCGTATAAACCGCCATCATAGCTGAACGAATGGAATATTCAACTGTGAATACACAATCATCTGCAACTTCTGCAAATTGTCCTAAAAAGGCAAGATTGTTACTTCCTTTCGGAATAACGTCAGGACGATCACCCTTGACACGTGGCATAAACTGACTGGTTGTATAAGGCATCATGCAAGGGATAACATTAACGTTTTTAAGGATTTCTGGTATTTCATCTTTCTTACCCATATGGTATAAAAGTTCCGTTACAAGTTCTTCACCAGTGCAATCACACATTCTCTTTTTTACAAAATCTCCAATATTGTCAGGGAAAAGACCATAAGCCCATAGTACCAATACATTTTTAGGTTGGTCAATAAAGTGAGGCTGTCTATTACAAGTTACGCTCAAAAGCCAGCTTGAATCTTTGATAGTTATAATACCTCCTGTAACAGTTTTCCCGGAATATGGGTCATTACCTGTTAATTCCTTAAGAAGATCTGCTATTTTAGGATCCGCGCTAGTTATAGTAAAAGATTCCCATTTGCTTTTGTCTATGTCACTACAAAAAACTTCTGGTTTTCCAAATGAAGGATCTTTCTTAGCTATGTTTTTCCATAAATCCCAGCAACCTGCTGTTCCACGATTAATTGTTGCAGGCTCGTGCATACTTCCAATCGTAGAATTTTCTGTCATAGATCCATTGGTAACAAATACCAAATCATTCTCGGTTGTATGAATTATTTCTTCCTTGCCATTATGCAACAGTCGAATGGCCGTAACAGTTTTTTTATCAGTTTCTATATCAATATCCAAATCTGTAACCTGTGCATTTAGGTTAATGACTACATTTTTAGACTGCAACCATTTTTCCAAAGGAAGAATCATAGACTCATACTGGTTGTACTTTGGAAACATAATGTTTTTCATATGGCTCATTCCAGGAAGCAAGTGCATAAAACGTTGCATATATCGTTTCATTTCCACAACGCTGTGCCAATTTTCAAATGCAAACATAGAGCGCCAGAAGCACCACATATTAGTTTCTAAAAAAGATGGGTGAAAATACTGCTCAACAGTTGTGGCTCCCAAATTTTCTTCGGTTGCAAGAAGAAGCATAGTAAGTTGCTTAATATGAAGATCGTTTAATCCAAGAGAGGAAAAATCGGCCTTTTCACCACAGTTATGAAGTAACCTACAAGTCGATTCGTTAGGGTCAGCCATATTTAGCTCTCGAAATTCGTCCAAAACAGTTCGATTAGGGGCGCTTAGAGAAGGAACCGCGCTAAATAAATCCCAACAACACTCATAATGTTCTTCCATTTCGCGTCCACCGCGAACAACGTAACCGTCCTTTGCGTTTCCAGCTCCATCCATACTACCACCGATAATATGTGCTTGTTCTAAAATAGTGATATTTTTACCATCCATATGACCATCTCGAATTAAGTATGCAGCAGCCGCAAGAGAGGCTATACCTCCTCCGACTAAATATGCTTTTTTGTTTTCAATGCCTTCTGGCTTTAAAGTATTAATATTTTGAAAATTCCCCATAAATATTCATCCCCCTAAATGTTAATTAATTCATACGTCTACTAAGTAATTTACTACAACTACAGAAAAAAACAAATCATCAATCTTCAACGAATGTGCAATTTTGCAATAAAATCATAATTTTGTGCAATAAATTCAGAATCAAGCATAATTCTCCATTAAATCTAAAATTCATTATTTTTCATACAAATCACCTCTACTCTTCTTATTTTTGAGTTCTAATAAATACGATACTAAATGCTAACAAAATTAGGTTTATAATTACTAAAATCACTCCTCATTGACCATACTTGAAATATTGGAACGCTCTCTTAAATACCATAGTTATAGGGCCCTGAAACTTCACCAGTGGTAGTTATAATAAAAGCTCAGCAATGTACTGATATCCACGGAATGGCTGTCACATATCAAAAAAATTTATTAGAATAATATCAGTAGAAATGTTATATCTTCTCTTTTAGTATTTACTAAAATACTGAAAGAAAAAAATAAAATTACTATATTGACAATATTCTCTAAATGGTTTATTATAATGTTTAAGCAAACGATTGCATAGATAAGATTTAATTAGAAAATAGGGGGGGCTTAATAATGAAGAACACAAAAAAGCTTATAGCAGTTGCATGTACAGTTGCTATAATGACAGGTATGTTGTCTGGTTGTAGTAAAAGTACAGATCCTGCTGCTTCAAAAGCGGTAGGCAAGGATGTCGTAGTGGACATATTCCAATTTAAAGTTGAAGCTAAGGATGCTCTTGAAAAAGCTACAAAAGAATACATGGCATTAAATAAAAATGTTAAAATTAATGTACAAACAGTTGGCGGTGGAGAAGACTACGGTGCGGCATTAAAATCTAAATTTGCATCAGGACAAGAACCAACAATATACAATATTGGCGGAACTCAAGATGTCCTTGACTGGAAAGCTAAACTTCAAGATTTATCAAGCGAACCATGGGTATCACAAGCTTACCCAGGAACTTTAGATGCTGTAAAGATGGATGGTAAACTTTATGGTATGCCGTTTAACCAAGAAGGATCTGGACTTATTTACAATAAAACAATATTCACAAAAGCAGGAATTGATGCTTCAAAAATCAAAACATATGCAGATTTAAAAGCCGCATCGAAAACATTGGATTCAAAGAAGAAAGAATTAAAGATAGATGCAGTATTTGCTTTACCTGGCAAGGAAACTTGGGTAACAGGATTACATTTATCTAACGTTGCTTTTGCAAATGAATTTCCAACAGTTGTAGATGCATTTAATGCAAAAGAAATAACATTCAAACAAAATGAGCCATTAAAGAAACTATTAGATCTTCAAATTAAATATGCTTATAAGCCAGATGGTACTAATAAATCAATTAACAGCGTGGACTATTCTACTCAAGTTGAAAAAATGTTCTCTATGAGTAAAGTAGCAATAATTCAACAAGGAAACTGGGCTTTTGGATCAATAGATGGTATCGATCCAGAATTGTCCAAAAATATTGGTATATTACCAATGCCTTTAGATGGCGTTAAAGAAGGTTGTATCCAAGTTGGAGTACCTATGTATTGGGCTATTAACAGTTCAAAAGATGATGGAGCTAAGAAAGCTGCTGCAGACTTCTTAAACTGGTTATATACTTCAGACAGAGGTAAAGAAATGATCATTAAAGACTTTAAGTTTATACCAGCTTTCAAAGGTTATGACGGTGAGAAATTACAACCAACAGATGCACTAGGTAAAGAAGTACTTAGATACGTAAACGAAGGAAAAACAATTCCATGGGTATTTATGGGATATCCTACTGCATGGGGTATGGAAAAATTCGGAACAGACGTTCAAAAATATATTGCTGGCACCATCACATGGGATAAATTAGTAGATAATATGAAAACGACCTGGTCAGCAGCAAGAAAAAAATAATGAATATGATTTAAGATTTCAAAATCCTGGGAAAGTTCAAATCTGTTCCAGGATTTTATTAATATCAAGCTAATGTACGAAAGGAGATACTGTAATGAAAAAAAATAATGCGTCATTTTGGATGTTTGTAGGTCCAATTTTAGCTGTGTTCACTATAGTTTTGATCATACCATTGCTTTTTGGAGTTTACTATTCTTTTACAGACTGGAATGGAATTGCATCCGATATAAGTTGGATCGGATTTGCAAACTACGTCTCTGCATTTAAGGATGAGACTTTCCTTGCTTCATTCTTATTTACAGCTAAATTTACTATAGTTTCAGTTGTTGTAATAAATTGTATTGGATTTGGCCTCGCTTTACTTGTAACAACTGGTATGAAAAGCAATAATCTACTTAGAACTATATTTTTTATGCCTAACTTGATAGGAGGACTTATACTTGGATTTATTTGGCAGTTTATTTTCACACAAGTTTTTTCTGGACTTGGAACTATTTTTCATCAGCAATGGTTACTTGGATGGTTATCGGATGGGACTACTGGATTTTATGGGTTAGTAATTTTAATGTCATGGCAAATGTCAGGATATTTAATGGTTATTTATGTAGCTGCTCTTCAAAACATACCACCAGAGCTTACGGAAGCAGCTGAGATTGATGGTGCAAATGCATGGCAGAGAATAAAGAATATTACATTCCCTCTAGTAGGACCTGCCTTTACAGTAAGTTTATTTTTAACTTTATCTAATTCCTTTAAACTTTATGACCAAAATTTATCCTTAACTGCAGGTGGTCCTGCAAATTCAACACAGATGCTCTCTATGAATATTTACAACACCGCATTCAAATTTAATCAAATGGGCGTAGCGCAAGCAAAAGCTGTTATATTTTTACTAATAGTTGGTGCGGTTACTTTAACACAAGTATATCTTTCTAAGAAAAATGAGGTGGAAGCATGATAAAAAAAACCAGAAAATTAAATGTAGGTAAACTAGCTCTAGGAGTTATTGGTATTGCCTTAGGCGCATTATTTTTATCACCTTTTTATATCATTATTATCAATTCCCTTAAAACAAAAAAAGAATTATTTGCAAGTGTATTGTCCTTTCCTGAAATATTCACTTTAAATAATTATAAAGAAGCATTTGATAGGTTGCACTATTTAAATGCAATTACTAACTCTTTAACAATAACAATATCTGGTGTTATTTTTATTGCAATATTCGCTTCAATGGCGGGCTGGATGTTAGAGCGGACAAAAACAAAACTGAGCAACGCAATTCTTTTGTTATTTATTTCATCCATGTTAATACCTTTTCAAGCAATCATGTTGCCCCTAGTTAGAATTATGGGTAAATTTAAATTATTGAATATGGGTGGACTCATATTTATGTATCTTGGCTTTGGATCAGCCTTATCCATATTCCTGTATCATGGTTTTGTAAAAGGAATCCCAAAGGAGTTAGATGAAGCTTCCATGTTAGATGGTTGCAACAAATTTCAAACCTTTTGGTATATAATATTTCCTTTGTTAAAACCAATAACTGTTACAGTTTCTATCTTAAATACCGTTTGGATTTGGAATGATTTTTTATTGCCATCCTTAGTTATTAATAGACCAGGAACACAAACATTGCCATTGAGAACTTTCTTTTTCTTTGGTGAATATACCAAACAGTGGAATTTAGCTCTTGCGGGACTAACTCTCGCAATTATTCCAGTTATAATATTTTATTTTTTAGCACAAAAACAAATTATAAAA
The DNA here is from genome assembly GCF_024730565.1 of Clostridium sp. CM027. Lineage (NCBI taxonomy): Bacteria > Bacillati > Bacillota > Clostridia > Eubacteriales > Clostridiaceae > Clostridium > Clostridium sp. CM027. The sequence continues at coordinate 1,798,760 of NZ_CP077725.1, forward strand.
TCTATTGCAGCTGGAAGCATAAAATAATCAGTTTTTCTTTAAATTGTAGATATCTTTAGTGTGAACCAAACTTAGGAATCCATACAATTTCTAAGCTTATTTAAAAATTTCTACATAAATAGCCAACTAATAAATCCCGGAAGATGTTAATTCTCCGGGATTTATTAGTTGGCTATTTATTCAACAGATTCATTCAATAATACGAGTTTTACCATGTGATAGTCGAGTTACAACTAATTTCAGTAACATTCTAGGATTGTTCTTCATATATTAATACAGTAGAAATATTTGAAGGGAGCCTTTTATGTTCTATTGTCCAAACAATTATAATGATCCTTATCCGCTATATAGAGTTACCCCTAAGAATTCTTATTTTAGGATTCTTCATGCTTCACCTAAATCCCCAGCTGTTGATGTATATATTAATGATATGTTAAAATTTAAAAACCTTACTTATGGTGCTTTTACAGATTATATAGAAGTTATGGCTGGAAATTACAATGTAAAATTGTATGCTACAGGTACTAAAACTACACCTGTACTTAATAAAAATATTTTTATTCCGCCTGAAAAAATTTACACCGTTGCAGTTATTGGTCTATTACCTAACATTGAGTTACTACCTATTCCAGAACCTATAGTTATAAATCCTAGTAACAATGCTTATATTAAATTTGCTCATTTATCACCTAATCTCGGTGCTGTAGATGTTGCATTACCAGACGGTAAAATTCTACTTAAAAATATTAAGTACAAACAATTTACTGATTATATAGAAGTCCCTGTTGGAACTTATACTTTAGAAGTTAGACCTACTGGTACCACGAATATTGCTTTATACGTCCCTAATATAAAACTAAAACCTAATCGTTTTTACACTGTTTATGCTGTAGGATTAGCTAACGATATTCCAGGCCTTCAAGCTCTAATTCCTCTTGATGGTAGTTCTTATTTAGATTTACGCGAAGATTAGTTATTGCGTGTTTTTGATAAAAAATATTAAAATTAAAGTTCTAGGATTTGCAAAAATTCCTAGAACTTTATGGTGCGCTGAAATTCTTACTTATCATCCTTTAATGCTTCTATTAATTTTATTGGATTTATCAGTTTGCCTGTTTTGGTTTCTTTACCTTCATTGCTTATATCCATGGCATCGCCTGTTCTCAGTGCAGTACTCCAAAATAAATCAGGAGTGATATTGGGTTTTACTTGACAAGACAGGGCATATAGTCCAGCAAGATAAGGTTCTACCGAGCTCCACCCACCTATTCTATTAAAACTGTAGCCCTTGACATCTTCAGGAATCGCAAAGGTTTTTGAGCTCATTGGAACTAATAGCAATTCTTTTGCTGCTAATTTATTATACTTTTCTTCATAATATTTACCAAATCCAGGTATCTCTGCTACGAAAGAAATCCAATTACTCCATTTATGAGGTTTGTAGGAGGATTGTTTCTCTGGATCAGCCATAGGTTCTCTATCAACTCCATAATACCAAAACTTATAATTAGAAGTTTCAAATATATTGGCAGAAATAACGAAAATCCCAGCATTTTCGGCTCTTTTCACAGCTTCATTCATTTCCTTATATCCTTTATTATTGGGACCCCATACAGCTGAAATTGATAATACTCTTATTTTATCTTTTTCAGAAAGAGTTTTATTAATTTTTAGAATTTTATCAATTGCTTTTGCCTCCCATATGAAATTTATTTCTCCATTTCCATTCTTAATATCTAAATTATAGCAACCAATATAATAAAGATTAGCTTTTGGTGCAACTCCTATTGACTTACCTACAGCTATTGAAGTCATTGCAGGCCCATGCATTGATGCTTTTCCATTGCCATTGATCTCATCATAGAACTTTATCTGATCTTTATATTCTTCATGATCAACTAATAAGGGCTGGTCTATTATAGCAATATTAATTCCTCTACCATCTATACCCTCATTGTTAAGCTTGCTTATTCCTAATCCTTGATTTTTACCAAGCTCCAAAATGGTATCTGGCTTATATTCTTTTGTCATTTTTTCAGGCCATTTAGTATGATTACTAAAAAAGCAATTACTAAGTTGTTCACTATTTTGACTTAGATTGACATTACTTAAGTCACTATACCGTAAATCAAGATAACCGTTAAAATTTTTCACATCTCCTAAGAACTTTGATTTGTGACCTGTTATTACATTAAGACCACCAATATTTTCTCCAGATGCAGGAGGATGCCTCACAATATACGTCCCACTTTTAGAAGTAGGAGTATTTTCACTATTAGAGCTTTGTAATGCAGTAGTTACAGCATTATTTTTTGCATTGCAACCTGAAAGCATTAAAACTATAGATAATGCCAACAACAAATATATTTTTCTCATATTTATCCTCCAAATTTCTTAATCTGAAACATTATGATTAATAAATAAGCGCTTAGTCATTAATATACAACTTATTGATGCTACTAACATTACAAAGAATGCTAGATAAGGATATAATACAGGATATCCCAGTATATTAAACGCTTTAAAGTCTTTATACAAATAATCCGAATAAATGTATCTTATATAATAAAAATCTGTTAAATTCTTTAGCCACTCTGGAAGAATACTTTGAATAATTTCAATTACATTTATAGCTACAACAGCTGCAATTCCAGTGAATGCCGGAATAAGCAAATTTTTAGCTTTTGCAGAAATAACTAAAATGAATAAACCAAGAGCTATACCCGCAGTAAGATTAGTTAGAAATTGAAGAACAAAATGTCCAAACATGCTTAAAGGGAATGCAACACCGCTATAATTACCCAGCATACTTATATCGAAAATTGTCTGAAGTGTACATGCAAAACCTGCAATAACAATGATATATACTACCGCCGCTAATATTTTTGCTCTTACTATAGTATTTCTTCCTTTTTTACTACTTAGTATTAGAGAATCAACACCAGTTGAATATTCCTCAGAAAATATAGGAGATATTCCAAGTATAATAAGAAACGCAATAAAGCAATATATATCATTTTTTCTAAGAATAGCCGGCCATATACTATGGTAACTGATGGTTTCTGGTGATCCTATCTTTTTAAGGTAATTATATTCTAGGTTCTTTTTCCTATAAGTATAACTACTTATCCCCTTTACTTTTTGAATTTTTGTTATTTCATTTTTTAGTTTAGTAAGCTTCTCTTTGTGATTTGACCACAATATGTTAGGACGAGAAATTGTGCTATATAATATCTCCTGCTCCATATTACTTACCATTATTGTACTTTTACCAGTATTAATTGCATTATTATATTTTTTAAATGTATTATTTACATTAGAAAGCTGCGAAGCTATTAATACAATGAAACCTGCAAGTATCACTATTCCAATAATTACTATCTTTTTCGAAAAAATTTTATATAATTCATATCTTACTAAATCCATAAACTCACCTCCATCTATACTTCAAAAACTGTAATTTAATTAACAACTTCATGTTTTCTAAAAGAGTGCTTTGTAATATATATAGAAATCATAGAAAATATTATTAAAGCGATACCACAAGCGACTATATTTATCACAGGTGTCCCAAATATATTATAGGTATTAACCATTTGTAATGAATCAGAAGGACTTATAAAAAAGCAATATGAATTTATAAGTCCAAGTATAGAATGCTCAATCCCCATATTTCCAGCAAGATATAAAGGCATTATAATTGCTGCAAAACTAACGAAGAACGTTACCAGTAGATTCCTTATACGTGAGGAAAACATTAAAATCAATAACCCAAAGGCTAATATCCCTATAAACATCATCAAGAACTGCAATAAATATACCTGAGATATATTTAGCTGATATGGGCTAAAAGAATACATTCCCAAAGCTTGCATCGGTCTATCAAAACCTTCTATATTTCCATAGCATAAAACAGATGATAGAATCGGTATAATTCCAAATATTAAAGCAATAGAAGAAGAATAGATACATGAAGCAATGAGTTTTGCAGTAATTATAGTTTTTTTACCATACTTGCTGCTTAATATAAGTGCATCCATACCACTCGAATATTCTTCTGAAAATACTCCTGAAAGCCCCAAACATAAAAGTAGTAATAACCCAACAATAATGCTACTTGTACCTATAAGATTAATATCCCCCCAAAGACCTAAGTAATAAGGCTTTGCATCTTTATTTACTTTTTTATACATATTAAGTTCCATAACCTTTGATTTGTACTCATATCCAGTGATGCCACTGGCCTTCATTCCATTTAACTTATCTTGCAATTCAGCAACATTTTCAGCATTATTTGTTTTATATTCCTCTAAGTTAAAGATATTTGTATAGATTGATAATCCCTCTTTTTCTTTTTGCGTAATTTGACTAAGTTTTGTTACATTACCACCAGTTTTATAATATTCTTTGACTAGATTTTTAGCCTCTATCGCTTTATTCCCACCACCTGTCAATATTGTACTTAATATTAGAATTGTTACAAACACTGCCAAGGAAATTAAAACACTTTTCTTATAAAAAATTTTATAAAGCTCATGCTTTATTAAATTAAATAGCTTGCTCATCAGTTTGTTCCTCCTCAAAATAATACATGTATAAATCCTCTAGTCTTGGAACTTCAACTTTCGCTTTAGGTAAAGGTTTTTCATCGCTTATTATTCTTACTTCAATGCCTTTTTCTTTTCTCATTATATTGCCTACTTTAAAATCCTTATTAAGCTCATTTAGCATATTTTCCTCAACTATAGCGCTCCATACTTTGTTTTCCATATTCTTTAGAATATTATCGATAGAATCTTTTTCAATAAGCTCTCCATTTTTAAGCAGAAGTACTTCCTTTGAAATATATTCTATATCCGAAACAATGTGAGTAGAAAATATTATTATTTTATCCTTTGACATATCTGATATCAAATTTCTGAATCTTATCCGCTCCTTTGGATCAAGTCCTGTGGTAGGTTCATCCAATATAAGAATTTTAGGATCATTTAGTAATGCCTGTGCTATTCCTATTCTTTGTTTCATTCCACCTGAAAATGTTCCCAGCTTTTTTTTACTAACTGCCTTCAAATTAACAAGTTCAAGCAGTTCGTCAACCTTTCTTTGGGCAGAACGTGTATCAAGTCCCTTCAAGGCTGAAATGTACATAAGAAACCTATGGGCAGTAAAATCTTTATATATACCAAAATTTTGCGGTAAATATCCCAGAATATCCCGATACCTATCTCCCATTACCTTAATATCCTCACCATTAAGAATAACTCTTCCTCCTGTTGGATTTAAAATATCCGTCATTATTCTCATAAGTGTTGTCTTCCCCGAACCATTAGGACCAAGAAGTCCATACACTCCTGGGGTTAGTTTAACCTTTAGATTTTTAACCGCATATTTGTCTTTGTACTGTTTTGATATGTTTTCAAGCACTAATTTCAATTTGATTTCCCCTCTCAAAAATATTATTATATCTGCTTTGTAAAGCTTTAAGCTGTAGTACTAACATTAATGTACTGATTGATAATATAACCATATATGCAACAGTATCAAGTTGCATAATGGTATTTACAAATTTCTTATCGATGCACATATATAAAATTACCATTGACCAAATTGATACAATCGCAGCTACCGCATAATCTCCTTTGATTTTCATTGCTATCCAAAGTGATACTCCGGAAACCAATGTAAGCGGTGTTAGCCACAGTACTGATAGCTTCCATAGATCTATATTGCTCCTAAACATGTATAGAACGACGGAAAGTGCTGTATTCATAAATATACTGTAAATTCCTATAACTAATATTCTCGAAAGCATTATCTCAATAGCTGATATTTTACAGCTTAGTTCAATTTCAAGCACACCACTGTCACGACCTTTGAATACCTCAACTATACCTAAAATAGAAGGCAAAGGCGCTAACGCCATAATGGTAATGTATGGATCAATCTGATTAATAGATATAAAATACCCTATAATGAATATTGCGGTGCAGAAAACCCAGTAAATCTTACTTATAAAAGTTATTTCTCCTGCTGCCATCCTTATAATATGGCAGAACTTTTTAAATCTTTCATTTTTTATCGGTACATATTGTCTCAGAACTTCTATCGTTGCATCTATTTCCTCTTCCCCTGGGAGTTCTATTGTATAATTTTGCATATACGTGAGCAACTCTTCTACTGCCTTGTCATCATTATCTGGTATGACCTGAGATTTAGCGATAAGATTCTTTGGCACTTTTTTCATTTTTTTCACTCCTTTCAAATACTTGTTTAAGTTTTCCTATGCCTTGCTTTAGTCTCGACTTTACTGTTGATTCATTACTTTGTGTTATATATGCAATATCCTTAATCTTTAAATCATGATAATATTTTAAAATTATAGCATTTCTTTGAAATTGGGGAAGTGTCGTAATTGCATTTTTTATCTTCTGCCTCTCAATTTTCCTACTCATTATTTCATAAACATTGCTATTTTTATCAATTATATTTGTATTAAGCTCTATGTTACTTTTATTTTTTATAGCGCCGCTACTTCTAAAATAATCATTGCATGTATTTGCTGCAATCCGTAGCAACCAATTTTTAAACTTTCCTTCATCTTTATAAGATTTAATTGATTTAACAAGCTTTATTAAAACTTCTTGTGTAATATCGTAAGATGTATGATAGTCTCCAATATGTCTATATATAAATGAAAACAATAATTTATAATTGTTTTTAACCAAAATTTCCATTGCATATTGATTTCCGCTTTGTATTTCCTTAATTAATTCTTCATCAGTCGACATTCCATCACCACCCTTCTACATATAATAACGTAAAGTTTTATTTAAAAGTTTTAAATAAAAAAATAAAATTAGCCTATATCTTAAATTACTATGTAAAATAAGATATAGGCTTTACTTTATAGGCTAATAACCTCACTAATAATTCACTATATATTAGGCTTGTCATTTTTTTGTATATCTTATTGATGTGTTTATAATAAGATGTTATAATGTTGTCAGGTGCACATGTATATACACCAGTATATACATGTGCACCTGAGTTAAATAACAGTTTATGTGCATAATATTATAAACATCCTTTATATTCATAACTTAACAAAGTATATATTTTATTAGGAGGAAACCTCATGGAAAAATTCAAAATCGTTGTAAAAAAAGGCCTTAAACGATATTTTTTAGATGCCTTGAGTGCAATGGCATTAGGTCTATTTGCTTCATTAATTATTGGACTAATACTAAGTCAATTATCAAAAATACCTGCACTAGCTTTCCTTGAAGAGTTTGCAGAAATCATTTCAGTTAAATCCCCTGTAGTTGGCGCAGCTATTGGTGTGGCTATAGCTTGGGGCTTAAAAGTTACCCCACTTACTATGTTCTCCTGCGCTGCTACTGGTGCTTTTGGATATATGTATATGGGTGGTGGCCCAGTAGGATCTTTCATTGCTGCAGTAATAGGTGCAGAACTTGGCAACTTTGTGTCTGGAAAAACTAAGATTGATATTGTTATAGTTCCCATTGTTACTATTGTTACTGGAAGTATATCCGGTAAGTTTGTTGGCCCTTATATCTCAGTTCTTATGACGAATATTGGTGCAGTCATAAATTCTGCTACAACTCTTATGCCTATTCCAATGGGTATTGCTGTATCTACTTTAATGGGTTTAGCGCTTACTGCTCCAATTAGTAGTGCTGCCATAGCAATTTCACTAAAAATGTCTGGCCTTGCAGCCGGTGCCGCCACTGTTGGTTGCAGTGCTCAAATGATAGGTTTTGCTGTTTCTAGTTATAGAGAAAATAAGATAAGTGGTTTAGTATCTCAAGGACTAGGTACCTCTATGCTACAAGTACCTAACATAATAAGACGTCCCCAGGTTTGGATACCTCCAACACTTGCCGGTGCAATACTCGGCCCTCTTGCTACTACGGTTTTATCCATGAAAAACAACTCTCTAGGTGCAGGTATGGGTACTAGCGGTCTTGTAGGTCAGTTTGGAACCCTTGCCGCTATGCAGGGGAGCCAACCTACTTCGGTGATAGTTTTAAAAATATTACTTCTACACTTTATAGCCCCTGCTGTTTTAACCCTACTCTTCTCAGAGATTATGAGGAAGAAAGGGTGGATTAGTCAAGGAGACTTAAAGCTTAAGCTTTGAGTTAGTGAAATTCAAAAGAAGCTGCAGGTGATAATACACCCTTTGGGTGAGTTCACCTGCAGCTTCTTTTGTTATAATATTTAATTGTATAAATCACTATAAATAATTTTAAATACTTCTAAAGCCTCTTCTATTTTATCTTGTAGTAGGTATTTTTTATTTTCTAGCTGCCTTCTACCTTCCACCGTGATTTTATAAATTTTCTGTGCTTTCTTGGAATTACTCCATTCCCCAATAATCAATTTTTCTTTTTCTATTTTTTTTAAAAGAGGATATATTCCGCCTGTACTAGGAATCCAAAGACCATTTGTTCTATCACCAATTTTATGAGATATATCGTTTCCATTAGTTTCGCCTAAACTTAGAATGTATAGCACGTACAAAGGTAGTAACCCTTTTGTGAATACTTGACCTACAGCTTCTTTTTCCTTTTGAACTTTTCGAAGCTGTAAAAGTTTTTTCTTGTATTCAACATACAACCTCTTTTCCTGCACCCTAATGTCTATCTCACTTTCTTTATTCACTATATCATCCATTTTTATTTAAGGTTCCTCTATACAAACCATTCCTACCAAACCTGGTCCACTATGAACCCCTGATACAGGACTTATATATCCTCCGAATTCTACGGAAATAGCATTTGGATGGAGACTTATACTTTCCATTACTTTTTTAGACTCTTCTAATGCATCACCGTGTAATATATAAACCCTACACTTCTTTTTATCTAAAATGCTATTTGTAAGTTCTACAAGTTTATTAAGAGATTGCTTTCTACCCCTTACCTTTTCACATGTACAATACTTACCTTCATCATCAAACGAAATTATAGGTTTAATGTTTAAAAGCTCAGCTATTGTGCCTGCAACTTTCCCTATTCTTCCACCTTTTTTTAAGTACTCTAAAGTCCCTACTACAAAGTATAGATGGATTCTTTTTTTAATAGACGGAATAGCTTCAACAATTTCTTCAAAACTCTTTCCTTCTTGTATCAGCTTTCCACATTCCGTTACTATTAATCCTTCGCCTAGGGCTATAGATTGTGAATCACATACATGAGTAATAATACTTGGATGATTTTCACTTGTAAGCTTCACAGCATTAAATATACCTGATAACCCAGTAGATAAAGTTATTGCTATAACATGAGTGTATCCTTCTTCTTCTAATTTCAAAAACAGTTCTTCCATATCCTTCATTGATGGCAAAGAGGATGTAGGTACTTCTGTTTTCATATTATCGTAAACTTCTTGTGGCGATATATCTATATTATCCAAATATTCTCTATCAGAATAGATAATCCTAAAGGGTAATACATTTATATTATATTTCTCTATTGTTTCTTTACTTAAATCGCTTGTAGTGTCTGTAATCAACGCTATTTTATTCAAATTAAATCCTCCTACATTACATAATATCAATATTATATCACTATAATATATGTGTATCAATAGTGATACATCCACAATCATTTTAATTAGTTTGTACAAATAACTACAAATGTATGCATACAGGTATGTGAGACAGTTAATGAATTTAAATAATACATAATTATAAACCCCTTTAGCTAATATTAAACTAAAGGGGTTTGTATAAACTAATTTTTACATCGTTAATTCCGATATATATTTTATAAGTTCTATTTCACTATAAAACACCTGTGAATATACCATTGGTTTTCTTCCTATTATAAACGCTGGTATATTATTATCTATAGCTGCTTTTATTTTGTCGTAAGTTCCACCTTGAACTCCGCTATCCTTCATGAGTATTGCCTTAGCCTTGTATTCTTTAATAAAGCCACAATTTAATTCATAGCCTACAGGACCCTTCATCGCCACTATATCCTCAACTCTTATTCCTAATTCTAAAATCTCTTCTAGAACCTTAACAGAAGGTAAAACTCTATGTATTATCCTATTATTTAAATTAAAACTTAGAATTTTATCTATATTTCTGCTACCAGTGGTATTTAAAATATTTCCCTCTACTTTTGTAAGCTGTGTATATAGACTATCATAATCCTCCACCACAATAACATTTTTATTTTTCTTAAATTTTTCCACAACTGATGGCCTCTCATATCTAACATATTGTACTCCATAGATTTTACATGCTTCCATTGCATTTTCAGTAATTTCTAGAGCATAAGGGTGAGATGCATCAATTAATATTTTAATATCATGTAATCGTATGACTTTCATTAACCCTGAAAGGTCTAATGGTTTTTCATTGAAAATTTTATATTTATAATTTTTCAAAAGCTCTGCGCCATAAGCCGTAGCTGTTGAGATGAAAATATCCTCTGTAAACCCATTCAGTCCTGCAAGAATATTTTTCCCCTCTGAAGTCCCTACAATTAAACCTATCATTTTTATTCACATCCTAAAATAGTTGGGGACGGTTAACAACTTTTTCTTACTTATTAGTTTACTAATAGCTAAAAAGTTGTTAACTGTCCCTCAATTTTTTTAAACCTTATAACCTCTTGGTGTTATAAACTTACCATCTTTTACATAGCTTTGACTGTTACCAATTATAACAATTGAAAGCATATCAACTATGTTTTCATCAAAGGTATCTAATGTAGATATACTTACTTCTTGTCCATCCCTAAGCGCGTTTTTAACTACGGCTATTGGTACGGTTCCTTCTCTATATTTTTTTATTAAATCTATACTTTCTTTTAAATAATGAGGTCTACCCTTACTTTTAGGATTATATAATGAAATTATGAAATCGCCTTCTGCGGCTAACTTTACTCTTTTTGTAATTAATTCGTATGGAGTCATTAAATCGCTTAAGCTTATGTTACAATTGTCATGCATTAAAGGTGCTCCTAGTACTGAAGCTGCAGCTGACGATGCTGTAACTCCCGGAATAACCTCAACCTCCTCATCTATTCGAAGCTGAAGAATTAATCCCGCCATTCCGTAAATTCCAGCATCACCAGTACTTATTACACTAACTATCTTACCACGGCAAAGCTCTAATGCCTTTTTGCATCTTTCTTCTTCTCCCATCATGCCTGTAGAGAATACTTCCTTGCCTTGTAATAATGGTTTTATCATATCTATATATTTGTTATAGCCTACAACTATATCACTCTCTTTAATGGCTTCCATTGCTCTTATTGTCATATGAGAAAGTCCACCTGGTCCTATTCCTATTACATATAATTTACCCAATTCTACATCCCCTTCGCTATCTATTTTTTTCCTTCTCTAAACATATGTGTAAAGGTCTTGTCATACAAAAGGCTCTTTTCATATTCACAATCTATAAAATCGCCTACAAGAATTTGAGCACATTTTGTTATTTTAGCTATTTTTACCTTTTCTGCTATATCATCTAAAGTCCCAATAATAGCTCTTTCATCTGGCCAAGTAGCTCTTTCAATCACAGCTATTGGAACATTCCTTCCGTAACCTGCTTTAAGCTTTGCAACTACCTTGTCTATCATACTTATAGATAAAAAAATAGCCATAGATGCTCCAACTGATGCAAGTTTTTCTAAATCTTCTGTTTCAGGTACTGGGGTTCTACCCTCTACTCTTGTTAAAATTAAAGTTTGAGTTACACTTGGAAGTGTGAATTCTTTTTTTATAACAGAAGCTGCCGCTGAAAAGGAGCTTACTCCTGGTACTATTGAATAATCTATATTTAGTTTATCTAACTCATCCATTTGTTCTTTTATAGCTCCGTATATAGCTGGGTCTCCAGTATGTAGTCTTACTACATTTTTATTTTCAATATGTGCCTTTCTCATAACCTCAATAACTTCTTCGAGTGTCATTGAAGCGGAATTATGAATTGCTGCATCTTCCTTACAGAAAGTCATATGCTCAGCACTCACAAGCGATCCCGCATATATAACTACATCTGCACTAGATAATATATTTCTTCCCTTAACTGTTATTAAATCCACATCTCCTGGCCCTGCACCTATAAAATAAACCATAAAATCCACCTATCCCTTATTAATTATTATTGATATAGTTGTTAACCGTCCCCGCTTAATTAGTTGTTACCTGTCCCTACCCTATTCCTTCTTAGCAATTATTAAACTCATGTACTCTTTATTTTTTAATATATCCAAACGGCTTCTTAGAACTTCTTGTCCTTCCCTACCTGCTTTTTTAACATATACATAGCTATATCCCTTTGCTTCTAGATGATTTATTACTTCCTCTTCTACTTTATAAACCTTCATAATTACTAAGAATTTTTCATCCTTTATAGTATCAAGCCTAGATGCTGGAAGTATTAAAAGAGGCTCATTACCAATTACTAAATACTCATTTGCAATACTCGCACAAGCACAAAATGATGTTATACCTGGAATTGTTTCAACTTCATATCCGCTTTCCTTTATATAATTTAAAAGATATATATATGTACTATATACAAACGGGTCGCCTATAGTTAAGAAAGCCACATCTTTCCCAGCTTTTAGCTTTTCTTCAACAGCTTTAAATGCTTCATATATTTTAGATTCCTGCTCTTCTCCCCCCATAGGAAAATGCTTAACTAGCACCTCAGAGTCCTTATTAATATACTCTTCTGCTATTTCATGTGCTATACTTTTGCCTCCATTCATAGCACTAGGCACTACTATTACATCGCATTTTCCAATAGTTTTTATTGCTTTTATTGTAAGTAATTCCTTATCTCCTGGTCCTACCCCTACACCATATAATTTTGCCATGTTTAATCCCCCATATCTAAGTAAGCACAAACAAATCAATATTATTGTTTATTTTTATGTATCTTACTTAATTTAAATTTTCTATAACAACCACACTAAGGTCATTAAAAGTTTTTTCCTTAATTTCTTCCACTGTACCTTTTATTATTCTTTCATCCTCGTATGATAATTCTTCCCCAACATATGCTGTGGCTTTAATATTATTTTCATAGAGCTTTCTACATAAAGCCTGTGGCGAATTACTTTTATCCGTAAGCCACACAGATATCTCGTGTTCCCGCACTATTTTTATGAATTCTTCTCGTCTTCCATGCATACTACCTAAATAAGCGTTTTGCCACGGCTTTTGGAGCTTACACATTAAGTATTGAAAAGAACTTATACCAGGTACTATTTCTATTTTGCTTTTAAAATTACTCTTTATATAATTTGTGATACCATAAAAGCATGGATCACCTGATGCTATTATTGCGATATCCTTCTCTATGTTTTCTGTTATAAAATTCATAATATCCTTTAATGTTTTCACTACTATCTTTTCGACATTAATCTTTGGTATACTCATTGCAGCTCTTTCAAATCCTATGATTACATCAACCTTTTCTATAGTCTCTACTGCCAAAGGAATAATATATTTAGGGCTTCCAGGCCCAATCCCCACTATATAAACCATATACTCTGCTACCTTTCATTATTTATTCATCTATTAGTTGTTAACTGTCCCTAACCATTCTAACTATTCTTTCTTGTGTCACAGAGAATTCCCTTATCCATAGAAAACATAATAACCTCTGCCGGAATTGTTTCATAAGTATACTGGAATAATCTTCGCTTTACCTTATTTGCAATGTTTTCATATATATCCTTATAATTTTCACCTACTAGCTTTATTGCTCCTTCAGTAGTTTTTTCCTTATATACCTGTGTAATAAGCTGCGTAGGTGCTCCAGCCAACGCCAGTTCTAAAGCTATTACTTCAAGCCTCACATCACATACTCTACTGTGAGTTTGAAAACATCCCGCTGCAATTTTACTTACCTTTCCTATATGTCCTACTAAAATTACACTTTCTACTTCCTTTTCCATACAGCTGTTTAGTGCAAATCCTATGAAATTTGAAATCATTACTATATTGTCAACTTTAAGGCCTACCTGTGCAGCCACATCCTCACCCATGTTACCAAAAACTAAGGTAAGATTTTTATGCCCCGCAGCTACCTTTTGACATATTTCTATATGTATAGATTGTGTGAGAGCTTCTTCTGACATTGGTGTCACAATTCCTGTTGTTCCGAGTATTGATATACCACCTTCAATGCCAAGTCTAGGATTAAATGTTTTCTTGGCTATTTCTTCTCCCTTAGGTACAAATATAGTTATTGTAATCCCAGATTTCTTAGGAAGCACCTCTTTTACTTCTTTTTCTATCATTTTTCTAGGTACTGGGTTTATTGCCCATTCCCCTTTGGGTACATATAATCCTTCTCCTCTAACTATCCCTACACCTTTTCCACCTTTTAATGTATATACTGATTCTGCTTTTTCAGCCCTTGCCCAAATTTCTATACCATTAGTTGCATCAGGGTCATCCCCCGCATCTTTTATAATACAACACTCAGCAAAATTTTCTCCCTTTGCTACCTTAGATATTGGTAGCAATAATTCTATACCCTTTGGAGTATCTATCCTTATCTCGTCTATTTCGGTATCATAAAATAAAATTTGTGTGGCAGCTTTTGCTGCCCCAGCAGCACAAGAACCAGTGGTATATCCACATCTAAGCTTTTTTCCATTACTATTAACATATAAATTCAGCATTATTACGTACCCCCTGTTAAGTTTCTTATTCATTTAAAGATACCTAACATTTATTTCAAAATGCCTAATAACTATGAAACTCTAGCGGATTACTAACTCCTATCTACTATCATGTACATCAGTGCATTTAAAATGGATGCAGCTACTGTGCTTCCACCTTTTCTTCCTCGCACTGTTATCATTGGCAGATCTAATTTTTCAATTTCTTTCTTAGATTCTGCTGCTCCAACAAAACCTATAGGTGCTGCCAATATAAATTTAGCATTACACTTTCCTTCCTCGATTAGTTCCTTTAATCTAAACAAAGCTGTAGGTGCATTACCAAATATGAAAAATTCTACTCCATCATCTACCGCTTTTTCAACTGCTGCCATAGACCGCGTTATGTGACGCGCTTTTGCTATCTCTGCCACTTTTTCATCACTTACATAGCATAAAGCCTTACAATTTAAATCTTTAAGAGCTTTTTTGTTTATACCTGCCAGTGCCATTTTTGTATCAGTATAAATGGTAGCTCCATTTTTAAGTAACTCTACAGCCTCATCAATAGCTCCATCCCTAATATAAACTATGTTTTTATAATCGAAATCTGCTGTAGTATGTATTACTCTTTTGATTATTGAAAGCTCTTTGTCAGAAAATTTATGTTCTCCCATTTCTTCTCCAATAATTTCGAAGCTTTTTTTTTCTATATCCATAGGAATCTTTATATAATCCATATTTTAATCTCCTTTTCTTTTAATTTAAATAATTTAAATAAGTGTTCATAGGTAGGGACGGTTAGCAACTAATTAATCTATTTGAAAATCTCCTTAAACCATTGTAAGTTTCCCCAAAAATGCACATGTCCATAAGCTGCCATAGTATTTTTTTTAACATATCCGCATTGCCAATTTTTCTCATATCCATCATAACCCTCTTTAGAAAGCTTAAATACCTTTTCTTCAGATAAATTAACAATAGATTTATGAAACTCATGACAGTTTATACTCATATTTTGTGGTAAAATATTATTTTCTACCCCTACCTTTATTTCTGCATACCCAAAGTTCTGAAGCTTTTTTGTTAAGGTGTAATACCCCTTAAAAAAGCCAACAGTATTATGTGATATTTTTTCTTCGCCTTGCAGTTTTTCTCCCTCAGTAAGATACATTAATCCTCCACATTCGGCGTAACAGTGTAGCCCATTATCAAGAGCTTTTTTTATACTGCCAAGCATTGATGTATTTTCAGATAGCTCCTTTATAAAAACCTCAGGGTACCCTCCACCTATGTAAAGAAAACCAATATTACTGGGTAGCTTCTTATCTTTAATTGGACTAAAATATATAACTTGTCCCATTTCCTCTAGAAGCTCTAAATTTTCTTTATAATAAAAACTAAAGGCCTTGTCATAGGCTACAGCTATCCTTTTCCCCTTATTCTCCACATGGAAATCATCTATATGCCTTTCACTTTCTTTAAATTGTTCTAACAATAAATCCATATCCAAATGCTTTTCTAATAACTTGGCACAGATTTCAATTTTCTCATCTAAATCCTCTGTTTCACTGCTTTGAATTAGCCCTAAGTGCCTACTTTTTAAGCTTAATCGTTCATCTTTTGGAAGATAGCCTAACACTTTCAAGTTACAGTTTTCTTTAATTGCTGCCTTAAGTAACTTATAATAATTTTCTGTTATATTATTTAGTATTATGCCCTTTATATTCGCATCTTTAAAATTTACTATTCCATTAATTTCTGCACAGAGGGTTGCTACCTGAGCCTTTGGAGACAATACAAGTATGATAGGCAAGTCTAAAACCTTTGACACGTGATACGTAGAATAGGATGTATTTATGCCTTTTCCATCATATAAACCCATTACACCTTCGACTACACCCAATTCTCCGCATCCTCTAGAAAAGCTAGCCTTAACTCCCGCCTCTCCCATAAGATACAAATCCAAATTTCTTGAACCTTTACCTGTTATCTTTGTATGAAAAGCTGAGTCTATATAATCAGGTCCTACTTTATACCCTTGTATCTCAAATCCCCTATTTTTAAACGCTTTCATAATTCCGAGTGTTACTGTGGTCTTACCACCACCACTTGAATCTGAAGCTATGACTATACTCTTCATTTATATTCACATCCTTTTGCGGACTATCCCCTAATGTGCAATTAGTTGTTAACTGTCCCCAATGTTTTCACTATCAATTCTAAGTTTTTCAAACACTGAATCAATTTTCTATTCCTATCATTATCCTTAATAGCAAGCCTTACATATTGTTTATCTAGTCCTCTAAAATTATCTGCTTTTCTTATAACAAATCCTTGAGCTAGGCATAGTTTATAAAGTGCCTCTGAGTCCAGTCCTTTTAATTTGCATAATACATAATTTCCATAGGTTAAATACACTTTATCTATAAATGAAATATTTTCAAGTGATCTTATAAACCTAGGCCTTTCCGCTCTTATCCACTCTTTGCTTTTTTCAATATAAACGTTATCTTTTAACACATGACGTGCAGCCATTTCTGCAAAACAGTTTATGTTCCAGGGGTTTTGTTTTTCTTTAACTTTTTTTAATAGGTCTACGTTACTACTTATTCCATACCCAAACCTTATACCAGGCATCGCAAAAAATTTGGTTAATGCTCTTATTATAAATAAACATTTGTATGTTTTAACTTTTTCACTGAAACTGTGCTGTGAATCTCCAGTAAATTCTATAAAAGCCTCATCTATTATTATGACTTTGTCGTTACATTCACAATATTCAAGAATTTTTTGAAACTCAGCCTTATTTATGATATTGCCATTGGGGTTATTCGGATTACCTAAAACCACACCTTCTACACTCTGTAATCTATTAAGAATATCCTCATAATCATAGGAAAGCTCAGCATATTCATGCTTTAATAAGGTATTCTCATTAATCTTCTCTTTTAAATAAGAATACTCTATACTACAATTCCACTTTTTAGCATCAATTTCGTACTCTACAAAAGATGGCACCACAATTAGTAGATTTTTATGACAAGCTATAACTAAGTCAATTATTTCTGCAGCCCCATTTCCTAAAACAAAATATTCTTTTGGGCAATCAATGTATTCTTTTAATTCTTTCAATACCTCCCTATATTGAATATCTGGATATCTTGTTAAAGCATCTACGGCTTCACTAATGTTATCAGTGAAACTTTTAGGAACCCCTAATGGATTAATATTAGAACTGTAATCTATTAATTCTCGCCCCTCAAGTAATCCATTAGTATAAACATCTCCACCATGTATCATTGAATACCTTCCTTTCTACTTGTAACTCACATCTACCGTACTTTTGTTACTTATAACTTACGCAGAATTTTAATTTCCCTTATGTGTTTTCCCTACATTCTTAAACTTTTCATTAATTACATCATTAATGTGCTGTATATAAATGTCTTGAACGTCACTATTTTCCCCTAACCCATGCAGATATATTTTAACTTTAAACCCTTTTGCCTCTAAAATACTCTTCCAGGAGTCCTCTGCATCTCCCGCCATGTCATTCTTGGCATGGTCTCCTGCTACGAGCAGTAGTGGCATTAAAGTGACTTCGCTAATACTCTGAGTCGTAACATTAGGTATTACTCTTTCCAAAGTTGGATACCCTTCCACGGTTGCTACATGGACATTGTTAAAACCTCTATCCCTTAAAACGCTTTCAAAACAGCAATATACTGCATTTGCAATATGGTTTGTACCATGCCCCATCAAAATTACTGTATCCATTGGTTGCAATTGCTTTGATAGAGCATCCACCATTATTGAGTAATCATCTGGCACGCCTGCTTCTTCACCCTTAAAACATAAAAGAGGTCTTCCTATTAAGATATTTTTAAATGCTTTACATTCTTTGTATCTATTAACTACATTATTTATATAATCAAATTCTACTCCAGGAATAACATGCAAAGGCTGAACAATTACCTCATTATATCCTTCGCTTTTTAACTTTTCCAAAGCTTCTTCTGGAGTATCTACATGAATATTATCCCTATTCTTAAGTACTCTAAGAATAATATGTGAAGTAAATGCTCTTCTTATATCATAATCTTCAAAAGTATGTCTTATTTTATCTTCTATTGCATCGATAGTTACTTTTCTTGCATCTTCATGTGTTGTTCCAAAACTTACAATTAAAATTGCCTTCTTCATTTCGATCATCCACCTTGCTAAATATTTTCCGAAATCTATCATAACATTTACATATAATGCTTTTTAAAACAAAAAAAATAGTACGCATACGATAGCGACTACTTTTTAATTAATCCATAATTAAATAGTTCTTTCCCTCCGAAAGCTTGTTAACATCATTTAGGCAGGTCTCCTGGCTTTTGATTCTTCCTTTAATTATCCTTCCTCATTTTTAATTTACGAAGTAGCATTTAAAAGTTTTTCATCAATTACAGTAGCGGGGGCTGCTGCGGATTTAAACCGCATTCCCTTTTCACCTATTTCAAGGCACCTAAAATCATATTCAATTCTCTATTAATTCTAGTTTATTATATTTAAGCCGTACTGTCAATATTTAGAGTGTCTCCTTAGTTTAATAGGCAAAAAAATGATTCAGAAAAATAGTTAGGGACGGTTAACAACTATTTAAATTATTTATATATATATTAGCTTAAGATTATGAATATCATCCCGATTCATAGGCAATAATTCAAATAAAAATCTATGAGGAAGGGTGATTTTAATGCCAAGAAAGGCAAGAGAAAAAACAGATGACTCGATATTTCATATTATGTGCAAAAGTATCAGCGAAATAAATTTATTCAAGGATGATGAGGATAAGAACAAGTATTTATCACTTGTAAAAAAGTATAAATATCTCTATAATTTTAAAATCTACGGTTACTGTCTTATGGATAACCATTCTCATTTAATGATTGATGCTAATGGCACTGATATATCAAAGGCAATGCATGGAATAAATTTTTCTTATGCAATGTACTTTAATAAAAAATATAAAAGGGAAGGACATCTTTTTAAAGATAGATTTAAGAGTAAAATAGTTAATAATGAACGATATTTGAAGACTTTATCTCTATATATACACAATAATCCTACGGATATAGATGAATATAAAAATTGTCCTGAAAAATATGCTTTTTCTAGTCTAGCCATATTTTTAGGAAAAAGACATGATTCTTTTAAATTAGTTGATTATGGATTTATTATGAGCTCTTTTGGTAATAACCTAAAAAATGCAAGAAAGAATTACTATAATCTTGTCTTTCGCTGTAATGGAGAAAAATTAAAACAAGAAATAGAATTTAAAGATGAAAAATCAGAGTATAAATGTGAACGAAAAATACTTGTAAGGAACTTTAAGCCAGAAGATATAATAGAATATATAGCGTCAAAGATGAATGTATCAAAGACTCATCTTTATATGAAGTACAGCAGAAAGCTTGTACGGGCAAAAGCCTTAACCGTTGTTCTAATGAGGAGCCTCTGTAATTTTAAATCTAGCGATATATCCAGCACTCTTGGAAACATTACACAGGCTAGAGTATCAAAATTAAGCACTATTGGCATCGAATTAATTGGAACAGAAGATAAATATGAGAATATTATCATGGATTTTATTAAACGTTATGCTTAGTAATAATTTATTAATATAATCTTCAATATTATGATTAATAACTTAATGACAATCATTAAAATTCATTCTAATTATTTACTTTAACCTACCTATTTATTAAATCTGTTATATTAAATAAAAAAAATTAGAATAACAGATGGATATATGCATTTAATAAACATGGACAAGTATCAAAAATATACATTTTACTTATGTATAATATAAAAATAATTAAAATTAGTGTTCAATAAATTAATTCAACGATAAAAAGGTACAAGTTTCCATAAACAACTTGCACCCAATTATAATATAAATAATTGTTAACCGTCCCCATTATCTTACCTTAACTTATTGCTATAAATAAGATCATAGTTAGAATTTCAACTAATTCATTATTAGCTCCTAAGCTATCTCCCGTAAGTCCCGTAATTTTACTCTCGCAAAACTTATTAAATAGGAAACTTAAAAGTAACGCTGATAGTATCAATATAACACTTTTGTTAAATCCTATTAATAAGGTTCCAAATACAATAGTTATAATACCTGAAATTACCACCCTTTTGATGTCAATATTTCCAATAAATATATTACCCGAGCCTGTTTCTTTAGCATTCTTACCAATAAAAGATATAAAAACAACGGTAAATCTTGCAATTATTGGCGTTGCAATTAATATGAGTGGTAAATTCTTTCCTATGATAGTGCAGACCGCTGCATATCGTGCTAACATATCAAATACTATAGCAATAGTTGCATAAGTGCCTACTGTGCTGTCCTTCATAATTTCTATTATTTTATGTTTGTCTCCTTTAAACGAAAAGAAACCATCACAAGTATCTCCAAGTCCATCCACATGTAATCCTCCAGTAATAACTATCGGTATAATAACTACAAATATTGCTGTAATATCTACTGGCAGCACTTTTATTAATATATAATAAGTTATCCACTGGACAATTCCTATAAATAATCCTACCACCGGAAAAAATACAGATCCCCGCCTAAAGTTTTCCTTGTCACAGTTTAAACTTTTATTTATAGGTATCCGTGTGAAGAATTGGAAAAACAGTAAAAAATCATTTAAATATTCTCTCATTTTATTTGCTCGCAAAGACTTGTCCTTGCAAAGCTCACCTCTTTCCTAAATAGTAATGTTTATTTTAATTTTAAAGTTAATCGGCAAGAACTAAATATACCTCAAATCAATTTTCTAACTATGCATTATGAATAATAGCATCAATATATAAATTACCATATTCATATTTTATAATGCTTATATCCCCATTTTTACAACCAAATTTCCAAAACAAATCTATATTTTCATTCATAATATAACAATATATAGCTCTTATGACTCCCGAATGAGCGCATATTAAAATATTATCGCATTCTAGCTTTTTAATATGCTCCATAAAGTTCTTAACTCTTTCACATAGTTTAATATAACTTTCTCCATTCGGAGGTACAAATTCTTTCCAATTATTTTGCCAACAAATACACTGTTGGGGATATGAAACTTTAATTTCCTCGTATGTTTTCCCTTCAAAATCTCCAAAATCAGTTTCATTTATTCTATTATCTTGTATAACTGCAATTTCCTGTTGTCCTAAAACTAACTTTGCCATCTCTAAAGTTCTTTTTTTATCACTAACGTATACTCTATCTAATTTTATGCCATCAAAGAAATCTTTAGCCTTATTGCCTTGAGCTATGCCAATTTCATTTAGACTTATATCCAAATTACCATAATAAGACCCTTTTCTATTTTCTTCAGTCTGGCCATGTCTTAACAAATAAATATTCATAAATTCTCACACCTAAATTTTACCCTACGGTATTCTCCCTTATATCTATATACTTTTTACTATCAAGCGTTGCCTCTTCAAATGTCCCCATATTATCCATAGTGAAAAGCGCCGCCTCAATTATATTAAAAGCAAGTGGACAACCTGACCCTTCCCCCAGTCTCATGTTCAAATTAAGCATAGGTTTTAATCCTATTTCCTTCATTATAAAAGCTGCCCCCGGTTCCGCAGATAAGTGAGATGCAAATATATATTCCTTCACTAATGGGTTTAGTCTATAAGCACATAATGCAGCTGCTGAGGCTATAAATCCATCAATAACAATAGGCACCCTATTC
The DNA here is from genome assembly GCF_024730565.1 of Clostridium sp. CM027. NCBI lineage: Bacteria > Bacillati > Bacillota > Clostridia > Eubacteriales > Clostridiaceae > Clostridium > Clostridium sp. CM027. The sequence continues at coordinate 1,821,207 of NZ_CP077725.1, forward strand.
TTCGCAGCTGACAGGAAGCACCCACATAGTCCCGCAATATCAAATCCTCCAACTTTTGAAAGTACATCGATAACATCATTTTTATCTGGTTTATTTACTTCAATAGCTTTCTTAATTACCCTCTTTTTATTAATAAATTGCTCCTGCGTAATTCCTGAACCTTTACCTACTGACACCTCTACTTCAAGTCCTGAAAGAACGCTCAAAATTGCTGCACTTGTGGCAGTATTTCCTACCCCCATTTCCCCGGTACCAAACAAATCATACCCCTTACGCGCTAAATCATCAACTGTATCGATTCCAACCTCTATAGCTTTAATTGTTTGCTCCCTAGTCATTGCGGGCCCCTTCATCATGTTCATGGTACCATATGCAATTTTTTTATTTACAATTTTAGGATTGTTAAAGTCTGCATCAACGCCTATATCTACAACTGTAATCTCACTTCCAACAAATTTTGATAAAACATATACACCCGTGATTTTTTTAGTGAAATTATTAGTAACTATAGCCGTTACGTTTTTAGGACAGTTAGACACATCTTCTTCCACCACTCCATTATCGCTGCACATTATAACTACATTCTTTTTATTAATTTTATTATGTATGTCTCCAGTAATCCCTGCCATCTTAGCTATAATATTTTCTATTTCACCAAGACTTCCTATAGGTTTTGATAAACTATCAAGTCTATCCCACGCTTTTTTCATAGCCTCTTTATTTAGTGGTTTAATGCACTGTAATGTGTTGTTTAGCAATACCATTTGTTTACCCTCCTGCTTATATAGTTATTACATAATATTAACACATTTAAACACACCTTCCCCCTTTTTCAAAGGAAAAACTTTTTGGATATAAATTACAGCTAACAACTAATGTGAATTAGTTGTTAACCGTCCCTCATTAAAAACATTAAAAAACAGGGACATTCGTTATCCCTGTTTTTTAATGTTTTTAATAGATATCATTATCATCTATAACTGGTAAATTGTCTAAATTATTGGATTTATCTTGATCAGGTAGACTTTTTAAAAATTCTTCACCTTTTTTTGAAGTTGAGACAGATACTCCAATTATATTTCCTTGTTTTGCAAGCAGCACTGCTTGTTCTTTTGAAACTATTTCTCCATTTTCAAGTTCGTAAGCTGTAATTTCTCCTTGATTGTCTTTCGCTACTCTACTAATAACATGAGCTGAGATTTCGTTTTTATTCAAAATAACACTACCTTTCTTAATACATATAAACATGTATCTCTTATTGGTAGATACTTAAACAATATTATATATACTTTTAAATTAAGTATCGCCATATACAGTTTTACCAATTATATAAATTTTATGAAAAATATTAATATATTTATTTACCAATAACACTAAGAGATTATTGCAAGTTATTCGCATTTGGGTGTATACTATTTGTTGCTACTATTTTTGTGCACATATTATTATTGCCTTTTGCATAGTTAATTTTGTAATAATTAATAGTTGTTAACTGAAAGAATTAGTGAGGAGGATTTACATGATTAACATAAAAAATTTATGTTTTACATATACAAATTCAAAGCCATATATATTAGATAAGGTTAATCTTAAAATTGAAAAAGGTAGCTACGTCTCAATACTAGGTGAAAATGGTAGTGCCAAGAGTACTTTAGTTAAATTAATATTGAACTTATTAAAACCTAATAGTGGTCAAATTATTATATTTACTTCTAAAATCGCATATGTAGCGCAAAAAGTTGAAAATTTTAATGCGCAGTTTCCTATAACAGTTTATGAGATGCTAAATTGCCACAGGAAAGTATTAAAGCTTAAAGATAAAAGTTTAATTTTAAAAAGTCTGCAAGCTGTAGGTATGGAAAGTCATACTCATACGCTTATTGGAAATCTTTCTGGAGGTCAGCAACAAAAAATCTTTATTGCTAGAAGTTTAATTGGTGACCCTGAGTTATTAATTTTAGATGAGCCTTCTACTGGTGTAGACATTCAAAGTATGGAAGATATATATAGAATTATTAAAGGCTTAAATAAAAACCTAGGTATTACAGTTGTTTCTGTAGAACATAATTTAAAAGCTGCATTAGATAATTCAACTGATATTTTTGAAATGGGTAATGGTAGCGGAATACTTTATAATATACATAATTATAAAAACAAATTAAATGAAGAAAGGGGGTAACATTACTTTATGTTTGAATATGGTTTTATGCAAAATGCTTTAATTGCATCAGTTTTAATTTCTATTTTGTTCCCAATTGTAGGGGTTTTTCTTGTATTAAAAAGGTATTCCATGATGGGAGATACTATGTCGCACGCCTCCTTCGCTGGGGTGGCTATTGGCTTAGTTCTTGGATATAACCCCATAATTTGTGCTTTTGTTTTTACAGCTCTATGCGGTTTATCTATTGAATTTTTAAGAGATTATTATAAAAAATACGCAGAATTGATTTTGGCAATTTTACTTACATTTAGTGTAGGTGTTGGTATAACTTTAGTAAGTACAGGCAAAGCAGGTGCCAATGTTAATTCTTATTTATTTGGAAGCATTCTGACTGTTACAAAAAATGATTTATACATAATGCTTGTACTTAGTATTATTTCTATAGTAACTCTACTTTCTTTATATAATCAATTATTATATATTACCTTCGATGAAGAGGGTGCTAAGGTTTCTGGTGTAAAAGTTAAGGTGATTAACTATGTTTTTGCGCTACTCGTAGGCGCTACTATTTCAGCATCGCTAAGAATACTTGGAATACTTGTTATGTCCTCTATGATAGCGTTACCTGTAGCAACATCACTGCAGCTCAATAAAGGTTTTAAGCATACCCTACTTTACTCAATAATGTTCGGATTTATTGACATAATTTTAGGACTTCTTATATCTTACTACATAAACTGTGCCCCTGGGGGAACTATAGCCCTGACTTCTGTCTTTGTCTTAGTACTTGTAATCGGCAGCAAAAAAGCATTGTCTAGAGTTTAATTGTCACCTGTGCAGCCGTTCATCATATTCGATGCTGTAATATTAAATAGCAGTCGAAAATTTAGATAAAGTAGAGGAATTTATTATGATACAAGCTATAAATTTAAGAAAATCCATAAGAAATTATAAAGATAAAAAAATATCCGGGGAACATTTGCAAAAGATTAAAACTATTATAAATGATGCTAAACCTTTGTTTGACAATATACCTATGGAAGTATTACTAATTGAAGATGGTGAAAAAATTACGGATACATTTAAAGGTCTTATTTCCAAATATACAAAAGTTAAAGCTCCACATTATTTAGCCTTTACTTCCGAAATTAAGGAAGGTCATTTAGAGAATATAGGCTTCATTGGTGAGGAAATAGTTCTTAAGTTAACAGAGCTTGGTATTGGAACTTGTTGGTTAGGAAGTGCGATTAAACAGGAGTTATTTAAAACAATATTCAAAGTAAAAGACAAACAAAGTTATATAATTTTAGTTGCTTTTGGGTACCCAACTTCTCAATTAAAACCAGTTGTAAATAGAAAGAGATTTGATAAAATCAAACTAGTTACTGGTGATTATGAAAATCAATATGAAACTATAATACAATCACTTATTGATGCCCCCTCTGCAATTAACTCTCAACCTTGGAAATTATCAATTAACAATAATAAATTTGACTTATATCTAGATAACAGAAATATTTTAACTAAAAAGATGCTTAAAGACACCAACCGTATAGATATGGGCATAGGGCTTAGTCATTTATATAATTCGGCAATTGAATTAGGCTATAAGGTCGAACTAAAGCAAAGTTATCATGACGTAGGCAACTCCCTTTATATTCTTAGTGCCATATTAAATAAATCTTAATTAATATATTGACGTTTGCAACTTGTAAACATATAATATTCACAAGTTCACTCTACAGAAGTTATTAAGTTAAATTAAATTTTCAATAGATATTTCTTAAAATTAAAAGCAACAGTAGACAATACCCATGTCTCCTGTTGCTTTTACTATTTTATAATAAACTCAATGTTCCTTAATCCATCTTATTACATCCACAATTACTTCTTCCTTGTTGGTTTCATTAAGCATCTCATGTCTTCCATTCTTATAAAGTTTATAAGTTAAATCCTTGATCCCATGTCGTTTATAAGTCTTAACCAGTTTTAGAACACCCTTTCCATTCTTTCCTACGGGATCTTTATCTCCCGAGAAAATATAAATGGGTAAATCTTTAGGAATATTTTTAATTTCCTTGTCGTCAGCTATACCCTTTAGTCCACCTAAAAAATCATAGAAAAATCCCGTTGTAAAAACCGTCCCACAGAATGGATCGTCTATATATTTATCTACTTGTTTGTTATCCCTACTTAACCAATCGAATGCTGTTCTATTTGGTTTAAAAGAATTGTTATACCTTCCAAAAGATAACCTATCTAGTTTCTTGCTTTTTGCAATTTTTCCATTTTTCTTAATCTCTCTTTTTGCTATTAGTCTTGCTATATCTATAATAATTCCCTGTTTGCCGCAGGATCCTGAAATAATTGCCCCCTTTAATCCACTTCCATATAAACAAATATATCTTTGTGTTAAGAAAGATCCCATACTATGCCCAAATAAAAATATAGGTAAATTAGGATTTTCTTCTTTAATCTTCTCATTTAGTTCATGCATATTTTCAACCATCGAATTAAATCCATTCTCACCTAATTCTCCTAGTTTTCGGACTTCGCCTGCAGTTTTTCCATGCCCTCTATGGTCATTAGCATAAACAATGAACCCATCATTTGTTAGCGCACTTGCAAAATTTTCGTACCTAGCTGCTGTCTCTGCCATTCCATGAGCTATCTGAACTATCCCCTTAATTTGTACGTTCACATTAGGTAGCCATTTGTACACAAATATCTCTAAGTCACCCTTATCTTTAAACTTAAAATTTTCTACTATCATAACTTCATCCCCTATTTATATTTTGAAATGTCATTAAATCATCTCCTGGGTCGCTACAATATTAGCGACTTCAGAAGGAGATTTATACTCCCACTGAAGTTTTCTCTTTGTTATAGTATTGAACTCCCCCTTATATAAGCGGAAGGCTTTCCTTCTGAAATGTCGTTAAACACAAAAAGCCACACTAATTAATCCATTATTTAACAGATTGGTTAGTGTAGCTCTCATTTTTTTTAGCAATATTTCATATTTCACATTTACTCTCATATAAATTATATCACTAAACTATATATTTGCAAAGTAATATTATTTAAATAATTAATTAATATTGCATTAAAGTATCTTTTTTAACATATTACCATTTATTTCTCCAGGACCTCATAGTTAACCTCTATATATTTATCTTTATCGTAGAATTTCTCTGATTGCCCATAAACCCGCACTTTTGTTTCCACAGCGTTTTCTTCAATATATTGTGCAGTGTTTAAAGCTACATCAATAGTTTTATCTATTACAACAGCGGTTACTGCTGCTGTTATTTTCACAGCTTTATCAATCCCTTTAGAAGCTATCGTAGCATACTCCTTAGTGTTTATGGCTAATTTTTCGTTTCCTGAGATTTCCGCTATAGATGATATAACATTACCCGTTAGTTTAACACTATATCCCGCGGTATTTCCAACTAATTTTCCAAAACCATATATTATTTTTCCTGCCATCGTCATAATTATCACCATACCTATATTTATATACACTTATTATACCATATTATCAAAAAATTATTATTAATAACCTTTTTTAAAGACTTCTTTAAATCAATTTACTCTCATCTGTATAAATCTTTTAAGGTATTGTATAATGGGTAATGTTATACAATATAAAGATATAGGAGTGAAAATATATGACAAAAACTATATTTAAAGGCAGTGCAATGTTAAACCCTGTTCCCGTGGTATTAATCACCTCAAAAAATAAAGAGGGAAAAATAAACGTTTTTACAGTAGGGTGGATAGGAATGGCTTGTACTAAACCACCAATGATAACTGTAGCCATAAGACCCGACAGACTTTCTTATGAATATATAAAAGAAAGTGGTGACTTTGTAGTAAATCTACCTAATTCTAGAATGGTTCGTGAAGTTGATTATTGCGGGGTACGCTCTGGTAAGCAAATAGATAAAATTCACGAAATGAACTTCACTATTGAAAATGGCAAGGATGTCATAGCGCCTCTAATTTCTGAATGCTCAATAGCTTTAGAGTGCAAAGTTAAAAGCATTACACCTTTAGGTACCCATGATTTATTTTTAGCTGAAATTGTGAATACTCATGTAGATAATAGCTTAATAGATGCTTCTGGAAAAATTCATTTTGAAAAGGCAGATCTTATTACCTATTCTCATGGCGAGTATTTTAGTGTTAATTCTAACGCTTTAGGAAAATTTGGTTATTCAGTTCAGAAAAAAAACAATAAATCTCATTCAAAAAATAAAAAGAAAGCCTGATCGCTCAGGCTTTCTTTTATATTGATTTATTTTCACAGTTCTTATTCATTTTTAACATATCAGCTATGGCTGCTATACTGCCTAAACTTGACAATGTTTCATTTGGAAGTATAAGTTTATTAGCTGGATTTTTTGCCATTTCTTTAAGAGCTTCTATCTGTTTTAATGCTATTACTGTTTCATTTGTACCTGACTCTATAATAGCTGTATTTATTTTTCTTATTGCATCTGCTTCTGCAATTGCAATAGTCTCTATAGCACGAGCTTTACCCTCTGCTTCAAGAAGTTGAGATTCCTTCATTCCTTCTGCATGTCTAATATTTGCTTGTTTTTCAGCCTCTGCATTTAATATTTGAGCTTGCTTATGTCCTTCAGCTTTTTCAATTAGACTTTGTTTTTCACCTTCTGCTGTAAGAATAAATGCTCTCTTATCTCTCTCTGCTCTCATTTGTTTTTCCATAGCCTGTTGAATTTCAGCCGGTGGAATTATATTTTTAATTTCTACAGATAATATTTTTATTCCATAAGCATCCGTGATTTCATCGATTATTTCAAGAAGCTTAGAATTTATTCTATCTCTTCCTGATAATACTTCATCTAAAGTCAAATCTCCCACGATATTTCTCATATTAGTTATAGTTGAGTAAACTATACCTGATTTATAATCCTCAATATTGTAGACCGCGTCCCTTGAGTTAATAACCTTATAAAATATAACATTATCAATCGATATATTAACATTATCCTTAGTTATAACATTCTGTGGTTGTATGTCTAATATTTGCTGCTTAGTAGAAATCCTTCTTCTAACAAAATCTGCAAATACAATTGTAAAATGCCAGCCTGGTTCTAGTATCCTATGAAACTGACCAAATCTTTCTACTAAATACACAGATCCAGTATTAACAATCTTAATCGATGATAAAATCATTATAACTATTACAAATAATATAAACAAGCCTATAACTGTTCCTATTCCCATTACAAATTCCCCCTTATATTTTAATATATCTTATACTTTAGTTATTAGTAATTTATTCCCTTCTATACCGATAACTTGAACTGATTCACCTTTTTTCAAAGGTTTTCCAACATTTTTTACAGTCCAATAAATCCCTTGAAACTTAATGTTTGCTTTTTCATCAATATCTTTTGTTATTGTAAATTCTTTCCCAACATACCCTTCCTCCATAGTTAAAGTTTTTTTCACAGTTTTTTTTATAGTTTTCTTGACTATAGGATAACCCACAGCCATAACCACTGCACTAACTGCTACAAAAACAATTGCTTGAACAATTATTGATGCACTTAGCCCAATAGCAATTATTGCCGCCATTGCACCTACAGCAAACCATATAAACATAAAACTACTAGTTGTAATATCAATAACTAATGCTGCTAATGCTACAACTATCCAAAATATCATCGGCGTCCAGTTCATGTTGTACCCCCTTACGAATATCACTTAATATTATACGCTCTTTTCAACTACGTATTACTAACTTCTATCTTAATTATACATCTTCTGTGCATTTTATAATACAATTTTATTATGTTACTACAATAATTATATATTTTATGTTTTATATATTAAACTTAATAAAGTTTAATATTAGTGCATTATACATCTTCTTATTGTTTTAGACTTCTTCTTTCTCATGTCTGCTCTCATTCTCTTCACAATTAAAATTGTCACAATAGCAAGGGACAGTTAACAACTATTAAAAAGGCAATAAAAAATAATGGTAAAATAATCATTAACCGACCCTACTAATCTAGCTAATATGATATAATTTCAGTAAATATTTATTATTTAAAGTCAATTTTACATATACTATATTTGAAAAACTAAAGAAAGGTCGTGAATTAGTTTGGAAACTTCTTTTATAAAGGTTTCTGTTGCTTGTCCAATTGTAAATGTAGCAGATATAGAATTTAACTTAATCAACATAAGAAACTGCATTAATCAGGCTTATGATGAGAAATCAAAATTCATAGTTTTCCCAGAACTTTGCATAACAGCTTACACATGTGCGGATTTATTTTTACAACATCAGCTAATTGAAAAATCTGAAAATGCAATTAAATCTCTATGTGAGTTTTCTAAAAATAAAGATATCCTAATTGCTGTAGGGTCTCCTTTATACTATAACAATTCTCTATATAATTGTGCTTATATAATATTTAATGGTAAACTTTTAGGAATAGTACCAAAAAGCTATATTCCAAATTACTCTGAGTTTTATGAAAAAAGATGGTTTACTGAAGGTCTTGGCCTCATAAGCAAAACCGTAAACCTTTCTTTTGCAAAAGGCATCCCTTTTGGGACAAATTTATTATTTACCAGTGGCAATATTAAATTTGGTTTTGAAATTTGTGAAGACCTTTGGGTAACTATTCCTCCAAGCAGCTATTTAGCTCTTCAAGGTGCAAATATAATTGCTAATCTATCTGCATCAAATGAATTAGTTAGCAAAGCTGATTATAGAAAATCCTTAGTTTCATCCCAGAGCGCAAGATGTATGTGTTCTTATTTATATGCATCCTCTGGTGTTTTTGAATCCTCTACAGATTTACTTTTCAGTGGCCATCTTTTAATTAGCGAAAATGGTTTAGTATTAAAAGAAAATAATAGATTTCAAAGAGAAAATGAAGTTGTTACTTCAATTATTGATATAGATAAATTAAACAGTGAAAGATTAAAAAATACCAGTTTTAGAAATAGCATTTCTATATGCCCTTTTGAAGCATGTGAAATTCCTTTTGAATTTGGGAGTGCAGGTTTTGGCGTTTTTGATAGAAATATTGATAAGCATCCTTTCGTTCCTTCTAATTTATATAAACGTGAAATACGTTGCAAGGAAATATTTAATATTCAATCCTCAGCCCTTGCTAAAAGATTCTCTTATACTGGTCTTAACAAGGCTATTATTGGGATTTCTGGTGGGCTTGATTCAACTTTAGCATTACTCGTTATAGTTAAAACCTTCGACCTGTTAAAAATACCCAGAAAAAATATTATTACTATAACTATGCCTGGTTTTGGAACTACAGATAGGACTTATATGAATGCAATAAACCTATGTAAAAATTTAGGAACAGAACTCAGAGAAATTAATATAGTAGATGCATGTCTGATGCATTTTAAAGACATAGATCATCCAGTGGAAAAACATGATATAACTTATGAAAATGTTCAAGCGAGAGAAAGAACTCAAATTCTTATGGATGTTGCAAATAAGGAAGGTGGACTCTTAATAGGTACTGGAGATTTATCAGAACTCGCCTTAGGTTGGTGCACATATAATGGTGATCATATGTCTATGTATTCCGTAAACTGCTCAATCCCTAAGACTTTGGTGAGATATTTAGTTAAATATGTAGCAGATAAAGAAGCTTCAAAGGAAGTAACAGACATTCTTTTAGATATCCTTAACACTCCTATAAGTCCTGAACTTCTACCCAAAGATAAGAACGGTCAAATAACTCAAAAAACTGAAGACATAGTAGGACCATATGAATTACACGACTTTTTCCTTTATTATTTTATGAAGCAAGGTACTTCGCCAAGTAAAATATTATTTTTAGCTAAGGAAGCCTTCAAAGCTGATTACTGCGAAAAAGATATACGCAAATGGTTAGATAAATTTATAAAAAGATTCTTTACCCAACAATTTAAACGTTCAGCTCTGCCAGACGGTCCAAAAGTAGGAACTATAAGTGTATCCCCAAGAGGAGATCTTAGAATGCCGTCAGATGCTAGTTTTAATTCTTTCCTTTAGATTTCTGAAAAAAGTGCATATATTTTGTGAAGTTTATATAACAACCTTTACAAAATATGTGTACTTTTTCATTTATAAATATCTACAATTAATCCTGAAATTTCATCAATAGTGTTTATATATTTGCCTATTTTTTTTATAATAGTATACTTATATGGTAACTATTATAGATTAAAAGTATAGGTTCATACTTTTAAGGGCATTTCTATTGATATAATCAAAAATTTAAACTATTTGAGGTGAGAAAAACGAAAAGATTACTTAATATGTTTTGGACTTTCTTTAAAATTGGAGCTTTTACCTTTGGTGGAGGTTATGCAATGATACCACTCATTGAGACTGAAGTTGTAAGTAAAAAACAATGGCTTTCAAAAGAAGATTTCATGGATATAATTGTTGTTTCCCAAACTTTTCCTGGAGCTTTAGCAGTTAATAGTAGTATATTTATTGGTTATAGAATTAACGGCCTACTTGGCGCTATCATCGGGCTTCTAGGTGTGATTTTACCTTCATTTTTCATAATATTATGCATTGCAGTTTTCTTTATGCAATTTAGAGATTATTATTATGTTGATTTAGTTTTCAAAGGCATTTCGGCTGCAGTACCAGTTCTTATACTCATAGCTGTAGTAAGCTTATCCAAATCTTTAAAGAAAAGCTATGTAAATCTTATTATAATCTTAATTTCTATGGTAAGTATATTATTTTTTAATGTACACCCTGTTATAGTTATACTTTTATCTGGTTTATACGGGATTATATTTCTTGGAAAGAAGGTGAAGTAAATGTCTATTTTAATTAAAATTTACCTATCGTTCTTTAAAATAGGTGCCTTTAGCTTTGGTGGAGGCTATGCTATGCTTCCACTTATCGAAAGAGAAATTGTATCCACTAATAATTGGATTACCTTTAAAGAGTTTGTTGATATTATTGGTATATCACAAATGACTCCGGGACCTATAGCAATAAATTCAGCTACCTTTGTAGGTTATAAAGTTTCTGGAGTACTCGGTGCTATTTCTGCAACCCTAGGCGTAGTTTCATTTTCTTTTATCTTAGTTTCCATAGCTAATCACTATATTTTAAAATTTAAGGAATCCTATATAATGAAGGCCGCACTATCCGGTATGAGGCCTGCACTAATTGGCCTTATAATCTCTGTATTCTTATCCATGGGAAGGGAATCATATAAAGATATTAAAAGTATAATAATTGGAATTATAATTTTAGGAATATTATTAACTAATAAACTCCATCCAATTTTAGTAATAATAATTTCAGGAATATTAGGTATTGTATTTTATTTTTAATAAATTAAACGGTAACAACAAATACTATACACGAGGTGGTATTTATGTTTTTTAACAAAACTATAGAGGAAGTTCTAAAAGAATTAGGCTCCAATCCACTAACAGGACTTTCTCAAAAAGAAACAGCCCTAAAAAGAGAAAAATTCGGACTAAATGAGTTAGAAAGTAAAAAGCCTAAAACTTTAATATCTATGTTTTTTTCCCAATTAAATGATATTTTAATTTATATTTTAATTGCAGCTGCTGTAATTTCTGCCCTCCTTGGTGAAACAAGTGATGCAGTTATAATTGCTATTGTAATTGTTATTAATGCTACAGTCGGAATTATTCAAGAGTCAAAAGCTGAAAAAGCTCTTGATGCACTAAAAAAATTATCTACACCTAAGGCTGTAGTTAGACGCGATGGGCAGTTAAAAGAAATTCCATCTAACGAAGTTGTACCCGGTGATATTATTATTATTGACGCTGGAAGATACGTGCCTTGCGATTTACGGCTTATTGAAACTGCAAATTTAAAAATTGAAGAATCTACACTTACAGGAGAATCTGTGCCAGTAGATAAAGATGCATCCCTGGTCTTAACTGGTGATGATATTCCACTCGGCGATCAAAAGAATATGCTCTTCATGTCAACACTCGCAACTTATGGTAGAGGTATAGGCATTGCCGTATCTACTGGAATGAATACTCAGCTAGGTAAAATTGCTAAAATGCTAGATGAAAAAGTAGACGACCAGACCCCCTTTCAAAAAAAACTGGCTGAACTTGGAAAATACCTAGGAATAGGTGCGTTGTTTATATGTGCTCTTATGTTTATAGTAGGCGTTCTTCAAAAAAGAGATATTTTTGAAATGTTACTTACATCTATTAGTTTAGCAGTAGCTGCGATACCTGAGGGTCTTCCTGCAATAGTCACTATAGTACTTGCTATGGGCGTTCAAAAAATGATAAAGAAGAATGCAATTGTACGTAAATTACCCGCAGTTGAAACTTTAGGTTCAGTAAATATTATATGTTCAGACAAGACAGGAACATTAACTCAAAATAAAATGACTGTAACAAAATTCTATACAGATGGCCTCTTAGGTAATATAACCAATTTAAACATTAATGACAATGAGCATAAGCTCTTACTTGAGAATCTTATTTTATGTAATGATGCTACGTACTCTGAGGGTTCAAAAACAGGTGACCCAACTGAAATTGCTTTACTAGTAGCTGGGGTAACTTACAATATATTTAAAGACCATTTAGAAAAAATCCATAAAAGAATCGCTGAGATTCCTTTTGAATCAGATAGAAAATTAATGACTACTGTAAATAAATATGATAATGAATATTATGTAATGACAAAAGGGGCTATTGATAATCTCTTAAAACTATGTACTAAAGCCTGTATTAAAGGCAATATAATAGAAATTACTCCAGTCATAAAAAAAGAAATATTAGATGTGTCTAATAAAATGTCTGATGATGCTTTAAGAGTTCTAGGCGCAGCTTATAAAATTCTTCCAACATCTCATGTGGATATTGATTCTTTAGAAAGTGATTTAATACTTATTGGCCTGGTAGGTATGATAGATCCACCTAGACTGGAAGTTAAGGATTCTATTTCTGTGTGCACGAATTCCGGAATAAAAACTGTAATGATAACCGGCGATCACCAAAACACAGCTTTTGCTATAGCGAAAGACCTTAATATTACTAAAGATCCCCTAGCAGTTATGTCTGGCTCTGAGCTTGATAAACTTTCAGATGAAGAACTAAATAGTAAAATTGATAATATAAGGGTATTCGCAAGAGTGTCTCCAGAGCATAAAGTAAAAATTATAAATGCTCTTAAATCCAAAGGAAATATTGTATCAATGACTGGTGATGGAGTAAATGACGCGCCATCCCTGAAAATGGCAGATATAGGTGTAGCCATGGGTATAACAGGTACTGATGTAGCTAAAGGTGCTGCTGATATGATATTAATAGACGATAACTTTTCAACTATCGTTTCCGCTATAAAGGAAGGAAGAAATATCTTCACGAATATCAAGAAAACTGTAGTATTTCTTATTTCCTGTAATGTTGGAGAAATTATTGCTTTATTTCTTGCAATACTTTTAGGTTGGGCATCGCCACTTAGACCTATCCATATATTATGGGTTAACTTAATTACAGATACGCTTCCAGCTTTAGCTTTAGGTGTAGATCCTGGCGACCCCGACGTAATGAAGTATAAACCACGCAACCAAAAAGATGGTTTATTTAAAGGTTCAACATTAAGTTTACTTCTTAACGGATTGTTAATAGGTTTAGTAACTTTAGCAGCCTTTATAATAGGTGCAAAATATTATAGTGGCATAACTAACTTATTCCCACTATTCCCTCAAAACATTTCACAAGATGCTTTAAAACATGCACAAACTATGGCATTTGTAGTACTTAGTGTTTCTCAGCTTGTTCATTCTTTAAATATGAGAAATAATAAAAAATCCATATTCCAAATAGGTTTATTTTCAAACAAATATTTAATTGCAGCTATAGTTTTAGGTATACTGCTACAAGATTTGATAATAACTATTCCACCTCTAGCAAATGCTTTTAGTGTTCATGCTTTAAGTTTAGCAGATTGGGGTATCGTTACTATTTTAGCCTTAATGCCATTACTTTTTAATGAAATTGTAAAGATATTTAAACGTAGTTCATCTAAAATATAAATAGTAAAAGGCCGATGAGTTAACTCATCAGCCTTTTACTATTATAAATATATCTAATTACTTTAATCTAGTACCTTCTTCATCTTGATGGATTAGCCCATTTTTCATAAGTCCTCCTAATGCCCTTTTAAATGCATTTTTGCTTGTTTTAAAAACTTTCTTTATATCATCTGGAGAACTTTTATCATTGTATGGCATAAAGCCATCACTTTTATCTAAGTATTCTATTATTTGTTCCTCAACTACATCTCTTTCTTCTAGTCTTGGTTTTCTTGCTGTTACGTCCATTTTGCCATCTTCATAATATTTTTTCACTCGTACACTTAATCTATCTCCTGGTATTACACTCATATAATTCTCATTTCTTAGAATAACCGCCCTATAAATATCATCAATAGCTATCATTACTGTACCATTAGTCTGGATTCCGTATACTGTTCCTTCCACTTCCTCATCAATATCATATGAATCTGTATCGTATAAATATTTATCAATAAAAGTAGTGGCCGCTATTCTTCCAGTCTTATCTAAATATATATAAAAAAGATATTTTTTGCCTGTTTCTAATTTGTAATTTTCCTCCTTAAAAGGAACTAATACGTCTCTTTCTAAACCAATTTCTACAAAACTTCCTATTGCAGTCATGTCAATTACTTTAAGGTAGGCTAAATCACCAACCTTTGCAAGAGGTTTTTTTAAAGTTGAAATTAACCTATCACTTGAGTCCCTATATACGAAGGCTTCAACTTCATCATCAATATTAAGTGCTCTACCTAAAGTGCTTTTCATTGGCAATAATATATCATCACTAGTGTTTTCAGTCTCTGCGCCCAAATAGTACCCAAATTCTGCTCGCCTAACTACTTTTAAATTATTAAATTCTCCTATTTTTATCATTTATTATCTCCTACCTTTTTTAAACTTTTGACCAATCTATATATTTGTTAAATTTATCAACATATTGTACTAAATATTTTCTATAAACATGTATTTATATTTCTGCTCATCTGTCACCTTTTCTATTCCATTTAATATTATCATTTTTCGCGCTCTATAACAATCTAAATTAAGGTATGGTCATTTATTTGTTTTGTATTATATTTCATTGAAAGCTCTACATAATGCTGAGCTGATTTTTTTAATCCTTCCTTTTCCTCTGTAGTTAGTTCGCGAATGACCTTTGCCGGCACTCCCATACAAAGAACCCCTGAGGGTATTTTCTTTCCTTGAGTAACTAAGCTACCAGCGCCGATTATAGTATACTCCCCTATTTCTGCTCCATTTAGTATAGTACTTCCCATTCCAATTAAAGCATAACTTGAAATTTTACAACCATGTATTATGGCATTATGTCCTATAGTTACATACTCTCCAATATTAACCGGAAATTCATCATCATTATGTACTGTACAATTGTCTTGAATATTTGTATAAGAACCTATAGACATGGAATTCATATCGCCTCTTAATACAGCTCCAAACCAAATACTACTGTACTCTCCTATAGACACATTTCCTATAACATCTGCACTGCAAGCAATATAAGAATGTTTATGTACATTAGGTATTTTTCCATCAAATTGATGTATCATAATTTCATCATCACCTCTTCCAAAATAATAAATACGTAAGTTTATTTCTACATATAATAAACTTTTAAGTCTATTATTTTACATAATAATAAACTTTTAGGTTTATTATTTTACATAATAATAAACTTTTAGATTTATTATTTTACATAATAATAAATATGTATTTATTATACTACTATATTATATAAATTTGCCGTTTATTCGTCATATTTTTGGTTAATATTTAATGTTGATTTTTATTTGATTCTATTATATAATACCATCTGTAGTTATAATTCTTTTTCTACTTACTACATATGGTGTTATACTAATATAACACATAATAATTAAACTAAATAATCAAGAAAATCTTTTAGTGTAGTAATATCAACCATACAGAAGTATGTTTTACATAATTTAGACTTAATCTTAATTATCATGCAACTAATAGGAGGTGAATATACTAGCTTTTTAAGCTAGTATTAATTATGGCGGAGATAAAAAATTTAATCAAACGATTTTATACAAAGGAATTAGAAAAAGATAAAACTATTACTGTTTTTGATTTGTTCAAATGGAAAAAGGTAAATGTTTTTTTAAAAGACCATAAAACAAATAAAGTGCTTTTAGATATGAAGGCTTTAGAATTTCCAGAGCATTACTCTCAAAATTCTTGCGATATTATTGCTTCAAAATATTTCAGAAAATCTGGTGTTAATAATAAGCAAGGTTATGAGGATAGTATGAAAATGGTAGCTCATAGACTTGTTAATTTTTGGTGTGAATCCTTGACTGATGAGACTATTATTAAATCTCAAGAGGAAAAAAGCATTATTTATGATGAATTAATATATGCATTTTTAAATCAAATGTTTGCACCAAATTCTCCTCAATGGTTTAATACGGGCCTTAACCTATCCTATGGTATAAAAGGCGAATCATTAGATAATTTTTATTACGATGAAAAAGAAAAAATGATAGTTAAAAGCGAAGATGCTTATACAAGGACTCAAGCTTCAGCTTGTTTCATTCTATCAATCCAAGATAAACTACTTGGCAATCATTCAATCTCTGAGCAGTATGTAACAGAGACTAAATTATTTAAAGGTGGCTCTGGCACCGGAACTAACTTCTCATCCATAAGAGGTATAGGTGAAAGCTTATCTAGTGGTGGAGTTTCATCAGGTCTTATGAGTTTTTTAAGAGGACTTGACAGAAATGCTGGAGCTATAAAATCTGGTGGAACTACAAGGCGTGCTGCTAAGATGCTATGCCTTGATATCAATCACCCTGAAATAATGGAGTTTATGACTTGGAAAGCTAAAGAAGAAGATAAAGTACGCGCTCTTACTAAAATGGGTTATGATGGTAGCTTTGAAGGAGAGGCTTATGAGACTGTATCTGGCCAAAATGGAAACAACTCCATAAGATTCTCAGATGAATTTATGATGAAAGTTGATACCTTATCGAAAAATCCTAATCAGACTATTACTCTTAAAGGGAGATGCGATTCCACAGTTGATGCAGACATAAGTGTTAAGACGCTATGGGATACCTTTAATACCGCTGCTTGGCAATGTGCTGATCCAGCGCCTCAATTTGATGACACCTTTAATGCATGGCATACTTGCCCCGGTGGAGAAGATGGAGTAGTTAATGCTAAACATAATAGAATTAATTCGACTAATCCTTGTGGAGAATATGCTTTTTTAGATGATACCTCTTGTAATTTAGCTTCTATTAATATTTATAAATTTTATGATGCTTTGACTAATAAATTTGATGTTGATGGATATGTCCATCTAATAGGACTTACTCAATTAGTCCTTGAATCCTCCATTCATTGGGGCCAGTTTCCAACTGAAGATATAGCAAGGAAAAGTTATTTATTTAGAACCACAGGTCTTGGGCTTTCAAATTTAGCTTCTTTATTTATGGTAATGGGCTATGCCTATGACTCAGAAGATGCTAGAAATATAGCTGCAGCGCTAAGTGGAATAATGACTGCACAGGCTTATTATGTATCATCCCTACTTTCAAAAGAACTAGCTCCTTTTGAAAAATATGAAATCAACAAAAAACATATGCAAATAGTTATAAGGAATCATGCAAGAGCTGCTGGAGCTCTAAATAGTAACTATGAACATTTGAATTATGATCCTATAAAAGTTAACCATGATATTTTAGGTAATGATTCCCTAAGCAATATAAGTGAAACCTTAAAAAACTGTTGGTCAAAAGTACTAAGCAGTGGTGAAAAATATGGGTTTAGAAATGCTCAAGTTACAGTTCTAGCTCCTACTGGCACTATTTCTTTTGCAATGGATTGTGGTGCAACCTCAGTTGAACCATATTTCAGCCATTTTATTTATAAAAAATTATCTGGTGGTGGATTTATGACCATCGTAAATCCTGTAATTAAAGACTCATTGGATAACCTTGGATATTCCGAAAGTGAAACAAATGATATTCTTGATTATATTCTAAGAAAAGAAAAGGTTGATGAAAACGGCTTTGAATATGAAAAAATCATTGATGGAAAAATTGAGGGTGCTCCACATTTAAAGGTAGAACATTTGCCTATATTCGATACAGCAAACAAATGCGGTAGCGGAAAAAGATATATTTCATTTATGGGACATGTTCTCATGATGGCGGCAATAACCCCAATGATATCAGGTTCTATATCAAAGACTGTAAATCTACCTAAAAATGCTACCATAGAAGACTTTAAAGAAGTGATATTAAATTCTTGGAAGCTAGGCGTGAAAGGTATCTCCTTATATAGAGATGGTTCAAAAGCAAGTCAACCTTTAAACACTACTTTATCTGTTGACAAAGAACTGTTACTTGAGGATTTATCATACGAGGCTCTTTTAAAGAAAGCAAAGTCATTACAAGAAACTTCAAACCACTCCACAAGAGAAAAGCCAATTGGAATACGTTATGGAACTACTCATCCTGCTCAAATTGATGATGTAAAAGTCTATACTACGATAAATAGGCGCTCAAACGGAGAAATTTCTGAAATATATATAACTACAGATAGGGAAGGTACTATAATTACTGGATTATTGAATTCTCTTTCAAAGGCAATTTCAGTAATGCTTCAGCATCATGTACCTGCGCAAGCCATTTCTAAAATGCTTCGCGGACAAAAATTTGAACCTTATGGTTTTGTACAAAAGCATCCTTATATTAAATCTGTTTCTTCTATATCTGATTTAATTAGTAAGATTATTGATATAGAACTAGGAGATTATAGTAGATGTCAAATCAAACCTGAAAATTACGACAACGCTAATATACCTAAAAATCCACTAATGCCTGGTGAGACTGAAATTTCAACTGGCCTAGCAGACGCTGAGAATGTCCTCGCCCCTACTAACATAAGCACAGACACTATCCAAGGGGAAAGATTATACTCTGAAACCTGCTCTCATTGCTCAAGTACTAGGCTTGTTAGAAACGGTACTTGTAAAGTTTGCCTTGAATGTGGAACTACTACTGGATGTAGTTAGCTTCAACAAACCAAAATCTCACAATTATTTTGTGACAGTTAAAAAGTATTAAATATTATATATATAGACACATTCAAAAGGAGTACAAATTCCCCATGGAAATTTGTACTCCTTTTTATTATTTTTTATTATTTTTATTCCTATTAGGTTTAGCCTTGGACCTAATTACTACATCGTCCTTCTTATCTTTTTTAGCATTAATATTTGCAGAACCTATGCTTGTTGAATTTTTTTTAAAAATATTCGAATTTTTTAAAAAACCTGATAAATCCGTAAACCATAAAATCATAATAGCAGATATTCCTGTCATTACATAGTAAGTTGCATGATTTATAATATTAGGCCATATGAGCACAGGAACCACATATATTGCAATAGCTAATAAAAGTACTATCCACTTGTTAATATTTAACTTATCTAGTACATAAGCTTTTAAAACATTATATATTACAAGAACAATAATTGCAAATGCAACAACGCTAAGTATTTGTATTAAGATATTCATATTTTATCCCTCCCTTTTTTATAGATAATGTTAACACTATCTTTCTATAAATAAATGTATACTATACATTATCAAACATATTTTAATATATATCAATAGCTTATGCATTAATTTATCTATTTATATTTGTATTTAAAAAAAGTTTATACCAAAATATCTGTGAGCAGTATTTAATAAGAACTGTACTTAATTATTTAACATATTATTAATAATCCACTATTAAATACATGGGGAAATTAAATATTTTTTTTTTAATATAGTAATAATTTTTTAAAAATTGTAAACAATAATACTAAGACTTATGAAAGAGGAGATGTTTACAATGAAAGCATTAGATGGTACTGCACTAGTATTAGTTATCATAGGCGCTATAAATTGGGGACTAATTGGATTTTTCAAATTTGACCTAGTATCAAGCTTATTTGGCACTGGAACAGCATTTACGAGAATTATTTTCGCTCTAGTAGGTTTATGCGGTCTATACTCTTTATCTTTCTTAGGAAGAGACAGAGCTAGCGACAGCGATAGAACTGAGGTTAAATAATTTTCAAATAAATATTTCTATACAATATAAAAGAAGCTGAAGTTTCAAATTCAGCTTCTTTTATATTACTTCAGCTTTAGGGCATTTAAATAAATAACAAGTAACCATATAAATCTATTTTTCCTAACGTTCCTTATTTAAATTATTTTGGATTATATTTTGTACTACCTCTGAAATTTTTACTTTTTCTTCCTTTGACATACCCTCAATATATATAGGTTTATCTATTATAAGCTTAGCATTTGTCTTTTTAATTTTCCCATTATTACCTTCCATCGCTTTATAAGTATCATAAAATGTTATAGGAACAATAGGTACCCCAGCCTTTATTGCTAGCCTCATACTACCTTTTTTAAACTCACCTAAGCTGTTACTTCTACTTCTCGTACCCTCTGGAAAAATAATCATAGAATATCCATTCTTTAAATTTTGAACACCTTCCGAAATTGCCTTCAAAGCTTCTCTTGGATTTTCCCTATCCATAAATACACAATGTATTTGCCTCATCCAATAGCTCATTATTGGTATTTTTTTCATTTCTTTTTTAGCAACTGCACCAGTAAGTCTATTCATATTAGATAATATTACTGGTGTATCAAAATTACTTTGGTGATTTCCCACAAAAACACAAGGCTCATTTGGTATATTTTCTTTTCCTACGACTGTTAAATTTAATCCTGCAACCCTAAGCACAAAATTAGACCACTTCGTAGCTACTTTGAATATATACACATCTGCCTCTTCTCTAGTTTTATGTTTTTTTATGCTATTAAATTTTATCTTCTCAAAGCTTTTACCGATCAAATTGATAATAAAACACAAATAAAAATATATAGTTCTCATATCACTGTTCCTTTCATTTTACGATTGAATTACAACTATAATTATACTAGTTTATAAGACTTATTTCAAATTTGTCCTTGGATATTGATATTTTTTTATATAATTGGATAAAATCATTTATATGCTTCAAATATTTCATAGGAGATTAATCATATGCCAAAGAAAACCTGGTTAAAATATATTTTACTTTGTACCGTCTTAGTTTTTATATCTGTCTGTGTAACTATATGTCATAAATCTACTATAAAAACTAACTTAAATTTAGAAAATAATATGGTTACTCATTTTATTGATGTAGGACAAGGTGATTGTATACTTGTTCAAGTAAATAATAAAAACTTACTAATTGACAGTGGCACCGTTGATTCAACTCAAAAGTTAATTAGATATCTAAAAAAAAATAATGTTAAAAAACTTGACTATGTAGTTGCAACTCATCCCCACGAAGACCACATAGGCGGTATGGCTAAAATAATTAAAACCTTCGATATAGATGAATTCTATGCCCCTAAAGTCATATCTTCCTCGCAGTCATTTGTTGATATGATCAATTCTCTAAGAAATAAAAATCTTAAAATAAAAGTATCCGCCCCTAATATATCTTTAGATTTAGGCCCTAATACAACATGCGTTATGCTATCACCTAATAAAACAAGTTATGAAAATACTAATAATTACTCCTGTACAATAAAGGTATCTTATAAAAATTCAACTTATTTATTTACAGGTGATATAGAGTCCCTAGCTGAGCAGGAACTACTAGACAATGGTTACAATTTAAAATCTCAGGTGCTTAAAGTAGCTCATCATGGCAGTAAGTCATCAACCTCACAAGAATTTCTAAATAAAGTTTCTCCAAAAATTGCTGTAATAAGTTGTGGAACTTACAACACTTATGGTCATCCAAATAAAGGAACCTTAGCTAAATTGAAAAAGATAAATTCTATTGTCTATAGAACTGATTTAGATAAAAATATTATACTTATAAGCGATGGCACGAACATAAATAAAAAAAACTAGTTACCTAGTTTTTTTATTTAAATCAAGAAAACATTAATTTAAATCTTCTTCGAATCTATGTAGCGAATCATGTAATGATCTAATTGCCATAATATTATTATTTATAATGAAATAGTACCAATTTTAATTAATAATAGCAAAACTACACCAACAATTATTCTATAAATAGCGAAAACCTTCATAGGTTTTTTCTTTAAATAAGAAACAAATTTTTCAACCACAATTAATGCAACTAAAAAGGCTGTTACAAATCCAATAACCAAAGTTATAATTTCTCCACTACTAAAATTCATTCCGCTTTTAAATAAAGTTAATGCTGTAGCTCCAACCATAGTTGGTATCGCTAAAAAGAAAGAAAACTCAGTTGCAGCAACTGTAGAAACGCCACAAATCCAACCTCCCATTATCGTCGATGCTGATCTTGACATACCTGGCCATAGTGCTAAGCATTGAAAAAAACCTATTTTAAATGATTGCTTAATACTTATTTTCTCTATACTTTCCGTTGTATACTTTTGCCTAAATCTACCTTCTATAATAATCATTAGAACTCCGCCAACTATTAACCCCACGGCTACAGTTCCTGAATTAAAAAGATATTTATCTATTTTATCATTTAGAACAAACCCAAAGACTGCAGCTGGTATAAATGCAACTATAATATTAGTCCAAAACTTAATACCTGAGGGTTTCCCTTGAAAAAATTCCACAACTGACTTCCATATTTTATTCCAATATAAAACTATAATTGCAAGAATAGCTCCTAATTGAATGACTACCTCAAATTGATTTGCAAATGCCCCTTTAAAATTTATAATATCTCCTACAATGATCATATGTCCAGTAGAGGAAATAGGAACAAATTCTGTTACCCCTTCTACTATAGCTATTATTATAGCTTTTAACACCAATATAACGTTTAAATTCATCTAATGTCTGCTCCCTTCTAAGCATAATTTATTATATTCTATTTGTATGTAGATATGTTTATTTTTCTATTAATAAATTGCATGATTTTTATTGAGTTCTCAAATTTATTATCATTATTATCTATAAGTTTATTTAGTCCATACTTTGTTTTAAATTTTGATAAGTTCTCATTTCGAGAATTCAATTAATAAAAATGAATAACTTAAATCCGTTCCAGCTTTAAGATTCTAAATAACTATACCTATTGTTATAATAGCAGAAATTAAAACCCTATAAAAAATACCATTCTTTCATTATTCCTCCTTATTCAAAATACCTATAGATACTCATATATTTAATGAGTATATCATATTTACACAAAAAATCACATAAAAACCCGTCGGATTATAATGCTTCTAGCCGTCGGGTTTTTATATTATTTATATATAGGTCCAGCTTTTTTTATGTTTTCTGCAACTCCTTTAAATTTGCTAAAGTTCTCAGCAAATTTGAATGCTAATTCTTTAGCTTTTAAAACATAATTTTCTTTATCTCCCCATGTATTTTGTGGATTCAACATTTTTGTTGGAACATTTGGCACCGCCACCGGTATATCTACTTTAAATATTGGATGTTCTTTATACTCAACATCCTTAAGCTTACCTTCAAGAGCAGCTTTTACCATAGCTTTCGTATATGATAGTTTCATTCTTGAACCTACCCCATATTCTCCGCCAATCCAACCTGTATTTACCAAAAACACCTCAGTGTCATATTTGTCTATTCTCTCACCTAAAAGCTTTGCATAAACTGAAGGGTTCATTAGCATAAAAGCTTCTCCAAAGCAAGATGAAAAAGTCGCTTTCGGTTCTGTAATCCCACGCTCTGTACCCGCAAGCTTACTTGTATATCCCGAAATAAAATGATACATTGCAGCTTCTTTTGAAAGTTTTGAAATTGGTGGAAGAACTCCAAAAGCATCTGCTGTTAAAAATATTATAGTGCTTGGTTGTCCACCAATTCCACTTAGTTCTGCATTTTCGATATATTCTATAGGATATGCGCCTCTGGTATTCTCTGTTAAGCTATCATCATCATAGTTAGGCATATTATTATCATCAAGCACGACATTTTCAAGCAATGCACCAAATTTTAATGCTGAGTAAATTTCACTTTCATTATTTTTATCTAATTTTATAGTTTTGGCATAGCATCCACCTTCAAAGTTAAATACTCCTTTATCACACCAACCATGTTCATCATCTCCGATAAGCTTTCTTTCTGGATCTGCCGACAATGTGGTTTTTCCTGTACCTGAAAGGCCAAAGAATACTGCTGTGTCTCCATTTTTACCTATATTGGAAGAACAGTGCATTGGGAATACGCCTTTTCCAGGTAATAAAAAATTCATTATTGAAAAAATTGATTTTTTAATTTCTCCTGCATACTGTGTTCCACCAATTAAAACAATTTTCTTATCAAAATTTATTATAATAAAAGCTTCAGAATTTACTCCATCTTCTGCTCCTTTTGCTTTAAATCCCGGAGCCGCAATTACCGTGAATTCAGCCTTATGATACTCAAGCATTGTTTTATCTGGTCTTCTAAATAATTGATTAGAAAGCAATGCCTCTGATGCAAATTCATTTACTACTCTAATAGGTAGTCTATATTCTTCCATAGCACCAACATAACCATCAAACACAAATATATCTTTATCACTTAAATATTTACACACTTGACTATACAAATTTTCAAAAATCCCCTCTTCAATTGGTAAATTTATATCGCCCCAATTTATTAATTCTTCAACACTTTCTTGTGAAACTATAAATCTATCCTTAGGCGATCTGCCTGTATATTTTCCTGTGTTTACAACCAATGCACCTGATTCTGATAAAGTGCCTTCTTCTCTTTGCAGCGCAAAACTTACTAGATCGGATACAGGTAAATTCCTGTATATTTTTTTTGATGTTCTTATATTTAAATAATTCAAGTTTTTTAAACAAACCACAATGTTACCCCCAATTACATAATATCATTATTTCCATATCTAATAATTTTAAAAATAATTAGTATATTTAACCTGCCTATAAAATTAGTTACTATAATAATATAGTACAACATTCCAACAAAAATGCAAGATAAAAATTGAAAAAAATTCCTTCGATGCTTTTTATGCATAAATTCCTTCATTATAGTAATTTATTATTGTTATAAATAACTAAATCTTATTAATATAAAAAAATGTTTTCGGCTTCTGTTACTAACAGTATTTGTTACAGTATGGAACCCCCACTTAAAGAGGTTTGAAACTTTCCTTCTGAAATGTCGTTAAATCTAACGTTTTGTGTGTTATAGTTATATTCTAATAAATGCATAACTAAAAATCCAAATTATTTAATTTTGAGTTACATTAATATGTTAGAGATTTATGCAAATATGTTATAATTATATATTGGCTTAAATATATAATTATTTATTTAACAATGGTGGGGTTGAGGCATTTTCTTAAAAGGATCACCTATAAGAATAATTAACAGAAAAAATGAAATAAGCTATTCATCTTTACTACTGACTTTTTTATGAATTATACAAATGACTATTGCCCAACGCCTCTAAATGGCGATGCTAAGCTAAATTTACTAAGTAGATTAAGTAACCTCTCCAAAGATTCAGGTTAAAATAAGTGATGAGTTTTTCTATATAAATGTCAATAATAATAATAATAATAACTAAGTGCATAAGTACAATTAAAGGATGTGTTCAACATTAAAATTCAGTCGTTACTCAGTATATTAGTTTCAAAGTCCATTATGAAATTATCAAAATTTTTATTTCAAGGTGGCACAAATTTCCCCGGCAAAATTGCCTTAAAGCTTGATAAAAATATTTTAAAAACAATTACTAATAATTATGAGGTTATACTCATAACCGGTACAAATGGAAAAACCACAACAACAAGCATGATTTACAGCATCGTAAAAGATAGCAATAAGCAAGTAATTACTAACAATACTGGAGCAAATATGTATACAGGAATAGTTGCGTGTTTTATTTCAAATTATTCTTTTAAAAAGTCTTGCGAGAAAAAAATAGCTGTTATAGAAGTAGATGAAGCCAATGTAAAGTTTGTAACTGAATATATATCTCCGCGTATAATTACTGTTACCAATTTATTCAGAGATCAACTGGACAGATATGGTGAGGTGTATACTACGCTCAAGAAGATACTAGAAGGTGTAGAAAAAGTTCCCACAGCGACACTTCTTCTTAATGGGGACGAATCTTTATTCGGAAACTTAAACCTCAAAAATGATATTGTATACTATGGTTTCGGTACTAAAGTTAATGATAACAACATTGTAGATATCAATGCTGATGCTAAATTTTGCACAATCTGCAAATCTCCTTATGAATATAATTTTATTACCTACAACCATCTAGGGGACTTCTATTGCAGCGGTTGTGGATATAAACGTCCAAAGCTTACATACTCTGTGGATAAAATTGTTGATTTAAACACCAGTGGTTCCACTGTTCATATTAATAATAAAGAGTATTACATAAACCAACCAGGTACTTATAATATTTATAATGCCCTATGTGCATATTCCGTAGCTAAGTTACTTGGCCTTGAAGATACCTCTATAGAGCACTCTCTTAAAACAGTAGCTAGTAGCTTTGGCAGACAAGAAACCCTTAATATTGAAGGCAAAGAGGTTAAAATAATATTAGTTAAAAATCCAGCTGGCTATGATGAAGCAGTAAACACTATTAATCTTGATAAACGGAAAATAAATTTATCGCTTCTGCTAAATGACAATTATGCTGATGGAAAAGATGTTTCATGGATTTGGGATGTTAATTTTGAACGTCTAACTAGCCTTAATATTAACAAAATTATGATATCAGGAATACGTTTGTATGATATGGCCATAAGACTTAAAGTAGCAGGTTTTACCTCAGAATCCTTCCTCTTATGCAAAGACGAAGAGTCCTTACTACATCAAATCAAAGCTTGCGATGGTGAAATAGTTTATATACTAGCTACCTATACTGCCATGATAAATTTAAGAAAATCTTTACACGCTAAAGGATACATAGATAAAATTTGGTAATATAAAAAATTTAAATTAGAAGGTGAATATTATGGAAATTAACATTTGTCATTTATATCCTGATTTATTGAATGTTTATGGGGATGTAGGAAATATTTTAATATTGAAACATAGAGCTGAACTGCGTGGCATTAAAGTAACCATTGTTAATATATCTATGGGCGATATTTTCAAAGTAGAGGATTATGATATTGTATTTTTTGGTGGAGGACAAGATTATGAGCAGGCCATAGTTTCCCCTGATTTAATAGAATTCAAAAAATCTGCTATAGAAGAATATATACAAAGTGGAAAAGTGTTTTTAGCCATTTGTGGTGGATATCAATTGCTTGGTAAATATTATACTACTCCTGAGGGCGTGCAGCTTGAGGGTCTTGGTATTTTAGATATTTACACTGAAGGCGGAGATAAACGTTTCATAGGCAACACAGTTATTCATAATGAAGCTTTTGATGAAACCTACGTAGGCTTTGAAAATCATTCTGGAAGAACCTACATTAACAACTTAAAGCCACTTGGCACAGTTGAAGTTGGCTATGGCAACAACGGAGAAGACGGTTATGAGGGCTGCGTTTACAAAAATACATTCTGTACTTATTTCCATGGCTCCCTTTTATCTAAAAATCCTGAGCTCGCAGACAGAATACTTACACTAGCATTAACTAATAAATATAATGAAGTAGCCTTAACTTCTTTAGATGATAGTTTAGAAATTAAAGCTAAACAATTTATAATAAATAGAGAAACTTCTAAATAAAATAAAAAAAGATGTAGGACTTGGATAATTCCAAACCTACATCTTTTTTTCTAATTGGACCGCTAAACTGAAATACTTTATAGAATCAGCTACATTACCAAGTTTATGATACATACTTCCCATTTCTAAGTAACGCGAATATATATTTTGCTTCGCACCGAATTTCAATAATGAATCTAAAGACAAGTTCATATACATCTCTGCATTAGATGCCTTTCCTTGTCTGTCAAGAATAATAGCTTTATAATAATAGCTTTTTTCAATTAATTTAATATCATCTAAATTAATTGCATAGTTTAACACTTCATCCGAAATAGACTGTGCGAACTCTATTACGTCATTTTTAATAAGCTCTTTAACGATATCTAGCATAAAGCTAACTAGTCCTCTCTTATCGCCCCTAGGATATACGCTTAAACCCTTATTGATATATTCAACTGCTCTATCTTTCATATTACAGTCGAACATTGTGGATCCATAATTAAAAATAGCTATTGCCTTACTAGAATTTTCATCTTTATACAGCTTATACGACTTTTTTTCATATTCTTGGAACTTACCATTGTTCACTCTTATAGATAGCATAGCCAACATATGATATATCTCGGCCGCTTTAAATTCTGTATCCACGTGCTTAAGTAAATCTAATAATCTTATTCCCACATGATAAGCGCGTTCAAAATTTCCAAGCATAATGTTACAGGCAGCCTCACTATAAGTTACCGTTATTATTTTTTTATAATTAGGCGTCTTGCTCGCTTTTAACCCTTTTCTCACATTACAATAATAGCTCGAGGCTTGAAGATAATCTTCTTTTATATATAAGCGTCTTGCCATGTCTATATAGTAAGTTAATTGATTATCCTCTATTGATGTTTTTAGGTGTAAATCATAATATTTTGAAGTAATTAATTGAGTCTTCTCAAAGTCTTTTTTATCTAAGTAAAAATTAAACAACATATGTATTAGTTCAATTGCTAAATCATAGTAATTATATTTTTCAGCAAACTTCAAATTATAAGATACTTTAGCTTCAAATGCATCATCATTGATATCATTTGTATCATTTACATGAATGACATTCATGTCATTCTGTTTCAACTCCTTAATGTTTTCCTCAATTTGATCAAACACATTTTCATTTAAATATTCAAGATCTATGTCCAATTTATTACTAATCAGTTCAAGTACCCAACGTTCCGCCATGACCTTGTTATTTTCTATACAGCTCATTTTAGACACTGAGATCTTGTCATCGCATATTTCTCTCAAGGTATATCCTTTGTATATTCTAGTCCTTTTTATTTTTTCTCCCGTTGATAATATTTCCATCCTCATCACCCATCCACAAGTCAAATAACTAATTTATGAAGCTAACCATAAAATAGCTTTACTTAAATCATCTTCTGAAATGTCGTTAAATCATCACCTGCGGTGCTGCAATATCAACGACTTCAGAAGGAGATTTATATTCCCACTAAAGTTTTTTCTTTGTTATAGTCCGTAACCCCCTCTTATAGAAGAGGGAGACTTTCCTTCTGAAATGTCGTTAAACTACTTAATTATTCCTAGTTTTTTAAATAACTCTACACCTTCGTTTAGGTATTTAGCTGCGTCCGTACCTCTACCGCCTTCAATATAGAACTTTCCAATCATTATAGATATCTCAGCGGCTTCCTTTATTTGCCCTTGTTCTTTCACAAAATTTAGTGCTTGTACTAAAGTGTTTTCTGCTTCATTCTTATTGTCTTCTAATAAATCGACCCTATATTTTAATAAATAGTAATGGCATAACTCTTTATAATTTCCATCTTCTATATATTCTATAATACGATCTAAAGCTTCCTTAGCTTCATTTACATACTTAAGCTTAATATAATTTTCACAAATATTTACTAAGGTATCTATTAACTTTAAGTCATTAGTCTTTTGCCTTATTTCCTTAGCTTTATTTAAATGTATAAATGATTCTTCCATGTTTTCAAACTCATAGAATAATCTTCCTAAATTGTTTTCTATATCTGACACATAACTTAAATTGTTAATTTCATAAAAAACTTTTAAAGTAATCTCTGAATATTTTATAGCATTCTTAATATCGCCTTTTTTATTATATTCATGTGCTAATAATAAAAGTGAATTAGCGTATTCTTTCTTATTATCTATTTGCTTAAACTTTTCTTGAGCTAAATATGAATATTCTATAGCCTTTTCTATATTTTCTAATTTGAAATAAGTAAACCCTATGTAATAATATATTTCACCTAATAAAAAATCATTTCCAATCTGGTTATCCGTAAAAACCTTTTCGGCTTGCTTAAAATAACTCGAAGCTGACTGATAACCCCTAAGTTCAAGTGTTATTTTCCCAAGCTTCAGAAAAGTTCCAATTATTTCTTCATAAGAGTTATTTTTGATGAATATAACATTTGAGGAAATGAAAGCCTGTTGAGCTGATGCGACCTCTTCCCTAGCCATATATATATCCCCTCTTAATGATAAATTTCTGGCTTTTCTATATTCCAATTTATATTTTTCAGAAT
This sequence comes from Clostridium sp. CM027, assembly GCF_024730565.1. Lineage (NCBI taxonomy): Bacteria > Bacillati > Bacillota > Clostridia > Eubacteriales > Clostridiaceae > Clostridium > Clostridium sp. CM027. The sequence continues at coordinate 1,851,779 of NZ_CP077725.1, forward strand.
AACATATAGATTTTTCGATATTTTGCTCCGCTTGTATTAAGTCACTATTTAGAATAAGTGCTTCAGCAATATTTTCATAAAATAAACATATTTTCTCAGCTTGAGCCTCTTCCGATTCCATTAGATATTCAACAGATGTATTTAAGGCATTTGCCAAATATTCTAATAAATCCATGCTGGGGTTAGACTTCCCAGATTCAACCAAACTAATTTGTCCAGGAGTTATTCTGCTTCCTGCAAGATCCTTTAATGTCATATTGAAATTTTTTCTTTTCCTCTTTATCTTTTCTCCTAAAGACAATATTTCCATAATCACTCTTCCTTTACAACATGGTAATATATATAAAATATTATTAATTTAAACAATCTTAGACAATTTTAATTCAATTATAACATAGTTTACCTATAAAATTAAAATTTTATGAACAATTCTTTGATTCTCATTAATAAAATTAAAAATTGTAAACTATACATTTATTTGTATATTTTGGAATTTTAATTCGTAATGATGATCTCAATTAAAAACTCCAAACTATATATTTATTAATATAGTTTGGAGTTTTCTAATTATGTTTATAAAATATAATCCTTCACGTTATCATACATATCTCCTGCCATATTCATTACCACTTTACCAGCTTTTTTAGCTCTTCTTTTTGTGCTCCTGTCCATATTAGGAATTAGCATTACACCTGCTGCTACTCCAATTATTGCCCCTGCTGTAATTGTTGATATAAATTTATTATGCATAAGTTACACATCCTTTCCTTCTTTAGTTTATTTACTCTTTATAGGATGTGCATTTTTCAAATAATTAATCTCTTTTTTTTAAACTTTATCTTTATATCTGACATTAAAAAAGCTAATAATTCACAAATATTAATGTCATAACTTAAAGTTTTTATAAATTTTCACAAAGTATAACGACATTACGAATAAATATCTGACAGTTCAACTTGTATACTTTCGTTTTTACTTCTCACATTGCTACTATATATCATATTTTCATGAAGTACCTTTTTTGAAGGAAGCAAAACTGTAAACTTACTTCCTTTGCCAAATTTACTTTCAACATATATATTGCCACCATGTAATCCTACAATCGACTTAACCAAACTTAAGCCAATACCTGTACCTTCTGCATTTCTTGATAGCGATTTATCTACCTGCTTAAATCTATCAAATATCATATCCAAGTGCTCTTCTTCAATACCAATACCATTATCCCTCACTGATATTTCTACATACTCGTTCATATCCTTAATGTCCACAAATATTTCATCACCTTCATCTGAAAATTTTATCGCATTTGATATAAGATTCAATGCTATTCTTTCTACCTTTTCTGTATCACAAGCAATAATTTTTTCTTCTATATCCGTATCGAAAATAATATTTAATCCTTTACTTTCAGTTAGTGCAGTTACAGACATAACTATTTCTTCTACAACTTCAACTATATTGTTATTTGATAGATTTAGTTTAAAGAATCCTGCTTCAATTTTTGATAAATCAACTATGTTATTAATAATTTTAGATAATCTATAGGAATTTTGCTTAATTGATTCAATGTATTTAATAATTGAATCCTTTTTCTCGTCCAGGGACCCACTATTGCAATACATATTAAATAACTGAGCTGTTGCAAATATAACATTTAGAGGTGTTTTAAGCTCATGTGATATGTTAACAAGAAATTCTCCCTGTAATTTCAATGCTTTTTCCATGATCATATTAGATTTTATTTCATTAGTAACATCTATTATTAAAATTAATATTTCTCTGACCTCTCCATTTAATTCAATCATGGGTTCAAAAATGATATTCCAATATACTTCGTTCCCATTTATTAAAAGATTTTTTTTATTCAAATACTTAATTTTCTTTTCTTTTAACACTTCACCAATACACTGGTAATATTCTCTTGTCTCTAATGTTTTAAATAACCCTTCAATCCCATTATTTTTTATTTGCTCCATTGATTTAACGGTAGGTCTGAGCAACTTAATTATACTAAATGCCTTTTTATTAATATCCACAATCTTTAAATCAGGACATGATAATCTGACAAGAGGTAAATCAAAAGTATTTACCATTCTGTTCAAAAATTCATATCGGCTTCTTATAGCTTCTTCATGCTTTAAATAGGTTGTCATATCTTTGCTGCAAATCACACCTAAAGTAAATTCCCCTTCGAGGTCATATATAGGCGTTCCACTAACATCTAATTGTAATGTTTTATAAGGAGACTTTACTATAAGTCTCATGTTTTTAAATTTTTCACCCCTCATAACTCTATGAGATGGAATATTTTCAGTCTCAATTTTTTCTCCAAAAGCATCATAAAACTCAGATGTTTTATACCCATCAACTATATTTTCCATGCAATTATAAGATTGGAAAAACATTTCCCTCGATGCTTTGTTAATTAATACATATCGTTCTTTATTGTCAAAAATAGCAATAGAATCAGATATATTTTCTATGATAGCTTCTAATTCCTTTTTCTGTTCTTCAATTTTTCTAGATTGTTTAATTGTTTCAGTAATATCATGAAAGCATGATACTATCATAGTTAACTCTCCACTCGCATTATAAATTGGAATTGAACTAATTTCAGCAAAATACTCTTTATTAGGATGGCATACGAATATCTTAATATTTTTTATTCTTTCGCCTCTTAATGCTCTAACTGAAGGAAAATTTTCAAATGGTATCTCCTTGCCTTTCATATCAAATGCTTTAGTGTTTTTATAAGCATCGCCTAGGGTAATTCCTATGTCTGATTGACAAACTAACCTCTTCGCTTCTGCATTCACCATTATAACTTCACCTTTATTATCTGCAAACATTACTCCCTCAGATAAATTTTCAATTACGCTAATTAACTGTATATTCTGTTGTTCTAATTGTTCTAACTTCTCCTTTTGCTGTTCTAATATCTTGTTTTGTCGTTTTATACTTTTATTTTTTAAAACCCTTTCAGTAATATCATTAGCGGTTACAAATCTGTATTTCATCTTTCTGTTTTCATATATAGGCATTTGCGTAGATTCCCAATAAGTTGTACCTCGTGCAAACTCATCAAATCTGACTTCATTTATATATCTGGTCTTTTGCGAAACAAGAACATTATTCCAAATAGCTTCAACTTGACTTCCTGCAAACCCTGTTAGAATTTCCTTAATAGATCTACCTATACTATTTTCTTCTTTATTAAAAGGTGAATCTAAAAGATTAAGATACGTCTGATTTGCTCTAAGCAGTATTAAATCGGGCAAACTGTAAACAGCTGCGCCCGATATCTCATCTACAAATATTTGTTCTACAAAAATGAGTTTTTCATCAAGTCTAGAATTTAATTCCTCAACAAAAGTATATTTTTTTATATTTGCCTCGGTATCATGAAAAAGAGATATATTTACTTCTCTTGCACTGAGGGATTTTGTGAATATATATCCCGAGTACTCACTGATTATACTATCAAGAAATATTTGTGAATTGATTTTAAGCATTTCCCCTATTTCTATAAGTGATTTACCTAACAATTCATCCAATGAATATCCTGTAAAATCAAGAAACCCTTGATTAACCTCTGTTAAAATACTCCCACTACAATAGAAATATGGTTCTATTATTCTGCTATTAAAAATATTTCCCAATGTATTCCTCCCCCATATTCATATTATATTTGTGTTTTTTTAATTTTATCTAATAAATAAGTAATAAAATTTGTTTTATCGGAACTACTTAGATTATCTATTACCGACCTTACATCTTCTGGATTTAAGATATATTCACTAAGAATATTGCTAAACCCATCTACCTTAATTTCTTCTTTACTTTTCTCATCATTAGAATTTATAACAATTATGTTCGACTCTCCATTGCTCGCTATTTTTAGAATTTCTTGTTTTACAACGTCACTTGCTACATTTATAATATTTTTAAGTAACCATTTTTCTACAACTTTATCTGATTTTATACCTAACCTTTCTTTGCATTTTTCATCAACAAGCTCATTAAATAAATCTCCCGTGTGACTATCCACCTTAACAAATATAACTTCTATTCCACTACTCATTAATTCTTGCATTTTCTCATAATATTTTTTTGATGATTCTTCTTTTCTATCCCAAAATCCTGTAGCATGGTAACAAATCCCTACATAATCATGAAATATTACTACTTTCTTTTCACCTTTGTTCTGAGCATACTGCATACCTTTTAATGCACCTTCTAGTTCTCCTGCTATTTGTCTTATATTTTTTGCTGTATCGCTTTTCCCTGCACCGCTCTCTATATGTATAACTACATCATTCCGCGTAGCTACCATTCCATAACTATACTCCTCCGTGGCAGAATTGTAGCTGCCATCAACATAAATATGAAGGCAATTTTCCGGATAATTATTATCTATTTTTTTTAATACATCTCCTACCCCACTTAAGAACTTTTTAGCTTCATTTATATCCTCAAAACTCTTATATTTAGCACCTTTTACACCTTTTACATATTTTAAGCACTCTGCCCAAGTGCCAACTATTTTATTCACTATCTTTTTATTAGTACTAAAATTAAATCCTTCCTTTATTGCATAAACTTTCTTTCCCATTTTATCTGTTCTCCTTTTTTAAATCTATCCTAAGTGTTAAACCTTAAATAAAGTATACAACAAATAATGATTTTATCAAAAAAATTTTTACATTATTTACATTTCCAAATTCTATTAGGTTCAATGGACAAGGCCTCATAAAAATATTATAATAGCCATTATAAGTTGATATTTCTTCAATACAATTTTGTATAACATTTGAAATTCACAAACTACTATAACAGATATATTAGTATACCATTTAAATATTAGAAACAAGGAAAAAAATATTAGGCACATTCAAATAAATGTACTAGCCCAGTATAGGCCCCTATACTGACTTATTGTTTATTTGAATGTGCCTTACTCGAAAGGATGGTGAATGAGGCGATTCCACGGTCGCTTTAACCAGCATAGTGGTTTCTCGCTTCTATCATATGATTAAACTTAAGAACAAATATATTTTACTTCCTGTTATCACCGCAATTTGCTCGTTAGTATTACTTGTTTTTGTGAGTAATCCCTTTAAACCACCTACAAATAAACAATATACCGATTTTCTTAAAGATGCCTCGTTAAGGACTGTCTCAACTGTATACGTAACAACCGCTCCTAAAATTCAAGTTAAACTTAAAGATGGCACTGTTTATGAAACTGATAATCCAAGAACTAATAATTTCAAAGAAGGTTTATTAAAGAATGGTATAGATGTTTCTGAGCAAACTCTAACAAATCCTGCTGAAATAGCATCAATTGCAGGATTTGTGCTTTCACTTATAGCACTTGGAATTATGTCCTTCAAACATACAAAGATAAAATCTAAAAGTATGTTCTCATCTACGAATCTTGATGTTACCGCAGTAAAGGATATAGGTTTTAACTTTGATAGTTTAGCAGGTAATGATGAGGCTAAAGATAGTGTACAGGATGTAGTGGATTTCCTTAAAAACCCTGAAAAATATTCCGCATATGGTGCTAGAATGCCAAAAGGAGTAATTTTATATGGAGACCCTGGAACTGGTAAAACCTTACTTGCAAAAGCCGTAGCAGGAGAAGCAAACGTTCCATTTTATGCGGTATCCGGTTCTGATTTCGTTCAGATATATGTAGGGGTTGGAGCTGGGAGAATTAGAAGCTTATTCAAGAAAGCAAGAAGTCATGGCAGAGCAGTTATCTTTATTGATGAAATCGACGCTATTGGTAAAAAAAGGGATAACGGACGCGGCGGGGGCTCTGACGAAAAAGATCAAACACTTAACGCTCTTTTAACTGAGATGTCTGGTTTTAATGAAACAGAGGGCATAATTATAATTGCAGCAACCAACAGGCTTGATATGTTAGATGAAGCTCTACTAAGACCTGGACGTTTTGATAGGCATATTGAAGTTACTTTGCCTGATGTATCTGCCAGAGAGAAAATCTTAAAACTTCACCTTAAAAATAAACCTATTAAAGATATAGATTATAGTGAATGGGCACATAAAACTTCATCTTTTTCAGGTGCAAAGCTAGAGAACTTAACTAATGAAGCTGCTATTATTGCATGCAAAGACAATTCTGTGTTTATTGGAAATGAACATTTAGATAAAGCTTATTCAATAATGCTAGCTGGTTATGAAAAAGTTGATAGGGATTACATTAAAGACAAGGATAGAAAAATTACCGCTTTCCATGAAGCAGGACATGCTTTTGTTTCACTTAAGATGTTACCTAAGGATAAAGTCTCTAAAGTAACTATAATTCCAACTACCAAAGGTGCAGGCGGCTATACTTTAAGTATTCCTGAAGACACGCTATACCAGAACAAGGAACATTTAAAGAAAAAAATAATGGTACTTTTAGGTGGTAGGGCTGCTGAAGAAATTATCTTTGGATCAGACCATGTAACCACAGGTGCTTATAATGATTTACAAAGGAGTACACAGCTTGTAACAAATATGATAACAGAATATGGTATGGGTGAATCTTTAGGACTACTTACTATGAACCAATTAAAAGACTCAGGCTTTACGAATCAAGAAGCAGTACTTTCAGAATGTAAAAATTTAATCTCAGAACTATATGAAGATGTTAAAAATATCCTATTAGGCGATAAAGAAACTTTAGAGGCTATGACTGCTTTATTAATTGAGAAGGAAACTATAGATCATGAGGATTTAATTAATATTATCAGAGATAGACATAATAATGGAGTTGCCTAAAGTTTTTAAGACCCTCGAAGTTAAATCTTCGGGGGTCTGTTTATTTAATGGTGACTATTAGATTTCGGCTCTAAAACTAATCAGAAATGATGTAATTATGCCACCAAGTAGTCCACCTATATGACCAAAATTATCAATGTTTGGTAGAGTAACTCCTATAAATATATTTATAAATATAACCGATAAAATACTTCTTATAAAATCATTTCCAGTTTTTCCTTTAGACTTAATTGCGAAAATAAGCACTGCCCCGAGTAGTCCAAAGATTGCACCAGAGGCACCAATAGAAACACTTGTTGAAAAGATATAACTAAGCATTGATGCACATATTCCAGAAACAAAATAAATAGCAATATACTTTATCTTTCCATAAACCCTCTCAACCATTGCCCCAATGGCATAAAGTGAATACATATTGACCCCTAAATGCACAAGTCCGCCATGTAAAAACATACAAGAAATGAGTCTAAAATACTGGCCTCGTGCAATTAGCCCATTAACTTTCGCACCTAGTAAAATTAGAATTTTGATGTCACTATTAAATATGCTACCTTTAGCATAAACATAACTCAAATAAGCTGTAACTATATACATCATTACATTTATAGCTATAATTACCATAGTAACCCAAGGTCTATCTCTTGCACTTGTTTTTTCACTATCACTATGTAAATTTGTATTATTCATTACGGAAGCTAAATCTTGAACCACTTGTGAATTTACATTTCCAGAATAATTCACTTTTTTCTCCAAAACATTCACTCTAATTAAGGATTTTTCTAATAAATTATTTATTGCAATCTCTTTTGAAACTTCTTCCTTATTGATTTCATCATTAGAAAATAGTATATATATATTGTTTTTGTCATCTGGAATGTCATATTGTATTAATTGATGCAGGCTAAGCGACATCATAAATATTAACCGATACGACTCTCCACCTATATCTTTGCTCACTGTCCACATATTCAAATTGTTATTCTTACTTATTATTTCCTCTAAAAAATATCCATTTTGCTGAGTAAAACCAGTTATAATGGTTTTTATATTTTTTTCTTTCATATTTTACTCCTACTCAAATTTATATTTTTTATATTATTGACTGCACCGCAATGTTATTGCATTTCAACAAATCTATTTCATAAAATTTAATAGGTTCCCTAGTTTATTTTCCATATAGCATCTTCTACGTATACAATCTCTATTTGTACTCTTCTTCTTTTTCTTTAATTTTAATAAAAACTTCTTTAAGTTCTTGCTTTATTAATTCACAAATTTTGATTAAATCTTCCCTAACAATCATATGCTCGTCAGAATATTTGAACTTAACTAACCAAGTTGGGTTATACTCATCATCTACTGCTTCAATAGAATAACCTTTAGACCTAAAAATTTCTTCATTAAAACAATCATAAATTGCTGTAAATTGCCACTCTTCCACATCATCATGAGTATCAAACGTCAAGTTGATCAGTTCTCCAGAATAATTTAATTTTGTAACAAATTCTGCCCCTTCAGAAGTTTCATAACTTCCAAGCTCTTTAACAAATTGATTAGTTTCTTTATCTACTTCCATTAATACCAATGAAGAAAATTGCATAAATCTCATCCTCTCTTATTTTTTACATTCTTTACATATGCCTTTTAAATAAACATGGCTTTCTGTAAGAGTTATTCCTGTCTTTGCTTTTATTTGTTCTTCTATTTGGGGTATTGGACAATCTATGACCATTTTCTTATGACATAAATCGCACTCAATTACATGGTTGTGGGAATTGTTATTTATAGTGTAATTATACATATTATTCCCCAAATCAAACTTATTTAAAATCTTTTTACCCTCTAGCAAATCTAGGGTTCTATATACCGTGGACAAATCTATTTTTATATTCTCTTTTTTAAGTAGAGCATATATTAGGTTTGCATTTATAGCATCTTTACTGCAAATTATAATTTCTAATATGCTTTTTCTTGCATTAGTTACTTTAATATTATTCTCTTTTAAATATGAAATTATATTCATCTATATACATCACCTTACTACATTATTATAACAATTATAATATACCTCAATATGGTCATGAATACAAGCAATGCTTATAAAAAGGCTTCTACAAAAGTAGGAGCCTTTTTATAAGCCATTAAAATAGCTTTATCTACTAAAGTAGCTTTATCTACTAAAGTAGCTTTATCTATTTCATGTACCTGATCATTTTATTTCTTTTAATATTGCTACTAAGTAATCCCATGTCCTCTCTGTTGATGAAATACTTAGGTGTTCACTCGGTGTGTGTACATCATACATATTTGGTCCAAAAGATATTTGATCAATATCTCCTTCAAACTTTTCACTAAATAATCCGCACTCGAGGCCTGCATGAATAGCTGCTATTTCAGGCATTTTACCATATAAATCAGTATATGCTTTCTCTAGTATACTCCTTATTTTAGAATCTGGATTGTATTGCCACTCTGGATATTCAGATTCAAATTCAATAGTTGCTCCTGCCATTTCTGCAAGCACTATAGTTTCATCGCATATTGCTTTCTTTAAAGTCTTTACAGAACTTCTTATTGCAGAGTCAAATACTATATTTTCATCACTCGTCGTAAGAATCCCTATATTTGCTGAACTTTGCACTAATCCATCAATCGCCATACTCATACTTTTAACTCCATTTGGAATTAAGAAAAGTATTTGAAGTGCTTTTGTAGCGGTGTCATCTGAAAAAATCTTATTTACTTTATTTTCCAATATTTTAATAGTTAAATCAACATCTGGATCAATAGTATTTAATTCATTTTTCAATGTAGAATTCCACTGTGATATTTTTTCATTAACTATTTTTTTATCATTTTCTCTAAACAATATAATAGCATCAGCATCACGAGGAATTGCGTTATTTTTAGCTCCTCCAGTTATAGAGTTTATTTTAAAATCTATAACTGATCTTAAATCCATTAAAAAACGTCCCATAATTTTGTTAGCGTTTCCTCTTTCTTTGTTTATTTCCATTCCAGAATGGCCGCCTCTTAATCCTCTTAGTCTTATTTCACAGCTTATAAAGTTTTTATCTGCTTCTTCCCAAATTATTGGAAGCCTTATTTTTTCACGCACTCCCCCTGCACAACTTACTAAAAGTTTTCCTTCTTCTTCTGAATCTATATTTATTAATATTCTTCCATCTAAATTCTTAGGATCTATTGCCTGAGCTCCGCCCATACCCGTTTCTTCCTCTGTAGTTACTAATAACTCTATTGGTGGATGCGGTATATCATTAGACGCAAGTACTGCAAGACTTAATGCTACTGCGATTCCATCGTCCGCGCCTAGTGTAGTCCCATTTGCCCTTAAAAAATCATCCTCTACAATAAACTCAATAGGGTCTCTTAAAAAATCATGCTTTATCCCTATGTTTTTTTCACAGACCATGTCCATATGACCTTGAAGTATTACCTTTGGAGCATTAGCTCGACCTTGCGTACCAGGCTTTTTAATTATAATGTTTAATGCGGTGTCTTGGATAACTTTCAAATTATGTTCTTTTGCAAAGGTTACTAACCAATCACTTACAGCTTTCTCATTGCCGGAACCTCTTGGGATCTCGTTCATCTCTTTAAAATATTTAAATGCCTTAAATGAATTTAAATCCTTTAATTTGTTTAACATTTATATCATCCTCCCTTTCAAAAAAACATCATTTTTAGACCGAAAATTATTAAGATTATTCCTCCAATGTAGTCTGCATATTTTCCTACAATTTCTATTTTTTTTAGGTATCTAGAAATTACAAAGGCCATTATTGACATTACTAGAGTTATTCCCCCAATGAATAGTGTATTTTTTAATAATATAGCATTTGTTATATTATTTAATACCGTAAATCCTACCACCATTGCATCTATACTTACGGATATCCCTAAAACAAAATACATTTTAGGTTTAAGCAGTGGACACTTCCCTTGATTTTCAAAGCCTTCCTTAATCATAATCACTCCAACGAAAGATATAATCATACCACCAATTATGGTAGGCATTGAAGCTACATATGTATTGAAAAGGAAGCCTGCATAAGCTCCTATATATGATAATAAAAATTGAAATAGTCCAAAAGAAATTGTAAAACCTACCTTATTTATAAATCTAGTTTGATTGTTTAATCCTATACATAAAGCTACTCCAAAAGCATCTAAAGATAATGCTAAAGCAATTGTAAATAATGGGTACATATCCATGAATTTTTACGCCCCCCAATAATACTCCACAATATATTTAGTCTGTTTTCTTTATTATTATTCCATTTTTTTAAATTTATGTTAATTACTTCATATATACTATTATCGATTATCCAGACTCTCTTGTCAACTGTAGTTTAGTATTCGAATAGCTATGATTAAAAACCATTTAATACTTACTTTCATTAGTTTGTTTATTACTACTCCGTTTGTGTTATAAGCTTCCTCATAATATCCTTTAATTTTAATTCTGTAGTATCTTCTGATGCTATAATTATAACTAACTTTATCCCATCATCTGATTTATCCCATTTATAAGACTTAATGTCCATAATAGCACCGTCAGGAACGTATTCTTCAATGTCCATTGCAATTTCTTCTGCCAGTGATAAGTATTCATCGAATAATTCATCTTCTGTTAATTCATTTAAATTAAATTCACCTTCCATTAGGTCATTTAATGTATTTATTTCTACACTTAAATTAAAAGCTAATATATCATTTCTCTTTGAACCTTTACTCATGTCTTTAACTACTTTAAATTCTGTATTTTTTTCAATTATATCTTTTATATCCTTGCTATCTACAATTTTATTATTAAACTCTACGTACATTTTTATATCTCCTTTTGGTGCTATCTTTAGCGCGTGGCACCCTCACTCTAAACCCTAAAATCTAAAAATTTCCAGAAGTTCTTTCTTTGTAAGTTTGCCTAGAATATCACTACTTGTAAGTTCCCCTGTAATTACACTGTCTATTAAATGTTTTTTGTTTTCTTGGAGTAGAATGATCTTTTCTTCTATAGTCCCCTTAGTAACTAACTTAATCACTTCTACTACATTTTTTTGACCAATTCTATGAGCCCTATCTGTTGCTTGATTCTCTACTGCTGGATTCCACCAAGGGTCAAAATGAATAACTAAATTTGCAGAGGTTAAGTTAAGACCTGTTCCCCCTGCCTTTAGCGAGATTAAAAAAACTAATGATTCACAACTGTTATTAAATTCATCTACCAGTTTAATTCTATCCTTTGCTTTTGTTTTTCCCTCTAAATAAAGGTACCGAATTCCCTTTTCATTTAAATTCTCTCCTATATTTTTAAGTACTGCCGTAAATTGAGAAAATAATAACACTTTTCCGTATGTTTCCATATGCTTTTCTATAAGCTCAGTTGCAATTTTCAGCTTTCCACTTCCACCTTTGTATTCATCTATTACAAGTGAAGGATCTAAACAAATTTGTCGCAACTTAGTTAAACAAGAAAAAATCTCTATTTTATCATCACCGTTATTATTTTTCATTTTATCCCTGACAACTTTAGTATAAGATTTATATACAGCCTTTTGAACTGATGTCATCTCAACTATAAACTTCTTTTCTATTTTATCTGGTAGTTCTTTCAATACTTCTTTTTTTGTTCTCCTTAGGAGAAAAGGCTTAATTAGCAATTTAAGTTCTTCTAAATCACCTTCTTTATTAATTATAAATTTTGATTCAAAAATTTCTTTAGAGTATAAATAATCGGGCATTATAAAATCGAAAATAGACCAAAGTTCTATTAAATTATTTTCAATAGGAGTGCCTGTTAATGCGAATCTTACCTTAGCTTTAACTTCTTTAATAACCTTTGTATTTTGTGCTAAATGATTTTTTATATTTTGGGCTTCATCTATAATACAATAATCAAAACTAATATCCTCATATAACCCTATATCTGTTCTTAAAGTTCCATAGGTTGTTAGTATTATATCATACTCCTCTAAACTATGAATCAATTTAAGTCGCCGGCTTTTTTCGCCATGTACAATAGCTACATTTAGACTAGGTGAAAATCTTTCTAGTTCAGCCTTCCAATTATAAATAAGGGAAGTTGGACTAATAATAATAGATTTTTTATTCTCTTCTGATAATAGAAGAGCTATTGTTTGAATTGTTTTACCAAGTCCCATTTCATCGGCTAATATCCCTCCAAATCCTAACCGACTTAGACTTTTAAGCCATTTAAAACCATCTATTTGATATTCACGAAGTGTGGCTTTTAAGTTCATTGGCACCCTTATATCTATATTATTTATATCCAATAAAGCGTTTTCTATATCATTTAACACTTCAGTACCTTTTACAAACTGAATACCCTTGTTTTTCATCTTTTCATTTAAATATAATGCCTTACCTTTATCCATATGCATTAATCCATTTTCTATTTTTTTATTAATATTAAACACTTCTATTAAATCAAAGAAATTTTTAACTCCCGCATCTTTAAAATCCAAAAAGTTATTATTATTAGTTTTATAAAACCTTCTTTTTTGCTTAAATGAAGAGAGTACACTATTTAATTCTTTATTTTCGATATCATGTATACCGTAGGAAAAATCATAGTAGCCATCCTTTTCTTTAATTTCTGCTTCAATAGCCGTGAAATCATATATTTTCCTGTCTTTAATCCCTTTTCCAAATGTAACATCGCCAAGAGAATGTAGATTCTTCTCGCTCTTACTTAATATGTCAAATAATTGCTCATCTGAGCCTATAAAAAGTAGCTTCTCATTTCTTTTTATAAACCTATACTTTTCTAGTTCCATAAGTATTTTGTCTTCTTTTTTATAATTACGTGTAATTATATTTTTACTTTTATCTTTCTTTAATATATTTATTTTATCATTACCGTAAATCACTTCTATATCACAATAAATATCACTGTCTATCTCATATATGTGAAACTCAGGTTTTATGAAATTCGCCGCAAAATCTCTTATCTCTTCACTAATATTAATATTATTTGAAATACTACTTAAAAATGAGATAATTTTGTTATAGTTTTCTATTCCGCCGGGGTATAGAATTTCACCATTTTTTTTTAACTTTTCACATAACGCAACATATTTTCGAACTTGATTTTTTGATGGTATATAAAGTTTCCAATTAAATAAATACACATCATTTTTATCATTTAATGATACTGGGAACTGCCTATGAGTTGTTAAAACAAAATATTCGTTTCTAATCTTTAATGTAAAGTTTAGTGGTAAATCTTTTAGCACTATTGGAGCTTCAAACTCAAAACTATCATAGTTTAGCTTAATTTTCTTATGGTTAGTCCCAGTTAAAAAAGTTCTCAAGTCCTTAGGCTCTATCTTTATTTTTTCCTTACCTATTGCATATTGCGCTTCATAATAAGTTGGGCCTTTTGAAACCTTACGAACTAACTTTATAATACTTTCGCTTCCCTGATTATTTGAATTATCTTCTTTTAACTTTTCCGTTTTTTCATTTTTCTCACATTTTTTTTTTGCAGTTATGCTAAAAAAACTATATGCTGTAGCCGTTAAATGGCTACACATAAATAAATATCCCACATTAGATGCTGTTTTGAAATCCTCACAAGTACATTTTATACCATCCAATTTTTTCTTTAATAAATCTATTTTAATATGCGTGTTTAACTCACTCCATTGAGTATCACTCTTGACGCGACCATAAATATGATATATATTTTCTATTTTCTTGCCTTTAATCTTAATAACTAATCCACTATTAAACGCATTTTCTCCCTCACTTCTCATAAGCTCTGAAGATGATTTAAATACTATATTCTCAAGCTCTTTTAATTTCATAAATGCTCCTCACTAATTGTTTATATCACTTATTGTCATATTTTTCGAGAAAATTTTGAGGTACCTCGAAGAATAATATTTCTTTAGATTCATAAATATATAAAAAGCACCTTTTGATATCCTTACCATATTCACAAGTGCTTGCACAGTTACCTTGCAAATACTGTAATCTTTTAGATATCGTTCTGAGGCCTTGTATAATTTTGTTCAAATATTTATAGTCATATTATAGCATGGTGCCGCTCACGCTACAAATGAGTTGCTTGCACTCTACAACCTACTTGCAACAAAAAAATAGTTGCCTCCCACAAATAAACGTGCTACAATATTGTTGAAATATTCTATCGTTCCATATATTGGTACAGATACATGATTCCCCTACTTCTCATGCATCTTTTGAGAGTGATTTTAACTATAATATGTTTAAGATTACTGTATTTTGGGCATCTGACACCAGTACTTAATCATCAAAAAAAATAGACTAGAATGATTAGTATTATTTTTTGTAGATGCTTTGTACTGAATTTTATAATAGGAGATGATATTCTGCTTAAATTTATGAAAGATAAGCGAACAAAAATTGTTATTGGATCTATTCTTATCACCATACTTGCAACTTTAACTGTTTTCATGAGCTTTATCAGAAAAAATATTACAGTGGTTGTAGATGGCAAACCTACTAAATTAGTAACTTACCAAAAAACTTTTGACAGCGCCTTAGAAAAAGCTGGTATAAATATAGCAGTAAAAGATAGGATTGACAAATCTTTAAATTCAAAAATAACTACCAATGATGTTATAACTATAGATCGCGCTGTAAATATTAAAGTCTTAGTAGACAATAAAGAGCTTAACGTAAAGTCTGCTGAAAAAGATATCGCCCGAATGTTAACTACAGAAAAAATCGTTTTAAGCCCTACTGATAAGATTTCACCATCAGTAAAAACGAAGTTATCTAAAGGTATGGATGTTACCATAACTAGAGTTAAAATAGAAACACTAAAACAGACAAAACCCATTGATTTTAAAACTGTTATTAAAAAGGATAGCGATACATTAAAATCTCAAAGTAAGGTTGTACAAAACGGAACAAAAGGCGAAAAAAGTATTACTTTAAATGTAACTTATGAGAATGGGAAAGAAGTAACTAGAAAAGTTGTTAAAGAAGCTGTAGTTAAAGAACCTCAGAGTAAGATTATAGCTCAAGGCACTTTGTCACCCATAACCCCTTCAAGAGGAGAATCTTTAAAAAGTTCTGTGAATCCTCAAAATGGTTCAGCTCCTTCAAGGGCTGCTAATTTAAAAGCTACTGCATCTTCTGGTAGGTCTTTTAGTGTAAAGGCCACTGCCTATTCGACAGATTCTCCAGGTAATACTTATACTGCCTCTGGAAGAAAGACAGAGCGAAATCCAAATGGCTATAGTACAATAGCTGTAGACCCTAATGTCATTCCTTTAGGAACAAAATTATATGTTGAAGGTTATGGCAATGCAATTGCTGCGGACACTGGTTCTGCAATAAAGGGTAACTTTATAGATGTATTTTTCAACACCCCTGAAGAAGTTAATAACTGGGGCGTTAAATACTTAAACGTACAAATACTAGATTAATTATTTTGTAAATGCCTCATATGCGATTAATGAATAATAAACCAAAATCAGGGACAGTTAATAATTTATAAAATTATTAACTGTCCCTGATTTTTCTACTTTACGCTACAGCATCTTCTTTTCTACTTTTTTATTTCTTTTCTTTCTAATATTAAGAACTACAGTAGAACCAAAGAGCCCACCAATAATTCCACCACATATGGCAAATAATATAGCGAAAATAACTGATTTAGGTTCATTGAAGCCAAATGGTGCTAATAATCCAGGAATAGGTGCAGCCGTACCTGGAGCATTATTTATTATTTTAAAATAAGCAGCACTTAAACCAGCTAGTGCACCTCCTATAAAGTTTGAAAAAAATATAGGAGGTGCATTTGAAGTTACTATATCAGCCTGTGTTAGCGGTTCAAGCATCACACCTATTATGTTACTTTTATCACCAAGTTTAAGTCTTTTGAATACTATACCATCTGAAAAAGCTCCACCAACACAGGCAATAGATGCTATCCCCATTGCAAGACCTTGTAACCCAAGCATTGCGGTTAGTGCCATAGCACTTAAAGGAGATGTACATATCATCTTCATAATTCCACCTAATAAGAACCCCATAATAAAAGGGGATTGATTAGCAGCGACAGTTATCATACTTCCAATACTAAGTAAAGTTGAATTTACTATTGGATCTACCACTAAAGCGATACCCCTAGCAAGTGGTGCAATCAAAATTGCACCAACTATTATATCTAGTCCTTTGGGTAGCTTTTTCTCTAAAATTGGGCCGATAAATGCAATTATATATCCAGCTACAAAGCCTGGAAGAATACCATACCCAAATACTGCAGCACCAGCTGTTACAGCATATATAGGATTCAACCCCATATTTATACTAACTAATATTACAGCAACTACGCCACCCATACTTCCTGAGGAAGCGCCTACTTCACCCAAGAATTTAATGTTTAATAAATTTCCGCTTATATATTTATGTATCGCTTCTACTAAAAATGTTGCTACAGCAGCATTTGCCAGGCCTGACATAGCTTTTTGACCTTTAGGCATTTTTAAACTAAAAAGTGAAAACAAGAACAATGTAAAAAGTAATAATCCTATACCTTTAATTAATACAAACAAATTTATCCCCCTTTTCATTTTGAAATACTATCATTTATTATACTTGTTTAATTTGTTAGTTCTTATATTTGTAATATTTATCCTTGCAACGAAATTTAAAGTTTTACAATCTAATAATAACATTCCAATATACATGTTACAATCAAATTATAAAACAAAACCTGAATGAAATTTTCAAAGGGACAGTTAATAATTTATACAAATTATTAACTGTCCCTTTTCTTTACTTGCTACTTTCCAAGTGGGTGACACCTTTTTTTGCCTTATCACAATAGTAATACATTGCCTCACTTAAGAACTTAGCTAGACCTTCTTTATACTTATCAATATTAGCTGTAAATCGTTCATCACAAACATATAAATCTCCAAGTCCTCTAAATATTTCTATAGTACAATTGTAGAAGTTATCTGTAATTTGCTGTCTTAGCTCGCCTACTGCCTTTTGAACTTCTGAATGTTCTACACCTTTATCCATATTATCTACGATTTTCTTGTAAATTTGTCCACTTGTTGTATTGATTCTGGCCCAATCATCTTTTGTGTACTTTGAGGTTTTTTTCACGCTTTCCTTGTATTCATCAGAGTTACCATATTTTTGCTTTGTTTCCTCTGCATATTTTTCTTTATGTGCCTCTATTCCAGTCATATCAAATCCCTCAAACATTTCCTTCTTATTCATATCTGTTCCCCCTTCAATGGAATCTATAGTTTTATTTACAGATTTTATTATCTTATCAAGTCTCTTCTTTTTTTCTATCAGTAGCTCTTTATGTGTCATTAACGCATGTTTTCTATCAAAACCTGGATTATCTAAAATTTCTTTTATTTCTTGCAAAGTAAAATCCAGTTCTTTAAAAAATAAAACTTGCTGTAATCTTTCAATGTCCATCTCAGTGTAAAGTCTGTATCCTGCTGTTGTTACAGAATCTGGCTTTAGAATACCTACTTGATCATAATGATGAAGTGTACGTACGCTTACTCCAACCATGTCAGCTACTTCTTTTATTTTGTAGGACATAAAATCATCTCCTTCGTTCTTTATTAATCATCATCAATACCGAATCAGCTTTGCATCTTCATAAACTAAAGTGTCGTTACCCTAGAAATCCCTTCTCTATTTTCTTCCCTACAAATCTATAATAATCTATAACGTAACGTTAGCGTCAATATATTTTTCAATAATATTTTAAATTTTATTTATGTACGTAGAAATAATGTCTAATTGACATACTTAATTATATGAAGTAAACTTTATTAATATAAAACTTAAATAAGACAGTTCTAAACCATCCTGTCTATAAACAAAACTAGGACGTTAAGGGCGTTTTACGCCCTTTTTTATTTTTTAGGAGGATTTAAAATGAAGAAAATAGGCTTAACAACTACCGTACCTGTAGAGGTTCTAATTGCGGCGGGTTATACCCCTGTAGATTTAAATAATGTTTTTATAACCTCTAAGGACTATTTGAAATATATAGACATTGCAGAAAAAGATGGCTTTCCTAAAAGCTTGTGCACTTGGATAAAGGGAATTTATGGAGCGTGCTTAGCAAACGGCATCAAAGAGATAATCGGAGTTGTGGAGGGCGACTGTTCTAATACCAAAGCCCTTATTGAAGTGCTTACGTTAAAAGGAATAAAAGTTTATCCCTTTTCCTTTCCACACAGTCACAAATTAGATGATGTAGAACACGAAATAAATAAATTTATGAGTATCTTTAATGTAACAATTGAAGAAGTTGAAGTAGTTAGAAAAAGGCTAAATGAAATTAGAGCCTTAGCTAAAACAATTGATGAACTAACACATATCCATAATAAGGTAACTGGTTTTGAAAATCATCTATATCAAGTAAGCTTAAGTGATTTTAATGGAGATATAGATGCCTTTGAAGTCGAACTTAAAAAATCTATTTGTTATATTAAAAATAAAAAACCAGTAATTAGAAAACTACGACTTGGATATATAGGGGTTCCTCCCATGACTTGCGATATCTATGAATTTGTTGAGAAGTTTAATGCTAATTTTGTATACAATGAAGTTCAAAGAGAATTTGCTTTTCCAAGAGCAGATAAATCACTAAATATATTTCAGCAATATTATGACTACACTTATCCTTATGATACTGACTTTAGGATCAAAGAGTTACAAACGCAAATTGACGAACGTAAACTAGATGGAATAATTCACTACACTCAAGCCTTTTGCTATAGAGCAGTCGAAAATATTATTTTAAAAGAAAAACTAGATATACCCATATTAAATATCGAAGGTGACAAGTTAAATATCTTAGATGCAAGAACAAAACTTAGGTTAGAAGCCTTTCTTGATATGCTACTAGATTTGAAGGAGGCTGAAAAATGCGAGTGTTAGGAATTGACCTTGGAAGCCGCGAGGTTAAAATTGTTTTAATGGAAAATAATAAGATAATACAGAAGGCTAAAGTAAGTACCATGAGCTTTTACAGAAATTACTGCGACTTTGATGGTAAGATTATTGTTAATTTAGATAAGCTTGATATTAGGCAAATTGATAAGGCAGTATCTACAGGCTACGGAAGAAATAATATTGACTTATTGTTATTCACACCAATAAATGAGATAAAAGCCCACGTGTATGGGGGGCTCTATCAAACTGGCTTAAAAGATTTTATACTTTTAGATGTAGGTGGCCAAGATGTTAAGGTTGTAAAAGTAGAAAAAGGCATCACCACTGACCTAGAGCTTAATGAAAAATGTGCTGCTTCCTGTGGTAGATATTTAGAGAATATGGCAAATGTACTTGAAATATCTCTTGATGACATGAGTGTGAATTATGAAAATCCTATAGAACTTAATTCAACATGTGCTGTGTTTTCTGAGTCAGAGTTAATTGGAAAAATAGCTGAAGGTGTAAGTATAGAAAACTTATGTTCCAGTGTTAACTATTCTCTATACAAGAGACTTCAACCTCTTTTAAGTAGATTTAAAGGTAAAAAATTAATTTTAACTGGTGGTGTTGCTAATAATACCGCACTAAAAAAATATTTAAAAGAAGATTATGAAGAGATAGTATCAATTGAGCATCCACAATTTAATGGAGCCATTGGATGTTGCTATTATGGAGATAAGTTTTTATAAACTTACTCTTTTTTTATCATAAAAGCCCACCCTACTTTGATAGAGTGAGCTTTTACTTCTATGTTATTAGAAACAAGGTATTTAAAATAACTAATTGTTATAGTAAAGACTCTCAGTTGCATATTCTGCATCACAGGTTATATCTATGCCAAGTTTTCTAAAAGTTTGCTCATCATTTGTACTTATAATTGTAGTTGAGTGAGCTTGACATCCTTTTAGCATTACTAATTTATCCATGGCTACCTTTGCTGTTGGATTTGTAGCAGCACATATACTAAGGGCAATTAACACATTTTCACAATCTAAAGCTGGTTTCTTACTACCTAATGTTTTTGATTTTAGATTTATAATTGGCTCAAGTATAACTGGAGAAATAAGGTGAATCTCGTCATTTATATTTGCAAAATATTTAACAGCATTTAAAATTATGGCAGCTGTTGCATCCATTACAGATGAACTTTTACTAGTTACTATTGTTCCATCATTAAGCTCCATTGCCATTGCTGGGCAAGTTTCATTTTTACTCGAACATTGTTTTAAAGCCGACGAGCGTTCTCTTGCAGGAATAACAACTTTCCTATCTTGCTGTTTTAAATTAAGCTCTTCCATAAGAAGCTTTACCCGCTCGAAGGTTTCTTTATCTATGTAACCTTTTTTATACTCACATCCTGTTTTGAAATACCTTCTTATTATCTCTTGTCTAGATGCTTCTTTAATAACCGTATCGTCAATAATTCCAAAGCCTACTCTGTTAACTCCCATATCTGTTGGAGATTTATAAACAGCTTCTTCATTTGTTATCCTTTCTATAATTCGCCTAAGTACAGGGAAAGTTTCAATATCGCGATTATAGTTTACGGATATTTTATCATAAGCATCAAAGTGGAATGAATCCAGCATATTTACATCGTTAAGATCCGCTGTTGCAGCTTCATAGGCTATATTTAAAGGATGCTTTAAAGGAATATTCCATACTGGAAAGGTTTCAAACTTTGAATAACCGGCTGCTCTGCCTTGCTTATGTTCATGATAAAGCTGACTAAGGCAAGTAGCTAACTTGCCACTTCCTGGCCCTGGTGCTGTTACAACTACAATAGATTTTGTTGTTTCAATATATGGATTTTTGCCATATCCCTCATCACTTACAATTGCATCTACATCTGTAGGATATCCTTTGGTTGCCCTATGTTTGTATACTTTTATTCCTCTACGCTCTAGCTTATTTATAAAAATCGTAGTTGCTGGTTGCCCATCATATCTGGTTATTACAACACTATTTACATCAAGATCATATTCACGTAAATCATCAATTAATCTTAAAACATCAACATCATATGTAATACCGAAATCCCCTCTAATTTTGTTTCGCTCGATATCTCCTGCATATACACAAATAATGACTTCAACTTTTTCTTTTAATTTATGTAGTAACTTAATCTTTGCATTTTCATCAAATCCTGGTAAAACTCTTTTTGCATGAAGGTCATTGAAAAGTTTCCCCCCAAATTCTAAATATAATTTATCGTAATTATTAACTCTTTCTAAAATATATTTTGATTGTTCTTCTAAATATTTTTTCTGATCAAATCCTATTTTCATTTTTACTCCTCACTAACAACATTATTTTTTAGATATATTATACCCAATATTTCTCCATGATACTATAATTGAATATGCTTTTACAACTTTATATTATTACACAATTTCAGTTTAAAGTAAACTTTATATTGAGTTGACATACCTCATAACTTATAGTAAAATTAGTAATAATAAAACCTAATAAGACAGTTCTAAACCATCCTGTCTATAAACAAAACTAGGACGTAACTACCGTTTTAGGTAGCTTTTTTTGTATGAGGGTAGATTATGCCCTTTTTTATTTACAAAAAATTATAAACATGAAAAATAAAATGATTTTTTCGAAATATTAAGGATATTAACATAAATATTAAGAGGAGTGAACCCATGTATATTTTAAAGACAGAACACAGCTTTGACAGTGCACATTTTCTTTCTGGTTATAAAGGAAAGTGTTCAAATATTCACGGACATAGATGGAAAGTTGAAGTTTACGTTCAATCAGAAACCTTGGCACAAGGCGGACAACTTGACGGCATGATAATAGATTTTGGTGATCTAAAAAAAGATGTTAAAGATATGGTAGATTCTTATGACCATGCCTTAATAGTGCAAGAAGATACCATGAGAAGCGAAACCTTAAATTGTCTAAAGCAAGATGGCTTTAATGTAATTCTGGTTGATTTTAGACCAACAGCTGAAAACTTTGCATCATTTTTTTTTGAACTAATGAAAGATAAAGGTTATCTTGTAAAAAAAACTACGGTTTATGAAACGCCTACTAAT
Source organism: Clostridium sp. CM027 (assembly GCF_024730565.1). NCBI lineage: Bacteria > Bacillati > Bacillota > Clostridia > Eubacteriales > Clostridiaceae > Clostridium > Clostridium sp. CM027. The sequence goes on from NZ_CP077725.1 coordinate 1,874,650, forward strand.
AGTGCATCATATGAAGAAAGCGGGGCACGTTAAAATGAAATACAAAGTAGTTGAAAAATTTATAAGTGTTAATGGAGAAGGTCCTCTGTCAGGACAACTAGTAGTATTTATAAGATTTGCAGGCTGTAATTTACATTGTAGCTATTGCGATACCACCTGGGCCAATAATGAAAATGTTCGTTATGACTTCATGACGCCTGTTGAGATATACAAATATATAAAATCTACTAAAATTAGAAATATAACCTTAACTGGTGGTGAGCCACTGCTTCAAGAAGGAATTATAGAACTATTACAAACGCTCTCTAGCGATAGATCGCTTCATGTTGAAATAGAAACTAATGGTAGTGTTATTTTAGATGAATTTTTAAGTATAGAAAATCCACCAAGCTTTAATATGGATTATAAATTACCTTCAAGTAATATGGAAGATAAAATGACTTTAAATAACTTTAAATATTTAAGTTATAAAGATACAGTTAAATTTGTATCTGGCAGCAGGTCAGATTTACAAAAGGCCAAATTTATAATAGATAAATATGAGCTAACTAGCAAAACAAATGTATATATTAGTCCAGTATTCGGACAAATTGACCTAGAAGAGATTGTAGAATTTATGAAGTATAATAAAATGAATGGTGTTAATCTTCAAGTACAACTTCATAAAATCATTTGGGATCCAAATAAGAGAGGTGTGTAAAATATGGCAATTGATACGAAAGCAATTGAAGAACATATAAAAGGTATTTTAATAGCAATAGGTGATGATCCTTCAAGGGAAGGCCTTAAAGATACCCCAACCCGTGTAGCTAAAATGTACGAAGAAGTATTCGCTGGCATGCGATATAGCAATGATGAAATTTCAAAAATGTTTAATACAACATTTGTTGATGATTTAATAGTTGAAGAAGGGTCTCGTGATATGGTAATAATGAAGGATATCCAAATCTTTAGTCATTGCGAACATCATTTAGCTTTAATGTATGATATGAAAGTTACAGTTGCATATGTTCCTACCAAAAAAATTATTGGTTTAAGTAAAATTGCAAGAATAGCTGATATGGTAGGTCGCAGATTACAGCTTCAAGAAAGAATAGGTACAGACATAGCTGAGATTATGCAGATGGTTACTAACTCACGCGATGTGGCTGTTATTATAGAAGGTGAGCATGCCTGCATGACGACCCGTGGAGTAAAAAAGCCAGGCACTAAAACATTGTCAACTACTTTTAGGGGAAGATTTAATACTGATGTGATTTTAAATAATAAATTGATGATGCTTTATAGTAAATAAATAGAGGGTTTATAGTAAATAAGGGGAGGCGTATTAATTATGAATAGAGAAAAAGCAGTAGTAGTATTCAGTGGCGGACAAGATAGCACAACTTGTTTATTTTGGGCGCTGGCGAGATATAAAGAAGTTATAGCTGTATCTTTTGATTACGGTCAAAAACATATATTAGAACTCGAATGTGCAAAGGATATATGTAAAAAGCACGGCGTTGAGCATCATTTTTTAGACTTAAACCTATTAAACCAACTAGCACCAAATTCATTAACAAGAAAAGATATAGAGGTGGACACGTCAGCACCTAAAGATAGTGTACCTAATTCCTTCGTAGATGGAAGAAACTTATTATTCTTAAGTTTTGTAGCTGTGTTTGCAAAGCAAAGAGGTATAAGCAATATTATAACTGGTGTATCTCAAAGTGATTTTAGTGGATACCCAGATTGTAGAGATGTATTTATAAAATCTCTAAATGTTACCTTAAACTTAGCTATGGGTTATGATTTTGTAATTGAAACACCTTTAATGTGGATTAACAAGGCAGAAACTTGGAAAATGGCTTATGATTTAGGTGTACTTGATATAGTTAAAGAGGATACTTTAACTTGTTATAATGGAATAAAAGGTAATGGTTGTGGAGACTGCCCCTCTTGTAAACTAAGAAAAAATGGATATTTAGAATTCAAAGAAAAAAATCTATAAATATTATTTTATAGATTTTTTCTTTTGTTAACCAACTCATTCCTAGATATAATGATTAAATCTCCTATAAGTGTTCCAAAAAAAGAAATAAGGGTGTATACAAAACACCAAATTAGAAAACTTGAATTAAATACAGTAAAGGTTACACTCAACAAACTCCAAATTTAATCAGTAAAATAACAAGCATTTAATAGATTTAAATCGAAATCAATATGAAAAAAGATGTTCCTCAGTAGATATAATGAACATCTAGTGCTTTAATATACTACATAATAATCCATTACAGAAATTTCTTCAAATCCACAGGATTCATAAAGTCCAAGTGCATTTTTATTTGACCTAGAAACTTCAATAAAAATATTATCTACATTTTTATTATTTAATATATTAAGGGCAGAATTTAAAATTTCTCGTCCATATCCCTTTCTTCGAAAATCTGGAATTACTCCAACTCCATAAATAAACCCCTCATTATCATTTATACAAATATGAATTTTACCTATAATTTCCCCATTAAGCTCAGCCATATAACTAATAAAATTATCATCCACATTAATTGACGGTTTTTCCATGTCCATTTTATCCTCTTTATCATGAGCATCTTTTTTAGGAGTTCCAAAATAAATAGAACTTTGCCTATCAATTTCAACCGCGTCTTCACTTGTTGATGCCAATCTAAGTTTAATTACATTGCTAGGAGTAGCCTCTAATACTTTCTTATTTAAGCACATTTTATACTCTGAACAACCATATTCTGCTCCAATGGAGTTAATAAATGCAAGGCCCGAAACCGATGTATGGTCACATATCATTAACACCTCTTGAGGACATATTCTTTGCCATTCTTCCTTAGCAATTAAATATAGTTTTTTAAAGATTCCTTTTCTACGAAAATTAGGGTGTACCATACCGCTTATTTCTACTGTAGCTCCTCCGAAATTGCATAAGCCTAAATAACCTACTAGAATTTCATTTTCATAATATAGGAACTCTCCAACAATTTTATTTTTTACATTTTTTTTTCTTTGGCGCATTTTAAGACCAAGTTCTAATTTCAAATTAATTTTTTGTTTTTCATAGCAAGCAGCTTCCAAACTTTTAATAGCTTCATATTCTTCTTCATTTAATTCCAACTTTATAGAAATTGTATGATGATAATTATCCATCGTTTTTCCCCCTAATTTAAAAATTCATATTTAAAGTATAATCTACATTTTAGTGTATCTCAATGCAAAAAACATATAAATCAGATGTATAAATTATTGATACATACGATTTATATGTTTTATTTTTATTTTTAATTCTTGCATTATATGTTACTACCCTAAATAAGACACTTTATCAACAATTTAAATTTAGATCCTACTACTATTTTTTTTGCTATTCATATCTCTATATATAACCTTCCAAAAATGTCTAAGCGTATGTACCCATTCATAAAGAAAACCTGTTTTACAAAAGAAAAGCTCATCCTCTTTTGTTTTTACCTTCTGTTTAAATGGATAGTCGTTGAGATTTCCAGAATAACAAATAAACTTTTCCATAATGTCACAAATTTCTGTTGGTGTTATCTGATAGGGTTCTAATGAAGTAAGCTTGATCCCTCCTTGCCTTAATGCTTCCATGACAAATTCAGAACATATATATGTCTTGTAAACAGCATGCTTCTTATTAGAAATAATCCCAATAGCTTGAAGAAAATTATAGTAATATATCTCAGTATCATTATATATATCATATATGAATTTACTTATTAATTCATATTTTCTAACAGTTACTGGTATCCGATATACATTAATAGGAACATCTTTTTCAAGTCCTATGGTAAGCGTAAATGCACTTTCTCTCACTATACCTCCTACAAGGGGATTGCTAATTGAAAATCTACAAAAGGAATACATTTGAATTAAATTTTTATCCAGGCTAATTGATGCATGATTATATTTTTCTTTTAAAAATTTTCTAACTATCTTGCCTGTAGAAGTTGGTGTTCTTGAAATAACAATATAAATATATTTCCCCATTAACTCCTCCTTACAACTTCTAAATACATATCAATTCTTGAAGTATTACAATAATATTGTTTCCATATTATTCATTTATTATGTAATTTTTCAGTAAATTGTTAACCCTCCATATTTTTATTTTTTCCTGCAACTTACCATGTGGGTATAACTTTTAAATTCATGATGTATAATATACCTATACATAATAATTAATGAAGAGGTTATTACAATGAGAAAAGAATATATAAGTTATATAAACGATTTACCTATAAGCATTTCCCTTGAGAATATAAAGGATTATCCAATCCATTGGCATAATTCTATAGAAATAATCTTTGTGCTTGAGGGCACTATTAATGTACTTATAGAATCAGAGAATTATGAAGTATACGCACATGAGCTTGAAATCATAAATTGTGATGAACCCCATAGAATTTATTCAAATGAGAAAAATAAGGTTTTAATTTTTCACTTGGATTTTACATTTTTTGAAAAGTATTATGATGATATGAAAAATATTTATTTTTATACGAACTCTAGTAAAGAAGGTGCACAACATGAAGAAAAATATGATATTTTAAGGCAATACTTATCTATACTAGCTTGCGAGGTAATACAAAAAAGTGAAAACTTTGACGATCATATAGATGCTGTTTTAGTAAAATTATTATTCCATTTAATAAATAACTTTCACTATCTTACTTATGAGAACGCTTTAAAAGAAAATGTAATGCAATTTCAGAGGTATCATAGAATCATCAAGTACATATATAATAACTACATGAATAAAATTACTTTACAGGATATAGCTAATCAAGAATACTTAAGTTCTTACTATTTATGTCATCAAATAAAAGACATCTCTGGAACAACTTTTAAAGATTTAGTAAATAATGTTCGAGTAGATGAATCTATTAAACTACTATTAGATACTGATAAAACAATCTCAGATATTTCTTTGGATGTTGGCTTTTCTCATGCTAGGTATTATAATAAGAGCTTTAAAGATTACTACAAGTGTACTCCTCTGCAATTCAGAAAAAAATATCATATACCAGAGGAAGAATTTGATAGCTTTAAAAAAGTAGAAACTTATGATTTATCTAGCTCACTTCAGTATTTATCTTATTATTTAGAGGACTATGATAGATTTAACTATACTAACAAAATTATAAAACTCCAAACAGATTTCGCATACCCAAGCACAGAATTACAACATAAATGGAAGGAAAAAATAAATTTAGGACAAGCAAAAGAACTTATTAAAGCACGGGAACAAGGATATTTAAGAGCTATTCAAGATGCTATAGGTTTTAAAAATGGTATAGTTCAAAACCTATTTGGAAAAGAAATGAAAATATATTTCAATGAGAATGTAAGGTTTTTAAACTGGAATGAAGTTGAAAAACTTTTAGAATTCTTAATGGATATATCCCTTGTACCATTAATAATTTTGAATCAGACTTTTGAAGATAAAAGTTCTTTCATAAAACTTTTAGAAAGCTTTATACTATATTTTGCTAATATATATGGAATTGAGGTAGTAAAGCTGTGGAAATTCCAAGCCTCAAAGGATTTATCTGTAGAGTACATAAATATTACTCGCGAAATTTTTGTAAAATATAAATTGCAAAATTTAATAGAGGATCCTTTTAATGTTCCTAAAGCTATAAATACTATTTATGATTCTTCCTATATGCTTCCATATATTATTCATAATTTTATTAACAACAATAGCAGTCTGCTCACCCTAAAAGCTTTTGATACCGTGGAGGAGAACTCAATTTTAAACAACGAATTGTTTTTTGGTTCACCAGGCCTACTTACTTTAGATGGTATAAAGAAAGCTTCCTACTACGCTTATTATTTATTATCAAAACTAGGAAATGAGGTTGTAGACCAAGGTGATGGATATATTATCACAAGGCAAGATGAAGATATCCAGGTCTTACTTTACAGTTACAGTGATGAACTTAATACCCTGATTAAGTTAGAGGATTTATCTAAAGGTAAGGGTAGTAAAAATATTACTGAAAGAAAAATATCATTATCCATTAAAAATTTAGTGCATGACTATAAAGTTATTAAATATGAAATTGGAGAAAAAGTTGGATCAGCTTACGATATTTGGTTACGCATGGGTAAGCCGAAAAGACTGGGTTATGATGAATGGAAAATTCTAACTAAGATTTCTGCTCCCAATATTTCTTTATCTTTTGCAAAAAAAACTGCAGTTTATAATAACATAATAAAGATTGAAGGCTATGGTTCTACCTTAATAGTTCTTCAAGAAGTACAAAAACACCTGTTTTAAGGTGTTTTTGTGTTATTTAAGTATTATCCATTCTCACATGTCAGCAACTTTGTACTTTTTATGTAGCAATTGTGTGAATGTTAAAATATTCATAACAGCGTATAATAATATTAAGGAAACAAATTGATTAAGGAGAAGTGGATTTCATGACAATGAGTAGCGTCACAGAAAGCAATAAAATGTTTGGCGAGGAAAAAATCTGGAAACTGTTATTAAAATTTTCCGTGCCAGCAATAATTTCTTTAATGGTAGCAGAAATGTACAACATGGTAGATTCTATGTTTTTGGGACAATCAATAGGAGCTAATGCAATCGGTGCTTTAACCATAGCCTTTCCAATTCAAAGATTATTTTTAGCTATATCTATGCTTATAGCCATTGGTGCTTCTACCGCCGTTGCAAGAAGCTGTGGAGACGAGGATTTTGAAAATTTAAGAATTATTATACCTAATGCTATAGTTCTAATGTTTATAATAATATCTGTGTTTAGTTTTAGCATTTTTATTTTTCAAGATAAAATTTTACTTAGCTTAGGTGCTTCGCAAAATACATTTCCTCTTGCAAAAGATTATGTAAGTATAATATTAATGGGAGTTTTATTTCAATCCTTTACATTAATTGCATCTTATATTATAACTGCTTTTGGAAACACTAAAATAGTTTTATTAAGTACTTCTATTGGAGCAATTTGTAATGTAATTATAGATTATTTCCTAGTAAATATATTTTCATATGGAGTAAAGGGAGCTGCTATCGCAACAGTAATATCTCAGATAATCGCTTTTATATATGTTTTAATTGTATTTATAAAAATAAAAAAGGGATTAAAATTTTCTTTTAAATTAACCCTTAATAAAGCAGTATCAATTGGAATAATATGTGTTGGGTTTTCAACCTTTATAATAGAGATATCAGATGCCGTAGTCGCTGCTATCTTAAACAATTTACTAGCCTCTTATGGCGGAGATTTGGCCATCGTAACAGTTGGTTTAACTACAAGAGTTTCAATGTTTTTGTTTATGACGATTATGGGTATAAGTTCAGCTATGCAACCTATAGCCGCATATAATTATGGTGCTGGAAATTATACAAGATTAAAAGAAGTTGTTAAAACATCTATAATTGCAGTATCTGTAAGTTCAACTTTATTATGGGCAATATTCATGATCTTTTCAAAACAACTTATAGGATTATTTATAAATGATCCTGCCATTATACAACAGACAGCAAAGGCTTTTAAAGTAGTTATAGCTGTATTCCCTTGCATTGGAGTATATTATTTATCAATCGCCTATTGCCAAGCTATAAATAGAGTTAAAGCCTCTTTAAAATTATCTATTTTTAGACAACTAATAGTATTTATTCCACTAGTATATGCCTTTGTAAGTGGTTTGGATATGGGTGTATTTGGAGCATGGCTTGCTTATCCTGTATCGGACATGATATCCTTCATTACAGCTGCTATATTCATTAAATATACTTATATTTCTTTAGAAATACTAGAGATGCATCAAATTTTCAAGAATAATAAGACTAAACTTAGACTTGCTAATGCAACTATTTAATATTTTATATTTCCAGTAAAAGTCGATGTATAAATTATTACATCGACTTTTAACTAAGCTTTCCTTATTTCACCTTCTTTTATCATTTTTATATCCCCATAAAAGTGCAATTTATTATCAATCACAATGATTCCATCGCCATCATTACATGTATAAACTGTATTGCCCGTATTGTTAGAATACTCCTTTAAATCCTCTAAATAATGACTGTGATGATTCCAATGCGGCATAAAGTCAAAATCAACTAGATCTAAAGATGATAAATCTGATAATCCAACTATATCTTCATCACCAAATTGTGCAGCTGATATGTCTTTTGCCATCATTATTGCCCCTGCGCTTAATCCTATAACATAACCTCCATTTTCAACATACCTTCTAAGTCTAGTTATAAAATATCTTTTCTTTAAGCTATTTAAAAAATAATAGGTATTCCCTGATGATAGATATATTACTTCCGATTTAAATATTTTATCTATTTTTTCTATATTACAAAAATAATCTATATCAAAATAATTAAATTCGAAGTTCCCATATTCACTTAACTTATTTTTTGTTTTTTCAAAACACTTTAAATTTCTATCAGTCATTGAAGGTATATAGCTTAAAGTATATTTTTTATCTAAAAATAATTCTTTCATCTTTTTTTTCAAAAAAACATTATCTTTTTCAGTAAAATCGCTTAGCAGAACCAATGCTCCCATATCATCATCTCACTTCCATATTTTTCCCTTAAGTCTATACTTTTGATAACTTCTAATTATATGTTTCATTTATTTTATATATTATACCTTATTTTTCAAAACCTAGACATTTGTATAGTTTTATTGCTTTTTCAGTAGCCATAGGTGCACTTCTAAAGCTTTGACTTCTTATACTTTTTCCACTCGTGATGCTATTCTATTCTATACAACTACATCTTGACACCTTATGTAATTCTAAATGCTAGCCTTATTATAAAATTGACGCCAAGTTATCTCCCAATATATATATATTGTTAATTTTTGCTTAAAATATAATTTGTTGTATGTTGACAATCTAGATAATATATGTATAATTAGTGTTAACTATAATGGAAAAGAAAAGTAATTGTAATTTCAATTTAAAGATAACCAATAAGTTTACCTTTCATCCTATTATAGGATGATAGGTTTTTTTATTTTTAATTAAATTATCACGTACATTGCTTCACTTTTATAAGAAAGGATGATTAAAATGGATTATATAAAACTATCAGATTTACTGCTCCCTAACATAACCACAACTCCAGAACACTATAGAGAGTTTTATCCAAAAAGAAATCTTAAACCTAATGCTATGGTTACAAGATATGCCCCAAGTCCTACTGGCTTCCAGCATCTTGGAGGTGTATTTGCGGCTCTTATATCTGAAAGACTAGCTCATCAAAGCGAAGGAATATTTTATCTTAGAGTAGAGGATACTGACAAAAAGAGAGAGGTTGCTGGCGCCATTGAAGACACCACTAACACTCTAAGGGATTTTGGAATTCTTTTTGATGAAGGAGTTGTAGATTCTGATAATGAAAAGGGTACATATGGACCTTATAAACAAAGCGACAGAATTAGTATATATCATGCTTTTGTAAAATCACTAATAAAAAAAGGATTAGCTTACCCTTGCTTTTGCACTGAAGAAGCTTTAGATAACACAAGGAAAACTCAACAAGAACTTAAAATTAATACAGGGTATCATGGAAAATGGGCTATTCACAGAAATTCTAGTCTTGATGAAATTAATTCTGAGTTATCAAAAGGCACACCTTATGTTATAAGACTTAGATCTCCTGAAGAATCAGGTCGAAGAGTAGTTTGTAATGATTTAATTAAAGGAACTATAAGTATGCCAGAAAACGACCAAGACATTGTGATCCTTAAAACTAATGGGATTCCAACATATCATTTTGCACATGCAGTAGATGATTATTTAATGGGAACAACCCATGTAATCCGTGGTGAAGAGTGGCTTTCGTCTCTTCCTATACATTTGCAACTATTTGAAATGTTAGGATGTACTCCTCCAGAATACGCTCATATACCTACAATTATGAAAATGGATGGGACATCAAAACGTAAGCTCAGTAAAAGAAACGACCCTGAAATTTCCGTAGATTTTTATAAATCTCAAGGTTATCCTTTTATAGCTGTAACTGAGTACCTTGTAAATCTTATTAACTCTAATTTTCAAGAGTGGAGAGATACCCATGAAGATGAACCTTGCACAAACTTTAATATCACCCTTGAAAACATGAGCAAAAGTGGAGCTCTATTTGATATTTTAAAACTTAATGATATTAGTAAAAATGTTATAGCCACTATGGATGCATCCACCGTATACGACCTTTATCTTAATTGGGCTAAACATTATGATACTACAATTGCAAATGAACTAATTGAAAATGAAGATTATTCTAAAAAAATATTTAATATTGAAAGAGAAAATGAAAAGCCAAGAAAAGATTTTGTAAAATGGTTAGATGTAAAAGAACATATTGAATATTTCTTTGATGATCTTTATAAAAACAGCATAAAAGGTAGTTACAATTTCCCTACCCATATACCAATGGATGAGGTAAGAAGAGTACTTACTAGCTATATAGATGTATATGATCATTCCCATGATAATGACACCTGGTTTGCAACCCTTAAAGCGCTAGCACTCGAACTTGGGTATGCAAAAAATGCTAAAACTTATAAAAAGAACCCAGATTTATTTATAGGTCAACTATCAGATGTTGCCACAATAGTAAGGGTAGCAATAACCAATAAAACACAAACTCAAGATTTACATGAAGTAATGCAGGTTATGGGTGAAAACCGTGTTATTGAAAGATTAAGTCAAAATTTTATTTAAGAAATAAAATTGCCACCTACATGTAGGTGGCAATTTTTATAGTCTTTTAAATTCACAACAAATGCATAACACGTCATTATTAATATCCGCTATTATGACTGCATTCATTTTTTCTACTAATGTTTTTACAATAGAAAGTCCAAGTCCTGTTCCTTTTTCTGAGCGGGTTTTGTCTGCCATGTAAAATCTGTCAAAAATCTTTTCTACATCTTCCACAGATAAATTTATAACTGTGTTTGTTATTTTTAATAATACCACATTTGAGTTGGTTTCTAAATAAATCGATACATTATCTCTTGCGTATTTAATAGCATTACTTAACAGATTTTCAATTATTCGCTCTAAAGATTTTTTTTCTGCTATTATATAAATGTTTTGATTTGGTATTTGTATATTGGGCTTCAAATTTCTACTTGTAAAATCACTATACTTGCCAAGTAATATTTCTTGCAATATATTAGTGATATTTATTTTTTCAAGATTCAATTCAAAATCTTGGGATTCAACTAAAGATAGTTCATAAAAATCATTTAATAAGCTTTCAAGAGATTTAGTCCTCTGCTCCGATATGTTTAAATATTCCACTCTTTCTTCATCACTTATATTATCTAGTTTTAAAAATTGAATATATCCTTTTATTGATGTTAATGGCGTTCTAAGGTCGTGTGACATATTTGCAATGTTTTGTTTTAGATCATTCTGAAATTTAATTTTGCTTGCTTCACATTGTTTTCTCATGTTTATAGTGTCATTAATAACTTTAGTTAATGCTTCAATTTCTGGATTTATAAGACCTATAGTTATTTTTTTATCTATATTGTTTTCATTGATATCTATAAGCTGATTTGTTACACTTATTACTTGCTTTTTCATATAAAATAAGCGAGCAAACAAAATCACCGATGCAACTAATAGTCCTACAATTATAAATATCACTTTATCTCCCACCTTTGCTATATATGTTTTTTTCTAAAATCACTTAATCTCTGCTTTGTTAAAAAAATACACACTTAATAATGTTGAAACTACTATTGTTGTTATAGCGACTCCTATTATTTTAAATCCCTGTGAAAATTCTACATAATGCGTGTCCAAAAACAATGATTGACCAAATATAGTTCTAGTGTAAATTTCACCACTAAGGTATTTTTGAAAAACTAAACCTCTGCAAGTTCTATTAACTGTATCTACTAAAATAAACGCTCCCACTGTAATTATGCTATTTCTAGCTATAAATGATATTAAAACTGCAATACTTCCTATGCCAATATATATAAGAACCATAAGAAACGATAATTCAAGTATAAATGCAAGTGAATTCAAAGTAAATACCTCACCATATCCGTTCATAATAGTGTTTATTATAGTAATTAAAATTGGAGACGTTAAACTAATAATTGCAATGCCAAAATAATAACTTATACTTTTTGCTATAACAATATCCCGTCTTTTATGTCCACAGGCAATTAAATTTTTTATACATCCAGTGCTAAATTCATCGCCTATATAACATGCCGCAAACGCGCCTATTAGCATGTATAATGCTATAAATTCTTGTGCACCAAACACCTGTAATAGCACCTGTTTTCCCGTCATTTCCTTACTAAATGTTATAGGACACAAAATTGATTGAACTACCATTAATACTAATATCAACTTGAATGTTTTTGATGTTTTCAATTTGTAAAATTCAACTTTTAATAAATTAAGCATTTAATGCACCACCTATTACTTTAGTAAAGTAAGCTTCTAAGTCATCTCCCATAGGCATAATTTCTTCTACTGAAATTCCTTCCCCTGAAAGGACCTTCGACACTTTCCCTGCATTATCTACATAATCATATAATTTAATAATATTATTAGGTAAAACCTGAAAATTCGTTGTTTGTAACTTTGTATTTAACACAACTGATGCTTTAGCAGCATCGTCTACTTTAATGTGAATAAGTTTTTTACATTTATCCTCTAATTCACTATCTGTAATTTGTTCTATGAGTTTACCATTATGAATTATTCCATAGCAATTTACCAGTTGATGAAGTTCTGCTAATATGTGACTAGATATTAACATTGTAACTCCATTTTCAATGTTTAGCTTTTTTAATAACTCCCTTATCTGTATTATTGCAATAGGGTCTAATCCATTAATAGGCTCATCTAACATTAAAAATTCTGGTTCACTAAGAAGTGCCATTGCTATTCCTAATTTTTGTTTAATGCCTTTAGAAAAATTTCTCACCTTTTTATTCTTTAAATCTACTAATCCTACATCATTTAAAACTTTTTCTATACACTCTTTTCCTGGTATACCCTTTTGAATCCTTTCAATTTCTAAATTTTCATAAGCAGTCTTATTAACATAAATTCCAGGTATTTCTATTAAGCACCCCATGCGCCTTCGACTAGCTTGTATATTACTTTCATCACTTTTCCCAAATAACTCCAAACTTCCCCTATCCTTTACGCAAAGGCCAGCTATAACCCTCATTAATGTGGTTTTACCCGCTCCATTTAATCCAATAATCCCATATATCTGCCCCTTCTTAATAGTCATATCAACAGTATCTAGCACCTTTATTCCTTTATATATCTTTGAAACTGCTGTAGTTTTTACTATTACATTATTCATAATGTGCTGCACCCTTTCTTTACATATTTTTTTTATTAATTATAATGCAAGTTGCTATAAGAAATATAGACCCACTAATAAGCATCACTATTGACTGATTAAAATTGTATTTCAAATGATAAAATCCTATATTAGCATTGTAAAATGGTGAATTTCTTATAACACCTTTTAATGTTTCATTTTTGCTTGATGATAGTGCCTGTGCCAGTAGTACCAAAATCAAATCAAAATACAAGACATAAGTAATTATGCCAGTAAATATTCCATTAGCTGTGCAGGCTGAAACCAGCAATATAAAAGAACCTATTGTAAATTCATAAATTAAAAACACATACAAATTATTTCCTAAGATTTTAATATTTAATAAATTTGAAGTGCCTTGTCCACCATATATACTAAATATAACTGCTACAATTTCATAAAATATAAGATAAACTAAAGCCATCATACAAAAGCTAATCAATTTTGAAATAATTATTTCACTTCTACTAAATATACCAGTAAAAATTATTCTATCAGTCTTATTTTCAAATTCCTGTGCTAATGAAAAACAGAAACTAGTCAACCATATATATGGAATAGCCGTAAGTACTACAAAAGAAATATATGTTGATTTATCTATTATTAAAAGCAAAAGGAATATAGGTATAAGGATAACCACACTAATTACTATGTTTTTAATGAAGTTTTTTCTTTTCATTTCCAAGGTAAGAACATTTAATATTCTTTTCAAATCTAATCCCTCCATTATTATAACATTTGACGAAAATAGCCATCAAATCATCACCTTCGGTGCTGCAATATTAACGACTTCTGAAGGAGATTTAGACTCCCACTGAGGTTTTATTTTTGTTATAGCATGTAACTCCCACTTATAGAATTGGGAGACTTTCCTTCTGAAATGTCGTTAAACAATACTCCCTCTATTTAATCCCCCTTTTATTTATAATAAACATTGAAGATGCTAAAAAAATAACGCCATAAACTACAGCTATTAATAATTCGTATCTATTGGCTCCTCCCAATGTTAAATTCATTGTGCAATCTGTCCAAATGTAAAAAGGTGTTTTAGCGTAAATTGAAATTTTTTCAATAAATAATGGTTCCCTAAAGACTTTAATTATCAATCCAGCATTATAAAAATTTATAGCACTTAAAAATAATATAATAAGCAAAATGCTTTTCTTTTCGCTAAAAGTAATAGAAATTATAAGAATCATTAGCGATCCCATTGAAAATGTTACCGCACTATAAGTAATAATTATTTGTAAATGATTTATGCTTAAAAATCCAGAAATTCCTATTTTGCTATATTGTAATATAGCTACCAATAAACAATTTAATTCCACTAATATTGAAACAAATACAGATAACATAATTAGTGACATTATTTTAGAAAACATTATTTCAACTCTTGTAAAAACTCCTGTAAAGAGGGTTCTAGTAGTATTAGATCTTATATCATTTCGAAGAATTGACACACTCATATATAATATTGCAATAAATAGAAACCGCCCAAATTCAGAAGTATGATCTATAATTTGAAATGATTTCATTGATCTTATCTGAACTAAAACAACCCACATAATAGAATAAGCAAAAGCAGCTAAAATTAATAATATTGACTCTGTCGAACGTACTATATTTTTAACATTCAGGTAAGATAACTTTAATAACTTAAGCATTTTACTCATCTCCTATAGTCCTCAAATATTTTTCTTCTAAACTTTCCTTCACCTCATATACTCCTGTAAAAGGTATTTTTGCAGAGCTTACATCTAAAATTAAGCTTTCTAATTCAAAAGCTTTTATAGTTACATGAATAGTGTCTTCCCCTAAAATTTTATAAGTTAAATTTTTAGTTTCAAAAAGTGTTTTAAGTTCATGTAATTTACTAGTTTTAAAAGCAACAACATCATTATCTTTTTTAATTTTCTTTAAATTTTCAACCTTTATTAGCATGCCTTGTTGTATAAATGCAACTTTATCACACATAAGCTCAATCTCTGAAAGAATATGACTTGACATCAATACCGCTGTTTGTTTTTCCTCAGCTATGTACTTTATAAATTTCCTAAGCTGAGGCACTATTGCAGGATCTAATCCATTAGTAGGTTCATCTAATATTAATATAGGTGGATATGATAAAACTGCTTGGGCCACTCCTAATCTTTGCTTCATTCCCAATGAGTATTTTTTGACTTTCTTATCCATATAACCGTCAATACCTAATTTTTTAATAATTTCATCTATTTCTTTCTTATCTTCTAATCCAGATACCGCTGCGAAAAAAAGTAAATTTTCATAACCTGTTAAATCCGGATAAAAGCCTGGTGTTTCTATAACACAACCAATCCGTTTTGTCTTGCACCTTTTAATACTTTTTATATTTTCTCCTTTTATATAAACATCTCCATCATATTTTTTAACTAGACCCGTAATAATTTTCATTAACGTAGTCTTGCCTGCACCATTCGGACCTACAAGTCCAATAATTTCTCCTTCATTTATAGATAACTCTACTTTATCTAGCACCTTTTGCCTTCCATAAACTTTACTAATATTACTTACCCTTAAAACTTCACTCACTTTAACTCCCCCAAATTTTTTATTTCTTATATATTTATCTTAATACTCAATGCATAAGAGAAATTAAAGAACTCCTTAAGAAAACCTTAAGAATAAAAAAATAACTAGCGTATTTACTAGTTATTTTTTATGATATTTTATATCCCATACCCCATATTGTTTCTATATATTGTTCATTAGGGTTTGCCTTATGTAATTTACTTCTTAAATTACTCATATGAACATTAATTGTATTGTCATCTCCTAAATACTCACTTTCCCAAACACTTTCAAACAAATTAGCTTTACTAAATACTTTTTTAGTGTGAGACAGAAACAACTCAAGTATTGTAAATTCTCTAGCTGTTAATATTAACTCCTGGTTATTTACAATAACTTCTTTAGTTTCTTTGTTTAGAACTATATCTTTATATGTTAAATTCCGCGCACAATTATCACTATTATTAAAATCCATATATCTTCTAATATTTGCTTCAACCCTAGCTGAAACCTCCCCTATATCAAAAGGCTTTGTAATATAATCATCTGCTCCTAGCTTTAGCATATCTATTTTATCTTGTTTATCTATTTTCGCTGAAATCACAATTACTGGCATTTGCTTAATTTCCCTTATACCCTTTAATACTTCGTCTCCATTCATTCCAGGCAACATTAAATCAAGTAGTACCAATTGAAAATCATTGTTTTCAATATACATCATAGCCTCTGTACCTGAATAAGCTTGTCTTACGTTATAATTATCTTTTTGCAAAAGTCTAGCTAACATACTATTTATATAATCATCATCTTCTATCACTAATATATTAATATCCTTATTCATACTCCACCCCCAATCTGCAACCTTTATACCACCTATTTCATTATGTATTTATTGTTTTTTTAAGGGTATCCGGAAGGTTACCCTTATACTATATCATGATTTATACTTTTTTATTTTAAATATTACCATTAAATCTTCTACGGAGCTGCAACAGCTTCGCAGAAGGTGCATTGACGACTTCAAAAGGAGATTTATACTCCGACTGAAGTTTTCTATTTGTTAGGGTAAGTAACTCCTACTTATAGTAGGTACTCTTGCTTATAGAAGTGGGAGACTTTCCTTCTGAAATGTCATTAAAAATTATGTACTTACACTCTCTTATTTTTATCATAATTAACATTTGCAGTTACCTTCATCTCTTAATATATTGAATATTTGATATATTTATGTTGACAAATTCACTTAAAAATATTAGTATATGAGTATAAAGATTATGTACGGGTTACAAAATAATATATGTAGAGGGAGTAACTTCCTGTTTTTTTTAGCAGGTTCAAAGTCGTCACCACGGATTAAATCCTGGCTTTGATAACTTCTAAAGTTTAGTAAGACTCTACAATTGATATAACTATCAATTGTAGAGTCTTTTTGTTTTGCCCTGTTATTATAATCAATAGTTTTATATCTATTTTTATTAGCTATTTTTCATTTAATAGTAATAAAACAGAGATAGTGCTTACACTATCCTACTTTGAGAAGGGGGACAATAATGAAAATATTTTATAATCAAACATCAAAAGAAGTGATGAGCACTCTGGGGGTTAATGACAAAGGACTAGATGACCTTGCAATAAAAAACAGGCGGGAAGAACAGGGCTTTAATGAATTAACTGAAACTGCTA
This sequence comes from Clostridium sp. CM027, assembly GCF_024730565.1. Classification (NCBI taxonomy): domain Bacteria; kingdom Bacillati; phylum Bacillota; class Clostridia; order Eubacteriales; family Clostridiaceae; genus Clostridium; species Clostridium sp. CM027. The sequence continues at coordinate 1,892,276 of NZ_CP077725.1, forward strand.
GAAAAAGTCACATACAGGTGTTTTTAGATCAGTTCAAGGACTTTTTAGTATTAATACTTATAGGCGCTGCAATAATATCAGCCTTTCTTTCAAAGTTTGAGAGTACCCTTGTTATAATTGTAGTTGTTGTTATAAATGCGATTCTTGGAACTCTTCAGCACATTAAAGCAGAACAATCTTTAAAAAGCCTTCAGGCTCTTTCTTCTCCCACAGCCAAGGTTCTAAGAAATGGTCAAAAGCTAGAAATCCCCTCAAAGGAATTGCTGGTTGGAGATATCTTATATTTAGATGCAGGAGACTATGTAAGTGCTGATGGAAGAATAATTGAAAACTACAGTCTTCAGGTAAATGAAAGTTCTTTAACAGGTGAGTCAGAAAGCGTTTTAAAAACAACAAATATAATAAATGAGGATAATGTATCAATTGGTGATAAAAAAAATATGGTGTTTTCCGGAAGTTTTATAACCTATGGAAGAGCTGTTGTTTTAGTTACATCTATTGGAATGAAAACAGAACTAGGTAAAATAGCTAACCTTTTAGAAACTGCAAAGGAAAAGAGGACTCCATTACAAGTTAATTTGGATAACTTCGGTAAAAAACTTGCCTTTGTTATACTTGCAATATCAACTCTTATTTTCGCTCTCAATATATTTAGAGACTATGCAATTATTGACTCCTTCATGTTTGCTGTATCTCTTGCTGTTGCTGCAATACCTGAAGCCTTAAGCTCAATAGTAACAATAGTTCTTGCCATTGGAACCCAAAAAATGTCTCATGAAAATGCTGTTGTAAGAAAGCTTCATGCAGTTGAAAGCTTGGGAAGCATTTCAGTGATATTCTCAGATAAAACTGGGACGCTAACACAGAATAAAATGACTGTACAAAAGGTATATGTTGATGAAAAAGTATTGTCTCATGATGAACTTGACCATGATAATCTTTTGGAAAAGAATCTTGTACTAATGGCGCTATTATGTAATGATGCTGTAACTATTAAAGACAAAGAGATTGGTGATCCCACTGAAGTTGCACTTGTAAACCTAGGTGAATTATACGATTTGGATGAGCTAGATATCAGAAAAGACTATCCAAGAGCTTTTGAGGTACCCTTTGATTCCGATAGAAAACTAATGAGTACAGCAAATAAACTTAAAGACAAAACCTTTATGATAACCAAGGGTGCACTTGATGTACTTTTATTAAGGACAATAACTATTGTTACATCAAGTGGAGTTAAAACCCTCACTGATGATGATAAAACGGAAATTGAAAGGGTAAATAGGGAATTTTCTGAAAGTGGACTCAGAGTTTTAGCTTTTGCTTATAAAGAAATAGAAAATGGAAAAACAATTGATACATGCGATGAAAATGACTTGACATTTGTAGGTCTAATTTCCATGATGGATCCTCCAAGAGCGGAATCTAAAGTCGCAGTTGCAGAATGTATCAAGGCTGGCATTAAGCCAGTAATGATAACTGGAGATCATAAAATAACCGCTTCTGCCATAGCTAAACAAATAGGTATATTAAATAATGGATCTGTTGCTATAGAAGGCTATGAAATTGATTCCTTAAATGATGAAGAGCTTAAATCTAAGGTAGAAAATATTTCTGTATATGCAAGAGTATCCCCTGAACATAAGATAAGAATAGTAAGAGCATGGCAAGAAAGAGGAAATGTAGTGGCAATGACCGGTGATGGTGTAAATGATGCCCCTGCTTTAAAACAAGCAGACATTGGTATAGCTATGGGAATAACGGGTACTGAGGTTGCTAAAGATGCTGCTTCTATAGTACTTATGGATGATAACTTTTCAACCATTGTAAAGGCAATTTCCAATGGCAGAAGTATATATTCAAACATAAAAAATTCAATCAAATTTTTATTATCTGGAAATTCTGCCGCTGTAATCTCGGTGCTTTATACTTCACTTGCAGCGCTTCCAATGCCTTTTGCACCAGTGCACCTTTTGTTTATCAATTTGGTTACAGATAGCCTTCCAGCTATTGCAATAGGACTTGAGCCTCATAATAAAAATATAATGGATGAAAAACCTAGAAATATAAACTCACCTATATTAAATAAATCCTTTTCAATAAAAGTACTACTTGAAGGGTTACTAATTGCACTATGTACAATGACAGCGTTCCATATAGGATTATCCACCGGTGATACTGTGGTTGCAAGCACAATGGCCTTTGCAACACTGTGTTTATCAAGACTGCTCCATGGATTTAACTCTAGGTCACAAGAATCAATATTTAGAATAGGAGTTTTCTCAAATAAATATTTATGGATTGCCACTATATTAGGTTATTTACTTTTAGAATTTGTTTTAAGCTTTAAGCCATTTATGGGAGTTTTCGAAGTAGCTACTTTAACAATAACCCAACGTGCTATGATATATGGACTCTCCCTTATGCCTCTAATTCTTATTCAAATATATAAACTATTATTTGTAAGAGCTCATACGTAATATACTAAACTATACAAGGGACGGTTAATAACTTCTAGTAAAGTTATTAACCGTCCCTTGTATTTATAATTTATTATATCAGAATTTTCTATGCGGTGCTTTCTCTTAAGAAAGCACCGTTTTGCTTTCCATTTCCTTATCTTCTAAGAGCTGATTTGTATATAGTTTATAGTAATAACCTTTTCTTTTTAGTAGTTCTCTGTGATTTCCTGACTCCGTAATCTTTCCATTCCTTATAACAAGAATTCTATCTGCAGATACTATGGTAGAAAGTCTATGGGCAACCACAAAACTAGTTCTACCATTTAAAACTTTTTCTATGGCATTTTGTATCATTCTTTCTGTTTCCGTATCTATAGATGATGTAGCTTCATCAAGAACAAATAGTGCTGGATCTGCTACAATGGCTCTAGCAAAGGAAATAAGTTGTTTCTCTCCTGTGGATAGATTCCCTCCCCCTTCACCAACCTGCGTATCATAGCCTTTTTCTAGTTTACTTATAAACCCATGAGCATTTACAAGCTTTGATGCATTTTCAATTTCATCGAAGGTTGCATTAAGCTTTCCATATATAATGTTATCTCTAATATTTCCACTAAATAAATGTGGGCTTTGAAGTACATAGCCTAGATTAGATTGAAGCCACAATAGTGATCTTTCTCTATAATCTTTTCCATCAATTAATATTTCTCCACTACTTGGTTCATAAAATCTACAAAGTAGGTTTACTAAGGTGCTTTTACCAGAACCTGTTTCTCCAACTAACGCTATAGTTTCACCTTTTTTCACTTTTAGGTTAAAGTTTTGAAACACCTTTTCTCCATTTTTATAGGAAAAGCACACATCTTTAAATTCAATATCTCCATGTATTTCTTCCCAGTTTTCTTGTTTTGCATTAAATAAATCTCCGTATTTTTCAATTACATCATTTTTATCCCATATATCTGGCTCAGTTTCTATTAAAGCTATAATTCTCTCTGCAGATGCTTGAGCATTCTGAAGTTCTGCAATGGTTCCAGCTAGCTGACTTACAGGGTCGAAGAACTGCACAGTATAAGCAATAAACATTACAAAAGTACCATAAGATAGCGATTGTGATATAACCCTATCCCCTCCTAGCCATAAAGCAAAACCTGCTCCTACGCTACCCATAGATATAACAATTGGAAGAAAGAGAGCAGAGAACATAGCTGCCTTAACTGAAGAATTTCTCATATTGCCTGCATCTTGTTTAAATTCGTTTAAGTTTTCTTCTTCACGAACAAGAGTTTTAGTAGTTTTAGCTCCAGATACCTCTTCACTAAAATCCGCAGTTAAATGTGAATTTAATTTTCTAACCTTTCTATATGATTTTAATATTTTTTTTTGAAAAAATATCCCTATTAAAAATAAGAATGGCACCACACTCATGCTTATAAGAGTTAGCTTTACGTTATTATAAAGCATTACTCCTATAAACCCAGTCATCATAACTATTGCCCACACCATATCAATTAATCCCCAGGATATTATTTCACTAAGCCTTGTTACATCTGAGGTCATCCTTGCCATAAGCCATCCCACTGATGAGTTATCATAATATGAAACAGATAGCTGTTGAAGCCTTTTAAACCCAAGCTTTCTTATATGATAAGCCAAGTGCGTTTCAATTTTACCTGCATGCATTATAAATAATCTTACATTTAACGCTTGAAAAACAATTATGCAAAAGTAAACCAATGCAAATATTGTAAGCCCGTCTATAGTTTTCTTTGCTATAAAATTATCAATAGCATACCTTGTAAGTAGTGGCATTACTACATCTACGCCTGCCACACCTACCATTAGGAAAGCCAAAAATATAAGTCCATTTTTGAATTCTGTAAGATATTTAAAGAGCTTTCTCCATATACCTATATCTATTTTTTTAATAGCTTTATTTTCATCTATCCTATCCATAATATCACCTGCCTTTTACTCATTAAGCACCTGCTTTTCATCCTTTATGGAATCTAACGATGTCTGTATATCCCATATTCTTTTATAGATACCATCCTTTTTAATGAGTATGTCATGGGTTCCTATGTCCTCAATCTTTCCATGATTTATTACAATAATTTTATCCGCAGCCATAACTGTAGAAATTCTGTGTGAGATTATGAAGGTAGTATTACTTTCACTTTTCTTTTTAAGTTTTTGCCTTATAACTCTATCAGTTTCAGTATCCACCGCACTTAGTGAATCATCAAATATCAATATAGGCATATTGTTTATAAGTGTCCTTGCTATGGCGACCCTTTGCCTTTGTCCTCCTGACAAGGTAACACCCTTTTCTCCTACAATAGTGTCATACCCCTTTTCAAAAGAAGATATAACATTATGCACATCAGCTACTGTAGCCGCATCATGAATTTCTATATCTTCAGAGTCTATCTTTGCCATTTTGATATTTTCCTTTATAGTTCTTGAATAGAGAAAAGGCTCCTGAAGCACTATTCCAACATTACTTCTCATATGCTTTCTTTCAATATCCTTAAGCTCTACTCCATCAACCTTTATAGACCCACTGTTATAGTCATAAAGTCTTAATAATAGATGCACTAGCGATGACTTACCTGAACCTGTTGGTCCAACAATAGCCACTGTTTCGCCTTTCTTTACTGTGAAAGTTATATCGCTTAAAATTTTATTATCTTTCTCGTATTCAAAGTTTACATTTTCAAAGCTTATATTACCTTTAATTTGTGGCTTAAGTGCTTTTCCATATTCTTGTTCTACTTGCGCTTCAAGAACATTCGTTATTCGCTTAAGCGAAACTGACATTTTGCCCATATCTGAAAGAATTCTACCCAGCTGCCTTACTGGCCATAATAACATTCCTTCATATGTGTTAAATACCACCAAACTGCCCAAACTTATTTCTCCATTAACTGCAAAATATATGCCCGATACTAAAACCAAACCAATTTGAGTCATACAAAGTATATCTGATGTAGACCAATAAATTGAATGTAGCTTTACTAATTTGAAATTTAAATCTCTATATTTCATATTCTCTTTTTCATATTTTTCAATCTCAAACTTTTGCCTTCCAAAAGCTTTAACCACGCGTGCTCCACTTAGATTTTCTTGAAGCACTGAGGTTAGTACCCCCTCTTGTGCATCTGAGTGCTCAAAAGTATCCTTTATTTTATAAAAGAACACATATGAAAATACAAATATAATTGGTACTATTACCATGGCAATAATCGTCATTTTTTTATTAAGTGATAACATCATTAAAATTGCGAATGTTACTATAAAAAACGCTCTTCCTATTTCCACCATTTGCGTCGCAAAGAATTTTCTAACGGTATCTACATCTGACGTACATCTTTGAATAAGATCACCTGTTTCTGCTTTTACATGATATCCATATGGCAAATTCTGAATATGATCATACAGCTTAACTCTCATATTTCTTGCAATATTTTCAGCAGCGCGAGCAGAAAGATTCCCTCTTAGGAATAAGAAAACCCCTCTTATACATGTTAATATTACAAGCCCCAAAGCACATATCCATAGATTTCTCGAAAGCATACCTGTGCCACCTAATAGCATAACCAATTTTTGCATAGGTAATGGAACGTCCATTGGTTTATTTCCTATTATTGAATCTATTGTTACTTTTATAACCATAGGCTCCAGCATTGCTATGAAAGTAGCTACTGCTATAGAAATTATTGCTGTAATATATAATAATCTATTTCCTTTAGTTAACTTTAAAAGTTTTTTCATATAATTTGTCTCCTTGTAGCTGGGCCTATTTGATACTGGTTATTAATCACTTTTCATGTATATACTTTCTAGTCTCCTCTTCAGCGCTAGTATACGCTGTCCCCATTTTGCACCTAAACTCATCTGTGCTTGTGCAAAAGTCTGGAATACCCAATGTTTTTATAACTCCATGCTTAACTTCGGGTGTTATATAAGAAAATGTCATGTTTAATACATCATCATCTATTTTATTAAAATTTTCAAATTCTCTTTTTAAATCTTCAATAGTTTTTCTTGACCTACGGTGTATTTTTGCTTTTCGTTTAACCTTTTCACCTTCATTTCCACTTCTTAAAGTTCTCAAAGCTTGTAAAAATTCATCTTTATCCATGCCTCTCAGTTTTAAAATTACAAAGGGATCCTTATCAAACTCAACCCCAAGCATATAATGAACTGCAGCGATATGTTTGCATGGGTTTGCAACGTCTGAGCAGGAACACTGAGTTACTAAATGTATTTGTTTTTTGGGAAAAAGAGAAACTCCGGCTTCTTTAAAAGCTTCCTCTATATTTTCAGGCATTTCTCCATTTAAAAGTTTAGCGCAAAAAATAGCTTTTTGAGACATAATCTTCATGATTTTTCCCCACTGCTGCTCCGAAAAACTATCAAGCTCCATATTCACTTTATAAGGTGTTAATCTGCTTCCCTGAACTTCTGCCTCAATTTTCCCCTTTGAAACCTCTATGCTCAGTACATTTCCACCTCTTGCATATTCTCGTCCACTGTCAACTCTAGAACTTATAGTAAAGCTCGAAATTGCGTTATTCCATTTTTTAGACCACCAATTGCTACCAAATTCATTTCTTATTCTTCCAGCCACAGGTTTCCACCTCCTTGCCAATGTCTATGTTTAGGTAACAATTATTAATTATCACCTTCGATGTTATCTATCAATTGTAATCTTTGTTGTCCTGCTCTAATGTAAAGAGTTCGTGAAGCTCCTCATTGCTCATCTCTGATATCCAGTTTTCATTTGTTGAAACTACACTTTCAGCAAGTGCCTGCTTCTTTTCTAGCATAACATCAATTTTTTCCTCTAAGGTTCCCATACATATGAATTTATGAACATGGACATTCTTAAGTTGCCCTATTCTAAATGCCCTATCCGTTGCTTGATTTTCTACAGCAGGATTCCACCATCTATCAAAATGAAATACCTGATTGGCTTTTGTTAGGTTTAACCCAAGTCCACCAGCCTTTAAAGATAATATAAATACCATAGGCTCATTACCATCTTCTTGAAAAACATTAATTAGCTCTTCTCTTTTCTTTCTGCTGGTTCCTCCATGTAAAAATAGTGTTCTTACCCCTAGTTTTTTCTCAATTTCTGATTTTAAAATATGTCCCATTTCCGCAAACTGCGTAAATACAAGCGACCTATCCCCTTCTTCTATAACAACTTCCAGCATTTCTAGAAGCCTTTCAAGTTTTCCAGAGCGTCCTTCAATGTCGCCATCGTCCTTTAAAAATTGCACAGGGTGATTACAAATTTGCTTGAACTTTGTTAATGAAGAAATAATAAGTCCCCTACGCTGAATACCTTCTGATTCATCAATTTTATTTATGCAATCATTTACCACAGCTTGATATAAAGTAGCCTGTTCCTTTGTTAAAGCTGTATATTCCTTAGTCTCTATTTTTTCTGGCAAATCTTTGATAATATTTGTGTCAGTTTTAAGTCTTCGTAGCACAAATGGAGCAATTATTTTTTTTAGTTTATTACTTTTTTTAGAATCTCCATCCCGCTCTATAGGAACTGCAAATTCACTCCTAAATGTTGACCAATTATATAGATATCCTTTATTTAAAAAGTCCATAATAGACCACAAATCTGAAAGTCTATTTTCAACCGGCGTTCCTGTTAATGCAACTTTATATTCCGCTTTAAGTTTTTTTATATATTGAGTTTGTTTGGACGCGCTATTCTTAATATTTTGAGCTTCATCCAATATAATCCCTGCCCATTCTTCTTTTTGGAATAACTCCTTATCCCTTACCATTAGCGCATAAGTTGTAATAACAACCTCATTTTTATGTATTTCCTCGCTAAAAGTTTCATAACTCCACCTACTATTTCCGTGATGAATTGCTGATTTAAGATTAGGTGCAAACTTTTCAATTTCTTTTTCCCAATTTCCCACAACAGACGTAGGACATATTATTAAAGTAGGTTTATCCGTTAACCCCTTTTCTCTCTCATAAAGCATAAGACATATACTTTGTACAGTTTTTCCAAGCCCCATATCATCAGCAAGGCATGCCCCTATACCATGATTTCGCAAAAAAGTTAACCAGTAAAACCCTCTTTTCTGGTATTCACGAAGGGTACCTCTAAATCCTAATGGAATATCAACTTCTTCTATATTATTCAAATTAAACAATTTCTCAAAAAAATGCCCCACAGCTTCTTGATTATCTATATTATCAACAGTAACTCCTGGAATTATCTCCTCATCACTTAAGTTGAGTCTTAATAATTCTCCGACAGGAATCTTCCCATTTAACCCTTTATTCATTTTCATCTTGGAAAGTGTTTTAATTTGATGTATATCAACCTGTACCCACTGACCCCTTAATTGAATAAATGGTATTTTCAAATTTGAAATTTTTTCAAATTCCTTCTCACTTATCTCTTCTCCATTTAATGCCAATTTCCAGTCGTATTCAAGAATAGTATCCATATTGAATGTACTCTTTACTGCTAAATTAGTATTTGTAATGTGCTTTTTATCCTTTAGCTTAACAGAGATCCTTGAAGGTTTTTTCCACCAGGCTGGTGCAATAATACCAAATCCTTTTTCTTTCAAGAAATAAGCTGATTCTCTTAAAAATGAATAGGCTTCCTCCATAGATAGCTTGCACTCTATGGGTACTGCATCATAAAGACTCCTTTCAATAGGAATAAATACTTTTGAGGCAACTGCTAAATCCTCTAGAAGCCTTTCTTGGGGATTATTAAATTTTTTATTTAAATAGGTTATTGTATCCACAGATTCTTCAAAAATCATTTTTGCTGGTAGCACAAGGCTAAGATCATCCTTTGCTTGAAGCAAATATTCAATTGTCCACTCCTCTTCTCTTGTAGGTGGAATAACTTTGAAACATGTACGGAATTTAAAATTATTATTTTTAATTTTTATAGGTTCTATCCATTTCTTATACTCATTTAGCATTTTAACCTGATCACTTGTGTCTATCGGTATCTCAGGCAATTCTGAAAAAAGAGAATGCATCCAAGTACTACTTAAATTATTAAAATCATACTCTAAGTAATCATTATCTTTGTTTATTTCGTTACAACTACTTCTTACCATACTGTCAATCATAGAATCCATAAAATTACTTACCAGTTTATTACTATTTGTGTATATGAATTGCTGATCATCTAAATGAAAATATGCCTTACACTCTGTAGGCATATTACTACATAAAACCTTCTTTTTATCAATATACTCAGGATCGCTTGTGTGCCATCTCCACTGAGAATTCACTTTTTTCTTTGCTCTATCGATGGTTAAAGAGGGTAAATACTTATGCTTTATAATTAGCTCAGCAGTAAACTTTGCCACTGTAATCCAAAACTTTATTTCCCCTGATAACTCTATCTGCTTCGTACAGTCTCTTTCTATATTCAAAATCAAATTAAATGAATCTAAATTACTAAAAGTAATACCCCTAATTTCTCTTTTTAGAAGTTCCTTTTTTATTGCATCATATTTATATTTCCCATGTTTTATATCTATTGCTGAATTATTTGTTTTGCTACGCAATTCTACAACTGAAGCCATTTTTTCATATAGTGGAAGTGCATTTTTAGGCTTTCTACCTCGTCTTGTGCACTTAGTTTCTCCACTCTCGCCCCACAATATAAATGTATGCATACCTTCTGTAGTTTCTATCCATCCGCCATTTAATATCAATTTTACTTCACCCTCTAAATAATGCTGTTAACATTTTACTATATACTATATAGTTTACCATATTTTACTGGAAAATTTCACTTTTATATTCTATTTTACTATTTTTAAATTTAACTTGTTACTTAAAGCTTTATTTTAACATTTAAAAGTAAAGTTATGGACATTTTGCTTGAAATATAAATATAAATATTTATTTTAAAATGCTATGTTTATACCTATTTGAAAGTGAGGAAAAATATGAATAATAATATACTATTAGAATCTGGAACTGGTGAACTTGAAATACTAGAATTCATCATAAATAATAAACACTATGCAATTAATTCACTAGTTATAGAAATATTATTTTAGACAATAAAATAATATTATTACTGGTTTTAAAAAAAATAGTTACTAATATTAGCCCTTATTATACTATAATTATAACCGATATTAAAATAACTCAGATGGATATTTATCCTATATACTTGTAAAAGCTGTGAAAGTCAAGTTCACAGCTTTTACGATTATATTACTACATCTACTATTTCATCTCCATAATCATTCAAACTTTCTTCAAAACATTCAATAGTTCCTCTGTATATTGATCTATTAAAATAGTCATTATTATATAAATCAAAATTATCAACAGAATATCCTATAAGATTTTGTACAATATATACAAGTTGTTTACCATATAAATCCATACAACCCTTTGGGTTAACTCCCGGCCAAGCATTACAGCTTACTACTGTTCTTCGATTAAGTGATTTCAAACACTTTGGTATAGTACTATACTCGTCATCAGCAGGGTAAATAACAATTTTATCTAGTGTTCCATGTGGTACACCTTCTATTGCCTTTACTTGAATAGGAAAAACATCTGATAAATAAGGATCTGATGTTAAATCTAAAATTATAGAATGCTCCTTTAAATATCCTAATAATTCATTACTGACAATATACTCTGTTGCATCATCCCTAGTAGTTGCATCTACTAAAATATCCGTATTTTTTAGAATTTCAATCATATGATTTTTATCATCAGTTATATTTCTAGGTAGCATCTTAACAAGTACACCTTTAGTTTTTTCCTTAAGTATATCTTCATTTGCTTTGTTATTCCCATATTTACCTGCCAGTCTTGCTGCGGTTAAACCAACCCGTCCCATTCCCATTATACTCACAATTATAGGTTTTCTTTCTTCAATGCAAGTATTTTTATAGTTTTTTGCCAGTTCAGTAAATGCTGCATTAATTCCATTTCCTGAAGTTCCCTCATAATCTACAACAATTCTTTCTGAAAAATCATTTCTAATAGAATCCATAGAAACAGCAAATATGCCTTTTTCTTTAAGCTTTTCTACTCTGGTAGCTCTAGTTGGATAATGGAGCATACTTAATAAAATACTTCCTTCTTTCATATAATCAATTTGCTCAAACTCTGGAGATCTTAAAACTACAACTATATCTTTTTCATAAGATTCTTTATTAGATACAAATTGTATTGTGCTATTCTTATTTAAATAATCTTCCTTTGTATAACCTAAAGCCGAACCATATCCTTCTTCAAGAAATATTTTCACTTTTTCCTTTTGAAGTATATCAAAAAATGTTGGCAAAAAATCTCTTTTCTCATTTATTTCTTTATGCATTCTTGGAAAACCTATAGTTTTCAATATTATCATCCTCCTTGTCTTTCTCTTCTTTTGTTTAATTCATTTTTTTGAAAAATTGCAGAACCAAAATAGTTGTTATTTTAAAATAAAATAACACCTTTATCCTTCTTAGTTTTATTTTTTTGTTTTTGAAAAATAGATGTACTAATAATTGAATTATATTTTGAAAGGCTTTAAAATTTCAAAGTATTAATTTTAAAATTGTATTATGAATCAGTGTGAGACTGAGTGTTACTAACTTTTTGACAAGTAACAATCTGCATTGTATAATTAAGTTGTTACTTACTGTAATTTGATTATACAATGCAAATTGCAAGTTTGCAATGTTTATTAGGAGGTTGTGTTAATTTATGAAGTATTTTTTAGATAAGTATATTAAATATCCAAATTTCGATTTTGTTTTAACTATAGATTGTGAAGGATACAATTTCGATAAAAATTTAAAAAGCAATGTAATGAATTTAGAGAGGCTTTTAAAATTAAATTCCGAGAACAATATATATACACTTTTATTCATAACTCCGTTTTTTGCCGAAATGATGAATGAGCTAAATCTAATAGAAAAGATAAAAAATAATTATAAAGTTATATTTGGCCTTCATATTCATCCAAATAATTTGCCAGAACATATAGAAAAGCTTTGTCCATTTATAAAAAGCGATGAAGATTTAATATCCTACTACCCTTATGATCAGCAAAAGATTATAATAAAGCATTGTTACGAATATATTTCAAAAATAGGAATTGAGCCTATTGAGGCTTTTCGTGGAGGATATTTTTCAATAGATGATAATACATCAAAAATATTATCAGAGTTAACTAATATAAAATATGAATCTCACAATATTTATAGACCTCAGTATAAAGTAACAAAAAATATATTAACTTCTTTACCTGTCTACGCACAAAATGAGAATGAAGAGTTAAGACTCGAATACTTTAACATTGAAAAACTTTCAGAAATATTAAAAAAAGGAATCAAGGAAAATAAAACACTGTTTGGAGTAACTCATAGTTACTTATTAGATCCAAATGATTTTCATTATAAGCGTGATAACATAGAACCAAATATTCATGAAAGAATGAAGATTTTAATAGATATTATAAATAAACAAAAATAAACAAGCTATTAGTTGTAAAATATATATTTTACAACTAATAGCTTGTTTATTTTTCAAACATTCCCTTAACCAAAACCTTATTTTCATGAATCATTGTTATACCCTTTGCTACTACAGTATTGATATTTAAATCATCTTCATTAACTACAACAATATCTGCATCAAAGCCAACCTTTAAGTATCCTTTTGTTTTCAGTTTTAAGTGTTCTGCAGGATTTGATGTTATTACACTAATTGCATTTTCTATACTAACATTTTCATTAATTATAGCATCTCTTACCTCTTTATATAGCGAATCACATCCCCCAATCTTAAGACCAATACATTCGCCTTTATCATCGAAGTCTGGAAGGCTTCCTTGTCCATCTGAAGTAAATGTTATATTCTTAATATTAACACATCCCTCAAGCATAATTCTAAGACCAGTGCTGCATTTCAGTTCTCCTTCTTCTAGAAATTTTTTTGTAGTACTTGTCGTTAAATCAACATACCCACCATTTTTTGCATATTCTAAACCTTTTTTAAATAAGGATGGATTCCTATTTATATGTGTTGGAATAATTTGAGTTAGCGGTATATCCGTTTCTTCAGCTAACCTATCCAGATAGTTAAGTTCATCCTTACCATCACCCATATGAACATTTATGATTCCTGCTTTTCCAGATAACATCCCAGCTACTCTTGCATCTCCTACTAATTGTGAGAACTGTTCAAATGTTGGATTGCTTGATCGATGGTCTGACAGGGCTACTTCTCCAACACCTATAATTTTATCAATTAAAATAATATCTTCTTGCACATTTCCAGTTATAGATTTAATCGGTATCTTATACGATCCTGTATATATGAATGTTGATACTCCTTCTTCTTCAAGGGCTCTTGCCTTTGCAAGTAAAGACTTCACATCTCTTGATATACCATCAGTCCCTAAACACCCAATTACTGTAGTTACCCCTGCAGTTGTTAAATCAGATAAATTTATTTCTGGAGTTCGGGTTTTAAATCCACCCTCTCCTCCTCCTCCTAAAATATGGACATGCGAATCAATAAATCCTGGGAATAATAATTTTCCATATGCTTCTATGACTTTAATTTCTAACCCACTATTTTCTATATTAATACTATCCTCTATAAGCTCTATTTTATCACCACATATTAAAACATCTTTCTTTCCCATATACTGTGGCGAGTATACTTTTCCTCCCTTAATTAACGTTAACATGCTAATTCTCCTTTCATTATAAGTATTTTAGTAACCTATTGCTACAGCCGTAAACATTACAATTGAAGATGTAACAAATAATACACCTTGAAATTTCATTTGGAATTTTGCCCATTTACCCCAGTCTAATTTTGCAACACCTAATACAGCCATTAGACATCCTGAAGTTGGAACAATTAGGTTTGAAAATCCATCACCTAATTGGAACGCCAATACTGCAACTTGTTTGCTTACACCTACCATATCTGCAAGTGGTGCCATGAGTGGCATTGTTATAGCCGCTTGACCTGATCCAGAAACAACAAAGAAGTTAAATATCGCTTGGAATATATACATAAACCATGCATTTAATCCTGAAGAAAGCCCACTAAGTGTAATAGCCATACCATTAAGCATAGTATTTAGAACAGAGTTAGTTACAGGAGACGAATCTCCAAGTACTAAAATAATACCCTGTGCCATACCTACTACTAATGCAGCTCCAACTAAGTCTTTTGCTCCTTCTTTGAATGAAATTGAAATATCGTTTACACTCATATTGTTAAGCTTAAATATTACAGCAATAATACCTGAAACAAGTCCCATGGTAAAAAATACTGTTGCAATTTCCGGAATATAGTACCCGTATTTAGTAACCCCATATACAACCCATACCATTCCGAGTACTATGGTAACAAGCACTAACTTATGTCCAAATGTAAAATCAATATCCTTAAGCTCCTTTTTTTTGAAATCCGTTCTATAAAAGCCGTCTGATTCATATGCAACTGATAATAATGGATTCTTTCTTATCTTTTTAGCATAAAACCAAATATATGCGATGCCTAATGTAGTGAAGAATACCCATAAAACTATCCTAAATCCTGCACCAGATAAAATAGGTATACCTGCGATACCTTGTGCAATGGCCACATTAAATGGATTCATCCATGATGTAGCAAACCCTATTTGAGTTGCACCATAAGTAATCATAATACCAACTATTGCATCATATCCCATGGCTATTACTAATGGAATAATAATCATAGCAAATGGAATTGCTTCCTCCGACATACCAAATACAGCACCTCCCAATGAAAACAATAAGAAGATTAATGGTATAAGTATAACCTCTTTCCCTTTGGTTTTACTTATCATTGAAAGAATACCTTCCTCAACAGCGCCAGTTTTTAATATAATTCCAAATGAACCACCGACTACTAAAATAAATGCTATAACACCTACTGCACTTCCCCACTTGTCTCCTTTTACAAGACCCTCAAATATATAATTAAGGAAGCCCATCTCTCCACCACTTGCAAATAGTTTAACTCCTTTTTTTTCTCCCGTCGAAAAAAATTTACCAAATTCCTGTACTATCTTAAAAGATACCTTATCATCTTTTTTTACTTCTAAAGCCTTAGCCTTGCCCTTATTTATTTCACCTACTGGTTCGTCTTTGCCTTCTTCAATTAATAAAGTTTTTTCACCTGAAGAGTCAATAATATAATTTTGGTTATGTACCTGAAAAGAAGCTTTTTGCCCATCTGCAACTTCAACAATTTTTTTGCCATTAGCATCATAAGCTTTATAATTAATCTCAAATCTGCCTACAGGCATGATATAAGTTAATAGTGCCGCTAATAAGACAACAAAGAATACGATTACATAAGTGTCCGGCATTTTAAAATCACAGTTTTTCTTTTTATTTTGCACCATTATGATTCCCCCTTTAATTCATATGTTTTATATAGTAGCAATTTATATGCCAATTTATATTTTTGTTAAATTGAGTTAATTGCATATATACGTTAGTCATAGCCTCAATTATTTTTATAAACTAAAAATGAATGGTGACCACATAGCATCCAATTATGCTTAATGGTCACCATTCATTATAATATATCTTTAAATTATCATATTAAATTTTATTTTATTTTTGTAATACTACTTTTTCACCTAACTCTGTAAGGCATGTACCTTTTTTCCCTTTACCTTTTACAATTAAGCCCTTTCTTTCTAACCTTTCTAATCTAGTTCTAACCATTGATTCGCTCATATTAAAGTTATTTTTTTTACTTTCTTCTGAAATAATCTTTCTTCCTACAATTATTCTTTCATTACTCAATTTATGTACCTGCATTAGTATATACTTAAGTTCCCTATCTAAATAATCAATAGTTAAACATGAACTTTCATTAATTTTAGTATCATAATTTTGAAAGAAACTTATATCTGGCAGTTCATTTAATGTTATAGTATCACTATCTCTTATAGCAAGCATATAGTTTATTGTATTTCTAAGTTCGCGTACATTCCCGTACCAATCATATTTTTTTAGTATTTCAATTACATCACATTCAATTTTAATCTCTTGTCTACTTTCCATGTTTAGGAAACATTTCAATAGCGGTTCTATATCCTCTTTACGATCACGTAGAGGGGGGATTTTAAGGTATCCTATTTTTAATCTGTAATATAAATCTTTTCTAAATTGGCCTTCTTCTATCATTTTAAACAGATCTCTATTAGTGGCTACTATTATATTAACATCTACAGGTATTATGCCATTACCGCCTATCCTCATAACTTCTTTCTCTTGAAGCACTCTGAGTAATCTTATTTGAACTTTTAATGAAATATCTCCTATCTCATCCAAAAAAATAGTCCCCCCATTTGCTTGCTCAAATAAACCGGGTTTTCCACCCTTTTTTGCACCTGTAAATGCTCCATCTTCATACCCAAATAATTCACTTTCAATAAGCTCATCAGGTAATGAACTACAATTTACGGCGAGAAACGGTTCTTTTCTCCGTCTTGAGCTTTTATGTAGAGCACTAGCAAAAAGTTCTTTTCCCGTACCATTCTCTCCTTCAATTAATATAGTTAAATCTGTTTTTGCTAATTTTCTTGCTATGTTTTTTGTTTTTTGCATATTTGAATTATCACTTATAATATCATCAAAGGAATATTTAGCAACCAATCCTTTTGTTATAAGATTTTTTTCCTTGTTATCATTTGTTGTATCATAGTACTTCTTAAATACTGCTACTGTATAATCATTATCATCAATTTGAAATTTATTAACCGATATATCTATCCCCTCTAAATTAAACCCTTTTTCACCAAATTCTGTATTATCCATAAGATATTCTAAAAGTTTTTTATTATATACCACATTTTTGAGTCTTTTACCTACTAATTTATTACTATTTATTTTTAAACTGCATTTTAGGTCTTCATTTAATACATTTATTATTCCATTTTTATCATATACAATTAACCCTTGATGAAGTCCATCAATAACATAATTAAGATGTGAATTCATCTTGATTATTTTATTATTATATTTACCTAATTTTTCTGCAATGCTAATTATTTTGAAAAGATAATTTTGAGAAAATACAAACGATTTTTTTTCTAATAGATCTAGCTTAACTAAAATTTTTATTATAGTAGTAGGATCCATTATTCTTGGTCCTATATCATATTTTTTTTCTATAAAACCAGGAATTTTATCTGTCTCCCCTGGAGTTATAGCGATTTTTATTCTTTCATTAATTTCTAAGATTCCTGGATAATATGGTGCGCATTTAATGTGGTCAATACCCAATTCCTTAAATATTTCTATCGTTTCATATGTACTTTCTTTTAAATCATTCACTAAGAGCACTTCGGTATTTTCCGGTATTAAGAATATTTCATCAATATGGTCATAATTTATAGTTCTCTTTGCAATAATGATATCACATTTAGTATTTAACAAACCCTTTTCAATTAACTCCCGCTTAACAATTTCGCCTGAAAGAATTACCAAATCATTTTCTATAATGTCATGAATTTTGTTATTTTCTATAGCATAGCTTTTTACATATTTGATATCTATGTATTCTTCAAGTTGCTTTAACAAAGCTATTTTTGTAGATTCAGAGCCTGCGACTAAACTTATACCTCTAATCATATGTATTCCCCCAATATGTATTAAATAATATATATCATATTATACACTACTTTATAAACAATCTAGTATTCCATAATATAAAGCTTAAATATCAATTTGAAAAAATCGAAATTTAAGCTTATATTACAGCTATTTCGTTGTTTGATAATATTATTTAATTAATCTATTTACATATTACTTTTTAATAGGAAAATAATTTTCAGGGGTTTCATCATTAATAACTTTAAATTCATATCCATTATCTTTATAGAACTTTATAACCCTAGGTAGTGCCTTACATGTGTTTTTATGCATATAATCACAATGCATAAGCAATATTATAGGATGCTTTGTAACGGTATTTTTCGTAGCTTCTGTATACATCTTATTAGCGGGAGCTTTAGCATTTATTCCATCAGACATAGTAGCATTCCAATCATATACTTTAAAATTATAGCTATGAAGTTGTTCTAAAAAAGCCTTAGTTAAATGTTTACTACTACCAGACGGAAATCTTATTATTGTTGGATTAGTTCCTATAAGTTCATTAATTTCTTTCTGAGTTTGTAACATTTCAGATATAAACCCTTTTCTACTGGGGTATATATTCTTATATTCATGCGTATAAGAATGCAGACCTATATTATGCCCTTCATTATATATTCTTTTTACTATAGCTTCTTGACCTTTAATTTGATTTCCTATAAGAAAAAAAGTAGCCTTTACATTATTCTCTTTAAGTATATCCAAAACTTTATCTGTCATAACACTAGGTCCATCATCAAAGGTTAAATATATAATTTTTTCATCTTTACTATTTGCTATAGAATATCCTGATGCTCTTTGACTACCTAATAAACAAGAATTAACAGATAAATAAAATATCCCAAGGGATAAAACTATAAATCTAATTAAACATTTCTTTTTCACATTATTTCCTCCTTAAATTTAATAAAACATATATTGTTCATTAAATTTATTTTACCCTAAGTAATCTATATAATAAGTGGAACTTACTGTATTGTCCTAAAAAAATTGTGTTATCTTAACTTATTGTATACATAACATATAATAAATTAGGTATACTAATTACTATAATTAAATTCCATATGTATAGCAATCATAATTTATGTTTTATATTATCCTTGTAGACCTTTTCGGTAATTTACTAAATTTGTATTTAAAGAGGCAAAACATGAGCAATGCATCAATTCCCCATTGCACCGCAGTAATCCACCATACCGCTGTAATTGGGTATTTTAAAATATAAATAATATAAAATGTTAATGGTAATCTAATAATCCAACTTGTAAAACAACAAATAAAAAATGGGCTTTTAACGTCTCCTAACCCCTTTAATGCACCAGCAAAGACTACCGATATACCTATAAACGGTTGCTCTACTGCTCCGATGGCAAGACATTTCCCTGCTAAATAAGCAACCCTCTTTTCATTTTCATTTACAAAAAACTTTACCAGAATGTTGGACATAAATAAGAATATTATTGCAAATATGCTCATCATAAATACAGCATAAAAAACACAATTATACGCAGTTATTTTTGCTTTTTTATAATCTTTTTTCCCTATATTAAGTCCTACTAAAGTAATAACTGCGATTCCAAATCCAGTACTGGGCATAACTGAAATTCCTTCTATCATATTAGCTATTTCATCCGCTGCATAGGAAACGCTTCCAGAATGAATTATAATGGCAACACATATCAATTTGCTTATGCTAAAAACTGTTTCTTCCAATGAACAAGGAATGGCGAGTGCTAATATTTTTTTGACATCTCTAAAAGTAATACTGAAAATAAAAAAGGGTTTAAACCTAATTTTAGACTTAAAAACAGTATAGTAAAAGGACAAAATAAAACCACCTAAATAAGCAATTATAGAAGCTATAGCCAACCCTTCTATCCCCCTTGCTTTAAATCCAATACCAAAAATTAATAAGTAATTAAAAATCATTTTAAAGGAAATTACAATTAAGGAGCATATGAATGGTATAAAAGTGTTTCCGTATCCTATTAAAATAGAATTTAAAAGCCTCATGTTCATACAAAAAAACATAGCTATAGAGTTAACTTTTATAAATGAATATCCTATTTCTAAAATTCTATTTCTAGCTCCAAGTATATAAAGAAGCTCTTTTCCAAAATTAAAAATAAAAATTGTAATAATTAAACAAAATATAACACCTAAAATTAATCCTATTGCTGCGAATTTTTCAGCGGTTTTATACTGCTTTGCACCTACCAGTCTAGAAACTAGTGAAACAATACTTATACAAAAACCTCCTGAAACAAATATTCCTATAAATGCATTTGTTAAATTATTACTTAATCCCACAGCACTTACTGCTACATTCCCGCCATATTTGCCAATCATCATCAAATCAAAAATGGACATTAATGTATATACTGTTATCTCCGCAACTACAGGTAAAGAAATATTAAGGACTTCATTTGTTGTATCCCTATATGCCATACATAATCTACCTCACAAAAATTAATTGCCATTATAAAGTATATTAGCTAACTCTGTTTTGATGAATAATTCTTCGACATTTAACAATAATTTATTTTTAAATTTTGCAAGAAATCTTAATAATGTGGAATACTAAATTGGTACTTATTTTATTATTGATTTAAATAGATTGGAGGTGTATCAATTCATGAGAAAAAGCACTAACCGAATTCGTATTTCTATTATTATTTTTCCACTTATTTTATTGTTGTGTTTATTTTACTATAAACCAGATACTTTTTATATAAATAAAGACACTGCTATTCCTACAATAGCTTTAATAGATTCTGATAAAACTGAAGTTACAAAAGCACTCGAAGATATTTATAAAGAACGTTGCTCCATGTTTATTACTAAAGATCTTACTAATCTCCCTAATTATTTTGATACCTCTCAAAAACTTGGGAAATGGAGTTTAGAACATGAAGTAAAAAGATTAAGTTATTTTAATGATTGGTCAAGTCAAAGAGATATGAATTTTATAAAAGTTGAATCTACCCCCAAAGTTAGAAAAATAACTAGTACCAAAAGAGGCCTTCGCTTATTAGTGGATGAATATTACAAATTTCAGTATTCTTATAAAAATGATATAGCACCCACTACAAATGTTTTTGGAGTAGGATTAACACACTCTATTGAATTAATCAAAAAAGAAGGGAAATGGGTAGTTTATTCCGATTGGTATTTAGATTGCTTTGAAGATGCATTAAAATCTTATTTAGGTGAAATAAAAGACGTTAAACTTAATGCTAATAAACAGCCTATTTATAAGCTGGATAATTGCCCTAAAATGTCATCTGAATTAAAAGTTATTACCAAAGGTCATTATGACAAAATAAATGCTGTTAAATACGCAGATAAATACTGTGGAATACCATGGGCAAGTGGAAATTCAACAAAATATAATAAAAGGTACACAAACTATACCGGTATTGGTGGAAATTGCACAAATTATGTATCTCAATCAATGGGAGATAAAGAGGGTGGTGGCCTAAAATTTGATGGCACTTGGAACTGTACTTACAAAAAATATGACGGAGCCGACGGAAGCTCGGCATGGGTTAATGCTGATGCCTTTAAAAATTATTTGCTTTATAGTGGCAGAGGAAAACTACTAGGAAAAGGGACATTTAAGGAATTAATTTCTCCCATTCCTGGTTATCCATGTGGTGCAGTACAAAAATTAGATATAGGCGATCTTATATGTTATGCTAAAGGTAGCGATATAGATCATTTTGCTATGGTTACCGGTTTTGATTCTCATGGTTATCCTCTTGTTAATACTCACACTATTGATAGATATCATGTACCTTGGGATTTAGGTTGGGGCGATAAAAATATTAATTTCTACTTAATACATGTCAAATAGTTTTAAACTCATATTCATTATTTTTATAAAAATCACACCCCATTTAACGGACATAACTAAAAAAAGTTGTAGGATCCATTTGATGGGGTGTTTTTATATGTTATAGTAATTTATACAGTTAATTGAAATATCCTTGTTTTTTCCCCTTTCGTTAGATTAAAAATAGATTGAAAAGTCTTAAATTTATGATAGTTTATAACAAAAAACACCTACATAACAGATAAATCTGAAATCTAGATGTTTAATATAATATTTATTTTTTTCCTGGTGTGAATTTAATACTAATTGATATAACCGTTATTATCCTCATTTTCTAAAAATAATTCTTCAGAGTCATGATCGTAATTAAATACCTCTGCATACCTACCCCAATCAATTATTGAGCCCATTGTATTTTCTACTTCATAAGTTGAAAAATGCTGCATAAATAGTTCCTTAAAAAATTCTTCTTTCATAGTCTTATTTCTCTTACTATTTAACACATTTTCAATAACCCTAAAAGTTGAAATATTTTTAATCTGATTTTTAAATATAGTTTTACTATCTTCTATATCAGCTTCAACGAATTCTTTTCCAAGCGTCGTAATAATTATATCACCCTCTTTTATCTCTGCGAAATTAAGCATACATGTACCCTCAATATTTGGAAGTAAATCATCACTCTCCATCATTAAATCACGTCCAAGCTGATAGATATCCATTTTGCCATCATTATCGTCAATAAGCTCAAGAAGACCTGACATAACTCCTATAGGAGCTTTCGGTATTAGAACAGGTTTTTCTTTATTTTCATTAATAGCTTCAGTTACTTCTTTGTCTTCAATCTTTTCTTCCAATTTCCCACTGGTCAAAACCTTATAGATGTTATCTACAATACTTTCAAACTCGGGAGACTTCCTATTTCTAGGGTGAGGAAGGTCTACCTTTAATTCTGCAATTACCCTTGCAGGATTTTTGCTTAATATTATTATTTTATTAGCCATAAGTACTGCTTCTTCAATATTGTGAGTAATCATTATCACACTTTTCATTGGCATTCTTTTATCAGTCCATAAATCTATAAGCTCAGTTCTTAAATTTTCAGCGGTTAAAAAATCTAGTGCAGAAAAAGGTTCGTCCAAACATAGAAGTTTAGGTTCAACGGCGAGCGCCCTAGCAAATCCAACCCTTTGCCTCATACCACCTGATAATTCTTTAGGATATGCCTCTTCAAATCCATCTAGTCCTATAAGATTTATTAAATCTTCTGCTTTCTCTCTTGTATATTCTTTAGGAAACCCTTTAGCTTTAAGCCCAAGTTCTACATTTTCAAGTACAGTTAGCCATGGATATAAAGCAAATGTTTGAAATACTATAGATGCGTAGGGGTTAACGCCGTTAACTCTTTTTCCATCAAATAAAACTTCACCTTTATCAGGCTGAATTAGACCTGTTACTATTCTTAATATAGTTGATTTACCAGATCCAGATGGTCCGAGTATCCCAACAAAATCGCCTTCATTAATATCTATATTTATATTTTCAATTGTAGGCTTATCTGAACCTCCATAATATTTAGTTATTCCGCTTACTTTAATAAACTCTTTTACCTTTGCCATTACTAACACCTCTTTCTATCTTACTATAGTTCAATTTTATACTTCACTTCTGCTAAATTATACAATGGTTTCCAAATCAACTTATTGAATGTAACTACCACTATACACATAACGATTGTGCTAAGAATAAGCATTGGAAAATCCCCACTATTACTTGCATCTGATATTAATGCGCCAATTCCTATAGTGCTAAATGTCTCTTTCCCAAAATTTACATATTCAGATACTATAGTGGCATTCCAGCATCCACCTGTAGCTGTAATCATTCCAGTTATGAGATAGGGAAATATTGCTGGTAGTATTAGTATCTTCCACTTTTTAAAGCCTTTAAGTCCAAAAGTCTTACTAGCTGCTACCAAATCCTCTGGTATTGCCATTGCTCCTGCAATTACATTAAACAATATATACCATTGCGTTCCCATTAACATCAGAAAGACTGATGCTATACTTAATCCTCCAACAGCATTCATAAATAATCCCAATACTACAGGAAATAGTGCAGTAGCTGGAACCGATGCTATAACTTGGATAATCGGTTGAAATATATTTGCTAGCTTTTTATTCATTCCTATAGCAACTCCAACTGGTACTGTCCATAAAAGTGCTATAACTTGTGCAGCAAGTACTCTTAATAGTGATGCTCCTACTGCTGGAATAAACTTGCTTAATTCATTAAGAGAAACCGTAGATACAAGTTTTAACGCGTTAAATAACGAATAACAAAGTAAAATAATTATTATAATTCGTACTATTATGCTTATAAACTTCCCTAAAATACTAACCCTCGAATATTTGCTACTACTAAATCTGCCTATTAAATTATCAATAATATTATTAGCAAAAAATTTAATTTTACTAAATACCTTTTCTGATAGAAATTCAATAATCACTGAACGTCTTATCATTGTAAGAATGAAGGAGTGGGATTTTTCATCATTCCCAGTAAGCTCTACTTTGAATTTATCAGCCCATACAATTACAGGCTTCCAAACCAATTCGTTTAGCAGTACAATCACTAGTACTAATGTAATTATTCCCCACAAGAGTGCTTTTTCATCTCCCTCATTAGCTGCTGTTTGAAGATAAGATCCTAAACCCTCAAGTCTAAAATTTCTATCCTTTATGGTAAACATTTCACACGCCATTAGAAAGAACCAACCACCAGCCCAAGACATCATGCTATTCCAAACAAGACCTATAGCTGAAAATGGAAGTTCCATGGTTTTAAATTGTTGCCATTTACTTAATTGAAAAACTTCAGTTGCTTCTTTTAAATCTCTTGGAATATTCTTAATTGAATGATAAAAGCTGAAGGTCATATTCCATGCCTGCCCAGTAAAAATCAAAATAATTGAAGCAATTTCAATTCCTATGTTATTATTAGGGAATACTGCAACTAATCCCAAAACAACAGCTGGCAAGAATGAAAGTACAGGAATTGATTGCAAAATATCAAGTATAGGTACCAGAACCTTCTCTGCCTTTTCATTATGGGCAGCCATATATCCGTATATAAATGTAAATATTAATGATAAAATATATGCTGCCGTCATTCTTCCAACTGACTTAAGAGCATAAATTGGAAGCTTTGATAAACTCGTTGAAATCACTACACTTTGACCAGTTGAAGTATGGTTAATACTTGGTGACACCAAAATATACAATACTGCTATTATTGATGCAAATATTATAATGTCAAATAGTCCAAATTTTCTTTTAATAAAACTTACTGTATGTTTCATTTTAAAACCTCCTATGATTTGTATTATGAATTAAAATTAACACATCTCATAGTAATCTAAATAAACTTAATTAGTTAAATCATCGTCTTCGATGCTGCAACCTTATATTTCTACCATAACTAATACATATTTAATAAAACATATCTATCAAATAGCGATTGGCTATGGTAATGATATAAAATTCATTAAATTTGTTTATTAAATTACTATCCGCAGGGCCATCATCCATGTCAATCACCTCCTTAAATCATCTTCTGCGAAGCTGCAATATCAATGACTTCAGAAGGATATTTAGACTCCCACTGAAGTTTTTTCTTTGTTATAGTATGCAACTTCCACTTATAGACGTGGGAGACTTTCCTTCTAAAATATCATAAAATAAAAAATCTCTCCACAACAAGTGAAGAGATTCAATACGAATCAAATAATACCTTCTCCACTCGTTGAGTTTTAGCACTGTAAAGCGTAGAACATAATCATTCATATTATCTATGAATGTTGTCAGCTACATTAAGTAAAACCTTAATCCGGTAGTACCTGCTGACCCATTGGCGTCTCTCGACATTTCTGGGCAGTAGCATATTTCTATACAGTAACCTCACCTAACAAGAATATAAAATTGTTATTCTCAATTAGTTTTAGTCTATATTTTTATAATATGCGTAAAACTAAAGTATGTCAATGATATTTTCAATAGTTTTTAATTGTTGTTATCAATTAGAAACCATTATTAATATCTCACACAGATACTTTATATCTTTAATTTAATAAAATAAACCATAGTATTATTTTATCCAGTTTTTTTAATATCATTCACTACAGTTTCGTCTTATTAATCAAAATTTTCACCTTACTACTACTGTAGATATATTATGAAGCTCTGTAGTTATAGCATATCAAAAAAACAGCATCATAAAAATAGGTATCGTTTCTCCTATCCACTTGTTTATTAACAATTAACAACATATATTAATGCATATTATTCACAATTAATTCTCATTAATATCTGCATATAATTCTCAATTGATAATATATATTTATATTATTTTTTTTGAGACCTTTAACATTTCTACATTCATAACATATAGTAGTTAGTATATGTATTATTAATTGATAATGAGGTGTAATAAGTGAAAGATAATTCATTAAAAGGTTTGAGTAAGATCGAGGTAAAAACTCTTAGAGAAAAATATGGTTTTAATGAGCTTTTGAAAGTTAAAAAGTCTAATCCCATAATAAAATTTTTAAGTGTATTCAAAGAGCCTATGTTTTTATTATTAGCAGGAGCCTCAACTTTATATTTTATTTTAGGTGAACCAAGAGAAGGTAGTATAATGCTTATTTTTGTTATTTTTGTTGCTACTATAACCTTCGTTCAGGAATGGAAAACCGAAAAAACTATGGATGCTTTAAAAGATTTGACGGCACCCCATGTTATAGCCCTTAGGGATGAAAAAAAACAAGTAATTAAAAGCTGCGAACTTGTGCCTTCTGATATAATTTTTTTATCAGAAGGAGATCGTATTCCAGCAGATTGTGAAGTAATACAGGAATCAAACTTTTCAGTGGATGAATCTTCTCTAACTGGAGAAAGCGAACCTGTATATAAGCTACCCACCGGAGCTATAGATTCCTCTAAGGAATACTGGAAACAGGATTATTTATATGCAGGTACTTTGTCTAATTTCGGGAAATGCACTGCTAGAGTAAGGACAATAGGCTTTGAAACGGAATATGGAAAAATAGGAAAAGCTATAAATGAAACAAATCAGGAACCCTCTCCTCTTCAAAAGAAAGTATCTAATTTAGTAAAAACATTAGCTATTGCTGGCTTTATTTTATGCATTATAGTAATAAGTTTTTCCTATATGCATACTGGTGAATTTGTTGAGAGTATACTCGCAGGTATAACCTTGGCTATGGCCATTATTCCAGAAGAGTTCCCCGTAGTACTTACAATCTTCTTATCCCTAGGCGCATTTAGGTTAGCTAAAAAGAACACCTTAATTCGCAGTATACCCGCTGTGGAAACTTTAGGTTCCACCACCGTTCTTTGCGTAGATAAAACAGGAACAATCACACAAAATATTATGAGGGTAAAAACTATATATAACAATGAATTTATAGACCCAGATAAACTTCTGGATAAAGATTTAGCTAAGCTTTTAGTTTTAGCTTGCGAAAAAGATCCCTACGATCCTATGGAAAAAGCGATAGTTGCAGCTGGCACTGATAAAATAGACATAAATGAGCTTTACAATATTGAGTTAGCTAAAAAATATGCTTTTGATCCTAAAACCAAAAGAATGGCGAACATTTACAAAGAAAATGATACCTATTATATAGCAGCTAAAGGTTCCCCAGAAACTATATTGCCACTATGTAATCTAAGTCCAAATGAAGAACCCAAAATTTTAAATATTATTGATGATATGGCTATCACCGGGTTAAGAGTTATTGTACTGGCTGATTTAGTAACTTGTACCCTTAAAGATAATTTAGAGCAGTATAGATTATGTTTTAAGGGATTAATCGGACTTCAAGATCCACCGAAAGAAGGCGTACAGGATGCTATAAATATATGCAAAAAAGCTGGAGTAAGGGTAATGATGATAACTGGAGATTATTCTAAAACAGCTATAGCCATAGGACATGAGATAGGTCTTAATTTTAATAACTCTGCTATTACTGGAGATGAAATTGATGCTATGACCGACTATGAACTTTGCGAGGCAGTGAAGCATTGTGATATTTTCTCAAGAGTAATTCCAGAACATAAAATGAAGATAGTTAAGGCACTTAAAAAGAACGGTGAAATTGTTGCAATGACTGGTGATGGCGTAAACGATGCCCCAGCTCTAAAAAATGCTAATATAGGTATTGCAATGGGAAAAAGAGGAACAGAGGTTGCGAAAGAAGCTGCCGATATGATTCTAATGGATGATAATTTTACAACTATAGTTCACTCCATAGAAGATGGAAGAAGGGTTTTTGATAACATTCGTAAAGCTATGGTATATATAATGATAATTCACATTCCTATTATGGCCTTAGCGTTATTTTCACCTGTTTTTAACTTACCACAAATATTACTACCTGTTCATATTGTTCTTTTAGAGTTAATTTTGGATCCAACCTGCTCTATAGTTTTTGAAGGTGAACCAGCAGAAGATTATATAATGGATCAGCCCCCACGCTTGCCTGATGAACCTCTACTAACGAGAGCATTAACAAAAAAAGTTTTATTACAGGGTACAACAATGTTTTTAGCAGCATTTTTACCTTTCCACTATATGGTTGACTCAGGTCTAAGTGCAGACTATGCAAGAACTTTTTCTTTAATGAGCCTGATAGTCGGAAATGTAATTTTAGTCTTAGTTAATAGATCCAACACTAAGTATCTATTTAGTATTTTTAAGGAAAAAGGTAGCAAAGCTAGACTTTACATTAATAGCTTAGCCTTAATGATGTTATTTTCAATAGTGTATATTCCAGCTGCTCATCCTATTTTTAAAACTGTAGCGCTGAATTTTAAAACCGCTATACTAGCCTGCATCCTTGGTGCTGCTTCTACTGGTTGGTGGGAAATTGTTAAGTTTTATAATAATCCAAAGAACATAAAATTAAAAAATTAAAAAAATGCCCTTTCCTAATTAGGATAACTACTGATAGTCTCCCAATTGCCTTCAAAAAAAACAAACCCTATAGGTTTAATCCTATAGGGTTTATATTACTTTTTTTACTAGTTTCTGAATCCTCTGTCATTTTGTTGTTTTCTTGCTCTTCTGCAATCAACACATCTTTGAGGTTCATTGTCGAATCCTTTTTCTTTGTAGAATTCTTGTTCGCCTTCAGTGAATACGAAATCTTTACCACAGTCTTTACATACTAAAGTTTTATCTGCCATTTTAAACATTCCTCCTTTTTCAAATATTAAGATCTAACAATCGATTAACAATTATATTCTAAAAAGAGGATATGTTGTTATCTAGTTTAGTCTCAGTAATAACTGGCGTTAACCAGTTAATATAAATGTATTTTACCATACATATAAGTGAATAACAATACATTTTTGATTGTTCGCGATGAATTTTGTACTTATCCTATACGATTATAAATAATTTAATTTTATATTTACACCTTTACAATGTAATATTTATCCTCTATACTATATCTGTATTGCGTTCAATAATACAGTTGACACACTAGGATTATACATTCAAAATAAAAAAGAAAGGAGGAATAAGATGTTTGAATTAGATTTAAGAAGTCGTCTGCCCCTTTACGAACAACTAGTAGAAAAGCTTAAGCAGCTTATAATTAGTGAAATATTGAAGCCTAATCAGCAACTACCTTCAGTGCGCACTATTTCAATGGAGCTTACTATGAACCCCAATACTATTCAAAAAGCGTATAAGGAACTAGAAATACAAGGATATATTCACTCCATAAAAGGAAAAGGCAGTTTCGTTACTCCCTCCGCAAAAGTAGCAGATTCTGAAAACCTAAAGAAAATAGAAAATGAATTAACAAAAATACTGTCTGAGGCGATGTATATGGGGATGACAAAAGAATATATTTTAAAAATAATTTCACAAATACAAACTAATAAGAAGGAGGAATAAATATGATTTCAGTAAAAAATGTTTCTAAATCCTTTGCTGATTTAGAAGCATTACAAAATGTAAACCTTAATGTTAATAAAGGCTCTATTTACGGCCTTGTAGGTTCAAACGGTGCCGGAAAAACAACTCTTTTAAAGCTTTTAGCAGGTATCTATAAACAGGACACGGGAATAGTTCAAATAGCTGGTGAAAATGTGTTTGAGAATGTATTAACCAAATCAGAAATTGTATTTATACCAGATTCCCTTTATTTCTTTTCCCAATATACAATAGATAATATGGCTAACTATTATAAAAATATTTATCCTAAATGGAACAATGAAAGATTTGAAAATCTAATAAAAGTATTTGATATGGATGTAAATAAAAAAATAAATAGTTTATCTAAAGGTATGCAAAGACAGGTTGCCTTTTGGCTTGCACTATCAACTATGCCTAAGGTTATGATTTTAGATGAACCACTTGACGGCTTAGATCCAGTTATGAGGCAAAAGGTCAAAAACTTAATAATCCAAGATGTGGCGGACAAAGAAATGACTATTATTATTTCTTCCCACAATTTAAGGGAATTAGAAGATATCTGTGACCATTTAGGAATTCTTCATAAAGGAACTCTCATAGTAGAAAAAGATTTAGATGCGTTAAAATCTGATGTGCATAAAATACAAATTGCCTTTAAGGATAAAGTACCAAAAGAACTTCTTAGCGGTGCTAATATACTCCACAAGGAAGAAAGAGGAATAGTGCTTCTTCTAATTGTTAGAGGAAATAAGTCTGATGTTATTAATTACTTTAATAAATTTAATCCTGTGATTATGGATGTTCTTACTCTTACATTAGAAGAAATATTTATATATGAAATGGGGGCCGTTAACTATGAAATTGAAAACATCATGCTTTAATAAAGGGGTACTCGTAAATGATATAAAACGCTTTGGCTGGATAGGCATATGTTACACAATATTTTTATTATTTGAAGTACCTTTTAAAATATTGATGATGAACGCTAGTAACACCGCTCATCCAGAGTATTCTTCATCAATGAAAGATATTTTTAATAATAACATACTATTGATGTCCACTGCAGTTATACCGGTTTTAACTGCTATACTATTATTTAGATACATACAAAACAAAAAATCTGTAGATATGATTCACGCTCTTCCTATAAAAAGGGTGAAGTTATATGATAACCATATATTTATAGGAATACTGCTTCTTGTATTACCAGTAATTATCACTGCACTTTCTTCATTATTACTTAAAGAATCTTTAAATTTAAACACTGCTAACATTCACTTTACGGTTAATAATGTTATGTTCTGGGCTGGACTAACAATTTTATTTAATATTGTTATTTTTCTTTCAAGTGTTTTAGTTGGTATGTTCACAGGACTTTCAACTGCACAGGGAATACTTACGTATATATTTTTATTTTTACCGCTTGGATTAACTGCCTTAATTAGTTATAATCTTGACTTCTTTATTTATGGCATTGCCAGTAACTACTATATAAATAATAGCATAGAATTTTTTTCTCCAATTACAAGATTTTTAACTAATACACCAATGACTTCAATGGAAATATTTATATATATAATTTTATGTATTATTCTTTACCTTGTAGCTAGATTCGCATACCATAAAAGAAATTTAGAAGCTGCATCTAATGTTGTTGCTTTTAAACATCTACAGCCTGTATTTAAATATGGCATAACCTTCTGCTGTATGCTAGTAGGTGGAACGTATTTTAAAAGCGGAGGCTATGATATACGCTTTATTATACTCGGATATGTTATAGGCTCTGTAATTGGATATATTATTGCAGAAATTATAATAACTAAATCCCTAAGAATTTTTAGAAATATAAAGGGGTATTTCATGTACGCAGGTATTATCGCCCTACTAGCACTTGTTATTAATTCTGATATTATTGGATATGAAAAACGAATTCCTACTATAGAAAATATCGACAGCATTGTTATAGATAATGGGTTCTATTATACAACTAGTTTAAAGGAGGACAACCCAATATCTGCTTATCATGAAATACAAACTCTTAATAACATTGTGAAATTGCATAGTAAGCTTATAACTGATAAAAAAACTTTAAAGTACGCTTCAAATACAAATAAGCAATTTGATATTCTATATAACTTGAAAAATGGAAAGCAAATAAAAAGACAATATAATATTCCACAAGATGAGTATGGAAAATATCTAAAACCTATATATGAATCAAAGGAATATAAAGAATTTCATAATAGTATTTTAAACACCGATTATAAATCCATTGATAAAATTTCAATTAACTCAAGATATAAAAATAATGGGATAACAATAGCAAACCAAACAAAAATTAAAGAAGCAACAGATATTTTGAAAAATGAGGCTTTAAATGAAACTTATGAAAGCATCATAGATTCAAGAGATTCATGGGCGAGTATTGATATATTATTATCAAATGATGAAAGAATAAATTTATCTTGGAAAAAATCCTATAAAGAATTTGAAAATTGGTTAAAACAAAATGGATACTATTCTAAGGCTAGAATTTTGCCTGAAGATATAGACTATGCTATTATAGAAAAAAGAAACCCTAGCAACCCCCATGGAGGAATTAATCTTTCGGATGAAACCGTCAATGTAAAAAGACTTAAAATCACTGATAAAACTAAGCTTGAAACCTGTCTAACAAACTACTCACAAAATGTTGAAGGACAGTATGCTTTAGGTCTACATATGAAAAACGGTGATGATATTACTTATTTAAATATTGAAACCGCATATGTACCTGATTTCGTTCGCGAATATTTCAAATAAAACAAGAAAATATGGGGACGGTTAATAACTAATTGCATGCAATTAGTTATTAACCGTCCTTTTTTTATATTTTTACCAAAGAAAGTTCAGATTTGGAGAGAGTATTTTAGGATGTTGAGCAAAATGTATATGATTAAATCATTTACAAATTGGCTAAAATATCTATATGTAGTTAATTATTATAATACAAAGGATGTTTTATTTATGAATGCAAATGACTTTTCAAATATAAACCTAGTAAAATCATTAGATGAAAATATTAATATGATAAAAAACATTTTTATTAATGACACAACAGTCGTATATAGAGATCTATCAATTGGCAAACCTACTAGCACTAAGTGTACGCTTGTTTATATTGATGGAATGGCAAATCTGAAAACAATTAATGAGGATATTATAAAGCCACTTTTGTTAGGTGATATATCTGAGATTAATGATAGTAACATTATGGATATTTTAATGCAAAAAATACTTTTAACTGCAGACAACAAAAAAACATCTATTGTTGATAATATTATTAATGAAATTATATACGGAAAAACTATGCTTTTCATAGATGGTTTGGCTGAAGTAATTTCCATCGGTACTATAGGATGGGAAAAAAGGGCAATTTCAGAACCTCAATCAGAAACTATAATTAGGGGACCTCGGGAAGGCTTTACCGAATCAATGAATTTAAATATTACACTTATTAGGAGGAAGCTTATTAATCCTAACTTAAAATTCGAATTCATGAGAATTGGTGAACAAACTAAAACTCAAATATGTGTATGTTATATTAAAGGTATAGCAATGGAACCTATACATAAAGAGCTAATGACGCGGCTTAATAATATTGATATTGATGGTATTTTAGATTCTGGTTACATAGAGGAATTAATTAAAGATGCCCCTTATTCTCCCTTTAGGACTATTTTTAATACAGAAAGACCTGATGTGGTAGCAGGTAAACTTCTAGAAGGAAGGTTTGCAGTTCTCTGCGATGGAACTCCTGTTGTTTTAACTCTTCCAACTATCTTTGTTGAGGTTTTTCAGAGCAATGAAGACTATTATAACAATTTTTTATATTCCTCCTTTGTCAGATTTCTTCGATGGTTATGTTTTTTTATTAGTACTAGTACTTCAGCTATATATGTAGCACTTGTTACCTTCCATCAAGAACTTATTCCAACTCCACTTCTTTTAAGTATATATTCTGCGAGACAAGGATTACCTTTTCCTTCAATTGTAGAAGCCATGGGCATGATGATTGTATTTGAGATACTTAAAGAAGCAGGTCTTAGAATGCCTAAACATATTGGCGGAGCAATTAGTATAGTAGGTGCCTTAGTGCTTGGTGATGCTGCTGTTAACGCAAGACTAGTCAGTGCCCCTATAGTAATAGTTACTGCACTAACTGGAATTTCAAGCATTATGCTACCTCAAGTGTTAGGAATAGTAGAGATACGAATAATTTTTTTATTATTATCTTCCTTCCTAGGTTTATATGGTTACATTTTTGGCGTAATGGGTTTAGTTCTTCATATGATGTCTATTCGTTCCTTTGGTATACCTTATATGACTAACATCCCTTCTTTTTCTATTCAGGATATAAAAGATACGGTAATTAGAGCTCCCTGGTGGGATATGTATTTAAGACCGAAGCTATTTACAAAAAATAAAAGGCGTCAAAAAAAATTAAGAAAGAGAGACTCCAAATGAAAAAAAAAATCGTAATCATAATTTTTATTATAGCTATGTGTCCTATTATATTATGCGGGTGCTGGAACTATAGCGAAATAGACACATTAGCAATAGTAGCTGGCGTTGCTATAGATAAGGATATATCAACAAATAAATATATTGTTACAACAGAAGTTATAACCACGCAACGTCAAGGTGGTTCCTCAACCATTGGTTCTGAGCTATAT
Source organism: Clostridium sp. CM027 (assembly GCF_024730565.1). Classification (NCBI taxonomy): domain Bacteria; kingdom Bacillati; phylum Bacillota; class Clostridia; order Eubacteriales; family Clostridiaceae; genus Clostridium; species Clostridium sp. CM027. The sequence continues at coordinate 1,926,990 of NZ_CP077725.1, forward strand.
AGCTCCGAAGGTGACAGTATATTTAATGCGGTGAGAAATATGATAAAAAAAACTGGTTTAAAACTTTTTTGGAGTGCTGAAAAGGTGCTAATAATAAGTGAGCCAGTCGCAAATGAAGGGGTAATTCCGGTGATCGATTGGGCCCATAGAGACTCCAGCCTTAGATCAGATATGTGGATTCTAATAGCAAAGGGTGATAGTGCTGCCGAAATTTTAAAAACTAAGGTTAATCTTAATAACGTAACTTCATTTCATCTTAATGATGCCATGACTTCATGGGAAACACTCTCTAAATTTCCTAACTCAATGTTATGGTTATTTGTCGATGCAATGTCTTCAGAAGGTAAGTCTGAAGCAATAGCTACAGTTAAAAATGAGCTTAATGCTGGAACTATAGTTCCTAATTTAAATGGCTCTGCTATTTTTAAGTCCGATAAGCTTGTAGGATATATAGATGGAGACGAAACCCTATACATGCTTATGATTCAGAACAAAATAAAACAAGGGTTAATTACTTTGAAAGATGTTTCAGGTTCTGGCACCAGCATAACCTTAGAAATACATGAAAATAAAACTAAATTAACCCCCCTTTATAACAATGGAATATCATCACTTATAATTGATATATACCCAGTTGTAACTATATCTGAGGTTGGAGGAACTAAAGATTTTATTAAAGAGGAAAATTTAAAAATACTTAAGAGTGAAGCAGAAAAAAAAATTGAAGATAATATACAATCTTTAATTAGTAAATTACAGAAAAATTACCATAGCGACGTTTTAGGTTTTGGAGAAATTTTCAAAAAAGAAAAACCAAAAGTAAGTGAGACTTACAAAAATAATGGAGAAGATATTTTGATAGGTCTAAAGACTGAAGTTAACGTGCACCTGAAAATAAAGGGTAGTGGTACAACAACAAATCCTATTTCAATAGAAAAATAATCAAAGGAGAATTTATAAATGTTTTTACTTGTAATAATTTTTTATATCATAGTAATGTTTTTTGAAACTGTCGTACTATTAAAAGAAAAAGATATTGGTAAAATAGCACTTTATTTTTCTCTGATTATATTTTCAATGATAATTAGCATTCTTCTAACTTTAGGAGTACAGTTACCAAGTCCATCGAATCAAATAAAAAATATTGTAGTTTCGATATTTGGCAAATCAAATTAGTTTATTTACTGTTTATCATTACAGCAAATAGTATGGGAGGCATAAATGAAAAATGAAGTTATTTCTGAAAGACAAGCTACAATACTTATAATACTTTTTATAATTGGAACTTCTTTTTTAAGAGGATCTGGAGGAGGCGATGCAAAACAAGATGCCTGGATAGCAATAATTATTGCTATTTTGTGGTCTATTATATTGTTACTTATGTTTTCTAAAATTTTATCCTCATATCCTGGGAAAGATTTATTTGATATACTTCAAATCGTTATGGGGAAGTTTATAGGGAAAACAATAAGTATACTAATGATATGGTTTGCCTTTCATGATGGCTCCTTAACTCTTAGAAGCTTATCAGAATTTACTGATATCTTAGCGTTACCTGATACACCAGTGGTAGTTCCTATGATTTTTTTTACTATACTTCTTATATGGTGTTTAAAAGAAGGTATTGAAGTCTTAGGAAGATGGTCTGAGTTCTTCATTTGGATTGTAATTCTAATATTTTTTACTGTCTCTATATTTTCAATTTCACAAATGAATATAAGCAAATTAAAACCAATACTAAGTAGCGGTGCCGCTCCACTTCTAAGAGGTGCTTTCTCAAGTTTTACTTATCCATTTGGTGAAACCGTAATTTTTACAATGGTATTTTCTAATATATCTAAAGTTAGAAATTATAAAAAAACATTTATGGTAGGCTTACTAGTGGGTGGAGGGCTTATATTTTTAGCAACATTAAGAAATATTTTAGTATTAGGAAGTGGAACCTTATCAAGATTATATTTCCCTTCTCCCACGGTAATAAGCCTTATTCACCTAGGTAATTTGCTTCAAAGACTCGAAATGACAGTAGCTATTCAATTTTTAGTATGCGTCTTTGTTAAAGTAAGTATATGTATTTTTGCAGTTTGCAATGGAATTTCCAAGGTTTTTGGATTTAATGATTACAAATTTATTGCAACACCTGTAGCTCTTCTAATGTTTAACTTCTCTTTTTTTGTTTACGAGAGTACCATGGAAATGTCATCCTGGACTTTGAATATATTGCCATATTATTCTTTTGTATTTGAAGTTATAATACCTTTAGTTATTTTTATTGTGGTGGAGATTAGGAGTAGAAGTTCAAAAACAACAAGCGTAATTAAATAATTACTTAGTATTGTTTCAGCTAAGTCATATGCAAATGAGTATAACAATCATATTTTTCAAAATTATTTTTTTAGTATAAATAATATATGATATAATATAAATACTTTTAAAATTTCTAGTATATGCATTGAAAGGAAGTGTTCCACATATGTTGAAAGAATTTAAGAAATTTGCTCTTAAAGGGAGTGTATTAGATTTAGCAATAGCTGTTGTTATAGGTGCGGCGTTTTCTAAAATAGTTACCTCTTTAGTGAATGAAATTATAATGCCCTTCCTTGGCATATTAATGGGTGGAATTAATTTTAGTAGTTTACAATATGATATACCTTCATCTATAGCCGGTGGAGTAGCATTGTCAATTAAATATGGTTTATTTATTCAATCTATCATAGACTTTTTAATAATTGCTTTTTCACTTTTTATATTTATAAAAGCTATACAATCTGTTAAAAAGAAAGAAATCGAAAAAATTATCGCTCCCAAAATTTCAAATGAAGAAGTGCTATTAAGTGAAATTAGAGACTTATTACAACAAAGAAAATAATATAAAAAATCTCCAAGTAAACATTTCACTTGGAGATTTTTGTATAATTAATTATATTTACATTCAATTTATACAAACAACTAAAACATGGGAGTTATAAATATATAAAGGAGGTGCTTCGTTTGAAGTTTTTTTCCTGTAAGAAGAAATCATCATTTTTAATCTTGCTTTTACCCTTAGGTATTCTCCTAACTCAAATATCTAGAATGTTTCCGACTCTTATAGAAAAATACTATTCATCATTTTTTTATAAAATAATTGCTAATATTTTAAGTGCAATTACCCACTTCTTACCATTTTCTCTTGCAGAACTTACAATTATTTTCTTTGTAACTTTCGCGTTATTGTATATTTTAAAAACAACTTTTGACTTATACAAATATGAAAATAAAAGATTAGGTATTTTAAAACACTTTGTTTTAAATATACTTGCTGCATCCGGATTAATATATTTTTCATTCCAGTTTTTATGGGGATTTAATTATCAAAGACTTACACTCAATAAAATATTTCAGTTAAATGTCCGCTCGTCATCTTCAAATGAACTTGCTTCACTTTGCATGCATCTTATAAATAGTTCAAGTTCTCTAAGAAAAAAAACAAACGAAAACCAATATGGTGTAATGGAACTTTCTTATAATAAAAAGTATATCCTAAAAACTGCTCAATTAGGATATGATAAAGTTTCACTTAAATATGCTGCATTAAAAGGTAACTATGGAATACCTAAGGGTATATTACTTTCAAGTCCAATGTGCTATACAGGAATTACAGGTTTTTATTTTCCTTTTACTAACGAAGCAAATATTAATATGGCAGAACCTGATTCATTCCTTCCATTTACCACGGTTCACGAAATGGCCCATCAAAGAGGCTTTGCCAAAGAAGATGAAGCAAACTATATTGCATATATAGCTTGTATAAATCATCCGTATATAGATTTTCAATACTCTGGAACACTTGCAGCATTATCTTATTCATTAAATGCATTACAAAAAAGTGATTCACAAAAATATAAAGAATTGATTTTAACTTGTAGCACAGGTGTAATTAATGACTTGAAGTACAACCAATCTTTTTGGGAAATGTACTCCGGTCCTATAGAAAAAATAGGAGATAAAATTAACGACACTTATCTTAAATCTCAAAATCAACAATCGGGAACAAAAAGCTATGGTGCAATGGTCGACTTACTTCTTGCTGATTACAGAGAAAAATGATTTTAAAACACCGTGGTTAAAATTAACCACGGTGTTTTAAAAATCATCAATCAAACCTATTATATTATTTCTGTGAATCATTTTATGTTATTTTACATGTTGCTATCTAACTCTTCTTGCAGACATATAATCACTTCTCGTTAATTGTGATATTTTAACTACATCCCCTGTGCTTGGTGCGTGTATGTATGAATTATTTCCTACATAAATACCAACATGGTGAGGACTTCCTGATCCAAAGAATACCAAATCTCCTGGTTGTAAATTCTCTCTAGACACATATGATCCGTGAGTTATCTGAGCATAAGTATCTCTACCTGTAGTAACTCCAAAATGTGCATATACATATTGAGTAAAACCTGAACAATCAAATGAATTTGGACCCGTTGCTCCCCACACATATGGTGTTCCCAGGAAAGTTTTAGCATATTCTATTACTTCATTTGAACCAATTGGTAAAGTTGGTTTTGGTAAAGTCGGTTTTGGTAAAGTTGGTTTTGGTAAGGTTGGTTTTGGTTTGCTTACCTCTTCAACTATTTCTTTTTCATCATTTGTTTCATTTTTCACTGCGGTACTTACCTGCCCTCTTGATGGGGTATTTTCTTGAGTTTTTTTAGTATCTATTGCCATATCGTATTTACGTTTTTGATCTGCTTCATCTTTTATTTGATTCGTAGTACTGTCTACTGAAGCCTGTATTTTTATCATCTCATTTTTATTCAATTCTTCCTGTTTATTAGCTTCTACTACTAGTAGTCCTTGTTCTTTTTTCTTTGCACTAAGCTCGTCCAATTTAATTTCATTATTAGCTTTTAACGCTAGAACTTTTACTTTTTTATCATTAAGAGCTTTTTTTCTATCCTCAATAATTTTCTTTTTCTCATTTAATTCTTTAATAATTTTGTTATCATATTCTACAATTTTTTTAACATTTTCTACTCTTGAGATAAGGTCTTCGACTCCTTCAGAATCAAGTAGTATCTCTAAATAACTATCTGCTCCGTTCATATACATTGCTCTCATTCTTTCATTAAATACAGATTCCTCGCCCTTTATATTGTGCTCGGCAACTACTATATCTTTTGTAGTCTTCTCTATTTTTTTCTCAGTACTATATATCTCATTTTTTGCTTTATCAATTCCTGCGTTCATGTTCCCAATATCTAAATCTAACATTTCAATAGATATCTCTAATTGGTCAGAATTCTTTTGTGACAAACTATATGAACCCTGTTGTTCTAGCAGCTGCTTCTTTTGATTATCTAACTGCTGCGTTAGTGACACTGCGAACATCGGCTTACTTACTGACATAACTAGTCCAATAGCTATAAGTAAAGGTAATATTCTTCTTCTCATTGTTACTCCCCCCATATCTTATGTTGTAAAATCATCATTAATTCTCATATTATTATTTCCTAACCATATTATAGCACTATATTAGGCAATTGGAACGATTAATATAAATTAACCTTATTAACAGTCCAAATTAATTTAAATTATTATTACCTGTCCAGCTCTATACATCTACATCCATTTCTAAATATCTCATTTATTTAATCTTTTTTACTATGTTTGTTTGTTTGTTTTTTCGTTTTTCTTTATCCTTTGCTTTAGATAATTGCGGCGTTTTTTCTTTTATTGAGCTATCTTGTGTAATATAACTAGTTGCTACCTTTACATGGCTTATAATAGGTGTCTTAACAGACTTCTTTATAGCCTCCTTAATAGCATCTTTCTCTATACTTGATGACCCTACTACGGGGCTCACTATTTCGGTCCTATCTATAGTGTTCATAACTGTACTTTCTTTTTTATTCCCATGGAAAATATAAATGCTTGCTAGAGTTACAACTAGACAACAGAAAAACCCATTTTTAATTTTTGTTAACTTCCCTTTATTTGTGATTTTTGTTTTAGCTTTTTTAGTCCCCACATTTGTGCTAATATTATAGTCACTCAAACCCGCTATTTTTTCATATTTATCTTTTTTTAATACTTCTAAAATTTCTTTTTTTAGATCTTTAACCGAAATATATCTATCCTTAATATCAATCTTAACGCACTTCTGTATTATTATTTTTAATTTTTCATTAATATCAGGCCCATAATTTTCGTCCAAAAGAGGTTCTATACCTGTGAAAGGGGTCTTCCCTTTCACCATAAAGTATACTAACATTCCGATGCCATATATATCTGTTTGCGTACAACATTTCCCTAAGCCGTATTGCTCTGGAGCCGCATATCCATTAGAACCTGCGCACACTGTGTCTTGCGACTTGTCACCCTTATAAATTTTCGAAATACCAAAATCAATCAAAACAACTTTTTCACTGATTGTTATAATTATGTTCGATGGTTTTATATCTCTATATATAATAGCTGGATTTTGATTATGTAAATATCCTATAATATCACATAAATCAGATGTAATCCGGCAAGTTTTTTCTGTCTGTATTCTACCATTTACCTTAACATACTCCTTTAGTGTTTGACCCTCTACGTAATCTTGAACCATATATAGATTGTTATTTTCATAAAATATATCAACTATTCTCCGAATACCTGGATGGCTTAGATTTTTTAAAATGTTAGCCTCTGTTAAAATATCTATATTTTTTGTATTTTTTATTACTTCTTTTATAGCCCAAAAATTACCCTGAATTATATTTTCGCATAAATAAACGGTGCCCATTCCACCCTTGCCTAAAATTTTAATTACTACATATTTTTTGTCTAATATATCTCCACTATTTAGCATAATTCACCTCTTGTATAAATGTTTCATAACTTATTCATCTAATAACATATGTATAAATATAAAATTTTAAGTGATATTTTCTTTTTATAGTCATACCTTATCCAATAATAATATATATATAAATATAGGTATATTGGGTATCTAATATCCTTTACGCGAAAGTATATACAAATATAAAATGCATTTGCTATTATTGTTTTACCACAAATAATAATAGCTTAACAAAAGAGAACACAAATACAAGGTAATTATATCAAACTTCCCATTGATTTACCATGTATTCATGTTAAATGTTACTAACAATATGCCAATAGGATTTTTATTAGAGTTTCTTTAATGCTATATAGCTATCTCTCACAATTTATTAAATACCCAATAAATCTTACAGTTTCCTTGTAAATAAAAAATTTCTTTGTTTTTTTAAGTACCATTATTAACTCCCTGAATATAATAACACTGTAGAGCGAATTAAGGAGATGACTATTTATGGCTTTCAGTGCTAGGGAGTTATTGGCTAGAATACTACAATGTGAGGCTGGTGGAGAAGGCGAAAATGGGATGAAAGCTGTTGCCTCTGTAGTTATGAACAGAGTGCACGTAGCAGATGGTGAATATCTTAGGATAGGTCAAGGTGATTTAAGGAATATCATATTTCAGGAAGGACAATTTGATTGTGCAAGATCTGTAATTCGTGGTGTGACTAACCCACAAACCATTTGGGCAAGTCGACCAGAGCAGATACATTATGATATTGCTGATTGGGCTTTAGCTGGCAATAGATTATATACAACAGGTGAGTCCTTATGGTATTTTAATCCCTATGCACCATGTCCAGATGAATTCCCTTTCAATGGTAGTGGTATCTATCAAGTCAGTGTAGGTCTACATTGCTTTTACAATCCCACAGCGAAGTATTTTACTACTTAATTAAAAAGCATTACTAACTATACCTTTAGATAATAATTTAATATAATTTTTAAGGAGGATATTTTATGTTTATAGCACCACCTAACAATTTTAATCAAATTCCAATGTGGGACAGTGTTCCTGTGTTTTCTGAACCCCCAATGGCACCTATTCCAAAATTTGGTACAGATGATAATACAAGAGAAAGACCTGCGATGCCAACCCCTGATAATAACCAGCACCGTGAAATGCCACCTGTCTCACCCATAGTAGATAATCCACTTTATAATCAAGGTTGGTTATCTACCCAAATAGGTAAATATATAAAAGTAGAATTTTTAATTGGAACTGGTATGTGGGTTGATCGCGAAGGCATATTAAAAGAAGTTGGTATTAGTTTTATTGTCATTCAAGAAAGTGGTTCAAATGATCTGGTAATGTGTGATATATTCTCTATTAGATTTGTAAGAATTTTTAAAAACCAATCTAAATGTACAGATAATTATGAAAAACAGACAAAATCTTCGTATTAATGTAATTTAAAATCACGAAACATATAAAAGATGCCCCTAGTGAACTTAACTCACTAGGGGCATTTCTTATAATTTTATTTTACATTCTCAACTTCACCATACTTTACTCCAAACGTGTCCACAGTAACTTTTTTCATCTTTTGATCTTTTTTAGGTTTATCATTACTCCCAGTCTCAACAGCTACTATTTTATCCACTGTTTCCATACCTTCTGTAACCTTACCAAAAGCAGCATAATCACCATCTAAGTTGCTACTTTCCTTAATCATTATAAAAAACTGTGAACCAGCTGAGTCTTTATCAGCACTTCTAGCCATAGATACTACTCCTCTTTCATGTTTTAAAGGGTTGTCGAAACTATTATTACTAAACTCGCCGCTTATTGTATACCCGGGGCCGCCCGTGCCCGTTCCTTCTGGGTCTCCTCCTTGTATCATAAAACCTGGTATTACCCTATGAAAAATTAATCCATTATAATAACCACTCTGGACTAAAGAAACAAAATTTCTAACTGTATTCGGTGCAATTTCTGGATATAATTCTACCTTAATAGTCGAGCCATCTTCCATTACTATAGTAACCATTGGATTTTTGTCATTAGCTCCTTTTTCTGTTTGTTTTTTAACTACTGGAGTAGGTTCTACCTCTTTTGTTGCTTTAGGTTTACTATCGACATTATCTTTTTCCGTATTAGCGCATCCAGCTGCCAAAAACACAAAAATCACTGTACCCAATATCATTGTTTTTTTTAAAAACTTCATCCTTTTCATTTTTAAACGCTCCTTCATAACTTGCCTAGCATTAACTATCTTCCGCGAAAATACAATATTAACGACTTCGGAAGGAGATTTTCACTCCCACTGAAGTTTTATTTTTGTTATAACACGGAACCCTCACTTGTAGAAGTTTAAGACCTCCCTTTTGAAATGTCATTAATCCTCTACACACTAGATTTAATTAATTCCATATTACCTTCAAGTGTATACTCTATTCCTTTTGATATATAAACTGTTTCTTCTTCTTTTAATTTCATTTGCCCATTACTCACTTTTATTACTCCCTCGCCACATATTACAGTGTAGCTATGGAAACTATCATTAACTATGTCTATATAATTGTTATTGACAATAATTTTTTCCACTTTAAAATAAGGTGTCTCTAATTTATTAAAATTATCAATTTTCCCACCTTTATTCTTACCATCATAATCTATAACATCTAAGGATTTTTCAATATGCACTTCTCTGCCTCGTCCCCAGTCATGAAGTCTATAAGTAATGTTGCTATTTTGTTGCACCTCAATAAGCTTTACACCAGATTCTATAGCATGTACCGTACCCGCTGGTATGTAGATGAAATCTCCCCTGCTTATATTGATTCGTTCTAAATAATCTTCTAGTTTACCTTCTTTTATAATTTGCCTTAGCTTTTCTTTATTTAAACCTTTCTTTATTCCTGATACTAAAGTCGCTCCCTTTTTAGCTTCCAATATATACCAACATTCTGTTTTTCCATTAGCATTTTCAACCCTTTTAGCATAATCATCATTTGGATGTACTTGTACTGATAAGGTATCTTCTGCTTTTATAATTTTATTTAGTATAGGAAAATCACTACCACATCCTAAAATTTCAGACAATTCTCGTCCTTCATAAATTCCTTCTTGCACCGTAGAATTTCCCTCTTCATGACATGAAAGTACCCATTTCTCCCATCCCCATATTTTTTCACTTAAGTATGGCTTTAATTTTAAAATTAATTCTTTAGACAATACAACTCCTCCAATACACGTTAATTATTTTTTCCCATATTTGTTATTATACCTTTTGCCTCTTTCACAGTACTACTTGGCCCACAAATATCAAATTTACCATTATATTTGTTATCTACTTCAGCTACTCTTATAAGTATTTCATTGAAGTTCTTTGATGTATTAAGCGTTCCAGTCACTTCATATTGCCCTGTTTTACTATTTTTAGCTTCTATAAAAGTGCTATATCCCGTAGTCTTAAAAACATTGTTCTTCGCCCATATTCTCTTTAGAATAACCTTCTCTTTAATACCATCTACTTCTACACTTCCAGTAAATTCATAATTCAAAGATAATTTCTTTTTTAATTCTCCAACAAGCTTAATTTCAGTTGATTTGTTAAATTCACTATTCTCATCATACATATATCCACCATAGTTTCTTTCAATGCTCACCGGTCTAAAATATATAACTGATATTAAAATCATACCAATAACTGCAATTGCTATTGAAGCTTTCAAAGCTGATCTATCCATATTTATCACCTCAGATTTTAATTGTTTTATTTAAAATATATTACTTTCTGCCTTAAGCTATACATAATATTATAAACTAAATTTTCTTATCACTTCCTTTTTTAAAATTTTATCACATTATTAATTTAATTTCTATTATTTTGTAAAAACATTGGAAATTTAGTTATAATTTAGATGCATTATACTCTGAATATTGGAGAAACTAATATTTCATTAAATCATCTCCTGCGGAGCTGCAATATCAACGACTTCAGAAGGAGATTTATACTCCCACTGAAGTTTTTTATTTGTTAGGGCATGTAACTCCCACTTGTAGAAGTGGGAGACTTTCCTTCTGAAATGTCGTTAAACTTTAGAAAGGTGGCAATATCCATGGCAAGAAAAGATTCAAAAAACTACAATTACACTACCCAAGAGCAAATTATGATTAAGAAAAATGATGATGCTAGATTACCAAAACGACTTGGCAGCGATGAAAAAATCCAGGCGGCTTCAAAAAGAAGTAAAATAGAATAATTCCTACTCGGTCCATCCTATTTAGTTTAGATAAAACAAGGCATCTATGATTATTGCCCATAGATGCCTTATTAATTCATACTTATTTAACTTTCCAAGTCGTTCCTTCCTTAGTATCAAAAAGTTCGATATTCATAGCTATAAATTCATTTCTTATCTCATCTGCTCTTGCCCAGTTTTTACTCTCTCTTGCGTCAGTTCTTTCAATTATAAGCTTATTTATAAGCTCTTCATCTACATTTGTATCTTCCTTTTCAATTGTCATAAGATCTAATGAGAATATTTTATCAAAATCTTCTATAAGTATAGCTTTTTCCTTATTATTAAGTTCACCATCTTTTAAAACATCAAAAAGTACAGTGAAAGCATTTGCTATATTTAAATCATCACTGATATATGATGAGAATTTTTCTTTGTATGCGTTAGTTTTCTCACCACTCGTTACATCATTTTGATTTATAGAGTTTAAAACAGTAGCAATTCTCTCTTTAAGTTTTTTGTAGCCATTCCTAGCGTCATTTAAACTGTCGAAACTAAACACTAACTGTTTTCTATATTTAGATTGAAGACAGAAATATCTATAATCAAGAGGACTATATCCTTCTTCTTCAAGTCTTGCTACAGTTAAAAAATTCCCAGTAGATTTTGACATTTTACCACTATCTAGTACTAAAAACTCTCCATGCATCCAGTATTTTACCCATTTATGTCCTAATACTCCTTCAGATTGAGCTACTTCATTAGTGTGATGTATCGCAATATGATCCACTCCACCACAGTGAATATCTAAACATTCACCAATATATTTAACAGACATTGCCGAGCATTCTAAATGCCAACCTGGAAACCCCTTGCCCCATGGTGACTCCCACTGCATAATTTGATTAGAAAACTTAGAGTTTGTAAACCATAGTACAAAATCAAGTGGGTTTTTCTTATTAGGATCTATTTCTATTCTACTTCCTGCTTTCAGTTCATCTATGCTAAGGTTTGCAAGCTTAGTATAGTCTTCAAATTTGTCAATTTCAAAATACACATTTCCATTAGATACATAAGTGTATCCTTTTTCTTCAAGTTTTTTTATAAAATCTATCATATCCTGTATATGATCTGTAGCTCTACATACAATAGTAGGTCTTTTTATATTAAGTTTTTTACAATCTTCAAAAAAAGCATCTTCATAAAACTTAGCAATTTCCCATACTGTTTTATGCTCACGGCTTGCACCTAATGCCATTTTATCTTCCCCTTCATCCCCATCCGATTGAAGGTGCCCTACGTCAGTTACATTCATTACATGTTTAACTTTATAATTAAAATACTCTAAGGATTTTTTAAGTACATCTTCAAAAATATATGTCCTTAAATTGCCTATATGTGCATAGTTGTACACTGTAGGTCCACAAGTATACATTCCCACCTTACCTTCTTTATAAGGTACAAACTCATCTTTATTTCTAGTCATAGTATTATAAACATTAAAACTCAATATATTCACTCCTTCTTAAATAGTACAAAAGTATCCAAAGCTTTCCGGAAACTCTTACTAATAATCTAATCTTTTCATTTAAAATATAAAAAGCTACAGGCATGCTGCAGCTTTAAACTTCAAAGTATAAACAAGCACAGATTTTCAAATACAAAAGTAACTCTAATTATTTAGAATCTTAAAACAATAACATATATATAAATTCTAACATAATAATAAGATAATGCAATAAATTATGTTAATAATCTTTTATTTGCTTCTAATTTATAAAATTTGCAGATACGTTATTTAAATTATTTATAATTCTTCAATTTCCTATAAAATAAAAGTAGCAGAGCATATAGACAAAAGTTTATATGCTCTGCTCTTTTTATTTTCTGTCAGCAGACTGTTTTTTTGTTGTAGCATTTTGATTTTTTGCAGATTCTCTAGTTATAGGAGTATCATAATTACTTTTAGCTAATCTAGAAAATTTATTGTCAGGTTGGCTATCTTTAGGCATAAAAACATCTCCTTTATTTATATTGCTATTTATATGTTTCGCTATTTTCAAAAAAAATATTCTACCTAATTATAATTGTAGAACCCATTCTCATAAATTTATTTCTTATAGAATCTAGAAAACAAAAACCAATCTAAAATATAGACTGGTTTTTAAAAGATCATTTATATATTTGATTTATCTTAATTAGAATGTGCCTTATAGTATCTCTTCATAATCAACATCAACAATAACACTATCATCATAATTAATATCAATGGAATCTGAAGTATCTTTATCACTACTAAACATATCAGCTTTCGCAGCAAAATTTTTCTTTGTACTTAATTTGTAGATGAAATTTTTAGTACCCTTTATTAGTTTAAAACTATACCATACTAAAGCTCCAAAAACTAAAATTGCAAATAAGGCTTTAATAACAAAGATAGCTATATAAGGTAATGTTATTAATAAAACAATAAATGTACCAATTGATAAAACTGATTTAAATAACTTTGAAATTATATTTCTGCCCTTTGTATATTCCATGATAATCCTAGCCTTCTTTCATTTCATAAGATTTATTTATTAAATATTAATCTAATTATAACATATAATTAGAATCTAATATTAGAGATTGCTTAAGAAAGTATTAATAAATTATTAATAATATTATTATTGCATTCCTCCATCTATTGTTATCACCTGTCCAGTAATATATTTTGAATTTTCACTAGCTAAAAAGGTTACAAGCATGCCAACATCTCGCACTTCTCCAAATTTCATCATAGGTATTTCATTAGTTAAAGATTTGCGTTCGCCATCAGTTAGCCAACCATTCATTTCTGTATCTATAACCCCTGGAGCTATTGCATTAACCCTAATATTAGATGGTGCAAGTTCCTTAGCTAGTGCCTTTGTAAAAGAGTTAATCGCACCCTTAGATGCTGAGTAAATCACTTCACAAGAGGCCCCTACATTACCCCACATTGAAGATATATTTATTATGCTTCCACTTTTCTGTTTTATCATCTCTTTAACAGCACTGTGCGAACAATTAATTGTGCCTTTAAGATTTACATTTAAAATATTGTCCCATTCTTCTGGCATATCATCCATAAACAGCCCGACCTTTGAGATCCCTGCATTATTTATCAAAATATCTATTTTACCTAATTTTTCAACAGTAGTTTTTATCATACCCTTTGAAAATTCATAATCACTTACATCACCTTTAATTTTCAAGGCATAAGCTCCTAGCTCTCTAATTTCCTGCAAGGTTTTTTCAGCTGCTTCATCATTGCTTTTATAATTTATAACAACGCAAGCCCCAGCCTTAGCTAGCTCTATAGCAATACCTTTCCCAATTCCTCTAGATGCTCCTGTAACTATAGCTACTTTACCTTTTAAATTCATATATACCGCCCCTAACTTAAAATGTTTTCTTTTTTATTTATTATACCGCTAATTTACTAAATATTAAAACATCCCTTCATTTAATATCTTGTAAATAATTATCTATTCAATTATTCTTCTGTTCAGAATTCCAAAATTCAATCAACTTTTTTATGACTTCTACCTATTTAAATTTCACACAATTTATGTTACATTTTAGTTAGTTATAAAAAAATCCAAATTATTATACCTATTTACACAGTAGCATTTGATAAATGCAGTTGGAGGGAAAAATGGCTAATTTAAAAAGAAAATTTGGTGAAGGACCTATATATACGATAACTAATTATATATTTTGGTTTTTCTTGGGCAATCTGTACTTTCTACTTCTCAATATTCCACTACTTTTCATATTAATTGCACTCTTTTCTAATGGTTCAAATACAATTCCACAGGGGTTTATTTCTATTATCCTTATATGTTGTATCCCAATAGGCCCTGCCGCAACAGCTCTTCTTAGTGTTATGGGCAAACTTATCCGGGAAAAAGATATAAATATTACGAAAGATTTTTTTAAGGCTTATAAAGTTAACTTTTTCCAATCATTATTCTTTTGGTCTCTAGAAATAATTACACTATCTATACTATTTATTGACATCAAATTGGTTATTTCAAGTAGTTACCCAAAATTTTTAACTGTTTTTATTTTTATAGTTGTAGCTTTTATTTTTTCAATGAGTCTTTATGTGTTCCCAATAATCTCAAGATTTTATTTAAGTACAAAAGATATTTTTAAAACTGCTGCCTACTATACCATTCGTAAATTTCATATTACAATTTTGAATTTAGCTAGTTTTTTGGTTGTAATACTCATATTTTTTAAAGTTTCTACCTTTATATTAGTATTTATATCAAGTATCATCTGTTATTTAATAATGTTCTATCAGCAAAAAATACTATTGGAAATTGAGTATAATCTTAAAAAAAATACTGAGAAAATTCAGGAAGAAGGCCAAAATGGATAAAACCATTAAATAATACTTCAAATCAGATAAAAAACAATATATCCTTGCAATACAGAGAGTAATCTTTTATATTAAATATAGGACATATATCTATTATAAATAATTTGAAATATCATAATAATTAAGATATATAACAAGGAGGAATTTACATTGAGTAAAATTGAACAATTAACCGTAGATACTATAAGGATTTTATCAGCTGAGGCAATAGAAAAAGCAAAATCTGGACATCCAGGGCTTCCGCTCGGAGCGGCACCCATGGCATATACATTATGGGCGAAGCATATGAAGCATAATCCTTGCAATTCAAAATGGCAGGATAGAGATAGATTTGTATTGTCAGCTGGGCATGGATCAATGCTAGAATATTCTCTACTTCATCTTTTTGGATATGGTCTAACTATTGAAGATTTAAAGAATTTTAGACAATTGGGAAGTTTAACACCCGGTCATCCTGAGTATGGTCATACAAATGGTGTTGAAGTTACCACAGGACCACTCGGACAAGGTATTGCTAATGCGGTAGGTATGGCAATAGCCGAAAGCCATCTTGCAGCAAAATTTAATACTAAAGAATATACTATTGTGGATCATTATACCTATGCTATATGTGGTGACGGATGTAATATGGAAGGAATCTCTGGAGAAGCAGCATCCCTGGCAGGTACCTTAGGACTTGGAAAACTTATTTTAATGTATGACTCAAATAGTATAACTATAGAAGGAAATACAGATATCGCTTTTAGAGAAGACGTAAGTAAACGATTTGATGCCTATGGATGGCAGGTTTTATATGTAGAAGATGGCAATGATATGGACGCAATAAGTAGTGCCATTGAAACTGCAAAACTTGAGTTAAATAAACCTACATTTATTAAAATTAAAACTATTATTGGATTCGGTTGTGCTAAAAAACAAGGTACTGCCTCAGCACATGGGGAACCACTAGGAGAATCTAATATAACTGAAATGAAAAAATGCCTAGGCTGGAACCTCGATCCATTTACAGTTCCCGATGAAGTAACTAATCATATGGAAAATGTAAAGTCAGATCTTAGGGAAAAAGAAGAAACTTGGAACACACTTTATGCGCAGTATAGTGAAAAAAATCCTGAACTTGCTAAGGAATATGAAGCATGGCAAAGCGGAGAACTTTCTGTTGATTTACTTAAGATCCAAGATATGTGGAAGTTTGAAGGCACAGCAGCAACAAGAAACTCTTCTGGCGCAATAATAAATATATTAGCAAAACATGTACCAAACCTTATAGGTGGTTCAGCAGATCTTGCTCCTTCTAATAAAACCTATATGGAGGGCAAAGGTGATTTTTCTATGGAAGATAGAACTGGCACTAACCTTCATTTTGGAGTAAGAGAGCATGCAATGGCTGCTATTGCAAATGGAATATATGTTCATGGAGGTCTTAAACCCTTTGTTTCAACTTTCTTTGTATTTAGTGATTATATGAAGGGTGCAATGAGATTATCTTCCCTTATGAGTCTTCCAGTAATTTATGTTTTAACTCATGATAGTATAGCAGTTGGTGAAGATGGTCCAACTCATGAACCAATTGAACAGCTTGCAGCTTTGCGATCTCTACCAAACTTCAATGTCTTTAGACCAGCTGATTCAAGAGAAACAGCTGTTGGCTTTTATGCTGCAATGACTTCAAAAACAACTCCTACTGCATTAATACTAACAAGGCAGAATCTACCTTTGTATGAAGAAACCTCAATTGAAGCTTTAAAGGGTGCCTATGTCTTAAAAACCTATGAAGAAAAAGGTAGAAACCCTGATATAATTTTAATGGCTTCTGGTTCTGAAGTAGAATTTATTTATGAAGGAGCTAAGATATTAAATGACCGTGGTATCAAAGCTAGAGTAGTAAGTATGCCATCCTTAGATTTGTTTGATGCCCAATCAAAAGAGTACAGGGAATCTATATTACCATCAGACCTAAGATCCCGCTTGGCAGTTGAAGCCGCTTCTTCCTTTGGTTGGCATAAATATGTTGGAATAGACGGAGATGTAATCTCTATTGATAGATTTGGAGCTTCAGGTAAAGCCGACGATTTATTCAAAATATTCGGCTTTACAACAGAAAATGTTGTTAATAGAGCAATTAAATTGCTCCGTAAGTAATTTAATTAAGTTATAATTTTATTCTGAATAATTTTTTAAATCTTACACATAATATTATTAATAGTTATTAACTCACAGCTAGATAGATGAGCTCATCATTAATATAGATACAGCTAAAAGTTACTAACTACCATATGTATTAAATAAACTGTTTTAAATTTAGTTTTTAGCTGTAACTATTATTTAATGCAGTTTATTTAATATTGTATTTTAAAAGCATTTTAAATTATTAATATAAATATTTATTTAATTTAACATATAAAAATAAGCAAAATAATTATGCCATATAGAATTACTAATACCCCCATTAATTATTACATATGTTCCACCATCTTCTATTTCTAAAAAACTCTTTATTTATTAGCCCAATTATGATATTATGTAGTAAATTAGTTAAAAAGGAGGTTGATTATTATGTCATATAAAATTACTGATGCATGTGTAAGCTGTGGAGCTTGCGAACCTGAATGCCCAGTTAACGCTATAAGCCAAGGAGATTCACTATTTGTTATCGATGCTGATACTTGTATCGATTGTGGAGCTTGTGCAGGTGTTTGTCCTACAGGCGCTCCAGTTGAGGCTTAATTAGAACATAGATCTTATGATTAAGATACAAGCTACTGACTTTTGTCAGTAGCTTGTATCTTTTTATTCTGTTATATTATGAAACCCTTCCCCAGGGTTAGCATGTGCTATCAGATTTCTAAATTAAAAGCAGCTCCTATTCTACACATAGGGAGCTGCTTTTAATATTGTAATTTACTATTAAATCATCTCCTGCGGAGCCGCGACAGCTTCGCAGAAGATGCATTGATGACTTCAGAAGGAGATTTATACTCCCACTAAAGTTTTCTATTTGCTAGGGCAAATAACGTCTACTTATAGTAGGTACTCCCACTTATACAAATGGGAGACTTTCCTTCTGAAATGTCGTTAAAATTCAGCAGACCCAGTTGTTCTTGGGAATGGAATAACGTCTCTGATGTTGCTCATACCTGTAATATACATAATAGCTCTTTCAAATCCTAGTCCAAATCCAGCATGCTTAGTTCCGCCGTATTTCCTTAACTCTAAATACCACCAGTAATCTTCTTTATTAAGACCACATTCTTCCATTCTAACTTCTAAAATATCTTGTCTTTCTTCTCTTTGGCTTCCACCGATAATTTCTCCTATTCCCGGTACAAGTAAGTCCATTGCTGCAACTGTCTTATTATCGTCATTTATTCTCATATAAAAAGATTTTATTTCCTTTGGATAATCCGTTACAAATAATGGTTTTTTAAACACTTCTTCTGTTAAATATCTTTCATGCTCAGTTTGAAGATCACAGCCCCAAGTTACCGGGTACTGGAATTCATTTCCTGATTTTTGTAGAATATCCACAGCCTCAGTATATGTTATCTGTCCAAACTCTGCGTTTACAACACCATTTAATCTTTCAATTAAACCTTTATCTACAAAACTATTGAAAAACTCCATCTCTTCTGGAGCGTTTTCCATAACATATTTTATTATATATTTCATCATGTCTTCTGCGAGTTTCATATCATCTTTTAAATCCGCAAATGCTATTTCAGGCTCTATCATCCAGAACTCAGCTGCATGTCTTCCTGTATTAGAATTTTCTGCTCTAAATGTTGGCCCAAAAGTATAAACATTTCTAAACGCTAAAGCAAAAGCCTCTGCTGCTAACTGTCCACTTACAGTTAAGCTAGTTTCTTTACCAAAAAAGTCTTGCGCGTAATCAACTTTTTTATCTTCGCCTAGCGGAATATTGCTAAAATCAAGGGTAGATATTCTAAACATTTCACCCGCACCTTCGCAATCACTACCAGTTATTATTGGTGTATGGGTATATACAAATCCTCTCTTTTGAAAAAACTCATGTATAGCAAAAGCAGTTAATGAACGCACCCTGAACACTGCTGAGAAAGCATTACTTCTTGGCCTTAAGTGTGCAATAGTTCTTAAATACTCAAAAGAATGTCTTTTCTTTTGCAATGGATAATCGGTATTTGACATCCCTTCTAAAACTATTTTAGTAGCTTTAATCTCAAATGGTTGCTTAGCTTCTGGCGTTACAACAAGTTTCCCTTCTATAGTCAAAGATGAACTTATAGGTAATTTAGCTATTTCAGCAAAATTTTCTAAGCCTTCCTCAAAAACTACCTGAATATTTTTGAAGAAGCTTCCATCATTAACTTCTATAAACCCGAACGCTTTAGAAGATCTTAAAGTTCTTATCCATCCAGAGATAGATACTACTTGATCTTCATATTTTTCTTTTTCTCTATAAATTTGTTTTACTAACAATTTTTCCATAAAATTGCCCTCCTTATAATTTTATATTTACCTTAATAATAAAAAAAGCCTTCCATCCCTTAATAATAAAGGGACGAAAGGCTATAATTTCGCTATGCCACCCAGTTTTGTCATATAATATGACCAATCTAATCAGTACAGAATTATATATTCGTTGATACGAGTTATACATTTGATACTGCCCAACAGTTAACGGATTGGAGCCGTCTAAGCCTACTACCTTAAAGATTTCGGTTAGAAACTCTGAGATGTTCTTCGATATAAACTTCGTATTGGTCTTTCACCATCACCAACTCGCTATTACTACCCTTTTATATCTACTCTTCTCTTCACAGTCTTTATATTTAAATATTAGTATATGTATCAATTATTTTTATATTCAATTAAAATTATAATATTTTTAATAATAAATGTCAAATATTTTTATAATAAAAATAGATGCCTAAAATGATTTTTCAATCATTTTAGGCATCCCTTAAGTTTTTCTCTTAATTATATATATTATAATTCTTTTAAACAAGCATATCTATTTAATCAAATTCTTCATCTTCATTTTCATCTTCAACTATCTCACCAATAACTTCATCTCTCTTTGCCGTTTCTCCAGTAACCTTATTTTCAAGAACAATGTTACATTTCACACATCCATCTTCTTCATTAATGAAAGTTTTTGCTACAACATCATCTTTTTCTAAAGATACACCCTGCGTAAGTTTCTCTGGGTGGTCAAATATAATAGGTTTACTATTTAATCTATCATCCATGTATAATCACTTCCTTTCTAAATTTAGTCTTTACATGAAGACTTCAAAATATACTTTGAAAATGTTGCCTATTATACTTGTATTTTATTTTGTAAATCCTTCTCCCGATACTTCTCTTACATCTGCAACAGTAATAAATGCGTTGGCATCAATTAATTTAACCATTTTTTGAAGAGGTACTATTTCATTTTTACCAACTACTATATATAGCACCTGTTTGGGTCCATTTGTATACATTCCAGTAGCATTTATTCCTGTTACACCTCTCTTTAAATCCTTCATTAATATTTCCGCTATTTCCTTAGAATTATTTGAAATAATAAATACCGCTTTAGAATAATTTATTCCTTCAAGTATACCATCTATAACCTTACTAACTATATAAGTAGATATTAGTGCATACATAGCTTTTTGAACACCAAATACAAAAGCACCTGTTAGTATTATAATCGAATCAATAGCTAATATAATTTTAGCTATTGGCATATTTTTTAAATAAACCTTTATGATGTTTGCAGCTAAATCAGTTCCTCCAGTACTAGCGGATGCTCTTAATACAAACCCTAAGCCTATACCAACAAATACTCCACCAAATATACTAACCAACAAAATATCGACCTGTGGCATCGGTATAAAGCTTGTATAAAACAACGCGAAAGATAGATATGCCGCAGCAAACAAGGATTTACCCACAAATTTTTTCCCCTTAAGTTTTCTAGCAATGATAAGCAATGGTATATTTATCACAATATTAGTAAACCATAGAGGCACTCCTATTCCGTAATGCTTTTCTGCAATATATTGAATAACAATGGCAATACCTGCTACTCCACCTGTTACTAATTTAAATTTTGCCAAAAACATATTTATGCCTGCTGCGAGTATTGTAGTCCCGATAATAATGTAAATATAATTTAAAACGTTCTCATTTTTAGTTTCTGTTCTCATTTAATCTATCCTACTTTCTACTTACTGCTTTATAATAATAAAGTATCACAATTATAAAATTATGTAAATAGAAATTATAGTTTTTAATTATTTTATAAGTTTTGCATCATAAATCCATCTAAATATAAAAAGCATCACATGTAATATTAATTTAGGGGGACTAAAAAATACTGCATGTGATGCTTTTTTATTTGGTTATTTAAATTATAGACATAAATGACTATTTCTATCCATATATATTAAAAATATTTTTTGTATATTATCTCTTGCCTAGGATGATTTATTTCAACTGCTTTTATGTTAATTTTTCTCATTATACTAGCAAATTCTTTAGTAATAGCTACTTCATCTCCGAAATGCATAGGTATAAGTAGTTTAGGCCTAATTTCTTTTGCAAAATATTCTCCGCCTATATAATAAAACTCTTGAAGTCTTGGATCTACAGGAAAAAAAGCTATGTCGATAGATTTTTCTTCTTTTAATTTCTCTATGTGAGTTTTAAATGAAGCCTCTGCTTCAGATCGCTCCTCTGAACTGTCCTCTTTCCAGTGCCACCAATTAAGATCTCCAGCATGAAAAATAGTTACCCCATCAACTTTTACTAAAAAAGATATTCCAATATCAGTTGAACCATAAGCTTTTACATAAACGTCTTTAAATAATTTTTCTTCACCTTCCTTTATAAATCTATAATTCGATTTATTTTTATCTATTTTTATATCATTACTAAGTATGTATTGTATATCACTATTATAATTTTCCCAATCCAAAATACAAGAATTAAAATGATCCTCGTGACTATGTGATGAAAACACATAAACATTTTTCATGTCTTTAATATTTTCAGATGATAACAATGCTGTCTGCTTATGGGCTTTATCATTTATTACAGGTTCTTTATAGTAATCAAATATTAAAAAATGATTTTTAGTTTTAATGGCAAACCCACTATGGTATATATAGTATATTTTTGTTTCTATTTCTCTCATATATTTTCACTCCTTCATAATTTTGTGATAGTAAACTCATATCATACATTCTATGCAAATATAAATATATTCCAAACCAGATATTTTTATTTTTAAACTCCTATGAATAAAATTTAAGTAAGCATATAATGATTCTATGGCATATGTGATATATTAATCAGTGTAGCGTGTGCTACACGATATATGAAAAGGTGGTTATATTAAATGAAGTTTTCTTTCGATCATAATAATATAAATGTATTGGATTTAGAAAAAAGCGTGGAATTTTATAAAAATGCTTTAGGATTTATAGAAACTAGGCGATTTCATCCATCAGATGGTAGTTTTACTCTTGTATTTTTAGGTGATGAAACAACTAATCATAAGTTAGAACTTACTTGTCTTAAGGACAGAACGCAATCATACAATTTAGGTGAAAATGAATTCCACCTTGCTGTAGTTACAGACGATTTTGATGAAGCCTACTCATACCATAAAAAAATGGGTTGTATTTGCTATGAAAATAAATCTATGGGAATATATTTCATTATAGATCCAGATGGTTACTGGACAGAGGTTATTCCTAGAAAATAGAAATAATAATATAAATTTAAATAGAAAGATGTTGCTATTTTTATTAGCAACATCTTTTTTTAATTTCCTTTAATAATTGTAAGTTTACCATCCACAATATCAACTATTGCACTACCGCCTGTGCAAAGGTCTCCAAACAGCACTTCATCTACAAAATAAGCCTTTATTTCTTTTTGGACCACTCTATTGATTTCTCTCGCGCCATAATCCTCGGAAAAACCCTTTTTACTTAACCAATCATATAAATTATCTGTAACCTTTAACTTTATATTTTTAGTTAAAAGTTTTTCTTCAAACTGTTTCATTGCCTTCTTAGCTATTTGAAGAGCCATAGCTTCATCAATTTTATTAAATACAATTATGTTATCCAATCTATTCCTAAATTCGGGTGAGAATACTCGCTCCACTTCTTTAGTAATTACTTGCCCAGACTCCATTTTGTCTCCAAACCCAATTATATGTTTGCCAGCCTCTCTCGCTCCTGCATTAGAAGTCATTATTAAAATCACATTTCTGAAATCCGCCTTTTTACCAGTATTATCTGTTAATGTTGCATAGTCCATAACCTGCAATAATACATTAAATATATCAGGGTGGGCTTTTTCAATCTCATCTAGAAGTAGCACGCAATAAGGATTTCTTTTAATAGCCTCAATTAACATTCCACCCTCTTCATAACCTACATATCCCGGTGGTGCACCGATAAGCCTTGCAACAGTATGTTTTTCCTGGTATTCACTCATATCAAATCTAATAAGTGGAATAGCTAAGCTACTCGACAATTGTTTACTTATTTCTGTTTTCCCAACCCCTGTAGGACCAACAAAGAGGAGCGACGCTATTGGCTTATCTTCTTCATTAAAACCTGCCCTAGATCGCTTTATAGATCTTACTAAAGTGTCTATAGCGTCTCTTTGCCCAAAAACTTGTTTCTTTAAATTAATATCTAGATTTTTCAGTATATCTATTTCATTATTTGATACACTTTGCTCTGGAATTTTTGCAATAGAAGCTACTATTTTTTCCACTGCACCCACCGTAATAAGAATAGTCTCTTCATTGTCTTCAGCATAAAGCCTTGCATAAGCACCTGCTTCATCCATAATATCTATAGCCTTATCTGGAAGAAATCTGTCCTTAATGTACTTGCTAGATAATTCTACTGCTATTTTTAAAGCTTCATCTTTGTATGTAACATTATGGTAAGTTTCGTATTTATCTTTTAACCCCATAAGAATATCGAAAGTATCCTCAACTGAAGGCTCTGGCACCTCAATTTTTTGAAATCTTCTAGCCAGTGCACTGTCTTTTTCAAAATGTTTCTTATATTCATCATAAGTAGTTGATCCAATAAATCTTACCTTACCATCTGCAAGAAAGGGTTTTAAAATATTAGAAGCATCCATAGATCCTCCAGAAACTGCACCTGCTCCAACTATAGTATGGATTTCATCTATATACACTATAGGTTTTTCTTCCTTACTAATTTCGCTTAACACTTTTTTGATACGTTCTTCAAAATCTCCTCTATACTTTGTACCTGCGAGAAGAGCACCCATATCCAAATAATATATTTTACTCCCTTGCAATAACTTTGGCACTTTATTTTCTACAATTAATTGTGCAAGACCTTCAGTAATAGCAGTCTTACCTACTCCAGGTTCCCCTACATGCACCGGATTATTTTTAAGCCTCCTGCATAATACCTGTAAGGTTCTTAGCAGAATATCTTGTCTCCCTATAAGAGGATCCATCTCTCCTTTGCCTGCTTGTTCTGTTAACTCTACAGTAAAGTTACTTAAAAAATTTTCCTTCTCATTGGGATTTTCAATTTCCTCTTCATAGGTGTATTCTATATCTTCTTCATTGTCAGTAAATCTCACCGGCTCTTCTATCTCATTATCTGTTGTAGAATCAAAATCAAAAGTATCTACCACAGAGATACCATGAGCTATATAATTAAGAAGATCTCTTCTCTTCATTTGCTGTTTCCGCAAAAAATAAGAAGCAAAGCTTTCATCATCATCATACATGGCCACAATCACATCGCCTATCTTAACTATCTCTTTACCCGAAAGCATAACATGATCTGCAGCCGTTGATAGAATGGTTTGAATTCCAATTGTTTGGATCGGCTCTACATCTTCTACGATTTCTATATTTTCCTTTAAAAATTTTGTTATTTGTTTTTTAAGTCTTTTAACATTCCCGCCACTATTCTCTACTATTTCAATTCCCTCTTCAAAAAATAAAGAAGCGTAAAGAATATGTTCTGGTGTAAAGTATTCATGATTTGACATTTGAGCTTCATTAAAAGCCGCAGTAATAATCTCATTTACTATATTATCTAATTGCATAATTACTCCTCTTCTAAGGTTAGTTTCAGTGGAAATCCACTTTCTTCACACATATCCATAGCTTGATCAATTTTTGTTATACCTACGTCATAGCTGTATATACCTGCAACGCCACTACCTTTTTTATGGACTTCAAACATGGTTTTTGTGGCTTCCACAACCTGTTTTTTAAAAACCCCAACTAAAACCTGCACAACAAACTCCATACTTGTATAATCATCATTGTGGATTATCACCATGTACTTACTAGGCTTCTTAATCTTCATTTCTATTTTTTCTTTAATGATAATTTCCTCATCGAAGGTCCTTTTTTCTGACATAATTAACAACCCCACTGTTTTTATTAAAATTTATGTTTAATAATCTAAAAAAATAACTATTCACATACTAGTCTATTTTATTTTCTATACCTTGCTCCAAGACTATTATATCCTACTTGTTTATATATTACTGCATTTACCTATATTATTTCAACTATTCTATACTTTTATATTTCATATCTAGCATTTAAAATATACTGATGTTTGAATGAACCATTTTTTTATTATTTACATAGTATGTAGAAGGTCATAAGACCTAAAAAAAAGGAGGAATTACTTTTGGAAAATAATCAAATTCTTCACCCTTGCGATAATTGTGGTGAAATTATTAGTTCAAAAACATTACCTTTAAGCAGTGGAATTAATATTACACCAGTTGGCATTAATGGCCCCCTAGTAGCTAAAATCCCTGTAGTTCTCGGCGAAAGAGAAATTCAAATAGATGTTGAAGCTGAGTTTAGATTGAACGAACCATTCTATGAAATTAAAAGAATAAAGAAAAATGTATATTTAACTCAATGCAAATTACTTCCAAGATCAGGAGTAATTGAAAATGGTGTTCTTAGATCCGGAAAATTATTTATAAGTGGATTTGTAAGGAAAAATATAGAATATGCAACCGCTGACTGCATCGAAGATAAAATTGTAAGTGGTAGAATAGCTCATACAACAATAGATGTCAAATTTACAACCGTAACAGAAGTTCAATATGTTGTACCACCAATAGTTAATGTTCGCAGAGCTCAAACTGAAATAGATTTATTAAGTAGTTGTGTGTGCCATGACGACTGCAAAGAAACTCTTATCGGAAAATCAGCATGTGAGCAATCTTTTGAAGATAATATAACTTTTACTGAAAGCCCATACTGTGAATTAGAAGGAGTAAGAATTTTTGAAGACGATATGAATACAGACCCTATATACCATAAAACTAATTCAAACGTACAACTTTACAATAAAGTAATTGAAAAAATGGTTGTTTATGTTAGAGTTAAAGTATTACAATTACAACAGGTAAATATACCATATGATGATCCAGTTAACCCCATTTGCACTACGAGTAAATATTCCGATTTCTGCGAGTAAATATTTCACTATAGACATTTAGATATAGCCGTTCTTCTAAAGAAGATATCTTCCTTTAGAAGCACGGTTATTTATATATTTAAAGTAACACTTTCTTTATTTTCTACATAGTATGTAGAAGGTCATAAGACCTGAAAAAAAGGAGGAATTACTTTTGGAAAATAATCAAACTCTTCACCCTTGCGATAATTGTGGTGAAGTTATTAGTTCAAAAACATTACCTTTAAGCAGTGGAACTACTATCAGACCAGTTGGCATTAATGGCCCTCTAGTAGCTAAAATTCCTGTAGTTCTCGGCGAAAGGGAAATTCAAATAGATGTCGAAGCTGAGTTTAGATTGAACGAACCATTCTATGAAATTAAAAGAATAAAGAAAAATGTATATTTAACTCAATGCAAGTTACTTCCAAGATCAGGAGTAATTGAAAATGGCATTCTAAGATCTGGCAAATTATTTATAAGTGGATTTGTAAGAAAAAATATAGAATATGCTACTGCTGACTGTATCGACGATAAAATTGTAAGTGGTAGAATAGCTCACACAACCGTAGATGTCAAATTTACAACTGTAACAGAAGTTCAATATGTTGTACCACCAGTAGTTAACGTTCGCAGCGCTCAAACCGAAATAGATTTATTAAGTAGTTGTATGTGCCATGATGACTGCAAAGAAACTCTTATTGGAAAATCAGCATGTGAGCAATCTTTTGAAGATAATATAACTTTTACTGAAAGCCCATACTGTGAATTAGAAGGAGTAAGAATTTTTGAGGACGATATGAATACAGATCCTATGTACCATAAAACTAATTCAAATGTAAAACTTTATAATAAAGTAATTGAAAAAATGGTTGTATATGTTAGAGTTAAAGTATTACAATTGCAACAAGTGAATATTCCGCTATAGACATTTAGATATAACCGTTCTTCTAAAATAATATAATTCTTTAGAAGAACGGTTATTTATATATAATTAATATAATACGTATTCCATATTCAATAATATTTAATTACATAAGGCATATGAAATAAAATAACTCTACAGTATGCTATCTAGCCCGTTTTATTTAATATTTCTGACCCTTATAATAAAGGAGCATTTTTGAATGAAGGAAAAAAATAACTGTGATAAATCAAGGCTGATGAAGTTACTTATTGTTTTGAATATGTTGCAACGACCAAATTGTTTTATAATTTTTAATGAATCATCTAAAAAAGTCTCAACAAATGTTAATCACAAAAATAATTTATGCTTACAAAAAAATGCAAAAGATAGAATGAATGTAGAATATATACTTCCTATTAAACAAGTAAATATTGAAGATGACTCAAATTTTATACCTCCTCTTAAACAAATAAATATTGAAGGTGACTCAGATTTTATGCTTCCTCTTAAACATGTAAACATTGAAGGTGACTTAGATTTTATACCGCCTCTTAAACATGTAAATATTGAAGGTGACTCAGATTTTATACCGCCTCTTAAACAAGTAAATATTGAAGGTGACTCAGATTTTATACCGCCTCTTAAACATGTAAATATTGAAGGTGACTCAGATTCTATACCTCCTATTTGCGATAAATTAATTATGTCAAAACTGCTTGTTATTTTAAAACTCTTACAACAATCATCTTATAATGAAGATATTAATAAGATATTTAAAAACAGGTTAACAAATATCAAGCATAAAAATAATTTAAGTGTACAAAAAAATACAAACGATAAAATTACTACAAAATTTATACTTCCTACACGCAAATTAATTATTAAAACTGATACAGAATGTATAAAAAAAGAAGGTGACATTAATACTACTCCCGATTGTATTTATGATATCCGTGGAAGTATAAATACTAACCCCAGTAAAAGCTTAGTATCGACCTTCCCCCTCATAATTGCAGAAAAAACCATAGATATTCCTATTGAATCAACATTTAGATTAAAAAACGCTGCCTTAGATATAAAAAACATGAAAAAAGACGTATACTTAACTAATAGTAAGCTTATACCTTTGTATAAAAAAGATGATATTTCTCCCTCCTTAAATGGAAAACTTTTTTTAGAAGGTTTTGTAAGAAACAAAGTAGATTCCTCTATAGCTAAAGATGTTCACGATGGTATAATTAATTTAGATACTGAATCTCTTATAATTTATACTCCTTTTAAATGCACTACTTTGATCCAGTATAAAGTCCCCCCCATTTTCTCTAATCAAAATCCTCTAGATTATATACCAATTTATGTCTCATTAGATTGTTTAGATGTTAATAAAGGTTATGGTGATTATCTATACAAAAAAAATATAGAATGTGATAGATATATAGATTGCAGTGTTCCACCTATAAATTGCGAAATAGAAAAAGCTAAAATTTATGAAACATATACCCTTGTTGATAAAACGCCATTTAATAAAGACTTTCCTATAGAAATCAATTTTAATACTATCAAAGAAAACATAATAATAAATCTTTCATTAACATTACTTCAAGAACAAGATGTAGCCATAAACTATAAAAAAACTAAATAGATAATTTATAGTAATGTTTAAATAAAAAAACATGGCAAAACTGTTATATGTTGATTAAATTTTATTTTACTCTCCTAATAAACTTCATTTCACAATTTACTCTATTATACTAGATCATATTCTCTAAAAACCTTAAACAGTAAAACCCCCAAGGTAGCGAGGCCGCTGAAAAAAGCACTCTTTATTTAGTAGAGTTTTCAAGCTTGAATAGAAAAAGCATGAGATATTCATATTTTGGATATCTCATGCTTTTTATTTTATAATTAAGTTTTAAAAGCCCTATTTCATGCTTTTCAACTTAATTATTCTCTTTAGATTCACAGTGAAGATTGATAATGCACCTTGCATTTGCATGCTAATTAAGCCTGACGATATTGCTACATCATAGCTATGTTGGTGCTTAAGTTCACTGTTTTTAGCCTCTATCATATAACGTTCCCTAGCTCGTTTTTTAAAATATTCACTTTTTTCGAACTCTATTTGATCTTTGTGAGTATTTGACTTTATTGAAACTGAATAAGTTTTAGATTTAGCGCCTTCTTTATAACACCCATCTTTATGAACACAATTTTTACACTTTTCTACATTAAAATAGTAGGTTAGCACTTGATTTTTACCAACATTCTTCTTTCCCTGTTTTGCTTTTTTAATAGCCATATGACCTGCCGGACATACAAATAAACCAGCATCTTTATTAAACTCAAATTCATCTTCTTTTTTTCGCATTCCTTGTGAAATTACAGGATTTAGTCTTGAAATTAATGCAATTTTATTTTCTTTTGTATATTCTAGGTTTTTCTTTTCAGAATAAGCTGTATCTCCAATTACTTCATTTACATCTATACCAGCCTCACGGCTTTTTTCTATTAAGGTTATGAGCTCCTTTCCATCACTTTTTTCGCCAGTTGTAATAACAGCTGCTGTAATTAAACGTTCTTCACTCATAGCAAGGTGTGATTTATATCCAAAAAAAGAACTATCCTCAGTTTTATGCCCCACTTTTGCATCCTCATCTTTTGATATTTTTAGATTTTCTAAGTCATCATTAATAGCTTCCATTAAGTAGTTTAATTTAGTTTTCACAGCTGGATTTGCTGCAGTTTCTGGCTTCTCGTTTATGGTATCAATTAATAATTTGCAGTACTCAAGAATATCTTCAAGTACTCCAGTTGTAACTTTATTAGGTAACTCTTCTTTAATACCAGGATGTACTCCGTACAATGTTTTTCTTAAGTTTTTTGCACGTTTCAATAATTCCTCGCTTGCTGACTTTTGGTTATAACGTGACTTGGTATGCGTAGCATCAACTATTATTGCTTTACTTTTTAAAACTCCCTCTTTTATAGCAAGTTCTACAGTCTTGTTTATTAATAAATCCAATAAATTCATGTCTTTAAGGCGAAGCTTTCTAAATTTAGTTAGTGTACTTGAGTTTATTAAATTTGTTTCTTCTGGGGCTAAATTTAGAAAATATTTAAAGGACATGTCATAAAGAGTTCTTTCAACAACATCTTCATCAGACAATTCATATATTACTTTCAAAAGTAAATATTTAAATAGCATTATGGGGTTAATAGCACCTCTACCCATAGATGAACTATAGTTAATCATCAATTCGTCATAAACAAATGAAAAGTCAACAAGGTCATTAATTTGCTTTAAAATGTTATCTTTCGGAATAATTAACGAATATAAGCTATGGTATGTATTTATTTTTATTTCCAATTGTCCTTTTAGCATAATAGTTTAGCCCCTTTTATTTTATTCTACTATACTAATTCGACATATCTTTTAAAATTCCTTTTTGTTTTTTAGTCTTTTATATAAAAAAATCGCCATCTTTAATTAGATGACGATTTTTCATATAGTTTTTCAGTGGCCTCAAGGTAGCTTGGGGTTTTTTACTATTATTATACTCCCTTTCCAAATGTACAATCAGGATACCTACATTCCTCACACTCCATACAAAGTCCCCCATGACCATATGCTGCTATATCAGCAAAACTCAATTTTTCCTTTGCGAGTACCCTTGGTAATACCAAATCAAATATAGTTCTCTTAGAGTACATTACACATCCCGGAAGTCCTAAGATTGGAATATTTCCTTTATAAGCTAGCAAGAACATTGCACCTGGAAGCACGGGTGATCCATATGTTACAATTTCTGCCCCTGTATTTTGAATTGCTACAGGGGTAACGTCATCAGGATCTACTGACATTCCGCCAGTACAGATTACCATTCCAGCCCCCTGCTCTATCCATGCGTCTACAGCCTCCGTTATCTTATTCTCATCATCTGAAAGTATAGTTTGTCCAAGTATTTCACAACCGTATTCCGTAACTTTGCTTCTTATTACAGGACCAAACGCATCCTTTATTCTGCCATGATATACTTCACTGCCTGTAGTAACAATTCCTACTTTCATTGGTGCATACGGTATTATGCTTACAATTTTCGCATCGCCGATTAAATCCTCTGCTTTTTTTATCTTATCCTCCTCAATTACAAGTGGAATAACTCTTGTTCCTGCTACCTTCTGTCCCTTTTTTACAGGATAGTTATTATGTAATGTAGCTAAAATTATCTCACCTAATGAATTAAGTCCATATAACAACCTTGTATTAATTATAAGAAGTCCATCGTGCTCTGCTATAAAATTAATTTTACCTTCTTTTACTTCACTAAATGTAAGTCCTACCCCTGCTGTAAGGGCTCTCAAGCGTTCTGCTGCATCATTTTCATGAAGATATCCTTGTTTCTCCTCCCATACATATATGTTGTCTTTTCCTAATGAAAGTAATAATTGTATATCTTCCTCTTTAATTATATGTCCTTTTTTAAATGCTCTATCTTTTACTACTCCTGGAACAATTTGAGTAATATCATGACATAAAACGGATCCAACTGCGTCTCTCACAGGTATTTTTTTTATATCACTCACCTCTAACTCGTATTTTGAAATACGTTTTATTTAATACCACACTCCACGTGAAAGCATTACATCCATTAAACAATCTATAGACCTCGATTCTTAAACTTTCTTAAAACCCTTTTAGAATTCTCTTTTCCATACCATTAATCCTCATTCTGAGATGTCATTAAATAAAATACTGCTTCTAATACTCCGCCTGCTATATTTCTTGCTTTATCAGAAATAGTATAACAATTCATTTTTTCTGACACCCTTGGATCGATATCCGCAATCTTAAATCCCTCTTTTACAGTACTTCCACTACGTATAATTCCTCTTAACAGTCCTGATATTGTTGCTTTTATTGGTGTCTCTCCTATATATGCAATAACTTCATCTTTTTCAACCACAGCACCAATATCTAGAACATCCTTCATTACTCCAGCGCATATCGAATGTATAACTCTTTCTTTAGAGTACCCCCTAATATTTCCTGGAACTCCTGTGTTTTTCGCAGCTTGTCCACTAAAAATAAGTCTACCTAGATTGTGACCCCTAGCCGTCTCTATTACAACATCTACATCTTTACCTGCTGTAAATCCCGGCCCAATAGCAATAGTTATATCTGCCATATCCCTTGTTGTTCCCATATTTTTCTTAGCAATAATAGCATCAACTACAATTTTAGGCTTTATTTCTTTAATATATTTTCCTTCTTCATCTATAATTACTGGAACTTTTTTATTGCTCCAAGCATTTTCTATTTCACTTAAACTGAATACATGTACAGCCCTAATTCCTTCTACCTCTATTTCTCTTTCATATACCACTTCACTAAAAGAAATCTTCCGTCTAATAGCAGTCGGTTTTGATGCTTCTAGAACTAATACCCTAAATCCACTTCTATGCAATTTTTGAATTGTTCCAGATGCTAAATCTCCTCCGCCACGTACAATGACAATCTCATTAAACATGCTCATTATTCTCCTCTAGTTTTAGAATATACTCATAATCTTCATTAGTATCAATATCAAATAATTTTGTACTATTATGTATTTCTACAAACTTAACTTTCTCTAAATTCTTATTTATTATTATTTTCCCACCAACATCCCCTTCTAACTTCAAAAAGTCTTCCTTGAAGATGTACGGAAATATTACAGGATTCCCATGTCTACCATCACACCTTGGAATAATTATATAAGCTGAATTCTCTTTAAATTCATAGATTAATCCATTTATCGTATCTTTATCTAAAAAAGGTTGGTCCGCAGTAAAAAACATATATCCATCTGTTTCTGTTGTATGTGTTACACCCAATTTAACTGATTCGCTTATTCCTTTAACTGCATTTTCATTTTTAATAACTTTTAAATCATTTCTTTTACCAATTTCTATTATTTCCTCTTCTCTAGCTACAACAATCACCTCTAAAAAGCAACATTGTTTAATTACTTCTATAGTGTGTTCAATTAGCATTTTACCTTTATATTTTAAAATAAGCTTATTTTTCCCCATTCTCCTCGAATACCCTGATGCTAATATTATAGCAGTTACCATTATTATATCACCTACTCTTACCCATAACTACAAAGTTAAAACTTAATTTCATTTTTCTTACATAATTTATATGATAAAAAATCCTTCTAATCATGTAATACCTTCATGGAATTCTCCAAAATATACGTTAGTTTTTAAACTTCCAATAAATACACTATTTAATAATTTCTTATTCTTTAAATTTATTTCCTTAACTAACAACCTGGCTAATATTAAATGATGGAGGTCTTCTATTTTATTTATGTATAGTATTTTTTCTCCTTGTGCTTCCTTGAACAACCCCTTAGGATGAAATATTAGCTTAGATAGGTGTTCAATTTTAACAGTTTCTTCCTCTTTTACCCCCGTTATTTCACAAAATATCCTACTTCTATGAATATTTCTCTCATTAATTAGAATACCACATGACTGTATATCTATAATTCCTACAGTTTTTGTAGTTTTTGCGTATATAACTGGTTCAAGTTCATTCCACCCTTTTAGCTGTTTTTCCTTTGCCCCATCTGCCTCTATTAGTATATAGTCAAAATGTGGTACTAACTCATCTAATTCTTTTGTGCTTAGCCCCAATATTTTATTTTCTCCATTTACAGCTAATCCTAAAATATAAATTCCATTTTTATCCATAGTAATATACCTTGGAATTATTTCTTTATCAGTGCATATAAAATCATACTTATCATCTAATGGAATGTATATCTTAGTGGTTGTAGTTACTAAGACCCTATTATTCGCTCTCAGCTCTTCTGCAAGCTTAAACATCATTGTGGTTTTCCCACCTGCACCTACAAAAGATATAATGTCTTTTTTCTTCAATTCCATATAATTACTCAGCTTCATGATATCACCTACTTATTTTTTCTTACTGTATGGCGTATTCGAAATAGGTAGCTTTGTTCTAAGCTCTCCATCATAGTTATAATACGCACCAGCCACAGCAGGCGCAGTTGGTATTGAACATATCTCACCTATTCCCTTTGCTCCATATGCAAGATTCATATTTCCTTTACCTAATATAATAGATTCTATTTTCGGTACCTCCGTTGCTTTAAACAATCCTAGTGTCCCAAATTTTGCAGTTGGTACGCTGCCCCTAAGCGGATAATCCTCTGTTAGAGCATATCCAAGACTCATAACAACACCGCCTTCAATCTGCCCCTCAATACTTTTAGGATTTATAGGAGTACCAACATCATGAACCGCAATAACCTTCAAAAGTTTACCCTCATCATTCAAAATAACTACCTGTGTAGCATAGCCATAAGCTACATGACTTACAGGGTTTTGTTTAATTGAGCTCATTTTATCAGTTATCCCTTTAAATTCTCCATAAAATTCTTGCCCATCTAAGTTTTCTAATGTTTGATAAGTTAATGCATCAAGAAGTTCTCTAGCTGCTCTTTTTACTGCCTCCCCTGTGAATAATGTTTGGCGTGAAGCTGTTGTATTCCCAGAATCAGGGCAAGTCAAAGTATCTGGCGCTGCATGTACCACTTTATCCGCTGACATATTAAGGGTTTCGCAAACTATTTGCGTTAATATAGTCCCAAGCCCTTGTCCAATACAAGCCGCACTGGTATGAATATATACGCTACCATCCTTTATAACCAGCATGCAACGTCCAATATCAGGAATTCCGACTCCTAGTCCACTGTTTTTAATAGAACAAGCTATTCCTGCTTTAGGATTTTGCTTGCATATTTCTTTCACTGCTTCCAAAGTTTCAACAATAGATGTTGATGAATCTGCAATTTGACCATTAGGAAGTACTTGGCCTGGTCTAATTGCGTTTCTATATCTTATTTCAAAGGGAGTTATTGAAGCCAAATGCGCAAGCTGATTTAAATTGCTTTCTATTGCAAAACAGCTCTGTGTTACCCCAAACCCTCTAAATGCACCAGCTGGTGGATTATTTGTATATACTGCTTTCCCAATTATATCAATATTATGATAATTATACGGTCCTGCAGCATGGGTGCATGCTCTTTGCAGCACAGGTCCCCCCAGCGACGCATATGCTCCTGTATCAGCTATTATGATAGCTTTCATAGCAATCAAATATCCATTTTCATCACACGCAGTTGTAACCTCCATCTCCATAGCATGACGTTTGGGATGTATCATCATGCTTTCCCTGCGACTTAATGCAACCTTCACAGGTTTGTTACATAAATAAGCAAGAATTGATGCATGGTGTTGAACGCTCATATCTTCTTTTCCACCAAAACCACCACCAACTATTTTACTTACAACCCTTACTTTACTTTGATCAATCCCTAAAGCTTCTGCACATTCCTTCCTTGTTTGATAAATACCTTG
Source organism: Clostridium sp. CM027 (assembly GCF_024730565.1). Taxonomy (NCBI): domain Bacteria; kingdom Bacillati; phylum Bacillota; class Clostridia; order Eubacteriales; family Clostridiaceae; genus Clostridium; species Clostridium sp. CM027. Next base: position 1,963,291 of record NZ_CP077725.1, read on the forward strand.
GTCACCGCAATATATTATTATTCCATCATTACCATCTGGCGCAGCTACTGCCGTTTCGGTTTCTAAAAAAGCATGTTCTGTAAATGGCGTGCTGTATTTATTTGTTACGCTGTATTTCGAACTTTTTATATATTTATCTGCATTACCAAATACCATGCTTTCAGTTACTAATAAATTACCGCTTGCATGTACTTGAGGCGCACCTCCCTTCAATGCATCTTCCGGACATGTAACCGGTGTTAATTCTTCAAAATCAATTTTAACTAAAGATTTAGCTTTTTCTAGTATTTCTTTCGTTCGGGCAGCTATTAGAACTATAGCATCTCCTATGCAGTGAGTTATCTTTCCCATTGGTATTAATACATCCCAATCCTTTATAATATGACCAACTTTTGGGCTTCCAGGAAGCTCATCCGCTGTAATTACTAAATAAACACCTTGTAGTCTTTTAGCTTCACTAATATCTATACTTTTTACTAAGGCACGTGGATATTTAGTTCTAACCGCTCCACCATAAATCATACCATCTATACGCATATCATCTACATATTCTGCTGTGCCAAGCACTTTGTCTACAGCATCAATTCTATTTAAATTTTCTCCTATTGAACCTTTACAAGTAGATTTAGGCACCCCTGTATTTTCTCGTAATAGTTTAGCCGCCAGCTTCACAGCTTTAATTATTTTCACATATCCCGTGCAGCGGCAAATATTATTCTTCAAAGCATTTTTTATTTCGACCTCAGTTGGATTTTCTACCTTATCAATAAGACTCTTTGCACTTATAACCATTCCTGGAGTACAAAAACCACACTGTACTGCTCCTGCCTGCATAAAAGCATATCCATATATATCTTTTTCTCTACCAGTTAGGCCTTCAACCGTTATAATATTTTTATCTACAATCTTGCTTGTTTTTAATATGCATGCTTTTTTTGCCTCGCCGTCAACTAAAACCATACATGTTCCACAGGCACCCTCAGAGCACCCATTTTTAACTGATGTTAAATTCAAATCTTCCCTTAAGAATGTAATTAACTTTTTATCTTCCTTAGCCCTAACTTTATTCCCATTTACAACAAAGTTAAAAATTGCGACCACCCCGTTTTATATATTTCCCAAAATTCTGCTTTATAATATTTCCATTCTCTACAATCTGTGTCCCTCGTAGAAAAACATGCTTAGCAGACCCTACAGTTCTAAATCCTTCAAAAGGTGTATAATCTACATTTTGTGTTTGATTATACTTAGATATAATTCCTTGATTTCTTATATCCCATACAACTATATCCGCATCACTTCCAACTTGTAATGCTCCCTTTCTAGGATACATTCCAAAAATCTTTGCAATATTTTCACTAAGCAGAGAACACATTTGCTCTTTACTTATTCTACCTTTATCTACTCCATAGGTGTACATAAGGATTGGTCTATGTTCAACCCCTGGTATACCATTGGGTATTTTACTAAAATCGTTTATACCATGATCTTTTTGACCTTTAAAATTAAAACTGCAATGATCTGTTCCAATTGTATCAATATCTTCCTTTGATAAAGCTTGCCATAATCTTTCTAGATCATCTTTTTTTCTTAAAGGTGGTGACAGAACATACTTAGCACTTTCGAAATCCTCTGATAAATATAAACTATCTTCTAAAAGTAGATATTGAGGACATGTTTCTACATATATTTTTTGTCCTCTTTTTCTTGCTTTTAATACCTCTTCTAAAGCTTCTTTTGTACTTAGATGTACAATATATATAGGCGCATCTGCTAAATTTGCAATATCTATATATCTTGATACTGCTTCTGATTCCACAATATTAGGTCGTGACAGTGGATGGGCTACCGGGGTCGTATTTCCACTATTAAGCTGTTCTTTTATCATAGTATTTACAAGATCACCATTTTCACAATGAACACAAAGCAAACCATTATATTTTTTTAAGCACTTTAAAAGATCATATATCTCTCCATCATTAAGACGCAAATTGTCATAGGCCATATACGCTTTAAATGATGTTATTCCCTGGTCTTTCATTATTTTAAGTTCATCTTTTACATCTGCATTCCACTGCGTTATTGCCATATGAAATCCATAATCGCAACTTGAAACATCTTTAGCTAAATTATGCCAATTTATTAGCGCTTCACTTAGAGTTTCTCCTTTGTTTTGAGTTGCATAATCCAAAATCGTTGTGGTTCCACCTACAATAGCCGCGGCAGTACCTGTTTTAAAATCATCTGCAGTTCTAGTGTATCCTGTATCTAAATCAAAGTGAGTATGAGAATCAATAAATCCTGGAAATACTAAACAACCTGCTGCATCTATAATTTGTGCTTTATCATCTTCTAAATTTTCACCAATAGAGGTAATTATCTCATCTTCAATTTTAATATCAGAAATATAGCTTTTTCTAGGAGTTACAATAGTCCCATTTTTTATAATAATTAACATTTAACCCACCTCATCAATTTTCAAATCATATAACTATAGTTCGAAATTACAGCCCAAATCATATTTTCAATGTCTTTAGGTATTTCTGTATTGTTTTCATTAAGATTAACTTCTAAAACTTCTCTATCTAACCTAACTTTTACGATTTTTTCATCTTTATTAATTAATACAAATCCCATGTTTTTGCTGTTTTCAAAATCGGCTTCTTTAGCAAATAGTGTAAGCTTTTCTTTATATGGAGCGCTATCATATGGACAGAACGTTTCACAGTTTCCACACTCATTACATAGTTTATCCAAGTGAATTATTTGATGCATTTTATTACCTTTTACTTTTATAGTAATATTTGCACGGTTAGGGCAGACATCAACACAAGCTTCACATATTGTTGAACACTCAAGACATCGTGCGCATTCTTTAGGACCGCACTCAGCCATTTGGAGTATACCTTTTTTAGCTATTGCCGCTTCAGTATTTGTGCTTGCTTTTGGCATATTTATTCTTAAATCACGATTCATTTCTTCTTTGACTATAGACCTTGCAAATCTTGTTGCATCTGCTATGCCTTCAACTACTGTAGCCGGTCCATGCAGACCATCTCCAGCAACATATACTTTTTTAATGTTTGTTTCTAGTGTTTGTGCATTTACATCGGCTTGTCCTTTTTCATTTAGTTTAATATTATTTTCTTCAAATATCTTAGTATCTATCTTCTCCCCAACTGCTGATATAACGATATCTGCTTTTATATCTACCATATCGCCGCTTGGAACTGGTCTTCGTCTTCCACTTTCATCTGGTTCTCCGAGTTTCATAACCTCACACTTAAGAACACCACCGCTAACTTTTACAGGTGATAGTAATTCCTTAAATTCTACTCCATCTTTGATTGCCATTTGCAATTCTTCGACATCTGCAGGCATGTATTTTTTAGTTCTACGATATACTACATATACATTCTCTACTCCGTCTACTCTTTTAGCTGCCCTAGCTGCATCCATAGCAGTGTTACCACCACCTACTACTACAACATTTTTACCAATATTTAAATTTTTATCATTATTCTTTAATTTCTCTAAAAAATGAAGTACATTTATTACATTTCCGCCTTGGATATTAACTCTACCTGGCTGCCATGCCCCGATCGCAAATAGGACATATTTATATCCTTGCTTTTTCAACTCATCTGCAGAATTCTTCTCTGAATTTAATTCAATTTTAACTCCCACGCTTCGAACAAGCTCAATGTCTTTCTCAATAGAATTTGATGGTATTCTAAATCCTGGAATAACATGTTTTACTATTCCTCCTAAAGAGTTTCTTTTTTCAAAAATTGTTACATTGATTCCTTCTCTTGCAAGGAAATACGCTGCCGCAAGACCTGTAGTTCCTCCACCAACAATTGCTACCCGTGCATCACCTTTATCTGCTATCTTAAGTTCCTTAATTAAACTATCGTATGCTTTTTCTGCTGCTTGTAATTTTATATTCCTTATGTTAACAGACTCATCGCAGAAATTTCTGATGCATTTGCTCATGCAAGCATGACTGCATATTGTTCCAGTAATAAATGGGAGTGGATTTTTTTCAACTATTACCTTTAGTGCTTCAAGATGTTTTCCTTCTGAAACAAGACGTATGTACTCTGGAATATCTTGTCCTATAGGACATCCCTTCTCGCATGATGCAATAAAGCAATCAACTAATGGTACTTTCTCATTTATTTTGCGATTAGGAATTGGTTTTATAGGCTTTATATGATGAATATCTTTTACTGATTTATCTTTAAGATCTCTTAATTTTCCATTATCAATAACATACTTATTAGCATATTCCGACTTGTTTAATTTTTCAGCAATTTGAACACATCTTTGATATCCACCAACTTTTAAAAGTGTTGTTGCTATAGTTATAGGCCATATACCCGTTTCAAATATATCATTTATATTAAAAACGTCTGCACCCCCTGAATAAGAAATCTTAAGTTTTCCTTCAAATTCTTTTGAAAGCTTATATGCAAGTGCTATTGAAAGGGGATATAGAGATTTTCCTGACATATACATCTCATCACCTGGTAATTCAGCATTTTTAATCTGAGCTGGAACTGTATTCGTTAATTTAACGCCAAATGACAATCCTTTCTTGCTTGCCAAATCTTGTAAACCTCTAAACATAGGAGTAGCATCATTAAATTGCAAGTCCTCATTGAAGTGATGTTCATCAAATGAAACATAATCATACCCCATATCATCTAAAGTTTTACGTACAAATTCATAACCTAATAATGTGGGATTACATTTCACATAAGTGTTTAGCCCTTTTTCATTTATTAGGTATGTTGCAATGCGTTCAATTTCTTGTGATGGACATCCATGTAATGTTGATAATGTTATCGATGTACATACCTTAGGTGATATATGCTCAACATATTCACTATCAATGTTTTGGAATTTATCCATATTTCCAAAGACGTATGACCTGCATTCACTCCATATATCACTTTTAGATGCATCTTTAAGTCCCCTAATAAATTCACCTATTTTAGGTGAAGAAATCCCCTCAAAATCATATCCTACACTCATATTAAAAATAAATCCATCAGGACTTCCTAGCTCAAGTTCCTTTGACAATATTTTTAGTGCAAACCAAGCCTTAACATACTCATCATATGCCTCGGTAACTCTAAGCTCTGTTGACCACTCTACGTTATAGCACTCATCTTCTGCTCTTATGCATGGCTTTGACACAGGTAAATCTTCACCGTCAAGGGTTTGCACTGTTTTTAATTCAAAAAATCTACACCCAGAAACGTAAGCTGCAATTATGTTTTGTGCTAACTGTGTATGTGGACCAGCTGCTGGACCAAAAGGAGTTTCAATTTTTTCTCCAAATATTTCGAGAACCTTATTATCCTGCTTTTTGAAAAATTTGTTTACTCCAAATATCTTGACCTGCTTTTTATTTTCGTAAGTTATCCACTCCATTAAGTTTTTAAATGGAATAGGTGTCATTCTATCACCCATAGGTAATACCCCCTTATTTTTATTGTTTTTTAGCTGTTGATTTTATTCCACAATTCATTTGATAATTCTCTTGATTTCGCCATGATTTGCTCAGAATCAACACCGATTATTTCACGATCCTTCATAAGAACCTTACCATTTATCATCGTAGTTGTTACACATCTTCCATTAATTCCAAACAAAATATGAGCGTTTGCATTATTTACATTAAATGGCGTTAGTGGATCGTATTCTGCTACTATAATGTCAGCATAAGCTCCCTTTTGTATAATTCCAAGAGGTTTTTCAAAGAATCTATTAGCAATCTTTGCATTGTTTTTAAATGTCATTAGAGGAATTTCGTCCCATCCAACAGATGGATTACAGTTATTATGCTTATGCAAAATATTTGCAACCTTCATGGATTCAAACATGTCGCTTGTATATCCGTCAGTTCCAAGCCCTAAAGTCAATCCTTTTTTAACAAGCTCTAGCACAGGTGTACATCCTACAGCGTTACCCATATTAGATTCAGGATTGTGTACTACCATTGTATCTGTTTTATTTAATAAATCCATTTCAGCAGGATTTATGTGTATACAGTGAACAGCAATAGTTTTTTCACCCAAAATATCAAAATCAAATAAACGATTTACTATTCTTTTATTGTATTTTTTTAAAGAATCATATACATCATCTATACCTTCTGCTGTATGCACATGATACCCAGCACCACAGGTTATATTTTTAGCACAATACTCAAGTGTTTTATTACTTAATGTAAAAGATGCATGAAGTCCCATCATACCCTTTTGCATATCAGAGGAATCCTTTTTAGCTGACTTCATAAATTCAACATTTTCTTTTACAGCTTGTCTCATTTTTCCCTCTCCATCTCTATCAGAAACTTCATAACATAAAGATGTACGAATTCCTAGCTTTTTAGCAACACCCGATATTTGAAATAAACTTCCGGAAATACTACCATAACTTGCATGATGGTCAAAAACAGTTGTAACCCCATTTCTTATACAATCTAAGTATGTTGAATATGCACTATATTCTGTATCTTCGAGTGTTAATAATCTATCTATTTTCCACCACATTCCAGAAAGAATATCTAAAAAGCTTTTAGGGTTATTCCCTTTAATAGAAAGACCACGGGCAAATGCACTATATATGTGATGATGAGTATTAATCATTCCTGGCATAATTAAACCTTTTTTAGCATCAATAAACTCAGCGCCCTCATACTTTTTCTTCATTTGCTCTGTGGTTCCGATATTCACTATAATATTAGCATCAATACATACACAACCATCCTCAATAAATGTATTGTCATTATCTCTAGTCAATAACTTACCATTGCCTATTAAAATCATAATATCCCTCCTGTAATATATTTTCAAAATGATATGCAATTAATTGATTGTTCTCATTGTTTTTACTATTCCAAATTTATTCTACCATTTTTTTCCGAATTTAGTCAATTCATTCCAATAAAATTTTTGTAAGCTTAAAAAATTTTTGTATTTTTTATTGATTTATAAGAAAACACTGATATACTTATCTTATAAATATTGTAATATTTTATAAATTATTACTTATTATATAGCCGATTGAGAGGTTTATTATGGATATTAACAGTAATTTAGATTTTTTAAAAAATTTAGCCAAAGGCATTTCATCTCAATTTGGGCGAAATTGTGAAGTAGTTATACATGACTTATCTTCCGGCAACCCAGATTATCCCATTCTATTTATTGAGAATGGCGATGTTACAAAAAGAACAACGAGCACTAGTAGCGCTTCGCGTGTTGTATTAACTACTTTAAAAAACAATTGTGAACAAATTGAAGATAATTTAAACTATATTACCAAAACTCACGATGGCAGGATTCTAAAATCGAGTACTATATATATACGAAATGATGAAAACATTCCTGTTGGTATATTTTCTATAAATTATGATATTACTGAGCTTACAATTGCTAGTAATTGTATAGAGTCCTTAATTAGTCATAAAGAAAACATTTATGACGGGGATAAAATTCCTCAAAATGTAAATCAACTACTAGATGATTTATTAGAAGAATCTTTAATGAAAATAAATAAACCAGTTGCATTAATGAGTAAAGACGAAAAGATACAAGCTATTCAATATCTTAATGATGCCGGCGCTTTCCTAATTACTAAAGCAGGCGATAAAATAGCAAGTTTTTTCGGAATTTCAAAGTATTCAATCTACAATTATGTAGATATAAAAAAATAAATTTTTTGGAGGTTTTGTTATGAATAAAATAAACTGGATACGGAATGAGCTCCCTAAAAACAGTAATAAAATGTTAAATGTAATGTCCCTTGAAAAAATTGATAAGGCATCCTCTTTTCATAAAAGTTTCCCGCAATACAGTCAAACGCCCTTAGCTAAACTAAATAATATGGCTAAATTTCTTGGCCTTAAGAATCTGTATGTAAAAGATGAGTCTTATAGATTTGGCTTAAACGCTTTTAAGGTCTTAGGTGGTTCTTTTGCTATAGGTTGCTACATTGCAAAAAAATTAGGTAAGGATATATCAACACTTCATTATGATACTATTACGTCGAAAGAACTTCTTAAAGAATTCGGACAAACAACTTTCTTCACAGCAACTGATGGGAATCATGGAAGAGGTCTTGCCTGGTCAGCTAACAAATTAAATCAAAAATCCGTCATTTTCATGCCAAAAGGCTCTTCAAAAACCAGATTAAAAAACATTCAAAAGGAAGGCGCTATTGCTACAATAGAAGATGTAAATTATGACGAATGCGTCCGCATCGCAATAGCCGAGTCGGCAAAAACTCCTAATTCTGTAGTTGTTCAAGATACTGCATGGCTTGGTTATGAAGAAATACCCTCTTGGATTATGCAAGGTTATGGAACAATGGCAATGGAGGCTAATGAACAACTGCATAATGATAATTGTGATGCACCAACACATATTTTTCTGCAAGCTGGTGTAGGTTCTCTTGCTGGTGCAGTCCAAGGCTATTTTTCAAATGCTTATCCTGGTAATCCACCAATAGTTACTATAGTAGAACCCAATAAGGCTGATTGTATATTCCGTTCTGCATCAGCAAAAGACGGAAATATAAGAATTGTTACTGATGACATGCAAACAATCATGGCAGGCCTTGCATGTGGAGAACCAAATACAATATCATGGGATATTTTAAAAAATAATAGTTCATTCTTTGTATCTTGCCCAGATAATATTTCCGCTAAAGGAATGAGACTACTTGCTGCACCTATTAAGGGAGATCCTACTGTTACCTCTGGCGAATCCGGCGCTGTAACAATGGGTGTTCTCTTTAATATAATGAAAAATGATAATTTAAAAGATCTAAAACAAGCTCTAAAACTTGATGAAAATTCAAAAGTACTCTTGTTTTCAACAGAGGGAGATACTGATCCAGATGTATATCGTAATATTGTATGGGATGGTAATTATTCATCATTGTAATAGTTCTCAATTTAACTAGTAATTTAATATTTATTAAAATTTAAGGGGGAATAAAAAAATGGATTTTAACAGTATTAAGGAAAAAGCGGAGAGCTATAAAGCTCCAATGACAAAATTCTTACGTGACTTAATTGCTATCCCTGGCGAAAGCTGTGGAGAAGAAGGTGTTGTTAAAAGAATAGAGCAAGAAATGATTTCTCTTGGTTTTGACAAAGTAGAAATTGATCCACAAGGAAATATTTTAGGTTATGTTGGAACAGGTAAAACTCTTATAGCTTTTGATGCTCATATTGACACTGTTGGTCTTGGAGATCTCAGCAACTGGACTTTTGACCCTTATATAGGTTTTGAAACTGAGGAAGAAATCGGTGGACGTGGTGCATCTGACCAACTTGGTGGTATCGTATCAGCTGTATACGGCGCTAAGATAATGAAACATCTTGGCATGTTAAGCGAAGACTACACAGCTCTCGTAGTTGGATCAGTACAGGAAGAGGATTGTGACGGAAACTGCTGGCTGCACATCATAGAACAGGACAAAATCAAACCTGAATTCGTTGTAAGCACAGAGCCAACTGATAGCGGCATCTACAGAGGACATAGAGGACGTATGGAAATCAGTGTTGATGTTAAGGGTGTTTCATGCCACGGTTCAGCTCCAGAAAGAGGAGACAACGCAATCTACAAAATGGCTGAAATATTAATAGATATCAAAAACCTTAACGCAAATGATGCTGCTGATTCTACAGAAATCAAAGGTCTCGTAAAAATGTTAGATAAAAAATATAACCCTAAATTCGAAGAAGCTCGATTCTTAGGACGTGGTACTGTAACTACATCAGAAATATTCTTTACTTCACCAAGCCGTTGTGCAGTAGCTGACTCTTGCGCAATTTCATTAGATCGTCGTATGACCTCTGGAGAAACCTTTGAAAGTTGTTTAGAAGAAATCCGTCAACTTCCAGCTGCTAAAAAATACAATGCTGAAGTTACTATGTATAAATATGACAAAGAAAGCTGGACTGGACTTTCATACCCTCAGGATTGCTACTTCCCTACCTGGGTTATTCCTGAAGATCATGCTGTTGTTAAGGCAATGGAAGAATCTTACCAAGGAATGTTCGGAACAACAAGAAGCGGTTCTTATAGCACTGATGAAATGAGAAAAGCTCGTCCGCTTACTGATAAATGGACATTCTCAACAAACGGTGTTGCTATAATGGGTCGTCATGGAATACCATGCATAGGATTCGGACCTGGTGCAGAATCTCAGGCACATGCTCCAAATGAAAAAACTTGGAAAGATGACTTGGTTAAATGTGCTGCTGTATATGCTGCTCTCCCAACGATTTATTGTAAAAATAAATAAAACTAAATAAAAAGGAGTTTTTAAAAATGGCTTTAATGGATAAATACATCAGCAAACTTAACTCCCTGGATTTTAAAAATATGTATAATAATGATTTCATGCTCACTTGGGAAAAATCAAAGGACGAACTCGAGTCAGTGTTCACAGTTGCAGAAGCTCTTAAAGAATTAAGAGTAAATAACATATCATCAAAGATTTTCGATAGTGGCCTGGGAATTTCACTCTTCCGTGACAATTCAACTCGTACAAGATTTAGTTTCGCTTCTGCTTGTAACCTTCTTGGTCTTGAAGTTCAGGATCTTGATGAAGGAAAATCTCAGGTTGCTCATGGTGAAACAGTAAGAGAAACCGCTAACATGATTTCTTTCATGGCAGATGTTATAGGTATCCGTGATGATATGTATATTGGAAAAGGTAATGCTTATATGCGTGAAGTTTCTAAGGCTGTACAAGAAGGTAACGATGAAGGGATTTTAGAACAACGTCCAACACTTGTTAGTTTACAATGTGATATAGACCACCCCACTCAATGTATGGCTGATACTCTTCATATTATAAATGAATTGGGCGGTATTGAAAATTTAAAAGGTAAAAAAATTGCTATGTCATGGGCATATTCTCCATCTTATGGTAAGCCCCTTTCAGTTCCCCAAGGAGTAATTGGACTTTTAACTCGTTTCGGTATGGATGTTGTTCTTGCACATCCAGAAGGTTATGAAGTTATGAGCTCCGTCGAAGAAATTTCAATAAAAAATGCTGCGAAGTCTGGTGGTTCATTTACAAAAACAAATTCTATGGAAGAAGCATTCAAAGATGCCGACATAGTTTATCCTAAGAGCTGGGCTCCTTTTGTCGCTATGGAAAAACGTACAGATTTATATGCAAAAAATGACCAAGCTGGTATAAATACACTTGAAAAAGAACTCCTTTCACAAAATGCTGAGCATAAGGATTGGCAGTGTACTGAGGAACTTATGAAAACTACAAAAGATGGGAAAGCACTTTATCTTCACTGTTTGCCCGCTGATATCTCTGGTGTTAACTGTGAAGTTGGAGAAGTTGCAGCTTCTGTGTTTGATCGTTATCGCAAACCACTTTATAAAGAAGCAAGCTATAAACCTTATACAATAGCTGCTATGATTTTCTTAAGTAAAGTTAATAATCCACAAGAAGTTTTAGCTATGCTTGAGAAGATCAATAAAGAGCGCAAATTAAAATAACCCAAATTAAATGCTGGGGGGAGTTTTTATGAGTTCTAATCAAAAATCCTTATTATTCCAATATGATGGTAAACCTTCACTTAAAGAGATTATACCGCTAGGCATGCAACACGTCGTTGCTATGATTGTTGGTTGTGTTACACCGGCTCTCATAATTGCTGGCGTTGCAAATCTCACCGCCGCTGATAAAATTTTACTTGTACAGTCCTCACTTTTTTTTGCTGGTATAGCAACCTTAATTCAAATTTTTCCACTTGGTAAAGTTATTGGTTCAAGATTACCTGTAATTATGGGAGTAAGTTTTGCATATGTTCCAACATTAACGGCTATTACTGGTGAATTTAATATTGCTACTGTTTTGGGAGCCCAAATAATAGGTGGTTTAGTTGCTATAATTTTTGGGATATTTTTAAAAAAACTTTTAGCATTCTTTCCACCTCTTGTTACTGGTACCGTTATATTTAGCATAGGATTATCACTCTACTCAGTCGCTATTATATATATAGCTGGCGGTGCTGGTTCTCCAACTTTCGGTTCTCCTAAAAATTGGGCTGTTGCTCTAACAACACTTGCTGTTGTTATGTTTTTAAATTATTTTACTAAGGGGACTCTCAAACTTGCATCTATTTTAATAGGTATAATTGCAGGATATGTTATTGCTATATTTCTTGGAATGGTATCCTTTGATGCGGTGACTTCAGCTGGCTTATTTCAAGCTCCAAAACCACTACACTTCGGTATAAACTTTAATATTACAGCTATAACATCTATGGCTATAATGTATATTGTAAATTCTGTTCAAGCTATAGGTGATTTATCTGCTACAACGGGTGGAGGTATGGATAGATCTCCCACTGATAAAGAACTTTCTGGTGGTATTATCGGAAACGGATTTTCAAGTATAATTGGTGCTTTCTTTGGTTGTATGCCAACTGCGACATATAGCCAAAATGTAGGTATAGTAATTACAAATAAAGTTATCAATAAGTGGGTATTTGCTTTTGCTTCTTTTGTTGTAATTTTAGCAGGTCTTATTCCTAAATTTGCTTCACTGCTTACAACTATTCCTCAATGTGTTCTTGGCGGAGCAACAATCTCGGTTTTTGCCACAATAACAATGACAGGAGTTAAAATGATTTCTTTAACTAATCTTACAATGAGAAACTCAGCAGTTGTAGGAATTGCAATTGCATTAGGTCTAGGTATTGTTCAAGTTCCCAATGCATTTGCTCTATTCCCATCATGGTTTATATCTATATTCGGAAAATCATCCATTGTTGTTACAACCATAGTTGCAATAGCACTAAACCTTATCTTACCTAAAGATAAACCTGAAAACGTTACTATTACTAATAATAAATCTAAATCAATAAACATGTAAAAAAATCAAGCCACTTTAGTGGCTTTTTAATGAGGTGGTATAAAAATGAATAAGTTTATGAAAATCGCTATAGAAGAAGCTTTAGCTGGAATGGAGAACAACGATGGTGGCCCTTTTGGAGCCGTTATTGTAAGAAATGGTGAAATTATAAGTTCCGCTCATAATCAAGTTATTAAGACCAACGACCCTACTGCACATGCTGAGGTTACAGCCATTAGAAAAGCTTCTAGTGCACTTGGTAAATTCGATTTATCAGATTGTATAATATACTCCTCTTGTGAACCTTGTCCTATGTGTTTTGCAGCAATTCATTGGGCAAAAATAAAAACACTTTATTATGGTTCAACAAGGCAAGATGCTGCAAATATAGATTTTGATGACCAATATATTTATGATGTAATAAACGGAACGGCAAAAAAATTGCAAGTTGAAAGGCTACAAATAGATAGAGAAGAGAGCCTTGAAGCTTTTAAAAAATGGAAAATTAAAATAGATAGGGTTCAATATTAGAACATAAAAGCAAAGCACTTCCATCGCAGCGATGTAAGTGCTTTATTTTTCATTTCTTGAATCTTCATTATTGTTTTAAACCAGTGACGATCGAAGTTTAAAACATTTCACCATCGTTCTCAATGGTTACAATTTTCGCAACGATGCTTTTTAACTTTTTCTACAGCATTCAAAATATTTTCATAACCTGTACAACGGCAAAGATTACCTGAAAGTTCTTTTTTAATTTCATCTGTTGTATACTCTTTACTGTCTTCAAGAACAGGGATAGATGCCATAACAGCTCCACATGTACAAAAACCGCATTGGACAGCACCTTCATCAATAAATGCTTCTTGAATATCTGATATATTTCCATCACCATCCATTAAACCCTCAATTGTACGAATTTCTTTACCCTCTGCCCAAATTGCAAGGTAAATACAAGAATCAAAAGCTTCATCATTAATAAGGACAGTACAAGCTCCACATTCTCCAACCTCACAGCCTTTTTTAACGCTCGTAAGATGAAGATGATTTCTGAGAACATCCGTAAGTGACTCTCTATCATCTATCATAAGTTGTTTAGGTTCATCATTTACTGTGAAGTTTAAAATTGCATTAGCCATTTACCACACCTCCTGATAGTCTTATTGATTCCTTTAAAGCCCGTTTACACAATTCATAAACAAGCTGGAGACGAAAATCTTTAGATGCACGCCAGGAAGTACGCGGATTAACTTCTGTCTTTGCTATTTCTCCAAAAATATTGAACATTTCATCAGATATTTTCATTCCCTTTATGGCTTCTTCAGCTTTTGGACATCTCATAGGGACAGGACCTGCAACCCCAAAGGCAAGATGTACATCGCAAATCACATCTTTTTGCATATTAAGTTTGCAAGTTACACTGCATCCAAGGGTTGCAATATCCATTGCATTACGCATAGAATATTTAATATAATTACCTGTGAAATTTTCATAATTTTCTTTTGTAATATATATAGCCGTAAGTATTTCACCATTTTTTAAACTAACTTTTCCTGGACCTACATAATACTGCGCAATTGGAATAACCCTCTTCCCATTTGCCCCTTCTATTTCAAGAATAGCATTCAGTGCAAATAACGTCGATGCACTATCAGCACTTGTAACACCATTTGAAATATTCCCTCCAATTGTGCCAATGTTTCTTAACTGTGGGCCTCCTATTTCATCAACCGCATCTCCCAGTACTGGAATATGTTTTTTAATAATTTCATTTTTTGTTATATGTGAAAAACTAGTAAGGGCGCCTATTTTTATACTACCATTTTCCTCCATAGATATTCCTCTTAGCTGGTCTAATCCATAAATACTTATAAGAGAACATCCAGCAAGCTTTCCATGACGAATCTTAATAAGTACATCACTCCCACCTGCAATAATTACAGCATCAGGTTCATCCACAAGATGCTGTATTGCATCTTGAATTGAAGTTGCACTATATATTTTTCCGATATCATACATTGTTATGTCACCTCCATCTTTATATCAAATTTTGATTCTTAAATTTTTCTACAAGTCTTTGTGGCGTTAACGGAGCAACATTGAACTGAACTCCTGTAGCATTTAGCACAGCATTTCTAATTGCAGGTGCAACGGGGATCGCAGGCGGTTCTCCTAGTGCCTTGTTACCAAAAGGCCCTGACACATCATATGTTTGCGCAAACTGTGCTTCCAAGTGTGGTGTATCCATCATAGTTGGAAATTTATAATCTAGTAAATTGTCATTAAGTAGTTTGCCAGTCTTTTCATTAAACAATAGCTGCTCACTTAAACCATAACCGAGTCCCATGCTCATACCACCATGTACCTGGGCTTCTGCAAGTGCTGGATTAATAATTTTACCAGAATCATGTACATTAATAACTTTAATAACTTTAATTTTACCAACGGGAATATCAACTTCAACATCGACAAAACATACTCCAAAGGAAAACGTATTTGATTTACATTGGTTTGTTTCTTCAGCTGTTATATGAATTGATCTTTCTACATTGTAAAGTGCATGAATAGCAACTTCTTTAAGTGATGCTAAAACTTCACCAGTTTCCTTGTTTATAATATTATTATCTTTAAGATCAATATTTCCTGATGGAACTTTTAACATGAAATTTGCGTGCTCAATTATTTTTTCTTTGAGCTTTATAGCAGTTTTTTTAGCGGCCATCCCTGATACATAAGACTGCCTCGATGCATAAGCGCCTGTGTCAAATGGTGTAATATCTGTATCTTGAGTTGATATCATATGGACATTTTCAATTGGAATAGTAAGAACCTCTGATACCATTTGACTAAATACCGTATCTGCCCCCTGACCTATCTCTGTCGCACCCATTTGAACTTGAACAGAACCATCTTGATTAAGCACAATCCTACAAGATGCTGTTTCGAGTGATATTGGATAAACACCTGTTGCATAACTAAATATTGCCATACCAACACCTTTTCTTACAGGCCCTGTTTGATTTTGGTATTCTTTAATTTTATTGTCCCAATCAATATATTTTCTACCTTTTTCGATACATTCGTAAAGACCATTACAATTGCATTTAACCTGATTATCAACAAAACCTACTTTCATAGCATTAAGTTTTCTTATTTCAATCCTGTCTAACCCAAGTTTTATTGCAATATCATCCATATGGGATTCAAGCGCAAAAGTGATTTGTGGTATCCCATAACCACGCATGGCACCAGATGGAGGCATATTCGTAAATACCGAATACATATCCCCTTTAGTTGCAACCGCATCTTGATATATCTGTTTAAATGCGTGGCCAGCTTTATTTGTTACACTATGTCCATGTGATGCATAAGCGCCTTTATTACCATATATTTCAACTTTTCTTGCAACAAATCGTCCATTTGATCTTAGATAACTTTTAATTTTGATTTTCATGGCAGTACGCACGCGGGTATTAGCAAAATCCTCTTCCCGGGTCAGATCAAGTTTGACACATCTACCACCGATAGCCTTACATAAATATGCATTAAGTGGTTCATAAAGAACATCTTGTTTATTCCCAAACCCACCCCCTATATATGGCTTAATAACTCTGATTTTACCCCAATCAACACCAAGTGCTTGACCAATTACACGTCTTGTAATATGAGGGATTTGAGTTGATGAAACAACAACAATTCTTTTTCCCTCTTCATATGCATAGGAAATTGGATTTTCAATCTGGCAATGTTTAACGGCCGGAGTTTCGTATTCCCCTTCAAAAACAATAAGTCCTTGTTCTTTTATCGCATTATCATAATTACCCATTTCATAACTTGTATGCGAAAGAATATTATCAGGGTAATCTTCATTGATTGCTTTTGCCCCTTCTTTTAAGGCAGCTTCTATGGACATTAATGGTTCATATTCATCGTATTTAACTTTTATAAGATTAATTGCTCTTGTTGCAATTACATTATCTTTAGCAACTACAGCTGCTATGTCATCACCATAATATCTAACTCTTTGATTAAGTAACTTTCGGTCTGCAATATCCGCATGACTCGGGTCAATTGAAAAAGGATGCCCAGCTGTTGGAAATTTAATATCAGGAACATCAAAACAAGTTACAATTTTTACAACCCCTGGAAGTTTCATCGCCTCTGTAGTATCAATAGCTTTAACAAGACCATTCGCAATTTTACTATGAAGAACTTTAGCAACTAGAGCATTATTTAATTGAAAATCATCTGTATATAGTGCCCGTCCAGTTACTTTATCAAAAGCATCAACCCTCTTAATACTTTTCCCAATACTCATTTTTTTCCCTCCTTATATAAATGCGTCCTTATTATATTCAATAACCTCTTATGATCTAATAATATTTTTTATTGTGAAACTGTTTTTGAATCTAAGTTAGCTTTCGATTCTTCTTTTAATACAAAATTAAGTAATAGAGCTGACACTGTACCTGCACTTATACCTGAAGAAAAGAAACTTTTAACTGCTGACGGCATACTATTTAAAAGGTCTGGCCTTACAGTAACTCCTAACCCTATTCCAATTGAAATCGCAAGTATAAGCATATTTCTGTTGTTAAGTTCTACACCTTTAATAGTCTTAATTCCCGCTGATACTATCATTCCAAACATTATAATACCGGCACCACCTAAAACCGGGCTTGGCATAATTGCAATAAGGGCACCAATTTTAGGAAATATACCTAGTCCCATTAAAATAATTCCAGCAACAGCAACTACAAATCTACTTGCAACTTTAGTAAGTGGTATAAGCCCAACATTCTGCGAAAATGATGTATTAGGCCCAGCATTAATAAATCCTGCTATAAGAGACCCAACACCATCGGCAAGTATACCTTTTGAAAGTTCTTCTGAAGTTACCTCTTTTCCCGCTGCTTCACCAACAGCCATAAGACATCCTACCGTCTCAACAGTTGTTACTAGATACGCTGTAATAAATGCAACAAATGCACTGAGCTTAAAGGCAACACCATATTTGAAAATTGTTGGAAATTCAATCCAGCTAGCATTTGCAATTGCTGAAAAATCAAGCATTCCTAATGGAAAACATATTGTGTATCCAAATACCAGACCAATTATAACTGATGCAGAAGAAATGAGTCCTTTACCGTATCTATTTAATAAAGCAATTACTAACATAACCGCAAACGCTATACATACATTCCTCACGCTTCCATAATCTTTAGATCCGACTCCACCAGCAGCCCAATCTATTGATACAGGTATTAAAGTTAAACCAATTAACATAACAACAGTTCCCGTTACAATTGGTGGAAAAAACTTCCTCAGTGGTTTAATAAAATAACTTAAAAAAATCTCAATGAAAGATCCCATTATTGTTGCACCAAACATTCCCGGCAACCCGAAAGCAGAACCTACTGCTATAGATGGTCCAACAAATGTAAAATCAGTTCCCATAACACATGGAAGTTTAGACCCTACAGGACCAATTCCTTTGGCTTGAATAAATGTAGCGATGCCCGCTGCAAATAATGCGGCACTTACTAAAAATGCAATGTCTTTCACTGGTAGTCCTAAAGCACCTCCAACTATTAGTGGAACTGCTACAATACCTCCGAACGCCGCCATAATGTGTTGAAAAGCAAGTATGATTGTAATGTGGATTGGTGGTTTGTCGTTTATCTTATACAAGATACCATCGTTGTTTCTAGGTGAATTTACTGTCCTCATAGAATATATCCCCCTTTTATAATTAAATTATAAATAAATTTACAATAATGGAGACTGTATTTGTACTCTAGACATTGTGATAATTCAAAATACTACAAAGGAATGAATAATATAATCCTACTTACTATATTTATTACGCCTTTTTTTAGGATGCATACAATAAATATAGTTACCTTTCGTATACGTTTTCTAGATTCATTTAGAATATTTATAAATAACTAACGCTCTGTTATTTTTTTGTAAAAATATTGTTTTTTTTCCTATTATACCCTTCGTCAAGATTACCATCTTGACAAATAAAAGTCAATGATTTACAAAACTTTTAACCCCTTAGCTATTTCTGCAGCCTTGGCAAATGGACAAGAAATGGAATTGTTGCATTCCAATATAATTAAGGGCTGTGGTGAATGTTTAAAGCTATGTACAAAAAATACTAAAATCTAAAAAAGCACTGTCAATATTATTGAAACTCAATAATATTGGCAGTGCTTTTACTATTTTTAATTTAAAATATTAATATGATTTTAGTTACCCTACATAAATTTTACTTTTGAGGTAGCTCATTATTCCCTAACTTGCCCATCTCCATATATAAGATATTTTGTAGTTGTTAACTGCTCAAGCCCCATTGGGCCCCTAGCATGAAGTTTTTGATTGCTTATACCTATTTCTGCACCAAATCCAAATTCTGCGCCATCTGTAAATCTTGTAGAAGCATTTACATATACACAAGAGGCATCTACTTGCATTAAAAATCTCTGCGAATTTCTATAATTATTAGTTATTATAGCTTCTGAATGTTTTGTTCCGTATTTAAAAATATGGTCAATAGCTTCTTCCATTGACTCAACAACTTTAATTGAAAGTATTAAATCCAAATACTCAGTATCCCAATCCGCGTCGATCGCAGCCTTCGCATCTTTAATAATTTCAATTCCTTTTTCACATATTCTAATTTCCACACCTAATCCATAAAGTCTTTGTGCAAGCCTTGGTAAAAACTCACTAGCAATATTTTCATGTACAAGTACTGTTTCTACTGCATTACATACTCCCGGTCTTTGAGTTTTAGCGTTAACTACTATTTCTTCCGCCATACCTAAATCAGCCTCTGAATCCACATATATATGACAAATACCTAGCCCTGTCTCGATTACTGGTACAGTAGCATTTGCTATAATGGCTTTTTTAAGTCCAGCGCCACCTCTAGGAATAATTACATCTACGTAATCATTAAGCTTTACTAACTTATTTACTAATTCTCTATCCACCATTTCAATAAGCTGAATACACCCTTCTGGTAGTCCTGCGAAAGTAGCAGCTTTTTTAATAACTTTAGCTAAAGCCATATTAGTATTTATAGCCTCTGAACCTCCTCTGAGTATTATTGAATTACCTGCCTTTAAGCATAAAGCTGCTGCATCTACAGTTACATTTGGCCTTGACTCATATATCATACCTATAACGCCCAATGGAACTCTTACCATGGAAATATCTAAATCATTTGGTCTTTTCCATCTTTTTATTCCGTCACCTATAGGATCAGGAAGTGATGCAACATTTTTAAGTCCCTCAGCCATATTTTCAATTCTCTGCTGATTAATCATTAATCTATCCAGCATTGCAACAGACAAATTATTTTTCTTACCTAATTCCATATCCTTAATATTTGCTTCAATTATAGCGTTTTCACTGTTTATTAAAGCTTTTGCCATATGTAAAAGTGCATTATTTTTCGCATTAGTGCTAGCAGTAACCATGATTCTAGACGCATCTTTAGCACGTCTGCCTATATTTATAATATAATCTTCAAAATTCAATTTTTCTCCTCCTTGGCGCTTTATAGCATAGATAACAGCTATGCTATTACAATGTGTAACCTATTCTATCTCTCGCTCATGGTTTTTGTATTTCTTTCGAATAATGTCCCTACTTCACGACCTTCTAAAATATCATTAATAATATTAGGTTCAGAGCCTTCTGCAATAATCATAGATGCATTTGCAGCTACTACAATTTCTGCTGCCTTAATCTTAGTTGCCATACCCCCAGTTCCAAGATTTGACCCTACACCTTCTGCAGATTCCTTAATTTCATCAGTAATCTCGGATACATTATAAATGATTTTCGCATCAGAATTTGTCCTAGGGTTTGAGTCATACAATCCATCAATATCGGAAAGTATTATCAATAAATCCGCACCTATTAGACTTGTTACCATTGCAGATAATGTGTCATTGTCTCCAAACATTATTTCATCAACGATTACAGCATCATTTTCATTTACTACAGGTATAACCCCCTGAGATAGTAACGTCAAAAACGTATTATGGGCATTTAGATATCTTGTATTATCTACGATATCCTCTTTTGTTAAAAGAATCTGTGCTATAGTCTTTCCATACTCTGAAAAAAACTTTTCATACATGTGAATTAAAATGCCTTGACCTACAGCGGCCGCTGCCTGCTTTTCTGGTATTGTTTCCGGCCTCACCGTAAACCCTAATTTCCCCATGCCTGCTCCTATCGCTCCAGAGGTGACTAGTACAACCTGAATTCCTTGATTATGAATATCTGCCAATTGTCTTATAAGATTTTCAATACGTTTAAAATTTAATAATCCTGTAGAGTGGGTTAATGTTGAAGTTCCTACCTTTACCACAATTTTTGTTACACCTTTTAAATATTCTTTTCTACTGTTCATATAACCACTCCCCATCTCATTCTAATATTTAATTTAATTTTCTGTTTTTATAAATTTACCATACTTTTTAAAATTTTAAAAGATATTTTATACATAATACTAATTTAATTTTACACCATATAAATTACCAGGGTTAATTAATTTATAAAATTTTGATTTTTAGGATGAGGTTATTTAAGTAGAGTTTTGTATCATAGTGAATTTAATGATATAATTAATCTATTGTCATTAGCCATCTAAAAAATAGACTATCATGCTTACTAGTTATTTTTTTAAGATGCCTTAGTTAATGACTAAATAAAAAATGTAAAGTAGGAAGATTAAAATGAGAAATGCAAAATTAGAAAGAGCAATAGTTAGAATAGATAATGAGATTTCCGCTATGAACATAGCTAAGAAATACTTATCAAATTTAGATGAAATTAAAAATGTACAACACACTTTAAATAATAAAAGACAGCTACTTGCGGACGAATTGTATGTTGAAGACAAAAAATGTTATGAAAAGTGTTGTGACGTTATAGACGACATGCTAGATAAAGAGCTAGGAAAAGAAGACCAAATAGAATTACTTGAAATGATTAGGGAAAATTTTGGAAGACAATCCCCGAACGTAAGCAAGAAAAGTAGTGGCCTTAATGCCTGGTTAAAAGAACTTTGCATTGAATACCATTGGATTAAAAATGAAGAAACTGATTGGGATATGGTTGTTATTACCGGATTTGGGTTATATGAATAATTACCAAATTTTAGATTACAACTAAGTCCCTAATTATAATTAACCGCCATGTTGAGTCAACATGGTGGTAATTGATTTATAATAAAAAACTGCTTATAAAATAAGCAGTTTTTTATATTTTCTTTATTTACCTACCACTGGAACCCTTTTAGCATCGTCTTTCTTCATTTTCTTATTATTATCACCTTTAGGCTGAGCTTGCGGTCTACTCATTCCTTTTTTCGCCATAATTTTTCCTCCTTAAATTTATTTTAATATGCCTCATTACCTTATTATCTTTTACATATTATTTTGTTTAATACTAATACATTTTATTATTTATTCTTTCCTCTAATTTTATCATTAATCTGTATGACTTCCTCTTCATTTAAACTTGTTAAGTTTAAAATTTCAATCATGCCCTTGCCTTCTTCAAGCAAATTTTTTATATTTTCAACTTCCTCTTCATGCTGACCTTTTGGCAATTTTGTTTTTTTCATAGACTTTTATTTACCTCCTCTAAACTTTAATAAAATATTGTAATATCTTATTTTTACCTAGAAGATAACTTTTATTCTAAAACTATTAAATATGAATATAAAATGTGAATACATTATAATCCATATTTAATAATATGTAGACTATATTCTATATATTTTATAGTATTAATAATCTCATATTTGTAAAATATATTAACATATTATTAAAAAGGGAGGTCTTTTAATATGCGTGAAGGATTAATTCCAACTATGTTAGGTGCAGTTGTTACTACGGCTGGAGCATCATTTTCAAAAAACAGTATGAATAAAAAAAATATGCTTCCTATGATTGAAGCAGGTGTTATTGGCTTCGGGCTTGCTCACATTGTGTTAGGAGCAATTGATTTGGTTGAACACAGACGATAACTTACTTTGTTACATTTGTCTAAATATTAAAAAGTCTTTCTAATTTCAAAAAAAATAATTTAGAATAAACGAAAAAGCTGATTAGAAATTTCAATTTCTAATCAGCTTTTTTATAGTATCTAATCTCTAAATTCCCCATAAAATCTTTTTACAATATTTACTAATCAATGTTATAATAGTATTAGTATAATAATTTCATTATAGAAATGTTAGTATATCTAATAATTGAGGAGTTGTTTATATGATTTTAATTAAAAATGCCAATATACACAGTATGGCAAATAAGGATTTTGAAAATGGAATGATTTTAATCGATCATGGTAAAATTATTGCTATTGCAAATGACGTAAATCCACCCCGTAACGCAGAAATTATCGATGTTAAAAATAAGTTTGTTATGCCAGGAATGATTGATGCACACTGCCATCTTGGAATGTGGGAAGACGGAATGGGCTTTGAAGGTGCTGATGGTAATGAGGCTGTTGACCCAGTTACCCCTCATTTAAGAGCAATCGACGCTATTAATCCTATGGATATATGTTTCAAAGATGCAATCGACGCTGGAATAACAACCGTTGCAACTGGTCCAGGTAGCGCCAATGTAATTGGTGGACAGTTTACGGTTATTAAAACCTATGGAAATAGAATTGATGATATGATTGTAAATGAGTGTCTTGCTATGAAAGTCGCCTTTGGTGAAAATCCTAAAAGGGTATATCATGCTCAGAAAAAATCCCCCAGCACAAGAATGGGCACTGCTGCTATTTTAAGAGAAAATCTCATTAAGGCAAAGATGTATATAGAAAAACAAAATAAAGCCTTAGAAAATCCTGATAAAATGCCTGAATTTGACATGAAAATGGAAGCTTTAGCAAAGGTCATAAAAAAAGAAATACCTCTAAAAGCTCATGCTCATAGAGCTGATGATATCCTTACTGCTCTTCGAGTCGCAAAGGAATTTAATATAGATATAACCCTTGATCATTGCACAGAAGGCCACTTAATTATAGATTATTTAAAAGAAGGCATTCAAAAGGGTGTAATATTAGGTCCTTCGCTTTCTAATAGATCAAAAGTAGAACTTAAAAATTTAACTTTTAAAACGCCTGGAATTTTATCAAAAGCGGGTATAAAAGTAGCCATAATGACAGACCATCCTGTTATCCCACTTCAATATCTCCCAGTATGTGCTGGCATTGCATCAAGAGAGGGTATGGATGAAGAAGAGGCCCTTAAGGCAATAACTATAAATGCTGCAGAAATACTTGGCATAGATGGCATTGTTGGAAGCTTGGAAATTGGAAAGGATGCCGATATTGTTATATATAGTGGACATCCCTTTGATTTAAGAAGTAAAGTAGCATTGGTAATGGTTAATGGTGAAATTGTAAAAAATGAAATTTCAAAGGAATTTTAAAGGAATTTTAAAGGAATTTTAAAGGCTGTCAACATAATATTTATGTTAACAGCCTTTATTTTGTAATGAGATTCAAAAGAAATTTTATATATTAATGTTGCTTTTTAATTCTACCTTTTTTGATGCAATCAAGAAAATTACCATTGCTGCAATTGCTCCTATAATCCCGATCGTGTATGAAATATTTTGTGAAAGTTTAAACCCCTCTGGGGCAATTAAGATGTAAGAAGTACATACGGCTGTCATAAATGTAGCCGGCACCGTTGCCATCCAGTGTTTTTTACCCATACTAACCATATACATACCCGCTGTCCATAATACTATAGTAGCTAAAGTTTGATTAGACCATCCAAAGTATCTCCATATTATTGCAAAATCCATCTTAGTTAATATGAATCCTACCACAAATAGTGGAATACTAATTACAAATCTGTTTTTAATAGGACCTTGACTAAATTTAAATGCATCAGCCAAAGTTAATCTTGCACTTCTAAACGCTGTATCACCAGAAGTTATAGGACATGCTACAACCCCGAGTATAGCCAAGATTCCACCAACTTTTCCAAGCAAACTAATTGAAGATTCGTTTACTACCCACGCTGCTGTATGACCACTAATCGCCATAGTAGCATTTAACTGATCTACTCCTCCAAAAAAACTCATTGCTGCCGCTGCCCAAATTAATGCAACTATACCTTCCACGATCATTGAACCATAAAATATCTTTTTACCTTGTTTTTCACTACTTATACACCTTGCCATTAAAGGCGATTGAGTTGCATGGAACCCCGAAATAGCACCACAAGCAATAGTTATGAATAACATAGGAAATATTGGATTTTTATCTGAATTTGAATGCATATTAACCAAATTTGATAGTGTCACTTCTGGAATATGGTACCTACCAAAGATTAAAGCAAAAGCAATACCAACTGCCATAATCAACAAGCAAAATCCAAATATAGGATATATTTTTCCAATAAGCTTATCTATTGGAACCATTGTTGCCAGTAAATAATATGCGAATATTATATAAACTAATAGTTGAAAATTCATACCTGTTAAATCTTTTAATATACCTGCTGGTCCAGTTACGAAAACTACTCCTACTAGTATTAAAACTATTACCGAAAACACTCTCATAAAGTTTTGAAATCCTTTACCAAGATATTTTCCTACAACTTCAGGAATACTTGCACCATCATGTCTTGCTGATAGCATACCTGAAAAGTAATCATGAACTCCACCTGCAAAGATGCATCCAAAGACAATCCACAAAAATGCAACTGGACCCCACATTGCACCTGCAATTGCTCCAAATATAGGTCCTAATCCTGCAATGTTAAGAAATTGAATTAAGAAAATCTTCCATCCAGGCATTTCAACAAAATCTACACCATCCGCTAGCCTTACAGCGGGTGTTTTAATTGACTCGTCTGCTCCAAAAGCTTTTTCTACAATTGTGCCGTAAATAAAATAACCTGCTATAAGCGCTATAATTGCTAAAATAAATGATACCATTTGAACTCCCCCTAATTATTTATCAACTAAATTATAATGTATTTTTAAGAACTGAATACGCTTTCATACATGAAACGACAAAAAAAGCACATAAAGTGCTTTTATATACCCATTGTTTGTAAATTTGCAATATATGGTCTATATTTTATAAAAAGTCCGTTAATATACTATTTTGTAACAATCATCTTTATTTTCATATGCCTTAAATCATCTCCTGCGGAGCTGCAACAGCATCTGCCCCAAAGGCCTTTTCTACAATTGTACCATAAATAAAATAACCTACTATAAGGGCGATAATTGCTAAAATAAACGATACCATTTTAACTCCTCCTCAATATTTATAATTACATTTCAATTTATTAACATAATTATATTATATTGACATAATTATAATATATTATTAAGAATTAAATACAGTTTTATACATGAAAAGAAAAAACAAAAAAAGCGCATGGAGTACTTTTATATGCCCATTAGTTGTTTAAACTCAATTATATTATTTCTACTTACCGGTATATGTACTTCTTCACCTTGCAGTTTTAACATAAAGGTATTGTTAAACCATGGAATTATTTCAGTTATTTTATCAGTATTTATAATATATGATCTATGACCTCTAAAAAAGAATTCTTCTGGAAGCTTTTTATAGAACTCAGAAATGCTACAATTTATATTGTATTGCATTCCTTTAATATAAATTAATGTTTCTCTTTCTCTTGCTTCACAATAAGAAATATCAATCATACTCCTCACCATCATTTTATTATCTTTCCAAAGTGTTATTTTATTATTTATACTTTTTTTATCGAAAAATTTCTCAATATTTTTTAATGTACTAACTATACGCTCTTCTGAATACGGCTTTAATATATAATCATAAGCCTGAATTTCAAATGCATCTACAGCATAATCTTTATGAGCCGTAATAAAAATAATAAGGTAATGTTTCGGGAAGTGATTAATAATTTTACCTAATGCCATTCCATCTAATTTAGGCATATTGATATCCAAAAAAATAATATCCGGTTTGTTTTGCTCAATAAACTCTAATGCCTTAATAGAATCATCAAATTCATCCATTATTTTTATACTACTGAAATTATTTATGAAGTACTTTAGCTCCTCTCTTGAAGGATATTCATCATCAACAATAATACAATTCATATCGTCACTCCCTTATTTCCCTCACATTGAAATTGATTCTAGTACCACTCGTACGTCTTTCTATCCTTAATCCTTCACCATAAATATACTTTAATCTATTATGAACATTTGACATGCCTATTTTATTTTCTTCCATTTTACCTTCATAGACTTTTTCTATAATCTCTTTTGAAATTCCAACTCCATCATCTTCAATTACTATTGTAATGTCACCAGCCGCAATTTTTTTAATTTCAATTGTCACGCTGCCGTATCCTTTCCCCTCTAAAATACCATGTTTAATAGAATTTTCAACTATTGGTTGAATGATCAGATTTGGAATCTTGACATCTAAATCGTCTTCAATATCATAAATTACATGAAGTTTTTCTCCAAACCTTGCTTTTTCTATCTCTATATATGCTTTAACCTGCTCTAGTTCACGGTAAATATCTACGAGATTTTCTCCTGTTTCTAAATTATATCTCAAGTAAGTGGATAAATTTATAATTAACTCTCTTGCACGGTTAGGATCAAGTCTAATAAATGAAATTATAGTATTTAGTGCATTAAATAAAAAATGAGGGTTTATTTGAGCTTGTAACGCCTTTATTTCAGCCTTATTTGCCATATTCTTTAGCTCTCCTAATTTACTAATTTCTAATTGAGTAGAAATTAGTTGGGATAATCCTACGGCTAAGTTTATATTTCTAAAGGAAATTGCATCCTCGCTGCAATAATATATTTTTAATGTTCCTATCATTTCGTCTCCTTCCTTCAAAGGAGCAATGATTGCGGATTTCAAATTGCACTTAACATTAGGACAATCTATCTGTTTTGCATTAGTTAAAGAAAGTAAGTTTCCCTCTCTAATAACTTTTTTTGTAGCTTCTGTTACAATCCGTTTTCCTCTTATATGATGATCAGCTCCTACACCTACATGAGCTAATATATACTCCTTATTTGTTATAGATACTGCATCTGAATGAATTGAATCTTTTATTATTCCACATATCTCTTCAAATGAATTTTCTTGCATTTTTCTAAAATATGGCAATGTTTTATTAGCTATTTCCAAAGCTATTTGTGCTTGTTTTGCTGCGATTTCTTCCTTTTCCTTATGTATTTTTTGAATTATTAATATTAAGATTGCGATTCCTATGGCATTTGTAAAGCTCATAGGTAAATATATACTTTCCACAATTGTTAAGGCCCTACTAAAAGGATGTGCCATCACAAGTATTAAAATCATTTCTAACGTTTCAATTAGAATCCCACCAATTAGCCCATACAACCACTTGTTATTTTCATTTGATTTTTTATATATTATACTTGCAACTATTCCTGAAATTATAGTTACGATTGTACAAGGTATTGATGTAACCCCTCCTACATCTACTAGTAGCCTGTGGATTCCAGCTATAACCCCTGCAAGTATTCCTACAAAAGGACCACATAATATTCCCCCTGCCATTACTCCAATAATTCTAGTGTTAGCAATCGCTCCATTAAACTCTGTTCCCGTGTGGGTCCCTAAAATTCCAAATGTTCCAAAAATTATCGAGAGCATAATTAGATCTTTTTTTTTGAACTCATCTTTTTGAACGATCCTCTTAAAGCTCCCTATCCTAGAAACGAAAAAAGCAATAAGAATCACATACCCTAAATTATTAGTAAGATTTCTTAACAATTCGATCATACATATTAACTCCATTTCACCCAATATATCTAAAAATAACTAGCTTAGTCTATTTTTCACACATGATTAAAGAAGGCTTTATAAATAGTATATACAACATTCTATAATATATAAAGATATATTATCTATGCTATAATTACTATAAGGTTATTTTTAATTAATACGAAATGTTGGAATACTTTAAATAGCCTTTATACATTATTCTATTAATTGTAAATATACACCTAGGTGATAACTACAGGAGGGTCTCTAATGCGAATGATTTTTTTTGATACAGAAACTACTGGCATAAGGCCAGGTAATATATGTCAACTAAGTTACATCCTTGTTGATACTAATTATAAACCAACAAAAACAATAGGTAAAAATATCTTCTTTACAGTAGATTATATAGAGCCATCTGCGCAAGATGTGCATGGTTTCAGTGTAGAGGCTTTATTTAAACTAAGCAATGGCAAAACTTTTGAAGATTCTCACGAAGATTTTATTGATGACTTTTTAACCGCAGACATTCTTATAGGACACAATGTTAATTTTGATATAAAATTTTTAACTCATGAACTTGAAAGTTGTGGGCATAAGCTAAATCTTAGCCATACTTTTTGTACAATGAAATATTATAAAGATATATGCAAACTTCTTACTTCAAGAGGTGGATATAAAAACCCAAAATTATCAGAAACTATTACATTTCTTAAGTTAAATGAGACTCATATAAATTTAAAAAGCAATGAATATTTTGGAGATACTTCAAATTTTCACGATGCTAGATTTGATACTACTGCAACCTATTTGCTAGTTACAGAAGGTATTAAGAAAGGCTTTATCCCTAAACATTATTTTTCAAAGCTTGTTAAATAATTTATAATGAAAAGATAGAATAATCGTACATTATTCTATCTTTTCAAAGAGTTTTTCAAATCCACTCCACATCTCCATATTGACTTTTTTAAGATTTACAACTCTAAATTTTTCATTAACAAAAGCATGAGTTGTACTGCCTTTAGCTAAGATTTTCCCGTCATTTTCTCTAATAACATTATAATTGAATATTACCTTAGCCCTATTTAGCTCTTTCATGAATGTTTGAATTATAATTATATCTTCATATTTTGCACCTTCTATGTACCTACAAGAGCTCTCTACCACTGGTAACATAATATTATTTTCTTCCACCTGTTTATAGGTCATGCCTATTTCTGTTATATACTCCGTTCTACCTACTTCAAACCAAGCGTAATAATTTGAATGATGCACAATCGCCATTTGATCCGTCTCTACATACCTTACTTTTAATTTCGTTTCATTGATATACATTTTCATTTCTCCAGTCTTCATTTGTATTAAACTCTAAACATTATTAGAATTCATATATTATACCATCGCAAAATATCCTTTTAATAACCTTATTATATACATATATTTGAATTGTATCACCCTTTTTCAAGTATAACTCTACAGGCAAATTAAGATCACATACAAAATTTCCTGATTTTATTTTTAGTTTTGTCCTGTGAATATGGTTTCTTCCCGCCAAATCTGCAATGTCTGCCCCTAATAGCAACCCCTGTCCTGAGGTCATGCTATCAATTTGTATTCTTGGATAATCAATAATCTTTGCAACCATAGGAATATCATTTCCTATTTTTTCATTACTAACATATACTGTATCCTCATTCATAATTATTGAATCATTTTCAATTATAACATTATTAATATCCACCAAGAAATATGCATTGATTTCTTCATTTGGGATGCTTTTATAATGAAATTTTTCTTCACAACGTAATATTCTAAGATATACCAATTTCAACAATTCTTCATAGGTATTATCTTTAAATTTTCCAAATTCTTTTCTCATTACATTATCTATGCTTTTGCTTAATCTTGGTTCATTAATTTTCCCTAAAATGTTTTTACAGCCCAAAAAGCTAGCTAACTCCAATTTTATTTTGCTTTTATTAAAATCCTTCTCTTCCAACTTAATATCTGTGTTAGCAACCATAAATACACTTGTATATTGTGGATATGCAGCTTGAATAAACCCTAAATATTTCCTATTTCTATCGTATACATTAAAAGGCATATTACGTCACTTCCTCCTAAATTATTTTTAAATCATATAAAAAATATTCCATATTAATATTACACCTCTATTTAAAATTGTTAAATACAAATTTCACAAAATATTATTTTACTTAATTACTTAAAAAGGTAAAAATATCTCTACTATTTATAGTAACTTCCTCATGCAAATATTTTTATGATTATTAGGTTATATTATTATATAACCCTAATATAAAAGGAGGTAATACTTATGGACAATAATAAAAGTCACATGAAAACTGATAAAAAAACTAACGCCGAACTGAGAAAAATGTTCCCCCAAAGCGGTGGTGATATAGGAATTGAAAATGGCGTGAAAATTGATGCAAATAATGACAAATTGACTAAACGCTCTAAATTATCTCATAACAAATAATATTTTTATCGCTAGAAAAACTCCAGAATGTTTCTGGAGTTTTTTAGTTTGTAGTTTCCACTTCACTACCTTATGCACTTTTACAATTTCCTAGAAAATAAAAAAAGCCCTATAAAACCAAAGTTTTATAGGGCTTTGCACTTATTTATACTATCTTCTAAAAGATGAATTATCATTTTGTTGTTTTCTTGCTCTTCTGCAATCAACACATCTTTGTGGTTCATTTTCAAATCCTTTTTCTTTGTAGAAAGCTTGTTCGCCCTCAGTGAATACGAATTCTTTCCCACAATCTTTACAAATTAAGTTTTTGTCTTCCATTTTAAATATTCCTCCTTTTATTTGGAAATTAAAATCTAAATTTGATTAACAATAATTTCCTTAAAAGAGGATATGCTGTTTATCATATTAGATTCTCTAGATAGCAATTATTAATTACTATTATATACTTATATTAACATATTATGAATGCATGTACAATATTTTTTTACTTTTTTATACAATCATTTTTTTATATCATTATAAAATCATACCATAGTGAAATAATATTTATCTCTATCCTTTAAATCATCTCCTGGGTAGCTGCACAGCTTTGAAGAACTCCAGAAGGATATTTATAATCCCACTGAAGTTTTATTTTTGCTAGGGTAGTTACCTCCCGCTTATAGAAGTAGTAGACTTTCCTTCTGAAATGTGGTTAAAATGCAAAATTACCACTCTTAAATATAGGTATTTCTTTTCCATCTGCTGTAATACCTATTATTTGCAAATCTCCTGTGCCAACCATAAAATCTTCATGCACAAAGGAATCATTGACCCCTAGTTTTGCAAGTTCCTCACTACTTAAATTTTCACCATTTTTTATGCATACTGGATATGCTTTCCCAATAGCCAAATGGCAAGATGCATTTTCGTCAAAAAGTGTATTATAAAATAGTATATTTGAATTTGATATTGGAGAATCATATGGTACTAAAGCCACTTCACCAAGATAATAAGATCCTTTATCGGTTTCAATAATGCTCTTTAAAATATCATAACCATTTTTTGCTTTGAAATCTACAATTCTTCCCTGCTTAAAAGTAAGTGAAAATTCTTCAATTAGATTTCCATTATAGTTTAAAGGTTTTGAGCTTACTACTATTCCATTAACTCCAGTTTTTTTAGGAAGTGTAAATACCTCTTCAGTAGGCATATTAGCTATAAACTCTATGCCCTCTGGGGTATAATCTGATCCTCCAAGCCATAAATGATTTTCTGGAAGCTCAATTTTAAGATCAGTACCCAATGAATTTTTATATTGCAAATATTTAAAGTTATTCAAATTTAAAAAGTCCATACTTTTTTTTAGATTGCTTTTGTGAGTTTCCCATGAAGCAACAGGATCCTCTGTATCAACCCTTACTGTTTTAAATATAGAGTTCCAAAGTTTTTCCATTGCCTTATCCTCTGATAATTCTGGAAAAACTTTTTTTGCCCAGGATAAAGTTGGAATTGATGCAACACACCATACATTTTTATTACTCATAAGCCTATCTCTGTATTCTTTTATTGCAGTACTAGCTGCTTTATGTGCTTTTGACAATCTCTGCGGATTAACATCCTTCATAAGTTCAGGATCAGAGGCTGAAATACTTAAGAAAGCTGCGCCCATTCGTGCATTAGATAAGTAAAAATCTCTCTGCCATTCCGGATATTCTTCAAAAACCTCTTCTGGCGCATGCATGAATTTAATTTTTGAGGATAATTCATCCCTCCAATTTATAATTACTTCCCTAGCACCCTCTATATAAGCACTTCGAGAAACAATTCTAGTAAAAGACGCGCACTCTATAGGCGAGTTGATTACAAGTGTTTGATTCTTTTGAATATTAATTCCTGTTTTTACCAATAAAAGAGCATATTTTTCTAATAATTCATTATTCATAATTTATTTTTAGCGAGTAAGTGTACAACAAGTACTCAAATTCACTAAATACTCACTTCCTTCCAATATCTCGTGTAGCCTTCTGCACGGATTGATTTTGCTTACTTTATTTATAATTTATTATTAGTACATCCAAGAAAATTATACCATAAAAAACAGCGTATGAAATCTAATGTTTAGTTTCATCTATCTGCTTTTCTATTTACTTCAATGATAATAATCTTTATAACCGCTATACTAGTAATATTATTATATAAAGATAATTATGAGAACTAAATCAAAACAATTATCTCAAAATAATCATATCTGACTTTTACTTAAATATAATTTATTTAAAAACATGAATTTTTATGATTTTGGTTATACTACATTTAAACCGATAATTATTTTACTAATAAGGAGGATTTTTCATGAAATCAAAAATTGTACTATTAACATCAGCTCTATTAACTGTGTTGTTTGTAGGATGTGCTAAGCAACCTGCACCCCCAAAACAAACAACACCGCCAGAAACAACCCCAAATGTAGTAACTACAGCTTCAATAGTAAATACTACAGCTACTTTTGAAAAGGCTATAAGTAGCAAGGGGACATGGATTATTGCAATAACAAAGGATTTAGCTATTGATAAAGATCTTGTAGTTGATGGTGAGTATAAAAACGGTAAAAAAGATGATAGTGGCAAAGATATTATACAACGTAAGATAGCTCTATACAGCCAAGATGAGAATAAAAACATAACTGCTAGATTCACTTTAACTGTTCCAAAATTAACTATCAATAGTGTTAACGGCAGTATAGAACATGGGACTTTCAAAGGTGATCTTTATGTTTCTGCAAATAACTTTCAGTTAAAAGATGCTACCGTTGACGGAAATATATATTTTACTACTGATGAATCTAAATCTACATTCAAAATGGATGCCAAAAGTAAATTGACAGGAAAAACGGAATTAAAAAAATAGTATAGTATCACAAATATTAAACCATTAAAAAATCGCATTTTTTAATGGTTTAATTTTATTTTGAAATTTTGTAATCATGTAGTTCTCTTTAACTACTTACAATTACTTATATATAAAACAATAAAGATTCTTTAGAAGTATGTTTTAAATTAGAAAAGGTAGTAACATAAAATGTTATTTTACATAATAATATATTGTGTATAACTTTTATAAGGAGATTTTTATGAAAAATTATTCAATGGACTGTAAAAACATGAAAGAAATGAATCCTACGATGCCTATGAATCAAATGGATCCCATGATGCATATGATGCCTATGAATCAAATGAATCCTATGATGTCAATGATGCCTATGAATCAGACACCAATGGATCCTATGATGCAGAACTGTATGATGCATATGATGCATATGATGTGTATGATGTGTATGATGCATATGCACCATATGATGCCTATGCCGGACAAAGACAATGTAAAAAAATAATTTTCTACTTAGATTCGAGCAAAATCATATGATTAGGCTAAGTCACATAAATAATCTAAGTGACTTAGTTTTTTGTTCTTCCATGCTTATTTTGCCATAATTTCCTTTCCAAATTCTTGTGAAACGCGCCCCTTATTCTCGCTGTATATCATATACTTTAAAGACATATCACATGGTTCCATTTCTAATCACTTTACTTTCTATATTAAGCTTTATTGGCTCTTTAATTCTACTGTTTATTCTACTATGCTATACTCATACTAACTAAGTATAATAAGGAGTGTATAAAATGAATGAACAACAAAAGATGCTAAATGGTGAAATATATAATGCCTATGATAAAGATTTAGTACTCTTAAGAAATAAAGCTAGGCATCTTACAAAACTATATAATAATACAGATCCCGAGGAAACAATCGAGCGAATAAATATTATTAAAAAACTACTTGGAGAAATAGGCGGGAATTTTGAAATAGAACCTCCCTTTCATTGTGATTATGGCACTAATATTGAAATTGGAGAAAATTTCTATGCGAATTTTAATTTTTTGGTTTTAGATGATGGACTTGTAAAAATTGGACATGATGTATTGTGTGCTCCTAATGTAAGCATATTTACTGCAACTCATTTAATTGATCCCAAATTAAGGCCCAAAAATGCTGATTATACAAAAGCTGTAACTATAGGTAATAATGTATGGATTGGTGGTGGCTCTATAATAAATCCCGGTGTAACTATTGGGGATAATAGCGTAATAGGTTCTGGTAGCGTGGTTACAAAAAATATTCCAGCTAATGTTATCGCTGTTGGAAATCCTTGTAGAATAATAAAAAATATTGATTAATTAATAAAAGTACCTAATATAGTACTAACAACTGTTGTATCAACATTTCATCTTTAAATTGAAATCCGATAATGAAATAAATTACAAGTAATATTAAAAATGCTCGATATTCAAAAAACTACTGAAATATATATTTCAGTAGTTCACTATCTGGCTTTTGCCAATTTTTTTATTCACATTCTTTTGTAACCTAAGTTCAACTTCTTCTTATCTAAACTGTAATTGCATATTATAATATTTTACACCCAATTTTGCAAATACTTCCACTTATAGTAGTTACTCCCACTTATAGAAGTGTGAGACTTTCCTTCTGAAATGTCGTTAAAAGTTTTTAGAAACGTAATTTATCATTAACATCCCCTATTTTAAAATTGCTAATACACCACCCTATGATAATTTATTATCCCGATTGGATAATCCCTCAGAATAATTGTTAGATTACTTTACTAAAAAAGCAAACTCACCCTCCACATTATCCTTTAATAAATTTGCGTTGATTTCTACTTGAACTCCTATTTTTCCGGCACTTACAATTATGGTATCTATTTCGAGAGCACTTTTATCAATAAATGTTTTATACTGTTTCTTCATACCTATAGGGGAACACCCCCCTCTAACATATCCTGTAACCTTTTGAAGATCCTTTAAATCTAACATTTCTATTCTTTTCTCGTTAGTTACTTTAGCTACTTTCTTAAAGTCTATTTCTTCTCTAACTGGAATTAATATAATATAAATATTTTTAGAAATTCCATGTGTCACTAAAGTTTTATAGACATACTTTTCATCTCTACCTATCTTATTTGCCACAGACACTCCATCTATTTTATCATCTTTGATATCATAAGTTATAACATTGTATTCTACATTCCCTTTATCTAAAATTCGCATAGCATTTGTTTTTATCATCATCTTCCCCTTTATTTAAATGGATTTACAATAAAAAGTTAGTTTCAAAGCTTCCCTTATTATATCCTCTTTTCTTACCTTATGCACTATTTACCTAATCACAATAGTATTTATTGGTCTATTTTACAATTATTAACTATAAATAACCCCTTTGCTATTGAAATTTTTACCAGTTGCTATATAATGATATTAACAAAGTAAATTAACTTAGATCGTCTACATTAAAGGGGGAAAAAACATGTCGGAAAAAGTAAAAAGTACTAAACATTTAACATTAGTATCATTAGTTTTAATGATTTTTACTTCGGTTTATGGATTTAACAACATTCCCAGATCATTCTATAAGATGGGTTATGCTGCCATTCCTTGGTACATACTGTCTGGAATAACATTTTTTATTCCTTTTGCTTTCATGCTATCTGAGTTTGGTGCAGCTTTCAAGGATGAAAAAGGTGGAATCTACTCATGGATGGAAAAATCAGTGGGGGCTAAATTTGCTTTTATGGCAACGTTCATGTGGTACGCATCTTATGTAATTTGGATGGTTAACGTTGCATCGGGAATTTGGGTTCCAATATCGAATGCAATATTTGGTAAAGATATAACACAGACTTGTTCCTTATTTGGATTAACCGGGCCTAAAACTTTAGGAATACTTGGAATGCTTTGGATAATATTTGTTACATTTATATCAACTAAGGGATTAGATAAAATTAAAAAGGTAACTTCACTAGGTGGCACTGCAGTTGCATTGTTAAATGTAGTATTATTAGTCGGATCTCTACTAGTCCTTATAGGAAATCATGGCCAGTTAGCTCAGCCAATAACTGGACTTAGTTCATTCATATCCTCGCCAGATCCTGCTTATTCTGGAAATATGATTTCATCATTTGCTTTCGTAGTATTTGCTATATTTGCTTATGGTGGTATTGAAGTTGTTGGAGGACTAGTTGACGAAACAGAAAATGCTGAAAAAAACTTCCCTAAGGGTGTTGTTATTTCAGCAATTGTTATCTCAGTTGGATACGCACTTGGACTATTCCTTGTTGGTATATTTACTAACTGGTCAACTGTTATGACTGGAAATGGCGTTCACTTAGGTAATGTTGGTTATGTAGTAATGAGTAACCTAGGATATTCTCTTGGTAGCGCATTCGGTGCAAGCGAAGCAACATGTTTAGCTTTGGCGCATGGAGTAGCTAGATTCGTTGGGCTTTCAATGTTCTTAGCTTTAGCCGGTGCATTCTTTACATTAATGTTTTCTCCATTAAAACAATTAATTGAAGGTACTCCAGCTAAATTATGGCCTGGGAAAATGGCAGAAATGAAAAATGGAATGCCTCAAAGGGCTATGTGGATTCAAGCTACAATAGTTTGTGTTATTATTGCTCTTGTATCCTTTGGTGGAGAGAATATGTCAGGTTTCTTCGTTGTATTAGTAGCTATGACTAATGTAGCTATGACTCTTCCATACATGTTTATAGCTTTTGCTTTTGCACCATTTAAGAAAAACAAAGATATTATTAAGCCTTTTGAAATATTCAAAACTGAAAGAAGTGCACTAATATGGACAATAGTTGTTATGTTCACTGTTGGATTTGCAAACTTCTTCTCAATAATACAACCAGCACTGGAAGGAAAATTGAGCATAACACTTTGGAGTATAGGTGGCCCGATATTTTTTGCGGCTGTTGCCTGGTTTATGTATAGCCACTATGAAAAGAAATATTTAAATAAAAATATACCCTTTACAAATAAAAATTTTAAATAAGTCTATGCTGAATCAAAAAGATGATTTCTGTGTTGTGCACAGAAATCATTTTTTTGCTTTTCACATTATATTATATAATTTCCTCAATAAATAATTTTATTATTATTCCATTTACCTGATTTCATGTAGATTATACACATTACAAGTGATGCGAATGTTGCAAGAGGAGAAGCAAATCCAATTTCATATAGAGTCATACCTACTATTTTACTTAAAACAAAAGATAACGGTATACGAATGATAAATGTAGCAATTAAACTGTGAATCATTGGAAATAACGAATTACCACAACCACTAAAAAACGAGTTCATACAAAATACAAAGCATACCAAAATGCAATCGATGCTGTATGATTTAATATATAATGCAGCTGTTTCTATGACCGCTGTATCCCTAGAAAACAATGCTGTAAGCGATGTTGGATTCCATTGTGCATATGCATAACATATTATTCCTAATATTAATGAGCATCCCGTGCCTATATACAAACATTGTTTTGCTCTTTCCTTCTTTCCTGCCCCCATATTCTGAGCTGTCATCGCTGCAATTGCTGAAGCAAATGCAATCGTTGGAAGCATTGTAAATACAATTATTTTTTCGACAACACCTACAGATGCAGAAGCAGTAAGTCCCATTACATTAATAACTGCTGTAATTATTATAAAAGAAATATTAATTAAACCATCCTGTAATGCTATTGGTAATCCTAGCTTAAATACCTTCTTTGCTTTTCCTGCTTCAATCCTAATATGACTACGATGAAACTCAAAGTTAAAACCTATCTTTTTTATATACAGCACCCCAATTATGAAGCTTATAGCTTGAGCAGCTATAGTAGCAATTGCAGCTCCTGGCGCCCCCATATGGAACCCACCCACTAATATTAAATCTACCATAATATTAGTTACGCAAGCTACCGCAATAAAGAATAATGGTGCTTTTGAATTGCCTAGCCCTCGCAGAATACCACTCAACGCATTGTACCCTATAATAAATGGAATACCACAAGAACAGATAAAAATATATTCTTTTGTGTATTTAAATGCCTCTGTTGGCGTATTCATTAAATTTGTAATAGTACCTGTCATTACCACCATAATTACAGTCAACACAGCTGCTATTATACCAAATGTACAAATGATAGTTCCAACTGACTCTGCAATATCTTTATATTTTTTTGCACCCAAATAGTTGCCAATTAAAATAGTACCTCCAGTTGTTAATCCAAGGATAACGCTTGTGATTGTCTGCATAATCTGGCTTCCTGTTGCCACAGCAGAAACTTGCGCCGAATTATCAAACTGTCCAACAACCAACAAATCAGCTGCACCATAGAGTGCTTGCAACAAGCTTGCTAATAGAAACGGAAATGCAAATTTTAAAAGCGTTGGGATAACCTTACCCTCTGTTAAAGTATTCTCTTGTTTCATAATAACCTTTCCTTCTGTTAAAATGTTCTGTTGTGTCATAATATGTGCCTCCTAAAATAAAAAAATGCTGGATAAGGAAGTTGGCTTTATCCAACCATCTTATCCAGCATATAATTATCTATATACCCTCCGATGAACAGTAGCAATCGTAACACATATGTTCAATATTGTCAAAAATAAAACAAAGACATTTTTACCTATTGACAATTGCTTTTACGAGTAATATACTAAGCAATAACAACTGAATACAACTTATCCAGAGCGGCAGAGGGACTGGCCCGATGATGCCCGACAACCAGCATTCTTAAGTGGAGTGCAATGGTGTCAATTCCATCAGATTATAAAATCTGAAAGATAAGGACGATAGCAAATTTTATAATACAATTTTATTGTTTATTAAAGTTAATCACGCTGCTTTCCTTATAGGAAAGCAGCTTTTTTTTATAAGATGCCTAATTACAAGGAGGATGCAAATGCCAATAAAAATACCTGACAATCTTCCAGCGTTTAAAACTTTAAATAAAGAGAACATTTTTACTATTACAGAAGACTGCGCATTTCACCAAGATATTCGGCCTTTAAAAATTGTGATTTTAAACCTTATGCCAACAAAAATCGATACTGAAACACAAATTTTAAGACTTCTTGGGAACTCTCCACTACAGATTGATATAGTTCTTCTTCACCCTGCAAGCCATGCATGTAAAAATATATCGCAGGAACATTTAATTAAATTTTATAACACTTTTGA
Organism: Clostridium sp. CM027; assembly: GCF_024730565.1. NCBI lineage: Bacteria > Bacillati > Bacillota > Clostridia > Eubacteriales > Clostridiaceae > Clostridium > Clostridium sp. CM027. The sequence goes on from NZ_CP077725.1 coordinate 2,003,600, forward strand.
AGAAATAAAGAATTCTAGATTTGATGGAATGATAATAACTGGAGCGCCAATTGAAAGTATTCCCTTTGAAGAAGTGGATTACTGGGAGGAGCTTAAAAAAATTATGGAATGGAGTGTTCACAATGTATACTCTACCTTGCATATTTGTTGGGGTGCTCAAGCAGGGCTTCATTATCATTACGGAGTGCAAAAACATAAACTTGATAGTAAAGTATTTGGAGTGTTTAAACATAAAATAACAAAGCAAAACGTTAAACTTTTGAGTGGATTTGATGATGAATTTTATGTTCCACATTCAAGACATACTGAAATAAGAAAAGTTGATATTGATAAAATAGATGAGCTTGAAATTTTATCAGAATCTGAGGAATCAGGCATTTACATTGTATCAGCAAAAAAGGGAAGACAAATTTTTATAACCGGGCATTCAGAGTATGATCCATTAACATTAAAAAATGAATATGACAGGGATATAGCAAACGGCTTAAATATAAATGTCCCCAAAAATTATTATCCAAAAGACGATCCATTAAAAATACCTATCGTAAAATGGAGAGGTCACTCAAGTTTGCTTTTTTTAAACTGGTTAAATTATTATGTTTATCAGGAGACACCTTACAATTTGGTGTACCTAGAATAATACATATAAAAGTTGGGCCCCTAGTAACTTAGGGACCCAACTCTAAATATTGAACTTTATTAAAATTTAATCTGTATTAGAAATACGTTTCTTAAATTCTTCCATGTCATGGAATGAACTTATATATACCCTATGTAAGGAAAGTATACCATCCTCTTTGGAAGACCATCTGCCGTCAGTACTAAAAGCCATTGTATACCCTGCTTCTCGTACAGCCTCAATTGAAGTTTTGCTGTATCCACCATAAGGGTAGGAAAAGAATTTTATTTGTTTATTTAATATTTTTTCCAAATCTTTTTTAGATTTAACTAAAGTTTCTAGTTGCTTATCCTTAGGCATCTCTTTTAAATTTTCATGCTTTACGGTATGACTCCCTATTTCCACTCCATATTTTTCCATTTCCACAAGCTGTTTCGAAGTCATATAGTTAGGACTTTTATCAATACTACCAGTAATAACAAAAATTGTTGCTTTAAAATTATACTTTTTCAAAACAGGGAACATATCCGTATAATTATCTTCATAACCATCATCAAAAGTAAGAACTATGGATTTTTCAGGTATTGGTATATCCTTAATAAGATATTCATATAAATTTGTAAGTGTAATAGTATAATAACCATTATCTTTTAAATATTTTAGTTGCTCCTCAAATCTTTTAACAGGAAGACGAATAGGATTATCTTTTTCGTAGTCAATTGAATGGTACATTAAAACTGGAACACTCTTTCCTGAAGCCTTCATAACAGCAGTCTTGTCAAAAGCGGGTATCGAAGAGGTTTGAGCGGGTTCAGCCGGTTTAACGGGTTCAACTGCAGTTGCTGGTTTAACTGGGGCAGTTTTTTTTATTGTAGCAGTCTTCGATCTTGAACACCCCGAAAGAGACATTAAAATAACGAGTGTAAATATTAAAATTATTTTTTTTCTCATAATAACCTCCTTGTATGTATTTTTTCGGAAACACATATTATTTTTTAATCTTCATCATCTAATACAAAACCCCTTAATAATAAATTCCCTGAGTATTTTGTAACCCTAATGCTAAATTGATCACCTTACATTTATTAACTTTATACCATCCAGATTATAAAATCAATCTTTTCCGGTATTTTCTTTATTTTATTATTTTCTTTTAATTCATAAATATCTAAAACAGGTTGTAAAATATAATATACTTCTATATAATTAAATTATAATAATAATATATGTGCTAGGGGTGCCTAATGGCTGAGATATGAATATTTAATTCATTGACCCTTATACCTGATCTGGATAATACCAGCGGAGGAAAGCGGTTATGATGTATAAGTATATTAACTATATTCCTTTTTTGAATATAGTTTTTTTGTTTTTGCCATAATACTTCTGTAGCACAATACATGGAGGCTATAAAAATGACTTTTACCGAAAGAATCGCTGAAATTACAAAAACCCCCATTGCTCTTTTTGCACTATTAGGAGTTTTGTTATTAATCTATGCAGTTTTGAAAGTTAGGAAAATTAAATTTACTACGCAGATGATAACTTTAGTTGGTATATCTCTTGCATTATCTACTGTATTGCAGTTTATTACAATTATAAAATTACCACAAGGTGGTAGCATTACTGCTGGGAGCATGGTTCCAATCATACTTATATCCTTATTTTATGGTCCTGAAGTTGGGTTTTTAACAGGTTTTTTATTTGGAATTATTAATTTTTTAGTAGCACCCTTCGCACTCCATCCAGTGCAAGTACTATTTGATTATCCGCTTCCTTTTATGGCCATTGGAATAGTTGGTTACTTTAGATCACGTAATACTAAGGTCATACTTATTGGCGTAGTCGTAGCAATGCTAGCTAGATTTACATGCCATTTTATTTCTGGAGTAGTGTTCTTCGGAAGCTATGCTCCAAAAGGAACCTCTGTTTATTTATACTCCCTTTTATATAACGGTTCATACCTAAGTGTGGAAACCATTATTACCTGTGTAATTATTGGGCTTCTACCTTTAAAACGATTATCAAAGTTAGCTATAACCAAAGCTCTAAATTAACTCGAAATATATCTACTACCTACTTCACGTTTTTCTTCAACCAAAAGTTATACTAATACATTATTCTGTTCATCATGAAGTTTACTGTATTATATTTAATGCTACGTAATATTAATATTACGTAGCATTAAATATAATAACTTAGAAATTACTATCAATCATCTCTTAACTCTAGCCCACTAAAATGGGCAATTCTGTTAGATTACGTTTTAATCATTCTTTTAGATGAAAGAATACCCATAATACATAAACCAATTATAAAATAAAAAATATAATTATAATTCGCAAGGATATCCATTAGAAGTCCAGAAGCCAACACCCCGATAATGGCTCCTATACCATATGCCGTAAACACAACACCATAATTCTCACTATAATGTTTCGTTCCATACATATCAAGAGTTGAAGTAGGCGCTATAGCTAACCATCCTCCAAGATTAAACCAAAATATCGAAAACGCTATACTAAATAATACTAAACTGCCTTCATTTGCCACTAGCATTAATAATGCTGCGATAATAATTAGTGCGTAAGAAATTAGCATGGCGGTTTTAGACGAGTACTTATCCGTAATCAAGCCAAATATAGGTCTACCTATTCCATTAAAAACTGCAAATACGATCATTAATAAAGCTACTGTTTTTGGGGATAGCTTAATGAGTTCTACACCAACGTTACTTGTCATTCCAATTAACATTAGTCCAATCATTGATCCAATCATAAAATTTACATATAACCCTTTAAAGTTTTTTGATTTAATCATTTTAGCAGTATTCGTACCATTCATATGAATTTTTGTGCTTGCAGTTGTTTCAAGACTTTTACTTTCCACATCAGACGGATATCTAAATGGATACGAAAGCAAAGGTATTATTACCCCAAAAGATACACCTAATATTAGGAAAGCTTTTGTTATTCCATAACTTTCTATTAAATTTCTTGCAAGTGGAGCTGTTATAAGTGGTGACAACCCAAATCCTATTAATACAATGCCTACTACTAAGCCTTTTTTTTCTGGAAACCATTTTGCTACTACCGTCATCGGAGCTCCATATGCTATGCCTACGCCAGCGCCAATTATTACCCCATATGTTATAGTTAAAATATATATATTTGGTGCATATGCAGATAATATCCATCCTAATGCTACAAGAAGTGCACCCATAGAAATAACCATTCTTGGACTGTATTTCTCTAAATATTTTCCAGTTATAAACATAAAAAATGAATAAGCTGCTAAAGAAACCATGTAAGGAAAGCCACTTTGAGTAGATCCTATATTAAAAGCCTTTTCAATTGGAATCCTAAAAACACTCCATGAGTATACAGTGCCTAAGCACATCATAATTATAATTCCCAAAATCACATATATCCACCTTTGCTTAAATTTCATATTATCATCCCCTTCGTTTTTTATAATACTCCTTTAAAATTAAAATCAATAAAAAAGCCAATAACAAAAACTCCTCACTCAGAGTTATAGTTATTGGCTTACCCCTTGACTGGTCATTGACCCTTCAGTGCGTCTTCCATGATTATTTTATTAATCGTTCTTCAATATCTTGGTCTACAATTATAGCTATAATTTTTTCACCTGTTTTGGTACTCACATCAGAATAAGTACTTACTATATTAACATCAATTATAGATTTTATAGTTTCTTCCAAATTTTCTCTTGCATTCTCAAACAAAGCAATATTCAGTCTTTTAATTAAATCGACGCCTTCCTTGCTTTGAGCCAAGCTTTTTTCTGATTTACTTAAAAATCCTTTAAGTCTTACTATAATTAAATCTTGAAATATGATTGTCCGAATTTTTTCTGGGCCTCTACCCATGTGTTCAATCTCAAATTTACTAATTGCTTCGCTTAATTTCGCTTCAATTTGTCCTTTTGTCATTGAGCTCCTCCATAAATCATCATAAATAGAATCAGAGTCTTGATATAATAAATAATTTTAGCATATCAATTGATAATTGTAAATAATAATATTTAAGGTTGTAGTTTGTTACTTTATCATCCTTTGCTAAGATTCAAATTTCCTAATCAAATTTATTTCCGCTCTAACAGGCGGTTTAGAATCACTTTTGCCTCGCACGTTCACTTTATCTTCGCAAATATTCAGTTCTCTTGCTATAATAGCCTTAACTCTAGGTTTACAAAAATTCCCTTGGCAAGTTCCCATTCCTGCTCTTGTACGTCTTTTAATCGCATCTATAGAGTTAATTGGTATATTTCTATGAAGCGCATCTATAATCTCTGCCTCTGTAACCTGCTCACATCTGCATATAATATTTTTTGATTTATCTTCATGATTAACTTCTCCATCAAAACTATTATCTTTTTTTACTATTATTCCTTTTCTATAAGGATTAAAATTATTATTCTTCACAAGATTCATTCCTGAATTCTTAAGTATTTCTACCACCATCTCAGCAATTGCTGGCGATGATGTAAGCCCCGGAGAATCTATCCCAGCCACATTAATAAATCTTTTAACTCTGCTTTCCTCAATGATAAAATCCCCCGTACTGCTACTAGCTCTTATCCCTGAAAAAGTAGTTAATGCGCCTCTCACATTAAAATCAGGTATGGACTTTCTAGCCGCCATAATGACATCTTTTAAAGTTTCAGCGGTAGTTGACACATCATCTCCATTACTCACTTCTTCTGCATTAGGTCCTATCATAAAATTGCCATGATATGTGGTAGTTACTAATATCCCTTTCCCTTTATCTGTAGGCACTTGAAAAATAACAGTATTCACAAGGTGCCCTTGATCTTTTCCCATTAAAATATATTGGCCTCTCTTTGGTGTTATTTTAAAATCATCGATCCCTACCATGTTAGATATATTATCACTATGCAAACCCGCAGCATTTATAATATATCTTGCTTTAATATCCTCCTTGTTAGTATGTACAATAAACTTATCTTCTAATTTTTCTATAGATATTACTTCATTTTCAAGCTTAAGTTCAACGCCATTAGTTATAGCATTTTCTACTAACGCAATTGTAAATTCATAAGGAGACGCTACCCCTACGCTTTTAGCATATAGTGCTACCTTTACTTCACTATTTAAGTGTGGCTCTATTCCTTTTAGTCTCGCTCCTCTTATCACCTCTAAATCATTACAGTCTAATTTTAGACCATTTTCATAAAGCTCAGTAATTTTTTTCTCGTCACCTTCATTAAATCCAATCACTAAAGCTCCTGTTTGTCTGTATCCAAAATTTAATTCTTCCTCAAGACTTCTATACATTTTGTTTCCTTTTCCGCATAATCGTCCTTTTAATGTACCGTACTTTGCAGCATATCCACCATGAACTATTCCACTATTTGCTTTTGATGCTTTCGTTGCAACGTCATCTTCTTTTTCTAAAACGCCTATTTTTAGATTATATCTTGAAAGTTCCCTTGCTATCGCTGCACCTACTACTCCTGCTCCTATAATAATTACATCATACATAAATATCACCCCTCAACATATTATTAATATTTAAAACCTTTTAATATTTAATCTTTGTTAATATCTATTATAATATAATTATTTACATTATAATAGATATTTTCAATAAAATCGTTTTCTTATTTATTAGTTTTCGCCGTGTATGTTGTTTATAAAAATAAATGCGATGTAATTTTATAGTTGCTGAGCTATTAAATAAATTTTACTTAATGCGAGAACGTAAAAAGCATGTGTCAATTACTTTGACACACACCTTTACTGTATTTTATGATTATGGTTATGTTTAAATGTTAATTTGTAATATCAGAAACGGAAATCTCGCTTCCCTTCCTTAAGTTCTTTTAAATGCTCTATTGCAATTGTACGAACCTTTTCATTTTTTATATTAGGAATCTCATTTTCAATTACCATCTCGCCCTTTTTTTTGGTATCAAGTGAAGCATAATCCTCCAAATATTCTTTAAGTGTCATTAGTGCGTTCGGCTGACAGCAGTTTCCAATTTGACCTGATTTCACAAGACTCATGAAACGATCACCTGTACGCCCTTCTCTATAACAGGCGGTGCAAAAGCTTGGAATATACCCAAATTCCAAAAGCCAGTTTACAATTTCATCCAATTTACGAGTGTCAGTTACTTCAAATTGCTTCGAGTTATCTTCTTCCGTTTCTGTCTGCGCATATCCGCCAACGCTGGTGCATGAGCCTCCGCTTACCTGAGATATACCCAGTTCCAAGACACGCTCACGTGTTATTTTCGATTCACGGGTTGATACAATCATGCCAGTGTATGGAACAGCGATACGAATAATAGCCACAATTTTTTCGAACATCTCATCCGAGATTGAATTTGAAAACGTATTTGGGTCAATATCATCAGCAGGGCATATTCGAGGAACACTAATTGTATGTGGACCCACACCCATGGCTGCCTCTAAATGCTCTGCATGCATGAGTAGTCCAACAAAGTCATAACGGTACATATTTAAACCGAATAAAACTCCGATCCCCACATCATCAATACCAGCCTCCATGGCACGATCCATAGCCTGCGTATGATATTCATAGTTGTGCTTTGGTCCTGTTGGGTGCAACTCCTCATAATTTTTTTTGTTATACGTTTCCTGGAAAAGTATGTAGGTACCGATGCCCGCATCCTTAAGTTTCTTATATTCTTCCACTGTAGTTGCAGCAATATTGACATTGACACGGCGGATATCTCCATTTTTATGCTTAATACTATAAATGGTCTTTATACTTTCAAGGATATATTCAATTGGATTGTTCACAGGGTCTTCTCCTGATTCTAAAGCCAATCGCTTGTGTCCCATATCCTGAAGTGCTTTGACCTCTTGTGCTATTTCTTCTTGCGTAAGTTTTTTACGGGATATTGTTTTATTTTTAGCGTGATATGGACAATACACACAACCATTTACGCAATAGTTCGAAAGATATAGTGGAGCAAAAATAACAATACGATTGCCATAAAACTTCTGCTTAATCTCTTTTGCCAGTTTGAACATTTTTTCTTTTTCATCTTCCAAATCACATTCGAGAAGTACTGCAGCCTCCCTGTGTGTTAGACCCTTACAGTCTTTTGCACGTTCTATCAGGCTATCAATTAGCTCACGATTTCTTTTGTTTTCTCGAGCATAAGAAATGGTAGATAGAATTTCACCGTCATCAATAAACTCAGTTGCATTTTTAGACTTATTATCATACATAGCATAAACCCCTTTTTAATATTTATTATTTATAAATGGTCAAACTCTTATAGACCTTGATTTAATCATTCGTTTACTGCTTTGCTATAGGTGGCGCCTTGGAATAAATCGTTTTGGTGTTTACATTTGGTAGCATTCCAAGCTTACCTGACAGGGCACTGATAACATCATTCGGCGCATCCACAACGATACTTATTACCGAAATATGGCGTTTCAGATAGGGTACTCCCATTCTTCCTACTATGTATTCTCTATATTCGTGGAGAATAGAGTTAAGCTTTGGAGCAGCATCTGTGTTTTCAACGATAATTCCAATTAGAGCAATTCTTGTTTCCATTGGCAACCTCCTTTCTTTTAAACAATAAAAAAAACCCCTGCACCCGAAAAGGCACAAGGATAGTACGTCGAAACCAAAGGTACAACCAATAAAGATATGTTCTTTGGAGCATTCCAACTATTCTCTCGCCTTCTCATTCGGGACGAACCCTCGTGCATTCAGAACGATAACTTTGTTAATTTAAAATCAATCTAACCGTACCACTCCTGATAGTAAAAAGCAATACAACAATTTATTTACTTATTTTTAACTGCCCATCTGATTCCTTTTTCAATATATTCATTCCAAAAATCCCACGTATGGCTGCCAGGACTTTCTACATATGTTACATCTATATTTTCTGAAATTAAAAAATCACGGTATTTATGATTTACATCTAACAAAAAATCGTTTGTACCGCACGCCATATATATTTTAGGAATTAGAGCATTTTTCTTCTTCAACTTAATAATAAGTGCCTCTGGGTCTTTATCACTATCCAAAAGTTGATTCAGATCACCAAATACTCTAGTATAAAATTTATAGTCACGAACTTCGTCCTTAAAATCACTAGAAGCTCCAGCAATATTGTATGTAACTATAGCAGAAGATAATGCAATGATACGGCTAAAATTGTCAGAATATTTTAATCCATTTCGAATTGCTCCATATCCACCCATAGACAACCCACCTATAAATGTATCTTCCCTTTTCCTTGATAACGGAAATATCCTGCGTGTAAATTCCACTAAATCATTTCCAACGAACTCACCAAACAATTCGCCTTTATCAACATCGTCTAAATAAAAATTATTTTCTCCAGAGGGCATAAACACTGCGATATTGTGTCTTAAAGATAGTTCCTCAATTTTACTACTACAAACCCAATCAGTGTAATTTCCAGTTAACCCATGCAAGAGATACAGCGCTTTCATTGGTTTTTTCTTAATTATTTCTTCCTCCTGTATTTCTATTGTATCAATTGGTATAAGCGCATTGAAAGTAACATCTCTTTTTAAGGCTTTTGAAGCAAAGTTCACTTGTAAAAATGCCATTTTTTATCCCCTCCTCTAAAGTATTTTTAGTATTAGTATAATACTATATACACTATATTTCGAATAGTTTAAAATAGAGGAATGAATGTAATGACGTTTTCCTCTACTTTTTTATCTTAAGCGTAATAATGAAAGTCTACCACTAATTCAGTATGACAGTCCCTCTATTTTTATTTAGTATTTTTACTAAATAAAAATATAAAAACTGGTATTTGTGCAATTATAATCATTATCAATGGTATCATCATTGATAAATTATACTTTAATGATAAAAGTATTATTAAAAATGCAGCTAATAATATGAAAGACTGCATTACGATGTAGCTTACAAGTTTCATTTTCTTAGTCATAAATCCTCCTTAAAAACTTTACTTAGCGCAAGCGCAACTAACCCTTTGAAACTCCAAATGTACCTCCAACTATAGTTGCAACTCCTGCAATTCCCAAGCTATTCACTGCAGCAGCAAAAGTAACTTTCATTATAGAAGCAATTACCCATACTTGACCATACGAGCATGCGACAACTAGTCCTGCTCCGGCTAGATTATTGTGTATAAATCCATAATTGAATGTTTAAAAAAATATTGACCAATAAAATTAATCACAAAAAATATCAAAAACACTTTTATAAATGAAACCATTCTGTCTTTCGTTGTAATTTTCATCACACACTCTCCATCCACTATCTAGCCATAGGGTCTGTTAACCCTTAGCAATCTCCATCATTCTTTTTTTGTTAGTAGTAAACTTCCAAAAGAACCAGCTAAAGCTAAATAAATAATTTTATTTTTTTAATTTTAAAATCAGTTTCATTTCTAACCATACTTATTTTAGGTAAAACAAAACCAGGCATGTATTCTTTCAACTTAATATCTATTTTTATATTATATTTACCTTCATTTTTATAAACTTTAATTGAATAAGCATCAAGACATATATCCAATTCTATTAATTTTAAAGCCCAAAAATGAATTAGCTCGTGAATTATGTTCGCTAATAAAAAACTTATAATGATATATATAAACACTAAACTCATATGTTCCCCTTTTATACTTTATTATTCTATACTAACCGGAGGTTGTTATCCCTTTACTTAACTCAGCTTCATTCCCTTTTTTCAGGTGACTGTCCAAACCCCATAGGATGTAACTGAAAATCACCATAGAAGTCACTGAAAACAGTTCCTTCTATGGTGATGATTATAATTCAGAAAATCCGATTTATACACAAACTGCAGGAGTCGCAGTCGCATTCTTCACCTTGCTACAAATTCTTTTCTTTACAATTAAAATACGAATAAAAATTTTCACCTAAAATATCTTTAACTTTTGTATATCTAAGTCCTATTTTTCTATCAGTACATATTGTTGGATATAGTAATAAAATTCCAATCAATATAACCGCAGATTCAAGCAAAGTACCTATTCCAAAAAATCCAAATGCAGATATAAGAACTAATATATATCCAAGAGATGCATACAAAGCGTCTCTAACAAAAATTCTCTTTGCTAAAGATTTATCTAAATAAAATAAATCACACTTTTTATAATTAGCTATCAATTAAATATAAAGTTTCTTCTTTGGCAACAATCAAGCGAGATATCCGTATGACCAAAGTAAAACAAAAAAAATTTGTTTCATTTAGGAGCTATTATTTTTAGCATAGAAAGCTGTATTTTACAGACTTTTCTCACAGCCTCCTAATTTCTTCATAATATCTTCTAACAAATTTTTATAGTTACTACATTTTGAAAGTATTTGTCCCGCATCACAAATATATTCTTTGTATTTTTTATCAAAACCAGTACCGTCACTAAATAATCCTCTTAAACTTTCGTTTATCATGGCAAAATATTTAAATGTATTATAATTATTTAAGGTTAAAAACTTATCAAAACTTTTATAATTATCTAATTTAAGTTCATATTTTGTTAAAGAGTATTCATGCAGAAGGAATTTATAAGCAACTTTTATAATTTTAGCATCAAACATTATATTTCCTTTTGAAGACTTAAAGTAATAATTAAAAATCCATTCTTTAAATTTAATACACTGAATACTTAAATTCTCTCCATTTATTATCTTTTGATCAATAATTCTGTTTATTAGTGCTACGACCATATTATTATATTCACACTTGGACAAAATTTTGTCCACAAACAGCTCAGATTCTTCAACTATAAAATTATTAATTGGATATTCAGATGAGAATTGAATAGAAAACATTAATATAACAAACTCAGGCTTTCTTTTGAGTAAATCAATTAAACAATAGTCACCATATACACTAATGCTGCTATAAAATATAGTTATAAAAATTGACCAATTTACAATTAATAAAATCATACAAATCACAGTAAATTTATTTTCTATTATAAACAGGGATGAAATGAGAATAATTACAAATGTAAATATCGGTCCCCCATATAATATCTTTATATATTGGTTTGTATATGACAAGAGACTTTTTTTATCATTCATATATATGCTTGGCCCTACAACAAATAATTCCAACTTTATACATACTAATTTACTCATTAAATAATGACCTAATTCATGCATAAAAATTGAAACAAAGTAGATTAAAATTCCCACAATAAAATACATTACCATTCTATTCAACATGTAATCATTTTTTAAATTCACTTTACCTAAAACTATGTTATATAAATTGGTTTTATACGCACCCTTCATTAAGATTATTAGTATAATAACATTAATTATTATTTTAGTGAATCTGAATTTTCTATGAAATATATTATTATTTATGTAATTAATTGATTCCCCCCCCCAAAAATTAAATAATACTAAAATTGAAATCTATTAACTATAGTTACTATTTAGTCACAAACCAAATTAGCTCCATTTGTCTAAATTATTTGAGCTAAAGTTACTTAATTTGGGCATTCAGATGAGAGACATTATTTCTCTCTTAAATCAAGATGTTAATCACCTACATCCTTGGCAACCACCTTTAGTTATTAGCCTGATTATCTTTTTCTCATAAAGCAGACCACCTCTTAACATAAAAGCATATACACTTTAAATCACAACTGCTCCCTAAGTGTTCTACATCATTCTCCTTTATCATTATGATACCAATGCCAACTAACATTAAATATAGTACTCGGTAGCAATATTATTAAAAATCCAGTAAAATTATATAAATTATAAGTACTAATAATAAGACCACATACAAATACTATTATAGACACTATCACATAATATTCTTTATCTAGTTTCATACCCATCCACCCTAAGTCACCTTCCATTCCTGCCACAGTAATAACTACTCTATCACGGTGTATGCCTTCTGTTTGCTAATTACTATAATTGGAGATTCGTTCAATCATTCTTTCTATTTCAGCTTTTTCAAAAATATCTATTCCTTTTACTTCATCCTGATTAACTAAACTTAATCCACTCTGCCCAAATTCTAAAGCCTTTACAATATCTTTTTTAATATAAAGTTCATATGCCATTTGTATTCGAAAACCACCAATACTTTTATCATTTAAAAGTACTTGTGAAATTTGTGTATATATTTCTTTTGATTTGTTGATATCTTTTTTAATATAACAATAAGAATATAAAATTTCACACATTACATCTAGCCTTACATCCTTAGTATATTCATCAATATTTTCTTCAATTATACCTATACATACTTGGGCTTTATCAAAATTTCCACTATCTAGGTAATAATAAAAATAATATAAGCTTATATATTCGTGAAAGCTTTTATCACTAAATATATTTCGATTATTTAGTACTTTAAAATTTATATCCCTTGGTCTAATACCACAAAAAAGTTGCAATGATATTACCATTTCCATTAAATCAATATCATTGGAATCTGATGGGTTTATTATAGTCAATACATTTGAGCCATCTGTTTTCATTCCATTAACTTTACTTGGTATAACATTTTTAATTAAATTAAATTCACTAATAATTAATAAAAAACAAAAAAATATTTTTATGAAAATATTATTCATGTTAGGTACCTTATAAATTATCAAAAATAAATATGCAATTATAAATATAAAGTTCAAACCTATGCCTCCAAGATAATATATTAATAACTCTTTAAATAATTTACTAAAAGTCTTGGGATACATCATACACGAACCTAATAACCCATAATTGCCAGTGATTTGAAAAATGACTTTTTGATTTTGATTTCTTATTTCAAACGGAAAAATAGTAAAAGAATAGAATTTAAATCCAACTAATTTTCCAGCTATAAAGTGACCTAATTCATGAATTATTATATCGATATAAATACAACTTAATAATAAAACTAATAATATTAATATACTGTATTTGTGAACACTTTCAATATCAATAGATAAGTTTTTAATTTTACATAACGCTGTTAATATTATTAATATATCTATACCTACAAAAAATGAAACAAGACCCATTATTTTTTTATTACTTATATTCATAATATGAAATCTCCACATGGCAACCTAATATATATTAATTTTATATTTTTCTTTTTAATTATCATATACACCTTCTTAAATTTTATATAAATATTATACTCCAATTTTTAGTAATATATATATCAGTTTGCCTTTTTATCAAAAATTGTGCTATAGAAAACCACCCCTACTGCAACACCAACTGCAACAGAAATATTTCTTGCTAAACTTATATTTGATGGTCTGAAAAAATAGTCAAACAAAAAATTAAAAAAACAAAGTGACACTGAAAACTTTATACAAGTAATTACTTTTCCTTTTGTGACTTTCATATAAATCATCTCCTTATAATTTTAAAACTATACTTTTTATATCTCACATTGTGTATAATCGAGCTTCAACATTAATATTTTGTTATGCACTATTAAGTGTACCAAGATACAATGTTAAAGCTGGTAATACTTATTTTTTTACTATATTATAAAATTTATATTGATAACCAACCGTTTCCTGGTTTTGAATCATGATTATCTAAGTATCTTGCAACAGTGTTTCCAATATCAGCGGCATTTATTGCAAAATTTACTGCACCAACAAGGCTACCTGCTAGTGCTCCAGCACCAATAGAAAGTAATTTGGTTTTAATATTCCTATTAAATATTTTTTTCCCTCACTAACTCCTACCTTTCTAATATATGATGAGATAGCTCCTTCTCCAGCTACCCGAACTGGCATAACATCAACTCCTAACCATACTCCATCTCACCACTCTCAACCTCAACATAATTATTCGGTAATTTTAAAGCCATTTCAATTTTTTAATCCCCTTCCCATTATTATAATATTTTCAACTGTTTACTACAATTAATAATCACATTAATTGCATTATTTATATCAAAAGCACTTGCTGACACCTAAAATAGCTAATTAAGTTTTATCCCAATCTGTTCCATGAAGTATTTCATATATGTGATTTTTTCATACTTAACCCTAGTTTCTGTAATCATACCAAGGGTAACATTAACTTTTCCTCCTTTTTTATCTGCAAGGTAATTTTTATCAAGTTTTACTTTAACCTTGATCTATATTTAAAACCTTACCTTGAACAGCTCCATACTCTTTTTACCAAACCGTCGCTTTATTCCTTTTTTAGGTGACTGTCCAAACCCCATAGGATGTAACTGAAAATCACCATAGAAGTCACTGAAAACAGTTCCTTCTATGGTGATGATTATAATTCAGAAAATCCGATTTATACACAAACTGCAGGAGTCGCAGTCGCATTCTTCACCTTGCTACAAATTCTTTTCTTTACAATTAAAATACGAATAAAAATTTTCACCTAAAATATCTTTAACTTTTGTATATCTAAGTCCTATTTTTCTATCAGTACATATTGTTGGATATAGTAATAAAATCCCAATCAATATAACCGC
Organism: Clostridium sp. CM027; assembly: GCF_024730565.1. NCBI lineage: Bacteria > Bacillati > Bacillota > Clostridia > Eubacteriales > Clostridiaceae > Clostridium > Clostridium sp. CM027. The sequence goes on from NZ_CP077725.1 coordinate 2,018,705, forward strand.
AGATTCAAGCAAAGTACCTATCCCAAAAAATCCAAATGCAGATATAAGAACTAATATATATCCAAGAGATGCATACAAACCGTCTCTAACAAAAATTCTCTTTGCTAAAGATTTATCTAAATAAAATAAATAACACTTTCTATAATTAGCAATACAAAACCATATAAATGAATAAATAGAAACAAATACAATAAATATTCTTAGTAATTTAATATCAATCTGATGTATTTGTGTTATACCCATTCCAAAACCCGCAAATATAAAAAATGAATTCATTCCAAGTGTTGCCGCTTTACCAATTTCTCTTATATTTTGTTTTTCTTCTTCAGATATTATTTCAACTTCCATATTTTCTTTTTTAACAGGTGTATGTTTTTTTGCTTTTTTATACATCTTATATTCCAAATATACATTAACAATTAATAAAGAAGCTAATATGACTTGTTGTATAATAAACCCTGCTGATAAAAATTTGAAATTAAATCCTTGAAAAGCAACACAACATGATGCAACTCTTATAACCCAATCGATTATTGCTTCAATTTTAAACATTTTATATCCTTCTTTGTTATCAGTAGCTAATATAAATGATGTAGCGATTAAAAATACATATGGTGACAATACCCAAAACACTTCTATTGTTAAATTATTTTTCAATACGATTTTATCGTATGAATATATAAATGCAAATGCAAAATTACTTATATAACTAATTAAATTTAATAACATTAAGATCTTAACAGACTTTTTCATTTATAATATCTCCTATTTTTATAATTATTTTTTGACATGGGTATTTAGACGTATCTCAATGGTTCTTGTTTATCATCACTAACCCCAAAAGTAATTAGATCTTCTTAGATTAAAGTCAAGGTGTTAGTTATTAATTATTTTTATGTAACCTTATTAATCAGCAAATTTTGTAGCATTTGCAGCTAATTAGTAACTAAAAACTAGTCACTACGTTCCATTTTTTATAATGGGGTGAGATGTCCGTTCTAAAGAATATATAAATTCCTAAATTGTTCAAATAATAATTTTTCTAATCTACTATTTACAATAGATGATTTAGGAATTGAGTTTAAAACCTCATTATAAGTAATCTCGTTAAGAAAATATTTTGTTCTACTAATAATGTATTTTTGATAAAAATTTCTCTTATTAGAACTATTTCTTATTAACTCAAATATTTTTTTTGCCTCTTCTAATTTTCCCTCTTTAATTACCATATATATAACAATTACATTTATATATTCAAACAGATTTCCATTTAAATATTTTATTTGGGATAACTTTTCTATTAAATTCTCCATGTTTTTAATTATATTTATATTAAAACCATCAATACTATTAATTAATACATAATAAAGTATATATGTCTGTAAATTTATTTGATTTTTATTATGGCTGATGTTGTGGAAAAATTTATCTTCCATATTTAATTCTTCACATACATCATTAGCATATTTGTAAATAAACAGATTCTCCTCATTAATATTTTGCTTTTGATTTGATAATATATTATTATAGTAAAATAAAGTTGATACGGCAAACACTTTATCCTTGTATAGCCTATAAGACATTATCCCATCACTAAATAAAAGAGTAAGACCCCCTATTATCATTGACATAACACCAAAAACTTTAATAAACAAATTTGGAATATAATAATTATATATTATATTAATTATGATTCCCAATACTGAACTTCCAAAAGAACCGGCCAAAGTTATAAATATAATTTTATTTTTTTGAATTTTAAAATCAGTTTTATTTCTAAGCATACTTATTTCAGGTAAAACAAAACCAGGCATGTATTCTTTAAGCTTATATCTATTTTTATATTATATTTATCTTCATTTTTATAAATTTTAATTGGATAAGCATCAAGACAATATATATCCAATCCTATTAATTTCAAAGCCAAAAAATGAATTAGCTCGTGAATTATGTTCGTTAATAAAAAACTTATAATGATATATATAAACACTAAACTCATATGTTCCCCTTTTGTAATTTATTATTATATGCTAACCAGAAGTTATCTCTTTGCTTAAATCAACTTCCCGTTCTATTAAATACATTATTATCTATATAATTTGCTTTCACAGACTTCTATTGTAATATGATTTAGTCAAATTTCATAAAATGCTTTTACTCATCGTGCCTGCTCCCTTGCTTGACTTCGAATACTGATTTCCATAATATATATTAATAGCTTACTAGCGAAATTAATGGTTATATTTCCAAGAGAAATTACCACTCATTTGGTGTTAGTATAATATTGTAGACACTAAAAACCGAACACATTAAAATATAAATATGATAAGGATGTGTTTATAATTGCAAGAGGTCAAAAACAATATACAGCTTTATTCAAAAATACAATAGTAGAGCTATCTAACTCTGGAAAAAAGCTTAGCAGGGTTAAGCAGTGAATATTCCCTATCAAAATCAACAGTAACAGATTAGATAAATAAAAGGTCAATAAACCATAAAAATGATACATAGTAGCATTGGATATATTACTCCCCAACAGAGTGAATATTTGGCTAAATACTCTGCGAGCTCTTTAATATTTAGATGATAATACGTTTTTCTTGTTTTAGGTCCATATTCGGTGATCTCATTTTCTGTATAAATATTAGTATTAATTTTTATCCTACCCACATAAAACACTTCTTGAGCATTAATAAAACTCTGCCACACCTGTTAAGGCCTAAAGTCTTTGCGATAGTAATTCCACCTATATTTTCTTCTAAATACATATTTACAGTGTTTAGATTAACTTTAACTTGATAATTTCTTTATTTTTTCAAAAAAATCATTCCATAAAATGAATTTTACAACTCTTTTTTAGTTGTGTCCATTCAATAGGGTGATACCAACTATGTTAAATGTTTTATCTAGGTGATTACTTCTTCCCCCTTAGGCTTGTGCCCGCATCCATGTTTTTACAGGCACCTAACAATTCTACACCTGTTAATCCTTTTTTTAACAACACCGTAAAAATCTACTTATAAAAAACATATCAGAAATAATAAAAAAAGCTATTAATTAAGACTATTGATGTGCCTAAAAGTAATACTACCGCCAAAAATAAATTACTTCCATTAGTTGATAATTTTGAGAGTATAGTGTCTTGTTTAACAAAGTCCTTGAATATATTCATTTATACCCACCTTTTTTCTATTACTTTTCGAATATAATTAATGTTGTATTTGTTTTGTAGATTTACGAAGCCTTCCACTTCTAAACTAAGTATCGTTTTATTGGATAGCTTTTTTGTAAAATAAGGGTAATACCGTTTAAATTCACCCATAAAAAACACCATAATTCTACTTGCAAAATTCTTTATAGCTTTTGATTACAGCGCAAATAAATTTCAAATTAACTACAAACAATACTAAAAACATAAAAATTTCTAATATGCCTTCTGGCCAAAAGCTACTAATATTAAATTGGATAATTGAAATTATAATTAAACAAGGAATATATTTTCTAACATTAGCTGCATAATCGGACATAGCAAATTCATAAAATTTATTAATGATTTTCAAAATCTCACATCCATTTCCCCTACATATTTTCCAAACTTAATTTGCAATGATTTTTCTTCAATTTCTTCCTTATTCTTGTTTAATATTTTCGTTGCAATTAAAATACTTTCTTTTAACTGTTTATCAATATTATAATTTTTATCAATAAACTCTAAAACTCTTAGTTTATACTGAAAAACTTTAAATGCCATTTGTATGTGATTTGTCACAAAAATCATTTCATTTTTATAATCATCCAATTTCCTGATTTCTCCACCTAATGACAATCCATTTCTTTCTTCATTCAAGTTGATATCCAAAAGAATAGAAATTAATATCAAAAGAAAAAAGATGAGTAATCAATAATAATTAATGATTACTTATCTTTTTTAAAAGAAATTAGTTTATTGGTATATTAATTAATAAAAATACACATCAAATATGTCATACTACAAGTAAATGCTTTTAGCATTTCCAATCTTCTCAAGAAGACGTTTCAAAATTAATGGAAATTCACCTAATTTTATCTCTTTAACGCCAATGTTATCTTTTTCTTGAAAAAAGTCTTCAATTTCATAATATATTTTTTTTGTAACTGCACTTTTATGTAAAAAACAGGGTTCTGAATCATTGAAGTATTCAATACTTTGCTCAATAATAATATTCTCTGCAACTGGTAGTTTATAAAGATTACCCTCATATAAAATGCAATTATCATTATCTGTTATTTTAATATTTCTCGGCATTTAATAAACTCCTTTATATTTACTATATTAAATTATAAAAACTATAAATAAACAAAATAAGAACATCACTATTGCGGTTAATAATTTTATTAAATACATTTTCTCTACAAGGAATGATGATACTTTGAACATATCAGTCCCTTTATCAATAATAAATATGATTATAATTGGTGGTATAATAAATACTAAATCATATAAGAATAAATAAGAAAAAGCCTTAAGAGAATAAATGCTATTTTTTTGTATCATGTAACTTATACTTGCAAGATATACTTGTCCTGTACATAAAAATTCTCCTAATGAAATAACTACACCTAATAAAAAACTTATAATAACTAATATTTTCCCACTTTTATTTTCCAAAAATCTTTTTATTACATTGTGATTAAAACGTCTAACTTTTCTTGGGAGTTGATTTTTAATTTGTCCAAATTTTTCCTTTCTTGCTTTTAAAAAATCATTTACATTCAAATAAATAATTATAGCAGAAAACAATATAAATATTTCTTTCATTATTGTATTATATATTCCTATATTTATTTTAGATAGATATGTGTATAAGACTGAACCTATTAATAAATATGCTATAAATTTACCTAAAATAAAACTAAAACCAAGCTTCTTTATTCCAACATTTTTGACACTAATAAGTGAGAGAAAAAATAAGAGCATGGATATAGAGCATGGGTTAAGTCCATTAATAAATCCTGTAAATATAAAACCTAAAATATCATAATTGAATGAATTTGCATTTATCTGAATTCCCTCCAAAATAGGTGTTTCCTTAACCTTCTCATTCTCATTCTCATTCTGTAATATTTCTCTTATTATAGACTTTATTTCAGACGGCTCTTTTATATATCTATCTGATACGAATATAATTGGTGCTCCTCCAGTCTCTTTATTTAACTTATATTCATTATTATATCTAACAAGCATCTCATAATTTTGACTTTTACTTATATCATATTTATATATCTTAATATTTTTATGTTCTTTCTGTAACTTATTTAGTTCATCTTCAAACTTATTGCATGTATTACAAAGAGGCACATTGAAATAAATCAAATTTAACTCATTAGTCTTTGCATGAATTGTGTCGACCATTAAGAAATTAATGGCAAAGAATATTATTAGTAAAAATAATATTCTACAGTATCTTTTTACTACTTTATTAATATTCATACTTCTCATATTTTAACCTCACTTGGATTATTTATTATTTCAATTTCACTATGAATATGATAAAGTTCCTACTATTTATTTACGATTAAAACATCTAATCATAATTCCACCACAATTTATTTTCCTAATTGGAGTTTAATATATCTTCTACAATTCTTTTAAATTCGTCTTTTTTATAAATACCAACCATTTTTTCATTACCTACATACATTGTTGGTATCGTATTAATCTTGAGATAGTCTATTTCTTTCTTTATTTCCTTGTTATCATCTTTCCTTTTATTATATAATTTCTCTCCTAAATATGACTTTAAGTACTGCTCTGATTTTGGATTAATATACTTTTCTTTTTCATTAAATATCTTTCCAATCTCTTTATAATCCTCTGTACTAATTTTAGGAATATTTAAATGCATATTTTCATTAACAGTCTTAAATATTAAAACAACCTTCTTATTAGCTATGTATTCTAATAGGATTGGCTCAATATTTTCATTCATTTTTTTACAATCTGGACAATTAAAGTCCGTATACTCAATTATCTTAACAGGTGCCTTAATATCACCAAAAACAATACCAGCATTAGATATAGTCTTAATATCATCTTTTTTACTTAAACCCTCAGATCTATTTATAAAAATACCCATAATCACTAATAGAACTAAACTTATTGTAATGACAACACATTTTTTCTTTCTTTTAAACTTCATTTTTCCTTAATCCTTTCAATAAAATATTAAATATTATTGATAAGACAATAGTCGCCAAAAATACAGCCAAAACTAATAATAAAAATGTAGTCTTTATATTAAACGTATAGCCATTGTTTCCAATTTTAAGAATCTCCATTGTGTTAAAAAGGATTTTACCACTTTTATTACCAAACATTTTAAGAAAGATTAAACTCATAGCAGTTATAGGTAAAATAATTATACTTAAAACAGCCGCTAAACCATATGTTTTTTCACTAATTTTTATCATATTAATCTCCCCTAGTATCTAAATTATTTTTTTATTGTATATCATTAAGAATATATAGTTAAGAATATTTTTACCATCACCTGTAAATGGTAGTAAATGTACTAATTGAATAACAAACATTCCCGCAAAAATATTGATATACACAGAATATTGCCACTCTTTAAACATAGTGAAACTAATGATGTACATTAAGACTCCTAAGATTCCAGGAATTATTGATCCTGATAAGGCTATAATAATATTGTTCTTAGAATTAGTTTCTGCTGGTCTTACAAATCTCACTCCCAATGGACTTACCCCTAAAAATCCTATATTTTTATTTTTCTTTTTTATCCATAAAGAATACATATGAGATAATTCATGTATGTTTGTGCTCAAAATTAATCCAACAAAAGCGATCAAAAATCCAAATGCTACTCCCGAAGCTAAACTATCACTAATTAAAACTACACTCAATATGTATAGAACTAATGTCCATATAAATAATATTCCTATTTTTTTAAAAATCACATTATTAATACTATTAAATACAGAAAAAAAGTTGCTGTTTTTTATAGTAACTCGTTCTTTATATCCTTTTTTATATTGTGCAATAAGATTTATAAATATTTTTTTTATCCTTATATTGGTGTCATACTTCCAGTTTAAAAGATAATTTTTATTTAATTCATAGAATAAATTATTTATATCATTATATAGAACATCATAATCGATCTTGATTTCTTTGTTTAAATATTCTGTAATCTCACTTACACTTTTAATTCCATCAACTAGTAATAATATTTTATAAGCCGTTTCATTTATTGGAATATCAGCATGTAGATTATGATCAAATATGTGATCTTTATTAATCTCAATATTTTGAGGTATATATGGTATTCTTTTTAATTTATTCATATTTTATCCTCCATTTGGCCACTAAATAAAAAGCAGTAAATAATATAATTGTAAGTACTACCGCCACAATTATCAAAGACATATTTGTTGTAATTATTTGATTTAATATAACTACTATAGGAATCATTGTAAAAAAGAGAATAAAAAAAGCAAATACACCCATATAAGGGTTCTTGTTATCTACTGGAATTAATATTCCTAAAATATATAATGATATTATTGAACTAATAACTATTGGAATGCTAATCAATACTTGATATATATCCATATCAATTCCTAGTATTATTATAGTTATAAGTAGAAATAAACCATATCCGATAATACATAATCCTATTGCCTTTGAAATCAACACCTTTAACAATTCAACCCCATTAGCTTTATACATTATAAAGTAATTATTTTCATTTCCAAAGGAGTTTAGCGCCAACATACTAGAAACTAAACTTACTATCCCTATTATCATAATATTCGGCTCTAAATTTCCCAATTTAAATCTTACTAAAATTGACAATAGCAAAAAAATTATTATATTTATGTAGTTTTCTTCATTTCTAATTTGAACTTTAACTTCTTTTATAATTAATGATCTATTAAACCCCTTTGACATAGGCAGAAATTTTAATATTTTAGAAGAGTTGTTATTCTGAACTTTTTCATAGCAAAATAAAGTGCTTAAAGCTAAAAATGCAGTAATTAAGATATAAATACTTATTCTTAAATAGCTTACAGAATTAAATGCTGCAACCTTTACTGATTTCATAAGAACTCCACTAATTAAATAAAGTATATTATAATCAAATTTAGTGTATGAAGATAAAATCCCTTCCACCGAAAAATTTTCTATAAAATAATAAAATACTGACATTAGTAAAATTAAAAGCGTTATAAGCTTTCTATAAGGGAGTCCAATCATAGATATAATAAATATACAAAAGTCATATATTATTGTATTTAAAAAGAATACAAAAGTAATTTGTATAATAAAAGCTAATATACTGGCTAGCAAAAAACCTCCCTGTAAATCATTCATAACCAATGAAGGTACAACTAATAAAGTATTTATAAACAATTCGCTGACAAATACAACAAAAAATATTGGAAGCTTGTATCCTAAATTCCTTTCGAATGTAGTAAGCGGAAACCAATTTAACTGCATTTCAAATTCACCGCGTTCTTGTATTACAGATTTCACCAATACAAATAGTGCCGTTGTTACCACAGAAATATTTACCAATATACCAGAAAACAATAAATATAGTGACCTAGTATCCCCATTCACAAACATTACTATTATAGGATTTACAACACAGTATCCTGCTATTACGGATAATAAGGTAATAAATAATAAAAATGAAATTACTCCTACAACCTTACTTTTAGTATTCAATATTTTTGCTAAACTTCTCTGCCATATTTTAAAAATTAATTTACAAATTATTAATGACTTCGTCAATTTTATCACTCCTACTTTTATCAAGAGATGCTTTAATAAAAACTTCTTCAAGTGAATTACAGTTATATTCTTTTTTTAATATATTACTAGTATTTTCTGCAACTTTCCTCCCTTTTGAAATTATTACAATTCTATCACTCAAACTATCAGCTAAAAGAAGATCATGAGTTGACATTAAAATACTTTTTCCATCTTTCAAAAATTTTCTCAACATTTTTTTTGTTGTTATTATCGATTCTACATCTAATCCTCTAAATGGCTCGTCTAACACCATCAATTTGCCTTCTAACATAAATGCTGCAATTAATTGAAGCTTTTTCTTCATTCCATGTGAATAATTTTTTATTATTTGCTCCATAGCTTCTGCCATATTATATATTTGTACAAGTTTTTTAATCTTTTCGTCATTTACATTTTGATACATTGATTTTACGAAGTTAATATATTCTTTACCTGTCAAAGACTCAATAAGTAATAGTTCGTCCGGTACATATGCAATATATTCTTTAAATTTCTTAGTATTATTTTTTTGACCGTATAAAGACAAAGTCCCTTTGGTTGGAGAAATAACTCCAAGTAAACAATTAATTATTGTAGTTTTTCCAGAACCGTTTGGACCAACAATTGAAACCAATTCTCTTTCTTTTAGTTCTAAATCAAAATTTTGAATGCCCCAAAAATTATTTGAATATTTTTTACTAAGGTCTTTAATTGATAACATAATAAAAGTTCTCCTCCCTAAATAGAATATTGTTTTTGTAAAATTTTATTTTGCAATCAACTATAAATTTAAATGAAACTTAGACAAGCTTATTATCCATTATAGGCTTGTCTAAGTTGAAGAATGATGCAATAAAATAGCTTTTTTATTGCATTTTATTCATTTAATAACATTCAAATTTGACTTTTAATCCCCATTCAATTATGCTATAATCTCCAGTGAAGCCACTGTAACCATTAGCAAGACACCACACTGACATACCTATGAACCATGTAACACCAATTACTAGTAATACTGCCATAAATACTATAATCCACGCTTGATCTTCAGTATATTCAACTGAAGTACAGTCAATTTTCGGACATAAATAAGTTTCCATACAACACCCCTTTTTTGTGGTATTGTCAAAAATATTAATCTATCTTTGACTTACCCAATTTTATTTTAATAATTTATATAAATAACTTGCTTCCAATTCAGGATTAGGTATTTTAGTTTCGCGAGAACTAAAATACCTAATCAAAAGAAAGGAACAAGATATCATCATGATTAATAATTCTTCAATTCAGTCAATCGTTTACATACAAAATAATTACTACCCTTATTCCTCTACTACCATATTATAAACCTTTAAGGGTTGTCCTTTTAATATTCTTACCTAAAATACAAACCCATACCAAATCTCTTTATAATTTTTTATCAACCTTATATAGTGATTTAGGCATCTTACATTCATTAAATGACCAAACTATACACATTGATGATGAAGCTTTCGCCACTGCCGATACACCAGAACAAGTTATTGAAGCTACTTTTTCTAATATTAAATTTTTCATTTTTCCACCCCTTATTATTAAGTTCTCCTATTGCTTTACTTGAATTACCATGATATTATTTTACCATATTGTGATTGCTTAATTCTACATTTTTTCCTAAGATGGGCTTTTTTGCACGTGAAATGTAATTAATATTAATTTTTATCAATAAATTATTGTTTAGGGTGGCGTTATATGAATATAAATGAAAAATTAAGCAACTTATACATGGAATTTGTCAAAAAAAATTTAGATAAGACAGAGGAAGAACTTGAAATACTCCATTATGGCACTCAAGTTATATTAATTAGTATATACAAATTGATTATTCTGTTTGTAACATCATATTTTCTTAAAGTATTCACCTATACATTAATAGCATTTATAGTTTTTGGCTTCCTTAGATCTTTTGCTAATGGCGTTCATGCAGACTCTAGCCTAAAGTGTATTTTTTTAAATTATATAATTTTCTTAGGAAATGTGTTTTTAAGTCTAAATTTCACTCTAAATAGAACTTCAATAATTATCTTATTTTTAATAAGCTTAATTTTAGTTGTTAAATATGCTCCTGCCGATACAGCTGAGCGTCCCCTTGTAAGCAAAAAATTAAGAAAAGCTTTAAAACTAAAATCTATCGCTGTTGTATTAATTTCGTGTTCAGTAAGTCTATTATTACCAAATTCAATTTATAAAAATATAATTATTTATTCCATCTTCCAAGAATCCTTTTTAATTACTCCCTTTGCCTACTTTATTTTCAGAAAACCTTATAATAACTATAAAAATCTGCAACTTTAAAGCACTAATTATTAACAATAATTAGTGCTTGTGTAAAAACGAAGTTATCAATACTAATATTTAAATATACATTATTATATTTTTAATTCTAAATATCCTTACAGTATCCAAATATAGATTATAAATAAATCTTAGACAAGCCTAATTATAAGCTTGTCTAAGATGTTGCAATAATAAAATAAATTTATTATTACATTTTATTTACATTCAAAATTGACTTTTAATCCCCATTCAACTATGCTATAATCACCAGTGAATCCCTTGTAACCATTACTAACACACCACACTGACATGCCTACCATCCATGTAACACCTACCGCTAGTAACGCTGCCATAAATACTATAACCCACGCTTGATCTTCAGTAACTTCAACTGAAGTACAATCTATTTTTGGACATAAATAAGTTTCCATAAGACACCCCTTTTTTGTGGTATTGTCAAAAATATTAATCTATCTTTGACTTACCCCATTATATTTTAATAATTTATATAAATAACTTGCTTCCCGCTCATGATTTGGTATTTTAGTTTCGCGAGAACTAAAATACCTAAACAAAAGAATGGAACAAGATATCATCATGATTAATAATTATTCAATTCAGACAATCGTTTACATACAATGTAATTATTAGTCTATTTCTATAGCACTAAATCCAAACTTTTAGCACAATCTTATAAACCCTTTTTCCTCAGTTCTTCTATCGATTTACTTGAATTACCATGACTTTATTTTACCATGTTTAATTATTTGATTCTACATTATTTCCTAAGTTGGGCTTTTTTGAGCGTGAAATGTAATTAATATTAATTTTTATCAATAAATTACTCTCTTAGACTTCTTTATTTTCAGAAAATCAAATAATGACTATGAAAATTTACAACACAAGAACTAATTATTAACAATAATTAGTTCTTGTGTAAAAACGAAATTATCAATACTAGTATTTAAATATACATTATCATATTTTTCATTCAAAATATCTTTAACAGTTTTTAAGCCTATTCCTCTATTGACGCCTTTTGTTGAAAAATTTTTCTCGTATATTTTATGAATAGATGCAGTATTTTCCGGGCAAGAATTTTTTATAATAAATGTAGTACTATTATTATTTTTATATACTAAAAATTCAATAAATTTGTTATCGCATAATATCGCAGCTTCTATTGCATTATCAAAAACAATTCCGATAATCCTACAGATATCTATTAAATATATTGACAATTCATTAACATCGTCCACAATCTCTATTTTGACTTTTATGTTTTTTGATTGAGCCTTAATAATTTTAGAAGAAAGTAGTCCTTTCAACGAATCAATTTTTATATGCATAAGTGATGTATAAGATCGATTCTTTTCCAATATTTTTTTACTTTCAGGCATTAATTCTTTATAATAGAATTCCTTCAACCCTTTTATATTTTCTGACTCAATATATGCCCCTATTGTTTGGAATATATTAATTTGGTCATGTCTAAAACTTCTTAAGTCATTTGAAAGATTTTCTAAATTTATAGTATATTCTTTAAGATGGGCCAATTCCTTTTCTCTGTAATCCCATTCTAAATCTTTTTTAATACTTTCGTTATTTGTATGAGTTAATATTAATATCACAATAAAATAGCTAATTATCAAAAAAAGGTTTAATGAAATAAAAAATTTATTAGGCTTATTAAATATCATTTTTAATGATAAAGAATAAGAATATATAGAAATAAGTGATATTACTACAGTGGAGACTAAAATAGAAATATTTTTTGATTTTATATTCAAAAAATTTTTAACATAGTTATTTTTTAAAACTTTACATGAAAATTTACTTAGAAAATAACATACTATTAAGATTAATAAAGCTGTTAATAATTTAATTTTAGGATTATTTAGTATATCACAATATTTAATTTTTAAAATAAAAACTAAGATAACCCCAGTAACAGCATCACCAAAAGCAAAAATCAATTGTATAAAAATAGAAATTAATAGAGCATAGTATACTTTTTTAAAAAGTATATATAAATATATACTCATTATTATTGTTGTAATAGGAATTATCAACTTGTTTTCATTATAATTATTCAATAATACAATTATAGAAAATAAAACACTATTAATAACTAAAAGGTTTTTTTTAGTTATTTCCATATAACTTATATTAATCATAATAATACCAAAATTTAATGCAATAATAAATATATATAATAACTCCATTATCATATTAAACATTTTTTAATTAATCCTTTTAGATATAATGCTGAACTATAGCAGATTTCATCATTTATCATATAGATAGTTTTATTTTTTTTATCAAAAAACTTAATTTTGGTGGTATTAACTATATAAGATCTGTGACATTTATAAAAATATGATGGTAATTTAGCTTCTAGATCCTTCATTTTTCCATAGAACTCAAAATGGCCATTAGTCGTATGACCCCTTAATTTATGACCAATATCTGCTGTTTCAAAGAATAGGATTTCATTAAATAGAAAGTTTTCAATCCTATTCACTAGATTTATTGAAATGACTTCTTTTTCTTTAACATTAACATTTTTATAATTATTGTAGGCTCCACTTAAGCATTCTGAAATGCTGCTTTTAAGAGCCTCATCATCAAATTTTAAGATATAATCAAAAGCTCGTACTTTATATTTAAATGTTAAAAATGATAACTCAGCATGTGAAGTTATAAAAACAATATATCCTTTTGTATCATAATTTCTTATCTCTTTTGCAAGGTCTATTCCATTTGATTTAGTGCCTAAATCTACATCTAAAAAGTAAATAAAGCTTTTTTCTATGTTGTTCTTAAGATGATTAACTACATCTTTAGAATTATCAGCTGATAAAACTATCTTTAAATCAAGCTTTAAATCTATTAATTTATTTTTTATAATACATTCAATCTTTTCCCTTTGCATCTCATTATCTTCACAAATAATTATATCAAGCATTTTAGCACCACCTTAATAAGAATTCAAACTAAAACTTATAATAATATGACAATTTACATTATTATTATACCATTTCCAACAAAAAAACACTACATTGCTAATTAGTTACATGAGCTATGCCCGCCGTGGTTTTTATGAGCGAATTTAATCCTCCTATGGCATTTTTAGTTTTTATATTATTCTATATACACGACATTTCGAATAGATTAAAATAGAGGAATGAATGTAATGACGTTTTCCTCTAAAATTAACTAAGGAGATGTTGCTTTGAAAAACAAATCTATACTATTATTTTGTATAATTATTTCCATAAGCTTTATTTCGCAGGGTTGTAGCAAAAAAGCTGAATCTATTGCTACGCCAAAGCAATCAAACCCTAAAAAAACAGAATCAGCTGTAAAGACCTCACAAAAGTACTTCTCTCCTTATACGGGTGAAGCGGTAAAAAAAGAACTATTAGATAATATTGCTGTGCTTGTGGTAGTAGAAAACTCAGTAGCTGCAAGACCTCAATCGGGTTTGAATGCTGCGGATATAGTTTATGAGACCATGGCTGAAGGTGGCACACCTAGATTCATTGCATTATTTCAAAAAAACAATGCTGAAAAGGTTGGACCAATTAGAAGTGCCAGGCCTTACTTCTTAGATATTTCAAAAGAATATAACCTGCCCTTTGCTCATTGTGGTGGAAGTTCGGAAGCTCTTGTTAAAATAAAAAATGAAAACTTGATGAGTATGAATGAAATGACACATGCTTCTACTTATTGGAGAGATTCGCTGCGAAAGGCTCCTCATAATCTTTATACCTCCACAGAAAAATTAAGAGAACTTGTTAAAAGAAAAGATTTTGTCAAAGCTCCTACTGTAAAATTAAAATTTGACAAAGGCTATTGGGATAACGCTAAATCACCGAAAGCTATAGATGTACTTTTAAAAATAAACAAAAATTACAACACTGGTTACAATTATAAGGATGGCCTTTACCTCAAAAGCATGGATGGAAAATCATCAACTAATAAAGAGAATAAGCTTCCACTAGCATTTAAAACCATAGTGGTGCAAATCACCTCCATTAAAAAACAAGCAGATGGACAACATTTAGACATTTCTCTTGTAGGTAAGGGGGATGGTTATGTTATTAGTAATGGTAAATTTATAAAAATGCATTGGGCTAAAAAAGATGCCACTTCGCAAACACTTCTAACTGATGAGGGTGGTAATAATTTGCCATTAAATCCTGGAAAAACTTGCTGGAACATTGTAGATAAAAATACCATTGTAGATATTAATTAAATTATAAGGTTAGGCGAAAAAAAGACTTGCCTCGTATAATGAGACAAGTCTTTTTGTTGTATTTCGATTAAGCTTTTTGAATTTTTCCATCAATTTCTTCCTGATTAATTGTTTCTACAATATATTCCTCATCAAAATATTCTTCATCAATATCTTCTTCAACAATATCATTACAAACCTCAGCTTTAGTTAAGCATATTAAACATTTTGAAACTTTTTTGTTTACTACACCCACTCCTAATAGAAGAAATGCGATACCTCCATATATTGCAACTGGTTCAAATATTCCTGGCAACAATTGTGATGGCACTAACGCATCCCTTACAGTAGCGGCAGAATAACCCTGAGCTACAGCTTGATTAAAGTTAGTTCTATATAAGAAAACATTATTAACTAATAATGCAACTCCCATAATTGCAACAACTGAAGCGACAACATACAAAGTAATTGAAATAGCAGATTTTCCTGATTTTTTAGACGCATTTTTTGCTTTGATTTTCATAGTAATTCGTCCCCATTTCCGCCATTAAAGGCTATATTATAATTTCGTTTTAATACTGATATTATTTTTCAGCACTTCTGCTTCTTTTAATAATAGTAACAAATAATTGTTGCATTTAAGTGTCAATATTGTGAACAATTTATAACTAGGGTTTCCAAGTTTTAAACCCATCCTCCATTAATAATACATCTAAGTGTTTTGAAAGAGATTTCCACTCACTTTTTAAACAATGATATGCTTCTTTACCGTCATCACTTAAAACGTAAAACTTACGTGGGCGACTAAAACAAACTCGATTTGTACTACAGAAACAAAATATAAAATGTTTAAAACATAAATAGCCTATATTCGGCCCCTATAAAAGACCATATAGCCAGTAATGGTACTATTATCTAGCATATGTTCCATTTTTATCCGTATATCACCTATACCCCAATATTGACAGACCTGTCACATTTATTCTCAATTTATGGAGTTTTGTAAACAGACAATCCTATGATACCATATAGGTTGTTAGTTTTAATTAATAAAATTTGACTGACATTCTATTATTTTATTGAGGAGAGGTTATATGTTAGAGTTTAGGAATATAAGGAAGGTTTTCAAGGGCAAAACCGTAATTAACGACATTAGTTTTACTGTAAATAAGGGAGAATTTGTAGTTATAGTAGGACAAAGTGGTTGCGGTAAAACCACAACCTTAAAATTGATTAATAGGTTAATTTCACCAACATCAGGGAGCATACACTTGGATGGTAAAAATATATTAAAGGGTGATACAATTAAGCTACGACGGAATATGGGGTATGTCATTCAGCAAACAGGACTTTTACCACATATGACTGTAGGAGAGAATATTGGAATAATACCAATGCTGGAAAAATGGCCAGAAGATAAAATACTTGACCGAACAACTGAACTTTTAAAGATGGTAGGAATGAAGGCAGAAGAGTATGTTGATAGATATCCATGTGAATTAAGCGGAGGTCAGCAACAAAGAATTGGGGTAGCAAGGGCCTGGGCAACAAATCCAGATGTAATCCTTATGGACGAGCCTTTTAGTGCCTTAGATCCAATTACGAGAAATCAGCTTCAAGATGAATTGTTTAATCTTCAGCAAGAGTCTAAAAAGACAATAGTTTTCGTAACTCATGATATGGATGAAGCCCTTAAGCTCGGTGATAGAATTTGTATTATGAAGGACGGAAACATTGTTCAGTATGATACTCCAGAAGAAATTTTAAATAATCCTGCTAATGATTTCGTTAAAGAATTTATAGGTAAAAATAGAATATGGCAGCAACCAGGGTTTATAAAAGCTAGGGATATTATGATTACAGAGCCAATTACAACTAGTGGCAACAGAACAGTAGTCCAAGCTTTAGAAATCATGAAGGCAAACAAAGTGGACAGCTTGTTAATTATTAATAAAGAAGATAAGCTGGAAGGAATCATTACAATAAAAGATATTATAAGGAATTATATAGGTTCTATAAAGGTAAATACTATTATGGGCACAGAAATTAAAACCGTTAATTTAGATGACTCTTTAATAGATATATTAAATCTAATGAATGAACTTAAAATTGGATATGTTCCAGTTGTAGATGACAGTTCTAAATTAGTTGGATTAATTACTGAGAGTAGCTTGTTGATTGTTTTAAGCAATCAGTATATTAACCAGGAGGATGATGAATAATGGGCATATTAAATGGAATAGTTAGTTTTAAAGACTTTGTAGTTTCAAGGCAGAGTCAAATAATAGATTTAACACTTCAACATATTGAATTAACCGTATTTGCTGTGGTTATAGCCATAATTATTGGAATCCCTTTAGGTATATTAATATCTAGAGTTAAGAAGTTATCGGGGCCCGTTATAGGTCTTGCGAATTTAATACAAGCAATACCTAGTTTAGCTTTATTAGGGTTTTTAATACCAATACTTGGAATAGGTAGTACGCCAGCAATACTTATGGTATTTTTATATTCACTACTTCCTATTATAAAAAATACCTATACTGGCCTTATGAATATAAATCCAGATGTAATCGAGTCATCTAAAGGCATGGGTATGACAAATAAACAAGTACTTAAATTAGTTCAATTACCACTTGCGTTCCCAGTAATTATGACTGGTATAAGAATATCAGCAGTTACTGCTGTTGGACTTATGACAATTGCAGCATTTATAGGTGCAGGCGGACTTGGATATATGGTATTCTCAGGTGTGCAAACGGTAGATAATAATATGATTCTAGCTGGAGCAATTCCTGCATGTTTATTAGCACTGTTAATGGACTCTATTGTAGAGAAAATTGAACAAGGGGTAACACCTCCAGGAATCAGAAAAGCAGATGGAACAATTAAACTGTCTAAGAGAAAAAAACATAAGTTTAGTAAAACGCAAAAAATCATAGCTAGAAGTTTAGCTATGATACTGATAGCTAGCGGTGTGTATATGTCCACTAAAAAGACTGACACTATTGTGGTAGGTTGTTACAACAGTTCCGAACAAATTATATTAGGTAATATACTAGCAACACTAATAGAAAAAAATACAGATATCAAAGTAGAGACACATTTAAATTTAGGAGGATCAGGCCTCGCTTATTCTGCATTAAAAACTGGTGAAATAGACATGTACCCTGAGTATACTGGAATGAGTTTAGTCGGTATTATGAAGAGGTCCCCAATTAATGATCCAGCTAAAGCTTATAAAATTGTAAGTGATTATTACATTAAAAACTACGGTATAACTTGGCTAAAACCCCTTGGTTTTAATGATACTTATACATTATCGGTAGGACAAGACACTGCTAAAAAATACAATCTAGAGACCATTTCAGACCTTGCAAAAGTAGGAGGCGAGCTTAATCTCGGTGCTACATTAGAATTTTGCAATAGAGCAGATGGTTATTCAGGATTAACTAAAGTATATAATTTGAAATTTAAAAGTTCTAGCGCGATTGATGGAGGACTTCGGTATACAGCCTTAGACAATAAAAAAGTAGATGCTATAGATGCTTTTAAAACTGAAGGGTTATTAAAGTCATATAACCTTAAGGTTTTAAAAGATGATAAAAACTTCTTCCCAAATTATGATTGTGTACCCATAGTTAGTAGTAAAACTCTTGAAAAACATCCAGAACTTAAACCTTTAATTAATAAATTAGGCGGCAAGATTACGAAAGAAAAAATGATAGACTTAAATTATAAAGTTGATAAGCTTTCCGAAGAACCAGCAAAGGTTGCCGAAGACTTTTTGAGGGAAAATAAATTGATTAAGTAGTATATAAAGTTATAGAATATCTTTTATAAGAAGAGGTATAGCAAAATTTTGCTATACCTCTTCTTATAAAAGATTATTTAGACATGAAGTTTTTACCACGGTGCATATCAATTTCCTCTATCTTTATTACTTTGAGTGAATCGCTAGCATCTTTTTCTAACGCTAATTTTCCGTACTTATTTACTTCATTTTTATCTCGTGAACCATGTTTAAGGGATGCTGCTCCACCTATGCATCCACCAGAACAAGCCATTCCTTCTATGAAATTGCCGTTTGATCTATTAAATTTCAATAATTTCAAGGCTTTATCACATTCAATAAGGCCGTCACAACTAATAGGTTTAAACTCAACTGAAACATTTTCAGCATCAACTAAGTGTTTTACTGCTTCGGTAAGACCACCAGCTTTAGCAAAAATCCTTCCATAATAAGAAGCATTATTCAAAGGAAGTTCTTCACACTCTTGAAGATCTATTTCAAATGCCTCAAGCATTGCCTGAAGTTCTTCAAAAGTCATTACATAATCAGTAATGCCTTTTATATCTGATTGCTTTATTTCCATTTTTTTAGCCGTACAAGGTCCAATAAATACAACTTTAGCTAAAGGATCTGTATTTTTAATGAGCTTAGAAATTGCTATCATCGGAGAAACTGTGCTTGATACATGTTTACCGAGCTCTGGGTAATTTTTCTTGATATATGAAACAAAAGCTGGGCAACAAGAGCTTGTCATAGTTTTGAGCTCCTCGATAGTTTCTATAAATTCTTTTGTTTCATTTTGAACTACCATATCTGCACCAATAGCTGCTTCTACGACATCATAAAAGCCCATTTTTTTTATACCTGAAAGTACTTGACCAATCTTAACATCGGTAAATTGACTAGCGATTGCAGGGGCAACGACAGCATATACATGCATATTTTTATCTTCTTTTGATTTTATTAATGCATTAGTAATATCTACTACTGATGATTTATCCATAATTGCACCAAAAGGGCATTGATAAACACAAGCACCGCATTGTATACATTTATCATTATCTATTACTGCTTTTTTATCTTCATCAATACTTAATGCGCCTGCACTGCAAGCTCTACGACATGGTCTCATAACATCAGAGATTGCGTTGTACGGGCAAGCAGCTTCACATTTGCCACATTCAATACATTTTTCTGTATCAATGTAAGATCTACGATTTATAGAGTGAATTGCATCCACAGGGCATACTTGAATGCATTTGTGTGTTAAACAACCTCTACAAGCTTCGGTAACCGTGAATCGTTGTATGGGACATTCATCACAAGCAATACTTATTACTTCAATAACATTTTTGTTTTTTTTACATCCGCCCATTACAAGTTTTATTCTTTCCCCAATAATTGCTCTTTCCTTATGAATACAACAACGAGTTCTTGCTTTAGGGCCTGGAACAAGAACCTTAAATAGATTTCTACCTTCTTTTTTTAGAGTTCCTTTAATCGCAAGTTTAACTACCTCTGTTATTACCTCATATTTTATAAGTTGTATATCATTATCAAATTGCTTCAAATTTATCACTTCTCCTATTTTTATAATGTAAAGTACGAATATCAAATTCTAGACACTTTTAAAAACGTGTAAAAGATATTCAATTCCTATTATCGAGAATATATATATGTATTGTTCCTAATAATTGGTTTTAGTTACATTAAAATAATATCACTATGTTAAGAAATCAGCAAGTGGGCCCCTCAAGTACCCACAATACCTTTCCTCGACAAAACACCATTGTTATAATAAGTTCTAAACTTCTGGTTTATTTTTTATTAATTCCAATATACATTCTATATCCATAAATTTAAAATATAATTCTATAGTAAGCTCATCTAATACAACTACATCATATTCATTATTTTGTTTAATCCTTATTTTTTCTGAGTGCTTAGCAAGTTAAATTTAAACGTAATATGAAATATGTAATGAAATTGTAATAATTCTGTAATCTCTTAAATTAGAATAAGTAGTATTATAAATGTATAGATACGACAACATTTTACATATGAGATGATAATATTGCAAATTTTGGACAAGTTGTATTTAATTGTAATTTTATTCAGTGTTTATTATTTGCAAATAAGCTGTTAAGGAAGTGTTAAATAAGTGTTAAATATTAATGAAACAAAGAGACTTAATAAAAGAACTATAAAAATAAATTTATTATCTGGCTGCATTTTTTTAATTTTAATAGGTGCTCTCATAATAGGTAAAAATTTTCTTAAAGAAGAAGTTAAAGCTGAACCAGTTACTGCTACAAATAATAATGCATTACAGCATAATAATGAAACCATCAATAAACCACCAAAAAATTATACCGTAAATAAAGATGGACAAAAGTACATTTATGATGCTACAAAGGTAAATGCCATAGTAAATTACAAAGAAAAAAATGATGGTAAGAAGATAGCATTTCTTACCTTTGATGATGGTCCATCTACCACTGTAACCCCCCAAATACTAGATATTCTAAAAGAGTATGACGTTAAAGCAACATTTTTTTTGATTGGAGAAAATATAGAAGAGAATGAAAAAAGTAAAGAACTTGTAAAGCGTGAATTTAATGAAGGACATGCAATAGGCAATCACACTTATTGTCATAGCCTGAATGTGTTGTTTCCTAACAACAAAATTAATATACCTGTTTTCATGAATGATGTAAAAAAAACCGAGGACGCTTTAAAAAATATTCTTGGCCAGGATTTTAATACAAATATTTTAAGGGTGCCAGGAGGATATATGTCCAGGACATATTATAAAGATCCAACTTTACCAGAGTTTGATACAATATTAAAGAAAAAAAACATGGTCAGTATAGATTGGAATGCTCAAATTAAAGACGCGGAAGGTAAGCGCAATAAAAGTCCAGAAGAGTTCCTTAGCATATTAAAGGAAGAGGTTGGAACAAAAGAAAAAGTAATTATATTGATGCATGATACTTATGGTAAAATAGGAACTGCTAATGCATTACCTCAAATTATAGAATATTTAAAGGGTCAAGGATATGAATTTAAAACAATAAAATAAGTGCTAACGCGACTAGTCGCGTTAGCACTTATTTTACTTTTTTTTGCCAATCATCCACATAACTACCCGTAGCCCAATGGGCCATTACTGGCAGCTCTCCTGATTTAAACTTCAAAGTTAATGATTTTTCTCCAAGGTTATATCCTTTTATAGTAAAAACCATTAATTCTGTATTGGTTAGAACAACAACAAAGTCTCTATTAGGTGAGGAATAAGCATCCACTGCACTAGGAACCTTTGTTTTTATTACGTTAAAAGAAGGAAATAAATTATCATATGTAGTTAATGATTTAGGTGTAGCATAAGGAATATCAAAATCTATAAATGAATTCTTACTATTTATTTTCGTTTCCATTCTTCCCCTTAGTATCCATCGTCCACTCCTTCTTATTACACCCCAATTAGTATCCACTTTTTTTAGATTTTCATCTTTAATGTTTTTAGGTGCATTTAAAAGTGTACCTGCCAAAGTAGACTTTTCTATTTCCCTTCCCAGTATGCTTGTAAGTTTTATGGATTCTCCCAATAGATTATCCATAGGAAGAATTTTAAGCTGATTATTAGTGTATTTATTTTCTGAATAATTATTATTTACATCCTCTAAAGTATCAATTGAAACATAATTGCTACCTACAAATTTAATAGCCATACTACCTTCCGTTTTGGTATACTTTATTTGTTTTGAATTTGTATTTATCGGATTAATTGGATTAATTGGATAAGACCAAAGTACATCCTTAGCATCTCCATTTTCTATTTTCTTACTTATCCCTACCTTCCAAAATCCATCTTGCCTTGGAAGTAGCAAATCTTTAGTTTCCACAATGGGTAGAATTTTATCATTTACCGAACTAATCATTAATGTTTTATATAAATATTTGCTAAGCCCATCTTCCGCTTTAGGGTTTTCATACCTTAGTCCAAGTAATAATCCTGACTTAGATCTTATTTCTTTTTCTGCCTTACTGATTAAAATTTTTGTGTTATCTTCTTTATCTTTATCATATGAATGCGTAGTACTAGAATCTTTTACTTTATGAAAATATAATAAAATGCCCTCATAATTTTTTATTAAAGTTACCTCATCCAACTTTATGTATTCATCGTAAAAAATATTATTGGAGTTAATGGTTATAATTTGCACATCATCATTTTGTATTCCTAAACTTTTAGCACTTATTTTTACAGTATTCCAAAAATAGTTTTTAGTATTCACGGACTTAACTTTATATTGAGGATTATTAGAAATGTCACCATTAAAGTCAACTGTATCTTCACTAAAATAAGCACTCTTTCCAATTAATTCTTTTGCCTTTTTATCATCTATTGTAGCTCCACCAATAGAAACATATTTTTCTACTGTCCAGCTTCCTCCTATAGGAGACACCTTGAGTTTTTTATGTAATCCCTGAGAGTTTAAATTTAATCCTACATACTGACTCCATATAAAAATTATAATAGAAAATAAAACAAAAAATAAACATAACGCCTTTTTCACTGCGAGCCACCTCTTATATATTTAAATTTTATTATTTCTTATGCCAACGGTAAGAATATTCTAACATCTGTACCCATGCCGTGTTCACTTGAAATCTCAAGTTTACCATTGTGCATTTCTACGATTTCTTTACAAAGAGAAAGTCCTATTCCATTTTGTGACATACTTGTTCTGCCTTTGAAAAATTTTTCTGTGACTTTAGGCAAATCCGCCGGTGAAATTCCTATTCCATCGTCCTTTATAATAATGCAAATATTATTACCGGCAATGCATGCTTCGAGTGTTACATTGCCCCCTTTTTTTGTAAAATTAAAGGCGTTATCTAAAACGTTAATAATAACTTGATTCACCCTTTTTTCATCTGCAAAAACTGGAGATAAAGCTTCTTGTATTTTAACAGTAAAATTAATATTGTGACGTATTGACTTGGGCATAAACTGTTTTTCTATATAGGCTATAATGCTTTGAATATTTACATATTCTTTTGTAAGTGGTACTTTTCCAGATATAAATTTAGAAAAGTCCAACAGTTCTTCCACCATTCCTGTAAGTTTATCGCTTTCCTTTTCTATGATGCTAAGTCCATCTAGGATTTCTTCCTTATCTTCTAAACTACCAGAACTAATAGTTGCAGCCCAACCTTTTATAGATGTCAACGGAGTTCTAAGTTCATGAGAAACCGACGCAATAAATTCATTTTTCAACTTTTGATTTTTTTCAATTTCTTCAGCCATAAAATTAAATGTATCGGATAGTTCTCCAATCTCATCATTTCTTATTTTTTCTAGTCTTTCATTGAAGTTTCCAGACGCAAATTTCTTAGCTAGGTTTTTTATTTCCTCTAAGGGTTCCACAATAGTATTAGATATAAATATACTAGAAACACCAGAAATCACAATTACAAGAGCCCCAACTCCTAAGAAAAGAAATGTTATTTTACGAATCAGTGCATCTACCTCAGATAATGAAGTAACAAAACGCAGTACACCCTCTATTTTATTAGAGGATTTTAAGGGGTATGAAACGTACATAAAATTTTCTTTTGTATACTTATCTTTCTTAGTAAAGGTTCCAAGTCCCCCCATCAATGCCTTTTTTACATCATCATCTTCAATAGGTTTCTCATTAAAATTACCAATTGAATCCATTAGCATCATTCCTGAGTTATCAATAATTTGGACCTCAGCAGAGGTGTTTTTCCAAAAAATATCAGCATTATTCTCCACATTTTCCTTTAAACTTGATGAAGAAAAATAATTATTATAAAAATCAACAGACCCCTTAATTTGGCTCGAAAGCAAAGACTCCATGTTTTTGTAGTAATATTTCTCTATAGAAACCGTAAGAAAAACTTCTAAGGTAATTACCGTAAAAAAAATCACTAATAGATAACTCCAAACAAGTCTGGCTTTTATTCCTCTCAAAATATCACCTCTTTCTCCATCTATATCCAACGCCCCATACTGTTTCTATATATTTGGGCTTAGAAGGAGTATCTTCAATTTTTTCTCTAAGACGTCGTATGTTAACATCTACAATTTTAGAGTCTCCAAAGTATTCATAATTCCATACTAAGTTTAATAAATCATCTCTACTAAAAGCTTTTTCCTCATTTTCCATGAAGGCCTTCAGAATCAAGTATTCTTTAGGAGTTAAATCTAGAAGCTGGCGATTTTTATATACCTTCATTGAAACAGTATCTATGATGAAGCACCCAGATATTAATCGCTCAGGATTTTTCTCTTCACTATGACTCATTCGTCTAAGTAGAGAATTTGCTCTGGCAATAAGTTCTAAAGGATTAAATGGTTTTACCATATAATCATCAGCACCATACTCAAGGCCCATTATTTTATCCATATCTTGTCCTCTAGCAGTAAGCATGATAATACCCAAATTCGGAAAATCCGCCCTTAACAATTCACAGGTTTTAAACCCATCCATACCAGGAAGTGTTATATCTAAGATTATTAAATCTGGTCGCTCCTGGTGGACTTTTTCTAAACCTTCCTCTCCAGATACAGCTTCAAGCACTAAAAAGTTATTTCTTTGGAAATTAATTTTAATAAACCCTCTAATAGATTCCTCATCTTCTATAATGAGCACTTTTTTCTCCATAATTTCACCTCTTACAATGAAAGCAATATTCTACTACAATCTGCTTTACATATTATTAGCTTTAATTATAACATAATGCAGCTATGAAATATTATAAGTAATAATATTCTAATTGCTTTGTAATGCTCCTCCATCGCAATCTTTTTTGCTGTGATTTTTGACTAGATCATCTTATGCTTCGCTCTGCAATCGGATCAGCCTTAGCATTATTTAGATTTATTACAATTAAAACAAACTGGTTCAACTCAAAACAGTTTATACGTCAAAAATAGAGTAACCCTATAATAATTAAGAACTAAACCACTTAAAACGGCGGTACTTGCCTGCGCACATTTCTAGAAATTTAGTTCTTTTCTTAAAATTAACTCCTAACTTTGAAAAAGCGAAACATTTAGAGTTTAAGGTAGATGTATAATGTGCTCTGAAAAAAGCACTTAATCATATTAAGTGCTTTTGTTTAAATTATTTAATTTTTCTTAATAATGTTAATAATGACCAACTATTTCTATAGCATGAAGTATAGGTCTAGGCAAAGAATTTTAGAGTTTCTACTCTTTTATTATATATGGTACAGTAAGCACTGCTACATTTCTATTTTTATATAGCATACTCTTTATAAAATATGCTGTTTGGTTATGAAGTAAATTATGCCACCACTTAGTAATGACATATTGTGATATTACAACTGTCACAGTTTCTCCATGTTTTGAAGCACGTTCTTCAGATTCTATAAAATTCATTAATGGTTTCATTATGTCTCTATAGGAGGAATGTTTTATTATTAATGGAATCCCAGGATTATACTCTTCCCATTTTCTTTCTAATTTTTCAGTAGCTTCAGCATCAGTTGATACATGAAATGCAACTACATTTTGTGATAGGCATCTAGCACAGTTTAATGCCTTTAAAAATGATTTATTTAATGCTCCTACAAGTATTATTACATGTTGTTGGTTATTCGTTGTCGCTCCTTCATTAGGTCTTTGTTCTAATGATAATTTAAGTTGTTGCGCTATCTTAGTATAATGTTGCTTAACCTTAACCATAAGATAAACAAGTAAAGGTATTACAATACAAACTATCCAAGCTCCGTGGAAAAACTTTGTTATACCTATGAGTATTACTGTAATAAAAGTTACAACTGCACCTAATCCATTTATAAGTTCCTTATGTTTCCATCCCAGAGTTCTACTTCTTTTCCACTTTAAGAACATTCCAACCTTTTGTACCAAGATTATCCTTTGCGACTATATATGATCCACCACCACATGGGTAGCTATCAATAGTTTGCCTATAAGAAAAAACAAGTATAAATAATAGTACGACAATACACAACGCAGCATAAAACATATATCTATATGCTATAATACCTATAACACTAATTAACACAATTAAAATTTCTTCCCCTGCATATGCAACTGAAGAAACGGCATCACTAGATAATATAGGAAGTCCCCAAAAAACATTTAATTTTTCTCCTTCTAATTCTTCTGTTTTTAGTGTCTTACCTATTAGTAGTTCTCTTAATTTTGAAAACATAATTACACCTCTATTATAGAATTTTTCATTACTATATTTATTTATTTATTTATTATATAGTATTGATTCAAAGACTTCAATTTTGTATTCTTTCATTTAAGCTAAAATAAAAACAAATCCCCGACTAAATTGACAAAACTATAACATTTTAATCCCCATCCGCTTATATGCTTACTATATATACGTTTTAGATGGAATCGTAATTGTTTCAATATTACATCTTATTAGTCTATATTTAAATTCCTAAAAATATTCTAACTTATTTTTAAATCTTCTATGTTTCCACATAGAACAATAATTTCATTGCATCCCCCCCCCCTCTTTAATTAAATTAGCTTGAATTAGAAAGAGGTATAGCAAAATCCTGCTATACCTCTTTCTTTGTAACTCCTATATATAATCCTTAAAAAATAGGATGTCCGTTTAAACAAATGTCCTATTATAATTTTTATTTCATTAGCAAATTATCTTTTAATATCACTCTTAGTAAATATTTTTGTTAAATATGTTATAAAAAATCCAAAAATTATAAATCCTACTGGCCCACCATAATTCTTTAATATTGGAACTATTGCTTCTTTGAAACTTGTAGCTCCTGCAATATCTCCCCAGCCAGCGCCAAAGAATGCTAATACACCTAATACGAAAACAATAGTTGAAGATGTAACTACAGCCGCTTTTGATTTTAACATTACAAATGGAGGTACATTACCTTTAAGCCTAAATACTAAATATGCAGCTGCAAGAACAATATAAGGTATTGCAAGACATAAACCGGATAATGTAGTTAATGTGTTAAAAAAAGTATCTATTGAATTCAATCCTATTAGTGGTACTATTATTAATGCTGATAAGATTCCACATTGAACCCAAAGTGCATTAACTAGTGTTCCATCTTCACGTTTCTTAGTTAAAAATTTAGGAAAGGTGCCACTCGGAACCTCTGAGAACATAGCCCTAATTGGGGATTCTAACCAAACCACAAATGCGGCTATAGACGATACAGTTAAAATAAAAGCATATATTTGAACAAATATTTTACCATTTAAACCCCAGGATTCTGCTAATATCTTATAAACAACATAACCTGCATCCTTAACACCAGCTTTGGTTATTAATTCAGGTGATGCAACTAAGCATATTGCAAGTGATCCTAGTACATATGCTCCAGCTATAAATGTAGTTGCTATAAGAACAGCCTTTGGGAAAACTTTTTTAGGATTTGCAACATCTTTAATATAAGTCCCTGCCACCTCAGCCCCTGCAACAGCGAGAATCAGCCACGAGAAAGTTGAAAAATAGTCAGCATTAAACTTGGGAATAAGTGTTGTTTTTGTGAAAGTTGTAGCTGATGGTTGCTTACCAACTAATGCTCCAACAACTGCAAATAATATAAATATAACTGTAACTGCTAAAGTTAGTTTTCCACCTAAATCACTGATTTTCGAGAATCTTTTAACTCCAGTTGTAGCTATATACGTTAATACCACTGCTAGTCCCAATCCTATCCAAGGTAACAAATATGCATTGGCATCGTTAAATCTATTTTCACCAAAAAGAGTCCATGATACCATGACTGGTATTCTGGCAAAAACCATTTGCAAATAGAATAAATTAGCAACAAAGTATGACCAGGTACCTATAAACGCCCATCTTGGACCAATTGAACATTCTATCCAGGTGTATAAACCTCCTTCTTTGTCTTTATTAGAAGAAGCTAACTCTGCTATCATTATTGATAAAGGTAGAAAGAATAATAGAGCAACTATAAGCCATGATGGAATAGCTGCCGGTCCGAGTGCCACTGCATTTGAAGCAATATTCCCAAATCCAAATGTTGGAACAAAAATTAACATTACCAAAGTCCATAAGCCAAGTTTTTTTGTATCATTCATAATTTACCTCCCTAATTTTAGAGGTTAGTGCAATCACTAGCCTTGCTTTATACAATTATACCAATATTAGTAACCTATAATCAACTACTACTTTCACTTATAAACCAATTGTTTGATTTTATTGTAAAAAATGCACCTCTATAGTCCTCAAAATACGATAATAGCAGCCATAATGGCCTCTGTCTTAGTCTTAGTCTTATAAATCATAATGTAATTCTTTACGCTAAATAAACTTTATGTTATATTTACTTTAGTTTAACATGTTCATTAACGGTACATAGATACCCTACATATATATAAATAAGAAAAACAATTAACTCAAATATGGGGAATATTTTTAATATTTTTCCAGAAAGACAAATTTAATTTTAAGGGGTGATATCGTGATAAATAATAATAGGTCTATAGGAGTTATTGATTCAGGAATAGGAGGTTTATCAGTTGTTAAAGAACTTCAACTTCTCCTGCCTTATGAGAATATAATGTATTTTGGAGATAATAAAAATGTACCATACGGGAACAAAACAGTAGGCGAGATTACGGGTTTAACAAAACGTATGATTGATTTTCTAATTAGTAAAAACGTAAAGGTGATAGCAATTGCTTGTAATACAATATCCAGTATAATAGAACTATTTAGTATGGATTATGACATTAAAATAATTGGTATTATTAATCCTGTTATTGATACTATAAGTAAAAGTACAGACAAAGATGCTGTTGGTTTAATAGCTACATGTTTTACAGTAAATACTCATTGTTATAATAAAGCTTTATTAAAAGTTAATAGTAAAATACAAATTATATCAGAAGGGAGTGCAGAACTAGCAGAAATCATTGATAGTTCCGATTATAAATCTGAGGCTGTAAAGTGTATAGTAAAAAATCATATCGGAACTATTATTACTAAAGAAAATGTTGATACTATTATTTTAGGATGCACTCATTACCCACTAATAATGGATATATTTAAGGAATGTTATCCCAATATAAACTTTATAAATCCTGCTTTACAACAATGTGCTGAGTTAAAGCAGTATTTACAAGAAAATAATATTATTAATAATGATAAGACTAACGGTTCATTTGAGATTTATACAACAGGCGATATTAAAAAGTATGAAAAAGGTGTGGATTTATTAGCACTAAGAAATCCTGACAATATCATAAATTATATTGAAGAGAATTAATTATATAATAGAAAATAAAACAGGCAAGTTCCTTAGGATCTTGCCTGTTTTTAATGTACCTTATAAAAAATTTGAAATTTTATAACTTCCATCACTGTTATCTTCACTCTCATCCTTCTTTGTTCTCACCTTACTCACACTTTCTAATGACTCAATATCAGAATGTTTTTTAAGAACTCGATCTTTTATACTATGACTTTCTGCTATATTATTTAGCACCGCTATCGCATTATCTTTTTGGTTTTTATCACGATCTTCATTATAATGTATATTATTATTGTGTGACATAAAAAAACCTCCTCTTTTTTTTAAATTTCATACTCTTATTTTAGGCTTTTTACCTTGTTGTAATACTATGAAATTCTTGGGATTTATATGAACTTGATAATGAAATAATGGTTATTGCTAAAAAAATTATAACCTAAAAAAACCCGTAGAAATCAATCTACGGGTTATCCTCTATTTTTTTCTTTGCTTTTTTTTTGTAGCTTTTACCTGCTTTTTTTTATTTTTATTTTTATTCATCTTGTTAATTCCTAGCATATATTGCGACTTAGACTCAATACTCTCTCTAGGAAAACATCTCCAACACCCTAACTCTTCTATAGTATCCTTAAGAAATGAATACCCTTCCTCTTTTAACTTTGGAAATTTTTCTTTATCATGGATTTTAATAGCCCCATCCACTTCTTCTAAAGAAATGCACTCCTCATCTATTAGTCCATCTTTATAAGCCTTTTTTATGTGTTCATATAATTCACTAGGACCCGCTTCACAAGAATCATATATAAGTTCATTCCAAACTTGTGAAAATTCCCGTTCAAGTTTCTCTTCAAATAAACTTTTGTAATATTCAATAACTTCACTTTGTGATATAACTCCTTCGCCCAGAAGTACAATAAAGGATTTAATCGCAGCACTTCTAACATATTCATTAACACTGCTATCTTCTACTAATCTTTTTATTGGATCCATATCGCTTCCACAAACTGATGCTAAAATTTTGTGTAAATCCTCTGTAAGAAAATCACCAAAAATATCGTCTGAAATTTCATTTGGTAAACTAATTAAATCTATAATCGGCTCAATACTTTGCTTTTCTTTAAACTGTGCTAACAAGAAAATGGCATATATATGCGCAAAATAATTAGGTTTTTCTAAAATCTCTCCATAATTTTCTTTGGCATTTTTTAATACCTCAAGTAATTCAGGTATGAACTCTTCTTTGCGGTTTATTATTTCCTTTAATTGTGCTTCTGGAAATTTCCCATTATTATATTCAATTTCTTTAAGTAATTCATTCATAAAATAAAACTCCTTCTTCATTTGATTCGCTACTAATGTATTATCTTATAATTTCTTTATAATATCAATGCTTTTTATATTTTCAAGGTCTCTCTATCACCAAGTACATTTTCACTTCCCCTAATAACTTGGATAAAGGCATCAGCAATCTCTTTATCGAACTGATTACCGCTAGATCTACTAATCTCATCAATAGCGTCTTTATAAATTTTGCTTTTATTGTAAGGTCTGCACTACGAAAAAAATAATGAGGTCAGTAAAACTGACCTCATTTCTTTATTATTTTTCTCTTAGACATTTTGGTTCTACAGGCTGATAAGTAAACCACCAGCATGCTGAAGAAGCTACAGAAGCCGCCACAAATGTAGTTACCACTGCAATTAAAGTGAATAGGTGTTTATTTATTTTCTTCATACTAATTTTACCTCCTTTTCTTAATATTTATGATTTAAAAAGGTATCTACTTTACCTATTAATAAGTGTGCTGGAGCTGTAAGCGTAAATGCTTGCCATAAGATGCCTGAATATATGCATAGAGCATAAAAAAGTAGATTTATTCCACCACTATTTATATACAACAGGATAATAAATACTGAAATGATTAAATAAACACTTAAAAGTATTGTAGATCCTTTTTTCATCCGCTTTCTTTTTTCTTCTTTTACTATAGGCTTTGAGGCACTGTCCACTGGGGCTAATTTGTAAATTATGTAATAGGACCATATAAAAATCAATGTTCCTATTATTATAATTAATTTTAAATTAACCACTGAGCTCATTAAAAGCGATATTAATACCGCTTCTCCTACACATACAATTGTTCCTATGAAAGTGCAAATTCCTGGTGAACTTGCATGAACTCCTCCAGAATATTTTCTAAGAATACTTGCTGTAAAGGAAATTATTAGAGCTTCAAACGCTACATGAAACAACAATCCAAATAAAAATACAATAATTATAGAAATAAACATCTGCATTAAAGCAAAAGTGCCATAGGCAATTACCTCTCTATTATCCTCATCAAGGGATAATTCTAATGCTACTTTATTAGCAATATTATCAGATAATTTCTCCATTTATTACCTCGCTCATCTTTTTTCTTCTAGCAACATATAAATAATATGTGGATACTATAATTGCAAAAACCAACAATGATGGAATTCCATATAATGTTTTTAATAAAGGTTCGCTTAACACATACATAAGATCTGCTTTAAAGATATTATCAATTATAAAAACATTAATTCCCTCACAAATAAGTTCCAGAACTACTGTCATTATGCCTGCTTTTATGGATTTAATTATGCTAATTTTATTTATATTAACCGTTAATACAATAATTACTATAATATTAAGAATAGCATGTACTCCATATTGAATTGGTAGTAATCTTATTAAATAAACTGCTATAATAAAAATAATACTTGATATTATATATCTTTTTATATTAATAACAGTCTTTGAAAATACATATACTGCGAAAAAAATTAGAAATCCTTCCGGCAGACCTCTAAATAAAAACTCTAACAACGTTATTTTCAACATATTTTACTTCTCCCCTAACACCCTTCTAAAATATCTATGTATATATTGCCAATTATATCATTAATATTACAAAATAGGATATAATTCTTAATACAATTCAATAAAACTTCAGATACTACTAGTGCAACCCTCAGACTTCATTATCTCTGTTTCATTAATGATCTTTATGGTATTGAATATAATAATAAAGGCAAAAACTCTTATACATATATCTCCAATACTCATAACGCTATAACCCACATCAATTATATCTGTTAAAAACTTCAACTTAGTTACTTCACTCCCCATAATATGTATGTCATTGACTTTCATAAAAGAATCTGGTTTTGCATAACCAGTTAAGTATGCTAAAGTTGGAAATACTGGCATCTTCCCATTATTAGCTGCTATAGCAGTATTATTCAAAGCAGTTCCAATAAAAATAAATATTGACCCTATAATTGCACTAACATTAAGCTTATATTTAATAATCAAAATCAAAAACGTTAAAAGATAAAAATAATGAAAAGTGCTAGCATACTTTATAAATGCATAATTACCATGAAATAGCATTACCTCTAAAATTACATATATTAGTACAAATGCTAATACAGGATATACTGCCCATGTCTTAAAAAGTGGTCTTACTTTGTACCCTTTTATTTTTGCAATAAAAAGAGCTAGAAGTATGGATTCAATCATATATATTCCTCACATTCAAAATCTCAATATTAAATCTATTTCTCTTTAAATTATACTACTTTTTCAACCAATCTCATAAATTCTTCCATGCTGTTTACAACATAATCGGGCTCATACTTAAGAATCATGTCCATAGGCAGTGCGCTCCACCCAACAACCACGGATGTAATTTTTGCATTTTTGGCACATAAAACATCAAATGGACTATCCCCCACAAAGATGGTCTCCTCTGGCTTCCCTTTCAATTCCTTTAAAGCCATAAGTGCTGGGGTAGGATCTGGCTTATGTTGGTCTGTATCGTCTGCCCCTATAATGCTTTCAAAATAATCCATTAATCCGAAATGTTTTAATCCTTTAATGGCCGAATCATTTAAACGGGAAGTAACGATTCCAAGATTATATCCTTGTCTATGGAGCTCTATTATTCCTTCCCTTACGCCCTTGTGGATTGTAATCAACTTTTCGAAGTTACCGGTTTGAAATCTACGATAGGTTTTAATGGCTTCTTCACTGTCATCACCAAATTCCCTATCTAATGTAATTTTTAAAATTTCTCCAAAGTTTTTAATAATCTCCTCTTTATCTACTTGCTTGTTCAAGTGCATTTTATAAGTATGCTGAAAAGATTGTATAATTAGTTCATTTGTATCTAACAAAGTCCCATCCAAATCAAACAAAATATTTCGAATTGCCATAAAAATCTCCCCCTTATCTACAATAACGGAGTTACTCCGCTAATTTCATTCTACCAAAATAACAAGCATTTTAAAAGAAAAATAAAACTATCTCTCCATATATTTGTATTAAAGTAAATTATATTTAAACGACAAAAAACCACTGAAATATATGTATATTTCAGTAGTTACCTTCGATAGCTTTCACTAAGTTTTTTGTTACTATTCTTCTCTGTATTCTAAAATATCTCCTGGCTGACACTGAAGCTCACTACATATAGCCTCAAGGGTAGAGAATCTTATTGCCTTTGCTTTATTGGTTTTTAATATAGACAAATTCGAATTTGTAATTCCCACTCTGTTTGCCAGTTCAGATAAAGAAATTTTTCTTTTGGCCATCATTACATCTAAATTCACTATTATTGCCATGTATTTCACCTCAATTTGTTTATATAACGCAAATATCTATACCGTAAAATCATTTTCTTCTTTAACTTCAATCGCCTGTTTAAAAACCTTAGAAAGAACTAATGTAAAACAACCTGCAAAGAAAAAAATTATAAACTCAATGTCTGTGTGAATCCCTTTAGCATCAATTTCTATTAACTTTAAATTTAAATATTGATTGTTAATAAAAAAATTGAGCACATAACAAGCAGCAATTATAAAACATGAAGCAGCAACAATTTTTAAACTTTCAACATTCTTCCATACAAAAGGGTTTGCTTTAACTAATGAATTCATAATGCACCTAAGATAATACATTATACAAAGTAATGCAAAACCACCTAGGACGAATAGAACGCAGGTGATAATATTTTTAAAGTTAAGTAAGTTTACTTGCTCAGCCACCAATGCTTTTCTAAGTATTAATAAATACACAATAAACCCTATAACAATTAAACCATCTAGCATTAACTTTAGTAGGGATGATAAAGAAGTTTTTCCATAATATTTCATAAAAATTTCCTCCATAACTTGTACTTTTATTTTTTTAAATTAAATGCTACTTTATATTAACAAGTAAGTATAAATCAATGTTATTAATTTCAACAATTTATGTTGTTTGCTTTTTATCTCCAGATTCTTAAATGATATAAAATTGTAATTTAACTTATATGAACTTTAAAACAATATTATCACATTAGTTTTTTTTTTACAATGCAAATTCACTGTTTATCAATGAATTTATATTGCAAAACATTAGTACCCTGCTATTATCGATAATAGCTGGTATGAAGTCATTACTTCCAATTAAATTTAGCTGTTTTCAATGTTTTCCTGTTTCGGTGGTAATATTTACGTTGAAATACATGGGTGTGATATAATAAAAAAGTTAGTGTGTATATTGGTGATCCCAATGTAATGATAGGGACAATGTACCTATCTGCAATAAATAAAAAAACGGAGAATCCTTGTATGTGGAGCATAAAAAAATATAATCCTAACAATAATAGTAATAGAATTATAAGGAAAGAGATGATCAAATGATAAATGCAAATTTCAACGATTGTAAGTTAAGCAGTGAGTTATTAAAAGCAATTAACATGTTAAATTTCAAGAATTTCACAGAAGTCCAAAAGCAGGTTATACCAGCGGTAATCGCGCAAAAGGATGTAGTAGTAAAGTCCCAAACCGGAAGTGGGAAGACTGCCGCATATGCCATTCCTATTTGCCAATTAGTAGATTGGGAAGAAAATAAACCCCAAGCATTAGTGCTTACACCAACAAGAGAGCTTGCTATTCAAGTCAAAGAAGATATTTTTAATATAGGTAGATTTAAAAGACTTAAAGTATCTGCAATTTATGGAAAGTCTCCTTTCTATGATCAAAAAAAGGAACTTAAACAAAAAACACATGTAGTAGTTGGCACACCTGGTCGTATTATTGATCATTTAGAAAAAGGTACATTTGATACATCAAATGTAAAGTATCTTGTAATAGATGAAGCTGATGAAATGCTTAATATGGGATTTGTAGATCAGATAGAAACAATAATAGGTGGCTTATCAAAAGAACGTGTGACTATGTTATTGTCAGCCACAATGCCCAAAGATATAGAGACTTTATGTAACAACTACATGAAAGATCCTATATACATAGAAATAGAGGACCAAAATAAATTAAAAAGTAATATATGTCAAGAAAGATATAACGTAGATGAACTAGATAAAATAGACCTTTTAAGAGATATAACCATAGTAGAAAACCCTGATAGCTGTATAATATTCTGCAATACAAAACTAAAAGTAGATGCAGTTTATAATAAACTGGCAAATCTCGAGTATACTTGTAAAAAAATACATGGTGGAATGGAACAAATTGATAGATTAAGAGTAATGAATGATTTTAAAAAAGGTTATTTTAGATATCTAGTGGCTACAGATGTTGCAGCTAGAGGCATAGACATAGATAGCATTAGCCTTGTAGTTAATTATGATATACCGGGCGACAAAGAAAGCTATGTCCATAGGATAGGAAGAACTGGACGCATAGGAAAGACAGGCCATGCAATTACCTTTGTAACCAGAAACGAAAGCAGATTTTTAAATGATATACATCAATATATTGGCAAAGAGATTATTTTAAACGAAAGACCTTCAACCGAAACCGTAAGTAATGCCAAAGAAGAATTTGCGAGAAAAATGAATACAAGACCTGAAGTTAAAGAAGCAAAAGGCGCCGAGCTAAGCAAAGAAATTATGAAATTACATATTAACGCAGGTAAGAAAACAAAGATGAGAGCAATGGATATTGTAGGTACACTTTGCAGTATTAACGGCATGACAAAAGATGATATAGGAATCATCAATATAATTGATATATCTACTTTTGTAGAAATATTAAATAATAAAGGTGAGTTGGTATTTAAGGAATTACAAGAAACACCTATCAAAGGTAGACTTCGCAGCGTAAGTAAAGTGATATATGAATAGAAAAGTAGCTATCAGTTAAGATGTTAGTAGTAGGGGTAAGGCTTCTTTTGTTCCCCTGCTACTAGTTTTTTTGTATAATAATTAACAACTTTGTTACTATTCCTATCTGTATTCTTAAACATCGCCCGGATGACAAATAATAAAGAGGTGTTTCCATAATATTTCATAAAGATCCCATCCATAACTAATTTCTTTAATAAGGTCCTGTTTGCCACTTAAAAAATGAATCTACTTTTTATTTATTTTTTTGTTGTTCTTCTTTTTCTCTTCTTTCTTTTTCAACTTTTGGAAAAAAAATAAAATTAATATAAACAAATCCTATAATTAATATTCCAACAGTAACAATTACAATCATATCTTGAGAATTCATATCATTGCCTCCTTGTATTAGTATCTATAAATAATTTTTAATGTTTATTAATCAAAAAATAAAAAGGCGGGACTCAAATAAGAGTTTCCCGCCCTAGAAACAAAATTCTCGGAATCAAACTAAGCTTCAGTTTGTCCAACCGCTAAAAAACATTAAAATATATTTTTCTATATAGTATATAATACTACATAGTTTAAATTAATTCAATTTCTAAATAAAAAATCCTTTTCTTTGTAAAAAAGAGTAACTTTCATAAAATAACTGGTGTATTTATTTTGTGTGAGATTAAAAGGGAGTTATAGGCTTTTAACTTAAAAGCCTATAACTCCCTAATGTTATTTAAATTATTTTGCAAAGATTTAAGTGCATCATCTTCTATTTCACAGAACTGTCCAAGTAATGCTAAATTAGTTGAATCTTCTGGAATAACTTAATAGATGTTTTAAGAATATGAGTGAACTACTCCATGACTGGTTATTTACCGCTTACGGACAAAACACTTTTAAGGATTATATTATTTATCGTTATCCTTGAGCCAATCCTTAAAATCCTCATCCTTTATTTCATCATCTTTAGAAATGTTGGATGGTGAAGGGGTTACTTGATTCTCAACGTTAAGCTTTGTTTCCGTATCGGATGAATTCTTTTGCAATATCCACCCCAGCGTAAATATAATAACTGCAAACAACACATATTGTGCACAGTTTGCCATGTAGAAGTTTACGATATCATACTCGTTTCCTTTTAGCTCCAACTTTCCCTGTGCAATCATCGTAGAAATTTGGTCTTGGCAGTGGATCACTGCCCAAGTCGTATAAAGCACAAGTAAAACGGCAAATACATATAAAATGATACTAAAAATCGGAATTTTCTTTTTACCCCTGTTTCATTTACTCCCTTTCTATGAATTATCACTATTTAATTAAAAGCAATTTTCCACCATTTATTCCCCAAACCTCGTCTGCACTGGATGTGACTTTTTTGGAATGGGTGACGATGATAACGCACTTTCCCTCATTATGGGCAAGTGACGTTAAAATCTTCAAAACTTCCGCTTCAGTCTCACTATCCAGATTTCCTGTGGGTTCGTCGGCAATAATGACATCAGGATTGTGCGACAATGCGCGGGCAATGCCGACACGTTGCT
This sequence comes from Clostridium sp. CM027, assembly GCF_024730565.1. NCBI lineage: Bacteria > Bacillati > Bacillota > Clostridia > Eubacteriales > Clostridiaceae > Clostridium > Clostridium sp. CM027. The sequence continues at coordinate 2,057,834 of NZ_CP077725.1, forward strand.
GCTCTCCGCCGGAAAGCCTTAAAATTTTGCGATCTGCTGTTTCTTTGTCAATTTCAACCTTCTCTAAAAGCGCATATGCAAACGCTTTTTTATCTTTTTCTTTACTGCCGCTTATATTCATGGAAAGAACGATGTTTTCCATGGCTGTCGCATTAGTAATCAAATTGAAACCCTGAAAAATAACGCCGATGCTTTTTGACCTGTATTCGTCACGGTCCAATATTTTAAGACTTGTACCACCATACAATATTTCTCCACCCGCACAGACATCTAGTCCGCAAACAAGAGATAACAATGTTGATTTTCCCGAACCGGATTTCCCAACAATAGTATATACTTTCCCAGCTTCAAACGTCGCAGTGACGTTTTTGAAAACTGATTTCTTACTGCCTTCATATTGATACGACACATCTTTTAATGTTAATACACTCATTTTAACCCTCCTAATTCCTTTCCATCAATATCTTGATAGGTTCGTATTTCGTAATCTTGCTGGTACTTACAATGCTTGAAGCTGATGCAAGTAGCAGGGCAATAAGCGATATTTTCCAAAGAGAGTCCAGACTCAAATGAGCACCTAGTTCACTGACTGGTTTATCATTACTGGTATCTGAATCTGAGCCAAACGACATCATTTTATCAGCGCCAGCTGAAGCATTTTCTGCCGCTGTTATCTGATTTTTAAGTAAGGCGTTTGCTATAGGTTGTGATGATACACTTCCTATACCAAGCCCTATTACAAGGCATATTGTGGTAATTATCAGTGATTCAGTTATAAATCCCGCCGCTACCTTGCCTTTTTTCATTCCCATTGCACGAAGAACTCCGACTTCATATTTACGTTCTCTTACTGAGATGGAAGAAAGTAAAACAAGAATGAGCATTCCCAATATTAGGACAACAATCATAAATGTCATGGATATGCTTTTTAAACCTTCCACAGGTCCGACTACTTTGTCATAGCCTGCATCGTCTGCACTTACCACAAAAGTGTCAGCAAGTCCTTTTGTACGCAATTCAGCTTCAAACTTAGGCAATAAATCAGGGTTTTTTAGATAATATGACGCATTAATCATAACTCCTTCATCTTTCGCATTAATTATCGTATTAAACGTGGTAAGAATCTCATTACGTCTATTTGCCCAACTAGAGTGTATCGGCATTCCTCCGAACTCATCTGTTGTATCGAAATACAATCCTGTTACAGTTAATTTAATGCTTTTTCCATTACCTTTGACAGTAATACTATCACCAACAGAAATATTATTAAGCTTTGCAAATTCTTTGCTCAAAATACATTCATTTTCAGCTTTATAAATTCTGCCGTCTATTATCTTTCTTTTTCCATCCTTAAATTCTTCAAGATTATCAATATCTGATTCGCCTTTAAGCTTCATTGTTGGAATTTGTACTTCTTTACCTGAACCATTTGATGAAATGGACCCTCCTTCCCCTTCTTCTTTCCTAGCTTTCTCATCTTCATCTTGACCTATTCCCTTTAGTTTCTCACTACTAGTTTGTATTTCTGCGGATAACTTACTTTCTTTAATATAATCAGATTTAGCAAATGATAAATATTGATCAGCAGTTAATCTGCCCCCCCGCTTACCGCTTTCCATAATTTTGTCAATATCAGGCGCTATACTAACCTTTGCGCCGAATTCAGATTTGTAATTGTCAATAATTTCACTTGTTGCGTTGTTTATTATCAATGATACCACTGTCGTAATTATGATGATAAGGATAATAATACCCATAAGAATATTTCGTCCCTTGTTTCTGCCTACGTTTTTTATTGCATTTTGAAAAATGTACATTGCTTTGCCTCCTTGAATTAATTTGTTAGATTTCACAAAGTGGTTCATCTGAAGATTTCTTTTTAGACGAATTCACTTTGGAACAATTTCATTTTAGCAAATCTAATGTTAATCTAACGTTAAGGCCTCAGGTAAAATCATAAAAAAGGTTGTGCCACGCACATCCCGGTTTTCCACCCAACAAATACCACCACAAAGCTCACAGACATGCCTCACAATACTTAATCCAATGCCATATCCATTTCTTTTGAGCTTGCCTACTCTATACTGGTAATCAAATAATTTTTCCTGTTCCTCTTCATCAATACCTTCTCCTTCATCGGAAACAGTAATAATGATGCTACCTTTTTTGTTTTCAACTGAAACCTGTATTTCTCCACTACCACCGTACTTAATAGCATTTGAGACAAGGTTAGAGACCGCGCGGCTAATCCATAGTTCACGTCCATACACCAAATTGTTAGCATAATCGTCAAAATTAAAATCAACCTGCGGGTAAATTTTTCTGTATTCGTCACATACATCCGCACACACTAAAGCAACGTCTACAATTTCAGTTTCCCCACTGTCTTTTGTTGCGGAGAGGGTCAAAACATCGTTCAAACTATCGGTGAGTTTATCCACCTCAGCCGTATAATCCGAGTTTTCCGAAAGCTGTAGTTTTGCCCGAAGTAATGCAAGAATGTTTTTTTGCTCGTGTGTCACATAGGAGCTTAGACGGACATAATCAAGTGCATAAGCCTCCAATCTGTCCTTTATTTTCTGATATTCTTTGACAACAGCTGGGTGTTGGTCTGGTAACGAATTTTCTTCGCCAATATTACAAAGCTGCTTTGCAAGCAATAGCGCCTGCTCCTCGTTTTGCCTTCTTAGTATTTTGGATAAGATAATTGTTCCAACAATGAACATTCCTATAATGCATATAATAAGAATCGGTATGTTTTTAAGCAACGCACTTATATAATAATTTTCCAAATTAGTTTTTGTAACAACAGAAGTGTACTTGTCATTAAAAGGTATTTCCATACTTTCGCCCTGCATAGAATAAGCAATGTTTTTCTCGTTTGCAACAAATAAATGTTTTGGCAAATTTGATTTTGGAACAGATATTGTGCTAACAAAAATATAGAAAACAAGAATTAAAAGTGCTGTTACCGCACCGGAATAATAAAGAAGAAGCCAATTAATTTTCATTGTTTTTTTTCGCATAACTGATACCCCTTCCCTTTAATCGTAATCAGCAATCCTTCTCCGCCTTTCCGAGTCAGCTTCTTGCGCAAATTTGCAATGTGAACGCGTAAAACGGACGAAAAAGGGTCATAAAACTCATCATACACATGTTCTACAATATCTTCACTTGATACAATATCCGGGCTTCTACTTGCCAGATATTCCAATATGTCAAATTCCTTTGCCGACAGTACTGTTTCAAATTGACCCACAAACACCTTGCGCGTATTTGGATAAACCTTAATTTTTCCAAGATCGATTTCATTTTTCGTGCGTCCATAAAAACGCCTAACAACGGCCTGTATTCTCGCTTCAAGCTCTACAAAGTCAAATGGTTTGATGATATAATCATCAGCACCACTATTAAGTCCTAACGCCCTTTGTTGAACTTCATCCCGCGCTGAAACTATAATAATCGGTGTGTGGATATTGTTTTCACGTAAAAAGGACAAAATTTCTATCCCGTCTTTATCCGGAAGATTAAGGTCAAGCAAAATTGTGTCATAACTATTTGCAAAGGCTTTTTCTTCACCTTCAAATCCTGTGTTCGCGACATCGGCAGTAAACCCATTTTTTTCAAGTCCGATTTTCATTACATATGACAATTCTTTGTCATCCTCTATGATAAGTAGACGCATTTTTAATCACCTCTCAAACTATCCTGTAGTACCGTACCCTCGAAAACTCTCAAGCCATTGATATTCCTTAATTTGTTTTTACATAAAAATCATCACGTCACAATTTCGTGACTGTGTTTATGAACTTAAAAATATCAATGACTTATCTCCCTAATTTAAATTATTTTCACCAGCTTATGATTTTTCATATAATTCCAACTCGATTTATCTTTTAAATAGTATTAACCCTATTATAGACCTAAGTACTGATTTCCATGCTATTTCAACTAAATCATAATCATTGTCTCTAAAAGCGTTTATTGTAAATTATAATTTTTTGACTGAACTCTATTATACATTATCCAATGTTAATTCCGTGTTAATGCAAAATCTTGCTCCTGTTTAAATGTAGATGCAATTATGTACCTAAGATATTAAGAGAGTTTGGAATGGGATATTTTGAAGGGAAAGCACCTTAATAAAAATACAATAGTAGGTAGAATATATTTATTAATTTTGGTGCTAATATTAAATAACCCTATAAATTTTCTAAACCCACTAATTGAATAGTTTTTGATAACGAGTCTTTATCCACATTTCTAAGTTTTGCATAAAACTTTAAACACTGCAAACATGTTAAACTTGGATAGAAAATGGGCACCTCAATGATGGCACCAACTTCTTTAATGTATTTTAAAAATTCTTGCTCCACATCAAAATTATAGAGCTTTATTTTTCCTTGAGTAATACTAGATAAACCTACCATTAGCTTCATCAAGGTGGTTTTACCTGCACCATTTGGGGCAACCAAACCCACAATTTCATTTTTATTTAATTCGAAATTGATATTTTTTAAGATTTCCTTATTGCTTATATTTTTGCGAACATTTTCACATTCTAAAATACCCATAATGTCACTTCCTTCATTTCTGTTTGATGACTTTATAGGACCAAACTTTTGGCCCTATATTATCCAAGTCTTCCCAAGTGAAACTTAGTTCTTCATGAAAAAACTTATTTTTACGATGAGTCTTAAAAAATTAACGTTTATGAAAACTATATAGCATCTCCTATGCATCAAAAAAAGCATCCACATAGGATGCTTTTTAAATATATTTTATCCACAATTCTTGAACAAACATGTTACCTTCTATGCTTGTATTTAAGAATGCATTATGATATTTTTTATCTATAATCTGTTTTGCGCTGTACAGACCTAGTCCTCGTCTTTTCCATTTGTGGAATAGCCTTCTTCATATATCTTATGAATCTTAGGTTCCTGTCCAATAAAATCATTTCAATAACTACGGTCACATAATTATCTTTATAACTTTATTAGTTATCTACATATATAGTAGCATATTTTACTGACCCTTTTCATCTAAAAATCCTTTTAAAATTGATTTTCTTTCATTTTAATCCTCCTAATCTACAATTAATTTTATGCTAAATATAAAACAATTAGTTAATATAACTTGCTTTTTATAATAAACTATGATAACATAAGAATTGACTTAAATGAATAGTAATTAATGTAGCACATATATATTTCAATTGGTACTTTTAAATATAGTATTTTAATATCGAAATTTTATTAGTGAGCTATTACAAAGCATTTAAGAAAATAAAATTTCGGAGGTATACATTATATGAATGGTACAGTTAAATGGTTTAATGGAGAAAAAGGATTTGGTTTTATTACAGGAGAAGACGGAGTAGATGTTTTCGCACATTTTTCTCAAATAAATTCAGATGGTTACAAATCACTTGATGAAGGTCAAAGAGTTTCTTTTGACATCGTTAAAGGACCTAAAGGACCACAAGCAGAAAACATTTCAGTTTTATAATTAAAAAAAGACCATTAAATAGTTATACTATTTAATGGTCTTTTTTTATTTGTATGATTTACAACGTACGTATTTGTAGCTTAGAAAAGTGTTAATTATTACATTTGTTACTTATGCTTTCTTCCCACCAACCAAAAGCTATCCTACCTTCTGTTAAAACTTCTGGTGTTTCTGGATTTGATAGAAATATTAAGAAATTACCACCTTCGCCAATAATTATTTTACCATTTTCACTTTCCACCAATGTTGTTTCAGGCTGGGCACGTCTTACAAAAGCTTTGATTCCACCAGTTGGCTCACCTATAACATTAGATGCGTATTCTAATTTCACCTTTGCTCTAGGTTGTGGTTTGACACTTAAATTTGTAGGCGTTACAAGTGCATACTTAACATCTGACTCAGGAGGAGTTGCGTTAAACCAAAACTGTGCACGGAAAGCTGACTCTGCAACATCAGTTACAGTCCAAACATTCACATGTAAAATAACACCTGAATTAATTGGATTGTATAATCTTGCCCAGGCACTTGTACCTTTCCCAAATACTAAATCATCAGCATACCCAATAAAATATTGTCCACGCATAGATTCGTACAGCTCTATAGGAATATCAACAGTTTTCGAAAGTGTTTCGTATCTATCTTTACAATTTTTTTGATTCATTAAATTACCACCTCACTACATTATATTTGCAATATTAAAATATCGTGACATGATAAATTTTCATAAAAAAATACTAGTAAGAGTCACTCTTACTACTTTTTGAATGTTTGTTTTAATAATCTAAAACATCAATGCATTGGCATTTCTGCTGGTATTTCTTAAGATGAAAATGATGCCTATACCTTTACAAGTAATATCCCAAACATAATTATGCATAAAGATACCCTATAGGGCAGACTTTTTTTACTTGTCTACTCTATAGGGTATTTAAAAATTTCATTTATCATTATTCTTTTATTTATACTACTTCATTATCTAAGTTTGCTCCACTAAATTGACTATTATAAAGATCTGCATAGAATCCATTCTTAGCAAGAAGTTCATTATGACTCCCCATCTCAATAATACTTCCTTTATTCATAACTAATATTAACTCTGCATCTTTAATTGTAGAAAGTCTATGTGCAATTACAAAACTTGTTCTATTTTGCATAAGTTCTGTCATAGCCTTTTGTATATAAACTTCTGTTCTTGAATCAACGCTACTTGTAGCTTCATCAAGTATCATAATAGTTGGATTTGCAAGTATTGCCCTAGCTATAGTAAGAAGTTGTTTTTGACCCTGTGATATATTTGAAGCTTCTTCATTTAGTATTGTATTATATCCATCAGGAAGAGTCTTTATAAAGTGATGCGCATGAGCTGCTCTTGCTGCCTCTATAGCTTCTTCATTAGTTGCTCCCTCTTTACCATACGCAATATTCTCCATTATAGTACCATTAAAGAGCCATGTATCCTGAAGTACCATCCCAAACATATTACGTAGTTCTCCACGCTTTATGTCTCTGATATCCACTCCATCAACTGTAATTGAACCTGCATCTATCTCATAGAACCTCATAAGCAAGTTAACAAGTGTAGTTTTACCAGCACCTGTTGGTCCAACAATTGCAATTGTATGACCTCTTTTTACATCGAGGTTCATATTCTTAATAAGAGGTTCTTCTGCTTTATAACTAAAGTCAACATTCTCAAACTTAACTTCTCCCTTAGGAAGCTCAACTACCTTGGTATCCTCAGTTTCTACAAGCTCTTCGACCTCATCTAATAATTCAAAAATACGTTCAGCTGAAGCTACTGTTGATTGAATTATGTTAGCAATATTTGCAGTTTGAACTATTGGCTGAGTAAACTGACTAGAATATTGAATAAAGGCTTGAATATTACCAATACTAATTTTACCTTGCGTTGCTAAAAATCCACCAACAACACAAACTACTACATAACCTATATTACTAACAAATCTCATCATAGGCATTATTATTCCCGATATGAACTGAGCTTTCCAACCCGAAACATATAATCTGTCATTAATATTTTTAAACTCCTCAATAGAATCCTTCTCATGTCCAAAAGATTTAACAATTTTGTGTCCAGTATACATCTCTTCAACATGACCATTAAGTGCTCCAATTTCCTTTTGCTGCGCTGCAAAATATTTTTGGGATCGTTTTGCTACAAACGCTGTCACAACAATATATAGTGGCAAAGTTAATATAACAACCAGCGTCATTAATGGGCTTATTGTGAGCATCATAATGATAATACCTACGATTGTAACAACAGACGTAATAAGCTGTGTAAGACTTTGTTGAAGCGTTGTTGATATATTATCAACATCATTTGTTACACGACTTAATATCTCACCATGAGTTCTTGAATCAAAAAACTTAAGTGGTAACCGCGAAAGCTTATTTTCAACTTCTTTACGCAAATTATAAACAGTTTTCTGCGCAACTCCAGCCATTATATATTGTTGAAGAAATGCAAAAACTGTACTTACTATATATAATGCAAATAATAAAAGAATAATATTTCGAATGTATATGAAATCTATCTTTCCACCATTTACATCCATTATTTTAGAAATTCCAGTTTTAATTTTGGCAAGGCCCTCAATTACTTCAGGCCTCTTTGCAACTGCTGGATCAGACTTTATTAAAGCTGCTATTTTGCCCTGCTGAGCATGCAACTGAAGTAACCCAACTTTACTCATTATGCCTTCAAATAATTTATCTAAAGCTCTTGCTGAAACCTTAGGTCCTACTATTGTAAAAACAGTACTTACTATCGCAAATATAAATACCAGAATAAAATTAGTTCTTTGAGGCTTTAAATAACTTAAAAGCCTTTTTAATGTACCTTTGAAGTCCTTTGCTTTCACTACAGGACCTGCGAAGGATCCCATTGGTCCACCTGAGCGCCCCATGCCTTTTCCCGCTCCTTCACCTGATTTATTGTTCTTGTTATTTTCACTCATGATAATTCCTCCTCTGAAAGCTGTGAAGATACAATTTCATGATATATCTTACAACTAGTTAAAAGTTCCTTGTGAGTTCCTATGCCTGCAATTTTGCCCTCATCTAAAACTATAATTCTATCTGCGTCCATAACTGTTGCAACCCTTTGGGCAATGATTATTACCGTTGATTTTGCTGTTTCTTTTTTAAGTGCTTCACGTAGTTTTGCATCAGTTTTAAAATCAAGTGCTGAAAAACTATCATCAAAAATATATATTTCAGGTTTTCTAACTAAGGCACGTGCAATAGATAGACGCTGTTTTTGTCCACCAGAAACATTTGTTCCTCCTTGGGCAATAAGATGGTCATATCCTTCTTTCATTCCATTAATAAAATCTGTAGCTTGTGCTACCGTAGCTGCATGCTGAATTTCTTCAATAGTAGCATTATCCTTACCATATTTAATATTCTCGGCAATAGTTCCAGAAAAGAGTACAGTATTTTGAGGAACGAAACCAATCTTAGACCTTAGAGCTTCCTGACTCATTTCGCGAACATCTACTCCATCAACCAATACTAAGCCACTAACTGCATCATAAAAACGCGGTATTAAGTTTATAAGAGTTGATTTACCAGAACCTGTACCACCAATAATAGCTGTTGTCTCACCAGGTCTTGTACTAAATGTTATGTGGCTAATGGCTGGTTGATCTGCACCTGGGTAGCCGAATGTTACATCCTTAAACTCAACATATCCACTTTGTTTATCAGCCAATTTAATAACCTTTGGATCAATGATTTCCGGTTCCATTTCTAATACTTCATTTATTCTTATTGCAGAAGCTTGCGCCCTTGGTATCATTATAAATACCATAGCAAGCATTAAGAATCCGAATAAAATTTGCATTCCGTATTGTATAAATGCTATTAATGAACCAACTTCCATACTTGAAGCATCTATTCTTTTAGCGCCGAACCAAATAATAGCAACTGTTGTGACATTCATAATTAACATCATTACTGGCAATAAAAATGCCATGATTTTATTCACTTTTACAGCATTATTCATAAGATCAGTATTTGCATCATCAAATCTAGCCTTTTCAGTATCTATACGATTAAATGCACGTACAACCCTAATACCAGTAAGTCCTTCACGTAATACAAGATTCAATTTATCTATCTTCACTTGCATTAATTTAAATAATGGCATAGCGAATTTAAGGGTTATTCCAATAATAATTCCAAGTAACGGAATTACAACTGCAAAAATCCAGGTTAAATGTGCGTCCTCTCTTAAAGCCATAACAATACCACCTATAGCAGTTAAAGGTGCAAAAAGCATAATAGAAAAAATCATTACAGTTGCTGTTTGAACCTGAGTAACATCATTTGTAGTCCTTGTTATAAGGGTTGCAGTACCGACCTTATCAAACTCATGCAGCGAAAACCCTTCAACTTTAGCAAACAATTTATTACGAATAATCCTGCCAAACCCTACAGCAGTTCTTGACGATAGGAATGCAGCTACAACTGAGCATATAGCTCCACCTGCTGAGAATAATAGCATAAGTCCGCCTATTCTAATAATATAATCTATTCCTTTATAAGTTCCACTGAATCCTAAAAATGAAATAGTTTGAACTACATCCTTTTGTACTATACCTTTATCAACTATATTAGCCATTAAGGTTGGCAAATATAGGTTCGCAAGTACTTGAGTAAAAATCAATATAACTATTAGCACTATTTGCAATGTGTATTCTTTTAAAAATCTAAATAATTTAATCAAAAGTATCATCTCCATTCATTTGTTATTGCATTATTTTTATTGGTCATTTAAAAGCTTCTTAAGTGTATCTAAGCCTTCAAATATTTTATGAAGTTCTTCTGTACTTCCCTTACTCATTATATCTGCAATGTTTTTTTCAAATTGGTTATGAAAGTTTTTATGCATCTCTTTAAAGTTTGGTGACATACTTACGTAGACTACCCTCTTATCCACATCGCTTCTTTCTCTTACTACCATTTCCTGCTTTTCAAGCCTATCAATAATTCCAGAGACTGTACTATTTGATAAACAAAGCTCATTGCTAAGTTCTGTTATCTTAAGTTTCTTTTTTTTACTTAAAAGTCCCAAAACCATACCTTGAGGCGCAGAAATACCTGTATCACAAAGAACTTTACTCATATTATGTTTAAATAGCTGCATAACCTCTTGAAAAAGTCTTGCAACTTCTACGCTTTCATTTATTTTTTTCACTTAATTACCCCCTTAAATGTATTTCGTGTACTAATATTTCGTATCCGTATATTTAGCTTACGAATTATATTATAATCCCATATATATTTTATGTCAATACATTTTCACATACCCTTAAATTGGACTTTAGGATATTTTACCTTTGCCAAGCCCTAGAGTTTAAGTTATAATTTTATAAATAATGGAGGTGTGTTTATGAATGTTGATTTTTCTAATATTAATCTGAATACCATTATTATGGTTGCATTAGCTATATTACTTGCTTATCTTGGTATTGCAGTATTTAAAATAATTGGAAGGATATTAAGCATTACACTCGGTGTCTTCCTTTTAATATATGTCCTTAAACAAATAGGTATTGCAATACCTGTATTAACTGATTTTCTTAGCTATCTTTTACAGGTGATAAATCCAATTATCGATAATATAAGACATTTAGTTACTTCTGTAAATTTTAAATAGGCATATAATTCAGTTAGGTTTTTTATGTTTCATAGTGAAATAAAAAAAGCGAAGAACAGATTATCCAAATTTCTTTTGATAAAATAACAATAAAAAAACATGCTAATTAGCATGTTTTTTTTCAGACCGTTGACAAACATAAAATGTAAAACACTCTAATTTAAAATTGGAGTGTTTTTTTTCATATTCAAAAAGGATTTTAGGACATCAATGTCGAATATATATAGTATACAAACTTTATAATTCGGAGGGCATTATTATGATTAATGAAAAGAACTTCACACAACAAAAACTAGAAATGGTGTATTTAGAAGATTTAGTTCCTAAAGACCATATTCTGAGAAATATAGATAAATACATGGATTTCTCTTTTATAAGAGAACTGACTAAAAAATATTACTGCTTAGATAATGGAAGACCTGGCGTAGATCCTATTATACTTTTTAAAATGCTGTTTATTGGGTACTTATTTGGAATAAAATCTGAACGACAACTTGTAAAGGACATTGAAGTAAATGTGGCTTATAGATGGTTTCTAGGACTAAGTCTTACTGATCCTATTCCAGATCATTCAACAATTAGCCAAAATAGACGTAGACGGTTTAAAGGTACAGATGTGTTTCAAAAAATATTTGACGAAGTAGTATTTAAGGCTATAAATCTTAAGATGGTAACCGGTAAAATACTTTACACAGATTCTACACACCTAAAAGCAAATGCTAATAAGCGAAAGCTTGTGAAAATTGAAGTTGAAAAAACGCCGAAAGAATATGTAGCTGAACTTAATAAAGCAGTGGAAGAAGATAGAATAAACCATGGTAAAAAACCTTTAAAGGAAAAAGAACCTGTTACCAAAATAAAAGAAACTAAAGTTAGCACAACCGACCCCGACAGTGGATATATGATGAGAGATGGCAAGCCGGAAGGCTTCTCATATTTAGATCACAGAACTGTCGATAGCAGACATAATATAATTACTGATGTGTATGTTACTCCTGGAAACATAAATGATGTTGATCCTTATATCGATAGATTAGATGTGCAAATAAAAAAGTTTAATTTTAATACAAAATATGTTGGTGCAGATGCTGGTTATGCTACAAATCTTATATGTAAAGAACTATATGAGAGGGAATTAAAATCTGTAATGGGATACCGTAGGTCTCCACATACAAAAGGAATGTACACAAAAAATAAATTCCAATATGTTAAAGAACAGGACATTTACGTATGCCCTGACTTAAGGGCTTTACATTATAAAACGACAACAAGAGAAGGATATAAAGAATATGTTGGTAATGCAAAATATTGCGAGATATGTCCAAATAGAGCTCAATGCTTTTCTGCAAAAAGCAAGTTTAAAACTATTAGAAGACATGTTTGGGAAACGTATAAAGAAGATGTTGTAAAGTTCACCAGAACAGATAAAGGCAGAAATATATATAGAAGAAGAAAAGAAACTATAGAGCGAAGCTTCGCAGATTCAAAACAACTGCATGGGCTTCGCTATTGCCATATGCGTGGATTAGAAAATGTGCAAGAGCAGTGTCTGCTTACAGCAGCAGTGCAGAATATGAAAAAGATAGCTAGCCTGCTATCTTTACTGTTTTTTGATTTTCTAACTAAGAAGATAGTTGTTATTTTAAATTTATCCATAACTCAAAGCGCTATCGCATAATTGCATGTAAAAAGCCCAGTATAATAAAAAAATTATACTGGGTTTGTAAACAACCTGTAAAAAAACATGCTAATTAGCATGTTTTTTTTATCGCTACTAGGGAATGATAATATTATAGAAATTAATTTTATTAGGAGATGACAACATTGGATGCTAGTCAATTTTTAAATTATAAAAACTGGGTTGTAGTTGGGGATGTATTAAACCCTTCCAAATATGCTTATAAAATATTGAATTCCTTAAAAAAACATGGATTTAACGTAGTGGGGGTAAATCCATCTATTGAAAATGAGGGGATTTATACCACCCTAAGTGATATACCCTACAAGGTAGAAGTTTTAGATTTATGCATTAATCCATATAAAGGTATTAAAATTCTTCATGAAGCCCATGATTTAAAAATAGATAAAGTCCTTATTCAACCAGGAGCTGAAAGCCCTGAAATAATTAATTTTTGTAAATCAAGTGGAATGCAAGTAATAGATGGATGTGCCTTAGTAGAATTATCAAAAATATAAACCAAATAAAATCTTTCCTCCCCATATACCGTTTTGTAAACTCAACATAAATAAGTTTTGCACATTTTTAGAAATATTGCAGAAATTTGCAGAATAATTATTACCAATGATAACACAATATTACAAAATAATGTATTGCTTTGTGGTATAATTAAAATATTGCGGATAGGCATTTTACCTTTATATGTAAATTATCTAACCGGCATTGTTTTATACTATAGCGGGAGGGGAATATATGGAATTAAACACATTAGAAAGCGAGATGCTAATTGACATTTACGATGCTGATATGTTGCCAGGAATGTCATTCGAAATTGAAAATTACAATTTAACAGAGGAAGATCCAAAAGAGAAGAATCAAGAATTTGCTTCCTATTTGGGAAAATTAAAAAGGTTAGGTTTTGTAAAATATGAAGAGAAAGAAGCCTTTGTAAAATGTGGAAGTCGTAGCCCTAAATATAATAATAATGTAGTTATGATTTGTGAAGATAAAATACACATTGATTCCAAAGGAATAAAATTAGTAGAGTTGTATAATTACAGTAATTCCGAAATTCAAAGAAAACTGTATAGATGTGGCTAAATAATTAGCCCAAACAGTAAGAAATGAATTATTCGTTATGATATTATTTCAATTTGAATATTTTAAAAGATCATATAACCATGCAATTAAACAATAGAATTCCAGTAATGGGGTTCTATTTTAATTTATATCATAAGACATATCATAATAACACTATCCTAAAGGTGTTAACATGGTATAATAAGGTATTGGTATAGTAAAAAATAATAAACGGAATGGAGTGATAAAATTGGAATTCAATTTTAATAAAGACTTGAAATTTACTATGGAGCAGACTATTAACAGCAGTGACACCGCGATTTCTTATGGATCTGGAAGTCTAGATGTTTATGCTACTCCAGCTATGACAGCGCTTATGGAGAATGCAGCAACAAATTGTGTTCAACGAAATTTACCTGATGGGTTCACAACCGTCGGTATAGAGATTAGTGTTAAACACATAAAGGCAACACCTGTTGGCGTTAAGGTTAGAGCTGAAGCCTTATTATCAAAGGCAGAAGGCAAAAAATTGTTCTTTAAGGTGGAAGCCTATGATGACATGGGTAAAATAGGTGAAGGAATTCATATAAGGTACATAGTAAATTCTGAAGAATTCATGAAAAAAACAGCACGTTAAATCATAACCTGCGATTCTGTTCATCATCTTCGATGCTACAATATCACAATTAAGACTGTACCTAACAGGGCAGTCTTTTGTTATGTTAAAAATTAATACTATTTTTAGATACAATAGCAATATAAAAAAGCAGTAGAACTAACTACTGCAATTTTTTAGTTTTACTATATGATTTTTGCTGGCCTTTTGTATATACCACCAGCTTAAAAAAACTGTTAAATCTCCATAATAATTGGAAGAATAATTGGCCTACGCTTTGTTTTTTCATACAAATATCGCTCTGTGGATTTTTTTATATTAGATTTTAATACATACCATTCAATAATTTTCTTGTCTAAGCACTTATTAAGCTCAACCCTAACAATTTCTTTTACTTCACTAATTAATTCATCCGATTCCTTTGCATATATAAATCCGCGAGTTATTATGTCTGGTCCCGCAATAATACTATAAGATTCGCGTTCTAAAGTAACCACAACAGTGAGCATGCCATCTTCTGCTAAGTGCTTTCTATCTCTAAGCACTATGCTTCCAACATCCCCAACACCAAGTCCATCTACAAATACAGATCCAGTGTGTACCCGTCCTGTTACTTTAGCTTCATCCTTTGTAAGTTCTAAAACCTGCCCTGTTTCCATAGTAAATATATCTTTGCCTTGCATACCTAATTCTTGTGCTAACTTAGCATGGTGACTTAAATGTCTGTATTCACCATGAACTGGCATAAAATATTTAGGATGAACTAATGCGTGAATTAATTTCAATTCTTCTTGATATGCGTGACCGGATACATGCACTTCTTCTAAATCCTCATAAATTACCTCTGCCCCTTTTTTGAATAGCTCATTGATTACTCTAGATATAAGTTTCTCATTGCCTGGAATTGGGGATGCAGAAATAACAAATAAATCCTCTGGTTCAAGGGTGATTTTCCTATGAGTAGCAAAAGCCATTCTAGCAAGTCCTGCCATAGGTTCGCCCTGACTTCCGGTAGTTATTATTGTAATATTTTTATTGTGGTAATTTTGCATATCATCTATACCTATAATGTAACCTTCTGGTACATGGAGATATCCAAGTTCAATAGCTACTTGTGAGATATTGTCCATACTCCTCCCACTAAAAACAATTTTTCTACCATGTTTCACAGAGGCGTCTACGATCTGCTGTATTCTGTGAATATTTGAAGCAAATGTAGCTACAATAACCCTTCCCTCTGCATTAGAAATTATTCTAGTTAGAGTCTTCCCTATAGTTTTTTCAGAAATTGTATGCCCTTCACGTTCCACATTCGTGCTATCCGCCATAAGAAGTAGCACGCCCTCTTTACCTAAATTTGAGATACGTTCAAGATCCATGACCAATCCATCAATAGGGGTATAATCAATTTTGAAATCACCAGTATGTAATATAACACCTAGTGGTGAGTGGATGGCAATAGCACAGGAGTCTGCTATGCTGTGAGTAACCCTTATGAATTCAACTTTAAGATTTTGTAGTTCTATTGTTTCTCCAGCATTTACATTGTGAAGTTCACAATTAGATAATATATTGTGCTCCTTTAGTTTATTTTCAATTAGCCCTAACGTTAACCTAGTACCATAAATAGGTACATTCAATTGTTTTAGAATGTACGGAAGCGACCCTATATGATCTTCATGTCCATGAGTTAAAAAAATACCTTTTACTTTTTCTGCATTATTTTTTAAATAAGTTATATCTGGAATTACTAAATCTACACCATACATTTCCTCATCAGGAAAGGCTATACCACAGTCTATAACAATGATTTCATTCGCATATTCAAAAGCTGTTATATTCTTACCTATTTCTCCAAGGCCTCCTAAAGGAATAACCTTTATACTTTCCTCGTTTTTCACTAAATTCTCCCCTTCATTTATATCAATTATATTATTAATATTATTTTCTTTATTTTGCCTCGAATTATAAAATTAATACCTTTATGGGAGAATTTTTTTTGCTTTTTTATAATCATTTTATTTATACCAACGTTGTAATTTTATTTGAACTAAACACAGAATATACATAAACATTATAGTATAATAATATTATAATTTTATTTTTTGGAGGTATTACCATGAAAATAGCTGTAATAGACGCACAAGGGGCAGGTCTTGGTCAAACAATCATAAAAAAAATTCGTAAAGAGATTGGCCTAGATATCTATATTGTTGCACTTGGTACAAATACATTTGCTTGTTCAAATATGGTAAGAGCTGGTGCAAATATTGGTATAAGTGGAGAGGAATCAATTTGCTCATTTTGCAAGAAAAATAAAATTGATAGCATAATCGGTCCAATTGGAATAATATGTAGTGGTGGCATTAACGGTGAAATTACCCCCATGATTGCCACGTCAATATTTAATATGGATTGTACTAAATATATACTTCCACTACAAAAACATGGTATTTATATACCCGGCACAAGGACTATGCAAATCAAGGATATAATTGAAGAGATTGTACTTGATATAAAAAGTAATATAAAGCTATAGTTTTATATTACTTTTTATATAAGAAGGTTTATAAACAATATTTAAAAGACCAACACCTTATTCTTTTATTTTCCTTACAACATCAATAACTTTTCCATCCCTATATTCAACGATTGCTACAACTTCATCATCATATTGAATTTTTTCAGGAACACCTACAATACATTCAACTTTTTTCTTTAATTCTTCAATTGTATATATTGGAACATTTATACATTTAAACTTTTCTATTAAATCTACTCTTCTTGGATTTATTGCAATACCTATTTCAGTAATTAAAACATCTATACTTTCACCTGGAGTAATAACTGTATTAACTGAATCAACCACACAAGGTATTCTACCACGGATTAGTGGGGAAACAATAACAGTCAATTTTGCACAAGCTGCTGTATCAGAATGTCCACCTGATGCTCCTCTTAAAATCCCATCTGAGCCAGTCATTACATTTACATTAAAATCGGTATCTATTTCTAATGCTGATAAAACTACTACATCTAATTTATTGGCTATACACCCCTTATTATGAGGATTTGCATAAAAGGATGCATCTATCTCATGATGCATTGGATTTTTATCTATTGACTGGACTGCACTCAAATCAAAACCTTGTACATCAAAAATATGTTTTATTAAACCTTCTTCATGCATCTCAACAATCGGCTTAGTTATTCCACCTAATGCAAAACTTGACTTAATTCCTTTTTCTATCATCTTATCTCTTAAAAATCTACTTACAGCAAGTGCAGAGCCTCCAGTCCCAGTTTGAAATGAGAATCCCTCTTTAAAGTATTCAGATTCTGTTATTACCTTACTTGCATATTCTGCAATCAATAGTTCCTTTGGGTTTTTAGTATATCTTGTGGCACAAGACGCTATTCCAGCAGGGTCCCCTATTTTATCTATTTTGACTACATAATCAACATTAGTTTGTAGAATACTTGCAGGCATATTAGGAAAACAAACTAGAAAATCTGTAATGATAACTACCTTGTCTGCATATATCGCATCCATCTTTGCATAACCTACTGAACCACAATTGGCAATGCCTCTTGATCCACTTGCATTGCCATATTCATCAGAGGAAGGTGCACCTAGAAATGCTACATCAATCTTAATCTCACCATCTTCTATTGCCCTTGCTCTTCCACCATGTGATCTAATAATCACTGGTTCATTCATTAATCCCTTTGAAATTTCTTCTGCTAATTCTCCTCTTAAACCACTAGTGGAAATCCTTGATATTACTCCATTTTTAATATGTTTAACTAAAGACCTGTGTACACTACTAAGAGAACTAGAAGCTAATGTTAAATTTTTTATTCCAAGTTTAGCAATAGTATCTACTACCATATTTAAAACATAGTCCCCTTCTCTAAAGTGATGATGAAAAGAAATAGTCATTCCATCCTTTAATCCACATTTTAAAATAGCCTCTTCGATATTGTTTAAAAGCTTGCTTTCACAAGGTTTAACTGGCTTAACCTTAGGTCCAGTCTTTACTATACTTGAGTCCATGGAAAATTCACCTTGATATAGCATCCTATCTTTAATAATATTTTCTGGAATATCTCTGCCAATGCTATTCTTCATCTTCTATGTCCTCCTTATACAAACCTACAGCATTGGCTAGTTGTAATAACCTCTCTGCTCTCTCTATAATAGGTTTATCTATCATCTTTCCATTTAAGGATATAACCCCAAGCCCTTGTTTTTCTGCAGCCTTTGCAGCTCTAAAAATGTCACTTGATTTTCTTATTTCCTGTTCTGTTGGTGAATAAATTTCATGAACTGGCTTAATTTGTTTTGGATTAATAACAGACTTGCCGTCAAAACCAAGCTGTTTTATGAATTCGACTTCTCTTTTAAAACCTTCTTCATCATCAATATTTGAATAAACAGTGTCCAGTGCATAAATTCCAGCTGCTCTTGCTGCAATAACGATCTGACTTCTCGCCCCCATTAGTTCCATACTATCAGCATACCTTTTTGTTTTAAGGTTTGTTACGTAATCTTCTGCACCCAGTGCAATTCCAATAAGCCTTTTGCTTGATATTGCAATAGAATACGCATTTATTACTCCAATAGCACTTTCAACAGCTGCCATCATTTTAGTGCTCCCTATTTCTCTTCCAATTTTTCTTTCTACCTCTTCAATAATCGCTTCCACAGCCATTATATCTTCTTTTATCTCTGTTTTTGGTAATCTAATTACATCTACACCTGCTCTGACAACTGCTTCAATATCCTCTTTTCCAAATGGATTATCAAGTGCATTAATTCTAACAACTATTTCTGTATCACCATAATCCAGTGTCTTTATAGCATTGTAAACTAAAAACCTGGCTGAGTCTTTTTCAGAAATTGCAACTGCATCCTCAAGGTCAAACATTAAGGAGTCCGCTCCATAAAGACCTGCATCTTTTAGCATCCCAGGGTTATTTCCAGGAACAAACAACATAGTTCTTCTTAAACGTTCCATTGATCTATTACCTCCCAATCATACTCCTTTTTAATCCCACAAGCCCTATAAACTGCACACTCTACTCTTGCCTTGATTGTGCAATCTAATGCTCCTTTATCTGTAGCAACTACTCTGATATCGTCTATTCCCATTTCTTCCAAAGTTTCTTTGATAACCTTTTTAATCTGATTTCCAAATTGCTTTTGTACATTGCTTTTAAGTTCAATTTCTATACCCGCATTTTCATTTGATACAAGCATTATTTGAATGTCGGATGATTCCAACGTTCCAGATTTTGCATTCTTAATAATTTTCATTACCTTCACCTCCAATAATCTAAGCCTTTTTAACGCTTCCAGATAAGTAATTACATAATTCACCTGAATTTGTAGCCATTCCATTAATTCTGCGTAAGTAAAACTTCAAGTTGTTTTGCAGCTAAATTTAACCACTCCTCTGAATTAACAATATTCTTATTAGTCGCTTCTGATAGCTGTTCTAAATCCTTTGTGATAATTCCTTGATCAATTATATCGGTACATGCAGTTTCAAGTTTGTTTGAAAAACTTACAAGCTCTAAATTCCCGTCAATCTCTCCACGTTTTCTAAGTGCTCCAGTCCATGCAAAGATTGTAGCCATTGGATTTGTTGAAGTTTTTTCTCCCTTTAGGTACTTGTAGTAATGCTTCTGTACTGTACCATGTGAAGCTTCATATTCAAAATATCCATTTGGAGAAACAAGTACTGATGTCATCATAGCAAGACTTCCAAAAGCAGAAGCAACTAGATCAGACATAACATCACCATCATAGTTTTTACATGCCCAAAGCATTCCGCCTTCATTCTTTACAATACGAGCAACTACATCATCAATTAATGTGTAGAAATATATTATCCCAGCTTCCTTGAATCTGTCAGCATATGATTCCTCAAATATCTTTTGGAATATCTCTCTAAAATCAGCATCGTAAATTTTAGAAATTGTATCTTTTGAAGAGAACCAAAGATCAATTTTCTTGTCCAATGCATAGGCAAAACATGACTTAGCAAAGCTTTCAATAGATTTATCAATGTTATGCATTGTCATTACTACGCCTGTGCCTTCAAACTCATGAATAGTATCTCTGAAAATTTCCTTACCTGCATTGTTAGTAAATACAAGCTCTGCCTTTCCATGTTCCTCCGCTTTATATTCAAGATTCTTATAAATATCTCCATATGCATGTCTTGCGATTGTGATTGGCTTTTTCCATGTCTTCACATATGGCTGAATTGTGTTTACTATAATTGGTGCACGGAAAACTGTACCATCAAGCATAGCTCTTATTGTCCCATTAGGGCTTTTCCACATCTTCTTTAGCTCATATTCCACTACCCTGGCCGCATTAGGCGTAATTGTTGCACATTTTACACCAACACCATACTTTTTAATTGCTTCAGCAGAATCAAATGTAACCTTGTCATCTGTGTTATCTCTTGATTTCATCCCAAGGTCATAGTACTCAGTTTTAAGGTTTACATATGGCAAAAGAAGTATATCCTTAATCATTTTCCAAAGGATACGGGTCATTTCATCTCCATCCATCTCTACTAGTGGAACTGTCATTTCAATCTTTTTATTCATAATTATATTTCCTCCTTAAGCTATTAATTATAATAAACAATTTCACCCTTAATCCAAGACAATTTTGCTCTTAATCCAAGATAATTTCCCACCCATCTTCAAGATTTCTGCATCTAATCCTGAAAGTGTATTAATAACTGCAATGTCTATATTCTTTGTTGAATTCTTTAATGTAGCCTCACCCTTCAAATCGCCAATAGTAACTGAAAGTTCATCACCCACTTCAATCTTGTCATAATCCTCTGGACTTTTAAATATAAGTGGTACGATTCCAAAATTAATAAGGTTAGCAAGGTGAATACGTGCAAATGATTTTACAATAACTGCTTTAACCCCTAGATATTTTGGTGCAAGTGCCGCATGTTCACGACTTGAGCCTTGTCCATAATTTTTGCCAGCAATAATAAATCCTCCCTGCTTTTCATGTGCTTTTTTATAGAAATTACTATCAAGTGCTTCAAACACATATTTTGATATTTCAGGTATATTACTTCGTAGCGGCAGTATTTTGGCGCCTGCAGGCATTATATGATCAGTAGTAATATTATCTTCAAGTTTAATAAGGACTTCTCCAGTAAGTACATCTGGAAGTGCTGGAAAATCCGGTAAAGGTGCAATATTGGGACCAAACTGAACATTAACTTCCTTGGCCTTTTCAAAAGACAACGGCTGGATAATCATATTATCATTAATTAAAAATTTATCTGGCATTTCAAATTGCGGACATTTTCCAAGGGTTCTTGGATCAGTTAAAACGCCTGTAATTGCAGTTGCAACCGCTGTTTCAGGACTTACCAAATAAGTTGTGGCATCTTTTGTACCACTTCTTCCTTCAAAGTTTCTATTAAAGGTTCTTACAGAAACACCCTTAGAGCAAGGAGCACTCCCCATTCCAATGCATGGTCCACAAGTGTTTTCAAGCATTCTGGCACCTGCTTTAACAAGGTTCTTCATATTTCCACTGTCAATCAGATGCTCAACAACCTGCCTTGAACCAGCACTTATAGTCATATGCAACTTCTCTGAAACTGTTTTTCCCTCTATAGCTTTTGCTACAACCAAAAGGTCTCTTAAAGATGAATTTGTACATGAACCTATAGCTACCTGATCAACTTTTATTCCAGCCATTTCAGCTACTGTCTTAACATTGCCTGGGCTGTGAGGAAGCGCTACCATGGGTTCCACTTCATCCAGGTTAATTTCCATAATTTCATCATACCGAGCATTCTCATCAGGTACAATTTCCACCCATTGATCTTCTCTTCCCTGCGCTTTTAAAAATTCCTTTGTGATTTCATCACTTGGGAAAATACTTGTAGTACATCCAGTTTCTGTTCCCATATTTGTAATAGTAGCACGATCAGGAACACTTAAATTTTTAATACCAGGACCGAAATATTCCAGTACCTTTCCTACTCCTCCATTAACGTTTATGCGACGTAATATCTCAAGAATGATATCCTTCGCAGAAACCCATTCAGGAAGCTTTCCAGTCAGCTTAACACCAACAACCTTAGGATATTTTAACCTGAAAGTTCCACCCGCCATTGAAACAGCCACATCAAGACCTCCTGCACCAAGTGCAAATGAACCAATTCCACCTGCAGTTGGTGTATGACTATCAGAGCCAATTAATGTTTTTCCAGGACGCGCAAATCTCTCCAAAAAAATCTGATGGCAAATACCGTTTCCAGGCCTTGAAAAATGAATTCCATATTTTTCTGAAACCGATTGTAAAAATCGGTGATCATCAGCATTTTTAAAGTCCGTCTGCAACGTATTGTGATCCACAAAACTCACACTCAGCTCAGTTCTGATACGTTTTATACCAATAGCTTCAAATTGTAAGTAAGCCATTGTCCCAGTGGCATCCTGTGTCAATGTGTGATCAATTTTAAGAGCTACTTCCTCACCTGCCTTAGGTATACCTTCTACAATATGTTCCTTCAATATCTTTTCGGTAATTGTTCCTAACATCTTATTTCCCCCTTGTTTTTAATTTTAAATAATAAGCCTTTTATTTTAACTCCCATAAACTACCAATATATTGTTTACTTGCATTAATAGCCTAATATATCCCCCCATTTATATTTATATATTAAGCAATAACCGCGCCAACTATATAATTTATTATTTCTTTAATAGCTAAACCCTTTAAAGTTCTATACTTAAGCCTTATTAACAAATTTTTCATAAGATTGTTTTCCTTATAATCATATTGTTAAATTGCGACCTTTTTCAACTTATTGAATCAACCCCTTCAAACTAGGGCATATGCAAAAATGCATACAAATGAATTTTGCATACTTTTATTCATAAAAAAAAGAAAACTCTTTAAACTTTAGTATAAGTTTAAAGAGTTTTCTTTTAATTTTACTTATTATATTTCTGCCTTTTTCTAACTAATGTAGATGGATTAACCCCCAAAGCCTTTGCTGCCATTCTTATATTTCCATAACGTCTCATTGCATCGTCGATTATCTCCTCTTCTATAATTCGAATTATATCCTTCAAATTATGTCCTTTTATACTTAAATTACTTATACTAAATTCTATTTCATTTCTTTTATAGCTTTTTCTTATATATTTAGGAAGATATTTTGTAATTATAATTTTGTTATCACTCATAACTAAAGATCTTTCAACTATATTTTTAAGTTCTCTTATATTGCCTGGCCAAGAGTAAGCCTTTAAACAATCTAAAGCCTCATCACTAAAATAACTTTTCAATCCATACATTTCATTTATTTCTTCCATGAAAAACTTTATGAGTGGTACAATATCTCCATTTCTTTCTCTAAGAGGAGGTATGTTTATAGGAAAAACACTAAGTCTATAGTATAAATCCTCTCTAAATAAGTTTTTCTTTATCATTTCCTTTAAATTTTTGTTTGTTGCCGCTATTATCCTAACATCCACCTTTACTGTCTTTAATCCGCCTATCCTTTCTATCTCATGTTCTTGTACAACCCTTAAAAGTTCAACCTGAGCCTCTTGTGATAACTCTCCAACCTCATCTAAAAATATAGTTCCCTTATCAGCAAGCTCAAATAGTCCTATCTTCCCCTGCTTATTTGCGCCTGTAAAAGCTCCTGCTTCATATCCAAAAAGCACAGATTCTATTAAGTTTTTAGGTATCGCACCACAATTTATAACAACGAACGATTCCTTTTTTCTTAAGCTATTATAATGTATATACTTAGCAATTCCTTCTTTTCCAACTCCTGTTTCCCCTTGAACAAGAACTGTGGTATTCACCCTAGAAACCTTGTTTGCCATCTTTATTACTTCTATCATATTATTATCTTCTATTATCATTTTACTTATATTAAAAATATCATTTTTTATTCTTTCCGCAGTCTTTTCTTCTATATTATCTAAACTTCCACTCACAATATATATTATCCCCTTTAAACAAATTCTCTCTATTAGTTATACAATTTCATTCATGCAATCTTTATTTAATCAAATAAAGCACCGATATTTCTGAGATTTTCATAAAAATTAAACAGCTAATTTACTTTGAATTAAATATACATGAAATTCATATTTAATGTGTTAACGATTTAAATCCGTATCCAAAAACTTCATAAATATTATTCACTGTTACAAAAGCATCCTTATCAACAAATCTTATGAATCTTTTAAGTATTATAAACTCACTTCTTCCTACTATAACCACAACAACTTCTTTATTCTCATCTGAAAAATCCCCTACTCCGTTATATACAGTAGATGTTTTATCTAGCTCTTCTCTTATATATTTTCTTATCTTATCGCTGTTCTTACTTATAATTGTAACTTCTTTGCACACATTTATTCCATCTATGATGTGATCTATAAGAAAACCATTAATTATAACTCCAAGCATTGCATATAATGATAGCTTAACTCCAAAAGCAAAAACTGCCATTAAAATTATAATTAAATCACACATTAAAACTCCTTTTCCTAAATTTATATAGAAAAATTCATTTAATATCTTAGCTAATATATCTGTCCCCCCTGTTGAAGCATTTTGATTAAATACTATAGCTGTACCTATTCCTGATATTAGTATTCCAAATATAAGTTCCAGTAAAATATCTCCTGTAATTGAATTATTAATAGGTATAAACTTTTGAAATACAATTATAATACCTCCTACACCAAAGCTTGCATACACACTTTTCCCACCAAAACTCTTTCCTATAGCAATAAATGCCATTGCAAACAAAATAAGGTTTATTATAATCATTATCCAACCTACGGATAATCGCCCTGTAAATTTATTTATAACTATTGCTAATCCATTCGCCCCACCTGTCGCTAAATTATTTGGCATTAAAAAGAAATATAAACCTGCTGATACCATAAACATTCCTATGTTTATAAGCACAAATTCCTTTATCTTTGTTTTCATAATATGCCTCCTTATAATTATCAATTGTATTACCTATCCTCTGTAAAATAATCATAATTTCTTTCTCAACGAAAAATTAAGCCCTTTAGCATTTATGCTAAGGGCTTGATAATAATACCAACCATATTTGTAAAAAATGCAAAATTTAAAATGCATTTTCATACAAATATGCGTCACACCCCCTATCACTCGTAGCGTTATTGGTGTATTAATAAAGGCAGGTCTTCTGACTTTGGATCACAGTCGCTTTAATCCTTCCCAACAAAATTGTCAGTGGTATAATTTAAAGCTTCTCACCATTACAGCGGCGGGACCGTTCAGGCTTTTCACCTGGTTCCCTTTTAAATGAAATGCAAAACATCTCATACCTTTAAGTTCAATATTAAGTTAAATAAACTATATTATTCCATGATTCAAGTATACATTTAAAATACTTAATTGTCAAAATTTCTTTAGTAAAAATTCAGTGTTCTATTTGAATTTTTTTGAAAAATGAGTAATTATGTTTGATTTTATAACACCTACATAAGATAAGTAATTTATTTAATTTTATAACCTACAATGTTATCGATTAACTTAACTATATTTATCTAGTATTTAATCATTCACACAAACTTGGCCTTTAGAATTTAAACTTTCTTTTTTTCCAGTAAGCTGTAATAGACGCACAAGGGACAGGTCTCGGTCAAACAATCATAAAAAAACTCCGTAAAGAAATTGACCTAGATATCTATATTATTGCACTTGGTACAAATACATTCGCTTGTTCAAATATGGTAAGAACCGGTGCAAATATTGGTATAACTGGTGAGGAATCAATTTGCTCATTTTGCAAGAAAAATAAAATCGATAGTATAATCGTTCCAATTGGAATAATATGTAGTTGTGGCATTAACGGTGAAATTACTCCCATGATTGCCACGTCAATATTTAATATGGATTGTACTAAATATATACTTCCACTACAAAAACATGGTATTTATATCCCAGGCACAAGGAATATGCAAATCAAAGATATAATTGAAGAAATTGTACTTGATATAAAAAGTTATATAAAATATCATTTTATATAAGAAGGTTTATACATAATATTTAAAATACCAGTTTCTTTATCCTCTGTAACTTTAGCATCAACCTCATACAAAGACTTTATTAATTCTTTGGTTAAGACTTCTGTTGGTGTTCCATAACTAACAATTTTACCTGCTTTCATGGCATAAATTTTATCACAATATAAAGCACCAATATTTAAATCATGAATAGCAGATATAACTGTGACCCCAAGTCCCTTTACAGTAGCCATAAACTGAAGCTGATACTTTATATCTAGATGATTTGTAGGTTCATCTAGAATAAGACATTCTGTTTTTTGTGCCAAGGCTCTTGCAAGAATTATTCTTTGCTTTTCTCCCCCTGATAAGGTTGAAAAGCTTCGTTTAGCATACTCTGTCATACCCACTTTTTCTAAAGACTCTTCCATAATTATATAATCCTGTGCATTATCTTTTTCTATAAACTTTTTATGCGGTGCTCGTCCCATTAGAACCATATCAGAAACAGTAAAATCAAAATTATAATTATTATGTTGAGACACCACAGCCATTTTTTTTGCACTTTCTCTCATAGAAAACTCTTTAATATTTTTATCATCCAAAAATACAGTTCCTGTAGAAGGCTGTAGGGTTCGATATATACATTTTAAAAGTGTACTTTTACCACTTCCATTAGGTCCTATAATGCCTACGAATTCTTTTTTCTTTGCATGTATGCTTAACCCCTTCAAAATATGACTTCCACCTAAATAAGTTTCTACATCTAAAGTCTTTATTTCCATCAATTATCACCTCCAAATCCATATGATTTACTTACCATAAGATATATACAGATTGGGGCACCAATCATAGAAATTAATATTCCTATAGGAAGTTCACTTCCAGGTATTATAATTCTGGATAAAACATCTGCCCAAACCAAAAATATAGCTCCTGTTAATGCAGATAGTAGAATAATTCTTTTATGATCTGTTCCAAATATCATTCTTATAAGATGAGGGATAATAAGTCCCACAAATCCAATAATCCCTGATGAGTATACAATGAATCCAATTACAACTGATGTAATTATAAGATAAAATTGTCGATACTTCTGAAGGTCTGTACCTAAAGTTATAGAAACTTCATCACCAAGTAGCATTAAATTAAGCGTTCTATATTGAGTAATAAAAAATAGTGTAGCTACTATTACAACCGGAATAATTATCCTTATATTTTGCCATTCTGCGCCTGCAAGGCTTCCCATAAGCCAGTATGTTATACTCTGCATACCCTCTCTATCATTAGCGAAGTATACAATAAAACTTGAAAATGCTGAACACACACTACTTAATGCCATACCCGCCAGCAAAAGCTTTGTTGAATTAGCTCTCCCATTTACATTTGCAAGGGTTAATACAAGTATTGATATTGCAAACGCTCCTAGAAAAGCACATATCCCTACATAATTACTGCCAAAAAAAACACCTACCCCAAGCATGATAGCTAAGGTAGCACCTAACGACGCTCCTGAAGAAATACCTAATATATAAGGATCTGCTAATGGATTTTTTACAATCGCTTGCATTATGACCCCGCATACTGAAAGACCTATTCCAACAGCAACTGCCAAAATAATTCTTGGAAGCCTTATAAACCATACAATATCATGTATCGCACCACTTGATAAAAACTTTGCATCACCAATGTTAAATAACTTATATATTATGATTTCATATACATTTTTTATAGAAATCTCAACAGAGCCCATAGTTACGGTTGTTAGAATTGAAAAAATCAAGATAATAACAAGTATAATGGAAACACATATATAAGTAGGTGTTCCATTGATCAAACCATTTTGTGTATTATTCTTATAAATTCTCTTCATTCTTATTTATTTCCATATAATTCAGGATATAATCCTTTTGAAATTGTTTTTATACCATCTAAAGTTCTGATACCGCTAGCATAAACTTCACTTAACATTATCGGATGAACCCTTTTTGACTTTATTGCCGAAATGCTTGAGAGCGCCGGATTGCTTATAATGCTTTTTAATGCAGCCTCTTTATCAATTTCTTTGCCGTAATAAACAGTGAAAATTACATCAGGATTAAGCTTTATCAAATCTTCATTTCCCATTTTACCATTTGACTTTGCTACTAAATTTGCTCCAACTCTCTTTGCAATATCGCCACCAACACTGTCTTCCCCATAAATTCGATATGTTCCGTTTTTTTCCACTTCTAGGATTACTGTTTTAACAGCTTCTTTTCCTCTAACAAAGCCCTTAGCCTTTTCAATTTCCTTTCTCATTGTATTAACTATTTCATTAGCTCTATCCTCTACATTGAAAATTTTACCCATATTTAAAATATCATCATATTCATTTTGCAGCGTATTTGGTTTAATAACACCACTGTTTTGTGACATATATGTATTTATCCCTCTTTCATGCCAAAAACCTACATCCCCAAGATTTTTTTCACCAAATACAGAATACCAGCTCAATATGAAATCAGGTTGTAATGCAATAACCTCCTCTTTTGCGGGTGCTTTTCCATAATACTTCAACTTGCTGAAAGAACTTTTATATTCATCTTTAACATCATGATCTAACCCAGATGCTGCAATTATCTTATCCTGCAATCCTAATGCTAATAATGTTTCTATTGAATTCTGATATACTGCAACAACCTTTTCTGGTGATTTTTCAAAAGTAAGTTTAACAGGTTGCTTAGAATAATTATATGTTGTGATTGTAACAGGGTAATGTGAGGACTGTTTATTACTATTTTCTACTTTAGTTTCTCTTTTAGGTACGGTTGATTCCTCTTTATTGCTACATCCAGTTGCTCCAAATGCCATAAATACTGATAAAATCATAATTATTATCTTTTTCATTTAAATTTTCTCTCCTTTGTTTATAGCTTGCATACTATGATATATTCGTTGATATTGCAGCTTCGCAGAATATGATTTAATGGGTGCCTTCTACTTCTATATGATACGCTTTAAACATACTCCATTCTTATTACTAAATTTATCTAATATATGTTTTTTGCATCTACCCTTCGATCTACTATGTCTAAAAACTCTTCTAGCTTCATTCCACTTTTCAGAGCTCCCTCTAGTCCTAAGTCAATGAATTTTATTATTTTATTTTTAATTTCCCAAGATATAAAATCTTCAGTTACAAACGTTCCCTTCCCTTGATGAGCTTTCAAAGCCCCCTCTTGTTCCAAGTCATTATATGCAGTGCTTACAGTATTTCTGCTTACTTTTAAAATTTTAGATAATTCTCTTTCTGTAGGTAATTTTGTTCCAACTTTGAGAGTTCCTTTTTCTATTTTATCTATAATCTGTTGTTTAATTTGAATATAAAGTGGCACTCCACTTCTTCTATTTATTATAACGTCAATAAAAATCCCTCCCAAAGCATATTGAATTAATCGACTAATTCACTCCAATCATTGACACGACCTCTTAATCATTAAATCATCGCCTGCGGTGCTGCTAAATCTTCTTTTCCACTCTTTGATTAATTCTTTCCTAAATTTAGGGTGAGCTATATTTATTAAAGCTCTCCCTCTTTCTTTTAATGTCTTTCCCCTTAGTTCCGCTATACCATACTCGGTAACTACATAATGAACATCCGTCCTTGATGTCGATGCTGTAGCTTCATTATCTATTAATGGAACTATTCTAGAAACCTTACCATTAAAATCTGTTGATAGAACTGCTATTATCGCTTTACCACCTTTTGATTTATTTGCACCTCTAATAAAATCTACTTGTTCGTAGGCTCCACTAAATTGTTTTAATTCTATAGACTCTAATACTATTCGTCCCATCAAATCTATTTGTGTACATGAACTTATTGATACCATACTATCATTTTGACTTATAACATATGGATCATTTACATAATCAACAGATAACATATCTATCATTGGGTTATTATTAGCAAAATTATATAGTTTCTTTGTTCCCATTAAAACCGCAGCTACTATCTTATTTTTATGAATAGTCTTTCTCTTGTTATTTATAACTCCAGCTTCTACAAGGTCTACTACTCCATCTGATATCATCTCTGAATGTATGCCTAAATCATTTTTACCCTTTAAATTTAAAAGTATGGCATCTGGTATAGCGCCTATTCCAAGTTGTAATGTTGATCCATCCTCTATAATTAAGGAGCAGTTTCTTCCTATTTCATTTTCTGCATCTCCTATTTCACCTTTTTTTAGTTCCATAACTTTATAGTCAGCCTCTACCATATAGTCTATATCTTTAACATGTATAAAGTTATCTCCTAAAACTCTTGGCATCTTCTTATTAACTTCTGCTATAACAATATCTGCACACTCCGCAGTTACTTTAGCGTAGCCACTTGAAACTCCAAAGCTACAAAAACTATGTTCGTCAGGCTCCGAAACTTGGATTATAGCCACATTAACCTTTAAATACTCTTCTCTGAATAATCTTGGCATTTCTGAAAAAAAGCAGGTTGTTAAATCCCCTATATCACTATTTATAACTTCCCTTGCATACGTTCCTTTTCCCATACCTACCATGTGAACTACTTCTCCGTACCTTTCCTTATTTTCAGTCATAGCACCTATAACTAATTTAGGTTCTCCAACTGCATGACCAACAATTACCCGATCCCCAGCTTTTATTTTTTCTGAAGCTTCTTTAGCAGTAACTACCTTTTCTTTATATCTCACTTGCCACTCCATAATATTTCGCTCCTTGTAATTGTAAATTATTCAACAAATTGTATCACCTGTACTTTGTAGAATAATTATAATTCCTACTCCCTCACAAAAAATTAAGCCCTTTAGCATTTATGCTAAAGGACTTGATAACAATATTAACCATATTTGTAAAAACACAAAATATAAAATGCATTTTAATACAAATATGCGTCACACCCCCTATCACTCGTAGCGTTCTTGGTGCATTAATAAAGGCAGGTCTTCTGACTTTGGATCATAGTCGCTTTAATCCTTCCCAACAAAATTGTCAGTGGTATAATTTAAAGCTTCTCACCATTACAGCGGCGGGACCATTCAGGATTTCCACCCGATTCCCTTTTAAATAAGATGCAAAACATCTCATACCTTTATATGCTATATTAAATTACTTTCTTTTAAAAGTTTCTTTTAATCTCTTCCATAAAATCTTTTTTAATTGAGCTTTATTTGTAACAGAGTTTTTATTAAATTCTTTCATAATAATCCTATCGGCTTCTCTATTTCCTGTTATATTGACAATAAATTCTTTGCCTAAGTTTTTGTACATATCCATAATAATTCCCCCTTCAAACTCTAAATATCAATATTATTGACTTAATTTTAGAATTTGAGGTGGTTCTGGGAAACATCCATATGCACCTGCTCTTTTTAAATTTAAATATGCAGTATTAAATAAATCATTCAATGAAAATTTCTTTAACTTATTTATTTTGCCCATATTTATAACACCTCCCAACATCCACGTGAGTAATCAGTATTGTTCCTTATGGCAGGTCTCCTGACTTAGTATCATTGCAATTCGCATCCTTCCTATTTTATAAATAGTGGATATACAAGCGAATTTGCTCCTCATTACAGTGACGGGCTCGCACAAGATTTTCACTTGTTTCCCTTTTAATTTTAAGCTACAACTTTAAAACCATAAATCATTTATTTAATTTTCAATATAACCATGAAGATAAAGCAAACATAAGTTATGCTCGCTTTATTGTTTGACTTTATATACCAATTTTTTTATAATTAAAACTCTATACCCTCTCTAGATGGTATTCCTTCGTTAAAATAATGTTTAATATCCTTCATCTCAGTTACAAGGTTTGATTTATCTATTATAGCTTTAGGTACGTCTCTCCCTGTTAAAATCAATTCTATATTACCAGGTTTATTCTCCATTAATTCTAGTAGTTGTTCTTCACTTATTAGTTGATTGTTCAATGCTCCCATTACCTCATCCATGATAAGTATGTCGCATTTTTCTTCTTTTAATGCTTCGCTACAAAATTCATATCCCTTTTGTACCTCTTCTTTTAATTCATTTTTTTCCTCTGCATTTAATGTCCAAAAAAAACCTCTTTTTTTCTCAAACCTAAATATATTAAAAAAGGGAGCCAGTTTTTTTGCACTTTCAATTTCACCAGTTTTACTTCCCTTCAAAAATTGCACCATAAATACAGTATATCCATTTCCTGCTGCACGTACAGCTAGTCCTACAGCTGCAGTCGTTTTCCCCTTGCCATTCCCCGTATAAATTTGAACATATCCGTTTTTTAATTTCCCCATTATATTCATTTCTCCTTGTTATATCTCGTGTACAAGATAGTAAGCCTCTTGTCATAGCTATGTTTGCACATAAACTACATATAAACAATGTAGTTTATAATTTTTCATATAACTTACCTCTAAGAATCTCTAATTGCTCTTTTAACTTCCTATTCTCTTCTTCAAGTTCTTTAATCTTTTTATCCTTAGCCATTATGATAATGTCTTTAGATTTAGCTGTTTTATCATATTTAGCTCTTTGATTCATAGTCCTACTCGTTTGATTATCCCTAAGTTCCTCAATTCTTTTCTTAGTCTCTTCATTATTATAAAGAAAAGTTTTAGAAATCCCACCTAATTGAGAAACACTATTGAAGTTGATTTTCTGTTCAGTCAAAGAAAGTTCCCTAATGGCTTTATCCACCTTTTCCAAAGTAATCTTACTTTTATTTTTTGCATATTCTTTTAATCCTTTAGTATGGTCTGCCATTATGAATCCTCCCTTGATTTACCGTTCTTATGAACCAACTTTTGTTCTTTAACTTTTCCTAATGTTTTCTCTAATATATTTAGATACTGCTTATTCTTTTCTGACCATAATTCTCTGCCAAATTTATCACTAACTTCAATCTGTGTTTTAACTTTTAGTATTTCTTCCTCGTATTCGGGGACATTTTCGGTAGTAGTACAGAAACTTGCACAAGTTAAACAATGGTTCATTTGTTGCTTACAAGGGATTTTAGAAGCTTTAAAACATACTCCAAATGGTACTCTTACAGCGTCTAAATTCTTTTTAACATATTCATATCTAATAAGATTTTCTCCTGCGTCAGTTGATGTATCTACCTCTATAAGTTCATTAGTTTCAGTATTTACTTTAAAGAGTTCTAAATCCTCGGTATTCTTCCATTTCTCGTAAAGCATATTCTCACTAACAGTAGCATAATGAACTGTCATTTGAATGCTCTGATGTCCTAAAATCTGTTGTATAATACTTATTCCCATGCCTTGTTCTACATATTCCTTAGCCCTTGTATGTCTTAGTGAATGTAGTCTAAAGTGATATAACTCACCATTAATATTTCTAATTTCTTTTTGTTCAATTAGCCTTTTAATAGTTATTAATAATGATGCCTTGTTTAACGGTCTTCCTTTTAACTTTCCTTCATAAGTATTAAATAAATACTTCTTTGGATTATTTTCTTCTGTACTTAACTCCTTAGCTTTATCAATAGATTTTTGAACCATTTCAGCAACTTTATCTCTTATAGGTATTTTAAGTAGTGCTATATCTGTTTTGGTTATTTCACCACATAAGTAGTAGTTATAGCTTTGCTCTTTGTTATTCCAAATTTGTTCTAAGCAATTATGATATCTAAGATTTAATATATCAGTACCACGCCATCCTGTTTCTCTAAGGAGAATATAAATAGATATATACTGCGGTCTATCTAAATCCATAATGTTATTATCTAATTGTTTTAATATAGGCTCTGGGATAAATTTAGCTTTCTTAACTTCATCTTTATTTAATTCTCTTTTAGGAATATCATCTTGGAATATTAAAAATGATATCTCTTTTTTAGGAGCTTTATCATATTGAGCCATTTGAATATATTCTAAGAATGTTCTAATATAAGATATAAATTTACATCTGTATGTTGGGTTTTTGTCTTTATAATCATTGCCCAACCAATATAAATAGTTTTCTATATCTTGTCTTGATAAATTTTCCATAAATCCATTTTTATATCCATTGGAATAAAACTTATTAAAGAAATAATTTAAATTATTTGTAATCTGAACACAATGATTCCAACTCTTTTTAGTTATAATAGTTTTAAAATATCGTTTGACCATATCTCCATAATAAACAGGAATATTATTAAAATTAAGTTGATTATTTATTGCATTATTAGCACCACTTGCAGGTATTTTAGCACCTCTAATATTCTTTGAATACCATATATCTTTTTCGGTTTCTTCTCTATCATCATAAAAATCTTTAATAAAATCGTATAGAGAGCTTAATATGGAATTGCAAATATTTAAGCTATTATCAGTATTTATATTTGATATTAATAAATGGCTTTTCCATTTTATTAACAATGCGTTTTTATCTTCAATCATATTAAAACTATTTATATCTTTATATGATTTTTCAATAAAGATTGCCATAGGATTTAACCTATAACTTATATTTAACAACTGTGATTTTTTAAGATGATATTCCTTAAAATTAAATAACACATAATATTTAATTTCATTCTTTATCAGCTCATTTTTAAAAGAAAGAAAGTCAATATATCTTGAAGTATAAACTTTTTTTCTTACAAAAAATTCTTCTGTTAAATCCCATTTATCATTCTCTAGCCAATATCCATTATCTTGCTTCAAATACTCAATTATTTCATCATACTTACTTTGTTGATTACCTTTTATCCGTTGTAAATTTTTCATCTTATTCATCCCCTTCATTGTAAATATCTAATCTCAAATTCGGTTGAGTTTTATTAAACTCTTCCGTTATTTCTTTGTCAGAAGGGTGAATATAAGTATTCATAGTAGTATAAATATTTTTATGTCCTGCTCTTATTCTAAGTAATTCTGGTTGCCAACCCGCCATTCTAAGAGTAGTTATTGATGTATGCCTAAACATATGGGGTGTAACATATATATCAGTTTTCTTTTTTAATGTTCTAAATAAATTATCAACATCAACATAATGCATAGCTTTATACTTGTTTTCACCACTTAGTTTTATGAATATATGGTTAGTTTCAACTTCTTCGGTATGATATTCAGCTATATATTCCATAAACGTATCGGCTAAATTCTGTGATATATCAATCCTTCTTGGACTTGACACTGTTTTAATCTCTGCGTTATTTTCAAGTTCGCCTCTATCTTGTAGGTCTATAATCATGTCACTTATATCAAAATCTTCAATCCATAACGATAAGGCTTCGCCTATTCTCATTCCAGTTTCATATAGCAATATTAATAGAAACTTATCTCTAAGGTTATTACAAGCTCTAACGAGCGTTCCTATTTCGTCCTTAGATATGGTTTTAGGTTTAGACTTAGGGACTTTTAATCTTAATATATTACTTGAAACTTTCTTTTGTTCATGAGCTATTCCATATAAGAAACCTTTAAAGTTTCTACTTGGAGTAGATACAAACTTTTTAAGTCTATCTGAAATGTTATTGCTATATTCCTCGTGTCTTAAAATATAGTCGTAAAACGATAAAACTGCATTTACTATAATATTTACTGTTCTTGGACTTCTTGCTTCATCAACTTGATGCGTTGGAATTACCTTTAAACTCTTATAAGGATTCTGTAACCAGTTCACGAATAAAGCTAAGTCATCAATAGTTACCTTTTGAAAATCTAATTCTCTTTGTTGTAGATATTCAAAGTACAACTTTAAATGCTGACAATACATTCTTAAAGTATTTCTCGCAAAATTGGTGTTATCCTTAAACCTAATAAATTTTAATATTGGTTCTATAGGCAATCCATTATCATCTGCAACAAAATATCTTTCCTTACCATCTTCTGTTTTTACTTTTACTACTTCCATACTTTTATATACACTCCTATAATTCGATTATATTCTACATATAGTTTACTATAGCTACTATAATATTTCAA
Organism: Clostridium sp. CM027; assembly: GCF_024730565.1. Taxonomy (NCBI): domain Bacteria; kingdom Bacillati; phylum Bacillota; class Clostridia; order Eubacteriales; family Clostridiaceae; genus Clostridium; species Clostridium sp. CM027. Next base: position 2,094,427 of record NZ_CP077725.1, read on the forward strand.
ACTATATATTTAATACTTATCGTTTTATATCTATATAAGAATGTATCATAGAATACTATAAACACGGTCTAATTAACTACACTATATTCCTTTTATTAGCATATGCATACATATGCTTTATTATCTCAGGGTTATCTTATATTTTTTTATTTTATATTGCAAATCTTGTCTTGAAATACTTAATTCTCTTGATGTTTTGCTAACATTGTTTTCGTTTTTATTCAGTGTTTTTTCAATAATTCCCTTTTCAATATCAGCCATATAGCTAACCAACTCGAACCTCTTTTCTACATTTACCACCATATTTTGAAAACACCTCCCTATCTCTCGTAGAGTTAACTGTGTATAATTATAGAAAGGTATTCTGGCTTAAGTCTCATTGCCCTTAAAACCTTCCCAGTTTCCCAGTGGTATTTTTTATAAGGACTCCTCTTTTACAGCGGCGGGACCGCGCAGGATTTCCACCTGTCTTCCCTTTTAAACTAAAGCAATTAATACTTTAATTACCCATAATTATAATATTAAATCAATAAATGATACTTTCATCCCAATTATATGAAAAAGCATTATTCAGTTTTATTCCCCTGATTTTCTTTTTTAGTTCTCTCTACGAATCTTCCCAGGAAAAAGAATAGAACACCAACTCCTATACCTGTCTGTAGACAAAAGAGTAAACTCTCAATTTCGCCTGGTAATTCTCCGCCAACCCAAGTTTCCATAACCGGTTCAAACCAAGGCTTATACTCAGTACCTGTAATCTCGGAAACTACTTTACTTCCTGCATCATCTGAGCCACCGAATTCAGCACCCTTTAATGTGAATAATGGTATAATGGCAATTAATGCAGCAATAATTAATAAAATGATAACCTTTTTTTTCGTCTTTACCATTAATTTTCGCCTCCCTTTAGGAATCCAAGTTCTGTTAATTCGGATTTTGCATATGTTTCAAGACCCATAATGATGACAACGGTCAGAATACCCTCGATAATTGCCAGTGGAAGCTGCGTCGGTGCAAATACTGCAAGGAACTTGACTACAGATGCTGCGATACCACCGTTTGCAGACGGATACGCAAGTGCAAGTTCAAAACTTGTTACACAATAGGTTAATAAGTCACCGATTGATGCTGCCAGAAAAATACCTACATATTTATTGACTTTGAGCTTCTGGCATGATTTGTAGATTACATAAGTAATAAGCGGTCCTGCAATAGCCATAGAAAACGTATTAGCACCAAGAGTGGTCAGTCCGCCATGAGCAAGCAAAATTGACTGAAAAAGCAGTACAATAATCCCCAGGATGCTGACTGCCATTGGTCCGAATAGGATTGCACCAAGTCCGGTACCAGTCATATGTGAGCAACTTCCTGTTACTGACGGAATCTTTAAAGATGAAAGCACAAAAATGAATGCGCCTGACATAGCAAGAATAGTGATGGATCTACGATTCTTCGCTAATGTTTTCTTAATTGATAAGTAACCTGCTACTAAGAATGGAACGCATATAACACCCCATATAATACAGAATTTTGGTGGAAGGTATCCTTCCATGATGTGCATTGCGTTTGCTGCCGGGGCTACCCCGAAAATTAATGCGAAAGCAATCGCAATAAAGACAATTTTCTTTTCTTTCTGATTCATTTTTTTCCTCCTCTATTGTTTTTAATTTATATTAATCTAAGCTAAAACGCCTAGAAAATCCAACTATTTTCCAAACATTTCCTTGAACTCTTGCATACTTTTCGGATAGGCACTAGTATCTTCCAGCAGATGTTTTTCTACAAGCAATTCATATATCTCCATCACGGTTGGCTGTTTTAGATTTGCCTGTTTCAAAATTTCTGTGTTTTGAAAAATCTCTAAGGGTGTTCCATCTGCGATAATTTTCCCTTGGCAGAATACAAGGACTCGCTCCGCCCATCGGTATGCGAAATCTACATCATGGGTGGAAATGAGCATTGTCTTGCCCTCCGAACCAAGCTTGGCCAAAACTTCTTCTAGTATCAGTGCATTTAAAGGGTCCAGTGATGCAGTCGGTTCATCAAAGATAATGATTTCTGATTTCATAGCAATGATGCCCGCAATGGTGACGCGCTTCTTTTCACCGCCACTCAAATAGTGTGGCGGACGATCCTTGAAATCTGATATGTTCATGTATGCCAGTGCTTCCTCAACTCGCTTTAGTACTTCCTCTTTTGGAAGCTTTAAATTCATCGGCCCGAATCCAACTTCTGCCCTAACTGTAGATGCGATTATTTGATTGTCCGCATCTTGAAATACAATTCCGATATTTTTTCGAAGTCCTTTTAAATTCTTTCTATTAACGACAGTACCCCGGTAAATGATTTTTCCCTGTTCAGGTGTAAATACACCGTTTATATTCAAGAAAAATGTAGATTTTCCCGATCCATTGGAACCAATGACAGCGATTTTCTCACCTTCATAGATATCCACGCTTACACCATCCAATGCAGACTTTCCATTCCCGTAGACGTAGTATAGATCTTCGACCTTTAATATTGATTTCCCCATAATAGCTCCTTTCTATCTTGTAACGCCCCATATCAGGATCAAAAAAATTATAAATACTACTGCAGAGGCAATCTGTATTGTCTCTACCTTTTTATCTTCCTCCAAAAATATAAGATCCCCATCATAGCATCTGGCCTCCATGGCATCATAATAATCGTTTGCCTTTTTAAGCGAAATAACCAGCATATTGCTTGCAATGCTTCCAAATGTATAGCAGGAAGTCTTAAAATCACAGTAGCCCTGACGAGATTCTGCGGAATTTTTCATTTTAGTATAGACATCCATTAAAATGAAAATATAACGGTAAATGAGGTTCATCAGCTCTACAATAAGCTTTGGAACATGTGCTTTTCGAAGCACATATATAATCTCGGAGGATGGAGTTGACAGTGTCATCATTTGTAGGGCACTTATAGCTGCAAAAACTTTCAGAATCAAAAATGCCACTTCCTTAAGCTTTGCCTGAGAAGTAAACACATAGCAGAAGCCAAGATACAAGTTATACTGCCCCATCGGCTGCTTTGAAAAATCAATAGCAATTGTAAAAGTGCCAAGGAGGATAAAGATGATTGGAATCGCCAGTATTGACAAGTATTCGTTTACTGGAAGCTCTCCTTTTACAATGGTCAGATAGGCCATTGCAATAATGACCACAACAGATACATAGGGGTTTTCCAATACAATACAAAGAATCAATATCAAAACAGAAAGAGATACTTTAAAAGTAGCATTCCAGTGCCTGATTTTAGAAGTATAAGCATAAAAATCAATTGAAAACCCTTCGCCGTGTTTATGTCCGGTTCCATGGTGATGATTATGTGTCCCATCCCCTTTTTTCCATTTGAAGAAAAAGCCCACCATTAGAAAAATGGCACATAAAATAATAATTTTTCCCATTTCACATCTCCTTTGAATTTTCACCCCATGGCAGCATTCTGGGAGATTTTAGAATAATAAAAATAGATGAAGCATAGTAAACAATTACACCTACAATCTGATTTAAAAATGCAAGGCCAGATAATGTAACTATAATCGCATTGAAGCACCCGGCGAAAACGATGATATTCTGCCTAATCATGTTATAGGCTCGTTTTGACAATTCGTAGTATAGGCCTGTCTACAAAACAAAAATCCTTCTAACTAAAGTGTTAGAAGGAAACGATTCAAAAATATGCTTAATCATATAAAATCAACAAACAAATTTTCATTATAAAGCCCTCTCTATCACTCGTAGAGTTTGTAGTGCGAAAATATGGGCAGGTATTCTGACTCAAGAATCATTATTTAAGCGCGCCTTCCCCGTTTTCGAGTGGCATAATGCACTTAAATTCATCTATTACAGCTACGAGATAGTTCAGGATTTTAACCTGATTCCCTTTTAATTAATTTAAACCTATATTCTATTATTTAATTTTTATAATTCTTTCACACATGTACTCATTACATAGTAGACTTATTATTACAAAAAATCAACTACTTTAATTGTAAAAAGATAATATTTTTCAAACTTTCACAAAATAATACATTATACTATATTCTGAAATAAATGCTACAGTAAAAAAAGGGACCCACTAGGGGACCCTATACGTACTTTCTCATGTGCTTTAATGCAGTTTTTTCAAGTCTAGAAACTTGTGCTTGGGATATTCCTATTTCACCTGCTACTTCCATTTGAGTTCTTCCATCGAAGAACCTTAAATTTAAGATTAACTTTTCTCTAACATTTAATTTTTTCATTGCCTCTTTAATCGATATATTTTCAAGCCAATTATCATCTAAATTTTTGGTGTCACTTATTTGATCCATTACATAAATTTCATCTCCACCAGCGTGATAAATTGGTTCAAATAAAGATACAGGATTTTGTATAGCATCTAAAGCAAATACTACATCTTCCCTTGGTAATTCTAATTCTTTTGCTATTTCAGCTACAGTAGGCTCTTTGTTGTCTTGATTCACCAATCTGTCCCTAACTTGTAATGCTTTATATGCAATATCCCTTAATGATCTACTAACTCTTATTGAGTTATTATCTCTTAAATATCTTCTTATTTCCCCAATAATCATAGGAACTGCATATGTTGAAAATCTAACATTTAGACTTAGATCAAAATTATCAATGGACTTCATTAAACCAATACAGCCTACTTGAAATAAATCATCTACGTTTTCTCCTCGATTATTAAAGTGCTTTATCACACTTAAAACCAATCTTAAATTTCCTTTAATAAATTTTTCTCTACACTCATACTCACCATTTTGTATCCTAAATAGTAGCTCTTTCATTTCTTTTTCTTTTAGTACGGGTAATTTTGAAGTATCTACACCACATATTTCTACTTTATTGAATACCATAAGGTCATCATTCCCTTCAGAGTAATTGCTTCTAAATTATGTCCTTATGGTTTGCTTTTTATACTACAGACAACCTTTAACATCTGAAAGGGTGTTTTTATTTTAATCTTAATAATAGATTCATCAAAATTGCATCACAATTTCTTTAATCCCGCCCATAACATTCCTACATATTACTAAACCTTATTTAAGCTATCTATTAATTCATTAAAATTCTTTTTAGCTACTATTTCTCTATTCTTAAAATCACCTATTTTTTGTTTATTAAATTTTTCACTTTTATCTAGGTTTACTAATTCCTCTTTTACAGTTTCTCTAAGCCTTGGAATAATATTTATTATTTTTTTTATTCCATAAATATATTCATCATCATAAAGCTTGAAACATTCAAATAAACCTGATATAAGTCTCCCATCAGAAAATATGTAAATATATCTATCACTCATTTCATCTGATAAATCAACTTCAATTTTATGCTTATACAGCCTAAAGAAAACATCATCTTTCTCAATGAAAACAGGAAATATCATAGAAAAAAGCATCTCTATTTCTTCTTCCTGCTCAACTAATCCTGAAAAATCGCTTTCATTAAGTTTTTTAACTATTTCATCTGTAAAAATATATTTCCTTACCTCTTTTCCCAATTTACTCCTTAGTTTTTGCTCCTTTTCATCAGATAATAAATTGTCTATTGAATCAATTAATTTATTTAGCGGACCTTTAATCTCATTTTTTTTCATAATGAAAAAACCTCCTTAATAATACATAAACTACATATATAAACTTAATTTAATCGAAGCCAAAATGTAGCGTATTCCAAGAAATTATCCTAAAAGCGCAAAAACATATTCCATAAAAGAGGATATAAAAGGACAGCTACAATTCCTGAAATAGCCATAGTTATGCCACTCATGGCTCCCTCAGTTTCTCCTATTTCCATAGCCCTCGCTGTTCCCAGCGCATGAGAAGATGCTCCCATAGCAATCCCTAAGGCAACTTTATCATTAACTTTTAAAATTTTATATAAAAACGGTCCGACAATTGAGCCTACAACACCTGTCATTATTATAGCTACAACTGTAATTGAGGAAAGTCCCCCTAACTGATTTGACAATGCTATTCCTATAGGTGTTGTTATAGACTTAGGTATTAAAGATTCAATAAGTACATCGGAAATTCCAAATAATTTCGAAAGGAATACTACACATACAATACCAGAAATCGCACCACTCAAAATCCCTATAAGTATTGGTATAGCATTTTTTTTAAATAAAGAGAATTTCTTATACATAGGCAAAGCTAATGCCACTGTGGCAGGAAATAAAAAAAATGAAATTATTTTACCTCCGTTATTGTAGTCTTCATATTTAATATGTAGCTTTGTCAAAAAAAATATTAATATAATAATGGCTATCAAAAGTGGATTAAAAATTGAAAGTCTGCCTTTCTTCTTTATGTAAATCCCAATTTCATAAGCAATAAGGGATATTATTACACCAAAAACTGGTGAAGTAATTAAATCATTCATATAAACGTCCTTTCCTTAAAAATTTAACTACGAGTGCTGTTACAATCCAAACTAAACATGTGGAAAGAACAACTATAACGATAAATGGTATCCATTTTCCTTTTAACACACCAAATGCTGTCATTAGACCTACTCCAGCAGGAATAAAGAAAAAAGACATATTTGATAAAAGGAACTCACAAACTTCTTCTATCATTTCAACCTTAACTATACCTATTTGCAACCCCAAAAACAGTAAAATAAGTCCAATAACCGCTCCCGGAATCGGTAATTTAAACATAAGTTGCAATATAGTTCCAATAATATACGGAATCAAAATAATCATTAATTGTCTTAAGTACTTCATTGTTTCACCTACTTATTATAAAATGTTGTCATTTGTGTAATTTTCTTATTAAAGCATAAAATTCTTACCTATTTATATATGTAATCTCTTGTCAAAGGCAAATCATTATTTACACCTTTAGCAAACAATATCTGATGAAGAATGATATTTTATTCTATCATTAGCCTTTTGAAATTGTTCTTCATTTAAGGTAATTCTAATAACCTTTACTTTATATTGTTTTGCTGAATTTTATAAAACAGTTTGTCAGTAACCAACATTTATCACTCCCTAATTATATTAATATAGTTTACTAGTAATTAGTTCTTTATTTCACAATTATAACAACTAATCTTCTTAGGTATACCATTTTTTTAACTAGAGGTCAAAAGCAATCCGTAGAAGACTAGTGCTTGGTAAACGATAATCATAATCTAATTGATATCAAACACTCTCATTTACTTACTTATACTGTATACTTATACTATATATTTGTTTATAATTTCATTAAGTTCATATACATTTTGCTCAGTCCAACTAGTGAAATCTTTTTTATCATTAATTGCAGCACTTGCAAGTTCGAATAAAAATTTTGGTACTTCTGCTTCCTTAATATCGCCATAATATTTACCTAGCTTTGTTTTACCTATCCCAATCTCTCCCCCAAAATGTAATTCGAATACATTTATAAGCTCATCTTGGACCTTTTTCTTTTTACCGCAAAACCCAATTGTTCCTATTTCGTGTACAGAACAAGAATTAGGGCATCCTGATATATGAACATGAGGCAGTATATCTTTTGTTAAATTATTTTCTTTAAAATAACTTAGTATATCCTTTAAAGTACGCTGTGTTTCTAAAATTCCCATCTGACAAGTAGGAACTCCTATACAAGCAATAGAACATTCCAGTGAAGTATTTCCACCCATTTTACCTGTTAGCTCAAGGATTATTTCAGCTTCTTTCCCATTCAAATTTCTAATGTATAATCCCTCTGACATAGCTAGTCTTATCTCTACTTCATTCATAACTTCTATTTTATCTATTATTAGTTTCAAATGCTCACTTTTTAATTGTCCGCCTATTGGATGCACATACACACTGTATAATCCCTTTTGTTTTTGAGTAAATAGTCTTGGACTTCGCATCGATGTTTCAATCCCAACTTTGTCGTAGATTTTGGTTTGTACCTTGATTTTTAAATTTTCTCTAGTCTTAACTTTTTCCAAATAACTATTATAGCAGTTTACAAATTTCTCCTCGCCCATTCTTTCCATAATATATCTTATGCGAGCTCTTCCTTTGTTAATGTAGTCGCCTTCATTAATAAAAAGATCTGTTATTGCTTCAACATGATATAAAATATCTTCTGGCTTAATCAACTGTTCTCTCTTCACAGATAGTTTTGAATTATTCCCCATTCCACCACCTAAATACACTTTAAAATACTCTATGCCATTTTCTTTAACCGCTAAAAACCCTAAATCAGTAGCAGTTACATGTGCCTCATCCTTTTCATTACTTGAAAATGCAACTTTAAATTTTCTTGGGAGTTTATACGTATATACCTTACTTAAAAAATGGTCTCCTACAGCTGTTGCGTAAGGTGATACATCAAACACATCTTTTTCCCCTACTCCAGATAGCGGTGAGACTGACACATTTCTAGGGAAATTACCGCCGGATCCCCTTGAGTATAAACCTTTCTTTATACCTTCTTCCATGGAATCACAAACTTCATCAATAGTAATTCCATGTAGTTGTATCGCCTGACGAGTAGTTAGATGTATACTATCTAATCTATATCTTTGTGTAAAATCATATATTAATTTAAGATCTTTTATAGAAGCTATCCCTGATGGTATTCTAAATCTTATCATAAATTTCTTGCAACTACGCTCGGCATACACGCCCATACCACCCGAGGATCCTTTAAAGTCCATTTTACTTGTTTCCCCATTTAAAAATTTATGTCCAAGCGCTCTAAAATCCTCAACTTCCCCAAGAAGTACTTCACTAAGAAGAATTTTATTTAAAGTTTTCATCATTATCAATCCTTTCCTATTGCAACATTATTATGGCTATAGTATACTGTTTTTTAACCAATAAGTATAATACATGTTTTATATAATACTTATTAATATTTCTGATAGGTAGGGTGATAATTTTGATTGAGGAATTAAAAACCTTTATTGCTGTGGTAGATAAGAAAAGTTTCACAAAGGCTGCAAAGAGCATCAACATATCTCAGCCTAGCGTAAGCTTACATATTGTAATTTTAGAAAAACACTTCAATACAAGACTAATAGAAAGATCAAATAAACAGAGAAGTATATTAATTACACAAACTGGAGAAATGTTGTACAAAAAAGCTAAACAAATAATCTCCCTAATAGATGATACAAAAGAAGAACTTAACAATTATCATAATTCCACCTCTGGCACTTTAAAGATTGGCGCAAGCATGACTATAGGTGAATTTTTACTGCCCTCAATACTAGGAGAGTTTATTAAAGAGTTTCCAAACATAAAACTAGAAGTTGCTATTGAAAATACCCATAATATTTATGAAAAATTTAAAAACTATGATATTGATATTGCTTTAACTGAAGGCAGCGTCCCTGTGCATGATTATACTTTCAAAAATTTTTATGAGGATACAATGGTTGTTGTAACTCCAAATTCCTTTACCTATGACCAAAATATTGGACTTAAAACTTGTTTGTCAAATCAAACTTGGATGCATAGAGAAGAGGGTTCTGGCACTGGTGAATATCTAAATATCTTTTTAAATGCAGAAGGCATATCTCCAAAAAACTTCATTATTCTCGGAAGTAACTACTCCATTAAAGAAGCTGTTAAAAACAATCTAGGTGTAACTTTTATCTCATCTTTAGTAGTAACTGATGCTGCCATTAACAATGAACTTAAAATTATACCTATCAAAACAAAATACAATAGATTTTTTTCTTATTTAGTTCATGAAAAAAATCTATCCAGGATTGCAACATTATTTGTTGAGAAATTAGAAAAGTGTAGCCATATGAATAAGTAATGCTTAATTATTAGTAATCAAGCATATCAATAATAGAAGTGCTTTTATTTTATAAATAAATTCCACGAGCCAAGGTCCAAGAAAAATACTATGTTATGTCTATGGATACACTCACACTAATAATAATAATAATAATAATAATAATAATAATAATAATAAACCTATTGATTTGGGATGGAATTTTATTAATACTGCTTCTTGTTATAGTGCAGGAAGAGCTATAGGCACAAATACGGAAGACTTATGGGATGTTATTGTTGCAGATAAAAGTTCGAGTGTTGTCAATTGCTTTAGGTACGGATATGGTGTTGATAGACATATGTTATAATCTATACTGAAAAATAATTTTAAGGCAGGATTATCCTGCCTTAAAATTATTTTTCAGTAGTGCCTTTAGATGCTTCTGAACGTGCATTTAATTGTTGCTTTTCTTCTGGAGTAGCATCACTAGGGCCACTAGCCATGTTAGGCATGTTATACATATTAGTCACATCGCCGTTTGACGCACCACTAACACCTTTATTTGATTCCGATTGTTTTTTCATTTTTTTTATTTCTTCTAAATCATTTTTATTCATAAATATTCTCCCTTCTAATGTACAAAATACACCGCACATATCCGATGCATTATATAGTTTACCCATTTTGTGATATAATATTATGGTTATAAATTGTTAACAATATTGACACTTAAATGCAATACTTATTTAGTAGTATTAATTTGTATAGGAATAGGTTGCTACAACGATAGTATAAAACAAGACATGCTAAATATAGATAATAAGAATTATCATAATACCAGTATTAGATTGAAATTTATAGCATGGCCAATAATTGCTGAAATGGAGACAAATAATTATGAAACCTGAAAACGAAAATGTGTCTGAAATGTCGGAAAATACTTCTATTTTAATTACTCTGTGTGTTGTCGCCTTAGTTCTAGCACTTGTGGGGATTAAAATAGTGATAACAACTATGTAACTCAAGGGTATGCTAACGCTACCGTTATAAATTAATATTCTTGTAATTAACCACCCCAAGAATATTTGAACCACCTTTGGATATAAATCAGATATATTTCACAATAAATTAGAACCATCCTAAATATTAAATTTAGGATGGTTCTTTCTACTTAAATACAGGCCTTGCCTAAAGATAACCGTTTTGTTATAATTATGGTGATTTTACCTATTTAAGGAGATGAACATATGCTTACTGTACAAAACCTAAGTAAAAAATATTCTAAAGAATTAGTTGTAAACAATATTAGCTTTCAAGTAAATGAAGGTGAAATTGCTATTCTTTTGGGCCCAAATGGTGCCGGAAAAAGCACCACAATAAAATGCATCGCTGGGCTATTAAAATATGATGGATACATTGAAATTTGTAATCACAAAAACAAGAGTGTTGAGGCAAAAAAATTATTTTCCTATGTTCCAGAGGTTCCAGCTATGTTTGATTTGCTCACAGTTTATGAGCATATAGAATATATGGCTGCCGCTTATGGTATAAATAACTATAAGGAAAAAGCCGAAGAATTACTTAAAAGATTTGATTTAATTGATAAAAGAAATAAGCTTGGAAAAGAGCTGTCCAAGGGTATGATGCAAAAAGTAAGTATTTGCTGCGCCTTAATAATAAACCCTAAGGTAGTATTATTTGATGAGCCTTTAATGGGCCTAGATCCTAAAGCAATAAAAGAACTAAAGAAAGCAATTTTAGAGCTCAGAGAAAAAGGTTCTGCCATTCTAATAAGTACCCACATAATAGATAGTGTTGATGATTTTTGGGACAAGGTATTGATAATGAAAAATGGAAATATAGTACTCTCCGGTACAAAGCAAGAGCTTATGAATAGGAATGAGACCTTAGAAGAACTCTTCTTTGATGTAACAGAGGATAGCGTATGAAGCCATTATTTTATATAATAAAAAAATCTATAAGAAATTTTTTATTAGAACTAAAGCGAAAGCCAATAAAGCTAATTGCCTATATTATACTTCTTATACTTTTGTCACTAACTTTTATTTTTGGCAGCAGTAATACCAGCAAGCAAAATATTTTAGATCCAGCGTTGTACACTACTATTGTAGGATTTATTATTTTACTGTTCACCGCACCGGACCTCTATTCCTCAATAAATAATGGAGCCACTTTTTTTAGGGGTGCAGACATAAATTTAGTATTTACATCTCCCACTAGTCCTCAGAAAGTTTTAGTATATGGATTTTTAAAACAAATATATACTTCATTTATAGCAGTTTTTTTTGTTTCATTTCAAGGACCTAACCTTTATCGTTTTACTAATATTAAATCCTATGGAATTATAGTAATTATCTTTGGCTTATTCATTATGCTCATTTTCAACTCAATACTAAAGATATTATTATATTCAATAGCTTCTAAATGTGAAAAAAATAAGGTTATTTTAAGAAATACTTTTAAATTTTTAGGAGTATCCCTAATTATAGTATACTTTATAGAATTATATATAACTAGGTCACCAGTTAAGGCTATTATATCATTGCTAAATAGTCCTGCCATTTCATATATTCCTGTATACGGGTGGGTAAGGGCAATTATATTATCTTCAATGAATGGCATACATTCAATATTTTTTGTTTATATAGCTCTGATTGTTGCGTCTGGAGGTATTTTCAGTTATTTAATTTACTCTATGCAACTTGACTATTATGAAGATGTTTTAGCTTCAACTGAATTAAAAGAAACAGCCATCTCCGCCACGCGTCGGGGTGAGCGATTATTTGTACAACCGGGTAAAAAACCTAAAGTAAGAAAAGTTCAATACACTAAAAAAGGAAAATTTGCCTCTGCTATATTTTGGAGACAAATATTAGAGTATAAAAAGACTGGTTTTGCATTGATAAATGTAGTGTCTGTTATTTACGCAGTTATAGCAATAAGTGCTGGATTATTTAGCCCTATAAAAGATTTAAAAATAGTCTTAGGTGGCATGATATATCTTCAATTATTTTTTACCTTTGCTAGTAAGTGGCAAAGAGATTTATCAAACCCATACATTTACATATTACCAGCCCACGCCTTTAAGAAGGTTATCTATGCAACTGTAGTTGATAACCTTAAAAACCTTATTGATGGAACTATAGTGTTTGCAATAACAGGAATATTATTTAAAAGTAGTATCATTCTTATTCTCCTTAATATAATAGCCTTTGTTTCAATAGGTTCTCTTTTCATCTATGGTGGAATTCTTACTAGAAGAATTTTAGGCAGTGGTAATAACATAGTATTTACATCTCTTATAAGAATTGCAATCTTACTTTTAATACTATCACCTGGTATAGTCCTTCTGATAGCATTATATAGTTCTACGGGAATGCTAATAGCCTACACACTATTTATTACCTATAATCTTATATTTAGCAGTTTAATAGTGTTTTTGGGTAAGGGAGTGTTTGAAAATATTGAATTATAGTGATATATTTTTTTAGATTAATTAGGTACAGGCGACATATATATGTCGCCTGTACCTAATTAACCTCTATTTAAAATTGGCACATATACTCACTGTTTTTTATGTAAACTTCAGTATTTCTGCTATCACAGATTTATCGGCTGCACCCCTTTAAACCTATAATTAATAATAGTAACACATAAATTATAATTATTATTTCAAAAATAAAATCCACTTTTTTGTTTTTATATTCTATTTTTTTAAAAAATTTATTTCTTAGTAATGAGGATATCACCCCTACACATAAGATAATTACACCGCCAGAAACGTTATTTGTATAACTAAGCCACGCACCTATTAAAAGCAATGATAAAGTTAATATTGTGACAACCTTTTCAACAACGTATAGTTTTTTCATATTCTTCATAATCACCTCAATAAAATTAATATAAACAGTCTTACTTAAGAATAAATTGTTTATATTTTTTATTCTACTCTTTATAAGAGTAATTATCTACACCTAAATTAACACTATCTTTTACTAATCTGCTTACATATAAACTAGGAATAACTGCATACATAGCTGCAGCATTTACTAATTCACGTTTCCAAGTTCTTTCATTTGGAGAATGCGACTCTTCTTCATGACCTGGTCCAAAGCCAATGCAAGGTATACCGTATCTGCCCATAATAGAAACTCCATTTGTAGAAAATGCCCATTTGTCAACTAGAGGCTCCTCATTAAATAAACCTTTATATCCGCTTACTAATGTTTCGCAAACTGGATGGTCCTCATCTGTTATCCAAGATTCAAAATAAGCAGCTGTAGGGTAAACAACTCCCTTATAGGAAGGTTTTTCGTAATCATACATGGAAACCTCAGCTTTCAAATCTTTCACCGATGAAAGATTTCTTATTTGCTCTAGGGCCTCATCATACGTTTCTCCATTGGTTAATCTTCTATCTATTGATATGGTTTGACTATCTCCCATCGCGCTTCTTGATGAAGAAGTAAAAAACACCTCAGAAACAGTTAAGGTTCCTTTCCCCAAAAAATCATCATAATGTAATCTTTCATTAAGATCTTTCAACTCATTAAAAAAAGGTGCCATTTTATAAATATCATTTTCTCCTCGCTCTGTTGTGCTACCATGAGTAATTACTTTTACCTCCATTCTTCCTCTTTGCCCCCTATATATATTGCAGGAGGTAGGCTCTGTAATCACAACAAATTCCGGCTGAATCTTGTCTTCATTTATCATGTACTGCCAACAATTCCCTTCACATTCATGTTTTTGTAGCGTACCTGTAATAAGCAGAGTATAGTCACCTTGTAAGTTTAAGTCTTTAATAATTTTCCCGGCATAAACCATAGAAGCCATACCACCCTTTTGGTCACTTCCACCACGTCCTATGATTACTTCCATATCTTCATAGCCTTTGTATGGGTCATACTGCCATAACCCCTTATCTCCTATGCCTACTGTATCTACATGTGCATCCATAGCAATAATATGTTTACCATGCCCTATAGTTCCTATTATATTTCCCATATTATCTATGTCTATCTTATCGAAGCCTACTTTCTGCATTTCCTCTTTTATTCTCTCAACGACTCTACGTTCATCACAACTTTCACTAGGAATAGCAATCATGTCACGAAGAAACCTTGTTATGTCCCCTTTGTACTCTTCTGCTTTCTTTAATACTTTTTTAAAATCTAAATTCATAGAAAATCCTCCTTCTATTCCTCTATATTTTGTTATTTATTTGAATGTGCTTCAATTATAGTTTAAATCTATTACTATAGTCTCTGCACCTAATTTTCTAATAGCTTGGACATAGCTCATATTCTATTTTCATGATATTTTACTACTACCAATATCATATTAATGAATATATGAAAAAATTACCAAACAGAGTAAATAAAAAAAAGCCTTATAATCTAAGGCTTAATAATTTTATTAGCAGCATTCATTTTTTCAACAATGTTATACATATTTGTGATTTGTCCAACAGACAGCTCATCTTCTAAATTATAATAGTTAAGGCATGTTCCGCAAGATAAAATTTCCACTCCCAACCTCTCTAATTTTTGCAAGCTATCTAACACTGAAGATTGTTTGGTTGGAAGTTTTACTCCCCCATTATAGAAAACAATAGTAGAGGGGATTTGTTCTGCTTCTACCAAAGCATAAATAAAGCCTTTAATTAGAACTTGTCCTAATTCATCATTCCCTTCTCCCATTTTATCAGAAGATATAACAACTAATGTATTTTCCTTTTTCTCATTTTCTAATTCTTTAACAGATTCATCTGAACCTAACCCTTTTATAATTTTAACTTCATAATGATATTCATTAATAGTTTTGGATTCCCATTCGTATCCCATTCCCTTAGCCATTTTTTCTAAATTTTTCTTAGCCATTTCATTATCTACAATAACTAATACGGTTTCATCTTCTTCAACTGCTTTAAGAGCGTTCCTGGCTTCTATAACTGGTATGGGACAAGTTTTTCCTTTAGCATCAATTCTTATCATATAACTTACCTCCCATGGTAACGTCAAGATTTTCAAGTTTAATTCCACCCTGTAAATGTTATCTGATTCTCTTATTCATTTCATTATATTACCATTTTGCAAAATAAAAGTCAATAAAGTTCTCAGAATATTATTACAATTAAAATAAATCACTTCCCTTCGTTAATCTGAATGGGAGTGATTTATTGGGAACATTATTTTAATACTTCCACATTAACACAAGTATCCGGCTTTTCACCATTCAATACTTTAATAATATTATTAGCTGCAGTTAATCCCATTTTTGTCCTTGTTTCCATCGTAGCCGAGGCAATATGTGGAACAATTGCAACATTGTACATATCGAGAAGCTCTGGTTCAATGTCTGGCTCATGTTCAAATACATCAAGCCCAGCTCCCCATATTTCACCTTGCTTAAGGGCTTTAACTAATGCTTTTTCATCGATTACTGGACCACTACATGTATTAACAATAACTGAAGTGTTTTTCATCACAGAAAATTCCTTTTCACTAATATAGTGTCTGGTAGAAGGTGAAAGTGGTACATGTAATGAAACGAAATCCGCTTCCTTTAATAATGCTTCTTTATCCACATAAATAGCACCCAATTCTTTTTCCATTTCATAATTTCGCAACAAATCAGTATAAAGTATCTTCATATCAAAAGCCTTGGCTTTCTTTGCAAAATTAAAACCAATTCTCCCTGCTCCTACAATTCCTAAAGTCTTACCCGTGATTTCACGTCCAAGAAACATCATAGGATCGCAAGATTGAAAAGCACCATTTCTTGTGAATTTATCTGCTGCAATGATTCTTCTAGATACAACCATTAGCAGTGTCCATGCTAAGTCAGCAGTCGCATCATCCAGTACCTGCGGAGTGTTTGTAATTATTACTCCACTTTGAGTCGCTGCAGCTGTATCAATATTGCTGTACCCTGCTGCGTAGTTAGCAAATATCTTACATTTTTCACCAGCTGTCTCAAATACCTCTTTATCAATATTATCAGTCAAGAGACATAAAACTGCATCCTTACCTTTTACCTTTTCTAAGAGCTCTCCTCTTAATAAAACTCTATCTTGAGGATTAATTTCTACATCAAAATGCTTTTTTAAAAGCTTAATAGCCTCATTGGGGATTATTCTTGTTACGTAAACCTTTTTCTTATCCATATATTACTCCTCCTATAATTCTAAAATTGACCTCCGACTTGTAGTAATAGTTTTTTTATTAATCTTTAACTTTTTTTTCAACATTGATACAACTGAAACAAAAGAAAAATAAAATACGATAGTCGATGCTTTTTCTCTATCTCTTAAACATCGGATTAAGGTATAGGCTGCTCCTGCACACATAGCAGATATAAACCCTAAAGGTGGAGGCAGAACTAAAAAATTGAATTGAGGTTTAATAATTAATAGAGCTCCTATAAATGCAAAAGCGGATATCAGCATAAATGTGATAACTTTAGGTTTATTATCCATTCTTCACACCCTCTCAAATATAAGTTCATTTTTAATCTTTCCTACTTCTTTTATAATCTTCATTTGTCTAAAACAATAAGTAATTTTTCTTGCCTTGTATACCGTAACTTTTAATGTTTTCGCTAATTGTTTATTGGTAAAATTCACTGGTAGTTCTTGTGGTAAAAATTCAAAAAAATCTTTTACTTCTCTAAATGTTATTTTATCTACTACTTCTAAAAGCTTTCTATCCACAATGCTTATACCTTTTCTTCTCCAGCTTCCTTTACCATCCTTGCACCGTATCTCTTCTTCTTTAGTCATTAAGATTTCTAGTATAAAATTTTCTTCCGCCATTAAATCAGGTATTCTAATTAGCTCATCAAATAAATCAACCACTTTACCTTTTTTAGGAGATTTTCTTCTACTAATTACTTTATTAGGTTTTTCTGTTGTTACTATATATTTTTCAACAGCTATAGGGTGTACTAGCATAACCTTATTGTACTTAACCAATTCTCTAAGCTTATTGCCAATTGCGCCAAAATTTTTCGTTTGTATTTCAATTAATGAATCTTCCCTTACTAAATCAATTATATATTTATCTACTTTTACTTCTAATCTATCCCCTGGCACCGCATACCATTGCTTAATGGATGAGTGCAAAGATCTCTCATTTTTTATATTTATCCCTGTTTGCTCTAACATTAAGACCGTGTCTTCTATTTCCCCCATTTTTTCTCCTTGCGCTTTAATAAACATTTAAAACTTCACAATAAATGTAAAAATATACCCTTTTTATTTATATAATAATTATAACAGAAATATCATATATCGCACATACTAATTATGTAGCAAATAATAATATAAAACACTATAATATTATAAGGTGATGAAATATGAAAATTGCGATATTATCTGATACTCATGCGAAAAAACATAATGATAAACTTTTTAAATTAATAAATAATATATTTAAAGAAGCTGACATGATAATTCATGCAGGTGATTATATTTCCTCAAGCGTCGTGTCAAAATTAAAAGAGCATAAGAACTTTGTTGGAGTATGGGGAAATAATGATAAAGGATACATCAGAGATTTACTAAAAGAAAAAGTAATTATATCTGTGGAAGGATATAAAATTGGTTTGTATCACGGCCATGGCAATAGCAAAAGCACACTAAATACAGCCTATGATAAATTTATAGATGATAAAGTTGATATAATCATCTTTGGACACACTCATCAGCCACTTATTTTGACTAAAAATAAAGTACTCATGATAAATCCAGGTTCACCCACGTGTAAAAGACGTGAACCATGGTATTCTTATGTTATTTTAGAAATACAAGATAAGAAAATAAATGTTCAATTAAAATTCTATAATTAATATTTTTATATTGAGTAAATAATTTCTTATAATTATTTACTCAATATTTATAGTTTCTACATATAATGGACATGAAAAAGTAGACAGAAAAAAAGCCTACCAATATTGGCAAACTTTTTATTTTTTTATATTAATCTTCTTCTACCTCAGTAACTTCATATCCTATTTCTTCAATAGCTTCCGTAATGTCATTATCAGTTGTTTCGTCTTCAAATTCTGCTACTGCAAATTTTTCTTCTAAATCTACTTTTAATTTACTAGCACCAATATCAAGTAATGCCTCCTTTACATGGCTTACACAATGTGAGCAACTCATTCCATCAATATATATTTTTTTCTTCATTTAAACTACCCCTTTCTATTGTTAATTCATATTATTATATATGTTACATTCTAAATTATATAATCAATAAGTCAACTTATTTTTTTAAATTCTTTTTATCTACCTGTATTTAATAATAATCCTGAACTAAAATTAATACATACTGTTGCAACCAAAAGTTAAATAAAGCACACCATTAATGGTTAAAATTTCAATTATTATCGGTATATTTAAAGTATTATATCCAAAAATTCAAAATAAATTCTCTTTTATCCCTTATTTTAGCTTTAATTTTGACAGCCTCTTCATTAATTCTAATGTAATATTATCAATTCATTTAATAGTTTCAAATTTACTAGCCGCTATTCCCACATAACTATATACCTCTTTTACTCTGTGTGCAACACCTTTATTCATTCCCTTTTTTGTCTTTATAGGTATATAAGTACCCATTGAGTATGTCCTATCAATTACGTCCCTCTGCACATCTGAAATTGTTGATTTAAATTCAAGTTAAATTACCCCTATATTAATTTTATATAATACTTTTCAAAAAACTTTCTTTAAAAAGAATCTTCTTCAAACGCACTAAGTACTCTATCCAATATACCATTTATATGTGCTATAGCTATACCGAAATTGGTAATAGGCAGTTCCTCTATATTAGCCTTCTTAATCCTTGACATGAATTGCTGCCTATTAACCATACAGGCTCCACAATGAACTATTAGCTTATATCCGCTTAAATCATCTGGAAAACTGCTGCCGGCGCAAATCGTTATATCTAGCTTTCCACCTACTTTTTCCCCAAGCCATATAGGAAGCTTCTCTCGGCCTATATCTCCAACAAGTGGATGATGGGTGCAAGCTTCTGCTATAAGTACCTTATCTCCTGGTTTCAATGTATCTATAGCTTTTGCCCCTTTAACTAAGGTGCGTAAATCTCCTTTATACCTAGCCATAAGTATAGAAAAGGAAGTAAGTGGTACATCTTTTGGTACTATAGAATTGACTTTTTTAAATACCTGCGAATCCGTAATCACCAAATCTGGTTTGTCCTTTAGCGCGGCTAAAATGTCCTCTAGTTCACTATCCTTTACCACTAGTGCCATAACATCATTATCAAGAAGATCTCTTATTACTTGAACCTGCGGTAGTATTAGTCTACCTTTTGGGGCTTGGATATCTTGTGGTGCTACAATTATTACTCTTGCCTTCGGCTTTACTATGTCACCGACAATCGTGCATTTTTCAAAATCCTCTGGCGCATTAGCCATAATTACTTTTTTTAACCCATCAATATTGGTCTTATCTTTAGCGCTAACATTAACAAAAGTTAGATCTATTACCTTTTGAATATCCTTGAGTGATACTTCATTTTTGTCTACTTTATTGATGACTCCAACTACAGGTATTTTTCTTTTTTTTAAATCTTCATACCATGTTTTCTCAAATAATAAATCTTCCTCATTACCGTCAATAACCAAAAGTGCTAGATCAGTTTTGTCCATAACTTCTTTAGTTTTCTTTATTCTAAGTTCTCCGATTACGCCTTCGTCATCAAACCCCGCAGTATCTATAATAACAACAGGACCTATTGGAAGTAGCTCCATTGCCTTATAAACTGGGTCTGTTGTGGTTCCTGCTAAATCAGATACTAATGCAATATCCTGCGACGTAATTGCATTAATCAAACTTGATTTCCCTACATTTCTTTTTCCAAATATAGCTATATGAAGCCTATTAGCATTCGGCGTTTGTTGCATAGTATATCCTCCTCTTATCTTTTATGTTCAAATTTATAATTTAAAAATTTTATCAATTTATTTTTCCATACAAATTAGAAGATTCCAACTTTATCAAACAACATAATTATACAAAATTTGAGTATTGAATGTCAACAACTCATCAGATATGTTCTTGCCCTACTTTAACATAATTATCATCACCTGTGGTGATGATATACTACCTATCTATAAATCCCTATTACACGCTACATAAAAATTTTACATATAAAAATATACTGCTTTAATACATTTTTCTTTGGGTATACTAATTACGACAAAATTAAAGGTGTGTGATAATATGAGTTTTAGAAAAAAAAGTATTTTCCTTGTTTTTGCTACCACTATTATTTGTTTCTTATTATCTAACAGTCCACATATATCCAATATACAGAAAAACAGCCAGGCATTTATACCATGTAGTCCGTCATTAAAATCTGCTGGCGATATTGAAACTTCAAAATTTGTTTATTTAACTTTTGATGATGGTCCTACATACGTTGTTACCGATGCTTTATTAGATGTATTAAAAAAACAAAATGTAAAAGCTACTTTTTTTATAGTAGGAAAAGAAATTCAAGGAAAGGAATCAATTCTTAAGAGAATATATAATGAGGGTCATGGTATAGGTCTTCACACATACAGTCATAATTTTAAAAAAATATATAGAAGTACAGATGAGTTTATTTATGAAATGAAAAAAGATTCCAACAAAATTGAAGAAGTCACTGGCTTTGCTCCTAAGGTTATTAGATTTCCTGGCGGTAGCGCTAAACGCTTAAATGCTTCTAATTTAGAGAAACTTCATAAAAACAATTTTAAAGTATATGATTGGAATGTTAATTTATCTGATGGTATAAACCCTAATTTAAGTGTCTCACAACTTATTAAAAATTCAAAAATAATTAAAGGAAATAAAAATGTAGCCATACTCCTTATGCACTGCAATTTTAATAATAAAAACACTGTAAAAGCTCTACCTGAAATCATAAAATACTATCTAGATTCAGGTTATGAATTTAAGGTTATTACTGAAGATACCCCTGAATATTATTATAAATTTAGAGATTAAATCATCTCCTGCGGAGCTGCACATCTTCTACGAAGATGAATTGACGACTCCAGAAGATGATTTATATTCCCACTGAAATTTTATTTTTGCTATAATATGTGCCCCCAATTATATGCGTAGGAAACTCACCTTCTGAAATGTTGTTAAAAAAACCTCACTATAAAGGAGGCCACTGAAAAACTATATAAAAAAATCGTCATCTAATTAAAGATGGCGATTTTTTTATATAAAAGACTAAAAAACAAAAAGGAATTTTAAAAGATATGTCGAATTAGTATAGTAGAATAAAATAAAAGGGGCTAAACTATTATGCTAAAAGGACAATTGGAAATAAAAATAAATACATACCATAGCTTATATTCGTTAATTATTCCGAAAGATAACATTTTAAAGCAAATTAATGACCTTGTTGACTTTTCATTTGTTTATGACGAATTGATGATTAACTATAGTTCATCTATGGGTAGAGGTGCTATTAACCCCATAATGCTATTTAAATATTTACTTTTGAAAGTAATATATGAATTGTCTGATGAAGATGTTGTTGAAAGAACTCTTTATGACATGTCCTTTAAATATTTTCTAAATTTAGCCCCAGAAGAAACAAATTTAATAAACTCAAGTACACTAACTAAATTTAGAAAGCTTCGCCTTAAAGACATGAATTTATTGGATTTATTAATAAACAAGACTGTAGAACTTGCTATAAAAGAGGGAGTTTTAAAAAGTAAAGCAATAATAGTTGATGCTACGCATACCAAGTCACGTTATAACCAAAAGTCAGCAAGCGAGGAATTATTGAAACGTGCAAAAAACTTAAGAAAAACATTGTACGGAGTACATCCTGGTATTAAAGAAGAGTTACCTAATAAAGTTACAACTGGAGTACTTGAAGATATTCTTGAGTACTGCAAATTATTAATTGATACCATAAACGAGAAGCCAGAAACTGCAGCAAATCCAGCTGTGAAAACTAAATTAAACTACTTAATGGAAGCTATTAATGATGACTTAGAAAATCTAAAAATATCAAAAGATGAGGATGCAAAAGTGGGGCATAAAACTGAGGATAGTTCTTTTTTTGGATATAAATCACACCTTGCTATGAGTGAAGAACGTTTAATTACAGCAGCTGTTATTACAACTGGCGAAAAAAGTGATGGAAAGGAGCTCATAACCTTAATAGAAAAAAGCCGTGAGGCTGGTATAGATGTAAATGAAGTAATTGGAGATACAGCTTATTCTGAAAAGAAAAACCTAGAATATACAAAAGAAAATAAAATTGCATTAATTTCAAGACTAAATCCTGTAATTTCACAAGGAATGCGAAAAAAAGAAGATGAATTTGAGTTTAATAAAGATGCTGGTTTATTTGTATGTCCGGCAGGTCATATGGCTATTAAAAAAGCAAAACAGGGAAAGAAGAATGTTGGTAAAAATCAAGTGCTAACCTACTATTTTAATGTAGAAAAGTGTAAAAATTGTGTTCATAAAGATGGGTGTTATAAAGAAGGCGCTAAATCTAAAACTTATTCAGTTTCAATAAAGTCAAATACTCACAAAGATCAAATAGAGTTCGAAAAAAGTGAATATTTTAAAAAACGAGCTAGGGAACGTTATATGATAGAGGCTAAAAACAGTGAACTTAAGCACCAACATAGCTATGATGTAGCAATATCGTCAGGCTTAATTAGCATGCAAATGCAAGGTGCATTATCAATCTTCACTGTGAATCTAAAGAGAATAATTAAGTTGAAAAGCATGAAATAGGGCTTTTAAAACTTAATTATAAAATAAAAAGCATGAGATATCCAAAATATGGACATCTCATGCTTTTTCTATTCAAGCTTGAAAACTCTACTAAATAAAGAGTGCTTTTTTCAGCGGCCTCCTATAAAGTGAGGTTTTTACTATAATTGCGTTATAAATTTTTTTTCATTATAATTGTTTAACTATTGTTTTTTAAATTTTAATTTGCTTACCATTAAATAAGATAATATAACCATTAAAATCATAGTCGACCCTAAATTTGAAGCTTTGTTAAACATAAATAAAGCATACAGTGCTAAAAATGTGCCTGTAACAGTAATAGGAATTCCTGAAAAAACCCCATCAAAATCCGTAATATTATATTTCGCTAACCTATATGCACCTGCTACTGGGAAAATTAAAACCATTAAATACCCAATTGACCCAAGCCCTGCGAAATTATAAATATTAAATATTAATATTGAAGGTGCCAAACCAAAAGATACTAAATCGCATAATGAATCTAGTTCTTTACCTAAATCGTTATCCACATTTAAAAACCTAGCTATTTTACCATCATATCTATCAAATATTCCTGCTAAAAGAATAAATACCGCTGCTAATTTATAATTTCCGTCAAAACTCATAAGTATAGATAAAATTCCACAAGACATATTGCTTAAGGTGAACATGTTTGGCACAGCGTTTTTTATTTTAACCATCTATATCACTCCTATCCTTATAATTATACCATATTATTAGCAGTTATTCTTTAATATTATATAACATTATTATTAAAAGCTTCTTAAATTTTACTTAATCTTCATTTATATCAAAATTTTAAATTAAATCCTTACTTAATTAATATTCTGAATATTAATTAATAATTACTTTATTTTCTATCAACTAAAAAAGGACCAGCATTTTTTTGCTGATCCTTTTTTGCTATTATCTTTGAACGATAATCGCAGTTCCTTGACCGCCACCTATACATAATGTAGCAAGTCCTGTTTTAGAATCTCTTTTTATCATTTCATATATTAATGTAATAAGTATTCTTCCACCTGAAGCTCCTACTGGATGTCCAAGTGCTATAGCCCCACCATTAACATTTACTATTTCTGGATTTAAGCCTAAATCTTTAGCTACAGCTAATGATTGAGATGCAAAAGCTTCGTTAGCTTCTATTAAATCTAAATCAGCTACGGTCATTCCTGCTTTTTGTAATGCTTTTTTACTTGCTGGAACTGGACCATATCCCATTATTTTCGGATCTACTCCACCTGATGCATAAGATTTTATTGTAACTAGAGGTTTAAGTCCTAATTGATCTGCTTTAGCCCTTGACATTACTACAAACATAACTGCACCGTCATTTATTCCTGATGCATTAGCTGCTGTTACAGTACCGTCTTTTTTAAATGCTGGTTTTAATTTTCTTAATTTTTCTATAGTTGAACCAAATTTCGGGAATTCATCTGTATCAAATGTTATTGGGTCGCCCTTTCTTTGAGGGATTACCACTGGAACGATTTCGTCTTTGAATTTACCTTCTTTTATAGCTTTTTCAGCTTTTAATTGACTTTTCAAAGCAAATTGATCTTGATCTTCTCTAGTTATGTTCCACTTTTCTGCAATATTTTCTGCTGTAACTCCCATATGATAGTCATTAAACGCATCCCATAGAGCGTCTTTAATCATAGTATCAACTACTTTTCCGTCTCCCATTCTTGCACCCCATCTATTGTTTGGTAGTGCATATGGAGCGTTGCTCATGCTTTCAGTTCCGCCTGCTAAAACTACTTCCGCATCTCCACACATTATAAATTGTGCTGCCATGCTTACAGCTCTAAGTCCTGATCCACAAACCTTATTTATTGTAAGTGCTGAAGCCTCATCTGGAATGCCTGCATGTATTGATATTTGTCTTGCAACATTCTGTCCAAGTCCTGCTTGTATTACATTACCAATAACAACTTCTTCTACAAGTTCTGGTTTAATTCCTGCTCTTTTTATAGCCTCTTTAGCTGCAACAGTTCCCATTTCTACAGCTGATACTTTTGATAATCCTCCACCAAAAGATCCTATTGCTGTTCTTGCTGCTCCTACAATTACTACTTCTCTCATATTATAACCCTCCGTTTATTTATTTCTCTAGTATATTATTACCACATAATAGGAATTTATTATATGCTTTTGTTTTTTCCTATATATTTATTACTAGCAATTTCCATGCCAAGTGTGCACAATCTTACAACTCTTACTTTACCAACCTCTGCCAATTTTTTAAAACAAATTATAACTACGACTGTAAACTTAGTTAACACTAATAACCCCATACACTTACCCATCTTGAGCTTGTTAATATTATAACCTATTTGTTAAAAAAATCACTAAAAGTATTTTCAACGTATTGATACACCTAAGCATATAATTTTTTTTACAATCCCCATTTGTACCACTGCAACTATTTTTAATATAAAAACAACACATGTAACCATAGTTTACATGTGTACTATTGTAGATTCGCTAATTTCATTAAATTATACCTATTTAATTTCTTATACAATCCGGCCCTACTAAGTCCCAATATTTTTGCAGTTTCTTTTTTATTCCCTCCTGTTTTTTTTATACATTCCATGATAAGGTCTTGCTCAATAGTTTCAACAACATCTTTTAAATAATTATTTTCTAATGAATATTTTTTTAATTTACCATTAATTATCTTTTCTGGAAAATGTATTGGCATTATAGAAATATCTGTATCAAGCAGGTTTATAGCTCTTTCTATTACATTTTCAAGTTGTCTTATATTGCCCGGCCAGTTATAAGATTTCAAACAATCAATAGCCTCCCTTGAAATGCCCTCCGAGTAGATATTATATTTTTTACATATTTTTACCCTTAATGCATTAGACAATTCATCAATGTCTTCTACTCTTTCTCTTAATGAGGGTAATTTTAAATGCATAACATCCAACCTATAATACAAATCTTCTCTAAACTTTCCATCTTTAATTAACTGTTCTAATGACTTATTAGTTGACGCAATAATTCTTATGTCAACTTTGATAGCATCATTCCCGCCAACCCTCACTAATTCTTTTTCTTGAATAACTCTTAGGAGTTTAACTTGCATATTCATAGGCATATCACCAATTTCATCTAATAAGACTGTCCCGCCATTTGCATGTTCAAACTTACCTTTCTTACCTGATCTTTTAGCACCAGTAAAAGCGCCTTCTTCATAACCAAACATTTCCGACTCAAAAAGCTGTGCTGGAATAGCTCCACAATTAATTTTTATAAAAGGCTTTTGGCATCTTCTACTAGCATTATGAATGGAGTGCGCGAAGAGTTCTTTACCCGTTCCACTTTCACCAGTAATTAAAACGTTTGAATCTATCTTAGCTACTCTTCTGGCGAGTTTCATTACCTCGCGGCTTTTAACACTATTGCCTATAATGTTTTCAAAAGTATATATTGCTTTTTGATCTGTGCTTATTTCATTTTTACAATATTCAGCATCTTTTTGTGAATTGTTTATCTTATTACTTAATATTTTAAAATTGTCTAAATCTTTAAACATTATTTTCCCAATGGCCCCTACAATTTTACCATCTTTCTTTATAGGAACTCTTATCGAAATTATCTTATGTCCATTAGTTTCTTGAATTTCTCCAAACTCTTGTTTACCACTCTTCGCTATTATATGTAATTTTGTATTTTCTATAACATCAGTTACATGTTTTCCCTCTGGATTTTTGCAATTAATAAATTCTTTATATTCATCGCTCATCATAGTTATTATTCCATTTTGATCTACTACAACCACACATTCTTTTACAGCATTAAAAATTGTATTCAAAATATTTTCGTCTATTCTTCCATTTCTTTGTGAATTCATTAATATCTTATTTTCCGTTTTTTTACTAAATATTTGGAGTGCACCTATGACTTCGCCATTTTGGGTTATTACTTTACGGGTTATAATAAATTTACCCTCTTTTATATTTAATTGTTCTTCTCTATTTTCAATTATACTTAATAATTCACCATAAGGAAATATTTTTAAAATATGTTTCCCTATGCTACTTTCTGCATTAACCTTCAACATTTTTTCAGCAGCATTATTAATGATTTTTATGATGCCTTTCTTATCTATAACAATAACGCCTTCATTAATAGTGCATATAACCTGGTTATAATAATCATTAATTGTACCCATTCGTCACCTTCCCTTAAGCTTATAACACAATTATAAAGTCCATAGTTTTTTTTATCAAGATATAATTAAAATAGCGAGATTTTTTCTCGCTATTTATGATTATTAGCTTATTTTTTAACTATTATATTATTCTTTCACTAAAAAAAGTATGTATTTTAAGTAATACATACTTTCCTTCTGAAATGTCGCTAAAGTATAGAATTTGTAAGATTAAAAGTGTTTATTATTTAATAAAGAAATTCATAAACGTCGTAATGATTCCAACGTTAACAAAATCTACAAATAAACCTCCCACTAATGGTACAACAAAGAATGCACGTTCAGCATGACCAAATTTTAATGTCATAGCGCTCATGTTCGCCATTGCATTTGGTGTAGCTCCCATACCAAATCCACACTGTCCACAAGCCATTACCGCTGCATCATAATCTCTTCCCATAACCTTAAAAGTTACGAAATATGCAAATAACGCCATTAGAATTGTCTGAGCAAATAACATTATGACTAGAGGTAAAGCTAAATCTGCTAATTCCCATAGCTTTAATCCCATTAATGCCATAGATAAGAATAAAGATAATGAAATGCCTCCTATAACATCAATTTCATCTAAATGGACCTTATAAGCCTTTGTAGCATCCGCTATATTTCTTAAAACTGCGGCCGCCAACATACCACCTATATATCCCGGAAAAGCAAATCCTGTTTTTTCAAAAAGACTAGATATAATTGTACCTATTCCCATAGCTAACAAAATCTGAGATGCTGCACTCATAAAATTGTCAGGTATCATTGGTTTTTTAGTGTCTTCATTGGATACTGTTACATCTTTAGAAGTTTTTGAATTAACCGTTTTCATAGGATATGAAAGATTATTTTTTTCAAGTAATTTTTTACCTATAGGTCCTCCAATCATGCTGCCCATAACTAGTCCAAATGTCGCTGATGCCAATGCTACTGTTGTGGCACCTGCTATACCTTTTGCTTCAAATAATGGACCAAAAGCAGCTGATGTTCCATGTCCACCTACCATAGGGACAGAACCAGTACAAAGACCTATAATTGGACTTAATCCAAATATCTTAGCAAGTGTAACCCCTGTAATATCTTGAAGAATTATAAGTACTGTAGTTATTGCTAAAAAAATTAAAACTTGTTTTCCACCCTTTTTTAATAATTGAAGACTTGCTGTAAACCCAATGGTTGTAAAGAATGCCGTCATAAATACTGCTTGAAGCGTTATATCCATATCAAAAGTCAATATGTTAGTTACTTTTAGTATTAAAGTAAGAAATACAAAGAGTAATCCACCAATAACCGGTGCTGGAATACAATACTTATCTAAAAATGTTAACTTGTTTTTGGTTTTTTGTCCTATAAATAAAACGATAACTGCTAATGCTACTGCTTGAATCATGTCTAATTTTATAACCATTTTTATCCTCCTTGTATTATATCATATTATATTATAGTATATATGATAATTATAATAAGCTTATACAGATAAAAACACAATACTACAAAATACTTCTTTTTAAAAATTAAATTTTCAGACTTTTATGTTTTTTCTTAACCAAGCAATATGCATTAAATAATTATGTCTATAATAATGTAGTATGTCCTATAAAATCCTTTTTATGTATGTGACAGTGTTAAAATATCTAGTGTATATGCTTGTACACCAATTGTTTTTTTACATATAAATTATCCCATAAAAATACTTCCACTATATGTAATCTTATGTTTCATAAGTCTCTGTTATGCTCTTATAATGCAATAAAAAATAGCGAGATTTTTTCTCGCTATTTTTTTGGTTATTTTATTAGGAACACTCAAGCAAATAAGCTTAGTTTCCAAAATTATTTAATATGTACAATTTAAATATCTATTATTTCACAAAAAAATTCATAAACATTGTAATTACTCCAGCGTTACAAAAATCTATAAATAAACTTCCAACTAACGGAACTATAAAAAACGCTCTTGGAGCAATCCCATATTTTGCTGTCATAGCCCCCATGTTTGCCATTGCATTTGGTGTAGCGCCCATACCAAATCCACAATTACCAGAGGCCATTACCGCTGCATCATAATCTCTTCCCATAACATTAAACGTTATGAAATATACAAATAACCCCATTAAAATGGTCTGAGCAAATAACATTACTATTAGAGGTAAAGCCAAATCTGCTAATTGCCATAATTTCAATCCCATTAACGCCATAGATAAGAATAAAGATAATGAAATACCCCCTATGACATCGATTTCATCTATATGGATTCTATATGCATTTGTAGAATCAGATATATTTCTAAGAATTGCAGCTGCAAACATAGCACCAATGTATGGTGGAAAAGTTATCCCTGTTTTTTCTAGAAGTGTTGATATAATTGTACCTAGCCCCATAGCTAATAAAATCTGAGATACAGCTCCCATAAACTTCTCGGGAATTAGATGTTTTACAGTGTCTTCTTTGGTTGTTGCTGCCTCTTCATGCACATTTGAATTAACCGTTTTCATAGGATATGAAAGATTATTTTTTTCAATTAATTTTTTCCCTATAGGCCCTCCAATAACGCTGCCCATAATTAAGCCAAAGGTTGCTGATGCCATTGCTACCGTGGTAGCACCTACTGCACCTGCTTTTTCAAATATTGGACCAAAGGCACCTGCAGTTCCATGTCCACCTACCATAGGTACTGATGCCGTTGAAAGACCTATAAGTGGATTTAGACCAAACATCTTAGCAAGTGCAACTCCTGTAATATCTTGAAGAACTACAATTACGACGGATAATCCTAAAAAAATAAAAACTCCTTTTCCACCTTTTTTTAGTAATTTAAGACTTGCAGTAAACCCAATAGTTGTAAAGAACGCTGTCATAAATAATTTTTGTAGCGTTATATCCATATCAAAAACCAATATATTACTTACTTTTAGTAGCAATGTGATTATTGCAAAAATCAATCCTCCGATCACTGGTGCTGGTATGCAATACTTTTCTAAAAAAGTCAACTTGTTTTTAATTTTTTGTCCTGTAAATAGAACGATAACTGCCACTGCCACTGCTTGAATCATATCTAATTTAAAATTCATTTCTTGTACCTCCTGATAATGTTTTTGTTATATACTATATATTATAAGCAAATTATACAAATAACTACACAAAACTACGAACTCTTGCACAAATAAATTAACTTTTTATATTATTAGTATTTTTTTGTTATCTATAGGACTATGTTTTGAATACTTATGAGCTTAATTTGGTAATAATGCTTTCAATAAATTTTTTTGTATTTATTTTGCCGGGCTCATTTGTATCATTGTTTATATGTCTCATTTCCTGCCTTACTTGCTTGAAGTCAAATAATAATGTGCTATATTCCATAAAAATACTACTACTATAATCATCACAACCGATCTCTGCTATAGTTTTTAAGGCCTTTTGAATAGTTCTCCTAATCCTCTGTTCTAATGCCTTTTTATTT
Organism: Clostridium sp. CM027; assembly: GCF_024730565.1. NCBI lineage: Bacteria > Bacillati > Bacillota > Clostridia > Eubacteriales > Clostridiaceae > Clostridium > Clostridium sp. CM027. The sequence continues at coordinate 2,125,696 of NZ_CP077725.1, forward strand.
ATGTTTACATCTCCATATTCCTCCTGTGCGATTTCACTGTATATTTTTTGTAGCTGATATGTAGATGATGGATTCCTTTTTTTAAAATCTATTATTTTATGTATAATTTTTATTAGCTCATTACTCCCTACAGCACCTGTAATACCTATATCAGCAAAAATATTAGTTATTTGATCATCCAAAAATAATTCCTTTGTTATACTTTTATCATTATTTAAGCTTGATACTGCACTTTTTATAAGTGCTAACGAATTTTCAAGCTCAATATTATGACATATCCCTCTTATAACATTAGTAACTTCTATACTGTTTATAGGTTTACTTATAAAAAAAATTATTCCATTTTCATAGGCTTTTGATACCAATAACTCATCCTCAACTTGAGATATCATAATAAACTTACCATTATACCCTTTCTTCTTAGCATCCTTAATTATTTCAATTCCATCCATTGTAGGTAACAAAAAATCAATAAGCACTATATCCGGGCTATAGAATATAATGTCTTGCGCAGCATCTTCACCACTATCTATTTCACAAATAACTTTTCCAAGGTTATTTTTCTTTATTAAAAGGCCTAGCATTTTTCTAATATTAACATCGTCATCAATAATCAAAAAACTTTTTCCCACAGTTATCCTCCATTCAATGAGTTCTTAGGTATTTTCAATATAAATGTAGTACCCGTCACTCTATCTGATTTTACCTCTATATCTCCTCCTAAGTCTTCAATAATATTTTTCACATGTGAAAGTCCGATACCCGTAGATGCTTTTCCTGTTATATTATCATACTTTGTAGTAAACCCTGGATTAAAAATATAAGGAAGAATCTCTTCATCAATTCCATTCCCTGTATCAGTTACTTCAAAATATATATTACCTTCATCTTCTTTTTCAGATATTTTAATGAACCCTTCATTTTCACAGTCATCTATACTGTTAATTATTAAATTATTAAGAATAATAAATAAATTATAATAAGCCCTAATAGTAAAATCATTTTTAAACTGGAATTCTATTATTATTTCTTTATTGCCTTCTTTTATATATCTGCTTGTATTATCATTAATAATAGTAAAAATACTTGAGAGTGTCATTTCATCTTGATTTTCAAAATTATCTATAAGTGATTCAAATCCTTTTAAAATTCTATAATGATCTTTTTTTATTTCATGTACCTCTCTTGCGATGTCCAACGTTTTTTCTCTTAAATCATCATTATACTTGTAAGTCTCATATAAACAATAGCTTTTTGACATCACCTTTTCAATATCTTTCATAGACTTCTTTAAATAAAACATTTCTGCATGTATATTCGAAATTAATAAATTGAGCTCTGTATATCTCTTCTGATGTTCACTATTTATGATAAATAATTTTTGTTTAATATAAGTGAGGTAAACAAGGTAAGATAAAACCGCCCTAATAAATCCTACCAAAAATATGATTCTTATAATATATAAATTAATGCCATTTCGCATAATAGCTTCAAATATGTTACTTATCGAATCTATTAATGTTAATAATAAAATTGTATTAACTATACGGTCTTTATATTTTCTAACTTTAGTAATATTAATAAAAGCACCATAGATTAAATAATATACTAGCGAAGGAAAATTAGAAGCTATTATATCTATAATTCCATACTGTGATAATACTATTCCAAAAATATTCCTCATTACGAATATTAGTGAGCCAGATAAAAACGCCATTCTCAATTCTGACATATCGTCCATTATAAGTATACTTAAGTTGAAAATAATTACCCCTACTGAAAATTTTAGTTGACTTTCTAATGGGTAAAAATATATTTCTGCGAATAGAGATACAATTAATGATATGACGATATATTTCTTTGTCTTTAGCATATACCCCTCCAAACAGGTAAATATTGTAATCAATTACGAGATTCTGTTAAGACTCAAATATTCCTCTACAGAATTAAAGAATACAGTTACGGCTAGCAAATCTGCTGATCCTCCTGGACTTATGTTGTTTTTTATAAATTCTTTGTCCAATTCTTCTACTGCCGCTTTACCACTTTCTGTAGCCATTCCACCTAAAGAGATTATATGAATTGCCTTTTCCTTTACTTCTTTTAACGTATCCATTGAATGTCTGTGAAGAACATTCGAATCCTCGCAATGTTGCATGATGGATATGAGGGTATGTATTAACCTACTATTTAATTTTTGAGCTTTATTTTCCTTATATACTCCAAGAGAATAATCAAAAACTAGAGGAATGCCTCTCTCTACTTGCCCTCTTATTCCTTCTACATTATATTTTAAAAATAATTTTTCTCCATAGCTTGTGACTTTATCTTTATTCATATAAAATAATTCATCCTGAACAAGCCCTCTAGTCATTCGCTTTATTATATTTTGAATTTCCTCAAAATTTTTCTTATCATACATCACTTTGGTCACGGCTGCACAACTTATACCTAAAAGAAAAATCATACCTTTATGAGTGTTTACACCCTTGGTAGCCTTAAACATCTCTTTTTCGGCTTCTATTCCTATATTTCGAATAGCCTTAAATATTTCTTTGGGAGTTCTCTTTGAATATCCTTCCTGCGCAAACAATACCATATACTTACTTAGAGCCGAGGTGCTTTTAATAAAAGAATAGTGATCCATATCTATATGAGCCCCTTTTGATATAGATGACACTAACCCAGGTGACGGATATGCCGCCACTTCACATAGCATTGCTTCAATTGCGTACCCTGCTATAACAAACGCTTCATGGGATATTAAATATTTATTATTCATAAAATTTCTCCCCATATTCTGCAAATCTACTTTTAATAAATTCTTCAACTTCATCGAAGTTGTGTTTTTTGCTTCTTACACAATTATGAGCTACGTCTTCACAGATATAGCATTTTCTCATATCTAACCCGAAATCCCTTCTACTAATACTTCTACCTTTTTCATCATATACATCTAAGTCTACACATCTTCCTAAAATGTGATTATCTTCTAAATTAAGTGTCATCGATTTAATGTCCCTTGCTTTCTTATTTATGCACATAATCACAATGGGACCTTCTGCAGTTGTAACTATTTTTTTATAATTAATAGAATCAGAAAGCATTTTACAAATTATTTGATCCATAATCACAGTTATTTCTTGTGAATAATGATTATCCTTGTTTATGCCTGGATAGTTAACCCTAACAACCAATATTGGCATTTTGTATCTCTTCACTAGTTCTTCTTGATATTCAATTCTTTTTTCTCTTGCTAGCAATATATCTTCTGCTGTATACATATCGTAATTAATGCGGAGAATCGCTGAGCCTTATTTTCCGCATTATCTCCTTTCCTACCAAAGTATTTAAAAATTCCCACGTTGAACTAGGTACTATATGTTCAATATGGCTTATTTTGTCTTCCTTAATTAATTTTCTAACCTTTGAGGCACTGATAATATCTCCCATAAGCGCTTTTCTTTTTACCTCTACAACTTCTACCCCATAGGTGGGTAGTATTTCCTTTAAAGCCTCATTATAAGCGTTTGTAACGATGCAATAAGGCTCTTTCCCTATAAATCTCTTAGTTATATTTAGAGTTTCACAAAAATATTTTCCAAAAATTGATGCATCGAGTGTTGTATATGCCTTTAGTATTACATCTTCTTTTCTTAAAAAATAGGATGGAAAAGTAGCTTCCGAAATAATATATTCTCCCCCTTTAATCACCCGTACATTATGTAAATGGGAAACACCTTCTTTAACCATAGCATATCTATAGATAAATGGGAATGAAGATTTATCTTCTTCAACTATAAATACCAGGACTTCTGTGCTTTGCCTCGCAGCCTCTTCTATTAAATACTTATGTCCTAATGTGAATGGATTACAATTCATAACTATCGCTGACTTCTGAATATCTGCATCTATATCGTATTCCTCTTGCATATCATTTAAATACTTTTTTATATCATATATCCCACTTTCAAGTAGAGCTACATTTTCTATTTTATGCACAAGTTTGTACCCAAGCGACGTAAATATATCTGTGTTTTCTACCTTAGTAAATATAAAACTATGATAAATTCCTTCCTCAAAAAGCTTATCCGATAATGTTCCCATCAATATAGCGGATACCCCTTCTCCTCTTAAATCATCTGAAACTGCAAAACATTTAAATACATTTTTCGACTTAGAGCAAGTGGCTTTAATCTCTTCATTTTTTCTAATAACAATGGTATAATCCACATTATCATCAAGTAGTAGTCCAAATGTTTGCAAAAAATCTTTTACTTTCTTTACCTCATCTTCATCCTTTAGATTAATTCTTTCAGCGTTAAATCCATACATAGAAATCCTCCTTATGAAAGCTTCTGGTCCCCCCGAAGATATATTATCGCTACACTCTATTATATCTTTATTATGCGATAAAATCCAATATATATAGGTTTACCATTGCAACGTTTAATATAAATAAAATAAAGCTGAAAATAATTATTTTCAGCTTTATTTTATGCATTATAGTGGTCTTCTAACCACATCAATTACCGAACCATCTCTATATTCTATAACTGCAACTATTTCCTGCGAAAGTTCAATTGCTTTTGGTTTACCTGTCATTTTTTCAGCTATTGCTTTCATCTCTTCAATCGTCATTATAGGAAGATTAGTTTTCTTTAATTTCTCAATTATGTCCGTCCTCTTTGGATTAACGGCTATTCCTCTTTCTGTTACAATAACATCAATACTTTCTCCTGGAGTTGTTACCGTAGTTACACTATCCTTTATAATTGGAAGTCTTGCCTTCGTTAATTGTGTAACAATTATTGTAAGCTTAGCTCCTGCTGCTGTATCACTATGGCCCCCAGAACCACCCATGATAGCCCCATCTGAACCAGTGGTTACATTAACATTAAAATTTGTGTCTATTTCTGTAGCACCTAATATGACTATGTCTAGGTTATTTACAACTGCACCTTTGTTATCTGGATTTCCATACATGGAAGCAGACATTCTTTGATGTTTATGAGTACTTACATAAGATTGTATTGCTTGCAAATCAAAACACTGCACATCAAATAATGATCTAAATAATCCTTCTTTAAACATATCTACAAGATATCCAGTTATTCCACCTGACGCAAAGCTACCAACTATACCATTCTCTTTCATATACTTTCTTAATTCTGCAGCTACAGCTAAAGAAATCCCACCTGCGCCTGTTTGAAATGACATTTCATTTTTAACAAGCCCTGACGCAACCATAACATCACTTGCCATTTTAGCTATTTTAAGCCCCACTGGATCCTTAGTGATTTTTGTAGTACCTGATACTATTCCAGCTGGATCACCAATGGAATCTACCTTTAGAATATAATCTGTATATATTTGACTTATTTCTATAGGGCAAGTAGGGTAAGGTACCAAATTATCTGTTATTGCCACTACCTTATCTGCACACTGCGCATCTGATACTGCATAACCTAGGGCTCCGCAGGCTGATTTTCCATACAATCCATTAATGTTTCCATATGTGTCTGCTGTAGGTGCTGCAATGAAAGCTACGTCTATGTGCAAATCTCCACTTTCTATTGCTCTAGCACGTCCACCATGGGTATGCATTATAACTGGTGTTTTTAATATTCCTCTGGAAATTTCTTGTGCCACAGGACCTGACATATAATTAGTCACTATTTTAGTAATTACACCGTTTTTTATGTGCCCAATTAAAGGCACATTGTTTGGGAACAGAGAGCTTGCTGCTAAGGTAATATTCTTTATTCCTCTTTCTGCAATAGCATCCACCACCAAATTTAATACATGATCTCCATTTCTTAAATGATGATGGAATGAAATTGTCATACCATCTTTTAATGAAACCTTCTCTAAAACTTCCTCTATACTACTTAAAACTTTTTCGTCACTAGGAGTTACAGAGTTTACTTTTACTTCTTTTTTCATTTTAATGCCAACATGTTTAAATGCACCTTCGAAAGGGGTTACTTTTCCATAACCTTCTATATATTCCGGTATTTCTCTACCTAGTATATTTTTCATTACTATCACCTCAATTAACTAATCCACTAAAGTAGCTTAAAAAAAGCTTTTATATAAGGCCTAAAAGCTTTGCTAATTCTACTGTGTTTTTAGCTCTATTTATAACTGGAGCATCTACCATTTTCCCATCTAGGGAAAATACTCCTTTTCCTTCTTTTTCTGCTTCTTCCATAGCCTCTAGGACTCTTTTGGCGTATTTTACTTCTTCTGAAGTTGGAGCGTATACAGAATGAATGGTATCAATCTGTCTTGGATTTATTGCTGCTTTACCTGTGAATCCTAGGCTTTTAGCTTTAAACGTATCTTTTGATAATCCCTCAAAATCGTTAGTATCTGTAAATGGAGTATCAATAGAATCCACCTTCATTGCCCTACATGCAATTGCTACTCGATTCCTTGCATAGAAAACTTCTTCTCCTTCTTTGGTTCTTTTTATACCTAAATCTGAAGTTAAGTCCTCTCCTCCAAGTAAAACAGCTACTATCCTATCACAAGATTTTATTATGTTATAAACATTTTCAACTCCATAGGCTGTTTCCACTATTGGAATTAGCTTTATACTTCCCTTTGCAAAACATTCCTGCGCTTCTATGTTTGTAAGTATTTCATTTATAGCCTTTAGTTCTTCTTCTGTAGCTTTCGGTATCATCAATGTATCTGGTTTAACTCTTGCAATTATATCAATATCCTTTTGTGCAAATTCAGTAGAAAATGGATTTACCCTAACTACCACTTCTACATTACTATAATCTACATTTTTTATTGCTTCGCTTACCAAAATTCTAGCACTGTCTTTTTCTGTTATACTTACAGCATCCTCTAAATCTAATATAATTGAGTCTGCGCCTAAAATTCCTGCGTCCTGAAGCATCGCTGGAGTATTACCAGGCATAAATAGCATAGTTCTTCTCAACCTTTTCATATACATCACCTCTTATTGAGCTCTTTTTATAGCTGTTTCTATTCTAGCTTTTATTGTATAGTTTAATGCACCTTTATCTTGAGCATTTACTATAATATTTTCTACTTTTAATCCCTTAAGTGTATCTAGTATTACTCTTTCTATTTCTTCCCCAAACTGTTTCATAACAATACTTTGAAGATTTATTTCAATACCGCCCTTAGGGTTTGGCATAAGCATTACATATATATCGTTAGATTCCATTGTTCCGGCTTTTGCTGGTTTATTAATTTCCATGGTATCACCTCACACTATAACTTAAATCAAATTTATTTTACACTTTCCAAATAAGCATTTTGTCCTTGTTTATATAGATCGTTACCTTCACTATCTATTACTACAACTATAGGTAAATCCTCTACCTCAAGTCTTCTTATAGCTTCAGAACCTAAATCCTCATAGGTTACTATTTCTGCTTTTTTTACACATTTACCTATTAGAGCCGCTGTTCCACCAATGGCTGCAAAATATACAGCACCATTTTTAATCATAGAGTCCACAACCTCTTGTGATCTTAATCCCTTACCTATCATTCCCTTTAATCCTTTTTCTAAAAGCTTTGGTGTGTAAGCATCCATTCTATAGCTTGTAGTTGGCCCTGCTGATCCAAGGGCCCTTCCAGGCTTTGCTGGAGTTGGTCCAACATAATATATGACCGCATCTTTAATATCCATCGGAAGTTTTTCTCCCTTATCTATAAGATCCACGAGTCTTGCATGAGCTGCATCCCTAGCGGTATATACAACACCAGATAATAGCACACTATCTCCTGCCTTTAAAGCTTTAACCTTATCTTCTGTAAGTGGCGTAGTTATTCTTTTCTCCATAACATTTCCCTCCCCTTATCCTTATTATAACTCTTTACTCGCATGTCTTGCCGCATGGCAGTTTATATTTACCGCAACTGGTAGACCCGCTATATGAGTTGGATAAGTTTCAATATTAACAGCTAATGCGGTAGTTCTTCCACCAAAACCTTGAGGTCCTATACCAAGCTTATTTATTTCCTGCGTAAGCTCTTTTTCAAGTTCTGCATAGAAAGGATTTGAGTTTGCCTCTTCAGTAGGTCTAATCGCTGCTCTTTTAGCAAGATTAGCTGCCTTATCAAAAGTGCCACCTAATCCTATACCTACAACTATTGGTGGACATGGGTTAGGACCAGCTTCTTTTACTACTTTTAGAATAAATTCCTTAACCCCTTTAAGACCATCTGAAGGTTTTAGCATTTTAATCTGGCTCATATTTTCTGAGCCAAAGCCCTTTGGAGCTACAGTTATTTTAAACTTATCTCCTGGAACTATATCATAATATATAACTGCTGGAGTGTTATCTTTTGTATTTACTCTGTCTATTGGGTCTTTAACTACTGACTTTCTTAAAAATCCATCTTCATATCCTGCGGCTACGCCTTTATTAATAGATTCGTAAAGGCTGCCTCCTACTATATGAACATCTTGACCAATTTCTATGAACACACAAGTCATCCCTGTATCTTGACACATTGGCATTTTTTCATTTTTAGCTATATCTACATTTATTAAAATCTTATCTAAAACACCTTTAGCTATATCCCAAGTTTCCTCTTCTCTAGCCTTTGTTAATTTGTTTCTCATATCATCAGAAAGATAGTAATTAGCATCTATACATAAATTTCTTACGGTTTTTGTTATTTCAGCTACATTTATTTCTTTCATTGTTATTCTCCTTTTTAATTCAACATCTAATATTGGAAAAGGCAGTTTAAATAAACCGCCTTTTCCAATTACCCCTCATTCATTATTCTTCTTATTTTTTTCTATTAACTAAAGCTACAACTCTATTCATTTCATTGTTAACTATCATGTAACCTTCATCTACACCCATACCTGGTTTTGCTAAGCATTGATCTGCTCCACAAGCAATAGCTATGTTTGTGCAAACTTCTGCAGATCTGTTAGTTTCGTTACATGTTCCACCACAGTATGCTCCACGGCCCTGCTTTTTGCAGTATAGTATTGATTCAATTATGTTGTTAACTCCACCTAAGTCTGGAGTTTTTATTTGAAGCATGTGGCCCGCTTTCTTATCAGCAAATAACACTACGTCTTCATATGTGTTACACCATTCGTCTGCAACTAGTTCCACATTAATTTTTCTATTATCAAGTTCTGCTGTTAATCCAGCTAACGATTCAACTTGTCTTTCTCTATGCTCAACATCCATAGGTCCTTCTATCCTTAACTTGAATGGTTTTGCAGCTTCTTCGAGTGTTGCTATATAATCTGCCATAGCTTTTATATCATTATTAAAAGCTAGTCCTATTGTTCCATATACATCTATGTGGAATATTGGATTATAACTCTCGCTAGTTCTTATTTTTAATACTCTATTTTTTAACCATTCAACATAAGCGAGTAATTTTTCACCCTTAAGCCCTAATTTCTCTTCTACGTTATTTATAAGTGCGTGAGGCATTACGTCTGCACCTTTTATTATCATTTTATCTGCACTTGCATATCTATCATCACCTGATTGTGTGAAAATATCAATTCTCTTGATATCTACTCCAGTTTTGTATTCGTCGCGTACAATCTCTGCCATAGTTACTTTTTTAGCTTTTGCGACAGCATCTAGAATAGCTTGAGTTATTCCGTATCTCATTGCTGTATGAAGCCTTTTACCATTAACTAACATGTGATCAAACTCTTCTGCGAGTGATTTAAAGCTTTCTAATTCTCTACCTATTAATTTTGGTGCTATTTCTTTTTCTATAATTGGTATAAAATCTTTTGCAAGGAATAATGGATCTCTTCCACCGGCTCCTGAATATTGTACTGCTGCACAGTCTCCGTAAGCTACTTGACCATCTTCAAGTATAATCATTACTGATATTGACTCTCCAGCTTGTCTAATTGATGTAAATCCTTCTGTCACTGGCGCACCTACATATGTAAATCCATCATGGTCTGCACCTTTTTTTATAGCTCTTTGGTCGTCAAAATAAAATCCTGTTCTTCCTGTTGAACACACTACATCAATAATTTTCATAATATACACCTGTCCTTCTATAAATTTTTTTTTGTAACTTTGATTCATCTATACATTTATTTATTCTGTGGTCTTCCTATAAGTACACCTTTTCCTACTGCAAATATATCATCTATAGTCATTTGAAAGCTTATATCCCTGTTTTCAAATTTTGCTCTATCTTCAAGTTTTTTCATATTGAAATTTTTCAATTCTTGTGTAAATGGTAGATTCCCAAATTTCAGGTATCTTATCGCTCCATTATTATCTCTTGCAGGCATCATTTTACCAGCATTATATTTACTTGGTGCAAATGGTACATCAATAATTCCCATTTCAAATCCTTTAACTGTCGCTATAGCTAAATCGCCTTTTCCGATTTCATACATCTTATCTAACATACACTTTGTTTCAGCCTTTATTACTTCTATCTCTGTTTGCAACTCTTTAGACATAGGCATCCTTTGGCCTTTTAATAAGTTTAAAGCCATCTTTGTACATCTTATTCCCATAGCATTAGCTTCTTTAGTAGGAATTCCTATAGCCTCATGAGGAGTTTTAACTATTACTTTTGTTGCTCCTGCAAGTGCTGCCGTTGCAGCTCCCGTAGCTATAACTCCAAAAGCTTTCGCTTCATCTTCAGGGAAGCCTCCCATCCATTGATGTAATACCGTGGTTAAATATATATCTTTATATCCATTAGCTTTTAAGTATTCGTCGCATTGCTCTTCTAATGCTCTTATAGCTGCAACATCCTGTATTAAATTTCCGCACTGACCATATCCAACTGTAATGTTTTTAACTCCTTGCTCTGCAGCAAGTAAAGCTTCAATTATTGCAATTGCATTTGACGTACTAGGTGGCACTAAAGTTCCTGTTAATGGTCCAAAAGGCTCTCTATTAAATGAGACTCCTTGTTCTTCATAAAACCCAACAAGTCTATCACAATATTGCCAATCTAAAACTGATTTTGCTAAAGTTACATTTTTAGCATATGGAATATTGTAAGAAATACCGCCTCCTTCATTTGAAGTCCAACCTGAAGCATGAGTGATTTCAGCTAATAATCTTCCATCTGGAGTTCCGTGTCTTGCTTGCAATGGAGAATTTACAGCTTCAAAAACTTTTCTACCACCTTTAACTCCATGATTAACTCCTGGGAATCCGTTTAGTAAAGATCTTCCCGCCTTTAAACTTTCTTGTATTCCAATTTCACATTCATCATATCTATTCAGTCTTGTATAACTATCTATTGTAGTTGGTAGTAAATCTGCTCCGCCTTGTTCCTCTAAGTGTTTTAATAATTCGATATGCTTATCAATTAACGCAACACCTGCTCTTGGTTGCGCGAGTGTTACTCCTTCTTCTTTAGCTTTTATTAATTTTTTTGCAAAGTCTTTATGCTCTGGGATTCTCTTGTTATATTCTACAGCTTCTTTTAAATCTACCTCTTTACCTGTTGGCCATTGACTTACTACTTCTTTTCTAACCTCAAAGAACTCTTCATCCGTCCATTTTTTATTTCTTAATTCCACTGAAATTACCTCCTAATTAATTATACTTTTACTAAATACTTTTTCATGATTCTAACAGCTTTGTCTGGGTAATCTTGAGACAATAATCCCATTGCAGATAATATATAAGTTTTATCAATCAAATACATTGCATCCCGCGGCTTTAAATACGTTGGATTCTCTGCACTAAAGGCTCCCGCTTTTAAAATTTCTTGTGGATTATCACTATGTATTAATGCTCCACCTGTACCTATCATATACTTTACTTCCATAAGATCTTTTCCTGTTTGAGTGTACATAGCTCCCATAGGAGTGTTTGTGTGTTCCACAGTACCTACATGTCTTTCCATAGATATATCTGTGGCTACTTTCGCCATAGCCTCATCAAATTCTATTTCTTCCTTAGTTGTAGGAACCATTTTTATATGCTCTATTCTATATTTACAATTTGCTTCAATATCAATTTTTCTTTCTGTGTCCCCTAAGTACTTTCTGATTTTTCTGCTACCGGCCGCTTCCCTCAAAGAAACTGCAGAGTATCTCATACCAAGGTCACCTTCAACAGTTCTTTTTGCAAAAGGTTCTTCTAGGCCTCTTATTGAAACGCCAGACTTTGTAGGTTCTCCCTCTGCTATAGAATGTACATCCGTTGTTGCTCCACCAATGTCGATAATTATTAAATCTCCTAGACCTTTTTCTTCATCACTGCCTTCACTAAGTATCGTAGCTGCCTTTAAAACGGCCGCTGGTGTTGGCATTAAAATGCCCTTCACTAAATCTTCTGCATTACTTAGCCCTTTAGCGTCAATAATTTTTTCCATAAAGACTTTTCTAATTTCTTCTCTAGCCGGCTCTACATTTAGTTTACTCAAAGTTGGCATTACATTTTTAGTAATGCTAAAATACATTTTAGCGTCAGTGAGTATTTGTCTTATTTCATCACTTGCTACTTTATTCCCAGCTACTACTATTGGTAATTTAACTCCATTGTCAGCTAACATTTTTGCATTGTGTATAATGCATTCCTTATTGCCACCATTAGTTCCACCTGCAAGAAGTATTATATCTAAGTCTGAATTTTTAATTTCTTCAATTTCAGTCAATGTTAATTCATAGCTATATACTTTTAATACTCTAGCTCCAGCTCCAAGTGCTGCTCTTTTAGCAGCTTCTGCAGTTAGATCTGGCACTAGTCCAATGGCTATCATCTTAAGGCCTCCCGCGGCTGAGGAGCATGCTAATTTATTAATAAGATTAACATTTTTGTCTTTTAATATTGGTTCTATTTTTGCATAGGCTTTTTCATAACCGATCATTATATTGTCTTCAATTGTCGTTATGTCCTTAGCCGTAGCAATTATTTCTTCTTTTGCTATATCTACAACAGTTAATTTCGTATATGTACTTCCAAAATCTACAAGCAAATATGCATCCACTTATATCACTCCTATTGATTTTATAATATTTTCAAATCTTCTTTTAAATCATGTATTGTTGTTTCGAGTGTTGTTCCTGGTGGATATATTCTATCAAATCCCATTGCACTAAATCTACTGTGCACATCTTCCCAATTTTGTTTTCCTACAACTATATTTCCGCCTACAGTAAGTAATATACCCTTTAATCCTGCTTCATCACATTGTTCCCTCATGCCTCTGCAATCGATTTCTCCTTGTCCATAAAGAGAAGATACTATTATGGCATCTGCATTAGTTTCAACAGCTGCATTTATAAAATCTTCTTGTGGTGAAAGCACTCCTATGTTTATAACATTAAACCCTGCTTCCGTTAAAGCATAATCTAAAATCTTATTACCAACCGCGTGACAATCTGAACCTATTACTCCTAAAATTAAAGTCTTTTTTTCCATTTTTTAAAAGCCTCCTAAATAATTTTTTAACACATTATTTTTTGAACTTTATTTCAATAATCTTTGACTTAAGCGCTTTTACTGAACCCTCATCTAGACTATATAGAAATTCAATTATTTCCTTATTGCTGGGATTTTTACTTTTAACATCTTTATATCTGCCTGGTGATACTATCATCACATCTGATTCTCGAATTATATCTTTAAGTTCATTATCATCAGTAGTATTTGAGAATTTTATATTGGCATCAGCTAATCCTGCCTTTTCTAAAGCTCCTTTTATTTTAAAAATAAATTCTTCAGAGATACATACAAATCCAAATTTTGTATTCTCACCATATCTAGCTATTTTAACTATTGGTTCTAAATTTGGAGTAATTGCAACACCTAAAATCTCCTTATTAAGCCCCTCAGTTAAATTTGTAACTTCATTAATGTGATTAAATGTGGTTATTATAAACTCAGCACTTTCAATCTTATCTTTAGTTAGCTTGTCCATCTTTCGTAAATCATTTACCATTAAGAACATTACATCCATATTACTATTTTTACTAAGTTGCTTACTAAACATCTTAGCTTGTTCTATGTTGCACTCTATATATATTGCTATTACTTTATCCATTATTTGTTTTTTTTCATTTACCCTTTGATTTACTAAATCTAGAAATTCTTCTGGTTTCATTCCAATTTCTAAAGCTTCCTCTAATCCTAAATCAATGAATTTCATTATTTTATTTTCAATATCGAGATTTTCCCAAGATATAGATTCTTCAACTACGAAAGTTCCCTTTCCTTGATAGGATTTTAACGCCCCATCTTGTTCCAAGTCGTTATATGCAGTGCTTACAGTGTTTCTACTTACTTTTAATCTCGCAGACAATTCTCTTTCTGTAGGCATTTTTCTTCCAACCTTAAGAGTTCCTTTTTTTATTTCATCCATAATTTGTTTTTTAACTTGAATATAAAGTGGTATTCCATTTTTTTTGTTTATTTCGATATTAATAAAAATTCCTCCTAAAGCATATTGGATTAATGGACTAATCCATTACAAGATTTATTATACTATATGGACCAATCCACTTCAATCGCTGTTTTACGAGCATTTAGTTGCGTTTTCCGTATTTTAGAGCAATTAGACACAATTATCTAACTTGTTCTTAGATTTAATACTATTTCCATGTAAACGTAACACTATTCGTCTGTAAACGTAATAAAATACTATATCTAACTTTTTATATAATATATTCTTATTTCTATTTTTTTTAATAAGCATGATCTATTTGGGCAAAATAAATGTTAAGGAGTTGATAATATGAATAGTGAAAACATTAAAAATTTGAATTCTATTCTGGAAGGCGAATACATGGCTGTTAACAGTTTTGATGACCTAATTGAGCATGCTAATGATGCTAATACCAAAAGTGAACTACAAAAAATACAACAAATTCATAAGCAACATACCACCCAAATTTCTACTAAAATACACGATCTTGGTGGTAATCCATCAAATGGTATAGGAATCCAAGGTGTCGTAGCAGAAACTATATCAAATATAAAACATATTGGCACTACTGATACTGCTAGTTATCTTAAAGAAGCAGTCCAAGGAGAATACATGGGAATAAAATTTGTTAATGAATTACTTGCTGGTAGTGATGCTCCTAACAACTTTGAACTATTAAACACTATCATAACCGAATATCAAAATAATATTAATTCAATAAATAATCTTATTAATACTTCAAACGATGTATAGTAATATTCCAAAAAAATAAAATTGGCCTAATATACACTTAGTCCAATATTTCATATTAATAATATAATAGCAGAATTTAATTAGACTTTTTAAAATGACTTCTGCATTTTTTAGTAAATAACAATAGGAGCACAATTGTGCTCCTTTTTCTTTATTGGTGATGATGTTCACCGTGATGATTACATACTACATTTTTATCTTCTAACGTTCCATTAATATATTCCTCAATAACCTTTTTATATTCTCCAGATGCTCCTTTTATCACTTCAAGGCCATTCTGCTGTAGACCGCTAATTGCTCCCCCACCAATTCCTCCAGTAATAACTACTGTAGCTCCGTGCTTTGTAAGTAGGTCTGCCAAGCCTTGATGCTGATGTGCAAGCTCTACTGCAGATATTTCTTCAATGTTTACTATCTTTTTGTCCTCTACTGTCGCAATTACGAAACTTTTGCTCATTCCAAAATGTTGATTTACCATACTGCCATTACTAGGTATTGCTATTTTCATATCGTTCACCTCCATTTCTATTTTTTTATATTATTAATAATTTTATTAATAATATTTTCAGCTATTTCTGATAATTCAGGATTTAGGTTGTATTCTCCCTTGTTAGAAATATTAACAATTTCTCTACACATCGGAATTTCACCAAGCAAATCTAGGTCATTTTTATTTAAGAATTCATCTATGTTATCTGATTCAAAGATTTTTATTTTCTCACTGCATCCTGGACAAATAATATAACTCATATTTTCTATTAATCCTAATATATTTATATTAAGTTTACGGGCCATATTGATTGCTTTCCCAACAATCATAGACACTAAATCCTGTGGCGTTGAAATCATTACTATACCTGTAATTGGTATTGATTGCATTACCGTCAAAGCAACATCTCCTGTGCCAGGAGGCATATCTATAATTAAATAATCAAGCTCTCCCCATATAACGTCAGTCCAAAACTGCTTAACAACCCCAGAAATTGCGGGCCCCCTCCAAATAACTGGATCCTCTTCATTCTCCACAAGAAAGTTCATTGAAATAACATCAATACCCTCAACTGTTCTAACTGGTATAATACCCGCTTCACTCATTACAGGTTTAACATCTTTAATACCTAACAACCTTGGTATACTTGGGCCTGTAATATCCGAATCCATAAGACCGACCTTATAACCTTTTTTATTAAGTTCATGCGCAATAAGCGCAGATATTGTTGATTTACCCACGCCGCCTTTACCACTCATGACGCCGATAATGTTTTTAACTTTGTTTAATGGATTGTTTTCTATGCTACATGTATCTTTATTATCACACTCACCATTTGATGGGCAACTTTTACAATCAGCCATGCATTATCACCTCGCTTTTTATTTGTCATATGCCATTTATATTATAATACTATTATTTATTGTTGTCAAATGCCAATAAACATAGATTTGTTTTAAGTAAAAACTTATAAAACTATTTATCATCTGTTGTCTGTTTATTACATTGTCCATGACAAAAACTGCTTCTTTTATTACAAGTAACTTGCTGCGAAGCACATGATGGACAAATTTTTCTATCTTCCTCATACTTTATTTCATAGGTATAACCGCAGGATGCACATTTGAATTGACATATATTCCTCGTATAGTTTCCACCACTTATATTTATTGCTTTTCCCTCTATTAAAGCTATAGCAATCTTTTTTCGTGCGCTATCAATTATATTTTGAAAAGTTTGTCTTGAAACTAGCATTCTCTTTGCACATTCTTCCTGATTTAGTTCTTCAACATCTTTAAGCCTCATGGCTTCAAACTCTTCAACCTTTATAATTATTTCTTCAATTTCACATTTCCTTCTACCTGCAGGTACAAAGTATGTATATTTCGGTAAATTTTCCACCCTTCTATCCTTAACTGGTCTTGCCATTAATATTCTCCTTATTTCATATACTTTTTTAAGTTCTTAAATGTTCTTAATTGGTGGCATATGCTAATAAATTTTACATCCTTTTGCCATTAATGTCAAACAGCAATATTTAATATATATTTCTTTTCTTAACATGTTGAAGATACAATTAAAATACGAATATTTATAGGTTGAAATTACAATTAGTATAATTAAAAAAAGTATGATCATAAAAATAAAATGTATCTTATATGATAGACACTTTTTATATATTATTAAATAAATAGATTTACATTTGAATCTTCAGTTTGGCCTAGGTAATAACCAACTCCACCAATTTTCACTCCATCAATAAGTTCTTCCTTTGTAATTCCCATAACATCCATGGACATTGAGCAGGCTACCACTTCCACTCCACTATCAATCGCTGATTTTATTAAGTCCTCAAGAGAACTTATATTTTTATTCTTCATTACTGATCGAATCATTTTAGCTCCAATTCCCATCATGTTCATTTGTGAAAGTTTAAGTTTCTTACTTCCTCTTGGCATCATAACTCCAAACATTGAATCTATTAAACCTTTTTTTACAGATACTTTTTCAGGTTTCCGTATGATGTTAAGACCCCAGAAGGTAAATAAAATAGTAACTTTACTCCCCATTGCAACTGCTCCATTTGCGATAATAAATGCCGCAATAGCTTTGTCTAAATCACCACTAAAAACTACCATTGTTTTATTATTTTTTTCCACTATATCTGAGGAACATGATTTATTTATTTTTGTAAGATTATTATTGTTTTTTTTTATAAATGCGTAAACCATACCTTTTTCTTTTCTTAAATCTATTAATTCATTATTTGTTTTATTACACCAAGATTTAATGTCCTCATAAAATCCAGGGTCAGTTGCTGTTACTTTTAATATTTGATCTTCATTTAAATCGTCAATGCTAGCTTTAACTTGAATTAGCGGTCCAGGACAACATAGTCCACAAGCATCGAGAGTTTTATCATAATTATCAACGCTTATAGCCACTTCATCCTTTATAACTTGAGTATCTGGATCTAAACTCTGATTTTTGGGTATATCCCTAATTTTAGCTTTATTTGGTTTAAAATTTAAACTTGAAGCTGATTTATATCCCCCAGTTAAGTTTTTAACCTTAAATTGTTTTTGAGCTAAAATTCTTGCAGCTACGTATCCTCTTAATCCTACCTGACAATACTCAATAATTTCTTTGTTTGTGTCAAGTTCACCAATTCTTTCTCTTAAACTATCTACAGGAATATTTATAGCGCCTTCAATATGTCCATTATTAAATTCCATTTCGGTACGAACATCTAATACCGTAACATTTTCTTTATCGTAGTCTATAAACTGATCTGTGGTTAATACATCCACTCTTCCTGCTAACACATTTTCAGCGACAAAACCGGCCATATTTACTGGATCCTTAGCAGATGAGAAAGGTGGTGCATATGAAAGTTCTAATTCAGTTAAATCAGTTACTGTTCCACCAAGTCTAATAACTGTAGCAAGTACATCTATTCTCTTGTCCACTCCATCGTAACCTACACCTTGAGCTCCGAGTATTTTACCTTCATCATTAAAAATAAGTTTTAATGTCATTGAAAGGGCTGCTGGATAATAGGAAGCATGACTTGCAGGGTGTACAAATATAACTTTATAAGGGATATTAAGTCTTGTTAAAGTTCTTTCATTATTGCCTGTACTTGCGGCTGTTAAACCAAATACCTTTATAATTGAAGTACCCTGAGTTCCCTTATATGTAGTTTTTAAACCAGCTATATTATCGGCTGCTATTCTACCTTGCTTATTTGCAGGACCAGCTAGTGGTATTGCAGTATTTGTTTTGTTTATAAAATCTACAACTTCAATAGCATCACCTACTGCAAATACTCCCTCTGCACTAGTTTCCATTTTATTATTTACTAATATATGACCCTTAGGGCCTACTTTAATACCAGCTTCTTTCGCAAATCCAGTATCAGGGAATACGCCTATTGCCAATATAATCATATCAGCGCTTAATTTTGCACCACTATTTAAAGCTATTTCAACACCATCTTCAGTATCTTTAAAGGCTTTAACTTCATCATTCAAAATTATTTCTACACCGTTATCTGAAATTTCTTTTTCGACGGTTACAACAATATCCGTGTCAAAAGGAGCCATTATATGAGGTGCTGCTTCTACTAGAGTAACCTTAAGACCTCTTTCTTTTAAGTTTTCAGCCATTTCCACACCAACATATCCTCCACCAATAACTACCGCACTATTAATACCTTTTTTATCCACATATGTTTTAATGTTATCAGTATCTGGTATATTTCTTAAAGTAAATATTCTTTTATTGTTTATACCTTCTATATTAGGTTTAATTGCTTTTGCTCCTGGTGATAACACTAAATAATCATAACTTTCTTCATAAGTGCCTTTAGCCTTACTATTAACTGTTACAACCTTTTTGCCCGTGTTAATGGAAGTTACCTCACTGTTATTTCTTACATCTATGTTAAATCTAGCTTTCATACTCTCAGGTGTTTGTACTAAAAGCTTATCTCTTTCTTTTATTACCTCACCAATATAATAAGGTAGCCCACAATTTGCAAAAGAAATGTATTCATCTCTCTCAAACATAATTATTTCTGCATTTTCATCTAGTCGTCGTAACCTTGCGGCGGCTGAAGCTCCACCAGCTACGCCACCTACAATTAATATTTTTTTTATCACAAATATCCCCCTCTTATTCTTTTAATTGGTTTACTAACTTTATTATTATTTCATCTTTAATTTTATACTTAACATCATGTGGATATTATCCGAGCATCATCTAGTTAGACCGTATCTCCAAGAAGATATTCCACGACCTAGATGGTAAATATTTTCAAAATCATTGCTTTCCAAAATATCCACTGCTCTTGGGCTTCTTCCACCAGATGCACAATAAACTAGTACCGGCTTATCTTTATACTTATCAAATTCAGCAAGTTTCATAGGAAGAATCTGAACTGGAACAAGTTTTGCTCCTTGAATGTGACCATTATCATATTCCTCTTTAGTTCTAACATCTAAAATAATAAGTTCTTTATCACCACTTATAAGCTTATATGCCTCTTCTGCACTGACATTTTTAACCTTTGAATTAAACATAGTTTAAGCCTCCCTAGAAAATTTATATTTATATATTATTATATCTTAATATTACGTTATAATAATACAATAACATATATAAAATAAAAAGCAATAGAAATTTCAAATTTCACTAAGTATTTATTTTTAACCACTTAATAAAAAAAGATACACGAAAGTTATTCGTGTACCAAACTATTTCACTATTTTAATTTCTTTCTTTAATTATTGTAAAAATTGGAATCACCGGTGAAACTGTAATATATCTTCAACAATCATTTCAAGAATTATTATGTTTAAATTAGCTGAAATTACTTTATTGGGATTATATAATAAAGCTCAATATCTCCTTAGATATATATTCTACTTGCGCCTGTAAAATATGGCTTAACCCAATATTTATATCTATATTGTCAATTTCTATTCCTATAAAATAACCCTTAATATCCATCTTGTACATATTTACTAGGTCCAATAACCCTAAAGAGTGAATAGACCTACTCTGCCCTCTAATTTTTTTTATATCATTCAAACTTTTAAAAGTTACTGTGCCTGGTGAACTTCCATAATATGTTGAATCTATAATATAAAATATATCTCGCTGGTTTAATTTTGAAAAACAAAATTCTACATCTGTTTCTCCTATAATAGTTTCAATACCTTTATCCTCTAGGTTGTTTTTAATTTTTTCTAAAATAAGCACTGCTACTGCATCATCCATCATCAACCTATTACCTATAGCCATGACCTTTTTACCCACATTAACTCAACCTCTCATAAAAAAAATCCTAATATAACCAGAACCTAAATTTTTTATTTGTACCTACTTATTTTTTTCTTTGCTTGTTTCAAAATCCATTCGCTTAGTTCATCCATTCCCTGGTTTTTGGTGCAGGATGTTTGAAAAATCTTTGCCTTAGCATTTATTAGTTTAATATCTTTATAAAACTCTCCTTCCTTAAAATCCGTAAATCCAATTAAATCAACTTTATTTAAAATTATCGCGGTGCTTTTTTCAAACATCAGTGGATATTTTAAAGGCTTGTCATTACCTTCCGTAACGCTGAGTACGCAAAGTTTTATATCCTCACCAATTTCAAATTCAGCTGGAGATGCTATGCTCCCCACATTCTCTATAATAATAAGATCTATCTCTCTTAAATCAAAGTTCAATGATGCTTCTCTTACCATTCCTCCATCTAAATAACAGGGCCCCGCAGTATTAATCTGTACTACTGGAACGCCCTGGGCTTCAATTCGCTCTGCATCTTTAGTTGTATATAAGTCTCCTTCAATGACCGCCATATTTAAGTTTTCTTTAAGCTTTGGAATTAACTTCTCAAGTATAGATGTTTTACCAGACCCTGGAGTGCTCATTAGATTTATAACAAATATGCCCTCTTCATCGAAAAGGTTTTTATTTTCCATATGGATTTCTTCATTAGTATTAACCATATTAATACTAATATTTATTTCACTCATTTCACTATTCTCCTTCTATCGTATACAAATATAATTCATATCTTTTTACATATTTTTTTAAAATAACTAGTCAGTATTCCAATTGTATTTAAGTAACATTTATATAATAAGGCTCACCATATTCTGTATTAACATGGGTGGCACAAGATATGCAAGGATCAAAGGAGCGCACTATACGACCTATCTCCACAGGATTTTTAGGATTTTGAATTTCGCTGCCAATGAGAGCGCTCTCAAGAGCTCCATGCTGCCTAATCTCGTCCATTGGTGAAAGATTCCAAGCAGTAGGAGTAACTATATCGCAATTTTTTATAATTCCTTTTTCTATAGTAGTCCAATGCCCGAGAGCTCCCCTAACAGCATCACAAAGTCCTATTCCCTGTGCACTCTCTGGAATAATATATTTTTCCTGTACTGCTGGTATAGGCTCTACTTCCTCAAGTATTATAAACATTTTTTCACAAAGTTTCTTCCCCTCTAATACTCTAGCCATAAGCCTATCCATTGTGGATATACTATTTTTATAGGAACCTGATAAAATCATACGGGCAAGTGGTCCAACCTGTACAACTTTACCTTTATACCTAGGCGCTTTGATAAATGTATAGGCTCCCTGCTTTTTAATATCTGTTTCAGATGGGTAATTGGATGGAACTTCACTAGATATCGAACCTTTATACCAAGAAAATGCTGAACTCTCTGTTATTGCTTTTACATCTAACATAGCCATATCACCGTCAATATAACTTGAAGGCTGTACATACTGCATTTCTTTATTATGCAAATCATGAAATAAGCCATAGCTTAAAAGATTTCTTGTCCCACCACCAATCTTAAAATACTCCGGATAATAATGAGCTATAATATTTATATCATCAACCATGTTTTCACACATAAATTCACTGATAGTTTGTAGTATGGATTTCAGTCTTATAATTTTAGAAGCATCCATGTTTGCAGTGGTTCCACCCACAAATACACCATGATTATGTGGTGCTTTCCCCCCTATAAGAGCTACAATTTCATGAGCAAGGCGGCTACACTCTAGCGCCTTCACATAATCTTTATTGATTTTTTCTGTGTATTTGCCGGAAAGTCTAAAATCATAGTCTGAATTTCCTGGAGCCATTGTTATATTCACATAATCCGGGAATACAAAAATACAAATTTGCCTCATGATATTTTGAAGATACTCCGCCCCATGTGCAAAGTTTCTGATTCTTACTCCATTCTCATTTGGCGTTACCTTTAGCGCATCTTCTAATGCCAGACTTGCTACTAACCCATGAGATGTAGAACATATACCACATATTCTTTCAGTAAAATATACTGCATCTAATGGGGGACGTCCTATTAACATCTTTTCAAAGCCTCTAAACTGAATCCCACCGCTTTTAGCATCTACTATTTTATTTTTTTTTATTTCTACTTCTATGCTTAAAGGCCCCATAATTCTAGTTATAGGGTCTATAGTTATTTTGGTAGTCACCGCAATCACCTCACTCTGGAATAAATTTGAACTAACAATTGTTATCTACCTCAATTGTTAAGCATCCCTCAATACTTAATAAAAGGTTCTGTGCCATCCGGAAAAAATTCACTAGCGCAACCTATGCATGGCGTATTAGCATCCACTGGCCAATTGATTCTCGAATTCCATAATCCAAGTGGACAATAAGCTTTTGTAATAGGCCCTTTACATCCAACCTTTATCATGCACTCTTTTTCTCCTAGCTTCCCTGCATATACTTTGTTATCAAAATATGAGCGTCTTGGGCAATTAGTGTGGTTGTTTTCTTTAAAAAACATTACTGGTCGCCCTTTCTCATCTATTTCAATCTTTTTATAAAGAATAATACTAGCTATAGTTCCCATAACCCACAGAGGGTTTGATGGACAGCCTGGAATATTTATTACCTCACGTCCAAGGAAATCCCCTAGACTTTTACACCCTGTTGGATTAGGTCTAGCTGCAGATATCCCTCCAAATGAAGCACAAGTTCCAATAGCTATTATTGCTTTTGCTTTCCGCGCTGCTAAATTAATAGCTTCTGCTGTAGGTATCCGCCTACCCTTATAGGTTGCAAATATATTATAGAATCCCTCATCCATATTAGTTAGTGCCCCTTCTACCCCTAATATGAAATCTGTATTTAAAACCTCTAAGAACTTTTCATAGGCAACTTCGCCTTCTTCTTGCATAAGGCTAGGGCTAAATTTCAAATCAACCATTTCTTGTAGGAAATAAAGAACATCTGGCTGGTCTGCATTTAGAAAAGAAATTATATTCCCCATACAACCATTAGCCTCCATCCATACAAAATTAATTTTTTTCGCTTCACCTTTATGAATTTCACCTATGGCACTCTTTATAAGTTTTCTTTCATGCAAAATACTCCCTCCCATTTATCCTTCATTAATATATATTGAAATAATCTTTTCATTATGCGGTATTAATCACTAAATAATTATACTCAAAATAAATAAGACAGAGATACATAATCCCTGACCTTTCTTGTGTAAACTTTAACATATTCTTGGAAGCTGAATTCCAGATGGCATATCAACTATTCTTTTTCCCCCTACTACTGTATTTAAATAAACTTTTTGCCCTAATTCCTGCGTAACTTTTCCGATAATTGCGGCTTCAGAACCTAATGGATGCTTTCTCATCGCATTAAGTACCTTTTCAGCATAATATTCTGGTACAAAAGCACAAAGTTTTCCTTCATTAGCAATATATAACGGATCCAATCCAAGCATCTCAGTGGCACCTTTTACTTCGTCTTTAAGTGGCAATTTATTTTCTTCAAGAGCTATGGTTACATTGCTAAATTCACTAATTTCATTAAGCACTGCTGCGACTCCACCTCTTGTAGCATCACGAATAACATGGATTCCGTCATATGCTTCAAGCATTGTGTCTACTAAGGAATTAAGGCAGGCACAATCACTTTTTAAATTTCCTTCTAAACCAAGTTTATTTCTTTCACACATTATTGTCATTCCATGGTCTCCTAATGTGCCATTTATTATGACGTAGTCTCCCGCTCTTGCATTAGCACAGTTAATATTAACATTTTCATAAATCCTGCCAATACCAGAAGTGTTAATAAAAATCCCATCCACACTGCCTTTTTCTACAACTTTTGTGTCTCCAGCTACAATTTTTACACCTGCTTTATTAGCTTCTTCTGCCATAGACTTCACAATTTCTTCTAATTTTCCAATAGAAAAACCCTCTTCAATAATAAAAGCGCTTGTTAGATAAAGTGGCTTTGCTCCACTTACGGCTAGGTCATTTACAGTACCGCAAATTGCTAATTTACCAATATTACCCCCATTAAAAAATATTGGATTTACTACAAAAGAATCCGTAGTAAAAGCAAGTCTTGCAAAATCTATATCTACTTGAGCTGCATCATTCATCTGATCTAAAATATCATTA
The DNA here is from genome assembly GCF_024730565.1 of Clostridium sp. CM027. Taxonomy (NCBI): domain Bacteria; kingdom Bacillati; phylum Bacillota; class Clostridia; order Eubacteriales; family Clostridiaceae; genus Clostridium; species Clostridium sp. CM027. The sequence goes on from NZ_CP077725.1 coordinate 2,150,827, forward strand.
TTAAAATATTTGAAAAACACTTCATTAATCAATTTATTTGATTGCACCCCACCACTTCCGTGACTTAGGGTTATATTGCCCCTCATTAGAAAGACCTCCTGTTATTTAATATCTTTGTGGTATCTATAATATGCTGCACATGTACCTTCTGATGAAACCATGCAGGAGCCAACTGGATTTTCTGGGCTGCAGAGTTTTTTGAAAAGCGGACAATCCATTGGTTTAATTTTGCCCTTAAGTATTTCTCCACATTTGCAGCCAGGACTGCCATCGTATTCTTCATAATTGATTTTGAAATGCTTAAGTGCGTCAAAAGCTTCGTACTTACTATTAAACTCCAGACCACTTTGGGGTATTACCCCAATTCCTCTCCACCTACTATCCACAATTTTAAAAGCTTTATTTAAATATTCTTTAGCATTTGGATTACCCTCAGTTTTAACTATTCTTTTATATTCATTCACAATTCTATAATCCTTTTTGCTAATTAAGCTTACTAGTGTATTCAAACCTTGAAGTATATCTAAAGGCTCAAACCCCGTAACCACTCCAGGAATATTATAATCCATGCTTAAAAATCCATATGGTTTCGTACCGATAATTGCACAAACATGCCCTGGCAATAAAAATCCGTCTATTTTTAATTCTTTATCTTGAACTAAAGCCGCCATAACAGGCGGAACGATTTTGTGGGAGGTAAAGAAAAATAAATTGCTCAGGTTATTTTTTTTAGCCTCTATAGCGGTAACCGCAGTCATCGGCGCAGTAGTTTCAAATCCCACTGACAAAAATACTACCTTTTTAGAAGGGTTTTGTGAAGCCATATTAAGGCAATCCATTGGTGAGTATACTATTCTTACATCTGCACCTTCTGCCTTTTTCTTACTTAGTGAACCTTTTTTGCCGGGTACTCTCATCATATCTCCAAAAGTTGCAATAATTACATCCTTTTCACCTGAAAGTGTCAGTGCGGTGTCTATATAGCTCTGAGGTGTAACGCACACAGGACAACCTGGGCCTGATATCAGATTTACATTTGGAGGAAGTACGTCCCTAATACCATATCTGAATATAGCCATAGTATGGGTACCACAAACCTCCATAATGTTTATCTTTTTACTCGAAATGTTATTTAGCCTTTCTACGAGTTTTTTTGAGTATTCATTGTTTCTAAATTCATCAACAAACTTCATTTTCAAGAAGCTCCTTAAAAATATCCAAGGTTATTTTTGCTTCTTCTTCGTCTACCTTTTGTATTGCACAACCTGCATGTACAAGTACATATTCGCCCACAGATACATCTGGCAAAAGATGCATAAATACTTCTCTTTTCATATTTCCAATCTCTACAACACCTTTATTTTCGTCTATTTTTAAAACCTTTCCTGGAACTGCTAGGCACATCCTCGTTCCTCCTTATTCTTTAACTGAAAAGTATTTTCTATTTATTTAACCTTTATTTTTTTGTTTTGTATTTTCCTCATTAACCATGAACATATTTCATCTATACCCTGATTTTTAACACAAGATGTTTCAAATGTATCCACATTAGCATTTAAAGATTTTATATCTCTGTAGAACTCTTCTTTATCAAAATCAGTAAATTCTATTAAATCTAGTTTGTTCAAAATGATTGCACCACTTTTTTCAAACATTAGTGGATATTTCAAAGGTTTGTCATTTCCTTCTGTGGTACTCAAAACACAAATTTTTATATCTTCACCAATTTCAAATTCTGCAGGGCAAACTAGATTGCCTACATTTTCTATTACAAGCAAATCAATCTTATCAAGATTTAATGCATTTAATGCATTTTTTATCATTTCGCCGTCAAGGTGGCACGCCCCACAAGTGTTAATTTGAACCACTGGAACACCCTGAGCCTCTATTCTCTTAGCATCCTTAGTAGTATAAATATCCCCCTCAATTACAGCAATATTTATATCGTTTTTAAGCTTAGCTATTATTTTCTCAAGTAAGGACGTCTTACCTGAACCAGGTGAACTCATTAGATTTATTACATAGATCCCTCTTTCGCCTAGTAATCTTTTATTTATCGAGGTTATCTCATCATTTTTTTGAAGTATATTAGTAATTATCTTAATTTCACTCATATTTAATCCCCTTCTATAGTATTTACATAAAGCTCATATCCACTAATAATACTAGAGCAAAATTTATTACAGCATGGACAAAGTTTATTAAAATGGTCAATTAGGAATTTCTGTTTGCAATCCTTACATTCGGCTACTGCATTAACTTTTTCTATTTCTAAAATTGAGCCTTCAAGCATTGTATCCATTATACAGATTTCGAATGCAAAGTTTAAGCATTCTGGCATAACACCAGATAACTCCCCTATTTTTAACGATACCTTGTTAACTTTAGTTAATTTATTTTCAATTGCTTTATCTGTTACTATTTTAATAACATTTTGAATTATAGAAACTTCATGCATATTTATCTCCTAATTAATTTGTAATTCCTTCTTCATTAATATATATGTGAAATATTTGATTAAAATGTTTTTGCATGCTCATTTTTTTAATTTTTCATTAAATTATTTTCAATTATTTCATTGGCTATAATTATCTGCCCAATTGCTACCCCTCCATCATTAGAAGGTAAGTCCTTATGAGTATAGACTTGAAAATTATCCTTTTTTAGATTAAAAAATATTTTTTTAAGTAAAAAAGAATTTTGAAAAACCCCTCCACTCAGTACAACTTCATTTATGCCGGAGTCTTCTCTAATTCGTACACATATACTTACAGTTAAATTAACAATAGTATTTTGAAATTTTGAAGCAATAATTTTAGCTGATACGCCTTTTGTTTTGTCTTTTATTGCCTCAATAATCATTCCGTAGGGTTCTATAATATACATATCCTGTTCTATTACTTTATACGTATATGATTCTTCAATATCCATTTCTGATATAGCTTCAAGTTCAATAGCAGCCTGTCCTTCATAGGTAACTATATCTGTAATTCCAATTATATTTGCCATAACATCAAAAAGTCTACCCATGCTTGATGTCTCGATACAATTAATGTTTGAATTTAAAATATTAATTAGATTAATAGCCTTAATACCATATAATTCAAAAATCATATCATTAACCTCTTTTTTACTTCTTTGTCTACTTAAAAACTTATAAAGAGAAGAAACTGCCATTCTCCAGGGTTCTTTAATAGCTTTTTCTCCTCCCGGCATTTTTATATAATCAAGATGGGCAGCTCTTGCAAATTGAAGGCGGTCACAAACCAGAAATTCTCCACCCCACATTTTTCCATCAGTACCATACCCAGTTCCATCAAAACAAACTCCAATAACTCTTTTCTCTAAATTATTTTCAAACATGCAACTAACTATGTGCGCATGATGATGCTGCACGGGAATCTTAGGCAAATCATATTCTAAAGCATACTTAGTTGACATATATCCTGGATGCATATCGTGTACTATAAATTGGGGAGAAAAAGAAAATATTTTTTTAAAATGCTCTACATTTTTTTTATAGTGTTCATAGGTTTCTAAATTTTCTAAGTCGCCATTAAATTGGCTTAAAAACAAAAAACCGCCTTTACTGATGCAAAAAGTATTCTTCATGTTGGGACCACAAGCTAATATATTTCTCATATTAGTCCATTTAAATGGTTCAGGTACAAATCCTCGAGCCCTCCTTATGATTCTCTGCTGTTTCTCTACAACCTTTAATACAGAATCATCAACTGGGACATGTATTTCACGATTATGTATGAGAAAATAATCCACAATACCCGATAGACCATATCTTGCAGAACTGTCTTTATACTCTATAGGTAGACCATTAACATTTGCACTAGTCATAATAAGCACCTTAAGTTTTTCTGAAAACAATAAAATATGAATTGGTGTATACGGTAGCATTACTCCCATTGTTTTTTGATTAGGTGCAATATTTTGAGGTAAATCACAGCTTTCCTTTTGATTCAAAATAACAATTGGTTTTTTTATTCCAGTTAGCATTTTCTCTTCTAACTCACTTACTCTGCAATACTTTTTTACTATTTCTATATCTTTTATCATAAGCGCAAGAGGCTTAAATGGTCTTTTTTTTCTCTCCCTTAAGTTATTCACTGCAATTTTATTCAATCCATCACAAGCAAGGTGAAAACCCCCTAGCCCTTTTATGGCAAATATTTTCCCTTCCTTAAGCATGTTTTGAGCAAAACTTATAGGATCTTGTATATCTAATCTGTTACCTTTAAAATCCTCTATCCAAAGCTCTGGGCCACACGACCTGCAGGCATTTGGTTGTGCGTGAAATCTCCTATTTGTAGGATCTAAATATTCACTATTACATTCCCTGCACATTTTAAATTCTTTCATTGTAGTTTTATTTCTATCGTAAGGTAACTCTTTGATTATAGAAAATCTGGGGCCACAATTTGTACAATTAGTAAAAGCATACCCTCGTCTCCTATTATTAGAATCTAGTATATCTTCTGTGCACTCACTACAAGTATCTATATCTGGCGATATAAAAGTAATTTTATCTACACCCTTTTCACTTTTTTTAATTTCGAAATTAGAATAATTTAGTACTTTATCATCTTTTATAGTTATTTTTTCTATTCGAGCAAGAGGTGGGGGACTATTTTCGAGACATTTTATTAATTTATTTATATCTTCCAAGCATCCCTCAACATCTATATAAACTCCTTCAGAGTTATTATTCACCCACCCTTTTAACTCAAAATCCTTTGCTAAATTATATACAAATGGACGAAAGCCTACACCTTGTACTATTCCCTCAACCACAATAAAGCTTCTCTTTTTATCCATAATACACACCCTCTAATATTTTGTATTTACGGAATATAAAATTACTACTCAATACTCATAATATTCAAGCTCAACAAAAATATTCTAAAGAAAGCCTGAAATACGAAATATTGCTGCATAGTTTAATACTTCCCACGCTTTATAAATCATTAATATAGATATTTAATTTAAGTCTATTTTTAAAATTAAATTTTCAAGTTAAAAAGAGAAATTTGTGGCATATTAAACAATCTAAATGGCACCTTTGTATTTCCCAGTCCACTATTAACATATATTTTTGTTCCTCTAGGGTTGTCTAATTTATAAAGGCCCTTGGTATATTTTTCTGATAATACATTTTTCTTTAGTGGACCATAAAAAGGAATGTATACTTGTCCACCATGGCTATGTCCACTAAGAACTAAATCAACTGGATAATCACTATATTTGTCTACTAAATCTGGTTCATGTAACAATAATAAATTTACAGACTTATTGTTAATTCCGTTCATTGTTTTATCTACACTATGATTTCCCATTAACCCATCATCTGCTCCAAAAATTTTTATATGCTTATCCTTAAACACAATGCTTGTCCCATCATTTTTCAAAACCTTAAATCCACCTTTATTCATTATCTCCTCATAGTATCTAACAGCCCCTCCACCATAGTCGTGATTACCATATATAGCATATTTACCTATTTTACATTTTATTTGTTTAAGAACCTCTGCTATATTGTCAATCTCATTATATGTTGAAGCATTATCTATTAGATCACCTGTAAATACCACTATATCGGCATCTAATCCATTAATTTTTTGGACAACCTTCTCTAGCTTATTTAAGTTGTAAAATTCTCCAAGATGTATATCCGTAATTTGCACTACCTTTAGCTTTTCATCCCCATTTTTATTAATTGTAACATTATGCCTTTTTACAATTAATAAATTTCTTTCTATATAAGTTGTGTATACTCCTAACAAGCTTACAAATAATATTATCCAAATAGTAATTTTTCTTTTCACTTTCATTTTTTATCATATCCTTTATCCTTAGTTTTAAACTATTCTAACCTTAATATAACCCTTCTATGTTACATTAAGGTTACATATCTTTATTGTTTATTCAAAAAAACTAGCTTATAAATATAATTTATAAGCTAGAGCTTAGTCCTTTATGGGGTATATTTAATTTTATTGTTTCCATCAAATATAATAAGAGATTTTGCGGCAATTTTTTCCCCTTCAACATTAACTTCCTTATTAGAAAAGTTAGCTATTACCTTTAAGTCCTCTCCATATTTAGTCATTTGGACTAATCTATCCTTTGATAAAATCTTAAAATCTGTCATTTCCTTAGTAATTGCCTTTTTACTAAAATCAGACCATACCTTTGTATGTTTTACAATAACGGCTTTATTCTTATTCCATTCATTTTTATCAATATGATAAAGTGGTGGTACATTATATAAAACCTCATATAGCATTCTATTTTCTACTTCATCTTTTATTTTTAATGTACCCCAGCCCCACCAATGAGAAGTAATAACTGAATCATTATAAACTAACTTGTATAGTGGAATTGTATATGCGGTATCCATAAATAACTTCTTATACTTATCCTTTATAGGTATCTGCTTTGAAAATAACTCTGGCGCTCCTCCATTACTTGAATAATATCCTCCCACATAATATTTACTATCCTTATTTTTACTCATATCCTTATCCATCCATGAAAAAGATGGTGTTTCTATGCCATGAGCAAATGCTATAGATTTGCTTGCAAAATCATTTCCTCCTTCACTTCCAACTACCATATTAAACTGTTTTTGAAGGTATTCCATTCTTTCTATTCTTGCCTTTATATCTCCTGCTTCTGTTGTAGGATGCTCTTTAGAATAATCATCCACCACTTCTCCTGTTGCATCTGTATCTAAAAACCACGAATTAAACTTTAGACCAATCTTTAAAATAGATGAAACTCGCTCCTTTACACTTGGCATAGCAAGTGTTGGATTTAACTTTCTTCCAGCCCCTTGGAACCCCTCTATCTTTTTGCCCTCTTTATTGGTTACAGTAGCATTTTCATAAAGAGATGTATCAGAAAATTTCGCTGTTGACCACTTTTCTTGTCCTGGCTTATGAATTGAATGATAAGAATCATAAGCACCTATTAAATATCCCAATTCATTTGCTTTTTCAACTAATTCCGGCTTTAAAAAGCCTTCTTGAAAGTCGTCTAATCCAACCCACATTTTATCAATACCGGACTTTTTCATATCGTAAAGTACATTAACAGTATTCGCATCTGCCCATTTTTCAATAGGATCTGCTACATCTCCTAAAGATGATTTTAATAAACCTTTATTTAAATCTATTAATTCTACTGGGTTTAATTTATTTATTCCCTTATCTATTAACCCTTTACTTTTTTTATCTAAATTCGTAAACACCTTAGGGTTATAAAACTCCTTTAACTGTATTACAGAATTAAAACCTTTTATAATTCTATTTTTTGTATATTTATCAAGATACTCTGAAGAATCTAAATCATTAAAAGCAGTAGCGAGCTCTCCACCATCCTCAACCTTTGTTTTTAACAACTCCTGCATCCAAAGTTTTAGATCTTTTGGAATGCTTCCTTTTATCTTATCCAATTTAACATTTTCCTCAGATATTGCCGACCTATCCCAAAAATAAACATGTGGCGCCCCATAAAGCTTTTCAATATTTTTATTATCCTTAGCCTTATCCTCTAGAGATTTAAAGTTACCCTGCTTCACAATAAAATTCTTATAAGTTTTAGCTACATCTACTGGATTATTCTTAGTTAAATAAATTCTAAATCCATAATCCTTGTTTTTATTTATTGAAGGATATTCATGATTAAAAGTAAATTTAATATTTTCTTTAGTATCAAATTTAACTTCATTATTATAAGGATTGTTAATTATATATAATAGCGAATAATTCTTTTTGCTTGCTGCAAAAAACTGCATAGAAAAAGACTCTAAAGTTTTCATTTCATTATCATTTAAATAGTCTTTCCATACTTTATCATCCTTTGGAATATACTTACCCTCATTTAATGGAAGCATATATCCTTCTCCTGTTACTTTTGGCCATGAAAATTTATTTTCACCATCCTTATTACTAGATTTTATAGATACATCTAAATACTTATCTTTCTTTTGAATTTCTACATCAATATTTTTCTTTTTATAACTCCAAGATATTTTATCTCCATTGTCCTTTAAGTTTGATACCTCCGTTTTTTCTAAAGGCTCAGATACTGTTTCCGTAATTCCATTAGATTCTACCGTTATCTTAAAGGTAACAGGTTCTACTTTAAACTTAAAATCTAAATTTTCAACCTTAGTATTCATTTTGTTATTAATCGGATTAACTTTATTATTACTTGAAATAGCTTTATTATTACAACCCGAAAACAATGTTGTTACAGTTATAGCTACTAAAACTAATGATATTCTTTTTTTCAACTAAATCACCTCATAAGTAAAATACTATAGAAGTGTTACGCCAATGTTACAAAAAACTTTATTTAAAATATTATGCAAAATTCAATCTTATTCTGTTTCACATTAAATCCAAAGTCAAGATTATGTTTTTCTAATATTTTTTTCACTATAGATAACCCTAATCCCGTACCAGAAAGTTCCTTACTTCTTGATTTTTCAAGCACATAAAATGGTGTCCATATATTTTCTAAATCTTCTTTACTACTTTCTTCTAATCCATTTTTTATAGAAAACATTGTTTTATTATCTTCTTTGACTATTTCTACTTCTACCTCATTATTATTAGTATACTTTATAGCATTTGTAATTAAATTATTTAATACAATATCAATGCCTTCCTCATCTCCATAAACAATATATTCCTCGTCTTTATTTATATTTGATATAAAATTTATGTTAGCCTCATCTATAAGTAGTTTATATTTTTTTAAAACACTACTAAACTTTCTCTTCAAACTAAAGTTAGCTTTTTTTAATTCTTTTTTTTCAAGCTTTGACAAAAACAAAAGATTTTCTACTAAACTATCCATATGGTCTATTTGCTCATTAATTATTCCCATATATGTCCCATCATCTAAACCATCCTCAATTCCCTGTCCATACGCCTTTATTAAAGCTAATGGAGTTTTAACCTCATGAGCCATATCTGAAATTAAAGTCTTTAACTTTTCATTTTGAAAATTGATTTCTTTATGTGCCTGCTCTAAGCTTTCACTCATGCTATTTATACTTATAGCAAGCTCTTCTATTTCATCATTTGTTTTAATTTCCTCTTTTCTGAAGTTTAAATTAGCAATATCCTTTGATAATTCTTTTATAAGTTCTAATGGTTTTATTATTTTTTTAGAAAAAAAGCCAACTAAAATTATAATTAAAATCAAAGAAAATATATTTAAATATATATTAAATTTATTTATAATATCTATAGTTTCTCCCATATATGGTAGTGGCATCGCTATAGCAAATATATATTTATCAACCTTTATAAACTTTGTTAGTACCTTATATTTTGTTACTCCTTGGTCATATATCTTGTTTATACTTTTACTATTTAACTTACTTAGAGTATCTTCCGTGAGCCAAAATTTATTTAGCTTTATTTTATTCGAACTAAATTTAGTTATTAAATCCTCATTAATATTATTAATATCGCTACTTGCCTCCGAATAAACTATAGTGACATCATTTTTCTTTTCCATTTCATCTATATTTTTAAAAATATAATCTGTTTTTTTTCTGTTTATTTGCTCAGAAATCTGGTCTAATGTCCTCGTCTTTTTAAACATATAAAATCTTTCAATAAAAAATACATTTATCACCATAGAAATTATAGTTACAAAAATTGTGACTGACGCTATAGACAATGTGAACTTTTTACTTATTTTGATTCTCATCCGCCTCCATACTATAACCAATTTTTCTATAGGTTTTTATACTATCCTCACCTATTTTCGCTCGAAGTCTTCTTATATGAGTATCCACCGTTCTATGATCCCCATCATAATCCATTCCCCAAACTAAATCTATTAGCTTATCTCTAGATAAAATAATCCCCCTATTTCTAACAAAAGAAATCAAAAGATCATATTCTATTTTTGTTAATTTTAATATTTCTCCATTATTATATACCCTTTTCTCATCTGTGTTTATTTTTATATTATTAATACTTATCTCATCATCAAAATTTATAAGCTTTTTCGCCCTTATTAAAAGTATTCTAGGATCAAAAGGCTTTTTTATATATTCATCGGCTCCGCAATCTAATGCTTCAATTTCATCCTCATTTTGTGTTCTTGCAGTTAAAATTAATACCTTTGTATTACTATTTTCCTTAATATATTTACAAGCCTCAACTCCACTAACCTTTGGCATCATCCAATCCAAAATTGCTAAATCAATTTTATGTAAATGAAACAAATCTAAGGCTTCCTCTCCATCCTTTGCTGTAATTGCATTAAACCCTTCTTTTTGAAAATAAGCTGAAAGGATTTTTACCATTTGTTTCTCATCATCAGCAATTAGTATATTCAATTAAACCTCTCCTTTTAGCCACTAAATATTATAGTTTTTATTTAGATTATACCCAACTATAAGTATTTTCTCTATAAATTTATAACTTCTGCTAATTGATATCGTGTTATATTCAAAAAACATAGCAAAGCATTAATAAGGCTGCAATCCTTTAAACTTATTTTAAAGGATTGCAGCCTTGTTATATGGAACAATGTTAGCATTCACTGCCTTTTACAGCAATTCCTTAACTTAACTCAGTTCTTTTATTAAGCTTCTTCAAATATTGGAGCTTCTATAAGTGTAGCAAATATTAATTCATGGCAATGGTCATCAACGACATTAGTTCTAGCCTTTACAAAATGAACATGCCTACCACCGCCAACAGGTATTGCTAAACCTGAAGTTGCTTCAAATTCATGAAAGTGGTCAAAAAAATCTGTTCTTGATTTAACTTTATGCACATGCCCACCTTGAACTGGTATTGCAGGACTTGACACTCCAGCAAATCTGTGGTTATGAGCATCCTCACTATCTAATTCTGCTAATCTAGTACTTCCTAAGAATTCATGGTCGTGGAATTGCTTTTCTTTTTTACAACAGTTATCCTCATGCTTTTTTTCACAACCACAGTTATTCTCAATCTTTGACATTAACATCACTCCTTTTTCTATTCAGTTACTATTATATGTACCTTATAAAAAAAGAGAACTTAATACAAAAAATTCTTATGTATTTTATTTCTAGCACTCTCTATACTCTCCTAAAACAATTTAGGTATAATTTTTTATACATTACAAATAATAATTTATAATATAAATCGGTTTAGGAGGTCGATATGAAAAAAAATTTGTGTTTCATATTTATATTAATTTTTTTAACCTCTGTCCTTGGATGTTCAAAATCTATTTCAAAACCTATACCCATAACAAAGAAAGAGTCTACAGTTAATAAACCTTACGGTAAGAGTGTTCCAGTCCTAATGTACCACTCAATTACCTCTGGAAAAAGTGATTCCAATTCTCTTCCTATTGAAACGTTTAAGGAGCAAATGAAATACCTAGAAGATAACGGTTACCAGACTATAACGCTTACGGATTTATATAAGTACTTTATGAATCAGAAGCCTCTACCTGAAAAATCTGTAGTCCTTACTTTTGATGATGGCTATGAAAATAATTATACTGCTATGTTCCCTGTTCTAAAAGAATATAATTTTAAAGCAGCAATTTTTGTTATTACTTCTCATATTGATAAAGATCATGAATTTATGACATCCAAACAGCTTTTAGAAATGGATAAATACGGAGTAGATATAGAAAGCCATACCGTAAATCATGATAAGTTAAAATCACTTTCTAAGGATAAGCAACTAGCAACATTAATTCAATCTAAAAAAGATCTAGAAAAAATATTAAAGAAAGAAATAAACTTCTTTGCCTACCCTGGTGGTGCGTACAACAAAAGTGCCATTGAGGCTGTGAACGAAGCTGGTTACAAAATGGCTTTCACCATTGATGGTAAGTCGTCTAGTTGGTCCTCTAAAAATGATGGTCTACTTTCCTTACACAGGGTAGATGTAAGTTCTTTTCAGGACCTGAATGCCTTTAAAACTGGAATTTCTAATGCTGATTATAAATCTTTATTTCAATAAAAACAACCATCTGGGCTCCAGATGGTTGTTTTTATTATTATTTTACCCTGCCATCATTATAGAAAACTTTTCTTTTACTATCCATTAATATAATTAAATTTAAGCTTCCACATATACATTTTTTCCCTCTTTACGTTCAGATTGATTTTTAACAATCGCATTTACTAACTTTTCTCCATATGGAAGGCAAAATTGTATGCATGGACCTGTTAACAATGCAGATATTATTGTACCTATACCAAATACTCCACCGAGTGTAAATCCTGTTATTAAAAAGATAGCATCTAAGCTCATACGAACCCAACGATATTCTAAATTAGTTTTATCTTTTATTATAAATGGAATAATGTCATTTGGTGCAACGCCTAGATTACTTGCTGAAAGTATAGAAAATCCAATTGCAATTAGAACACAGCCGAATACAACTAAAAGTATTTTTACACCAATATTTAAAGATTCAATCGGAAAAAATGAAACAGCCTTTACTCCAAGATCCATAATGGGGCCTACTCCCACCACGCATATAATTGTTCCTATATTAATACGCGTTCTTTCAACTAAAAGTATTATACAAACCACTACAAATAAAATAATCATATTGGCACTTCCAGGTGTCTTCTTTAATAAAAATGCTAATCCTTGAGTGAATAAGGTAAACGGATCAGAACCAATATTAGTTTTTAAAAACAAAGCTACCCCGATCTGTATTATACTCATTCCTATAAAAAATAGGATTAGTCTTTTAATTAGATTTAATTTTTTTGTCATGTTTTCCATCCTTTGCCTTATATTTTATAGTTGCTCTCTATAATATTTTCAGATTTTTATTATAAACTACCAAAAAGGTCAATTTTAATTATACAATGATACAAATTTATATACAAGTATATATTATTTATGTAATTGTTTGAAAAATATAGTTATATTAAGTATATTTTGAAATTGTTAAAGAATTAGTTGGCGTTTGTCTACGGTATAACGTAAACGAGCTAAAAAATGAGCATTTCTGCTTCTTTTTATAAAAAAGTAAAACGCTTCTCATTCTGAAGTTGTCAATTCGTCTTCTGAGAAGCTGTGTAGCCCCGCAGGAGATAATTTGATGACTGTTTTATCAGTAGACGCGCTTCCTACCGGAATCGCTCTATAAAAATTGTTATCAACTTGGACGGCAATGGCGTCTTTAGTATCCACCTCTTTTATTGAACAAACATTTTGAAAAGAGACAATAAACTTTGCATCTTTAGGAAGATTCTTTTTTACATCCTCTATTGTTAATTGGGCAGACGAATCAATTCTTTTTTGCTCAAGTATACAATTATTTTTATCAATAACTGCCACTTTGTCAATAATTCCGTTCCATCCCCCAATTTTAGACCGCTCCAATGAAAGATTTGAAATTTGATAGGTTGTATCCTTGTAACTTATTTGAGTAGCATTTTTAGCATTAACTTTACAAATAATTTTATCTTTAATTGCATGGTTCCTGGCTTTGCTAATTATTTTATCTTTTGGAGAACATCCTGTTATTAGCGTACAAAACAAAACTGTGAACAAAGGTATCAATATTTTTTTTATCTTCATAATAATTTCTCCTTACTCATATGACTTTCTTCCTTCCCACTTTCTGAACCAAAATAAACTAGCAACGAAGGCAATACATATTGCAAATAGCATTACAAATAATCCCTTTTGCATATCAAGTGCTATTTCAGCACTGAAAGCAGGATAGTTCAACTTGTTAACCATACTATTGCAAAGTCTCACACTCCATGCCCATGGAACAAAGTGCCATATATAATCACCAAGACCTGTAAGCATAAGAGCAGAAATCAGACTTCCGGAAACTCCGAGCCCTGTAGATGCTCCCTTTCCAAATTGAAGACTAATGAACACATGCAATATATAAAGAAATATGTTTCCTATAATTAATGCTGCACCTGCTTTTAAATAAAATAAGTAGGGCAATACGTGAAATCCAAGTGCAAATACTCCTACAGCAAGTGCAATAGAAAAACTTCCTAATAAAAGCAAAAAAATTAACTTGCTTAAATACGTAGTACATTTTGATTTTGAAGTACATAGCATTACTTGAAAACCTCCAGCTTGCTCTTCCTGCTCAATTACTATCCCACTGATTAATCCTATCAGTAAAGGAAACGCAATGGCCAGCGCATCTAGATACCCTTCTATATCCATAATTGAGTTCTTTGATGTCCCGTAGTAATATAATAAAAACATAAACGCTCCTGCTAGTGGAATAAATAAATGAATCCGCAAAATAGAAGTATGTCTTAATTTGTAAAAATCCGATTTTATACATCTAAGTAAAGCAACCATATTAATTAACCTCCTGTTTTGAAAACCAATTAGCGGTAACAATCAATAGCAATGCAAACAGAATAAGAGACAAAATTATTCCAATTGGAATCGCGATTGGATTTAGTAGTGGAGATCCTGTTTCTACCTTAAGTCCATTTGGAAGATATCCAAGAACTGGACACATAATACGAGCTGTCCAGCTATAAGGACAAATCCACCACGTTGATGTTATTGCAGTCAAAGAACTTAACATAATACTACCGCAAACGTTAATCAAAACAGCCCCTATCATTCCCAGTTTCTTTGCTAAAAACATACAAAGTGGAATTTGCCACAAAGATGTAACTGCAATCAAAACAGCTGCGACAAGTGCCCGAAAAAACGGTACAGTGACGGGAAAATAGTAGCCGCCTAAAATAATTCCTACTGACAGAACCATGCAGGATAGAAGCATATAAAACCCATTTACCAAAACTTTTGAAATCCACACTTTTTTTAGTGAAATTGGAAGACCAAATACAGCTCTATACCGTAATTTTTTTTCTTCCCTTTCATTAGTCATCACTGCCATTATTGAAATATATCCTGGTAGTATCATCATGTACCACGAATTAAAGCTATTGGCTTGAAACCATATAACAGATGAAAGTGCAATGAGGAAGGTAACCATAGGTGCAAGAAAAATTATTTTTTTTATAAATGTTCTCTTACATTTTAAATTTTCAGCCTGTAAATATTCGAGCATTATGAAACCATCTCCCTGTTCTTTTTCACAACCTCTGTGAAAAGTACTTCCAAATCTTCTCCAGGATTAATTTTGCCGTTATACCCGAGTACCCCATTGCTGATGATACCAATGTGGTCTGCAATCAATTCAACCTCAGACAATATATGACTGGAGAGGATGACTGTCATTCCTTGAGCTGGGAAAGAACGTATTAACTCACGTAAATCTTGTATTCCAAGAGGATCCAGGCCATTTGTAGGCTCATCCAAAATTAACAATTTGGGTTTATTTAGTAGTGCAATTGCAATTCCAAGCCTTTGCTTCATCCCCATAGAAAATTGTCCTGCCTGCTTTTTATTTGTGTTTGTCAAATCAACTGTTTCCAATACTTCCTTAATACGAGAATCAGGAAGCCCTAAAAGAATGGTTCGAACTTTCAGGTTTTCTACCGCCGTCAAATTTTCATAAAGAGGTGGAGATTCAATCAAAACCCCTATATTTGAAAGATCATTCCTGCTCCAAGGATGATCATCAAAAATAATTTCTCCTGATGTTGGATGAAGCATTCCAGTAATCATTTTTAATAGAGTTGATTTTCCAGCACCATTTGGTCCCAGCAATCCATAGACAGAATTTTTCTCAATAGACAGCGAAATTTTGTTTACTGCGCGTTGTTTTTTAAAAGTCTTGCAAAGATTTTTTGTTTGTAAAATATAATTATCCATATTCATCTTCCTTTCGTTTACTAATAGTTTTATAATATAAGAATTTTATAAAGAGTTCAAAAATTCTTTTTCTACTTTCAATAATTCTGTCATTATAGATACCCCTCGTTAATATTAATTATTTTGAATATGTTTTACACTCTTAGTATACAAAAAAGCAAAATATACCACCATTGCTTCGGCTTACATTTTGCTCTTTCAACTTACATTTTTGTAACACTTAATAATTATTCCATTTTAGAAAATGAATAATTGCCTTGGCGCTTTTATCATATTCGTAATCGTCAAATAGCCCCTACCTTAACTTAAGATGAGAGCTATAAATAAATTTATTTGTTTTTCTTATGTTTAATAATCCCCACAACAATAACTATAGCAATGATGACTACGATTCCTTCAAGGGCTGGCGACCACCATTGAATAGTTTGAATAATTCCTTTAGACACTCCTAAATTTAATAAAAAATTCTCCATATTTTTCTCTCCTCACTATATTTCTTTATTTTATCTTTTGTTCAACAATGATTTGTTTTGCACTTTCGTAAGTTGCAATGAAGTACATGATATACAAAACGATAATAATTGCAAAACTTACCCCCATATTTAGCCCAATAGACATCTGAAAGAATGACTCCACTTCATTTAGTACGGATCTAGTAATAAACATAGATAATACCATTGACATAATGAGTGGCACAATAAAGTAAAATCCAATCTGTAGAAATAATGTGCTACGAATCATTTTTCCATCTGCCCCCATATTTGCTAATGTGTGATATCGTTCTTTATTATCTTGCGTTTCGGTTAATTGTTGCAGTGCGAGTACTGCCAAACAAATTATAATAAGCACAAGACCAAAATAACTACATATGAATGCGACAACCCCAAATGTTCCAAAATAGAAGTCCTGCAGAACATCTTTTGTGGTATAGGTAATGCTTCCACCTACTATTGAATCAGACCATGCTTTAATCATCTGTGCGTTCAATAATTCTTTGTTCGCGTCCGCCTTATAAAGACCGTTTAAAAAATATGTCTCTGGTATTAACTTTGAAACAATTTCATCAGGTACAATAATTGTTCCCGGATCATTTGCGCCTATAGGAGCAAATGCTATAATTGTCTTGTTAAGGGGTTCTGCCCTTTGTGGTGTTAATTCTTGACCGGCAACCTTAATCTTCCCATGATTCTTTAAAAAATGATCTACATAAGGTATTGTGTTCTTATAGGTTGCATTTATAAGATATTGATTTTTAGATAAGCTAATCCGTTTCTCATTTTGAAGAGTCATCTGTTTATTAAACTCTGTCTCTGACATGAAGTTAATTTTAGATTCTGGCATGTCCTTATCCGTAATGGATAATTTTACGACTTGCCCCTCAAATATATCTCCATAGGTATAATCCGTAACATATAGAATACTCTCACAATAATCCTTCAAATTTTCTTGCAAAATGACTCCATCTTTTTGGGATTTTTCTAGTGGAGTTACTTTATCCTTGCTTATAGGTAACAGAACGGTAACATCATAAGGAATAGATTTTTTCATCAGATTGTTAATTTGACCACTAATACTAAACCCTGAGCTAAGGACTACAAGCGAGCACAAAAGCAATCCACTAATAACTGTGATGACAAGATAATTTGTCTGAAGCTTGCTACCAATTTGTCTGAATAAGAATGTATTTAATCCATGAAAGTACATACGTTTATTTTTTTGAACAAATAAGATCATTACACTAGAAGCAGTATAATAAAACAATAGAATACCAACCCCAATAAGCACCATAACTTTGGGTAGAGTTGTTTTGCTAAGTCCAGTACTAAATAGTATGTATATACCTAAAATCATACAAAATACTGATGTAGCAAATAATAAAAATGAAATCCATTTATTATGAACTCTTAATTCTTGATTCTTTCTGTCTGCCGTTAATAAATCAATTAACTTTAATTTAAAAATCGAACGCGTGTTAACTATCATAACAACCCCAAAAATGATAGCAAAATTAATAATTGTTTCTTTTATAGCATTAACAGACAAAACCAACTGGAATGAAGATACATCTGTTGCAAATAAATTTAATGCTATTAGTGAAAGCCCTTGTGATAAAAGCAAACCTATACCTAATCCAACTATTAAGGAAAAAATACCAACCAAAACAATTTCCCCCACAAAAATAGATGAAATGCTCCACTTGTCCATACCGAGAGTCATATACATTCCCATTTCTTTTTTTCTTCTTTTCATAATAAACTGATTTGCGTATACTACAACAAAAGCAAGAATCACAGCAATAAATTTTGATAGAATTCCTATATATTGATTCATAGTATCGGTCATCATTTTCATTGCAGAAGATAATTTGCTTAATCCTGGCTGAGATGCTATTGAATTAAACGCATAAAACAAACTAACCGCCAGTGCCAATGTTAAAAAGTAGACCACATAGTCTTTAATACTCCTACGTACATTTTTAAAAACAAGTTTAAAAAACATTATCACTCTCACCTCCTAAAACAGAAACAACTTCCATGATGCTATTAAAGAAGGTTTTTCGATCATGACTGCCTTTATATAACTCATTGAATATTTTTCCATCCTTAATAAAAATGATTCTTTTACAAAAGCTTGCATTATACGCATCATGAGTTACCATAAGGATTGTGGCCTCTTGATTACGATTTAAATCTTCCAAACTTTTTAATAGCATTTTTGCAGATTTACTGTCAAGCGCTCCTGTTGGTTCATCTGCTAAAAGTAAAGATGGATGAGCCACCATAGCACGAGCTGCTGCCACTCTTTGTTGCTGTCCTCCAGACATTTCATAAGGATACTTATTAAGTACTTTCTCTATATTTAAAGCCAAAGCTACATTATCTATTTCTTGTTTAATTTTATTCACAGGACAATGATTAATAGACAATGCTAATGAGATGTTTTCGTATGCTGTCAATGTGTCCAATAAATTATAATCTTGAAATATAAATCCCAATTTTTCACGACGAAATTTGGAAAGCTTACTTCCACCTAAAAGAGTGATATCTTCTTCGTCTACATATACATGTCCTGATGTAATAGTATCAATGGTAGAAATACAGTTAAGTAATGTGCTTTTTCCGCTTCCACTAGAACCCATTATTCCCAAAAATTCACCCTTATTAACTTCAAAAGAAATGCCATTTAAGGCATGTGTAACTTTCCCTTTATTTCCATATACTTTTTCAATATCTTTAACTTTTAAAATCGTATTAATATTCATCGTTATCGCTCCTTTTCTCTCTCTTACACTACTTTATCATCTTTCTATTTTTCAAACTATCGATTAACCTTACCGTAGCATTACCATTTTGTAAGGTTAATCATCAATTGCATTGCTGTTAATCATCAATTGCATTGCTGTCAATCATCAACTGCGTTGCTGTAACCAGCACCGTAAGTGATGATTGGGCTATTCTATTCCTTGCCATTATAACGAATATTATGTACAATATACCATATAATTCATTATAATTGTCGTATGTGCAAGGTACTTCAATATAACATCATGGTATCGTTTATTATATTTATATCGAAGAGGAGACTGTAAAATGAAGATATTTATCATAGAGGATGATCCAACAATTTCTAGGGAGCTAAAGAGTTTCCTCTCTAAATATGGTTATGAGTGTTTTGATAGCAATGATTTTGAAAATATTATTGAAATTGTATTACATTCAAAATCTAATTTAATACTTTTGGATTTAAATTTACCTTATCAGGACGGGTTCCACGTATGCCGTGAAATACGCAAACAATCTCCTGTTCCTATCATCGTTGTCACCAGCAGAAACACACCAATAGACGAATTGCTAAGCTTAAACATTGGAGCTGATGATTTCATCACTAAACCTTATAATCTTCAAATATTACTAGCTCATATTCAGTCTGTGTTAAAAAGAACCACCGATAATCCTGAGAGTATCTTACTTAGCCATAAAGACCTAACCGTAGATGTTTTAAAAAGCAAAATGATCTATGATGGCGGGGAAGTAGACTTATCAAAAAATGAGTTAGGTATAATTCGATTGCTCATACTGAATAAGGGCAATATAATTTCAAGGGATGATCTTATGAATGAGCTATGGCAAAATGGGGATTATGTTGATGAAAATACCTTGAATGTCAACATTGCAAGGCTTAGACGGAAACTTAAGTCTTTTGGCTTAACCGATTATTTAATTACAAAACGCGGTCAAGGGTATCAGATATGAGTGTCATAAATTATCTTAAAGAAAAATCAATTCAAATTATTCTTGTTCTTTTATCCTATGTTATTAGCACTGGTATACTATATCTGTTTAATGTTAAAAGTTCTGTTATTATTTTCATTTGTGGTATATTGCTTTTCTGTTATATTTCTGGATTATGCTTTGACTATTACAGAATGAAGCATTTTTACAGCGAACTGCTTTTAATTTTTCAAAATCTTGATGAAAAGACATATATCACTGATATTGTTGAAGCACCGCATTTTTTTAGTGGTCAGGTTTTTTATCAGATTTTGAAAGACTCAACAAAGGTCATGAATGATAATATCGCAAGCTTTAAAATATCACAGCGAAACTATCACGATTATATTGAATTATGGGTGCATGAAATCAAAACACCTATTACGGCAATCAATTTGATTATAGCAAATAACAAATCACCTATATCGCATCAAATACAATCTGAAATTGATCGAATTGAAGGTTATGTTGAGCAAACACTTTACTATGCCAGAAGTAATACGCTTTATGAAGATTATCAGATAGAGACGACTCGTCTCTCATCCATAGTCAATAGCACAATAAAAAGCTGCTCAATGAGTATCATACGAATGAGTGGCAAAATACAAATGAAAGATTTGGAATTAGATGTAACAACTGACCCTAAATGGATTATATTTATTTTGAAACAACTCATTGATAATGCAATCAAGTATCGAAGTGATAAACTAATAATTTCATTTTATACGAGGCAAGTAGTATCAGGCACCATTCTGAATGTTCATGATAACGGCATAGGCATTCCCCCTGAGGATATACCTCGCGTTTTTGATAGGGGATTTACAGGACATCATGGTAGATCATATATGAAATCCACGGGAATGGGACTTTATCTATGTAAAATATTATGCAAAAAATTAGGATTAGATATAACCGTTCAGTTTTCTGAACCTTCTGGAACTACAATGATGATTTTCTTTCCTAATAAGCTGAAAATATTTGACGAGTAGTAACCTTTAGGGGTTCTTCCTCAAAGTATCCTGAGGCCACTGTAGATGTGAAATAAAATACAACTAAAAAATAGATAGAGCATCATAGAATACTATGTGCCTACCTATTTTCTATAAATAATATTGAGCTAATTTATATCTAATGTATTTTCGCTCCAAAAGGTATGAGCCCAAGTTGAGCAAATTTAAAATGCTGAAGTCCGAATGGTATTCCTACAATTGTTATACAAAATATTACACCCGTAACGAGATGCGCTATGGCAAGTTCCCATCCTAAAAAAATAATCCAGATAACATTAAAAATCAATCCTCCAACACCAAAATTACCAAGCTCTATTTCTTTTTCAAAAGGCCACAATACAAATATTGAAATCTTAAAACATTGAATACCAAACGGTATTCCAATAATTGTAACGCATAAAATTAGACCTGATAAAAACCATGCAATAGCTGAAATGATTCCACCAAATAATAACCAAATAATATTACCTATAAAATTCATTATCCATCTCCATTCTTATTATATTCATAAAAATCTTTAAATCGAATACTTATTTATAAATTGATTTCTATTTCTGTACCACGTCCGAGCTCACTTAGCACCCTAATTTCTCCATCATGTGCTTTTACTATGTCCCTCGCAATAGCCATTCCAAGTCCCGAACCTTCATGTCCTTTTCCGGTATTTGCACCTCTGTAATATCTTTCAAATATAAGGTTTAGTTCTTCCGGCCTTATTCCTTTTCCGTTATCACTTATAACAATTTTTATGTTATCATTCTTCTCAACCAATACTTTTATTTTTACGCCCTCTTTATTATGAACTATTGCATTATATACCAAGTTTTTTATAGTCCTCATTATCAGAATATCATCCACAAAAGCTTCTATAACTTCATTATCACAAATAAAATCAATATCTACATTAGCATTCTTAGGATCGTTTAGTAAATCAATTACAGCATTTCGTGCCAAGCTAACCATATTTACTTTTTTCTTGTTTAACTTCAATACTTTATTTTTCAATCTTGTTGTTAAATTTAAATCATCTACAAGCTCTTTTATATAATTAGACTTACTTTCTATTATTTTTGAATACTGATTTATCTCTTCTTTTGATAAATCATAATCATCACTACTTAAAATTTCGGCATATCCTTTTATAGATACTAGCGGCGTCTTAATATCATGTGACATATTTGAAATCCATTCTTCTCTCATTTGATCAAGTTTTTTTCTTTCTATTTCATTACTTCTAAGAGTTGATGACAGATTGTTTAAGTTCCTATAGACCCCAGTGTATATTCCCTTTTGAGGCAATTTTAAATCATATTTTCCATCCGCTAATATTAGAACTCCATTTATTATGTTACTAACAGGTCTAGTTAGTTTTCTTGAGAATAAATATGCAAAAAATAATGCAATTAATGCATCTAATATTAAAATGCTGTAAATATATTTACCTATAATTGCTACAAAATTATTATTCTTAATAGTGATTACTTGTCTTTGAATCTTATCCCGCGGAAATCCTATTATATAACTGTATTTACCTCCTTCTATTTGTTTTTCACCCATGAAAATAGTTGCTAATGTTTTTTCATCTGCATATTTGTATTGATTAATCAATTCAAAAGGAGTATAACTTTTTTTTATACTATTTGGCTTTTTATAACTATATATTTCACTACTTTGCTCATCTAATATCTGTATCCATATATTGTTATTATCCAAGCTAGATTTTCCATCATTATCTATATATACAGTTTCTTTATTCCCTACAATATATTCACTAAAATTTCTAGTGTAATCCTCTACCCCTAAACTTTCTAATTTCCCCTTTATTAAAGTGCTTTTTGTCTCATTGTTATAAATTATAAAAGAAAAGATTGCAATAATATTTATAATCATTACAATAATAACTACAGAAACCACAGTTCCCATGAATCTTGCCATTAATTTCCATTTCATATCTATTCATCCTTTACAACAAATTTGTACCCAAGACCCTTAATATTAACTATATATTTTGGCATTGAAGGATTATCCTCTATTTTTTCTCTGAGTCTCCTTATGTGAACCATAATTGTATTGTCAAACCCTATATAATCTTCTCCCCAAACCCCACTACAAATTTTTTCCTTGCTAAGAATTTGGTTCGGATTTTTTGCAAAGTATGCTACCATCTTAAATTCTTTTGGTTTTAACTCTATTAATTCCCCATTTTTTTTAAGCTCTATCTTTTCCTCATTTAATTCAAAGGGTCCAAAAACTATGATTTTGCACTTCTGCGCAGGCTCTTCACCAATGTAATTATTTCTTCTTAGATGAGCCTTCACCCTATATGCGACCTCTTTTGGACTAAATGGCTTTGTAATATAGTCATCAGCCCCTAAAGCAAATCCTAAAATCCTATCTAGCTCTTCTGTTTTAGCCGACATAAACAAAATTGGTGTTCTAGAAGTGCCTCTTATTTCTTTGCATACTTCATAACCATCTTTATCAGGCATCATTATATCCAAAAGAATAATATCTGGGTTTATTCGTATTACTGCATCTAATGCTTCTTTTGCCGCTGCTGCAGTGTATATATTTTCAAAACCTTCTTTTCTAAGCACAGTAGATAAAAGTCTTAATATATCCTCTTCATCATCAACTATTAATATTTTACTTTTATTAATTGAATTGTTCATAATTACCACCTCTTAAATTACCACCTAAATGTTCCATATTAAATATTTCAGAAGACTAAATAATTAATAATTGTTTAGTCTTCTGAAATTTTGTGTTACTTATATAATAACATAGAAACTATCTTGTCATATTTTTTATTCCTTTATAAATGATTTGTAAGTAAGCTTTGGTAAAAGTATAAAGCCTGCAATAACTATTACTATTTGAATCATAATTAATGAGATTGGAACTTGATATCTTATTAATTCCATAGACATCATTCCCCAAAGTGGAGTTACCCCAAAATATTTTGCGTACACCCCTTGCGATAATAAACCACTTAGTATATATGGCACCCCCATAAGCAATCCCCCAAAAACAAAAGGTATAGAAGCTGATTTACTTATTGCTGATAAATATAATCCTAATTGTGAGAAAAAGAACGAACCTATTATAACTGTTATTATAAGTATAATCATCATTTGCAATACAGTTATGTTTGAGCCACTATTTCCAAAATACCAAAGTTTTTTTAATGGTAAATCTAGCCCTTTAAAATTAGATTTTATTAATCCATCTATACATACTGTAAGTACTATTGATAGATTACCTATTGATGTTGCTATTCCGGCCCCAATGGATTTTGCCATTACAACCTTTTTCTTTCCATTTTGGGTTGTATTTATAAGTTCATTCATATTAGAACTATATTCAAGGGTATATACAGCTGAAATTATCATAAAGGTTATTAGTCCTATTAATGGCACAATCCCAGAAATTTTACTAAATACATCTGCCCAAACCTCTACGCTTTCACCTGGCCTAATTAAAATTTTACTAAATAAAAGCAAAACAATCCAAGTTATTATAATGCTAGGTTTTAATAACATTTTTCTTATTTCTGATTTGATAAGAATTCCCATAAGTTACACCTCCCTAGTATTTTCTAAATCAAAGTAAAACATATACACATCCTCGAAACTTGGCTCTATGCTTTGCGCTGATACATATAAAGGCATTTTATCGCTTACTACTCTTAGCTGCGTAGAATCTGCCCCCCTTTGCATGTTGACCACTTTATAATCTCTTTGTATATCCATAATTTCATTTTCTTTATTCGTTGTAATCTTGTATACTTTTCCAGTCATGCCCGATAATATATCTTTATGATTTCCTTTTATTATAACGCTACCGTTTTTAATCATTATGGTTTCTCTTGCTACTGCTTCTATATCTGAAATAATATGAGTTGAAAGTATTATTATTTTGTCCTTTGATATTTCAGCTATAAGATTTCTAAATCTTGCTCTTTCTTGTGGATCCAGGCCTGCTGTTGGTTCATCTAATACAACTACTTTAGGATCATTTAATAATACTTGTGCAATTCCAACTCTTCGTTTCATCCCACCTGAAAATTTACCAACTGCCTTGTTTCTAACCTCATATAAGCCAACAAGGTTTAGTAGTTCATCAATTTTTTCAGATGCACTATTTTTGTCTATTCCTTTTAATGCAGCCACGTATTTCAAAAATTGCTTTGCTGTAAAATTTTTATATGCACCAAATTCTTGTGGCAGATATCCAATAATATTTCTATACTCATCCTCTTTATCGTAAATACTTTTCCCATTATAAATAATTTCTCCACTAGTAGGTTTTGTTAATGTTACTATTTGTTTCATTAGTGTAGTTTTACCCGCTCCATTTGGTCCGAGTAGTCCATATACACCATTTTCTAAAGTAAGTGTTATATTATTATTTGCATTCTTTTTTCCAAAGGTTTTTGTTAATTTTTTTATTTCAAGCTTGTTCATAATTATTCCTCCTCTAATTTTAATTATCTTACTAATACTTTTTTAAATGATATTATGCTTAATGTAATTGCTGCCAGTATAGTCACTTCAAGTATTCCAATACAAAGATTTATCAAATCAAAATTCATACCAAAGAATTTTATATTTCCCCAATATGATCCAGCAAACATTTGAAAATAGACTATTAAATCTATAAAATTAACCTTGCTTAATACCATTTGAACATTACTTGGAATTACTCTTACTATAGTTAACAGTTTTGGAGTAATAACAATAATTAAAAACGCACTTGTTGATGCTATTGAACTTTTTGTTATAAATGAACATAAACATGCAATTACACCTAAAGTAACTAGTATTAATATCATTATGATTATCTTATATATTATAAATTGAATTATGGTATATGCATCCCGTGCTAGAATAGGATTATCTATTATTCTTATTGCTTGTAGTTTCCCATTGGTAGGCATGCCATATTGAATTGCTGTCACTATGAATTGAATTGCTAGATACCCTCCATATAAAACTGTTGGTATTAATATTCCAAGTCCTAATTTTGAATATAAAGCTCTATTTTTATTTTTTGATGTAAGAATCAAATTTTCTACTGTAGAAACAATTTCATCCGTATATGTATTACAGCAAACTATAATTAGAATTACCACCATACAGAATGCCATAAACGTATTGGTCGCTCTATAATCGAATACCTTCCAAAAACTAACTTCTTTATACATGGCGCCTTCCATACTTTTTAGCTTTTTGGTGGATATTTCTTTAATACCTTTACTAAATTCATCCTTCTGCTGGTTATTTGCGGCTTCCTTTATTGTTCCTACTTTTGCATCCAATTTTTCTTGTGCAATTACCTCTGCCTTCCTTGTATCTTTAATTAAATCATATTGCTGATTTCTATGTGATTTCTGTGTTTCCATCTCTGGTTTTATAAAAGCCATTACTCCGCAAAGTAAAATAAATATCGCCGCTACAATTATTCCAGTTTTTAATTTTAATATTTTTTTAAGTTCCCAATATATCATATTGTGCCTCCTTGTATTCCTCTTCAGTAATTATTTTTTTCGGTAAGATTATAATTATGAAGTGAATCTTGCTATAGGTACATTATATAAGGTTAATCTTATCTCTTGATAACATTAACCTTAAATAAACCTTACAAATGTTTTATATTTTAAAAATAAGATAGAAAAAGGATTTTATTTAACTAGCTAAAAATATTTTGCAAATAAACAAAAGACTTTTTATAGAATTGTACTTTATATACAACTGCCGAGCCATGTGTAATGTGTTCTGGTGCAATATATTGGGGTAATGTGGGGGAAGTAGTATATGATATAAGCGAGAAAAGATTACTAGAGCTTACTGGTAATAATGATATAAATCCAACCTTTGATTTATCTTGCAGATATGTCTTTGCAAAAGGACAAAAGAATATTAATGTTGAAGGCCCTTTTGAAGAAATTGAGCAAGATGTCGTAAATGTTCATGATGGTTTTTGGGATTAATTGAGTAAACAAATACAAAAACTGTATTGGAATTTTCTAATACAGTTTTTGTATTGACGCTGCTATAGTTATAATCTAAATGAAACTACCCTTGTCACTACTGATCTATTTGATTATAATTAAGTGTAATCATTTTTTTACAAAGGAGATAAATTATGCACTCATCACAATACTTTATTGACACATTAAATATGGAACCTCATCCTGAAGGTGGTTTCTACAAAAGCAGCTTTGACTCTTGTGAAAATATTAGCTCCAATGATTTAAAAACTAGCTTTGAAGGTGAAAGAATACTTTGGACTAGTATTTATTTTTTATTAAGAGATGGAGAAATTTCAAGTTTCCATAGATTGAAATCAGATGAAATGTGGTACTATCATGCAGGTTCCCCTCTTACAATATATATGATAAGTCCAGAGGGAGAACTTACTACTAAGCAACTAGGTCTTAATATAAAAAATGGAGAAACCCCACAATTCCTAGTACCTAAGAATTATATCTTTGGTTCTGCTATGAATAGTTCAGGTTACTCTCTTGTTGGCTGTATGGTATCCCCCGGCTTTGACTTTAAAGATTTTGAAATATTAAAAAGAGATGTTCTTTTAAACAAGTACTCTCAACATAAGGATATAATAATTAAGCTCACAAAATAACTATCGCTTTATAATTAGAGACCCTACTAGAATCATTGATTCTAGTAGGGTCTCACTATTTTAATACTGTTTATTTATATTCTAAACATTTACTACCGTCTTCATATCACTTAATACATATGTATTTTTTTCCCTTTGCCGTTTCATAAAGAAAGAATGCCACTTGCTATTTACTCTCTATGATTATATTAAAACAATAACCTTAGTTAATACTAATATTCCAAGTAAAATACCTACTACTATTCTATATATTGCAAAGAGTTTCATTGGCTTCTTTTTCAAATAATCCACAAATTTTTTCATAACTATCAAAGATACTATGAAGGCTACAACAAATCCTACTATTAATGAAATCCATAATGTTTTCGTCATTACAGAATAATCAAATTCAAATAAATCTTTTCCTGTTGCCCCTATCATAGCTGGAATCGCTATGAAAAATGAAAATTCTGCTGCTATTGGTGTTGATAATCCTGCAATCCATCCGCCCATAATTGTAGAAGCACTTCTTGACATTCCTGGCCACATTGCAAGCAGTTGTAATAAACCGATCTTAAATGATTGTATAGGCGTTATGCTATCTATATTTTCTACTTTATGATCCCTGTTTCTAACTCTCTTCTCGATTATTAGTAACAATAATCCACCAACTATGAATCCTACTATAACAGCCTCTGGTGTAAACAATAGTTTTATTTTATCGTATAATACTACTCCTGCAATTCCCATTGGAATAGATGCCGTAATAACATTTATCCCAAATCTGAATCCTTTCTTTCCCTCTTTTCCTTTAGTAAATATAAACTTAAAAAATTCTATTATACTTTCGCTAATCTTCTCCCAATACAAAACAACCACTGCCATTATTGCTCCAAGTTGGATTACAACTTGAAACATCTTTACAAACTCTCCCTCAAACCCAATTGCCCATCCAATCAATATCATATGTCCTGTAGACGATACTGGGATAAATTCAGTTACCCCTTCTACTATTGCTATTATAATTGCTTTTAATAAAAATATTATGTCCATAACTCACCATTCCTTCCAATCTAATTATTACTGTATATAGTTTATCATAATAATCTATAAGGTACCATCTTCAAAACTTACTGTAATATGACATCTATGCAAGTTTTAAAAAATGCTTTACCTGTCGTAGTAATTGTGTTATTCTTAAATTACTACGACAGACAAGGTACTACAGATGCAGTAAAATTAAAGGAGGATATAATTTGATAAGCAGCGATGTAATTCGAGGATATAATGATACGATTATTCTTTTTATGCTTCAAGATGGCGAATCCTACGGGTATGAAATATCAAAAAACATCAGAAAATTATCAGAGGAGAAGTATGTTATGAAAGAGACCACACTCTATTCAGCATTCAACCGTCTTGAGAAGAATGGATATATCGAATCTTTCTATAAAGACGAAACCTTTGGTAAAAGACGCACATATTATAAAATCACCCCCGTAGGTTTAACCTACTATAAAGAAAAATGTGAAGAATGGAGCTTAACAAAAGAAGTTATTAATAAATTTATTAAGGAGAGGGATTAAAATGGAAACTATAAAAAATTATTTAGATAATATGTTTAAAGTCCTACCAAGAACAAATCAGACGGTCAAATTAAAAAACGATTTATTAT
This sequence comes from Clostridium sp. CM027, assembly GCF_024730565.1. NCBI lineage: Bacteria > Bacillati > Bacillota > Clostridia > Eubacteriales > Clostridiaceae > Clostridium > Clostridium sp. CM027. Next base: position 2,180,192 of record NZ_CP077725.1, read on the forward strand.
GGAATATGGAAGAAAAATATAACGAGAATAAGAATGATGGAAAATCAGAAAATGAGGCCATTGGTATTGTAATTTCAGAATTTGGCAATATTGACGAATTAATTGATGAACTCGGCATCGAACATATGAAAGATGATGTTAAACTTAAAACCATTACACAGGAAGATGCAGATAATTTTATGGCTGAAAAAAAGAGATCTGGCTTATTGTTGGGTATTGGTGTTTCTTTATGTATTGTAGCAACGGCTATATTAATATTAATTACCACTCTCGTAGATAATGGCATTCTCGGTAAAGGTATTTCAAAAAATTTCAGCGATATGTTTGGTATTATTCCACTATTTATTCTACTTGTACCTGCTATAGCTTTATTCATTTATTCCGGTATAAAGCTAGAAAAATACAAGTATCTACAAAGCGGTTTTGATTTGCCTCCTCATGTAAAAGTAATTGTAAATCAAAAAAATAATGCTTTTGCATCAACCCATATGATATCTGTAATAACAGGTGTGTGCATATGTGTCATATCACCAGTTGCACTTTTTGTATCATCTGCTTTTGGCGACAATGCATCTAGCTACGGAGTAGTTGTTTTACTTGTGATGATTGCTATTGCCGTTTTCCTCTTTATATATTTTGGAAATATTAAGCAGAGTTTTAGTATTCTTTTACAGATTGGTGACTTTTCAAAAGAAAAAACTGAAGATAATAAACTTATTGGTGCAGTTGCTGCTATCGTATGGCCATTAGCAATCTGTATCTTCCTTGTCAGTGGATTAGTTTTTAATCTATGGCACATTAATTGGATTATATTCCCTATCGTTGGCATTTTATTTGGTATGTTCAGTGCAGCATATAGTATTATAAAAGGGCATAATTAAAATAATTTTATCTTTTAAAAAAGTATTGACAATTGTTTTTATGAGTAATATACTAAATACTAATAACTGAATACAACTTATCCAGAGTGGCAGAGGAACTGGTCCGATGAAGCCCGACAACCAGCATTCTTATTCGAATGTAGTGGTGTCAATTCCTGCAGATTGTAAAATCTGAAAGATAAGGATGTTAGCAAATTTTATGATACAATTTTATTGTTTATTAAAGTTAACTATTGCTACTTTCCTTATAGGAAAGTAGCTTTTTTTCTTCCCCAAAAATCTAAATAAATAATGTACTAAATACTAACAACTAAATATAACTTATCCAGAGCGGCAGAGGGACTGGCCCGATGATGCCCGACAACCAGCATTTTTAAAAGAAGTGCAATGGTGTCAATTCCATCAGATTGTAAAATCTGAAAGATAAGGACGATAGCAAATTTTATGATACAATTTTATTGTTTAATAAAATTAATCATGCTGCTTTCCTTATAGGAGAGCAGCTTTTTTTTGAAAAATAATTATAAAAGGAGAAATTAATATGAGTGAGCGAAAATTAAGTTTTGAAACATTACAGGTACATGCAGGGCAGGTTCCAGACCCTACTACAGGCTCGAGAGCAGTCCCAATTTATCAAACATCATCTTTTGTTTTTAAAAATGCAGATCATGCAGCAAATTTATTTCAATTAAAAGAAGAAGGAAATATATATTCAAGAATAATGAACCCAACTACAGACGTTTTTGAAAAAAGAGTAGCCGCTCTCGAAGGCGGAGTAGCAGGACTTGCTACAGCTTCAGGAATAGCTGCAACATTCTATGCAATACTTAATGTAGCAAATTCAGGCGATGAAATAGTAGCTGCAAGCACTCTATATGGTGGTACTTATGAACTATTTAATGTTACTCTTAGAAAACTTGGAATTAACGTAACATTTGTTGATCCAGATGATCCTGAAAATTTTAGAAAAGCTATCTCGAATAAAACAAAAGCACTTTATGCTGAAACAATGGGAAACCCAAAAATAAATGTTCTAGATATAGAGGCAGTAGCGGATATTGCTCATGAAAATAAAATACCCCTTATTATTGACAATACCTTTGCAACTCCCTTCCTTTGCCGTCCAATTGAGTATGGTGCAGATGTAATTATTCATTCAGCAACAAAGTTCATTGGAGGACATGGAACTACTATTGGTGGAATTATAGTTGATGCTGGTAAATTTGATTGGGCCGCTAGCGGTAAATTCCCTGATTTTACAACTCCGGATAAAAGCTATAATGGAATAGTATATGCTAATTTAGGTGCTCCAGCATTTGCTTTAAAAGCTAGAGTTCAACTTTTAAGAAACACCGGTGCGACGCTTAGCCCTCAAAGTGCATTTTTATTTCTTCAAGGTTTGGAATCATTATCGTTAAGAGTTGAGAGACATGTAACAAACGCTAGGAAAGTTGTTGAATTTTTGAGTAAGCATCCAAATGTTTCATGGGTAAATTATCCTGAACTTGAGGGGAGCAGATACAAAGATTTAGCTAAAAAATACCTACCAAAAGGAGCAGGATCAATATTCACTTTTGGAATAAAAGGTGGCCTTGAAGCTGGAAAAAAATTTATTAATAATGTAGAATTATTTTCGCTGCTTGCAAATGTTGCAGATGCAAAATCTCTAGTAATTCACCCCTCAAGTACAACTCATGCAGAGCTTAATGCAGAGGAGCAAAAATCTGCTGGAGTTACTTCAGATTTGATAAGACTTTCAATTGGCGTTGAGGGTATCGACGACATTATATACGATTTGACGCAAGCTCTAGAAAAATCAGTTCAATAAAAAGTCAATAATTCTTTGGCAGCTGGTTTCAAAATAAGGTCTTGTTCCTAACTATATTCCTCCATCACCTTAGATGACGGAGGAATAACTTTAAAGTTTAGAAAGGAAAACTATTATGAAAAAGGTAAAAATAGCGATTTTAGGTTTTGGAAATGTTGGGACGGGTGTATGGAAAATACTTCACGAAAATAGAAAAGAAATAATGAAACGTTCAAATTATGAAATAGAAGTTGCTAAAATACTTGTAAAAGATATAAATAAAAAAAGAGATATCAAAGCACCTAATGGCCTATTAACAGATAACATTGATGATATTATAAATGATGAAAGTATAAAAATTGTGGTTGAACTTATTGGTGGATGCGATAAATCTAAAGAGTATATGATACGCGCAATGAAATCTAAAAAACATATTGTAACTGCTAATAAATTAGTTATCGCGAACTGGGGCGAAGAGTTATTTAAAACAGCGGAGAAAGAAAACGTATTGTTTTATTATGAAGCAAGTGTGGCTGGTGGAATTCCAATAATACGCGAGATTAATGAGAGCCTTACAGCCAATAGGATTGAGCAGATAATTGGAATTATAAATGGAACAACTAATTACATATTAAGCAAAATGACAATGGATGGGATTAGCTTTGATGAAGCACTAAAGGAGGCGCAAGAAAAGGGTTATGCTGAAGCAGACCCAACCTCTGATGTTGATGGCTTTGACGCTGTATATAAGCTTGCAATAATGTCTTCTCTAGCATTTGGAACTAAGGTAGATCATGATTGTATTTATAGAGAAGGAATAAGAAGTATTAGTGACATAGATATAGAATATGCTAAAAAACTTGGTTATTCAATAAAACTTTTAGCAATAGCTAAAGAAGTAAATAACAAATTAGAGCTAAGAGTACATCCAACCCTAATACCTTCGAGCCACCCAATGGCAAATGTAGCCGATGCATTTAATGCTATTATGATAAAAGGAAATGCAGTTGGAGAGTTAATGCTATATGGAAAAGGCGCTGGAGCTTTTCCAACTGGAAGTGCAGTTGTAGGTGATATAATATCCATATTAAGGAATAATGTAAATCCTTATGACTTATTAGACCTAAGTGACAAGACTGATTTTAAAGAAGTGAAAAAATCAGAAGAAAATGAATCAGAATTCTATATTAGACTTAATGTTAAAGATACAGTAGAAGTTTTAGGAGATACAGCGAAAATATTTGGGAAAAACAATGTCAGCATTATGTCCGTTACTGGAGATGTAAGGCACGATGATCATGGACCACTAGGATTTATTACACATAAAAGTTCAGAAAAAAACATAAGAATTTCATTAGAAAAAATAAAAGAACTAGAAAACGTCAACAAAATAGAAAGTATAATAAGGATGGAATCATTTTATTAAACTTATTCTCCTTTTAGTATTTATATATAAAAACACCCCATCAGATGAATTTTACAACTTTTTTAGTTATAATCATTCAATGGGGTGAAGTTCACTATTTCGGTTCTATTACATTAAACCATGATTTATACTTTTTTAACAAATTCAGATTTTAATTCCATAGCTCCAAACCCATCAATTTTGCAATCAATATTATGATCTCCATCAACCAACCGTATATTTTTTACTTTTGTACCTTTTTTTATGGCTAATGGACTTCCTTTTACTTTAAGGTCTTTGATTATTGTTACAGAATCACCATCGTTTAATACATTTCCATTTGCATCTTTGATAATCCTTTTCTCTTCACTACTTTCTGTTTCTAATTCTAAAGTCCATTCATGAGCACATTCAGGGCAAACAAAAATACTTCTATCTTCGTAAGTGTATTCTGAATTACATTTTGGGCAATTTGGCAAATCAGCCATAATTTCATTTCCTCCATTCGTTATTGTTAACTCTAATATATAAGAATTATTGTCAATTTTCTTTTTACAACTTCATAAGAATAGAAATTACAAAGTTAAAATTCACAAAAAAAAATATAGGGAGTTCCTTATATGCTTATATACTATCATAGTCTCCTCATATTGACAAACCTTCCTCCGCCCTCTCCTTAAAGTCCCTTTTTTCTATTAATCATTTTTTACATACAAGTTTTTTAAAAGCAAGTCTAATTTCAAAAATAACCATAGCAGTCATTTATCTTGCCAAATTAATATTTTTAATATTTTCCATTTTCCATAAATCTGAATATGCCCTAATATAAAATAATACATTACTTTCTTTATGATTTTTTAATAGTAAACCCCATTTTGATGTTATCACATTATCATCCATGCTTTTAGTAAATCCCCAGCTTTCCTCGGTGTCATGGGACATTACATAAATAACCATCTTGCTCTGGTCAGTTGCATCACCATCAGTTAACACATTGATAAAAGGTGTATACTTGTTTAATAGTTCTTTACTGGATTCAATACATTCAGCATAGTTGAACATATCTTTAAATTCACCAAATACCCTTGTCCAAAAGTAACTTCCTTCACTTTCTAATGCAAAATGCTTACCCATGTCGATTCTGAACCCACCCACTCCACAATTCTTTAGTTCTTTTAAAAAATTTATATAAATTTTTTGTAATTCTACATCATTGTAATTGAGCATTGGTAATCCAAAAGCACCGTTAACTATTGCATTTCTATTGCCATAATCTACTGTATTTTTTGCGTTAGTCCAAAATTTAGGGTTATTTCGTAGGTTTTGATCTACGGTTTGACTTGGTATTAGCTTTCCACTCTCATCACCCGCTAAATGTCGTAACACTACGTCAACGATGATTTTAATTCCTATTTTATTAGCTTTATAACATAATTCTGTTAAATCTTCCTTTGTTCCACTTCTATTACCTATTTTAAATGATAGCGGTTGATAGTATGTCCACCATTCATCTCCTTTTTTGCAAGGTTGCACGGGAGTAACCTGTATGGATGTATAGCCACACTCTTTTACTTTATCTAAAATTCTAGTTATATCTGAGATTTTCCATTGAAAACAGTGCAATATTATTTCTCTCATATTATGTCCTTTCATTAATCATTTATTTTATAATGTATTTAAACATTTACTTACTTCCAACCATTTAACCCATTTTCAGCTTAAATCATCACCTTCGTAATTATCATCTCGATCAAGCTGCAACATTAATTAAATTATTACTATTACAATCAGATAATTTTTACAGGAAATAAATTCAACATAATGTAGTTCCTATAGATAATGATGTACTTAATTAACATTAAATATACATAGAATAATTTTTCAAAAAATATCCCCTTCTGATAAGGAATACGATATTTTAAGACTTGAATAGCCTAGCCATTAACAAATTCCCTTTAGCGATAGTTTATACAGACAATTTTTTAGAAATACAAATAGTGTTACTGTTATACAATTTAGGTGGAATGAAGTTTCGAGAGAAGATTTCTTCGACTTATGGAAATGCTTTTTAAAAACTGATAATATGTACCTTTTATTTGTTAAATTTAAAGCCACTGGCAGATTTGTATATAAGACTTTATCTGAGAGAAATATTAAAAAATTAGTTGAGTACGTTGACAATAGCCCTGGGGAAGATAAGACTAAAAACCTTAATACCCGAAATTAAACCATAAGAGGACCCTCACTAATTAGGAGGCCGCTGAAAAAAGCACTCTTTATTTAGTAGAGTTTTCAAGCTTGAATAGAAAAAGCATGAGATATCCATATTTGGGATATCTCATGCTTTTTATTTTATAATTAAGTTTTAAAAGCCCTATTTCATGCTTTTCAACTTAATTATTCTCTTTAGATTCACAGTGAAGATTGATAATGCACCTTGCATTTGCATGCTAATTAAGCCTGACGATATTGCTACATCATAGCTATGTTGGTGCTTAAGTTCACTGTTTTTAGCCTCTATCATATAACGTTCCCTAGCTCGTTTTTTAAAATATTCACTTTTTTCGAACTCTATTTGATCTTTGTGAGTATTTGACTTTATTGAAACTGAATAAGTTTTAGATTTAGCGCCTTCTTTATAACACCCATCTTTATGAACACAATTTTTACACTTTTCTACATTAAAATAGTAGGTTAGCACTTGATTTTTACCAACATTCTTCTTTCCCTGTTTTGCTTTTTTAATAGCCATATGACCTGCCGGACATACAAATAAACCAGCATCTTTATTAAACTCAAATTCATCTTCTTTTTTTCGCATTCCTTGTGAAATTACAGGATTTAGTCTTGAAATTAATGCAATTTTATTTTCTTTTGTATATTCTAGGTTTTTCTTTTCAGAATAAGCTGTATCTCCAATTACTTCATTTACATCTATACCAGCCTCACGGCTTTTTTCTATTAAGGTTATGAGCTCCTTTCCATCACTTTTTTCGCCAGTTGTAATAACAGCTGCTGTAATTAAACGTTCTTCACTCATAGCAAGGTGTGATTTATATCCAAAAAAAGAACTATCCTCAGTTTTATGCCCCACTTTTGCATCCTCATCTTTTGATATTTTTAGATTTTCTAAGTCATCATTAATAGCTTCCATTAAGTAGTTTAATTTAGTTTTCACAGCTGGATTTGCTGCAGTTTCTGGCTTCTCGTTTATGGTATCAATTAATAATTTGCAGTACTCAAGAATATCTTCAAGTACTCCAGTTGTAACTTTATTAGGTAACTCTTCTTTAATACCAGGATGTACTCCGTACAATGTTTTTCTTAAGTTTTTTGCACGTTTCAATAATTCCTCGCTTGCTGACTTTTGGTTATAACGTGACTTGGTATGCGTAGCATCAACTATTATTGCTTTACTTTTTAAAACTCCCTCTTTTATAGCAAGTTCTACAGTCTTGTTTATTAATAAATCCAATAAATTCATGTCTTTAAGGCGAAGCTTTCTAAATTTAGTTAGTGTACTTGAGTTTATTAAATTTGTTTCTTCTGGGGCTAAATTTAGAAAATATTTAAAGGACATGTCATAAAGAGTTCTTTCAACAACATCTTCATCAGACAATTCATATATTACTTTCAAAAGTAAATATTTAAATAGCATTATGGGGTTAATAGCACCTCTACCCATAGATGAACTATAGTTAATCATCAATTCGTCATAAACAAATGAAAAGTCAACAAGGTCATTAATTTGCTTTAAAATGTTATCTTTCGGAATAATTAACGAATATAAGCTATGGTATGTATTTATTTTTATTTCCAATTGTCCTTTTAGCATAATAGTTTAGCCCCTTTTATTTTATTCTACTATACTAATTCGACATATCTTTTAAAATTCCTTTTTGTTTTTTAGTCTTTTATATAAAAAAATCGCCATCTTTAATTAGATGACGATTTTTCATATAGTTTTTCAGTGGCCTCCTAATTAGTGAGGGTCCTGCAAGTTACTTAGATTATCTCTAAGCGTCAAAGTAATCCTTTAATTTTCTTGGTCCTGCAAGTACTTCGCTGTCTACGAATAAAGTTCCGTCCTTCTTTGTGTTAACATACCACTTTACAAGTTTGATATTACCAAAATCAATTTCCATTGCTGTTATGCATCGAGGATGAACACAGCTTCCATCATTGAAATATGGAGGATCACCTACTTCAGGAAACATAGGCCTATGTGTATGTCCTGCGACCATCATCTGTTTTTCTTTTATTACCCATTCAATAAGCTTTTTTTCTACTACTTGTTTCTTATGATAATTCTGTGCTGTTCTAGTTGGATCATTTACTCCAAAGAAGTTAAGAGGTCTCCATAAATACCTTACTAAAAATCTGGTCAATCTCCACATTTTATCATTTGGACAGTCCACTTGATGCCCGTGTATTAGAAAGATTTTGTCATTAGTAACTTTATGCCTCAATACTATCCCCTCATGGAGCCTAATATTATCGAATAAAGGAATATACCTTTTCTTGAGTTCATCAAAATATTTATATAAATTATTTTTTACAAATTTATCGTTTCTTTTTACTATATCATGGTTTCCAAAAATAAAATTAAGCCTATCTTCATTATAAAATTTAGATAGCAACCAGAAAACATCGCTATGTACCCTCTTAATGTCAGAAAGTCTTTTATTCTCCCAAAGTTCATCTCCATCACCAATCTCTATATAAGTATAGTGTTCGTCATAGTAATGAGTTAAGGCCGCAAAATAAATATTTTGATTCTTCGAAAAATTATCTGACCAGTTTCCATCACCTCTATGGCAATCACTCATTAAAACAATCTTGGAGGAATCGTCAAAAATAATTTCCTCCGATGACTCAAAAACTTTAGATAAATGCTTTAATGTATTCATCTTTTCCCCCTCTAAGCCACAAAATTCTTTTTATAATTAAATATATTACAAAATTTACTCATAAAGAACACTTAGAGGCCCGTAAAAAAGGATATCGATGCTTTAGAAACAACTGTCAAGGAATTAATATTAACCTATCTTGAAGAAGTTATTATATTAGGTTCGTTACCTCATATAATATTTTTAAAAAAATAAGAGCCTTGGAAAAAGTCCAAGGCTCCCCTAAGGTGATTAACTGCTGCGTAGTATCCATTTATCATTAAATTACAATACTTTATTATTAATAAAGTTAATGGAGATAAACCTAACATAGAGACTAACCATATTAAAATTATGCATTTAATTCTATTGTTTAATCCTTTAAATTTAAGGCATAACTTCTTATAAAAAAATAATATATAGTAAAACAAGAACTAGGTTAAAAAAGGTATTAGTTACTATTTTCTGTTCCTATTGATCAAGTGGTAATTTTGTTTTAAATTCTGTTTTTTCCTTAGAGCTTGCAACCTCTATATTACCATTATGTAATTCTACTATTGTCTTTACAATTGCAAGCCCAAGTCCAGTTCCATCTTTTTTATTACAAGATCTTTGTACCCTATATAACCTTTGGAATAAATTCTTCAAATTCTCTTCTTCTATTATATCTCCATAATTTACAAAGCTAACTACAGCCATATTATTTTCTTTCCCTATATTTATATCTAAATATTTCCCCTTACTACCATACTTAATTGCATTAGATATTATATTTTCAAAGGCTCTAACTAATAAAATAGCATCTCCATCTATTATTAAACCTGCATCTTTTGAAGATATTCTATATTCCATACCACTATTTTCAAAAGCCGGTATAAAACCAATGGTAACTTGTTCTATTAATTGGTGTAAATATATATTAGATTTATTTAAATTTACATCTCCATTACATATCTTTGTAAACTCAAAAAGTTGTTCCACTGAACTCTTTAATTCCTTTGATTTACTTAATGAAACTTCGCAATAATGATGCAACTCATTATCATTTTTATAATTTTTCTTTTCAATCAACTGTAAAAATCCAATAACAGAAGTAAGCGGAGTCCTTAAATCATGAGATAAATTTGTAATCAGGTTATTCTTCTGCTTTTCCCACTGTCTTTCTTTTTTCATTAGTTCTTTTATGCTATATGCCATTTTATTAACATCTGAAGCTAATGTTCCCAGCTCATCCTTTGTTCTGATAGGTATATTTATATCTATATTTCCATTAGCTACTATCTTTAAATTTTGTGATATTTCTTCTATATAATCAGTGATTTTATTCATTTTTTTGATAAATATTAAGCACATCAGCACTATAAAAATCACAAACACTCCTATACTAATCCCCAGCATAACTGAACTATTTGTATTATAATCATTAATAAATTTCATATAGAGACTTTGGCAAAAAATATGTAGCCACATAATTACTAAAAAAACTCCTACTAATGTTGATATTATAGACATTATCGTAGCTGTAAAAAAATTTAGGAGTATATTATATTTAATACTGTTATTCTTCAATTTTATATCCCACTCCCCACACCGTTTCTACTATTTTAGGTTCCTTGGGATTATCCTCTATCTTTTCTCTTAATCTCCATATATGAACCATAACAGTATTATTTCCTTCAAAATATTTTTCTTTCCAAATTTCTTTAAAGATATCCTCAGCATTAAATACTTTCCCACCGTTACTTGCCAATAGCAACAATATCTCATATTCTTTTGGAGTTAATTTTAACTCTGTACCAAATAAATTAACTTTATGATTTCTTTTGTTTATAGTAATCCCTTTTATTTCAATAATATCTTCATCGTCAAACGGTTTGTGATTTTCATTAAGATATACATATCTTCTTATTTGAGCTTTCACTCTAGCAATAAGTTCCATTGGGTTAAATGGCTTTACCATATAATCATCTGCCCCTGTAGATAATCCTTGTATTTTGTCAATGTCTTGACCCTTTGCACTAACCATTATAATTGGAATATTATACTCTTTTCTAATCTTCATACAAACCTGCAACCCATCTATTCCTGGCATCATTATGTCCAAAATCACAAGATGAATCTTTTCTTCATTAATTATATCAAGTGCATCTACCCCATTTGTAGCTTTAAACACCTTATACCCATCATTTAGTAGGTATACTTCCATAAGTTCAATTATTTCTACTTCATCATCTACAATCAGTACATTAAACATAGCGCTTATTTCTCCCATCAAATACCTGTTTTTAATAAAATTGTACCATATTTCAAAATAATTGATGTTTCAGGTTATATTTTAAATCCTAAAAAATCAAAGTAATATATGAACCATATGAAAATAAAATTAACTATAGTTATGATTGTAAAATAAATTTTTTCTGCTTTTCTTCCTCTCTTTTTAACCCAATTATATATTAAAATAATTAATCCACAAATACTTAAAGCCGTTGATACTATTAGAAATCCTAAAAAAGTATAAAGTAACCATGCAAAGGTAAAATCATTAGTACTAATCATAGTCATTGCCATTATAGTTGCACCAAGCATTCCAACTACATTAAACGCACTAATAACTAAGTTTGCTGTTCTAATTAATTTTATGCCCCTACAACTTTTGCACCCTGTTTGTTTAAACCTCCTTTTTATAAACAAAACTATTGCTCAATTATATTAATAACGAACATAATCATAGCTATAGCAAATATAGCTATATTAAAATTTACTTCATCAAAAAAACTTATCTTTTCAAATGAATTATGGCTTACATCATTAAATGCATAAGTTACTTTACCACTGTCATTTATCTTAAATGCAAAATCTCCTCGTCCATCTTCCCTTGCAAATACTCCATCTTCCTTTTCAACAAGAGTTGTAGTGATTTTCTGTTTAGCAAGAGTATACTCCTTAAGAGTTAATGTACCGTCTTTATTAGCTATAATTCTCATATTCATAGAAGGGTCAAATAAAAAACCGATCTTCATAATGTTACTTTTTGATATCCCATCATAGTTTCTATATGTTCCTTCATATTTACTAAAATTTTTAATTGAATTTTTCTTTATTTCATTAAACTTATTATTGGTGGTAGGATAAAATTTATTTAAAAACTCTTCTTCAAAGTTAAATGGAAGTGAATTTACTGAATTGGTTGCAATATATAACCCTAAACCTTCCTTTGGCATTAAAAATAATGTAGTAGTACTACCTGATGGTAATGCACCCTCATGTTTTAATATTTCTTGTCCATTTCTATTGCTTCTTATAAATCCATAGCCCATTCCAGGTAAGCTGCTGTCATTTGAAAATTGCTTATCCTTCATTATTGTTGATGTTTTTTCATTTAAAATTTTCTTTCCTTGAAACTCTCCATTATTTAAGTGAGCTATCATAAAATTTTCCATATCTTTAACTGTTGCATTTATCCCTGAAGATCCGGAAGTATATTGATAAGCTAAAGGACTTTCATTATAGTCTCCGCCTATTCCTCCGTACCCATAACCCTTAGCTGTATTATTATTTTTTAATCTAACTAAGCTATTATTCATTTTTAATGGCTCTAATATATTTTTCTTTACATATTCTTCATAAGTAATACCAGATACCTTTTCTACAATATATCCTAGAAGGTTATACCCCTCGTTACAATATCTACTAACAGTGTTAGGCTCCCTTACCACCTTAGGAATATGGGTATCCATATAATATTCCTGTGATTGTATGGATTTTTCATCTAAAGTAGTGCCATTAAGTTCACTAGCTTCGTCAACTCCACTAGAATGAGTTAATAAATTACCGCAAGTCACTGGTTCCTTATAATTATTAATAACCTTGTAATGATTTATATACTCATTAATATTTTTTTTCAAATCTATTTTGCCTTCTTCATACAGTTGCATAATAGCTGTTGCAGTGAATAATTTACTCACTGATGCTGCTGGAAAAGTAGTCTTATCAGGATCTTCTGATATTTTCTTATCTATATCACTGTACCCATACCCTTTTTTAAATACTTCTTTTCCATCCTTTACAACAGCTATAGCTGCTCCTGCAATTGAATGCTTCTCCATATTCTTCTTGAAAAAATCATCTGTGAATCGCTGTAAATTTTGACTGTTATTCACCTCTAAATGTTTCTTCTCTATTTCCTTTCCAAAACTATTACTATGTAACCCTGAGCTTATCAACATAGTACTTAATAATATTATCATAATTTTTTTTGCTTTCATCTTCATAAATTCCAACTCCTTAATTATTCTATAGTTAGATTTTATATTAAAATAAATTTTTAATTTTAACGATTTTCTTACGAAAAACTAAAGTTTATATATAAAAATATAAAACCGTACACTATTTCAGTGCACACTTTTGTTAATTAATGGAGTATTACAGACTACTATGTTTATGTTTTAAATTAAGGCATAAAAAAATCCTGAGCATCTCTGTTCAGGATTTATGGGAGCGAAGCACAACCTTTAAAATCCACTACATATTTCTATTAAAAACAACCCTATATTTCACTAATATTTTTTACATATAAAAATTATCCAGTTGCTCTTTTCGCCCCATCTCTCTTCATAAATCTACTCCTTTATTTCCTTAACTTTATTTAGCATAAGGTCTTCTGCTTTTATTTCCGGGTGCGAATAACGCTTTCTATTGTTATTCTTATTGGAGTATTCAATAGCTCTCACTGGACACCATTGAATACAAGCCATACATTGTTCGCAGTTATTATTCCAAGTAGGAATATCATTTAACATTGTAATATTACCCATAGGACAAATGCTCTTACATATCTTACAATGTGTACAATTATTATTTACTTTAAATTCGCCATCTCTACTTTTCAGAGCTGCTAATCTTTCTAATGAATTTTTATTAAATAATTTAGCTAATATATTTGCTTTTATTATTGCTGTTCTTTCCCTTTTATCTATTATTGAAATAATCTTTACTATTTTTTTACCTTCTCCTTTGTATAGAAACTTACAAAGAAAATTTGGAAATCCACCATATTCCACAATCCAATTTCCAGGCATTCTTATTTTAAATTCAGCAGCTAGTTTTCCACCATTTTTATCTACTATCTCCCTAAGTTGTTGCAATGCCATCCCTCTAGAACCTGCAAAAGAAGCTACTCCAAAAACATATTGATTAGATTGGAACTTAAGTTTATTTAAAATTTCCTTCATTACATTTGGCATGTACAATTCATACACCGGAAATACAAACCCAATTCTTTCATAACTGCTATCTATTTCTATAGAGTTATTTAAAGCTAAAATATGCACAACCTCAGTATCCTTTAAATATTTACCAATATGCTTTGCTATAGCTAAACTATTTCCCGTTCCACTAAAGTAGTATATTACATTTTTCAATACATCCACCTCACTTAAAGTTTTGAAATACATATGTACATATTTCAAATTAACTATAACATTTAATTATTCCCAATTCAATAGTTTTGAAATATCAATCTTATATTTCAAAACTGTTATGATATAATTGAATAAAAACTTACGTATTGGAGGTCCAAATGAATAAATATGAGATTAGAACAAATAAAAAAAAGTTATCAATAGTAAATGCTGCTAATGGGTTGTTTAAAGAAAAAGGATTTGTAAATGTAAATATCAAAGAAATCGCTTCCCAAGCCAATGTATCACAAGTTTCAATCTATAATTATTTTGGGAATAAAGATGCCTTAGTCGCTGAATGTGTTAATTCTCTTATGGGAGATGTATTAGAGGCCGCAAGAAAATTGCTTTATACCGATATGAACTTTAAAGAAAAAATACTTAAGGCTCTTTCTTTATGTTCTAATTACATAAGTAAATCTTTAAGTGAATATTTTACCCTGGAGGCTCTAAATGATAAAGTTCTAATTAAGCTTATTACAGAGAGTGTAAACAAAAATAAGTTTGAATTATTTAGGGATTATATTGAAGTAGGTAAAGATGATGGAACCATAGATAAGACAATTCCAACTGATACAATTATGAGATTTATAGAGATAATATCAATTGCCGAAAGTAATGTTAATTATAGTAAGGTTTCCGATAAATATATTCAAGATATGCAAACCCTAATGTTTTATGGAATAATAGGAAATTAAATACATAAGACTTTTTTTTAGATAACCTATAAAAATATAATATTTTCTTTCTGTGCTTCACTGATTTAACAGAACTTGCTGGCTTGCAATATTCTTTTTCTGGTAGATTAGCAATAAGAATGATTGAGATCTTATATCGTATTCATGATGAGTACGCTAAAAATGCACACCCCTAAGTTCAAAATCCGTAGCGGTGTGCATTTATTCCATTCTAACCTATAATTTAATGACTTTCAGCTCAATTTTCTAAAACATCCTGTTCTCTGAACAAGCTTGAAACAGCCTCATCGTAATCATATAATCTTTCTGATTTCTTAATCTTTTTTGCATACTTTACATTATCAGAAAACGCCGGAATCATATAAAACCATAATTCTTTCATTTTAAACAAGACATTCCTCTCTCCAAAGAGTATTCTTTTATAATCTTCATAAATTTTATCATGAAAGTCTTTCAGCAATTTTTTTTCAAGTTTAATATTATTTGTAATGTAGCTGTTCAGTCCAGGATTGGCTAATAATCCCCTGCCAAACATTAAAGTATCTACATTAGGGAAATCAGCTGAAAACTCCTTGTAATCTTTGATTGTAAAAATGTCACCATTATAGCAAACAGGATTTTTACTTAAATTCAAGGCTTCCTTAAAGATTTTCAGATTAGGCTTATTTTTATAAAAATCTTTTTGAATCCTTGGATGAATAATAAGCTCTTCTATAGGGTACTTGTTAAATATTTCAATTAAATCATAAAATTCTTCAGGTCGGTCTTTTCCTATCCTGGTTTTTAGTGAGATTTTTGTTATCGATTGAGAGAAAATTTCGTCTAAAAACACATCAAGTTCTTCTTTTTTTGAAAGAAATCCAGATCCTCTATTTTTTGAAACTACAGTTCTAGAGGGACATCCTAAATTTAAATTGATCTCATTATATCCTAACATCTTTATCTTCTTTGAAGTATGAATAAAATCTTTTGCATTATTGGTTAGTAATTGTGGAATCAAAACTAGTCCTTGGTTGTTTTCAGGCAAAATATCATTTAATTCCCGAGTTTTAAAACTTTCGCTTTGATTTGCAACAATAAAAGGTGAAAAGTATTTATCTATATTATTAAAAAAAGTGTTATGGGCATTTCTATAAATGTACCCAGTCAACCCTTCCATAGGTGCGAAATAAAAATTCATATATCAATAGCTCCTTTATTCAAATAGTTATCTTTCTTCTTTATCAGGAACTTTCTTTATGAATTATCTTAAGTCTTTCCTTACATACATTCTTAAGAACTTTTCATTTCGAACTTACCTAATAAATTTTCTATACGAACTTTATGTGAATGCCAATGAAAAATTAGAATCCATTTTCCACTAACCATTTCATAATGCTTTCTTCCCTTTCCTTAATATCGTCATGCTGCGTATCGTATTTACGCATTTTCTTCTGTGCAACTATATTTCCATCTACCATATACAATATTCTTTCGGTTTTTGCTGCCACCTTTACATCATGCGTAACGAGCATTATGGTTGTTCCTTTTTTATTTATCCCTGCAAGAATTGACATAATCTCTGCTGCCGAATTGGAATCTAATGCTCCGGTCGGTTCGTCTCCAAATATGATATCCGGATCATTTATAAGCGCTCTACAGATGCCGGCTCTCTGCAGCTGTCCACCAGATGCCTGGATGATATTATTATCTGCAAGCTTTTCAATTCCTGTCATTTTAAGTAGCTTTTTTGCTTTTTGATTTACCATATTTTTATCCGCATCTTTTGATACAAAGGCAGGAAACATAACATTGTCAATCACTGACAGATTCTTTAAAAGATTAATATCCTGAAAGATAAATCCCATGTTATTAAGCCTAATCTTCGCCAGTTCTTCTTCTTTTAGTCCAACCATTTCACTGCCTTTAAATTTCACACTGCCAGAAGTAATTCTATCCATACCGCTTACATTATATAGCAGTGTTGACTTCCCACTTCCAGATGGCCCCATGACCGTAACGAATTCACCTTTTTCTATCGCAAAGTTTACATCCTTTAAGATATGAAGCTCATTGTCTTTCCATAACTCTACTTTTTTGTTCATACTTCTAGCTTCCAATATATTGCTCATATATATTCCTCCAATGTAAAATATTCAAATCAAAGTCTATATCCACAGTGACATCCCGGAATGCCTTATTTTTCAGCAGTTCTAACTTCTTAAAGTTACAGATAAATCATCTTCTACTGTTACCGTGCAACACACAGATATAGTAACTCCAACTACTAAAATCAACGCTAACGGACATAGCAGTAAGGTCTGCCATGCAACATTAACAAATTGAATTCTTGCAGCCCCCATTGGCGACATTGCCAAACTTACAAGAAACTCCCCTAAATAATCAGAAGCCAGCACTCCAAGTATGATTCCCAATATCAGTACCATCAAAGTTCCTGCCATATATTTATGTTTAACATTTTTAGAAGTTAATCCCACACACCGCATGATTGCAATCTGGGACATATCCTTTGACAATAACATCTTAATGAATAATGCAGTTATAAGTATAACAATTATTACTGCAATTGCGATTGAGCCTATAACAATTATGCTCATCTGATCAATGATATTTCCAAGAGTCTGCCCAGTATATTCTTTGATATCATTTACCTGCGCAGAATCATAGGTATTCTGATAGTAGTTCATTTTCTTTCTAATATCAACACCTTTAGCCACATCCATGTTCACAATATACCAAAGAACGGCATCTTCATTTAAACCAAGACTGGTATCCGCTTTCGATGTTTTACCACCATTTGTAATATCTTGATAAATACCACATATTTTCATAGTCTTCTCTGCCTCGAAAGCCTTTACTACTATTTCATCTCCCACTTTCTTGTTTAATCCGTCTTTTGACGCATTTGCATAGGAAACTGAGATTTCCCCTTCACCCTTCGTTGCTCTCCCTTCCACATAATTTAATGGAAATACAGAAAAATCTCCGGTTTCAATATTAATATAGTCCCAGGAACCTTTCGCATTTTTGACCTGGTATGAACATGTTATGTAGGCCGCATACTTTTCAATATCCGAATCATTCTTCAACTCTTCCTGCAGCTTTTTAAAATCTTCTGTAATCGTATCTGTCTTTCGAAGATCGATTCTCATGTCGCATTTTCCTATTCCCATGTATGTGGAAAATGACCGTGAGTTCATGGTGTTATACATATTTAACGGAAGAATTACAATAACCGTACATACAGCAAAAATAAAAATCAGTAACCTGTATAATTTGAAACGCTTCCATACATCCCTAATTCCCATGTAAACATTGGTGCGCAGGAATTTGTTGCTAAGCAGTGGAAAACTGTATTTCCGGTTCTTTCCACGTTCCATGATGTCTGAACGCAATGCCTCCACCGCAGAAATCTTATCTATTTTTTTCAGCACTTTCTTGCAGTACATCACAATTATAAAATATACAAATAATGGAACTATAAGAGATAGTACATATTTTAAGTTTCCTGATAAATCCGAAGATATATAAAGTCTCATTTTACCGTTAAACAGATTTACCACTACAAAGGAAAGCAGATAGCCTATTATACCGGCTACTACTGACATAACCCTGTATTTGATAAGATATACCTTCTTTATATCCTTTTTAGATATTCCCATCGCTTTCATAACACCAATTTCTCTTAAATCTTCATCAATAGTTGCCAGAAAGGTAAGTCTGATACAGCAGGTCGCTATAATAATCAGCAGAATACTGATAAGTATAATTACCATCGCAACTGCCGCATCTGACATAGCATTAAACACCATAAATATCTTTCCGACCACTGTCGGACCGTTTGCCGGAAGACCTGCAACCATATATGCAGTCAAAGCAGCCTGAGAATCCCCGTTTTCATTCAGTTTAAATTCAATAAGATATTCCACTTCCCCTGCCTGCTTTTCAATCATTTCATCATAGTCCGCCTGATTAATAACAAACCGCTTCGAAGACGTAAGGGAAGAGTTCATCTCATAATCTCTTGCATAATTTGAAATGACAAACTCTTTCAGGTATCCTTCACTTTTCACCGTAATCGGATCACCTATTTTCAAGTCATGTTTTTCCATGAAGTAGATGGGAACCGCCACTTCACCTGCCTTTACCTCCAGCTTTTCATTATCCAGATCCAATATAAAATCAAATTTCTTATTCTGTACAACAAATGAAATATCCTGTACCGTTCCAGCCATCGTTTTATTTTTGCCAAAATGGATATTCCCTCCATCAAAATCCAGAAGAACCATCGTCTCCTGCTTCGCTATATTCTCACGCTGCTCTTTCGTAAATTTATCGATTTCTGCCTGATCATATTTTCCGGAATGCATCTGAGTAATGTCAGCTGGGACTGCACGTTCCTGCAACTGGGACATCGACTGAATCAGATTTGCAATGATATTTGTTGCACTAGCTCCTAAAATAACTGCCATGGTTATAAACACAGATACTGTCACAGTTATGATTTTCTTCCTGCTGAAATCATTCTTTACAATTTTAAAAAACATTATTTTTTCTCCTTCTGACTATATATCTTTGCTTCGAAAGCTCTCATCATTAAATGATTGTTCTGCCTCCAAACTACCTTCTGCTTCTTTCTTGGAATCCATTCCACGGATAGTCTTTGATTTAGATACAATCAGTGCCGTAATTACAAGGCCTATTCCGGCAAGGATTAGTAAGAATCCGATTCCTCTTGTTTCACCAGTTCCTATGACTTTTCCAACAGTATCCGCCAGCACACCGCCTTCTACCAGTGCTGGATTAAATACATAATCTGCAAGAACACCTGCCAAAATATAAGCAATTACATATCCCAGCTGTGAAATCAAAGAAATAAGTCCCCATGCCCTACCCTGCTTATCATTATCAATGGATTTTCTTATGAGAACATCAATACTTGCAGTCGCATATGGTAGCGAAGCAAAAAATAAAAATCCAGAAATAATAATGACGGTCATGCTTGTCGTTGCACCAAATCCTGCCATAGTAATACCACTCGCAATAAAGCTTGCCACCATGACATTTACATATTTGCTCTTTAATATTCCACTACCAATCATGATACTGGACACCATCATACCGCAGGCAACTACTGTCTGCAGAATTCCAGTTGTTTTCTCACTGGCAAAGGATAGGATCATTGGTTTTGACAGGACCTGAATAAATCCCATATAAAACATTAAGACGGAAACAAGTATAATTAATAGCATGACTCCTTTAGCCTGGATAATAATCTGCCATCCTTCTTTTAAGTCCTTGAAAAAACTCATTTCTTTCTTAACCTGTGACTTTACCGCAAGAGATTTTCTTACGGTAAAGATTGCAACAACCGTTACAACAGAAGTCAGAATATCAATGGTAAGTATCACTTCCATACCGGAAGCTGCCAGAATTAAACCGCCAATAATCGGTGAAATCAAAAACTTGGAAGAGGATGCAATTGACACCATTCCACTTGCTTTTGCATAGTCATCCTCTGTCAGTAAATCCGTAATTGTTGCTTTATATGCCGGATCGAGCAATGCTACAAATGCTGAACTAAATCCCACACAAAGGCAGATTTGCCACACCTGAATATGCCCTTTGTTCATAAGCCCCAGCATAACAATCAGCCCAAACGCTGATACAATATCTCCCAGTATCATGAGCAGTCTTCTATCAAATCGGTCTGCAAGAACCCCCGCAGCCGGACTTAATAAAATCATCGGCAGAAGCGCCGCCATTTCCACCATTGAGACATCCACCGCTGAATGTGTCAGCTGCCACACATACACTCCAAGACCAAAGGCCGTCATTCCAGTACCGATATTAGATATCAGTTCCCCCAGCCAGATAATCAGAAATTTTCCGAAGGATTTTCCCGAATTATTCATTGCTGCCTCCATCTCCGCTACCAAACATCTGCATAACGTACATAAGACTTCCACTTTCGGCACCGAGCAGCCTTTCTACATTGAAAACAAACGCCTGTATGCGTGAAGCGCGCTCCGCGCTTGTCATTTTAACCATATCATCATCAAAAACGGTATTTGTATATGACATAACCATTTCCACGCATTCATACGGGAACGGCGTGCTGAACAGTCCCTGCTCAATGCCCTCGCAGATTATTCCCGTCAGTATCGGCGTAACACCGTTTAATATTACCTTTTGTATTTTCTGATGCATAAGCGCGTTCTGTGGCTTGTGAATGTGCTCCATAATTTCCTTGCCGCTTCCGCCACTTATGTTCAGTGCCATTACAACGCGCATAATGCGCTTGTTTACGGGCATGCTCTTGTCTGCGGCAATTTTCTGCGCCGCGCCTAAAATACGGACGTTATATCGCTCAATCAGCACGTCCATAATGCCCTCCTTCGACTTGAAGTGGTAATATAGTGTTCCCCGCGCAATTCCGACCTTTTCGATAATATCGTTTGTGCTTGTGCCGTCAAAGCCCTTCTGACAGAAAAGCTCATCCGCCGCGTCAAGTATTTCTTTCCTGCGTTCTTCAGCTTCTTTTACTATCCTCATTTGTACATCTCCTTACAACAGACTGACTGTCTGTCTATTAATAATATAATGTCATATTTGTTTTAAGTTGTCAAGAGAGCGTGCTAAATTTCCTTAAAAACCGTCTGCGAAGCACGGTGTCCATCAGGTCTATAGGTCTGTCAGTATCCTCCCATCTTTTCAGCGATGTCAGCTTACGTAAATTCAAGATATTCTACGGTAGGGGTTTATTTTAGTATGCATTTATTTTAATTTACCCCAAAAACTTATGGTCAAATCATAAGTTTCGCCTTATATTTTCACCAAAAAACAACGAAAACCCCTGAATTCAAGGGTTTTCCTTTGTATCAAAATTGTTGTTTATGTATGGTGGAGGCGAAGCCTGATGGGTGTAATCCACTATATAAAGGTGCCTTCCTTAAATACAGAAGACATCTCTAATAACCAGTGAACCCCTGTTACCACTTTTCAAGTCTACCTTTTTATTATTAAACTTATACCTCCCACACTCATCTCATTTATGATTTTAAACTATCTGATACTCCCTTAAAGAAATTTCCAATAGAATCACATACACTTGAGAACCAACTTTTAGCCTTATCACTCTCTAATGTATTTTTCATTGTACTAGCTACACCCTCAAGCTGTCCTTTTACTTTGCTGTAATCCAAGTTTAATTTATTTACATTTTTCATTAATCCAACAATACCACTTACATCATCTTTAGACAGATTGTAATTGTAATTATTTGTTACATTATTTACTATTTTTGTTATACCTGCCTCATTCTTAGGTTTATCTTTTATAACTTCACTCTTTACTTCATTGATTAATCCCGCTGCTTTATCTTGTCCAATTTTTTCACCTAGTTTGCCTGTAACTGCGACCTCTTCATTAGCTGTTTTCTTTGTACTTTCATCTAATTTCTTACCGTCTTTACTATTTTCAAATCCCTTTAATATGCCAGTCATAGCTGCCGTACCGGATACAGTGAATGGTGCAGAAACTTTAACATTAGCATTCTCAATTCCTGCTGTAATTAGGGCATTCTTTATCATACTAGCATTTACCCAAGTTACATTATTTGTATTGACTACTAAACCACCAGTAGTTGTTGGCTCAATATAAGAACATGATATCGCCTTATTACCTAATTGAGCTCTAGATACTGTATCTCCCAGATATTTCTTCTCTTCACTAGCTGTAACTTCAACAACACTCGCACTATTCCTATCTACATCAAAATACTTTAGCATGTTTTCTTTCTGTTGATTCGTCAAATCATCCCCTATAGTAACACTCTTATATGAATCAGCATATACATTTTTTATAGGTGTTACAAACAAACTTACTGTTAACATTACACCTAAGACTAATTTCTTATTCATTTGACAAGACCTCCATATTCCACATTATTTAACTGTTGTGACTTAGATATATTATAACCTAAACTATACTAATTTGGTAAATGGATTTTTTTCCATTGAATTGTATGAACTATAGGTCCCTTTAATACTTGGAAATTTCTTCAACATATACTCCTTCATCACTTCTAATATTGGTTGGAGAATTAAATTTAATAATTTATAGTTCTATTGGTCCCTTTAAAATCCACTACTCCGCCTTTCTTTTTAATAATATTAATTATCATATTTGCCTAAAAACCCTCGAGTTTCTTTCCCAATTTCTTTTGATTTCGTATAGAAAATATAATGTCTTCCTTCTAGATCAGAATAACTAAATTTATTATACTCCTTAAATTCATCTAAATTTTTATTCATTATATTTGTATATTTATCATTAGGTATATCTTTCATAGATCTAATTGCAATAAATTTAAGTATTGGCAACTCCTTTGACATTTTAGTTTTATTCACTGTTCCACAATTCTTTAATATCATATTAATTTCATTTTTTATAGTTTTGTTAAATGTATTTTGAACTCCCATTTTTACTAAATCATTTTTATCCTCTTCTGAAAAACAAGCTTCATCTTTGTAAATATTATTATAATATATCCTATCAATACCTAAAAAATTTCCTACAGTAGCTTCCATATATAGCTTTTTACCCATGGGTAAATCAATTTTATCCGCTTCTTCTAGACATGCCTTAACTAATGTTGTATCCATCATAACTATTGCTTCAACTTCTTTTGGATAAACTTCTGCATAATACTGAGCATATATCCCTGATATAGAGTGAGGCATAAGTATATATGGTCCATCTATATTGGCCTCTTTCAATGCCGTTCTGGTTTCAGCAACAATATTTTCTACGCTACGTTCCTTTGAAGTTTCTTCACTAAATCCATAACCAAAAGGTTCTACAACCACTACTTTAAAGTCTTTTTTAAACTCTTTAATTAAAGGTTTAAAATCAATTGAAGGTGCAATACTTCCTAAACCTGGCATTAAAACAATTGTTTTCTTTCCTTCACCCTCAGAATATACGTGCATTTTTTTACCATCAACCTCAACTAATGTACCTAAAGGATTAACATCGTCTTTTTCTAGATATTTTCGAACTTGACCTACTATAGATATAATTATTAATAACGCTAATATGACAATAAGAATGTTTTTTAATATCTTTAGTATCTTTTTAATCATTATTATCGCCTTCCTCATAGACCATCTTCACATAATCATTACTTATGAAAAAATAGAATAAAATCATTGTTATTGAATATAAGCATAGCGCAATTATTAACTGAGTATTAAACGAAAAATTCATTATTTGTTCTAACATCTTAATTGCAATAATACTATGCAGTATTCCTACACTACCAGGTAAAATAAATGAAATTCCAACTTGTACATGCACAGATTTCTTTACTTCCGCTTTACTCATGCCTATTTTCTTCAGTGTTTTGTACTGCTCTTTATCCATGAAGGCATCCTTTAATATTTTAAAATAAATTGTACTAAAGGTTGAAAGTATAAATATTATAGACATTATTAGCCCTAAAAAATGAAATATTTCTATTGCATAATAATCCCATGTGTATTCGTTAATATGTGGATATACCTTCTCCTTTGGCATAACTTCCCTTATATTGGATATTAATTGATCTGCCTCTTTCTCTTTACTTATTTGAACGCAATTTAAAGATGTTTCATTAAAGCCTTCCTTAACCTTTTCATATTCATCATCTTCTAAAATATATATATTTTTTGTTCCTAATTTGTCTATAATCCCAGTAAAGGGTGCATCTTCTTGTTTTTTAATTACATACTCTCTATTTTTTATTTTAATTTCTTCTTTCAGAACATTTAATGGAGATGCTAATGTTGTTGCACTTATTATAAAAACAGCCTCGCATCCCTTAGGCTTAATGTTATCTGTTACTTTATAATTTAGAAACTCTAAGTTCTTTTTTAATGTTGAATAGCTTATTATTATTGCTTCATTTTTATAATCTACTTTTCTATGATAGTTTATATAATCAATCTTTCCTAAAATAAATTTATTTTCATTAATTCCAATTAACTCGTGATTAGATTCATTAATTATTCCCACTACTTTTTCTTTTGATTTTTCATCATTACTTTCATAGCTAAAACTATATGGAGATTGCTTAATAGCTTCTTTTTGTGCAACTTTCTCAAAGGATAAGCTTACTCCAAAGGCTGTTATAGCTGCTGCACATAACATTGCTGTCATAGCTAGATTACGATAATTCCCCTTTAGTCTAAAGTACATATTAGAAATACTTACTAACATAACATTCTTATATACCATGGTTTTATTTTTTATCATCTTATTAAAGACTATGGACATGAAACTTCCAAAGAAAAAGTATGTACCTATTGAAACACATAATAGCGCTGTCATAGATGAAAACAGCAAATCTAGCTCCCATCTTTTAATCATAACGCCAACTAAGTAACCAGCTAAAATTAATAGAACCCCTAAGATACCCTTAAAATATCTTAACTTTGGTAGTTCTTCTTTTTCCTTTGTAGCATTAATCATATCTATGAGTTTACTTTTCTTTACTACT
The DNA here is from genome assembly GCF_024730565.1 of Clostridium sp. CM027. NCBI lineage: Bacteria > Bacillati > Bacillota > Clostridia > Eubacteriales > Clostridiaceae > Clostridium > Clostridium sp. CM027. The sequence continues at coordinate 2,205,871 of NZ_CP077725.1, forward strand.
CTATATTTTTTATAACCTAATATTGCAAAAATACATGAGAATACTAAGATTACTATAAAGACAGCATTTAATGAAATTTTGAAAGGTATTTCTACATTTAAAAATATGGATTTTGCGAGTAGCATAAAAAATAGTTTAGATAAGATTACTCCAAATATAAGTCCACTACATATAGATGTAGCTCCAAGTAATAAACTTTCTATTGCAAATACTTGTCCAATTTTTGATTGGGTAATTCCCATTAACATATATAAGGCAGTCTCCTTTTGCCTATTTAACAAGAAAAATTTATCTGCATTAAATATAAAATATACTACTGTACATACTAAAATAAATCCACATGAAAGACTTGCTACACTTGCTGCCTGAAATCTTTCACTAATTTCGATAAATGCCTCATTGTCTCCTATTGCTAAAAAGTTATAGAAAGTTGCAACAGATACAATTGTAATAAGTAAATAAAGTTTATATACCTTTATGTTATCCTTAAAAAGCATCAATGATAGTTTAAATGAGTTCATCACTAACTCCTCCCATCATAGCTATCATATTAAGAATCTTTTTAAACATCTCACTTTTATCTCCATTGCTATCTAATTCACCACTTATACTTCCATCCTTCAAAAACATCACTCTATCTGAATAGCTTGAAGCCCTAGGATCATGAGTTACCATTATAATCGTAGTATTACAACTTTTATTTATATTTACGAAGCATTCAAGAACTTCTATAGCTGATTTAGAATCTATTGCACCCGTTGGTTCATCTGCAAAAATCACCTTTGGAGATGTAATTAATGCTCTACAAATTGCTGCTCTTTGCTTTTGGCCCCCTGATAATTGATAAGGATATTTATCCAGATGCTTTTCTATGCCTAAGAGCTTTGTTAGTTTATTAATCTTTTCTAATATTATCTCTACCTTTTCATTGTTTAGTGTTAATGGCAATGCAATATTATCTCTTATTGTCATATTATCTAACAAATTAAAATCTTGAAAAACAAAACCTATTACGTCTCTCCTAAACCTAGCTAATTCATTTTCTTTTAGACTGTTAACATCTTTACCATCAATTAAAACCTCTCCTGAAGTTGCTTTGTCTATCGTTGACATGACATTTAAAAAGGTAGTTTTTCCTGAACCTGAAGGTCCCATTATACTAATAAATTCACCTTCATTAATTTGTAAATCTACTTCCTTTAATACTTTATGTTTATTAGTTAACCTTCCATATTCTTTAATTAACTTTGATACTGCTACAATTTTATTCATATTATCACCTCGTATCTATAGTATAATTTATAACTGACTACTCCTCCACCTATCAAGGTTACAAATTAGGTTCTAATGTGACATTGGTGTAACATTGTAGTAATCTGCTAACTTGTAAAAACTTAGAATAAATTCAGTGTACTCTGCCTCTTCACTTTCTACCTTCAAATCTATATTTAAATTATTACACATTTTTTTTGTATAATATAAACCAATACCAGTTGATTTAGTTCTTGACCTTCCATTTTTCCCAGTGAATCCTTTATTAAATATTCTTTTTATATCTTCTCTAGGAATACCAATCCCATTATCTTTAATATGTAAATAATAAGCCTTGCTATCCTCTTTACTGAAAATATGTAATTGTCCATTTTCATTAGTATACTTACTACTATTATTAATAATTTGAGAAAGGATATAGTGAATCCATTTTCTATCACTTATTATATTAAACCCTTCAACCTCTAATATTATTTCAATGTTTTTGTTTATGAAAAATCCTGCATTCTCTTTTATTGCCTTTCTAATTTCATCTCCTACTGCTACTTGCTCACTTTTTACATCTAAATTATAATTATTTGCCCTTGTAACATATAGCACTTGATTTACACTAAACTCCATTTGTTTTATTTCAAATATTACCTTTTGCGACTCATCCTCTTCCAAGTCTTCTAATAATAGGTAAGCAACAGCAATATTAATTTTAATATCATGAACCCATCTTGTAATATAATCCTCAAAATCATTTATATTGTTTTTTAAACTTTCTTCCTTTTTTAGATGTTCTAGACTTTGTTTTTTTAATATATTTGAAAATACATTTAAATGAAAATCATTTATTTTATTATCTAATTCCTCATTACACTTTAAAATATTACTGTATTTATTTTTTTCTTTTATAAATCCATAAGTAAAAGCTATAAATACTGTTAATAAAATAAGTATATCCATGTTGTTAGCGGTAAACTAAAAGGGTGATATTTCGGCAAACAAAAAAGGAGAATAATTTCCAGTTAAGTACAATAATAATTCCTTCTCTGATACAATTAGAGATATATTTTACAGAGGGGGAATTTAAAATTGAAAGGATGGAATATGTTTAGTGAAATAAAACAATATAAAGCACTTGGATTTAATAAATCACAGGTTGAAAGAGCTCTAAATATAAATTACAAAACAGTTCAAAAGTATTGGGACATGGATCCTGGTGAATATGCTAAAGTCACTATTCAATCGAAGAATAGACATAAAAAAATTGATATCTACAAAGATGATATTTTAGAATGGATTACTGATTTCAGAGATATGTCAGCAGCACAAGTACTTGATTGGATAAAGGAAAGATATGGTGATGTAAAATTTAAAGAAAGGTCTTTAAGGCTTTATATTAGTAATTTAAGGAAAGAATACAATCTGCCTAAGGCTTCGCCAATAAGACAATTTGAGGAAGTACATGAACTTCCCATGGGCTACCAAGCTCAGGTTGATATGGGTCAAATATGGCTCAAAAGATTAAATGGAAACAAAGTAAAAGTGTATTGCTTTGCAATGGTTTTATCACATTCAAGGTATAAATACATACTTTGGACAGACAAACCATTTACTACCGCCTCTTTTATTGATGCTCATAATCGAGCTTTTGAATATCTTGGTGGTATGCCTATTGAAATAGTGTATGACCAAGATCGTGTGCTTGCAGTAGCCGAGAATTCTGGAGACATTATTTATACCGAAGGTTTTCAAAATTATATTAATACTATGAAATATAAAGTTAGGCTTTGTAGAGGTTTTGATCCTCAAAGTAAGGGGAAAATAGAATCTGTGGTAAAATACTCAAAATATAACTTTGCTATAAACAGAGTATTTATAGATGTTGATTCCTTTAATGAAGACTCATTCAAATGGCTAGATAGAACAGGCAATGGTAAAAAACATGAAATAACGAAAAAAATACCGGCAGAAGTGTTTGCTCTCGAAAAGAAACACTTGCTACCAGTACCTGAACTCTTTGAAAAAAATTCATCTAATACTAGTTTAACTTATGCTGTACGAAAAAACAATGTAATTTTGTATAAACAGAACAGGTATCAAGTGCCCAAAGGAACTTATAGCCCAGGTAAAGAACTTAAATTAATGATAAAAGGCTCCAAAATGAATATAGTTGATTTTGATACAGGTGTATTAATAGCAAGTCATCAAGTAAGCACAAGGCAGGGTGAACTTATAAAAATAATTCATCCCGAACGGGATATTCACAGTTCTATTGACCAAGTTTATGAAAGATTGTTTTTTGCTCTCGGTAAAACTGAAAATGCAAAAATGCTACTAGATGGCATAAAACGTGAAAAACCAAGATACTGCAAAGATCAATTTGGATCAATACTAAATATAGTACATTCATATGAAGCTTCGCTAATAGAACAAGCATTGAATTATTGTGTTATACGAAACTTGTGGAGTGCTGGAATGTTTAAAGAAACCCTTGAATATCTTGCGATACAGGATATTGCAAAAGTTGATAAAAAATCTGTAATTGATAAGTTATCTATACCATCAAAGTATAGAGGGTTAAAACCGGAAGTAAGAAGTATAAGTGACTATATTGATGCTTTGAAGGAGGACAAGCAATCATGGAGAAATTAGAATTAATCAAAGAGTATGCCAAAAATCTTAAGCTAAACTATTTAAATGTAGATGCAGATAAAATTATTGAAAAAGGCGAGTTAGGTAATGTTTCCTATCAAGACTTTCTGTTATCAATACTTAAAAATGAGGTTGGTTTGAAGGATCAGAAAACACAAGAAAAAAGACTTAAATATGCTGGCTTTCCAGTTAAAAAGACAATGGAGGAATTTGATTTTCTATTTCAAAAATCAATAACAAAGAAACAAATAAACAGACTCATGGAAATGGAATGGATAGATAGGATGTATAATCTTATATTTTTAGGCCCACCGGGCGTTGGGAAGTCTCACACAGCTATTGCCTTGGGTTATAAAGCCGTTGAGGCAGGTTATAAGGTAAGTTTTGTAACTATGGATAATCTGATGCATGTTTTGAAAACTCAGCAGATATCAAGAAAAAGCAAAGGTAAACTAAATAGAATCCTTTCTTCAAGTCTCGTTATAATTGATGAGGTCGGATATCTTCCTATAACTAGAGATGAGGCTAATTTGTTCTTTCAATTAATATCATCCCTTCATGAACAGGCATCACTAATTATAACTTCTAACAAAGGATTCGAAGAATGGGTAGAACTTTTAGGAGACCCAGCATTAACAACAGCTGTATTAGATAGAATATCTTATAGGTGCGAACTTTTTAACATGATTGGAAAGAGCTATAGATTGGAGCACAGAAAATCTATATTCTAGCAGTTAAATGGTAAAAATATACTGGGATAAATTCAGTAAAATAGTTTGCCGAAATTTCTCCAAAAGTACTTGCCAATAACACATGTACATAATATCTTGAAAACTCTTATTTATAGTACTACTGCTATATAATATACAATTAATTATTATAAAAATTATTGTATTGCTTATTAACCATATTTTATTAATCTTCATATAATCAATTATCTTCATCTATCATTTCCCCCTTTTTATCCTTCATATAAATAACTATATCTTTCTTGTATCTTAAGAAAAAGTCAACCATCTAGAATTTTCATCCAAACAGTTGACTTAATATCATAATATTATATATCCAATGCCTTTTTGTGTTATTATTAAATCTTTTATTCCAATTTGCTCTATGCGGTTTCTTAATCTATTAATATTAACAGTTAAAGTATTCTCATTAACATATATATCATCATCCCAAAGCTTTTTCATTAGTTTACTTCTAGAAACTCCTTTTCCCTTATTCTCTATGAGAGAATGCAAAATGATTATTTCATTTTTTGTAAGTTCTAAGGAATTTCCATTATATAAAAGAGTTGTGTTGTCTAAATTTAATAATAAATCATCACATTTTAATACTCTTGTTTCTTCATTTTTATACTCATATGTCCTTCTTATAATAGCTTGTAGTTTTGCAATTAACACATTTGAATCAAAAGGTTTTTGAATATAATCATCTCCACCACTATTAATTGCCATTACTATATCCATATTACTATCCCTTGAAGATACAAATATGATTGGTGTTTTAGATATTTCTCTTATATTTTTACACCAATAAAAGCCATCACAAATTGGAAGGTTAATATCCATAAGAACCACCTTAGGTTCACATTCTTTAAAGCACTCTATTATTTTTTCAAAATCTTCACATACGGTTACTTCAAATCCCCATTTACTTAGAATATTATTTAACACTTCACACATGTTTTTATCATCTTCAATTATCAATAATTTATATGTATTATTCATTTCAACGCCCTAACCCATCCTAATTTATTCCTTTGTCTATTATACAATTTTGTTCTTGAGCTATTGTTATTATACCATCTTTCCTCCCAAAAACAAAAGATAGTTATCTCTTGAAATATAAAAGCCCCCGACAACTATATCACTGTCCATTGGAAGAAGTGAATGATATAAGTAAAAAGTTTGCATAAAGATTAGAAATAATTGTATAATAAATTGTAGGAATAGTTTGTCCTAATTGTGGTTGTGTAATTTTCTATATTGATAACCATATAGAATGGTGTCAATTTTATATATATTATTGTCTAACATAGCCTAAAATTTAAAAGAGGTATTAATTAGCCTTTTTTTAACCATATTCACTTTGCAACATAATTCTTTACAACATTATAATATAATAAAAAATATTATTAATATTTATAGCTATTTTAAGGAGGTTCATGTATGAAAAAAAAAATAATATCTGTTGTTATGATGCTAACAATAACTATCAATGTCAATACTTTTGCTGCGCCAAGTACTAATGAAACATCTGAATTAGAACAAGTTCAAAGCAGCAAAAAAGCTTTACAGATAAAAGCAAATAATTTTGACATTGAAATTGATAAAGTATTAAATAAAATTGACATTAACAAAGCTAAAATGAATGACATAGCTCAAGATATAAGAAAAACGCAAACTAAATTAGAAATTGTAGAAAAAAACGCTATCGATCAAGAAGCCTTGTTTGAAAAAAGAGCAAGAGCTATGTATATAAATGGTTCAGATGGTTATCTTAAGGTAATTCTAGATTCAACTAGTTTTAGTGATGTTATATCAAGGGTAGATACACTTGAAAGGATAATAAAGCATGACAGAAAACTCATTGATGAAATAAAAAAACAAAGAAATTCTATAATAAAACATAAAGCCACTTTAAATAATGAAAATGATAAATTATCAGTGCTAAAAACAAATAATGAAATTATTCTAACAAAATTAAGTAAAGACATAAAAGAACACAAGGTGCTTATTAGCAACGTAACTAAAAAAGAAACTAAATTAATCGCTGACAAAAATGCAAAAGAATTAGCTGATGCGAGAATAAAAGAATTAGCCGCTGCAAAAATAATAAAAAAGCAAGCAGCAACAAATTCCATTACTATATCTAGACACTTAGATTCTGCTAAAAGTGCACCCTCTAAATCTGATGCTATCCCTAGTGATGCATCAAAATCAAATAACTACTTCATTATAGAATCGACCGCATATTCAACGGATGGTTTTACAGCATCAGGTTCTAGGACAAGCAGAAATCCAAATGGATACAGCACTATAGCTGTGGACCCTACAGTTATACCAACGGGCTCTAAGGTTTATATAGAAGGCTACGGATATGCTATTGCATCAGATACTGGTTCCGCTATTAAAGGTAATATCATCGATGTATTTTTTAATACAGAAGCTGAAGCACTTAATTGGGGCCGAAGAAATGTAAACATCCGTATAATAAATGACTAATAAAGATGGTGTAAATTGTTTTAATTGAGCCCACTTAATTAGACATTACTCTAAAAAACGAGTTATTCCTAAGCCATATTCCTATATTCTATAGGGGTGTGGTTTTTTAATTTTAAGGAATGTTATTGAAGTCTCTCATTCTGCCTTTACAATGCGTTAATGCATAAGAAAACCCTCAACTAAAATTAATTAGTCGAGGGTTTCACTGGTGGAGGCGAGGGGTGTCGAACCCCTGTCCGAAAGCCATAACACCTAGGCATCTACGAGCGTAGTCAGTACTTTAAAATTCCCGTCTCCTAACCCCTACTGACGGGGTTTAGGTTCCGGTAGCTTCATATTTTCCGTTCCTGGGTCAAAGCTTTCCCAAGCTCGGTTCACCGCTGTCGGCGCCCTATCCTAAGTCGCGGTATTCAAAGGTAAGACGTAGCAGAACTAAGCTGCTAGTGCTAAATTATCGTTTGCGTTTAAATTGTTCCAATAGTTTTTTAACGCGGGTCCATAGGTTCCCTCGGCTCGCTTCCTCGATGCAACGTACCCCCGTCGAAACCAAGTACGCCCCCTAATATGTCAAAAGATTAAACTAAAATCTTTTGTACTACAATAATATATAACTATTATTGCATGTAATTACGCAAATTTAAATTATTAAATTTTTATGACCCATAAATTAATTAGATATCAACTGCTAATCTAATTTCTTGTTACTTACTATAAACCTAATGATACACTATATTATATCCTTTATCAAGTGCTAATATCATGGAATGTATGTGCATTATTGCTAGTTATCTCATTCTCTCTTTTATCTGCCTATCCATGTCTCTCTTAGCATCTTTTTCTAGCATCGCATCTCTCTTATCATAGTCTTTCTTACCGCGAACAATACCAAGATTAACTTTTACCTTAGTATCCTTAAGATATAGGGATAATGGAACTAGTGTAAAACCCTTTTGAGCCGTAAATGATGCTAGTTTATTTATTTGCTCTTTATGAAGCAATAATTTTCTTACTCTTAAAGGATCAGTGTTAAATTGATTCCCATTTTCGTAATGACTAACATGCATATTTTTTATAAATACTTCACCATTTATAACATCTGCATAAGCATCTTTTAAGTTCGCTTTTCCAGATCTAATAGACTTTACTTCTGTACCAACAAGCGCTATACCAGCTTCCATTGCTTCTTCTATAAAATAATCATGTCTTGCTTTCCTGTTTTCTGCTAGTGTTTTGTTTTCCGATTTCTTTGCCACAATTTCACCTGCTTTATTCTTATTAATATACATAAGAACACATTATATATATTATGTATAATACATATTATTATACTATACTATGTATTCTTTTTCAAGAAATGCATGGATTATTTTTACAATATATCTTTTAAATATAATACACAGAAGAAGCTATTAACCTCTTCTGTGTATTTTAAAATTATTCTATATTATAGTCTTCTTTTTTTGACTACTCTTCCTTTATAAGCTCATTTAAATCACTAACAGAGTATTCAACTTCTTGGTCTTCTTCTTTCTCTTCATCAGCTTCAATTATATCAAAATAAACTTCATGTGAAGTTAAATCAACTTTACTAACTACAATTCTTACTTCTTCTCCTAGTTTATACATTTTCTTAGTTCGCTCACCAATAAGGGTTAAATGTCTTTCATCGAAGACATAATAATCATCATCCAAGCTAGTCATATGAACTAACCCTTCTACAGTATTAGGAAGTTCAACAAACAATCCGAAATTAGTTACTGAGGATATAATACCATCATATTCTTGACCAATTCGCTCACTCATATACTCAGCTTTCTTTAAGTCATCTACTTCTCTCTCAGCTTCCATAGCTACTCTTTCCATATCTGATGATTGTTTTGACGCTATCTCTACTTCTCTACCTAATCTATCTGTTCTCGCTTGACTTAATCCTCCATTTATAACTTCTTTAATTATCCTATGGATCATTAAGTCAGGATATCTTCTAATTGGTGATGTAAAATGACAATAATACTTGGCTGCTAACCCAAAATGCCCAACACATTCTGGAGAATATTTTGCTTTCATCATAGAACGTAATAATAAAGTGCTTAGTACCATCTCTTCTTTTTGGCCTTTTACTTTTCCTATTACTTCCTGAAGCATTCTAGGATGTATATCCTTTCCCCACTTCATAGAATATCCTAAATTATGAGCAAATTCACTAAATCGCATTAATTTTTCCTCATCTGGATCCTCATGAATTCTATATACAAATGGCACATTTAGCCAGAACATATGCTCAGCTACAGTTTCATTAGCCGTTAACATAAATTCCTCAACTAATCTATTTGCAATAGCTCTCTCATAAGGTACAATGTCTACAGGCTTTCCTAATTCATTTAATATTATTTTACACTCAGCGAAATCAAAATCTATAGCGCCCCTATTCATTCTCTTCTTATTAAGAATTCCACATAACTCTTCCATATGTTTAAAATCTTCATATAAATAATCATATTTTTTAATAGTTTCGGCGTCTTTATCCCTTAGTATTTTAGTAACATCTGTATAAGTCATTCTCTCATTAGTTTTTATAACACTTTCCATTATTTCATGATCTACACATTTACCCTCTTTATCCATTTCCATAATACAACTAAGAGCTAGTCTATCTACTTTAGGATTTAAACTGCAAACCCCATTAGATAATTTTTTAGGAAGCATTGGTATAACCCTATCAATTAAGTATACTGAAGTTGCTCTTTTAAAAGCCTCTTTGTCCAAAGGATTTTTATCTTTTACATAGTGAGAAACATCTGCTATATGAACTCCTAAACGATAGTTTCCATTATCTAAAATTTCAATAGACACAGCATCATCTAAATCTTTAGCATCCTCGCCATCTATGGTTACCATACGTAAATCCCTTAAATCTGTTCTGCGCGTATATTCTTCTTGTGGAATCACTTCGGCTATATTATCGGCATATGCTTCAACATTTTGTGGGAACTCCTCTGGTAGCTTATGTTTTTTAATTATAGTTAATATATCGATGCCCGCGTCACCTTTGCTTCCGAGAATTTCTATAATTCTCCCCTCGGGATTTCTTTTTTGTCCTGGCCACTGAGTTATTTCAGCTATTACTATTTGCCCTGTTTTTGCACCATTTCTTTCTGATTTAGGAACAAATATATCCTGAGCAATCCTCTTGTCATCAGCTACTACAAACCCAAAATTACTACTGTCCTCATAAGTTCCTATTATTGTTTTATTAGACCTTTCTATTACTCTTACAATTTCACCTTCACATTTTTTCCCGCTATTTTCTTCCTTTAAAACTTTTGCAAGAACTTTATCACCATTCATTGCTCCATTTAAATTATCCGCAGGAATAAATACATCTGGTCTTTCTACTTCTGCTATTACGAATCCAAAGCCTCTTTGATGACCTTGGAATTTACCAATTACAAGACCCATCTTCTCTGGAATACCATAATATTCGGCATGTGTTCTAACCACATCCCCATTTGTTTCCATTTCAGCTAATAAATTAGAAAACCCTTTTATATCCTTTTTTTTAATATCGAATACTCTAGAAAGTTCTGCTATATTCATAGGCTTATATGCCTGCTCTGTCATAAAATTTATTAAATTTTCTTTTATCTCCATAAGATTTCCTCCTATCTAATTTTCATATTGATATATTTTTCAAATTTTAAAAAATATTTAGTATTGCTTTAGTTTCTCACTAAATGTTGTGTTAAATTATTCATGTGTTTCTATATTTACTCGCTTTTATTATAATCCAAAAAATACATCTAGTATATACTATGTGCTTATATACTTCCCTATTATCAAATAAAAAATGCTCACATTAAATAATGCTATTTAATGTGAGCATTTTATCGAAATATGTTATATCAAGAATTCTTCACAAAAATCGACTTTTTTATACAAAATAAAACAGCCCTTGGGGTTGGGCTGCTTTAAACAAATAAAAAGGGGGCTATTTATTTCTCTATTTAACTTTACTACTTAATTATATTAAATTTAACTAATGTTTGCAAGCGTTTTTTACAAATTTAATTCTAATAATATTTTAAAATAAAGACATTTTACTTATTTTTTTCATAAAAAATAATATTATTAACTAAATTAAACCTGTTTTAATAAATCCAACTCTTCTTCCGACAATTCTCGATATTGTCCTTCAGATAAATTTTCATCTAATTTTAATGGTCCAAAACTAATTCTTCTTAAAAATGCAACATTTTTATCAACACTTTCGAACATTCTTTTTACCTGATGAAATTTGCCTTCTTGAATAGTAATCATTACCTCAGATCCATTTTCATCTGCATTTAATACTTTTAATATGGCCGGCATGCATTTATAACCATCATCTAATACAACACCTTTCTTAAAGGTGTCTATATCCTTTTGATCTACAAATTTATTAATCTCGGCATAATACGCCTTATCTACATGATTCTTAGGTGCTATCAATTTATGATTTAATTCACCATCATTAGTGATTAGCAATAACCCTACTGTGTCTTTATCCAATCTTCCTATAGGAAATGGATTAAAAGCATGGTATTCTTGATCTATTAAATCAATAACAGTTTCATCATACTTATCTACTGTAGCAGAAACTACCCCAGCTGGCTTATTCATGACTATATATATGTATTTTCTATATGTTATTTCTTCACCAGCTACCTTTATTACAGCCTTATCCGGATCAATTTTCATTGTATTATCAGAAACTATTACTCCATCGACCTCTATTTTCCCTTTTTTTAACAACGCCTTCACTTCTTTTCTTGTTCCATGGCCTAAATTTGATAATATTTTGTCTATTCTTTCCATATCTATTCATCTCCTTAACTATTTCTAAAACTTCAGGTAAATTATCACCTACGGTACTATTCATCTTCTTCGAAGCTTAACATTAAATCTTTTACTCATAAAAAAAACAGCCTTTAAAAGCTGTTTTAAAGTTATTCTTTTACTTCAATCTCCATTATATCATAATCTTCATATGAAATACTCTTATAAGAACTTTTTGATAATACTAGTATTCTGTAAATCCCTTTAGTAAAAGGCATAAAGATGTAATCATTTTTCCTGCTAAATTTTTGTACCAAACTCCAGTCTCCTTTTTCCATGAGATAGACCTCATATTCAACATTCTTGCCACCCTTACTTTGTGCTACAAATGTTATTGTTTCATTAGCCATAAAATTTGCCTTATCACATAGAATCTTTGTATCTCTTACAGGTAGCGTCTCATGTATTTCTATTCTTATTTCCTTCTTACTATCATATGCATTTGTGCTCAATTTATTCTTTGCTAGAAGTTCTATTAAATAGTTTCCACTACATTTAGGTTTAATCTCATAATTTTTATGTTCCACAAAATTTGTTTGTTCTACTAAATGACCATCTATTTTCAAAACGTAATTCACAAGAGTATTTTTTGTATTTTCAGATATAACTTGGAGAGAAATAGTATCTCCAACCATAAAGTATTCTCTTGTTGGCATTAATACATAGTCTATTTTAGCTGGAATGCATTCTAAAGCTTGAATACATAGAACTTCGTGACAATCAAATTTCCTTTTGGAATATTTATCTTTTACTCTTACCTCCAGTTTGAACTTTCCACTCTCCTCTGGCGTAAACTCTAGAAAATCACGTGTTCCAAATTGTATTTTTTCTATCTCTTTATCATCTTTAGAAATTATAAAACTATATCTTAAAGAATTTCCTCCTGTTGCTTTGACTTTTACATGAACTATTTGGCCTATTAGTACTGTCTCTTTATTATCCAAAATTATATCATCAATAACCACATTTTCATTACCTATATCGTCAATTAGAAAATCTAAAGAACCTTTCTTCTCATATTCTCCTTTAAAAGATGCATCCTTCACCCATAAGTAAGCTTTATATTCTCCCGCTTCTTTTGGTATCCAAAAAAAATTATTTTCTCTAATGTAACCAGAATCCTCTATGCATTTTCCATCAATTTTGAATTTATATAATAACTCTTTCCCACCTCTAGCAATACACTTAAAAATTATAGGAGTGCCACATACTTGCGGTGAGCTTAAATCACTAGTGAAACTATGTATGTTTATTTCTTCATAAGGTTTAACGCTATAATGAATCAATGCTCTATCATCAAATTCATGAATTGAATACATATCCTTTGCCATACATAGTAGCTTATAATCACCCTTGTTTTCTTCAACATAACTAACTAATTTCTTAGTTGAATAATCTTGTATGCATTTGGTATTCCCCTTAGGATTAATTTTTACAAATTTGTACAAAACCATTCTGTTATCCCCATAGTTTGCCTCCACCTCAAAAACTAGTTCCGCACCTTCTACCATACCATCCGTCAAACATTTAAAACTTACAATTTCTACTGATTGTATGGCTTGTACATTAAATCGTATTTTCATAGAGTCATCAAATGTATTTTTTGAATCTAAATTCCTGCATTCTACCAAAAACTCTTGCTCTCCACAATATTTTGAAGTCCAAGTCAGTATATTTTCTGATGAATAGTCTTTTATAAGTAGCCAATTCCCCCTTTCATGTACCCAATATCTATACATAATAGGAATCTTTGTGGCATCTACTGTTAAGGTGACTTTTTCACCTGCCATTATTTCTATTTTATCTATGTATATATCATTTATTAACTTTTCGTAAGCCTCGCCTACCAGGTAATCTGTTTTTGACATATAATCAAAGGGCTTCTTACTTTCTTTTCTTTTAGCTTGTACCATTATGGAGTACTTACCATCTGCCTGTGGCTTCCATATAGCATCCCTGGCTCCACTTAATTTCTTCAAAGTAGTCCATGTTCCATCAATCCCTACAAGAAATTTATAGTTCAAATTATCCTCTAATATATTTTCAACACTTATTCCGATTTCTTTATATTTTTCTTCAGGGTTTTCTAAGCTAAACGATATATTCATTTCATTCATTTAAATTCACCTACCTTTATAAATAAGCTATACAATACAAAAATATTATTAAAAAACCAATCTCTATACTGAATATATTATACTATAATTCCATTATTTGTAACAGTGTATATTCCATATTTTTTCTTTTATATATAGACATAAACTTTCAATGTTTTATTATAAAATAATAAAATTTAAAATTTCATAGCTATTTATGTATTAAATTCGTCATTATAATTTGAACGTTACACCCAAAAATTCATCTCATGACTGAATTCGCGATTATTCTTTTCAAAAATATAAAAATAGCTAGTAATTTTTATTACTAACTATTTCGTATATTCTAAGTGCATTATTGCGTTTTTAGAATCAATTTAATTAAATTGTTATAAAGCTTTTCATCATCTTCATTTGTTCGTTTTTTAGGACCAAAGGTTTTACCTCCGCTCCGTCTTAGTTTGCCGGATAAATGCCTCTCAAATAATAATTTATCAATATTATCATCATCATATATATGTCCTTTAGGGCCTATTGCATATGCACCTTTAGCTAAAACCATAGCAGCAACCCCAAAATCTTGAGTGATTACTATGTCATTAGATTTCGCCTCATTAGCTACTTTCATATCAACACTTTGAAATCCACTATCAACATACCTTATCGAGGCATAATCGCTACTCAAAATATGATTAATATCACAATACATAATAAGCTCTATAGAGTTTTCCTTAGCTGCCTTTTCTATTAGCTGTTTACCAGGGCAACCATCTGCATCTACAATAATTCTCATATGATTTTTCTCATTTTTTAAAGCCTTTTTTCGAGTGCTGCTTTGGTTTCTTCATATCCTGATTTTCCAAGAAGAGCAAACATATTTTTCTTATATGCTTCAACTCCTGGTTGATCAAAAGGATTCACACCTAATAAATATCCGCTTATTGCTAAAGCCTTTTCAAAGAAATAAACCATATGTCCAAAATTATACGCTGTTAATGCTGGCACATTTAAAATAATGTTAGGTACACCCCCATCATTATGAGCAAGTACTGTTCCTTGGAAAGCTTTTCTATTAACAAAATCCATAGTTTTACCTGCTAAAAAGTTCAATCCATCTAGATCTTCACTTTCCTTTTCTACTACAACTTCTTTCCTTGGCTTTTCTACATTAATAACTGTTTCAAATATATTTCTTACACCCTCTTGAATATACTGTCCCATAGAATGCAAATCTGTAGAGAAATTAACTGATGCTGGGAATATTCCCTTTTGGTCTTTTCCTTCACTTTCCCCACAAAGTTGTTTCCACCACTCACCAAAATATTGAAGTGATGGCTCATAGTTAACTAAAATTTCTGTAACCTTGCCTTTTCTATATAGTGCATTTCTAGCTGCTGCATATTTATAACAATCGTTATTGTTTAAATCCTCTACACTGTATGCTTCTCTTGCATCCGCTGCACCCTTCATCATTTCATCAATGTCAATGCCCGCTACTGCTATTGGAAGTAAACCTACAGCTGTTAACACTGAGAATCTTCCTCCTATATCATCCGGAATCACAAAAGTTTCATAGCCTTCTGCATCTGCTGATTTTTTTAGAGCTCCTTTAGAAATATCTGTAGTAGCAAAAATTCTTTCTTTAGCTCCTTCTTTTCCGTACTTCTTTTCTAATAATCCTTTTAATATTCTAAAAGCAATAGCTGGTTCTGTAGTAGTTCCTGATTTTGATATTACATTTATAGAAATATCTTTTCCTTCTACAGCATCAATTAAATCTGCCATATATGTAGAACTTATATTATTACCTGCAAAGAATATTGCTGGCGCCTTTCTCTTATCGCTTGAAAGACTGTTATAAAAACTATGACTCAACGTTTCTATAGCCGCTCTAGCTCCTAGGTAAGAACCACCTATTCCAATTACTATTAAGACTTCAGAATTATTTTTTATCTTTTCTGCTGCCTGTTTAATTCTTTTAAATTCTGATTTATCATAATTTAAAGGAAGGTCCATCCATCCTAAAAATTCATTCCCCGCACCTGTTTTATCTGCAAGCATTTTGTGTGCAGCAGATACCATTGGCTGTAAATAAGAAACTTCATGTTCACCTAAATATGGAATTGTTTTGCTTAAATCTAATGATAAAATTTTTGCCATTAATATTCCTCCTTGCTTATATCTTGAAGCAAAACAATCATTGATTATTTTGCTCATCGCATTGCATTGCCTCGCTAAAACAATATACTATAATTTTAGTTTATTCATTTAAATAAATCAAGTTTTTTAATAAAATTTTGTATTTATAACAAATTTTGTTATTTTTATTTATTAAAACTTTAAAAATTAAACTTAAATATAAAAGTCCCTAAAATTGGAGTCGCCTATACATGATAGCTATAGTATTATCTGTGAATGCTTCATTTATTCTAGTGACTTTTCCAAATAATTGACCGTGACTTTATTCACCATAAAAATATAGTAAGTACTCCCTTGTATTGTATAGCATATATTAAATTATATTACTATAAGAGGTGTGATTTTTTTTGATTATTCATGTTGTAAAAAGTGGTGAAACCTTATATATAATTTCTAAATTATATGGAGTTCCATCTAATAAAATTGCTTCTGATAATGAACTTGCAAACCCAGATGAACTTGTGGTAGGCCAAACGCTTGTAATACTTCAAGTCACAAGAAAACACAAAATTCTTCCTGGTCAATCACTTTACATGATAGCTAGAATGTATGGTGTAACTATTTCAGATTTATATGCTGCAAATCCTAACCTTAAAAATTCTATACTAATTTATCCTAGTGAAATTATTATTATACCACCATCAACGCAAAAATTAGGCTCACTTGAAGTTAATGGCTATGCACTTCCTACTACGGATATGGATGTTCTCGCAAAGACTCTTCCAAGTCTCACATACCTTAGTATATTCAGTTATCAGGTGCTGCCTAATGGAACTCTAAAAGGAATAAATGATGTCCCCTTAATAGTTGCTGCTAGAAAAGCTAAAGTAGCTCCTATGATGGTAATTACGAATTTAGAAGAGGGTGGTGGTTTTGATAGTGACCTAGCCCATATTATACTTACAGATGAAAATATACAAAACACTTTATTAGATAACATAGTCAGCATCTTGGAAAATAAAAATTATTACGGTTTAGCTATAGATCTAGAATATATTTTCCCAAAAGATAAACAAAGCTATAATGATTTTTTACGCAAAACAGTAATCAAACTAAAGGCTTTAGGCTATATTGTTACTACAGCTTTAGCCCCTAAGCCAAATGGTGATATAAAAGGATTACTTTATGAAGCGCATGATTACCCATTTCACGGTGCCATAGCTTCCCATGTTATACTGATGACTTATGAGTGGGGTTATACTGCAGGTCCACCAATGGCGGTGGCTCCAATTAATGAAGTAAAAAAAATCCTTGATTATGCTGTAACCGTAATTCCAAGTAAAAACATCTTTATGGGCATACCTAATTATGGGTACGTTTGGACTTTACCTTATGTAAAAGGAACTAAAGCAACTGTACTCGGTAATGTAGAAGCAGTTGATCTTGCGAGAAAGGTATTTGCATCTATTCAATATGACTATACCGCTCAAGCACCGTTTTTTAACTATTACGATTCTAATGGCAAAAGACATGTAGTTTGGTTTGAAGATGCTAGGAGTATGAACGTCAAACTTAGGACTGCTAATGCATATAATTTAGGCGGGGTTAGTTATTGGACTATTGGGAAATACTTCCCTCAAGCCTTTCTAGTTCAAAATTCATTATTCGATGTAAAAAAGGTAATTTAGTTAAGCGATTGTTATTTCAAATAAGAATTAAGAGTTTTTCTTTGATTATGCTATAACCAAAAGGATATGTTGCTAAGATGCTTTCTGCGCAACATATCCTTTTTGTTTACTTAAGAGTGCATTTTTTGTATTTTATTGTATTATAGTAAATATTGAATTAAAATTATTAAAGGTATATATTATAACTATACCATATATTTACATCAATTTTATGTAATTGGTATTTTCACAACAGATTTATCACCTCCCTATTTTATGGGATACCTAAGGAATAAAAATTAAGGGAGGTGAGAATTAAATGTCGGAGATTACCCAAATGTTCAAGCTGTTTTGTATTACCTCAATAGCTGTTCTTGGTATAACTTCCGCAGTAGTATTTTTTTCAAAAGATAGAATAAGTTTTAATATAAAAGCGCGTACCAAACTACCTGATCAGTCCGAAACAGAATTTGGTATCGAAGTTCATAAGGATGATAAAAAAACAAAATAGATAGTTATGCGTACTATCTATTTTTTACTACTAATTCTTAATCTGTTGTGTCCTCTGGTATCCCTATTTTATTAAATAAACTAATTGTATTATATGCAATTTATCCATAAAGTGTGCATGTTTTTAAGAATTCAGTAATATATTTATTCGCCCAGCGATTTTGCTTATATTATCACCATTTTAACTTAAAAGTTCTTGGCGCTACTCTATATGTTAAAATCAACGCAACTACCATATATACAATAGTTGTTATAATAATCCCTGCTGTGAAATAATATGAAGTCGTCTTAATTTGAAGACACGTATAGCTACCGATATACATAACCATGTTTACGAATTTAAATAAGGGACTTTTCACTGTTAACCCTGCTGTATAAGGCTGCAATACATAGTACATGAACAAATGATGTATTGAGAAGAAACAAGCTAAACAAATAATACACAAAAATAGTGGTATCATTCCAATAAGCTGGGAGCTATAACCACTAGCTAATATAATACAAATTATAGCAGAACATAAAGTTAAAGCCGGTATCAGGTTAAGAATAACTACCCTCTTAAGTCTTGAAGTGAAGTTGGATAAAATCACACTTGCCTCTCGGTAATAGCCTTGTCTTAATAGGCTTGCATCACAATTAAAAAACATAGCCTTGCAAATTCTTTCTCCCGTTGACATGCTGTACATTATAAATACCAATGGGGGAATGCTTTTTTTAATTATGTTCACTATATCCACCCTTTTACTCGGCATAAAAATCACAAAGTACATGGTAATTAAAAATATAAAACCTATAAAGACGACTCTTTCCTTTACAGGTTTTACCATTTTTCTTCTAAAACGAAGAAAAAATAATGAGTTTAAATATTCATAGCCCTTCTTTTGGTCATATTTTTTTGTATTTAATTCTTCCTTACTCATTCTCTTTTCATCCAATTTCACAGTTGAAAAAGTCGCTTGATTTCTAATAGCCTCTACATCAAATAAACTATCCTTATTTAATAAATCTTTTGCTATTAAAGTATATTCCTTAAATTTCCATAAGTATATAAAAGCTGCCACGCCTAGAATTAATACAATAATCGCCACTAAAGCATTTAATAATATTAAATTAAAATCAATAGTAACTCTTAATAAAGGTAGTGCATAGGCAAGGACAAGTCCTCCTATGATTACTAGTGACATAAATAAATCTTTATGTTTTTGTATTATTTCTGTCTTATCATATATAAAAAGCTGTAGCCCTTCTTCTATCAATCTAAATGCTATTATTTCCGCTACAAGCACCATAGCTTTTAATGGTGAAAATCCTATTATTAAACCTATAATTATTACTGGAAGAACAAAGTATATAAAGTCTGTTATATTTTTATATACTATTTCTCCAAGATAGTATTCTCTTGCGTCAGCTCTCATTAGTGTTATCATATTAAAGGCCGCTTTGTTGGTTTTATCAAAATTACATTTTTCATAACTGGTCCCAAAATAAAGCTTAAAAAGAAAAGAATATGTAAAAAATAAGGTTGTAACTTTGCTATATCCTTAGTCATTAAATAGGATGGCAAAATAATCATTACACCTAAATATATAGTTTTTCCTATAAACCCACCTAGCACTCCTAAAATTTCACGTATAACCCCTATAACCAGTTTAGCATGGGTTCTTTTATACAAATTTTCAGGAATTTTTTTACCCAAAATTGGTATCCTTTTAAGAAAATATATAAAAGTATTAGCCTGCTCTGCAAAAGATACCTTAAAACTATTTATAAATGTACTAATCATTTCCTCCCTCCTTTAAAATCTCCATGATTTTCTCTTCAAATTCAGGACTCTTTAGAACCTCACTATCCACTTCTTCTAAAATACAATTATTTAAAACCAATATTTCAAGGCCAACACCAGTACTTGCCTTTTTACTTCTAGAGTCATCACACTGATAAAATGGTAAAAACACTTTATCTTTATCTCTTATGTTACACCAGTTATGCCAATAAATATAGTAATAATTGTCTTATTAACCATAATAATTCTCCCTTTCTCTAATTCCCTAATTTAAAATAAAAAAAGGTTCAGCCTAAGCCAAACCACTTTATATGCTAATTACTAATTATAGGATAATTATTCTTTGTATTTCTCAATATATTCTAGAAGTGCCATGCTAACTAAATCCATACTTTTATACTCTTTATATGTCTCTGCAAAATCTTTAAACTCCCCCCAAACTTCTGAATATAATCTAATAGTAGTCGTCATCTTAAATTCTCCATTAAGTATATCTTCATCAATTTTTAATTCTTGTGGTTGCGGTATATCAATTATAGTTTTATGATCCTTTGTTTGCTTTGATGTTTGTGTTTGTGTTTCTGTTTCGATTTCAGTTTTATCTGACCCTGTTTTCAGCTCTTTTACAAAGTAATAAGCTGAATCAATAGCTTCCTCTACATTATCCGCATTAAAACTCACACAAGGGATTGTATCCTGCAAAATCAAACAAAACTTAGCATTTGATTGAATTTCTATTTTATATCCTGCATCTATTAATGTTTCTAATTTATTCGTTTTTTTCACACCCTTTTCTTATCTATTTACTTTTCGAATAATTTTTTATTAACTCATTTTGGTGATATATTACATTTTGCTATTGCTCTCTAATATTTATAAATTTATTATGCCACAATTTAATATATATTATGTTTTATAATTACCTTCCTATACATCAATTAAATCATCTCCTACGGATCTGCAATATTTTTCTTGTTTTAAACTTATATCCCATACTTCAAAAACATAAAAAAAGGTGTTTATGAAATACTAATTTAATAGTATGTTTCATAAACACCTTTTGTTAACTTATTTCATTAATATATATAGGTATAACAACGTTCATACCTATTCCCACTCAATAGTTGAAGGTGGCTTAGAAGTTACATCATAAACAATTCTGTTTACTCCTTTAACTTCATTAACAATTCTTCTAGAAACTATATCTAACACTTCATATGGTATTCTAGCCCAATCTGAAGTCATTCCATCTGAACTAGTTACAGCTCTTAGGGCAACCGTATGGCAGTATGTTCGTTCGTCTCCCATAACTCCAACAGATTGGATGTTTGGTAGACATGCAAAGTATTGCCATATTTCACTTTCAAGTCCAGCTTTAGCCACTTCATCTCTGAATATTGCGTCTGCTTCGCTAGTTATAAATAATTTTTCAGGTGTTATTTCTCCAAGTACTCTTATAGCGAGACCTGGTCCTGGGAATGGTTGTCTCCACACTAAGTAATGAGGAATTCCAATCTCTTCTCCCACTGCTCTAACTTCATCTTTAAATAATTCTCTTAAAGGCTCTATTAGTTTAAAGTGCATATCTTCTGGAAGTCCGCCAACATTATGATGACTTTTTATAGTAGCTGAAGTAGCAGTACCACTTTCAACTACATCTGGATATATTGTTCCTTGAACAAGGAAATCTAATTGTCCGAGTTTATTAGACTCCTCTTCAAAAACTCTTATAAATTCTTCTCCAATTATCTTTCTCTTTTTCTCTGGATCACTTACACCTTTAAGCTTACCTAAGAATCTCTCTTGAGCATTAACCCTTATTATGTTCATTTTAAATTCGCCTTTGAATATTGTTTCAACTTGATCGCCTTCATCTTTTCTTAAAAGGCCGTGATCTACAAATACACAAGTTAACTGATCTCCTATTGCTTTATGTACAAGCACTGCTGCAACTGAAGAATCTACGCCTCCTGAAAGAGCACAAAGTACTTTTTTATCTCCAACTAGTTCTTTTATAGCCTTGATTTTTTCCTGCGCAAAAGATGACATTGACCAATCGCCTTTAACCTCGCAAACATCATATAGGAACTTTCTAATCATTTCTTCACCAAAAAGAGTATGTTTTACTTCTGGGTGAAATTGAACTCCATAGAGTTTTTTAGAAACACTCGCCATAGCAGCTACTGGACAATCTTTAGTAGTTGCAATTATATCAAATCCTTCTGGTACTTTAGAAATATGGTCTGTATGACTCATCCAGCATTGATTCTTTTCTATTCCTGCAAAAATAGTAGCATCTTTGCATAGGTCAACTTCTACTTTTCCGTATTCTCGAACATCAGGTGTTATAACTTCTCCACCAAATACTCGAGCCATTAGTTGAGCACCATAACATATTCCCAAAATAGGAATACCTAGTTCGAATATTTCTTTTTCAACCTTTGGAGCACCTTTTGCATATACACTATTGGGTCCGCCGGTGAATATTATTCCTTTTGGATTCATGTTTTTTATTTTTTCGGCAGAAGATGTATATGGTATTATTTCGCAATAAACATTATTCTCTCTAACTCTTCTTGCAATAAGTTGATTATATTGACCACCAAAGTCAACAACTAAAATTAATTCTCTATTAATCAATGTTTTTCCTCCTGTACACTTAAGCTTTATACTTAGCTATTTATATATATTTTATCTATTCTCATCTATACTAGTTGTTCACGCTATAATTTGGCGCTTCTTTTGTAATTGACACATCATGTGGATGACTTTCTCTTAGCCCTGCTGATGTTTGGACAACAAAGGTTGAAGTCTCAAATAATTGCTCTAGCGTTTCAGAACCTAAATATCCCATTCCTGAACGTATACCGCCTATCATCTGATATATAGTTTCTATAACACTTCCTTTGAAAGGTATTCTTCCTTCTACCCCTTCTGGAACTAACTTTTTATTTCCTTCTTGGAAATACCTATCCTTACTTCCGCAAGCCATAGCACTTAGAGAACCCATGCCTCTATATACCTTATAGCTTCTTCCCTGATAGATTTCCATTTCACCTGGAGCTTCCTCACAGCCTGCAAACATAGAACCCATCATTACCACTTTAGCACCTGCTGCTAATGCCTTAACTATATCTCCTGAGTATTTTATGCCGCCGTCTGCAATAACAGGAACTCCATATTTATTCCCCTCTTCAACGCAATCCATAACTGCTGTAAGTTGTGGAACTCCTACTCCTGCTACAATCCTTGTAGTACAAATTGATCCAGGACCTATCCCTACTTTTACACAATCCGCTCCTGCCTCAATTAAATCTCTGGTTGCCTCACTCGTAGCAACGTTCCCTGCTATTATTTGAAGTTCTGGGTATACAGCTTTTATTTTTCGCACTGCATCCATTACTCCAAAAGAATGTCCATGAGCTGTATCTATAGTTATTACATCTACTCCAGCTTTCACTAAGGCTGCTACTCGCTCCGCTATGTCTACAGTTACACCAACAGCTGCACCACATAATAATCTTCCTCTAGAATCCTTTGCAGCATTCGGAAATTTTATGGTTTTCTCTATATCTTTTATAGTAATAAGTCCTCTTAAATAATTTTCGCTATCTACTAAAGGTAACTTTTCTATTTTATGTTTTTTAAGAAGTTCTTTAGCTTCCTGCATACTTGTTCCTTCTGATGCAGTAATTAGATTTTCACTTGTCATTATATCTTTAATTTTCTTACTATAATCAGTTTCGAAAACAATATCCCTATTAGTGATTATTCCAACTAATTTACCATTTGTTGTAATTGGAACTCCTGATATTCTATATTTACTCATTAGTGCTAATGCATCTTCTAAAATATTATCTGGAGATAAGAAGAATGGATCTGTAATTACACCATTTTCTTGTCTTTTAACTCTATCCACTTCAATAGCTTGGTTTTCAATACTCATGTTCTTATGTATAGTTCCTATTCCACCCTCTCTAGCCATAGCAATAGCCATTCTAGACTCAGTAACAGTGTCCATACCAGCACTCATTAAAGGTATGTTAAGTTTTATTTTTTTCGTAAGGTAAGTAACTAAACTAACATCCTTAGGTAATACTTTAGACTTATTGGGAACTAGCAATACATCGTCGAAAGTATATGCTTGTTTTAATATTTTTGCCATTTAATTAACACCCTTTCACAATTTTATTTTACATTCGTCTTTATAATTAGCATAAGAATATTTATATATACGATATTTTAAAATAAGGTATAAAGTATAAAAAGGCATACTAATCCTACCTTAACTAAAGTAAAATTAGCATGCCAAAAATAAGCTCATACTAAGATTACTCATAGTCGGAAATTTACGGCTTCCGGTAGATACTCCTTGCCATATTCAAGGTATATATGAGTAGCGTAATTGTTCTTTGAATTTGTTATTACAATAATGATAGTTAATGTTTAAGCATTTGTCAATGAATATTTCTAGTATGTTCATGAACTAGTTCGCGAACATACTAGAAACATAATTATAAGGCTTAACAAAATAAAAAAAATTAACTAAGGCAAAACCCTAGTTAATTTTTTATTTGAATATACTTTATTTATAATAATTATTGTTCAAATTATTTTTAGTACATTCCATCCATTCCCATTCCTGGTGCGCCACCCATTGGTGCTGAATTCTTTTCTGGAATATCTGCAACTGCAACTTCAGTTGTTAAGAATGTTGCTGCAACAGATGCTGCGTTTTGAAGTGCTGATCTTACAACTTTTGTTGGATCAACAATCCCAGCTTTTATCATGTTTACCATTTCTCCACGTAAAGCATCATATCCATTTTCTCCAGCGCTTTCTCTTACTTTTTCTATTATAACTGAAGCTTCAGCGCCAGCATTTGTAGCTATTTGTCTTAATGGTTCTTCTAATGCTCTTTTAATTATGTTAATACCCACTTGAACATCTGGTGTATCTGATGATAATTTTGCAATCTCAGAAATAGCATTAATATAAACTGTTCCACCACCAGGAACTATTCCCTCTTCAACTGCTGCTTTTGTAGCTGCAAGAGCATCTTCTATTCGGAGTTTCTTTTCTTTTAATTCAGTTTCAGTAGCAGCTCCAACTTTTATTACAGCTACTCCGCCTGCAAGTTTAGCAAGTCTTTCTTGTAATTTTTCTCTATCAAAATCTGATGTAGTTTCTTCAATTTGCTTTTTAATTTGGGAAACTCTATCATGTATTGTATCTTTTTCACCCCTGCCATTTACTATAGTAGTGTTTTCTTTAGATATTTTAACACTTTCTGCTTTTCCAAGCATGTCAACAGTAACATCTTTTAGTTCTCTTCCTAATTCTTCGCATATAACTTCTCCTCCAGTTAGGATTGCTATATCTTGAAGCATTTCTTTTCTTCTGTCACCAAAACCTGGTGCTTTAACAGCTACACAAGTAAAAGTTCCTCTTAATTTATTAACAACTAATGTGCTTAAAGCTTCACCCTCAATATCTTCAGCAATTATTAATAACTTTTTGCCTTGTTGAACGATTTGCTCAAGTATTGGAAGTATGTCTTGTATATTAGTAATTTTCTTATCAGTTATTAAAATATATGGCTCATCAAGATTTGCTTCCATTTTTTCTGCATCTGTAACCATATATGCACTTAAATATCCTCTATCAAATTGCATTCCTTCAACAACATCAAGTTCTGTTCCCATAGATTTTGATTCTTCTACAGTTATAACACCTTCGTTGCCTACTCTTTCCATAGCATCAGCAATTAGAGCTCCCGTTACTTCATCACTAGCTGATATAGCAGCAACTCTCGATATATCTTCCTTACCATTAACTGGTTTAGAAGATTTTTTAATTTCTTCAACAGCTTTATCTACAGCCATTTTTATACCAGTTCTTATTAACATTGGATTGGCACCAGCTGTAACATTTTTTAAACCTTCTCTTATTATAGCTTGGGCAAGCAATGTAGCTGTAGTTGTACCATCTCCTGCTACATCATTTGTCTTTGTAGCAACTTCTTTAACAAGTTGTGCTCCCATATTTTCAAATGCATCTTCTAGCTCTATTTCCCTAGCTATAGTAACACCATCATTTGTTATTAATGGTGATCCAAACTTTTTATCTAAAATAACATTTCTTCCTTTAGGTCCGAGTGTTATTTTAACAGTGTTTGCAAGTTTATCTACACCTCTTTGCATAGCTCTTCTTGCTTCTTCTCCAAACAATATATCTTTAGCCATTTTAAACCCTCCTATACGACGCTAATGATTAAATAATCATTTACTATCAATTATTATTTAATTATTATTACGTTAATGTTATTTTTCAATTACAGCTAATAGTTCATCTTGCTTTAATATGATATACTCAATACCATCATATTTTATTTCACTTCCTGAATATTTAGAGAATAATATTATATCCCCTGCCTTAACTTCCATTTTAATTACTTTCCCATCTTCAACTTTTCCTGGTCCTACTGAAACTACTTCAGCCTCTTGTGGTTTTTCCTTTGAAGCTCCTGCAAGAAGTATTCCACTTTTTGTAGTTTCTTCCGCCTCTAATCTTTTAATTAACACTCTATCACTAAGTGGTCTAATATTCATTTTAAACCCCTCCTTATATATTTTTGTTGTTTTTGTTAGCACTCATCACATCTGAGTGCTAATGAGTTCTATACCTAATATTTTAATTAATAATCATTATAATATCAACTTCACCTATTCCATATATTATACCATTTATACGCAACTAAACTATATTATGTTTAGTTATCACTGCATTATATAGTTTTTCTCTTGTTTACTTACTTTTTAATGAAATTATAATTTTAGCACATTTTTATTATCATTGAATATATTTTGATTTATTGTTAAAATCACTAATAGAGGTGATTTTATGAATAGTCTATATAAATGGTTTAATAACTATTTTTTTAGAGACTCCATTTTCAGAAATGTAAAAACGCTTATTAAATTTTCATTCAAAACGTTTTTTATCTTAAGTTTTACTTTTTCTTTTATAATTTTAAGCATAAATCTTACTTTGCTTTTTAAACCATTATACTATATGGATATTGATGTTTTAAAAATTGAAGAATCTTCTAATTTAAATAAAAAGGAACTAAAGACTAATTATGACTATGTAATCACATATTTAACTCAAAATAAAATTGAAGAATTCACTCTTCCAACGCTACCTTCATCCAATAATGGTAAAATTCATTTTAAGGAAGTTAAAATAATATTTGATAATCTTAAGGTAATGCTATTTTTCTCCATATTAATAAGTATTATAGGTATAATCATAAATAAGAGACACAAAACAATAAGATACTTGTTAACTAGTTCCATTTTTCTTATTATCGTACCTATAATATTACTTATACCCTTTTTAATTAATTTCGATAAAAGCTTCACTGCTTTTCATCATATTTTCTTTAAAAATGATTACTGGTTATTTGATATTGAATACGATCCAATAATAACGATCCTTCCACAGGATTTTTTCTTCCATTGTGCAATATTAATAATTATTTTGATTACTATAAGTAGCATAATATTAAGGTGTATATATAAATCACAATATAAAAAGCTACGCTCTTTATAATATTTATAAAAAGCTACACTCTTTATAATATTTATAAAAAGCTATACTCTTTATAATATTTATAAAAA
The DNA here is from genome assembly GCF_024730565.1 of Clostridium sp. CM027. Lineage (NCBI taxonomy): Bacteria > Bacillati > Bacillota > Clostridia > Eubacteriales > Clostridiaceae > Clostridium > Clostridium sp. CM027. The sequence continues at coordinate 2,233,768 of NZ_CP077725.1, forward strand.
GCTATACTCTTTATAATATTTTATAAAACATGTGTTATCGTAACTTTTTAATAAGATTTTTTCTTTTTAATTACATTTTTTATTATAGTATTTCCTTTAAAAATCCCTACTATTGATATAATACTCATTGTTATGCCTATAGTTATTAAACTTGTAACATCCCATGCATCTATTTTTTGACCAAAATAAGAAGAAATAAAAATCCCTGGAATTCTACCGAGTGTTGAATATATAAAGAAATCTTTAAAAGAAACATCAGATACTCCACATATGTATATTAGAGCATCTTTAGGTATTCCTGGGATTAAAAAAAATATGAATATAACATTTTTTTTGCTTCCTATTTTTAATATTTTTCTAAAAAATTTCACTTTCTTTTTTAATAACAACTTCTCCACAAAAGGCCTACCATAACTATTAGCAATAAGATATACTATTATACCTCCTAAAGTAATACCCATTAAAGATATTATACCGCCTAAAAATGCACCGAAAATATATCCTCCAGCAATTTGTATAAATTCTCCTGGAATAAAAAAAACTACTACTTGTAAAACCTGCATAAGAATGAAAATTAAAACACTGAAATTTCCATAAGAAAGAATAACTTCTTTTAATATATTCGGATTTCTCAATATATATGAATACTTGAAATAATATTCATATCCTATGTATGCGAAAGCTAGCAAAACTGCTGATAGTAATATATATTGTTTATATCCTGATACCTTCATTCTAATACTATTCCACATTCTTTTCATTGTTTTTCATCCTCTTCACTCTTGTATTTATCTCAATAGTAACTCATAGTTTTATATAGTATTACTTGCTTTGCTTAATTTATTCTATTTTAATATTATTTTCTCTTGCATAATAAAACAAATACTGTTGTGCAAAACCTGCTAAGTTTTCAAATTTGTCTCTAGCGAAGGTCCTTATTTTAGGTAGAGAGACATCTGGTGCTAAATAAAAAAATTGCATCGCCCTCTTAACCCACACATCCACTGGGAAAGCAGAATATTTTTGCATAGAAAATAACATAATACAATCCGCCACTTTTGGGCCTATTCCACTAAGTTTTTTTAGTTCTTCATGGCAAATATCATCTTCCGCGGCTTTAATAAGCTCCAAATTCACTTCACCAGTATATACCTGATGTACTGTGTTTTTTACATATTTAGATCTAAACCCCAGACTACAACTCTGAATTTCTTCTATAGTAGCTTCTTCTAAATCTGCAGGCGTTGGAAATGTGTAGTACGTTTTCCCCTTATATTCTATTGGTTTTCCCCATTTTTTGCTCAAATTGTTTATAGCTCTTTTTATCATTGGGATTCTATTATTTGAAGAAATTATAAATGATATGGTAAGTTCAAAAGGCTCCTGCTGCAATAATCTAATGCCATACCCGAAATCAACAGATCTTTTAAGAAGAGGATCCATCTTAAATTTCTCTTTGATAACTGTGTAATTTCTTTTAAGGTCAAAATAATCACACCAAATCTCATTAAATTCTTCCTCATTTATATTATATATCTTTACTTGCGTCCCCTTTTTTTCTACTTCTATTACCTTCCCATATGCTACCCCTATGTAATTGCCATTAGGCTCCTTGTCCCATCTAAAGCATTGCCCACATTCGAATATATGGTCTAGTTCAAAGTTCTCTACATCTTTTATTATAATGCCTTCATTAAATGATTCAATATTTTTGTAATCCATAATTTTTCCTTTCATTGAGTTAAATTATTAACTTTTAATTCGCGTATCACAATTTCATCTAATATTTCAGTAGCAGTTTCAATCATTACCTTGCAACTACCATCCTCTTTTTTATATTTTGCTTTAAGAGCCGCGCAATTATTCGTGCTTAACTTTGATTCAAATTTTTGGAAGAATTCCTGACATAGTCTTTTAACTCTATCACCTTCATGCGCTTTTTCTTTAGTAAATAATATACCTATAACTGCCAAAGAACCTGTTATTGCTCCGCATACGCTCTCAATACCCATTCCTCCACCAAAGGATGACATAGTTTTAAACGTTTCGCTTTTTAATTTCATATTATATTCATCACTAGCAGCGTAAATCATCACCTCAGCACAACTTAAATCATATTCCTTAGTGTAATATTTATTTATTTTATCTATTAACATAATATACCTCCTCCTATGCAATATTATTATACCAAATAGTTGTTACCTGTCCTCACTTTTTTAAAACAAACTCCATAAACCTTTGTTTATGGAGTTTGTAATTTAAAAATTATTATTTTGTTAACATTCCATCTATAGCTTTAGCAGCTTTTTTACCTGCTTCCATAGCTAATATAACTGTAGCAGCTCCTGAAACAGCATCTCCACCAGCATATACATTCTTTTTAGATGTTAATCCTGTTTCATCTTCTGCAACTATGCACTTCCATTTATTGATTTCTAACCCTTCTGTTGTTAAAGGAATTAATGGATTTGGTGATGTACCTAGAGACATTATAACCGTATTTACATCCATTATGAATTCCGACCCTTCAATCGCTATAGGTCTTCTTCTTCCTGATGCATCGGGTTCTCCTAGCTCCATTCTTATACACTTCATGCCTATAACATTCCCTTTTTCATCTCCTAGGATTTCAATTGGATTCACAAGTAAATCCATTATAACTCCCTCTTCTTTTGCGTGATGCACTTCTTCGGCTCTTGCAGGAAGTTCTGATTCTGATCTCCTGTACACTATGTGCCCTTCTGCTCCAAGTCTCACTGCTGTACGCACAGAGTCCATAGCAACATTTCCTCCACCTACAACAGCAACCTTTTCACCTGTTCTTATAGGAGTCTGATACCCCTCTTTAAATGCTTTCATCAAATTGCTTCTAGTTAAATATTCATTAGCAGAAAATACTCCATTTAAATTTTCTCCTGGTATTCCCATGAACATTGGAAGTCCAGCACCTGAACCGATAAATACAGCTTTAAAATCTTCTTCTTCCATCAGCTGATTTATTGTTACAGTTCGTCCTACTATCACATTCGTTTCTAATTTAACTCCTAATTTCTTAACATTTTCAACTTCATGTTTAACAACTGTATCTTTTGGCAACCTAAACTCTGGAATTCCATATACCAAAACTCCACCAGCTTCATGAAGTGCTTCAAAAATAGTTACATCGTACCCAGCTTTAGCTAAATCTCCTGCGCAGGTAAGTCCTGAAGGACCACTTCCGATTACCGCAACCTTAATGCCATTTTTAGGTTTTGTTTCTGAAAGGTCAACATTATGCTCTCTTGAATAGTCACCTACAAATCTTTCAAGTTTACCAATAGCTATGGCATCTCCCTTTATTCCTAATATACATTTGCTTTCGCATTGAGTTTCTTGTGGACAAACTCTTCCACAGACTGCTGGTAACGCACTATATTTTGCAATTACCTTAACTGCCTCTGTAAATTCTCTATTTTTTATGTGAGCTATGAACCCAGGAATATCTATTGCTACTGGACATTTTCCAACACACATTGGCTTTTTACAATTTAAACACCTTGTAGCTTCCTCAACTGCTTCGTCCTCTGTATATCCTAAACATACCTCTTCAAAATTAGTTGCTCTTACTTTTGGATCTTGTTCCCCTATTGCAACTCTGTTCATTTTACCCATTATTTAGCACCTCCTAAACCGCAGCCTGCTTTAATGCCTTCACCTTTAGAACTCTCTTGAGTTTTGTACATTGTTTGTCTTCTCATTGCCTCATCAAAATTAACTTTATGACCATCAAATTCTGGACCATCAACGCAAGCAAATTTAGTCTCACCATCTACAGTAAGTCTGCAAGCTCCACACATTCCTGTTCCATCAACCATAATAGGATTCATGCTTACAATAGTTGATATTCCAAGTTCTTCAGTCAATTTGCAAACAAATTTCATCATTATCATTGGTCCAATTGCAACAACTAAATCGTATTTTATGCCATCATTTTGAACTAATTCTTTTAATTTATTTGTGACAAGTCCCTTATATCCATATGAACCATCATCAGTACATGGATATACATTCCCTGCTACTTTCTTCATTTCTTCTTCCATAATTACATAATCTTTAGCCTTTGCGCCTATTATTACGTCTGCCTTAATACCTTGATCTCTGAGCCATTTAACTTGAGGGTAAACTGGTGCAGTTCCTAGCCCGCCAGCTACAAACACAATTTTCTTTTTCTTTAAATCTTCAATGCTCTCACTCATTAATTCAGATGCTTGTCCAAGTGGTCCTACAAAATCTGAAAATGAGTCACCAATTTCATACTTTTCCATTTCTTTTGTTGAACAACCTATTGTTTGAACTACTATAGTTACTGTACCTCTTAACGCATCATAATCACTAATTGTTAAAGGTATTCTTTCGCCTTTTTCATCCATCTTTATAATTATAAATTGACCTGGTTTTGCTGATTTAGCTACTCTCGGAGCCTCAATATCCATTAAGAATATCTGAGGTGCTAATGCTCTCTTTTCGACTATTTTATACATTTTTAATCCTCCATATTCATCTATGATTTTGGTCTGCCTATGTTCCTACACTAAAACCTTCGTTATTATATATTCATTTTACCACAAAAATCTAAATTATATATTTGTTAAAATACATTTTACATTATCTCTATTTTGTCAAAATAAATTTCACTTGAAATTTTTATTAGAGTGAAAATACTAAGTCAAAATAGACAGGTAGTAAAGAGTATTAAATACTAATGCTCTTTACTACCTGTCCCAGACCGTTGACAAACATAAAATGTAAAACACTCTAATTTAAAATTGGAGTGTTTTTTTCATATTCAAAAAGGATTTTAGGACATCAATGTCGAATATATATAGGATACAAACTTTATAATTCGGAGGGCATTATTATGATTAATGAAAAGAACTTCACACAACAAAAACTAGAAATGGTGTATTTAGAAGATTTAGTTCCTAAAGACCATATTCTGAGAAATATAGATAAATACATGGATTTCTCTTTTATAAGAGAACTGACTAAAAAATATTACTGCTTAGATAATGGAAGACCTGGCGTAGGTGCGACCTTAATTACAGCATAATATCCTCGTAGTAGAGTGAACACTGCTGTAGACCTACAATTATTATTGTAGGTAACTAATATTTTCGAGACCAGCATGAGAGCCTAATATCTTATGGATACTGAGTCTGACTAATACTCCTGCCAGCCTTGCAGTAATGTAACGTTGCGAAGCATAGGTGAAGACGGAGACACTGGCAGTAATGCTACACTTCGGGTCCAGTCATATATGGTTATAATTTCCTTGTATTTAAATTTCGTAACAGATAATCCCTATCCCTAGTTCAGATGGGAGGGTGTAAAAATTTTTTTACCTCAATGTATGTCTACGCGTGCAGAAGGGGGACGACCTTATGGTGGTTGGAGAATGCGTGTGAGACGTATCCAGGTAAGAACTGAAAAGAACGGAATATAGAGGAGACCTAAGTATGATATATAAAGCGAAAATATTGGGAAAGGTGATTGACCTAATTACACTCCGTGTAATAATAATTGGGGACTGATTGCACCGAAAGGGTAAATCAATAAAGATTATGAATGGGTTAACAGCGAGGCTGTAGTACCGTTAGTATCCTATATTAAGAAATATAGGAGAGGAAAGAGCCTTAGACGTGTGATGTATATAAAATAATTTGTAAATTTCTAATTCGCCAAATTAGATGAAAGAGACTATTCGTACAGAAATGAGGAGAGTCAGACTAACGAGTATAAATAATATTTACTTCATAGATATGAAACAGAGATTTGAAGATTTTAAAAATGGAAATATAGATTTGCGTAATTTAAGTCCTTTAGTTTATTCCGAAGAGAATGTTATGCTAGCAGTACGTCAACTTAGCAAGGGTAAAGGAAGAATGACAAAAGGACCAGATGGTTCTAATTATGATACCATAGCAAAAACGAATTTTATTGAGTTAGGTATGATAGTAAAAGACCGTTTACTTAATAAAAAGATGGATTATGTTAAACGTATTTATATTCCTAAAGGTGATGGTAAGAAACGACCTATTGGCATATGCACAATCTGGGATAAGCTTGTTGAGAAGTGTATTCAGCTAGTATTAGACCCGTACTGTGAAACTAAGTTTGTTCCTAGTTCCTTTGGATTTAGGGAGCAAGTATCAACACATAATGCAATAGCAAAAGTTAAAAACCAAACTAATGTTATGCCATATGTCTTATCTGTAGACATGAAGGATTATTTTGGAACTATAGACCCTAATATTATGTATAGGGAACTATGGCATATGGGAATACATGACCAAGTAATATTAAACTATATTTATCGTTTTATTAAGAAAGGTTACCTAGAAGCAGGGTGCAAAATCTATGACCCGAAGGGTTCTGCACAAGGTAGTATTATAGGACCATTATTATCAAATGTGTACCTTCATCGTTTTGATGTATGGTTGCGAGATCAGGGTGATGATTGGCATGATAAAAGTGTTAATAAGTTTCATAATATAGACAATAGACGTTCAAATATGAGAAGAACTAATTTGAAAATTGGTATCCATGTAAGGTACGCTGATGACATTTTAGTTTTATGTAAGAGTAAGAGTGATGCTGAAAAGTTTAAATATAGTGTAACGAAATATCTTACAAAAAATATGAAACTTATTATTAATGAAGATAAAACTAAAATTTATGATTTAAAGAAAGAAAAGATGAAATATCTGGGCTATAATTTTAAGCTTTATCAAAAACGTAGTAGAATAAGAAATGGTAAGGAGCTAATGGTAATTAACAGCTTACCAAAGGATAAGGGGAATTTAATAGTAGAAGAATGTTGTAAAAGACTTAATGATATTAAAAAAATACCTAGTTATGAGAACATCATGGCTTGGAATGTATATATTATAGGATTACATAATTACTATAAAGGTATGAATGAGTTTAATAAATGTTTTGGAAAGTTAGGATGGCGAATTTACAAAAGGTTTTATAATACAATGGAAGGTCGAATTAAGTTTATAACAGAACAAAAAATCAAGAATAATTTTAGAAAGGGTACATATAAAAGTTGGGGTAAAACAGGATACTACATGTTGTATGATATACCAATTGTTCATATAGAATGGGCTAATTGGGAATATAAATTAGTGAGTGCAATAAAAGGTAAAATATGTAGAATCAATCCGTACGATTATGGTGAAAAGAAAAACCATAAGCCTGGTGTATCTCTTAATGATATTAAGTACCTTGTAGAGAGTGCTAAATTATCTCGTCAGGCAAGTAGATTTAGTCAATTTAGAATTAGTAAATATAGTTCGTTACATGGATTGAGTCATATCTCTGGGGAAGTAGTTCCAGTAGAAGATTATCATTGCCATCATATAGTGCCTTGTAATAAGGGTGGTAAAGACGATTATAATAATCTATGCATACTAAGTAAGGAGCAACATATCATACTACATAGTAATAATAGAGCAAAATTATATGATGTGGTTGGAAAGAAGTATCATAAAAGGGTCGAAGAATTGATAAGTTTGCTATAAAAAAAAAAAAAAAAAAAAAAAAAAAAAAAAAAAAAAAAAAAAAAAAAAAAAAAAAAAAAAAAAAAAAAAAAAAAAAAAAAAAAAAAACTTGATTTCAAAAGTGGTTATAAATATATTTGAGTTTTCAGTTTGTCAGACGTTGGAACGCTGTATGCGATGAAAGTCGCCCGTACAGTGTGGGAAGGGGGAAAAGACCGAGGTAGTAATATCAGAGTCTTACCTATCTTCATATCCTATTATACTTTTTAAAATGCTGTTTATTGGGTACTTATTTGGAATAAAATCTGAACGACAACTTGTAAAGGACATTGAAGTAAATGTGGCTTATAGATGGTTTCTAGGACTAAGTCTTACTGATCCTATTCCAGATCATTCAACAATTAGCCAAAATAGACGTAGACGGTTTAAAGGTACAGATGTGTTTCAAAAAATATTTGACGAAGTAGTATTTAAGGCTATAAATCTTAAGATGGTAACCGGTAAAATACTTTACACAGATTCTACACACCTAAAAGCAAATGCTAATAAGCGAAAGCTTGTGAAAATTGAAGTTGAAAAAACGCCGAAAGAATATGTAGCTGAACTTAATAAAGCAGTGGAAGAAGATAGAATAAACCATGGTAAAAAACCTTTAAAGGAAAAAGAACCTGTTACCAAAATAAAAGAAACTAAAGTTAGCACAACCGACCCCGACAGTGGATATATGATGAGAGATGGCAAGCCGGAAGGCTTCTCATATTTAGATCACAGAACTGTCGATAGCAGACATAATATAATTACTGATGTGTATGTTACTCCTGGAAACATAAATGATGTTGATCCTTATATCGATAGATTAGATGTGCAAATAAAAAAGTTTAATTTTAATACAAAATATGTTGGTGCAGATGCTGGTTATGCTACAAATCTTATATGTAAAGAACTATATGAGAGGGAATTAAAATCTGTAATGGGATACCGTAGGTCTCCACATACAAAAGGAATGTACACAAAAAATAAATTCCAATATGTTAAAGAACAGGACATTTACGTATGCCCTGACTTAAGGGCTTTACATTATAAAACGACAACAAGAGAAGGATATAAAGAATATGTTGGTAATGCAAAATATTGCGAGATATGTCCAAATAGAGCTCAATGCTTTTCTGCAAAAAGCAAGTTTAAAACTATTAGAAGACATGTTTGGGAAACGTATAAAGAAGATGTTGTAAAGTTCACCAGAACAGATAAAGGCAGAAATATATATAGAAGAAGAAAAGAAACTATAGAGCGAAGCTTCGCAGATTCAAAACAACTGCATGGGCTTCGCTATTGCCATATGCGTGGATTAGAAAATGTGCAAGAGCAGTGTCTGCTTACAGCAGCAGTGCAGAATATGAAAAAGATAGCTAGCCTGCTATCTTTACTGTTTTTTGATTTTCTAACTAAGAAGATAGTTGTTATTTTAAATTTATCCATAACTCAAAATGCTATCGCATAATTGCATGTAAAAAACCCAGTATAATAAAAAAATTATACTGGGTTTGTAAACAACCTGAGACAGGTAGTAAAGAGTATTAAATACTAATGCTCTTTACTACCTGTCCTCTTATTAATCATTTAATTATTGTCTATTGGTACAATTTCATAATGTGCCTAATATTAAATCATCTCCTGCGGAGCTGCATATTAACGACTTCAGAAGGAGATTTATACTCCTACTTAAAGTAGGTACTCCCACTTATAGAATTGGGAGACTTTCCTTCTGAAATGTCGTTAAAATTTAACTTTTTCTCCTGTAAAGGTACAAGTTAATATCTTTTTCATTTCGCAAGTATTTATTGGTCTTGGGTTAGATCCTGTGCATGCATCTTTTATAGCATTTTCAGATATAAAATCTACATTTGCATCAAACTCTTCTTTTGTCATTCCGTTTTCCTTTAAAGAAGTTGGTATATTCATAGCTTTATTTAAATCTCTTATCATATCAGTTAATGAATCAATTAATTCATCTTCTGTATTTCCAGCTAAATTAAGACTTCTAGCAATTGTTGCATATCTATCTCCACAAGATTTTTTGTTAAAATCTATAACATATGGAAGTAATATTGCATTAGCTAAGCCATGTGCAACATGAAATACGCCACCTATTTTGTGTGCCATACTATGAGATATTCCTAGTAGTGCGTTGGAAAATGCCATTCCCGCAAGACATTGTGCAATGTGCATTTCATTTCTCGCTTCCACATCACCTTCAAATGATTTTAATATATTTTCTCTAATCATAGTTATAGCTTGTATTGCAAGAGGATCTGAAAAGCTTGACCTAAGTCCTGCTACATAAGCCTCAAATGCATGTGTTAATGCATCCATACCTGTATGTGCTACTAATTTAGGTGGCATTGTTTGAGCTAGTGCTGGGTCTACTATTGCTATATCTGGTGTTAAGTTGAAATCCGCTAAAGGATATTTTATTTTTGCTTTATAGTCAGTAATTACTGAAAATGCTGTAACTTCGGTTGCTGTTCCACTAGTTGATGGTATAGCTATAAATTTAGCTTTTTGTCTTAAGTCAGGAATACCAAATGGTATAACCGCTTGTTCAAAAGTAAATTCTGGATACTCATAAAAAATCCACATAGCTTTTGCTGCGTCAATTGGTGAACCACCCCCGATTGATACTATTAAGTCCGGCTGGAATTCTCTCATTACTGCTGCACCGTTCATAACTGTTTCTACCGATGGATCTGGTTCTACTCCAGTAATATGCTTAACTTCAATTCCAGCTTCTTTTAAATAAGCTTCAACCGTATCTAAGAATCCGAATCTTTTCATAGAGCTTCCGCCAGTAACTATTACTGCTTTTCTGCCTTTTAAGGTTTTTAACACCTCTAATGAATTTTCTCCAAAATAAATATCTCTTGGTAACGTAAATCTATTCATTATATTTCCCCCCATTTTTAAAAAATATTATATTCTTTTATACGTTTATGCCTAGTTGTTTGTACCAACTTTTGTCATTTCTTTGTTATATTGTTAATGATATATCATTAACAATGCAAAGTCAACATTAAAACAAGAGCATTACAACCCTCTACAAGTTGTAATGCTCTCTAAATTCATTGTTCATATTAAAATAATATCTTATTTCGAATAATCAAATATTCCCTTTTTAGTTTTTCTTCCTAGCAATCCGCCTCTAACATATTTTCTTAAAAGACTATGAGCTCTGTACTTATTGTCTCCTGTTTCAGTATATAAAACATCCATGATAGCAAGACATACATCAAGACCTATAAGGTCTCCTAGTGCTAGAGGTCCCATTGGATGATTAGCGCCAAGTTTCATTGCTTTATCGATATCTTCTGCAGATGCAACACCTTCTGCAAGTATTCCTACAGCTTCGTTAATCATTGGTATTAATATTCTGTTTACAACAAATCCAGGAGCTTCAGCAACTTCTACTGGATCCTTACCGATAGCAATTGCAATTTCTTTAACTGCATCGAAAGTTTCAGTGGACGTACCCATTCCTTTAATTATTTCTACAAGCTTCATCATTGGAGCTGGATTAAAGAAATGCATTCCTATAACTTTGTCAGGTCTATTTGTAGCAGCTCCTACTTCAGTTATAGACAGTGATGATGTATTTGATGATAATATAGTTTCCGGCTTACATATTCTGTCAAGTTCTGCAAAAATTTCTTTCTTTATTTTCATAATTTCTACAGCTGCTTCAACTACTAAATCACAGTCTGCTGCTAATTCCATATCAGTAGTTCCTGTAATTCTTGAAAGTATTTCTTCCATTTGTGCTTCAGTAATTTTTTCTTTTTTAACTAATCTTTCTAAATTCTTTTTAATTGTAACAAGTCCTCTATCAACAAATTCATCTTTAATATCTCTCATTATTACTTCGCAACCACTTACTGCGAATGTTTGAACAATACCCGCTCCCATAGTTCCAGCTCCAAGTACAAAAATCTTTTTCATAATAACACACTCCTTTTATTTTTTTAAAAACTAAAAGTAATAAATATTTTTAAAACTTACTCTAATGCTAAATTTCAGCATTAGAGCAAGTTCATTTAAATACTACTTTAAAATCTAATTATTTGTTTCTTAATGTATTAATCTGAGCTATCATTTCTGGAATAACTTTTATGAAATCTCCAGCGATTGCTACATCAGCAGCTTTCATGATTGGCGCTGTTGCATCTTTGTTTATAGCTATTATGAAATCAGAATCTTGCATACCAGCTAAATGCTGAATTGCTCCTGAAATACCGCAAGCTATGTATACAGTTGGTCTTACAGTTTTTCCTGTTTGACCTACTTGAACTGCTTTATCTATCCAACCATTCTCAACTGCAGCTCTTGATGCTCCAACAACTCCACCTATGGTAACTGCAAGTTTTTCAAGTAACGCGAAGTTTTCTTTACTTCCAACTCCACGACCACCAGATACTATAATGTTAGCTTCTCCGATATCCGCTAAAACTGAAGCAACTTTTACAACGTCTACTGTTTTAGTTCTGATATCTGATTCTTCTAAGTTTACAGTTATTTTTTCAACTGGGCAGCTTCTTTTTTCATCTCTAGCTAATTTTTCAAAAACTCCTGGTCTAATAGTAGCCATTTGTGGTCTATGTTCTCCACAAACTATTGTAGCCATTAAGTTTCCTCCAAATGCTGGTCTTGTCATCATTAGATTGTTGTTTTCTGTATCTATATCTAATGAAGTGCAATCAGCAGTAAGTCCTGTTGAAAGTCTTGCGGATACTCTTGGTCCTAAATCTCTTCCTAAATAACTTGCTCCTACAAATATAATTTCTGGTTTTCTTTCATTTGCAAGATCACATATTACTTTTGTATATGCATCAGTTGTAAAGTGGCCCAATAATGGATGGCTAGCAACTATTACTTTGTCAGCGCCATATGCTACTAATTCTTTAACCATATCATCTGTTTTATCTCCAAGTAATACAGCTGTTAATTCTTCTCCTAATTTATCTGCTATTTCACGTCCCTTACCTAAAAGTTCAAATGAAATCTTTTGAAGTTCTCCGTCTCTTTGCTCAGCAAAGACCCATACGCCCTTGTACTCTTCTATATTCATAACTTAATCCTCCCTGCTTCTTAGATAAAGTGATTTTCTTTTAATTTTGAAACTACATATAAAGCAGCTTCATTAGCTGGTAATTGTATTAATTCGCCTTTTCCCTTAGCTTCTTTGGTCATAGACTTTTTAACCTTTGTTGGTGAACCTTTAAGACCGAGAACAGCTATGTCTGCTCCGATATCTGCTGCATTCCAAACTTTTACTTCTTTATTTTGGAACATTTCAAAAATGCTTTTTATGTTCATATATCTTGGCTCATTCAACTCTTTTATTGCTGTTAAAAGAACAGGAGTCTTAACTTCTATATCTTCATATCCGTCTTCCCAAGCTCTTCTAACTTTTAATCCACCCTTAATTACATCAACTTTTTCAACATATGTTATTTGAGCAAGATTTAAATGTTCTGCTATTTCAGGTCCAACTTGCGCTGTATCTCCGTCTATAGCTTGTCTACCTGCAAACACTACGTCATAATCTAATTTCTTTAAAGTCGCTGCAAGTGCATGAGATGTAGCTAATGTATCTGCTCCTGCGAATGCTCTGTCAGATACTAATATTGCTTCATCAGCTCCCATAGCTAAAGCTTCTCTCAAAGCTTTTTCTGCTTGTGGGGGTCCCATGCTTATTACTGTCACATGTGCACCATGTTCATCTTTTAATCTTAAAGATTCTTCCAGTGCATTTTTATCATCTGGATTTATTATTGATGGAACGCCTTCTCTTATAAGTGTTCCTGTTTTAGGATCTATTTTAACTTCGTTTGTATCTGGAACTTGTTTTAAACATACAACTATATTCATTCCTTAATCTCCTCCTACTTTAATAAATTTCCAGCTATAACCATTCTTTGAACTTCTGAAGTTCCTTCATATATCTCAGTTATCTTAGCATCTCTCATCATTCTTTCTAATGGATATTCTTTAGTATATCCATATCCTCCGAAGATTTGAACGGCTTTAGTTGTAACTTCCATAGCTGTTTCTGACGCAAATAATTTTGCTCTAGCAGCTTCTACTGTATATGGTAAACCATTATCTTTATTCCATGCTGCTTTATATATTAAAAGTTTAGAAGCCTCAATTTTAACATCAAGTTCTGCAACCATCCATTGTAAACCTTGGAATGCTGAAAGTGGTTTTCCAAATTGTTTTCTTTCTTTCATGTATTTAGTAGCTTCATTTAGTGCGCCTTCTGCAATTCCTAGGGCTTGAGCCGCTACTCCGATTCTTCCTCCATCAAGGGTTTTCATTGCGATACCGAACCCTCTTCCTTCTTTTCCAAGCATGTTTTCTTTAGGAACTATGCAGTTTTCAAATACAAGTTCTGTAGTTGATGATGCTCTTATTCCTAATTTATCTTCGTGTTTACCAATTGAGAATCCTGGAAACTCTTTTTCAACTATGAAAGCAGTGATTCCTTTTGTTCCCTTAGTTTTATCAGTCATTGCAAAAACTACAAATGTATCTGCTACTCCACCGTTTGTGATAAATATTTTTGAACCATTTAATATATAGTTATCACCATCTAAAGTTGCTGTAGTTTGTTGACCTGACGCATCTGTTCCTGCATTAGGTTCCGTTAGTCCAAAAGCTCCTAGTTTTTCACCTTTTGCAAGTGGAACTAAATATTTCATTTTTTGTTCTTCTGTACCGAAAGCATCTATTGGGCCAGCACATAATGAAGTATGAGCTGATAGTATAACTCCTGTAGTTGCACATGCTTTTGATAATTCTTCAACAGCCATAATGTATGATACATTATTTCCGCCTGCTCCACCGTATTTAGTAGCAATTGGGATACCCATCATATGGTATCTAGCCATTTTCTCTACAGTTTCGCTAGGAAATCTTTCTGTCACGTCTATTTCCGCAGCTAAAGGTTTAACTTCGTTTAATGCGAACTCACTTACCATCTGTTTTACAAATTCTTGTTCTTTTGTCAATGCAAAATTCATGAACTTTCCTCCTCACTATTCTCTGAGACAAATAATAATCTTTAATTGTTATCTGCCTATTCTTTTTACAGAATACTTTTTATTACTTATTTTTAAAGCATTTTTCTGTTTTTTCAATAAATGCTGTCATTCCATTTTTTTGATCTTCAGTCGCATAACATTCTCCGAATATCTCTGATTCGTATGAAAGCGCTGAATCTATATCTATTTGTATTCCCTTATTGATTGCTGCCTTACAAAAGCTTACAGCAATAGGTGCTTGTCCTGCAATTGTATTTGCTAGTGCTTTAGCTTCTGATAATAAATTTTCTGGATCAACTACTTTATTTACAAGTCCAATTCTTAATGCCTCTTCCGCATTAATAATCTTTGCTGTATAAATTAGTTCTTTAGCCATTCCAAGTCCTACAAGTCTAGGAAGTCTTTGCGTACCTCCAAAGCCAGGAGTTATTCCAAGACCTACCTCAGGTTGTCCAAATTTTGCTTTTGAAGAAGCGATTCTAATATCACAAGCCATAGAAAGTTCACATCCTCCACCTAGCGCAAAACCGTTTACTGCAGCTATTATAGGTTTTTCTAAAGTTTCTAGTTTTCTGAAAACTTTATTCCCTAGATTTCCAAATTTCCTTCCACCCATAACATTAAGATCTTTCATTTCGGTGATGTCAGCCCCTGCTACGAAAGCTTTTCCTTCTCCTGTTAAGATCACTGCGTAGATTTTATCATCTTCAGCAATTTCATCTATTGCTAAATCTAGCTCTTTTAATGTTTCTGTATTTAATGCATTTAGAGCCTTTGGTCTACTAATTGTAAGTATTGCGACTTTGTCTTCTTTTTGAAGAACAATATTCTTGTATTCCATAACAATCAACTCCTTACGAATTAATCCATTCATTAAATATTTGTTAATAATATAACAAATAAACCTAAATGTAATTGAAGCCCTTCGCCTCAATTACATTATATCTCTTTATAGTAATTATTTCAACAAGAAATATTCATAATCTTTTAAATTAATCTTGTTGATTTCATAAACTTTATAAACTTTGTAAATTTTATGAATATGATTTGTCATTCATTAAACAACTAAGTGTTAGCAAGCTCTCACTTAAATGGACATTCTCCACAATGGTTTCTACAGGCACCTCTAAATCCACAGGTGCAAAATTCCATATACCTTTAACCCCATTTGCTACCATTATGTCACTAACTTTTTGAGCACTAATATGTGGAACACATATTACGCCAATATCTATTGGTGTCGCTTTAAGGAAACGCGCTAATTCATCTAAGTCTATTACTTCAACATCTCTAATTTTTAATCCTATAAGCTTTGGGTTAACATCAAAAATACCCGCCAAGTTAAATGATAGCTTTTCAAAATTAGTATAATTGGCAATAGCTTGCCCGATATTCCCCGCGCCTACTATTACCATCTTATATTCTTTTGAGAGTCCTAGTATTCCACTAATTTCATTCAACAATTCTTTAACATTATATCCGTATCCCTGTTGTCCAAAATCTCCAAAACAATTTAAGTCTTGTCTAATTTGAGATGCTGTAAACCCAATCTTTTCGCCCAATTCTTTCGAGGATATCCTATCTACATCATTTCTTAAAAGTTCTTTTAAATATCTATGGTATTTAGGCAATCTTTTAATAACTGCCATTGATATATTCTTTTTTCTTTCCACAATATACACTCCTCTACGAATATCATAAATTACATACTATCTATACTAACACACTATTATAAATTAAAACTACTTTTGCTATAAATTTAGTAGTTATTGTGAAATTATTACCATTATATATATATATATACTATTATTAAAAATTAATCTATATATATTTCTTTTTTACTACAAAAAATTAAATATAAATAGTACAATAATATATGAAGCAACTTTAATTAATATTTATAACTAATTAAGTTGAATTTTTTTAATACTACATAACAGGGAAGGTGAAAACAATGATAGTTTTAAGTTGCAAGGATATTCACAAAAGTTACGGCATAGATGTTATTTTAGACAAAATAACTTTAAGTATAAATGAAGGTGAAAAGATTGGATTTATTGGTGCTAATGGGGCAGGTAAATCTACGCTTTTTAAAATACTCACATCACAATTGGATTATGATAATGGTGAGCTATTTATAGATAAAAATAAAAAAGTTGGTTATCTATCTCAAAATCTTGAATTAACTTTAAGTAATACTATATATGAAGAAACTCTTTTAGTATTCCACGATCTATTAGGCCTCGAAAAAAGACTTAACAATTTAGAATCAAAAATGAATGAACCTTATGATACTTCCAAAGAAGAATATAATAATAGAATAATAAAAGAATATACATTAATCTGTGAACTTTACAATAACAGGGGCGGCTACACATATAAAGCTGAAATTAATAAGGTTCTCAAAGGTCTTGGCTTTATGGAAGAAGATTATAATAAGCCAATAAACATACTAAGTGGAGGTCAAAAGACTAGAGTTGCACTATGCAAATTATTACTTAAAAATCCCGATATTCTTTTATTAGATGAACCTACTAACCACCTAGACTTAGATGCTATAGAATGGTTAGAAGATTATTTGAAATCTTATAAAGGAACTATTTTTATAATATCCCACGATAGATTCTTTTTAGATGCTATTACCAATAAAACTTTTGAACTTACTAACGGTCATGTAGATTCTTATAATGGAAATTATACAAATTTTATTGATTTAAAGAAAAAAAATTATGAAGTTCAATTAAAAGCATACAATTTGCAACGCTCAGAAATAAAAAGGCAAGAGGACATCATAACTAGATATAGATCCTTTAATAGAGAAAAAAGTGTAAGAGCTGCAGAGAGCAGACAAAAATCCTTAGATAAACTCGACCGGGTTGATTCCCCCGACACAGCTCCTAGGGAAACTAAAATCAAATTTGAAACAGAAATTAAAAGCGGAAATGACGTTCTCCATGCAGAAAATTTATCAAAACGATTTGGAGACAATCTTTTGTTTGAGAATTTAAATCTAGATATAAAAAGATCCGAAAAGTTCGCTCTTATTGGTGAAAATGGTCGTGGCAAAACCACTCTTTTAAATATTATAATGGATAAAATTTCAAGTGATACAGGTATAAAAATATTGGGCAAAAATATTTTTGTAGGATATTATGACCAAGAACAATCAAATTTGAATCCAGAAAAAACTATAATAGATGAGGTTTGGGATGAATTTCCTAAACTTACTACCACAGAAGTACGTACTGCATTAGCTGCATTTTTATTCATAGGAGAAGATGTATTTAAAAGTATATCCACATTGAGTGGTGGTGAAAGATGTAGAATTAATCTTCTAAAAATAATGCTATCAAAATCCAACTTTTTACTATTAGATGAGCCAACAAATCACTTAGATATTATGTCTCGTGAAGCTTTAGAAGATTCGATACTTGGATATGACGGTACTGTTCTTGTAATATCTCATGATAGGTATTTCTTAAACAAGGTAATTACTAAAATACTTGAATTAAAACAAGATGGTCTTAAAGAGTATTTAGGTAATTATACTTATTATATAGAAAAAAAGAAAAACCCTCTAAGGTTCCAAGTAGAAGAAGCCTACGACGGCATGTCAAAAACTCAAATTAATCTTGATAAAAGAAAGAAGAGAGATGAACAAAAACTAGAAAAACAAAAGAAAATCGATTTAAAAGACCTAGAAGATAAAATTACCTCATCGGAACAGCGATTAGAAAAATTAAATAGTGATCTTTGCCTTGAAGAGATTTATTCAAGTCCTAGTCGGAGTGTTGAGACAAACAATCAAATTTCTAGTATTAAAACCGAACTTGAAACTCTTTATGCAAACTGGGAAGACTTTATATCGGAAGTGGACTAAAAATTAAGGCTCTTAGCACACAATCAAACATTTGTGGTCTAAGAGCTTTTTCTTTTAGATACCTAAATTAATGCCCCTTCTAATAAAACTTTAATATTGTCCTTATAAATTTTATTAAACTGACTTATTGGCAGAGGATTTTTTCCAATTCCGACCTCAATGGTATAACCCGGCCTTCTATATTTTTCTATAAACCAATCCTTATATCCTGCATAGCTTGTGATTCCATAGGTTTCTGCTAATTCATAACCACTTAAAGAGGAAAATATCTCTCCTATTTTTCTAGCCTCAGCACTTGCCAAATTTTGAAAATCCCAGTATATTACTTCCCCTTGGGTGTGATACGCTATTACTAATCTAAACCCATGTTTTCTTGTAAAATCTGCTACCGCTTTAGACTCTGATTCTGATTCTGGCGCAGTACCTGAATATCTTGTAGGGCCCGGTCCATATACGCCATAACTTTTTTCCGCGTCCTTTGATTTTTGCCACATAGCATCATAGTTATGATTAAGGTCTACACCGCGAATATTAGCACTCCATGTTTTAGAAAAATCAGAACTCCCATTATTCCACTTAATTAAATCATTGTAGTATGGGTTACTCCTCTCTAGGCCATTAAGCACTAAGTCAATCCCATCTGGATTTACCATAGGCATAATGTATATAGTACTTTTATTCCAGATATCTAAGGCACTATACCCTTCTATATTTTCACCTGTTGCATAGGCTTTAGAAAAGTTTTCAATAAACTTCATCAAAAGCACAGTAGTTATCCATTCAATAGCATGATGAGATCCATTATAAAAAACTTTATTGGGTCCATTACCGAGTTTCACATAATAAAGTTCTTTTCCAAGCTCACTCTTGCCGCCACTAGCCACTTCAATAAATGGGTATCTAGCCTTTAGCCCTTCTAAATCTTTTTTCATAATATCATAAGTGTAATCAATATTTGTATAAACTACATCTAATGAATATGGAACTATGATCACCTCTCCAACCTGCAAGTTGTTAGGATTTATTTGAGGATTTGCAGTAATTATACTTTCTACGGTCACAAAGTACTTACTTGCTATAAGGTATATTGTATCACCCGGTCTAATTCTATAAGTATCATAACCCATTAAAAATCTATTCATAAGTTTATAAGTATCATCATTTACTGTGCCTGTAGGTGATAAGCCAAAATATCTTTGAAACATCAATACTGCCTGTGCCGTTTTAGTTCCGTAAATTCCGTCTATTCCTCCTACATCATAGCCTAATTTATTAAGTAGTGCTTGTATTTCCATTACCGATGTTCCTCTTGAGCCTATTTTTAGGGTTTGCAACTTTTACCCTCCTAAATTTTTCTATAATACTATTATATGAATTTTAATAAAAATGTTGCAGGTTTTAACGAATAAAATACCACACCTATTTTTTTTGCCTCCTCCTTTGTATATAAATTTTCACTCATAAAAATATATTTCTCCTTTTTTGACTTATTATATGATGTCATGTATAATTTTGTCATACATATTAATATTTTTTCACAAAAAATCATAAATATGTTTTCTTGTATAGATTAATTTCACATAATAAAATAGGAGGAATAATAATGTTTAAAAAATTTACAAATGGTTGTGTTAATCTTGTCCAAAAGTATTTACCAGACCCATTCATATTTGCTGTAATCCTTACCTTTCTAGTATTAATTTTAGGGATGGTGCTTACTGGTCAAGGACCATTAGCTATGACTATTCACTGGAGTAAGGGTTTGTGGACGCTCCTCGCTTTTTCAATGCAAATGGCGCTAGTATTAGTTACAGGTCATGCGCTTGCCAATGCACCATCTTTTAAAAAGGGTCTTAAAATTCTTGCAAAAATCCCTAAATCACCAAGTCAAGCAATTATTCTTGTTACAATTATTTCTACTATAGCTTGCTGGATTAACTGGGGCTTTGGTCTAGTTATCGGAGCTATTTTTGCTAAGGAATTAGCTAAAGAAGTTAAAGGCGTAGATTATAGACTTTTAATAGCTTCTGCTTATTCAGGCTTTTTAGTATGGCATGCCGGTCTTTCTGGTTCTATACCACTAGTAGTTGCTACAGGTGGTCCTGAGGTAGTAAAAGCTACTGCAGGTGTTGTTACTTCACCTATACCAACCAGCGCTACATTGTTTTCAGGTTATAATCTAATTATATTAGCTATACTTTTAGTAACCTTGCCTCTTATAAACAAAGCTATGCATCCTGACACTGAACATACTATTACTATAGATCCAAAACTTTTGGTGGAGGAACCAATGATTATAATAGCTAAAGAAAAAATGACTCCCGCTGATAAACTTGAGAATAGCTCTATTATCTCAATGTTATTAGTAATTATGGGCTTTAGTTATATTATTTATTATTTTGTTAAAGGTGGTAGTCTTGATTTAAATATTGTTAATGCTATCTTCTTGTTCCTAGGAATTGCTCTTCATGGAACTCCTATAAGGTTTGTTAACGCAATTACATCCGCTGCTAAAGGAACTGCTGGAATTATACTTCAATTCCCATTCTACGCGGGTATTATGGGTATGATGGTTGGTACAAGTGCTAGTGGAATTTCTCTCGCAGGAGTTATGTCTACTTCTTTTGTTAGTATATCTAATCAACATACCTTCCCTCTATTCACTTTCCTAAGCGCAGGACTTGTTAACTTCTTTGTACCATCTGGTGGTGGACAATGGGCTGTTCAAGCTCCCATTATGATGCCCGCTGGTGCAGCTTTAGGTGTGCCTGCTTCAAAAACTGCTATGGCTATTTCATGGGGAGATGCATGGACTAACATGATTCAACCTTTCTGGGCATTACCCGCTCTTGGAATTGCCGGTCTCGGTGCTAAGGACGTAATGGGCTTTTGTATAATCGACTTATTATACTCAGGTGTTATTATTGGACTAGGGCTAATGTTTATATCATAATAGCTAAGGGACTGTCTCAAACTGATTAAAAGTTATTTTAAGTTTATATCGATACCTGTAGATCGGACACTTTGGTAAAAGTGTCTGATCTACAGGTACTTTTTTTGCATAATATAGAATATTGTTACATAGGAGCATTTTAAATTTATATAGCTAATAAGGGGGAATCAAAATGTTCAAAAAATTTACAAATGGTTGTGTTAATCTTGTCCAAAAATATTTACCAGACCCATTCATATTTGCTGTACTTTTAACATTCTTTGTATTAATTTTAGGCATAGTTCTTACTGGACAAAGTCCTTTGGCTATGACTATTCACTGGAGCAAAGGTTTGTGGACATTACTTGCTTTTTCAATGCAAATGGCATTGGTATTAGTTACAGGCCATGCTCTCGCCAATGCACCATCTTTTAAAAAAGGTCTTAAGACCCTTGCAAAAATACCTAAATCACCGAGTCAAGCAATTATTTTGGTTACACTTATTTCTACTATAGCTTGTTGGATCAACTGGGGCTTTGGTTTAGTTATTGGGGCTATTTTCGCTAAGGAATTAGCTAAAGAAGTTAAAGGAGTAGATTATAGGCTTTTAATAGCTTCTGCTTATTCAGGCTTTTTAGTATGGCACGCTGGTCTTTCTGGTTCTATCCCACTAGTAGTTGCTTCTGGTGGTCCTGAAGTTGTAAAAGCTACTGCAGGCGTTGTTACTTCTCCTATACCAACTAGTGCAACATTGTTTTCAGGTTACAATTTAATTATATTAGCTGTACTATTAATTACATTGCCTCTTATAAACAAAGCTATGCATCCTGACATTGATCATACTGTCACTATAGATACAAAACTTTTGGTTGAGAACCCAGTAGTTATAATAGCTAAAGAAGCAATGACTCCTGCTGATAAACTTGAAAACAGCACCCTTATCTCAATGTTATTAGCAATTATGGGCTTTAGTTATATTGTTTACTATTTTGTTAAAGGTGGTAGCCTCGATCTAAACATTGTTAATGCTATTTTCTTGTTCCTAGGAGTTGCTCTTCATGGAACTCCTAGAAGATTTGTTAATGCAATTACAGACGCCGCCAAAGGCGCTGCTGGAATTATACTTCAATTCCCATTCTACGCAGGTATTATGGGAATGATGGTAGGTACAAGCGCTGCTGGAATTTCTCTTGCAGGTGTTATGTCTACTTCTTTCGTTAGTATATCTAATCAACATACCTTTCCACTATTCACTTTTCTAAGTGCAGGACTTGTTAACTTCTTTATACCATC
This sequence comes from Clostridium sp. CM027, assembly GCF_024730565.1. Taxonomy (NCBI): domain Bacteria; kingdom Bacillati; phylum Bacillota; class Clostridia; order Eubacteriales; family Clostridiaceae; genus Clostridium; species Clostridium sp. CM027. The sequence continues at coordinate 2,256,514 of NZ_CP077725.1, forward strand.
TGGCGGTGGTCAATGGGCTGTTCAAGCTCCTATTATGATGCCTGCCGGTGCAGCTTTAGGCGTACCTGCTGCGAAAACTGCTATGGCTATTGCTTGGGGAGATGCATGGACTAATATGATTCAACCCTTTTGGGCATTACCCGCTCTTGGAATTGCTGGACTCAGTGCTAAGGACGTAATGGGTTTTTGTGTAATTGACTTATTATACTCAGGTATTATTATTGGGTTAGGATTATTCCTTTTCTAGGAAGTTTTTATTATAACAACAAAAGGGGTACATCTTTAAATGATTAAATAAATCAATTAAAGATGTACCCCCTATTTTTTTATTATAAATTTATTAAATTAAACCTCTCTCAACTATCTCCGTAACAGCAAAACTTGCTACATCATCAGCAAATTTTCCTGGTCCGAAACCTGCATCATATCCAAGCTCTTTAGCAAGTTCATGAGTTATTCTTGGACCTCCACAAATTAAGACAACTTTATCTCTGATTCCTTCTGCTTCTAATAATTCTACTAGATTAGTAAGGTTTTGGATGTGTACATCCTTTTGAGTAACTGTTTGAGAAACTAAAAGAACATCTGCTTTAAGCTCTATAGCTTTTTTGATAAATTCTTCATTCTCAACTTGGCTTCCCAAGTTCAAAGCTTCTATCATAGGGTATCTCTCAAGACCATAGTGTCCTGCAAATCCCTTCATGTTCATTACAGCGTCTATCCCAACTGTATGAGCATCTGTTCCTGTACTAGCTCCAATTATTACAACGTCACGTTTAATGTTTTCTTTTATATATTCTCCAATTTGTTTCATATCCATTGTTTCTACTTCTACAGTTTGAACATGAATTTCTTCATAGTTTACAGAATGCGATAATGAACCATAAATAACATAAAAAGAAAATTCTTTATCTAAAGATGCATGATGAGCACAGTTTGGATTTTTAAGTCCCATAGCTTTAGCAAGTTGAAGTGCTGCTTCTACTCCTCTTTCATTATCTTCTACTGGAAGTGTAAAGCTCACTTGTACCTTACCATCATTCATAGTATCTCCATAGGGTTTAATCTTTGTTAAATCCAAATTTTGATCATACTCTTTAACTTCTAATGAATATTGTCCTTCGCTCATTATTTATTTCCCCCTAACATTAAATCTATAAATGGGTTAAAGTAAGCTTTTTCTTTTTCTACAACTCCTGCAAGTCCTTTTCCACCAGTATAAGGTCTCTTAATTCCTGCAAATTTCCCTTGCTGTATCGTACTGAATAAGCCTTCTTTTTCAATTTCTCCAATTAAATCTGCTGCTTTATTTAATACTTCATCAACCCTTGTTTCCATCATGCCACCTTTTTTGAAGGTGATTTCTGATCCTAAATCCTTCATAGTTCTAAATATATATTGAGCATTGTCTATTGATAACGCTCTATCTGACATAAATGGAGTGTGTATTGCTTCTGTAAGCATTCCAAGAAGATGTAACTTTTGTCCTGTCATAATAGTAACCATATTGAATAATGTATCTTGTACTTGTCCTTTAAATATATCTCCAGTCTTAAACTTAGTTGGAGGCATATATTTTAGTGGTGCTCTCGGAAAGATTTCTCTTGCCATTTGCGCTTGTGCTAATTCATATATAAATCCATTTTCAACATCTGGACTTATTTCAAACGCATGCCCAAGTCCCATTTGTTCTTCTGGAATTCCAGCAACTAATGCAAATTGTTCATTTATAAATTGTGAAGCAAGCACTGTATGAGCTTCTTCTACTGCATCTGCAGTAGTTAAATAATTATCTTCTCCAGTGTTTATAATAACTCCCGCAAATCCATTTATTACTCTTGAGAAATATTGGTCAACTATAGTTCTTTGCATGTTGATATCGCGGAAAAGAATTCCGTATAAAGCATCATTGAGCATTACATCTAATCTTTCTATAGCTCCCATAGCAGCTATTTCAGGCATACATAATCCAGAACAATAATTACAAAGTCTTATATATTTCCCCAATTCTTCTCCAACCTCATCAAGGGCCGCTCTCATAAGTCTGAAGTTTTCTTGTGTTGCAAGTGTTCCTCCAGTACCTTCCGTTGTAGCTCCGTATGGAACGAAGTCAAGTAAGCTTTGTCCTGTACTTCTTATTACGGCTATTACATCTGCGCCTTGCTTAGCAGCTGCTCTTGCTTGGGTTATATCTTCATAAATGTTACCTGTAGCAACTATTACATAAAGATATGGGCTACTCTTATCGCCAAATTTTTCAAGGTATGATTCTCTTTTGCCTCTATTTTCTTTAATTTTAGCAACCATTTCTTTAGCTACTTTATCTACAGCCATTTTTATTTCGAATTCTTCATGCATAGGAGTTTTAGTTAAATCCATTTCACCTTTTGCTACTTTCTCAGCAATTTCTTGTGGTGAAAGACCAGTTTCAACCATAGCATTTCCTATAAACATTGACGCACCAAGTGCTAATCCATTACCATTTTTAATGTTATCCACTACTACATTTGGAATTGGTACTCCAACTTCATCTACCCCATCAATACCTAAAAGTCTACACACCGTTCTTTCTACTGTTACTGTAGTATGTATGTCAATAAATTCTTGAGTATCTTTTGCTATGTTTTTAGCTGATTGTCTAGCTTTACTCACAACATCCCAATTCATATTTAATTTGCTTTCCATTTTATTCCTCCTAATTGTAGAAACTTTTTGCTATATCCACTATTTCCTTTTCAAGTCCTAGTAATAATGCTATATTAAGTGCATCTTTTGGCACTTCATTTTCTTTTGAAACCTTCTCTAGCTTGTAATTCATATGTTGTTGTATTATTTCAACAGAATGAGTTTTATTTAAATCTATCTTGTACTTTAGCGCATTAAAATCTACATTTTTAAGTCCCATTACTTGATAATGTTCCATATTCTCCTCAACTACTCCATCGTAATGAGTTGAAATTAAGCTTATTGATTGAAATTTAGTCAAGTATTTAGAAAGAGATTTCATAAGATAGTACCCTTCTTTTGGATTAGTACCTCTTGCAAACTCATCTAGAGCTATAAATCCATTTCCTATTTTTGCAGACTCTACCACTTCTTTTAACTTTATTATTTCTGCACCAAATGTACTTAAGCCTTTGGATATGGACTGCATATCATCTGAAACAAAATGAATAAAATTAAGGATTGGAAATTGTGCTTTTTTTGCAAATACAAAAAAGCCCATTTGCCCAAGCAGTAAATTCAGAACAATAGTCTTAAGGGTAACGCTTTTCCCACCCATATTAGCACCAGTTATAATAGTTGTACCACCAAATAGCTCTATACTAACTGGGGTAAATACCTTTTTACCTTTTTCTAATATTTCTTTAATTTCAGGATTAAAGGCTTCATCAAGATTAATCTTCATTTCTTCACAAATTTTCGGACGGGAACCATTATAATCTATGGATAAATTCGCTTTGGCAATCAAAAAGTCTAATCTACCTATCGCTTTTATATTTTGGTTTATGATCTCAGTTTCCTTAGAAATCTGGAGTGTTAACTCTTTTCTAATCCTTAGTTCTTCCTCTTCTTCTTCTATAACTAAATCTAACCTTTGCTTCTTTAGTTCATTTACTTCTTCCTCGGTTTTCACAGTAAAAATTTCTTTTTCCTTTTGTTTTTTCTTTTCACGAATGCTTTTCAAAGTTTTAGAATACTCATCATAAACATAAAAAGTAGACATTCCCTTCTTCTGTGGGTCTAGGAGGGAGATAATCTCATCTAAAGAGTTTAGATGAACCTCCTCTATATCAAGCTGTAATTTATCCAAAATATTTTTTAAATCTGTTACTAATATTGAAAAATATTTAATTTCATATAATTCAACTTCATCTAATGTTTCTGATTCATTACATCTTTTAATAGAATTTCTAATATCTTTTAGTTTACAAAATATTCGTCCTATTCCATTATACTCTTGACTATGAGCTCTCATTGATTTAATCATATTTTCTAGACTATTTAATTCATGAGTTAATTCATTTATTTCTGAATCTTTAAATGGTCTAATATTTTTTTTCTCCTCAAGCCCATAAGAAGTAGTTATCCCCAATTTATCCATAACAAAAGAAAAACCAATTTGATCCCTCTGCTGCTTATCTAAAAATTTCATTTTACTCCCCTCCAATAACATCAAATACAGGTATATTTAATTTATCCCTAAGCCCATCTAAAAACTTCTGCTTATCAAATTCATACCCATAAGGTGATTTTGGATTGGATGTAACACATACTATATTAATGGGATTTATTGTTTTTATAATTCCACCTTGCTTTTTAAATTTATAAAGGGTTTCCCTAGTTAAAAAGAGCTTTGTTCCATCTTCAACTAGGAAAATTACACCTTTATACTTATTTGTAGATGTCATAATATCTTCTAGTAGGTTATCTGAAACTACACCTTTAATAACTACATAGGAGGCATTTTCATCTAAAGACCCAACAATTTCCTTAGAAGATCCCAATGCTGTAATTGCATCTAGCATTTTTATAGTATTATCTTTGCAAATAATACCTATTCTGCCGATGCGTAAAACTTCATTAGCGAGATTTAATACTTCATTATTCTTTTCATTTTCCAATGAAAGTAATTTAACAGTATGACTAGTTTCTTCTATAACCTTATCCATACTTTTTGACAGCGCCGCTCCAGTTGATAAAATTGTAGCATTTGTAATTGATGGAGAGGCGAAGGTTTTTCTATTAAGGGCACCATCCACAATTACAAGCTCACTTCCAAACCTTTTAAGATCATCACATATTAAAGTCATATAGGAATTTACAGATGGACCGCCTAAATCTACATATCCGTCACTTAATGCTCTGCATATAATTATTTCACCCATAGGAGTGTTGAAACCAGTAGTTTTTAAAATCTCCCTGGTAATATCACTATTCAATAAGCATTGTTTTGCAGTAGCAATTATAGTTCCTTCTTCAATGTAAATTTTAGGTTTTTCAGTAGCAGTTACTTGGTCCAACTCTTCTCCGTCTCTTCCTATAGAGGTAAGCCCAAGGGATATTTCCCCTCTGGCTTCCCTCAATATATGATTTAAGGTGGTTGTTTTTCCTACATTTTTATTCATTCCTATGATAGAAATACTGTCATATTTTTGAATCATATTGAAAATGCTTGGGTTGTTTATGCTGTCCTTAATTTTACTCGTGATGTCCTCTTAGATTTCTCTCAAGTCCAGCTGGTTCCATAGACATTTGCTGACCGTTTAATAGCCCTGCCACTCCTACTTTATGAACCTTTTTCTTTCCTTCGCAAACTTCACAGCGACAACCTGAAGTATAACTAGTTGGTTGTTCATAAGTAGTTATAACGCCTTCAAAGTTTCTAAGTACCACTTTTTCAGGACTTTGAGAAATAATATAAGTTGGCATTACTGGTATTTTACCACCGCCACCTGGAGCGTCAACAACAAATGTTGGAACACAGAATCCTGAAGTATGGCCTCTTAAAGCTTCAATAATTTCTATCCCTTTAGATACTGGTGTTCTAAAGTGCTCAAGTCCCATTGAAAGATCACATTGATAGATGTAGTATGGTCTTACTCTAATTTTAACAAGCTCATGTACAAGGTCCATCATTATATGTGCACAGTCATTAACCCCTCTTAAAAGAACTGATTGATTTCCTAGAGGTACTCCTGCATTTGAAAGCCGCGCGCATGCAAGTTTTGCTTCTTCTGTAATTTCATTTGGATGATTAAAGTGAGTGTTTAGCCAAATTGGATGATATTTCTTTAGCATATCAACTAATTCTTTTGTAATTCTTTGTGGAAGAACCACTGGTACTCTCGAACCCATTCTTATTATTTCAACGTGTGGAATTGCTCTTAATTTTTTAATTATATATTCTAATTTATCATCTGAAACAAGTAGAGCATCTCCGCCTGATAATAATACATCTCTAATTTGTGGAGTATTTTTAATGTACTCGATTGCTTTATCTATTCTTTCCATTGGCATAGCACTATCGCTTTGACCTGCGAATCTTCTTCTTGTACAGTGTCTGCAGTACATTGAGCATTGATCAGTTATTAATAGTAATACTCTATCTGGGTATCTATGAGTTAACCCTGGTACTGGAGAATCTGAATCTTCATGTAATGGGTCCAATAAATCAGCATGTGCCTGATGTAATTCAAGCCCTGTTGGTATAGCTTGTTTTCTTATTGGATCGTTTGGATCATTAGGGTCTATTAATGCTAAGTAATAAGGAGTTATAGCCATTCTTAATGTTTGAACGCATTTCCTAGCTCCTTCTTCTTCCTCCTGCGTTAATGGTATATATTTTTTTAGTTGATCCACATTTTCAATTCTATTTTTAACCTGCCATTTCCAATCATTCCATTGCTCATCAGTTACATCTTTAAATAATTCAAATCTTCTATTAACTTTCATATTAGTACCTCCATCGTATAATAATTTTTAATTTTATAATATGTAGTTGATATATCAATATGGTTTAGAGAGAATACAATATAACTTTATATTGTATTCTCTAAATCACAATTAAATCATCTTCTTCGAAGCTGAAATGTCATTAAACGTATAATTCTTCAAATACTTTTCTTAATGTTTCATTTTCTCTTAACTCTTCAAGGGTTATTTCAGCATGTCCTTTAGTGTATCCGTTTCCTACGATCATAGTAACGTCTTTACCTACACCTTCAGCTCCAAGAGCTGCTTTTGTAAAGCTTGTAGCCATTGAGAAGAAGTATACTATTCCGTCATCTTTTACTGGTAAAATTGATGACATTTCAGTATTTGGAACATTAACCATATTTATTGCTACATCTACTTCACATCCATTGTTGTGCTCTAGAGTAGTGTTCATTACATCAATAGCGTTTCTAGCATCTCCAATAACTATTTGCATTTTTAGACCTAATCTTTTTAATCTCGCTTTCTCTTCTTCATTTCTTACAATGCCTATAACGTTTCCTGTTGGTCCTACTCTTTTAACTGCTTCATAAGAGCAAATCATTCCTGATTTTCCTGCTGCGCCTAGTAAAAGAACTGATTGACCTGGTTTAACAAGTTTAGCAACTTGAGCTGGCGCTCCTGCAACGTCTAATGCTGCTAATGCTAGATTTTCATTCATGTCTTTTGGAAGTTTTGCATATAATCCACTTTCAAATAAAATAGCTTTTCCTTTTATTTCAACTCTATCGATATCTGGTTTGATATCAACAATTTTTTCTATTTTTAAAGGAGTTAATGATAGTGAAACTAATGTAGAGATTTTGTCTCCCACTTTAAGATCTGTTGTTCCTTTTAAAGCTTCGCCTATTTTTTCAACTGTTCCAATAAGCATTCCACCTGAACCTGTTACAGGATTTTGCATTTTTCCTTTTTCAGCTACAATTTCCATGATTTTAGATTTTATTTTTTCAATGTCATGTCCTGCTTCTTCCTCTATTTGAGTAAAGCTAGCTGAGTCTATGTTTAAAGCCTGAACATCAATTAAAATTTCATTATCAAATATATTCATATCATTTGATATTTTAGTTGCTGGTTGTGGCAATGCACCTTTTGGTTCAAGTGACCTGTGAGTTCCGTATTTACATCCTTTGTTCATAATAACTTCCTCCTATACATCCATTATTTTTAGATTTTCTGATATTATTAATTCAGCTTCAGTAAGTGATTTAACTTCTTCAACTGTTGTATCTTTATGAATTTCAGTAAGTACAAGTCCCTTTTCAGTAAATTCCATTACTCCAAGTTCTGTAACTATAAGGTTAACTTGTGCCTTTGCTGTTAATGGCAGCGTACATTTTTTTAATATTTTAGGAGTCCCTTTAGCTGTATGTTGCATTGCAATAATAACCTTTTTGGCTCCTACTACTAAATCCATTGCTCCACCCATACCAGGAACCATTTTGCCTGGCACAATCCAATTAGCTAAGTTTCCTTCCTGATCTACTTCCAATGCTCCAAGAACAGTCATATCAACGTGTCCTCCTCTTATTAAAGTGAAAGACATTGCGGTATCAAAGTATGCTCCGCCAGGAAGTATTGTAGTAAATTGACCACCTGCATTAGTTACATCCTTGTTTTCTTCTCCTTTTGCTGGAGAAGCTCCCATTCCAACCATTCCATTTTCTGATTGGAGAGTAACATGGACGCCTTCTGGAATATAATTCGTAACTAATGTTGGAAGCCCTATGCCCAAATTAACAAGTTGTCCATCTTTTAATTCTTTACCAATTCTTTTTGCAATAATTTGTTTTGCAATCTTGCTATCTGTAATCATATTAGTTAGCCTCCCCTATAATATAATCAACCAATACACATGGAGTCACAATATTATTTGGATCTAAATCTCCAATTTTAACAATTTTTTCAGCTTCTACTATTACAGTTTCTGCAGCAGTAGCTATAATTGGATTAAAGTTTTTTGTTGTTCCATAATAAACTGCATTTCCAATTTCATCTACGACGCTTGCATAAACAAGTGCTAAATCTGCTTTAATTGGAAGCTCTAATAGATATTCTTTTCCTTCTATTGTAAGTTTTTGTTTTCCTTCTTCTATCATAGTACCAACTCCTGTAGGGGTAAGCACTCCACCAAGCCCAGCTCCCGCTGCTCTTATTCTTTCAATTAGTGTTCCTTGTGGCACAAGTTCTACTTCCATTTTTCCTTCTGTCATAAGTCTTCCCGTTTCAGCATTTGTTCCTATATGAGAAGCCACAACTTTTTTAACTTGACCGTTTACTACAAGTCTTCCTATGCCCCTATCTACATAGCTTGTATCATTTGCTATTATAGTTAAGTTTTTTACATTTGTTTCTATTAATAGATCTATCATCTTTTCAGGTGTTCCACAGGCTAAAAATCCACCTATCATTATTGACATTCCATCTTTGAGTAATGGCCTAACTTGTTCTAAAGATACAACCTTATTCATTTATTTTACCTCCTCTTATTTATCTTGAAGATATAACAATTATCAGTTTTATATTTTGTTTAAACCCAATATCTCTCTTGCTTCTTGTGGAGTGGCAATTTCTCTGTTAAGTTCTTTCGCAAGTCTAACTACTTTTTCTACTAATTCTGCATTTGATTTAGCTGGTATACCTTTTTCAATATACACATTATCTTCAAATCCAACTCTTACATGACCACCCATTACAATAGTCACAGCTGCCATTTGAAATTCAAATCTACCAATACCTGATACAGTGTAAGTACTTCCCTCTGGCACGCTTCCTGCCATAAATACTAAATCTCTTGGCGAAGCAGTTATCCCACCATTTACACCCATAACAAAGTTAAAATGCATTGGTGTTTTTATAAAACCTTTCTTTTGAAGTCTTATTGCCATGTCTACCATGCCCTTATCAAAAACTTCAATTTCTGGTTTTACACCCATTTCAATCATCTTTTTACCAAATTCTTTAATAGTGTTTTCAGTATTTACGAATACATCATCTCCACCAAAATTACAAGTACCTGCATCTAAGGTTGCCATTTCTGGTCCTAAATCAACTGGTTGTAATCTTTCTGCATTACTCATTCCGACAGCTCCGCCTGTTGATGGTTGAACAATTGCATCCGGACATCTTTCTTTAATAGCTTCAATACAAGCTCTAAATCTTTCCCTGTCTTGAGTAGGTGTTCCATCATCTTTCCTTACGTGTAAATGAATGATGCTAGCTCCTGCTTTATAAGCTTTTTCCGCTTCTATTGCCACTTCCTCAACAGTATAGGGTACATTTGGATTATGTTCTTTTGTAACTTCCGCTCCAGATATAGCTGCAGTAATTATTAATTTTTCCATGTGCTACCTCCTTATAGTGCTTCGTGGTGCAAAAATAATTACTATCTACCATAATATTTATGATAAGTTATGTATATTATGATAATTTTGCACAAACTTATTTAGCAACTAAAATATTAACCACTAGGTGAAAAAGTTTACATTAATTCTCTTGCATATTATTTTCTTTGGTTTTCTTTTAGAACTACGCAAGTTCCGCTTGCCTTACAAACTATTATTGGTTCTTCTAATACATCACAAGCTGAATCATTTATATCTGGTCTTGGTACTATAACTTTTCTTGCTTCGAAAATCATTTTTCTTGATGAATTCCCTACCTTCACTATTTCTCCAACAGCTTCTATATAGTCACCTGCATAAACTGGTGCTAAAAATTCTACAGCATCGTATGCTTTGAATAATCCTTCATCACCATCGTTCATAATTAAAAGTTCTGTAGCTACATCCCCAAATAATTGAAGCATTCTTGCTCCATCTACTAAATTTCCACCGTAATGTGCATCATGTGCACTCATTCTTAACCTTATTAAAGACTTCATTTTATTTTCCTCCTCGTTTATTGTAGTTATTCATTTTGTAATTTTTAGGAATTTTGTAAAAAACAACAAATCTGTGTTGTGTATCTTTTAGAAAATGCCTTATGTTAATTTATTTTGAAATAAAAAAAGGCACTGATTTTTCAGCGCCTTAATTAACCAAAGTACTAGGTCTATTAATGCAATGAAAAAACATCTTTTCATTACATAAATAGCTCTCCATAAGAACTCTTATGGCAGTGATAGAAATACTACTTTCTATCCCCAAGAATAAATTGAAGAACCAAAATATTCTTTCGGCAAACAAATACTTCATTTTTGATATTGGATGTTCATATCCTTATCATTCAAAAATTACCTCTTTATCTGCACCTCTATTTATGTGAAACTATTAAATTTTATTTTTAACTCTTACTTAATTATAATACGTAAACGTTTCAAATGCAATGTTTTTTTAAAATTATACTTTTTTAGTAAAAAATACTTTTTCTTAGTTATTATTTCTTTTTGCTTTGTTTACTTCCACTATCTTGCTTACTATATACTCATATCCATTTTCAGAATGTGGAATCATGCAAATTGAGCAATCTTTAACACCACTTACGAATTTCCCATTTCCACCACACTCCTCTAGAAAATATAGTGGACAATAGCAAAATAGACAATTAAATTTTTCATCATCTTTAACTTGATGGCATGGGAAATATTCGCAATCTTTATTTTTAAAAAATTTATAGTTATTATTCATTTTTAACCCTCCTTTAATTTCTAGGTTAGTTCCGAATTCTAAAAAGTTACCACATTATATATATCTATATCTTCTAATATTGTTTGCTCTAAAATAGATTCTTCGGGGAATTGCTTGTTCAAAATTTGTTTAAATTTTTTAAGTTGCGCAGCAGAAAGTTCTGCTTGCTTTGGCAAATTATTTTTTTCCTTAATAATATTGCCTGCTTCTAATTTATATATAAATTTGTCCCCTATAATATTTATATTATTTTTATCATCAAATTTTAAATCTCCAGTTATGTCACTATTTATGCTTGTCTTCTTTAAATCACTTATTGATTTTCCATCATTATTAATTTTAGCTACATTAATATAAGCACTTACTTCACCATTCGAATTCTTTGAATCTGAAAGCCAACTTCTAAAGGCAAGCATTTTACCATCTTTAGATATCACTCCATCATATATTTCTTCCTTATCCTCTATACTTTCAAAAATTTTATTACCATTAATATATAAATTGGCCCTAGGTTTTGGAAATATATGAGGTGTAACGCTATAAAGGATGCTTTTTTTATTTATAATAATATCTCTTATGGTACCAACGCATGATATTAACTCCAATTTGTTTTTTATGTTATATATTGCATAACCTGAAGCTGACGGATTAATATGACCCGTAATCAAAATGTTTTCATTATCTATCCACTTGAGTTCAATAATTTGTTGAACGTCTTTATTATTTATATCAATCTCTGTTGATTTTTCAGTTTTAATATCATAAACAATTATATGTGGGGGATTTATTTCTTTTTCTTCATTAAAAGATCTAAATACTATTTTTGTTTTATCTGGAGAAAGTTGTAATAGATCTTTTGAATTTGAATTATCCCCTAAAGATTTAATCTGTTCATTTATTTCATCATAAAGATAAACATTATTATTCTTCTCGAATGCTATCTTTGTTAGCTTTGCATTTTGATCCTTACTTTTAATTTCAGCATCTTTACTAGATATAGTCTCTATATTTTTACTCGAATTTCTATTGATTTTATTTAAATAAGCCCTCAGTGTCAATATGCTTAGCGATAAACACATCGCTACAATGAGTAACTTTAATTTTTTTTTCGTTATTTTTTTATGGCCAGTCATAATTTTGCTCCTCATTTAAATTCATAATAATTATTATTTTAAATCATTGAAACTTAGATTATTATACTCCACTTATATTAGTGTATCAACTGGATTCTTTTGTGTTTTACACTGTTATTTATATGTTTACAATTTAAAAATATACAATGTTTATTTTATCTTTTAATTATGAATTTTTTGTAAATATTAACATTGGTTTATCCGTTCAAAAGTAATAAAGGGCATTAGTTTAAATTTAAACTAACGCCCTTTATTACTTTTGAAATTATTTTCGCATTTGTTATAGATACTTTCCATAAATTCTACATTCCGATTTAAATCGGTATCTACCTTCATTTTTAGATTTATTATTTTTTCATTTGATCATTACTGCTAAATATGTTCTTTACCCATGTTAAAAAGCCCTTCTTTTCTTCTTTTATCTCTACAACTTTTTTATCTTCTTTAGTTGCCACAGTCTTTACTTTTATCCCATCAGTTTTCATAACAAATTTAACTTTACCATCCATCTTATCACCTACACCTGAAAATGTACCATAATTATTAGATATTTTTACAAGTTCATCTTTCACATCAATAATATCTCGCACATCTCCCATTTTGCTGTCAATTTCGCCACTTATCTTTTGAATACCCTCTTTATCAAATTTTTTCATATTTTTATCTAATTCTTTATTTCCATTTGCTAATTTATTGGCACCTTCTTTTAATTTTCCTGACCCTACAGAAAGTTCACCCACCGCTGAATTTAGTTTACTTGATCCTTGTGTTAATGGTTTTATCCCATCATTATTTAATTTTGTTAAACCATCTGCCACGCTTTGAGATCCTACCACTAATTTATTAGTGTTTTCTCCCATAACTTTTGTTCCTGCGCTTAAGTCTTCAGCTGCATTATTTAACTTATTTGCTCCACCTATGAGTCCCCGACTACCAGTTTTAAGCTTTCCTGCAGCTGTTCCTAATTGTTCTGTGCCTTGCGCAAGTCCTCCTGCTCCATTAGCTAATTCACCAGTTTTATCTGATATTTGTTTTGTGGCCTTAGCTAATTCTTTTGACCCTGACACTGCATTTTTTTGTCCTTCTTGAAGCTGGCCCATACCTGTATCTACCTGCTGTGAACAAGTTTTGATTTTTTCTATGCCTTCTTCAAGTTCATTTAATCCTTGTAACAATTCATTGCCGCCATCCTTTAAAGCTACAAGGCCCCCTTTTTCATTTTCTAATCCACCATTTAAATTTCCTGCTATTTCACCTGTACCAGGAATTTCCCCAAGGAACCCAATAAGTCCCTGTAATTTTTCAATTCCTGATATTAAAGAATCAGTAGCTTTTATCTCTGACTCTTTACCTTTTTTTAGTTTATCTATACCTTCTAAGCTTTGCTCTGCACCATCTGTTACTTTTTTTTGACCTTGCTGTAGATCCCCTGTAGAATTCACCATTGTATCTAGTCCCTCACTTAGTGATTCCATTTTAGCCGACACTGTATTAGTCCCTTCAGCTAACTTATTAGCTCCATCTGATAGCCCTTTAGAACCTGCAACTAATTTATCTGTTCCATATGCTACCTTACCTGCTCCATCTGCAAATGCTTTTGAATTTGCAGCAAATTCTACTGTACCTGATCCAAACTGCTGTGCTCCACTACCGAGTTTTCTAGTTCCTGCCTCAAATGCTTTTAATCCACCTGCCACCTTCTGAGCACCACTTTGTGCTGCACTTGTACCGTCGCCAATCTTTATCATACCAGTATTTAATCCTGAAACCCCAACGCCTAGCTTAGTTACTCCACCATTAAATAATGTCATATTATCAGCTAAAGCCTTTTGACCAAGGTCTAATTTGCCTGTTCCCTCAGCTAGCTTGGTACTAGCATCTTGTATGTTATTAATGCCTTTAGTTAAATCCCCTAAAGATGAGGCACTTTTAAACTCTTCCATATCAGGAAGTTCTGGCGTCCCTGTTATCATTATAGGACCCATTTCAAAGTTTTCTACCTGTGCAGTAATTTCTAAATTCTCTTTTAAGTCTAAAGTAGTCTTTTCTAAATCCAAGCTTTCCTTCATACCTGGAAGAGAAATGAAAGTGACTATTTGATTATTCCCATCATTAATCATTTTCCCACCGCTAATCTTAACATTTCTAAAATTATCTATTGGCAAATCTAGTACAGTTACAGTGCTAAATGGAGTATATATTTTTCTGTTTTTCCCTTTAATATTAACCATACGGCTTTCATTATTCTTATAATCAATTTTTATTTTCACTTCTCCACTTTTACCTGCCAAATCCTCTGGTTTAATTTCTTTTCCATCAAGCAAGTATTTAACATTTACATCAATAGGTAGTTTTTTATCAGTAGTACCTCTATAATAGACATCATTACCACTTATCTTCCAATTTAAACTCTCACCAATACCATTTGGTTTTTCTTCACCCTTTACATTTTTTATATCCTTTAATATAGATTTATCATGAATTTCAATATTTTTCTCGTTAGAGTGAAGCCAATCACTTACTATTTTTTCTTTAACCTCCCCTTGCTGATTTAACGTAACATAAACAGTCTCATCCTTTTGAATTAACTCAGTAGCATAAGTCATATTTGGAATAACTAATGCACCTATTAACACGATACTTAATAATCTTTTTGACATACATTTATTTTTCACGTTAATACATCTCCCCTATAGTTTTGCTTTCAAAAGTTCTTCTTAATTTTCTGATTGTGATTCTGATTTTAGTTCACTACTTGCTTGTGTTTTAGATTTAAAATTTCTACTCGTAATTATTATTAATTTTTCACTTACTAATAGTATAGATGGAAGAACAAAAAGGATAATTCCCATACTTATTACTGCTCCCCTTGCCATCATTGTGCATAGTGAACTTATCATTTCCATGTCAGAAATGATCGCTACCCCTGCAGTAGCTGCGAAAAAGGTTAATGCACTGGTTACAATAGATTTAGCAGAGCCCTTAACTGCGATTTCCATAGCCTTGTTTTTCTCGTATCCATTTCTCATTTCTTCTCTAAATCTTGTTGTCAGTAATATTGCATAGTCAACTGTAGCCCCCAACTGTATAGTTCCAATAACTATAGATGCTACAAATGGAATCACATTTCCCATATAACATGAAATTGCCATATTTATGAATATTGCGAGCTGTATAGCTAAGACCAGAATTACTGGCAAAGATACAGATGCAAACACTATAAGTATTATAGCGAATATTGCGCCAATAGATGCTATGCTAACATGTTTAAAGTCAACATCCGCTATTTCTGTCAAATCTTTAGTAAGAGGTCCTTCTCCTGAAACCATTGATTTCGGGTCATATTGTTTTGTAACTTTAATTACTTCATCTATCTGATCATTTTCTTCTTTTGTAGCTGCCTTATATTTAGAATTTGCCATTATTAGTTTATATCCGCCCTTTTGAACAATGGCTTTAATATCTTCTGGGATAAAACTTTCTGGAATAAGTGGTCCTAAGTACTTATCTGAAGCAAGTACCTTGTCAATTCCATCTACCTTTTCTATTTTCTTTACCATTTCCTTAACTTTATCAGTTTCAAGCTTATCATTTATTACAATAAAGTGTGTCGAAGTCATATTGTAATCTTTCTTTAGTTTATTTGTTGCCACAATAGAATCCAAATTCTTTGGTAGCGATTCATCTAAGTTATAATAAACCTTAGTGTGGTTATTTCCGTAAATAGCTGGTATAAATGCAAGTAAAAATACTATAGTTATTACTTTATAGTGTTTGGTAGCCAGTTTTGATGTTTTATCAAATTCAGGTAATATGGTTTTGTGACTAAATCTATGAATAGGTTTATCAAACACTAAAATCAATGCAGGCAATACTGTTACCGTAGTTATAACCCCAAGCAAAACGCCCTTTGCCATTACTAGCCCGATATCCTTACCTAATGCAAGTTGCATGGTACATAATGCTAAGAAACCTGCTATAGTTGTGAGTGAGCTTCCGGATATAGCGACCATGGTATTTGCTATAGCATCACCCATTGCCCCTATACGATCATTTGGCATAAGTTCTCTTTCCTCATCGTATCTATGAAGTAAAAATATTGAATAATCCATAGTTACACCAAGTTGAAGTACTGCTGCTAATGCCTTTGTTACATAAGAAATTTGCCCTAAGAATATATTTGTTCCCATATTATATAATATGGCATACCCTATCCCTAACAAGAAAATAAATGGAATTATAACTGATTGCATTGTTAAAGATAAAACTACGACTGATAGTATTACTGCAATCATTACATAAAATGGTGTTTCTTTATCCGATAAATCTTTAGTATCCTTTACAATTGCCGATATACCACTTAAATAACATTGTTTATTTGTTACCTTCCTTATATTGGTTATACCATTTTGTGTGGCTTCTGAAGATGCTGATTCTTTAAATTTAATTATTAACATAGTAGAATTGCCACTATAAAAAGAGCTTTTAATTTCATCTGGCAAAATCTCCTTAGGTATAGTAGTATCTAAAATATCATCTACCCAAATAATTTTTTCTACACCTTTAACCTTTGAAACCTTTTCTTTTATTTTTAAAACATCCTTGCCTTCCATATTATCAACAATAAGCATTGAAGTGGCTGCGTTTGAGAATGTTTTGTCTAAAATATTTTGTCCCTTCATGGAATCAAGTTCTTGCGGTAGATAGGTAAGAAGATCATAATTTATTTTTGTGTTTACCATTCCAATTACGGATGGAACCAGTAGCAATGTAGAAATAATTAAAATTATTATCCTATTTTTAGCTATAAAATGTCCGAACTTTTTCAATTAGGTCATCCCTCCCTTAGAAAATTAATTTTGCAATATTTTCTTAATAGTTTTAAATAACACAGGTTTCATATTATCTATAGTATCTGGTTCCTCTAAAATAATTGAGCTATAGCAAACCGAACCTGTTAGTTCAATAATCATAAATAATATCTTTTCAGCTTGCGATATACACATCGTTTCGCTCACTATATTATCCATAAATACTTTTGCGATTTCCTTCATTTCGTTGTACTCCAAAGGTTCTGCTATCACCTTTCTATAAATACCCCAAGAAAGATTTTTATATATAAGCCTTAGAAGCTTTTTATCTTCCCTTAAATATTCAATTATATAATCTACAAAGAATATTACTTTATCATTAAATTCTTCAAACTCCTTATTCATAGATACCTCAATAGCTTCTTTTAAAACTTTTGAACTCTTTCTTAAGACTATCAAATCAATAATGTGATATTTGTCTTTAAAATAAAGGTAAAAAGTTCCTTTGGCAACTCCTGCTCCTTTTACAATATCGTTTATAGCAGTGTCATTAATCCCTTTAGTTGTAAAAAGTTCATAAGCTGAGTCGTATAATCTCTTTTTCTTCTTTAATTTGTTCATTTCCGATTTACTTTGTTTTTCTTTAATAATTTCAACTTTTTTCATAATGCATTTACCACCTAGGTTTTAATTTTAATTTATGACCATCGGTCATTTGTTCACCATACTTATTTATTATATACTTTTATTACCATTAGTCAATAATAATATTGTAAATATATTGTAAATATCCATAATATTGTTATTTGTTAATTGCTAACTTAAATACTTACTAACCGTCCCGCAAAAAACAAAAATATTCACTATAAACCTTATAGTGACCTGAAATATGTTATAAATATTCTTTAATTTTTATATTTATGATATACTTACATCATCGTATTATTTTTAAAATAATTATTAATTAAGGAAGTGAATTGAGCTTGTTCAAAGATAAAAAAATCCCTTATTTAAATTTAATCCCTATAATCTTATTATCGCTTATTTTATTTCGAATAGTATACCACATAGAATTAGTTACCAATGCCCTTAGTATTTTTATATCATACATAAGTTCATTTATATGGGCATTCGGTATAGCCTACTTATTAAACCCCGTTATGGTCAATATTGAAAAAAAGTTCCATACAAAGCGTAATCTAACTCTACTTATTATGTATATATGTGTTTTAGGCATAATAGTTTTTAGTATCACTATACTAACGCCTAGTATAGGTGAAAGTATTCGCGAACTAACAGTTTCAACTCCCGAATATATATCTAAAACTCGAATTTGGTTTTATGAAAATATGGATAAGGTTCAATTGCTTGATAAATATGGTGTAACTAAATATTTAGACGAAACTACCTTAACACTTATGTCTAACTTAAGTAAATATCTAAATACCGGTATCAGTGTTGCCTTGCTAACAGCCGTAGGTTTCACCTCTTCTTTTATGAAATTTCTGCTTGGATTTGTTGTATCTTTGTATCTTTTAAAGGATAAAGAATCCTTAATATTAAATATAAAGAGACTGATTTATGCTATCTTAAAAAAAGAAAATGCAGATGGTTTTATAAAATTTAGCAAAGAAGCCAATTATATCTTTTCAGGTTTTGTTATCGGAAAATTTATTGACTCTGTTATCATTGGTATTATATGCTTTGTAGGACTTAGTATTTTTAGAATACCTAATACTATACTTATAAGCTTAATAGTTGGAATTACAAATATGATTCCTTATTTCGGACCATTAATTGGAATGGTTCCTGCTTTTTTCATTACCCTATTCTTTAGCCCTATAAAGGCTTTTTGGGTGCTTATATTCATTATTATTCTTCAGCAATTTGATGGATTATATTTAGGGCCAAAGATCCTTGGGAAATCTGTTGGTTTAAGCCCTTTACTTATTATCCTTGCAATACTCATAGGTGGCGGAACCTTTGGGGTTCTTGGAATGTTCCTTGCAGTACCCACAATGGCGATTATTTTACTGATAGTTGAAAGATTCATTAACAGGAAGCTTGCGGAAAAGGATATTGAATTATAAGAATATTTTCAAAAAGGAATGCAGATATATTGTAATATATCCGCATTCCTTTTTTATATAAAATTCACTATGTTCGTTCTTTAGTAACTCTATATTTATATTATCCTATCTTTCTCCAAGTTTTAAGTTCGGTATCGCATTTAGCGTTAGCGGTGAAATTCTTCCTTTAATTAATTCAAAGTAAGCTGCACTTCCAATCATAGCTGCGTTATCAGTGCAAAGTATCATTTCTGGAAACAAAACTTTTATGTTCTTCTTTTGCCCTTCTTTTATCATTGTCTCTCTAAGGCAAGAATTTGATGCCACACCACCCGCTATTGTTATTTTATCTACGCCTTTAATTTCACATGCCTCTAGAGCATTATGAACCAAAACATCAACCACTGCCTTTTGAAAAGATGCGGCCACATCTGGTACATTAATTGTTTCATTTTTCATATTCATTTTATTCAGATAATTTAGCACCGAAGATTTAACCCCACTAAAAGAAAAGTCTAAAGTATCTTCATGAAATTTAGCTTTTGGAAATTTTATAGCACCTGCATTGCCTTCTTTTGCTATTTTATCTATTTTAGGACCACCAGGGTATCCTAGCCCAATTGCCCGAGCCACCTTATCAAAGGCTTCTCCTGCTGCATCATCTCTAGTTTGAGCCATAACCTCAAATTCACCGTGGTCCTTCATATATACAATAAATGTATGTCCACCCGAAACTACCAAACACATAAATGGTGGTTCAAGTTCTTTATATTGAATAAAATTGGCACTTATATGACCTTCTATATGATTAACTCCAATTAAAGGTTTATTCGTTGCATATGCGAGCCCCTTAGCATATTGAACTCCTACCAGTAGTGCCCCTACTAGCCCTGGGCCATAAGTTACTCCTATTGCATCTATATTGTCTAATGTAACTTTAGCCTCGTCCAACGCCTCTTGAACTACAGCACTTATTGCTTCTATATGCTTTCTAGATGCCACCTCAGGAACAACACCCCCAAACTTTTCATGTATATCAATTTGTGATGCAATTATATTTGATAGAATCTCACGACCATTCACGACTACTGCCGCCGCTGTCTCATCACAACTCGATTCAATTGCAAGTATTTTAATATCCTTTTCCATTGTTTTTACCACCTTTAATATAGTTTATATAATTTTTTCTCTATATTCATAAAAACATCCTAAGAACTTTATGTTCAATGAATGTTTACATCTGTTAATAACATAAATTAATTATACTTTATTAACTTTAGCATATCAAATTTTTATATGCATTTCCAAGTGTACTCACTTACGTGTACTCACTTACTTACTTAAGTGTACTCACTTACTTACTTAAGTGTACATAAATAGATTTAAACTAAGTATCTATCTTTCTATGATATAATTGCATATATGATTATATTATAGAAAGTTCAATTAAGTCATCAAAAAATAACAAATCAAATATTCAAACTTTTTTGAATATGGCTATTAGTTATTATCTATTTAAGATAGATCCTAGGAGGGACATATGAGTAACACCTACGCAAAGGTCATAATAAAAGGCTCACCTATTTCAAAATCTAATTTTAAACTTTTCAACATGAATGGCAGAGCTATTTTACCTTATAATTCCGGGAAGTACCATGATAGATACGCTCTGTATGAGGAAGAGATTGCTTATCAATGCAGAATCCAAAACTGTAATATTTTTTTAACAGAATCCCTTATTGCTGTTCTAAAAGTATATTATAAAAGTATAAAAAGGCATCCTGATACAAACAACATAACTAAAAGCATTTTCGATGGTATAGAGAAAAGTGGTCTTATAGTAAATGATGCCCAAGTTACAAGACTTATTATTGAGGAGTTTTATGATAAAGAAAATCCTAGATTTGAATTAGAACTTTTTGCTGAAAGTACATATGCTATGAATTACGCAATAGTTGAAAAAAAAGAAAAACAGCAACCTATAAATTACGATCCACCCTCAAATAAAAAAAACACCATAGGTGCTAAAGTAAATAAGCCAAAATCTGTGGCTCTTAACAGCTCTACGTCAACACTAATATGTGAAATATGTAGAAAGCCGGTGTCAAAGGATGAATGCATTTCAGCCAATAAGGGTAAAACTACTATATGCAAAAACTGCTTCAAAAAATTATTTTAGTAAAGGCTCAAACCATTCTAACTTGTAAAATGGTTTGAGCTTTTACTATTTACACATACATATTACAAAAAAATCTGGCTATGCTATTAATATACCTACTACAAAAATATGAAGGGAGATATAACTCATGAACAGAAATAAAAAGACTAAAAACAAAAAAGTTAATGACGCAATAGCTAATATGGAAAACAGCACAAGTCTTCAATCTATAAATGATATTAATAGCAGTAAGAGTAAAGATAAAAATAATATTCCCGAAGTGTCAAATTAATAACTTAATCATCTCAAAATAAACATTTAAAGAATGAATAAAAAGTTGCATTAATGCAACTTTTTATTCATTCTTTAAATGTTTTAAATTTAGCTTATTAAAATACTGAAAATACTGAAAAAGCTATAGCCGTACATATTTTATGTTACAATAATACTCATATTCTATCTTATACGAATTTTTACAACATTTAGAATTTAATATTATATTTATACTGTTGTATAAACCATCGTTTAAATAAAAACCAATTACAAAATAGGGGGATTAATATGACCGCAAATGTTAACATCGATTGGAATAAATTAGGTTTTACTTATAGCAAGACAGACTTACGTTATATTTCAATATGGAATAATGGCAAATGGGATGACGGAAAACTAGTTGAAGATAACAAACTTTGTATAAGTGAAGCTTCAACCGCTCTTCATTATGGCCAACAATGTTTTGAAGGATTAAAAGCTTATCGTACAAAAAAAGGCAATATCCAATTGTTTAGACCTTACGAAAACGCCAAGCGTTTGATGAACAGTTGTTCACGCGTTCTCATGCCTGAGATCCCCGTTGAAAAATTTGTTGATGCATGTATCCAAGTTGTTAAAGCAAACGAAAAATTTGTTCCACCATATGGAACCGGAGCAACACTTTATCTTAGACCTTATATGATAGGTATTGGGGATAACCTTGGCGTAAGTACAGCTCCTGAATTTTTATTTGGAATATTCTGTTGCCCTGTAGGCGCTTACTTCAAAGGAGGACTAGCCCCAGTAAACTTTATGACATCTGATGACTATGATAGAGCCGCCCCTTATGGAACAGGCAATGTAAAAGTTGGAGGAAACTATGCTGCAAGCCTTCTTGCCTATGAAAAAGCTAAAGAAAAAGGATTTGCTGACTGTGTCTACCTTGATCCAGCAACTCATACCACCATCGAAGAAGTTGGTTCTGCAAACTTCTTTGGAATTACAAATGATAATATATTTGTAACCCCAAAATCACCATCAATACTTCCTAGCATAACTAAGCGCTCATTACTTTATCTTGCAAAAGAATATTTAAAAATGGAAGTACAAGAAAGAGATGTCGCAATAAGTACTCTTAGTGAATTTAAAGAAGCAGGTGCTTGTGGAACTGCTGCTGTAATAACGCCTATTGGTGGTATAGAATATAACGGTAAACTTCATGTTTTCCACAGCGAGACAGAAGTGGGCCCAGTTACTACAAAGCTTTATGATACTCTTTACGGAATCCAATTTGGAGAAATAAAATCTCCTGAAGGCTGGATTGTGGAAGTAAAATAATCATTTTATAACAAAAAACAACTTCAAAAGGGCCTGTAAGTAATTTTGTGTAAACAGAATAAAAAGTACTCTTTCTTGCCAATAATTGAGATAAGCTAATTATCAAAAATTGCAAGGAGGAGTATTTTTATGTCAAATATTTCGAAAGATATTTTAAAGAGGTCATATTTATTCATAATCCTATAGATACGTTTTAAACTATATAAAATGTTATTACAAACCCTTTTGTATCTTATTATTTATTATTATTGTTTAACAAATACCTACCGAGATATACTGCGCTTGCAGCCGCCTGTGATAAAGAATAGGTTGTTCCTGAACAATCTCCTAAAACATAAAGTCCCTCTTGTTTGGTCTCAAAATATTCATTAGTACTAATTTCAGGTTCATAAAATTTTGCATCAATTCCATATAATAAAGTGTCTTCAGAAATCTCTTTTCCTATTATATCTTCTATTGATTTAATAATTTTTAATAGTGCATCTATATAAATCTTCGGAATTTCATTATATAGATTTCCACCCTCACCTTCAATCGACGGCTGAATACTATTTTTAGTAAGTTGTTCTTTTGTAGTTGCCCTATTATTTATTAAATCCTCAAATCTTTGAAGTACTATTCTTTCTCTATCTTTATTTATAGATTTTATTATACTTGTGGCATATTCGTTCGCCTCAATAAAACAAGAAAAATATTTTGGTACAAGAATAGAAAAATTTAAGTTACAACTCGGACTGTCTGTTTCAAGATAATTTTGACCATCAGCCATTACGATGCCTTTTTGAAACTTTTTGATTACTTTTCCTTTAGGATTCATACAATAAGTTGTAGCTTCAAATCCATCACCTTTGTAATTAATCTTAATTTCAAAAGAATCTTTAAGAATAGAGTCTAACTGATCACCCTTCATTTCAACCCTTACCCCTAAATCCAGCCTTTTTCTATAGGGCTCAATATTAAAAGCTTGACAATATTTCAGAAATTCCGCTCCTCCACTTATACCTGTAGCTAATATAACTATCTTAGACTGGAAAACATTTTCTTTACTATTCAAGTTAAATACATTATTCATTTTATCTATAGAAGTTATATCTAACTCAAACTTAATATCTACCTTATCCTTAAGATGTGAATACATTTTATTTAAAATTCCATAAGACAATGCTGTTCCTAAATGTCTTACTTTTGTAGTTAGTATATTATAATTTTTCTCTTTTACTCTTCTACTAAGTTCTTCATTCTCTGTACTATATAATTTAACTGTGTCTGCACCAAATAGACATAAGATATTATCAATACATTCCATTAATTCTAGTGCAGTTCTGTTTCCTATTTTTTCACCTAAATAACCACCAAAATCATTAGTGTAATTAAATTTTCCCTCAGACCTACCCATACCACCAAAACCTTGAAATTTATTACATGGTTTACAATGGATACATCTTTTGCTTAATCCGTTTTCCATTGGACATACCCTGTCTATAAATTTTCTTCCCTTTTCTATCATCAGTATTTTTAATTTTGATTTTGTCTGTACCAGAGTATATGCGAGGAACATCCCACTAACTCCTGACCCTACTATAGTAATATCATACATATATTTATTCCTTTCATATCTCTTAAAAATATTTTAATATTAGGGGGCTGTACCCGATATTGTCAATTAGGCACCAATTATGCAGTTAAATTTTGGTTTCACGGCATCTAACTTTTCTTTGTTTTTTAGATATATGAGTGTAAACTAAGTAGACTGAGACTATACATATATAGTATGTATCGTTTCATAGAGGCCCCCCAATGCAAATTAAAAATCATGTTAATTTATAAATCCCTTATTTATATTAACATGATTTGATTTATAAAGTAATATTTTCAAAGGATTATAGAAATGAAGCTGATGCAAAGAACTGTTTTACCGAAGGAGATGGTAGTTGTAATAAATATAGGCTAATATGGTAATTCTATTGCCGTTTTGGTTCCAGTAGAATTTGGAAAAGTTTAAAAAATAAAGTTTCATGGAAAACGAGAGAACAAAAAAAGAGTGTACCTCATGAAAGTAATTAATTTCAATGGATACACTCTTTTTCGTTTTAACTATTCCCTAAATTGTAAAATAAGAGGGGTTTTAGGACATATACTAATATTTTCTACAATACTAATGAACTTACAGTCTTAGTTTCTTAGTATAATATTGTTTAACTCTATGAGCTAAATAATAGAAAGCAAATCCGATACCACATCCAACTGTATTTAAAATAAGATCATCAATATCAGATACCCTACTAATAAATGGAAGTTGCATTATTTCAATGATTAAGGAAGTAATAAAGCCTATTGTAATCACTTTTGAAAAACTATCTAATTTTGAAAATGTAAGAGGTATTATGATACCGATAGGGATAAACATAGCAGTATTTCCAATTACATTAATCAGTGTATCTCGGATAGAGCCTTCATAATCAAAAAGATTAACTAATGGAATAAAATTTATTCTGAATGGATAAATTTTATTCATTTCCAAAGTAAGTGGCTGTATATGACCATTGACTAAATCAAAAGGAAAGAAAGTAAATCTTAGTATTACAGCTACACAAAAGAATATAAACGCTCTTTTAAGTTCATATTTCCAATTAATTTGCTTATTTTTAGAATTAATTATAATTCTACTTATTATCCAGGTTGCTATAACAATCATAACAATCGTATAGTAATATATTTCTATCATAGTTACTCCTATCTATTATCTAAACAATTCTTGTTATATTTATATATCCTTAAATTAGGAATAACAAAAATTTTATTTATTATTTAAACGCTATTATTTTTCTGATAGTGTATATATTACAACAGAGAAATGCATTTTGCAATAGTTGAAGGATATATTACGGTAGTAATGATTTTTATATACTATAAAAAATCATTAAAAATGGATTAAAATAGAATTATATAGTAATATTCTTAAGTTTCTCTCTATCCAAAGTTGCTCCAGATATTTTTTCTTGATAAATAATATCTACTCCAATTTCATTTAATTGTTTAATTTGCATTTCTTCATTTTGGTCCTGTGAGCTTACACGAACATATCCTATTTTTCTCAAATGTCCGCCTCCATTCTGATACAAGTCTTATGGGACAGTCCAAATACTTATTTTACCATTACTAATCAATTATACCAATAGGGCGTACCTAATGACACTATTAAAATATGTTTCACTGGGGTTATAAAAAGGACATATGAAATGTTTCAAATAGAAATAGGCTTGTTGCAACACTTATAAAACAATATATAGCCACATGTTGGATATTACTTCCATCATGTGGCCTATTTTTACCCGTATGTTGGCTGTACCCGCCCCCCCCCGAAAAGGTATATTAGCCTGTTAATATGAGGCAGTACGGCATCCCTGTGTACTTAAAAGTAATATATTACATAATAATATCAAATATTAGTATTAAGTAACATTCAAACTGAAAGTAACACAATACTAATTGTGTTACTTTCACATTGAGTCTATTTCCCAATCCTTAAAAATTTCATTTTGAAGAGACTGTAAATAGTTTTGAAGTTGTTTTTATATTTTATTTTATATACATCTTGTTATAGTATTCGTCTAACATTCTCTCTACTGAAAATTCATAGCTTGTAGTTTTAATACTTTCTTTCATCATCTCTATCCACTTTTCTCTATTTTCATAATAGGTAGTCATAACCCTATTTATTAAAGTATCATAAAGAGCTTCTGTATCATGTTTATCTAATTCTACTTCTGATAAATCATCAAGACCCACTGCATCTCCAAACTGCCATCCATTTACACCATCCTTGCAAGCTTCCGGCCACCACCCATCTAGAATAGAGCAGTTAAGTACACCATTCATCGCAGCCTTCATTCCCGAAGTTCCGCTAGCTTCTAAAGGTCTCCTTGGATTATTCAACCAAACATCCGAGCCCCTAGTTAGCATCCTTCCTATATTCATGTCATAATTTTCTAAAAACACTACGCTATTTGGATACTTCTTCATCATCCTTACAAGCTTTGCTACTATTTCTTTTCCTGTATCATCAAGTGGATGAGCTTTTCCTGAGAATACGATTTGAACTTTTCCACTTTGGAGTAATGGAGAAATAATTTCTTCATCAGTAAATATCAAATCGCTTCTCTTATACGGTGCAGCTCTTCTTGCAAATCCGATAAGTAACTTATCCGGATCAAGCGTTATGGCCGTTCTTTCTTTAATAAACGCTATTAATTCCTTTTTAACAGTTATATGGGTACCCCATAGGTCTCCATTATTTTCATATGCCTTAGTGATTCGATTATCTACCCAAGTAGGTTTATGAATTCCATTAGTTATCCCAATAATAGATGGCCTTCCAGCAACTGTTTTCCACATTTTATTTGCAGTTTCCATGTGGAGTTGAGCTACGGCATTAGCCTTTCTTGAAAGCCTAAGTCCTGCTATTGTCATATTAAATGGTTCTCCACCAAATCTAATCATTTGCTGCCTAGTTAATCCATTAAATGCTCCCATGTACTCTAATTTGGAAACATCATGAGATTCATTACCTTCAACTATTGGAGTGTGAGTTGTAAATACTACTTCCTCACGTGTTTTACTCCAAGACTCCTCAAAACTATATCCTGATTGCATTTTTTCTTTAATAAGCTCTGTAGCCGCGAGTGCCGCATGCCCTTCATTGAAATGGTATACATTTATAGGAATTTCCAATGCCCTCAAAGCTTTTACTCCACCAATACCTAGCACCATTTCTTGAGCAATTCTTTCTTCTCCAAACCATCCATACAACTGTCCAGTTATCCAATTGTCACCATTTTCCGGTATATCAGTATCTAAAAGGTATATTGGGTTATTCCCAAATTCCTCTAATTTCCAAACCTTACACACTACATCCAAATTTCTGATTTTAACAGTTACTTTTACCCCTGTATCCTTTAAAAAATCATAATTATAATTATGATATGTATCGTATACTTTTCCATTTTCATCTACAAGTTGCTCAGTATATCCTTGTTTCCACTTGAGACCTATTCCCACTAGTGGTAGATTTAAATCTTTAGCTCCTTTTAAATGGTCACCTGCAAGTATTCCTAGTCCACCTGCATAAGTTTTAAAGTCTGATTGTAGTCCATACTCCATACAAAAATAAGCAACTCTTGGAAGATTGTTAATATCCATTAATTTTCCCTCCTATACTTTTTTAGCACTAACCAATTAAAAATTAAATTTAATTTTTAATTGGTTGTTTTCTTTTGTATTTGTTGTAATTGTATCTTTTATAATCATTATACATAATTTTTTAGTTTAATGCACGCGTTTGCACAAAAAAACATATTTTCCTAAAAATACTTTATTAAGGTTCCTCACTTGTTTAAAAATTATCGTTTTTTTTGAATTTCTAGTTTTAAAACTATGCTTTAGTACCATATAATACAATAACTGTACTTATTATTTAATTGTAAAATTCCCTTTAATCGTTATCGCCACATATTATAAGGAGTTGTGTTAGTATGAATTTAAAATCCGCCTTTAACCCCCTAAATCGTAAAAATAAATTTATTTTTTTAATATTAATAATCGGGGTAATAATGATTAATTCGATTATAATCAAATTTAATAATGATAATTCTATAACTTCTACCCTTATTTCGGAAAGATTGTCCAAAATTTCAGAACTTTCTACATTAAGGTATAATTATTCAAACATAATATCTCTAAGAGATAATAAAAAATTAAAAGATTACTCTATTCCATTTACTGAAAAATCATTTTTAATAAAATACAATGGCTATATTAAAGCTGGAGTAGATTTAAAAGATTTAGATGTTCTTGTCACTAATGATAGCGTTACTATAACTTTAAAAAAAGCTAAAATCTTAGATCATGTAATAAATAGTAAAGACTTATTCATTTATGATGAAAAATCCTCAATGTTTAACAAGCTTAGTATGCAAGATATGATAAACGAAATCAGTAATGAAAAAGTTAAGGTTGAAGCTGATTTAATAAAAACAGGATTTTTAGATAGCGCTAATGCTAATACTAAATTACTTTTACAAGGCATGCTATCAAATATGGGTTTTAAAAATGTAACAATAATTTTCAAATGAAAAATAAAAAGGATACATCCATATGAGGCGCATATGAGACTCCTAAAATTTAATAGTAATTATTTCTAATTATAAAAAAGCAGAAAACACATTGTTTTTCTGCTTTTTAATGTTTAATTTTACAAAATCATTATATTACCATCCTCCAGAAGATCCTCCCCCACTAGATGAACCGCCTCCAAAGCCTCCGGAGTCATCTCCAGAACCTCCGAAGTCTCCAAAAGATCCTCCATCACTTGATGAACCTCCTCCGAAGCCATCACCGTTCCCTATATTACGAACAAATTGAAAAAGCCATAATGCAAAAAATCCTATTATCAGGCTTTTCTTACCCCTTTCAACAAGATCTGAGCTTTCAAGTACATGTGAGTCTTCAAAGACATTTGAGTCTCCAACATATTGTGGAACATTAACGTCCTTATCTAGTTTTACATTGTATTCTTTAGCTATATTATCTGCTAGAGCTGAATATGCTGCACGAAGACCTTCTCCATATTGATTTTCCTTGAATTTGGGAACTGCAAAATCATTCATAACACTTGAGGAATATATATCCGTAACCGCCCCTTCTAGACCTGTGCCTACCTCCACTCTCCACTTTTTTTCTTCCATTGATAACAGAATTAATAATCCATTATTTTTATATTTTTGTCCAATACCAAAGCTTCTAAAAATGCCAGTAGCATAAGATTCTATAGTTTCTCCCTGCAGTGAATCTATAACTACAACAGTAGCCTGCGCACCTGTTTTAGCTTCTAATTCTTTACCTATGGACAAAATATATTCTGCTGATTTACTATCTATCACTTTACCGTAATCATTAACATATTTCAATTCTGTAGCTTTAGGATATTCGGTCTCTGCATTCACTAGCTTCATCGCTGTTATTTGACTCAGTAAAAATATACTTATCATACCTACAAAGATAATTCTCATCTTAATCTTTTCTTTGTTAAGTATTCTCCATGGAATATCATAAATCTTCCTAATTAATTTCATTAAATAATTCTTCATATTGTAACTCCTATTTATTAAAATCAACTTTTGGTAATTCTTTAGCTGATTCACTAGCCTTATAATATGTCTTTTCATCAAATCTAAAAACCCCTGCAATAATGGAGTTAGGAAACAACTTCTTAGTTTGTAATTTCTATTTATAAGTTTTGAACTTGTGTTGGATTAATCCAATGTTCTCTTAAAATTGCATAATGAACAACGTCATAAAAAGTACCTTTAACCTTTACTTCCTGTAGACCTGTTCCTTCATATTTCATTCCACATTTCTGCATAACACGACCCGAACCTTCATTTCCTACATAATGTGTAGCTTCAATGCGATTCAATTCCAATTTTGAAAATGAAAGGTCTAATATTAAACTTAACACCTCTGACATGTAATTATTGTTCCAATATTTCCTATTCAATACATACCCAAAACTTGCTTTATTATGTTGAATACATAGTCTTAAATCAATGCATCCAATACATTTATGCTCTGATTTTAATTCAATTGCAAAAACTCCAATTTTACCTATATAAATTTTTTTTACTACGTCCTCAGTTTGTGATATATCCTTATACGACGGCCATGTTAAATATTTTGTTACAATATCATCACTGGTATATAAGAATACATCATCTACATCCTCTATAGAAAATGGTCTCAGAATTAATCTGTTTGATTCTAAGATAGAGTTCTCTTTTATAATTTCACTATAATCAATCATGTTCTGCACCTCATTATATACAATTTGTGTTTTTCTACCATTATGTAATAATACAATACCAATCAGACATAGCTTCTAAGAATATTATACCATTATATACTGTTTTTACAAACCTATAAATGTCACAAAAGTAAACCTTTTTTGTTGGCATTATTTGATGTCACAAAACTATGAATTTTATATTTTGCGACAGTATTTAAAGATAATTATCAAATTTTTACATGTGCGATGTTTGAGTATAGTATGATATACTTTTATTGGGTTTCCTTTTGGTATAACATGTGAGCAGGCTTTTGAAAATGGGTTAGTTGAAAATAATGAAATAAGTGATGAGGAGCTTCCATTTTAATAAGAAAGAACACGAACCAGGTGGGTGGAAGATTAGAGGAGGAGAGCTTTGCAGTATAAAGTGATTCATAAATTGAAAGAGCGTAGGTTTATTAATAAAATTTCTAAAAGTGAAGAGGCAGTATTTGACTATTTAGAAAAGCATTTTAATTCTATCCCTCGGTTGTCAGTTATAGAACTAAGTGAGAAAAGTTTTACATCGCAAGCAACCATTAATCGTGCATGCAAAACTTTAGGGTTTAATGGTTATAGTGAACTGAAGTATGCAATTAAAGAAGATCTATCATTTATCGAAACTCACAGTCAAGAGCGTATTAATAAAACAGAATTTTTTCTAGAAAAAATAAATTTCGAAAGTGCAAAAGATATTATTAAATATTTCAAAGGGAGTTATGTGAAATTATTGATTTATGGTCTTGGAGGATCAGAAATTTCAGCTAAATATTTTCAAAGACAGCTATTATACCTCGGAATTCCTACAGTATTTGTTAGCGAAATAAAAATGCTTGATCAATTTAAGGATTATGTAATTGTTATTTTTTCAAGCTCTGGGGAAACTCTTAGGATAAATCAAATAGCAAGGAAAGCTAAGAGTTACAATATGCAGCTGGTATCAATTACTAAAAAAGATAGTAGCCTTGCTCAAATTAGTGATGGTGTTTTTTACCATGAAGTTAATATGGATAAACTAGATGGTATTTCTAGGGAACAACAAATTCATATGATTATTATGGTAAATGAGCTTATTGATCAAATAGCCAAGGTATTATAAAAAAATGAATTGTATTCTTTTCACATAGTAGAACCACTACTATGTTTTTTTTTGCACAAATTTTATGTATAATTATCCGTAAACTTGGAGATAACAAGGTAATAAAACGTCGTATAATGAAAATGTAAAGAATTACATCGCAGTAGGGAGGGTCACAATGAAAAGAGATATAAAGATACTTATGCATACGCATTGGGATCGTGAATGGTATTTTACAAAAGATGAAACACAGGTGCTACTCAGAAACCATTTCCAGGAAGTAATTCAGTTTTTAGAGGAACATGAAGATATTATATATATATTAGACGGTCAAAGTGTCATGATAGATGATTTTTTGGAGGTGGCACCAGAATGGGAAGATCGGTTAAGGGCGGTAGTACAGTCAAATCAGCTTCGCACTGGACCATGGTACACCCAAACAGACTTACTGATTGTCCATGGAGAATCAATAATTCGTAATTTATATTATGGGATTAAAACCGCACTTAAATATGGAGACGTGATGAAAGTTGGGTATGCGCCAGACACTTTTGGGCATTCCAGTCAGATGCCACAAATTTACAAACAGTTTGGTATTGAAAGTACAGTCTTTTGGCGAGGGTTCAGTGAATTAATGGCCCCAAAATCAGACTTTATTTGGGAAGGAATTGATGGAAGTAGAATTTATGGAATTAATCTTGCCACTGGTTATCAAGGAGCCAAATATTTAGAGTCTGATTATGATGCTTTGAAGCAGCGTACGGGGAAAATTCTAGAGGTACTAGATAACTACAGTGCAGGTAATGCCAGGCTTGTTATGAACGGTCACGATCAGATGCCTATCCAAAAAGATATACATCTTATTATAAAACACTTAAAAAAAATATATCCCGACGATAATATAAGCGTTAGTGATTTTGAGAGTTACGTAGATTCTTTAAGGGATTGTAAGCTTGAAGTTGTAGAAGGAGAGCTTATCCACAGCAAGCATGCACGAATTCATCGAACCATCAATTCTACAAGAATGGATATTAAGCTACTTAATACTGAAATTGAATATAAAATGTACAATATTTTAGAACCTTTAGCAGTTTTAGCATCGCATTTAAAATTAGACTACCCTCATGCACTATTCGCTAAATGTTATAAACAGATGTTTGGCGCTCATGCTCATGATAGTATAGGCGGTTGTAATTCAGATTATGTAAATCAAGATATTAAGAAAAGATTACTAAATGTGAAAGAGGCCGTGGATACACAAACTGAGTTGTATATGAGGTTAATTTCTTTAGGAAATAAGAATCAAGATGAAAAAACTATTACAATTTACAACTTTTTACCGCATTTAAGAAAAGATCAATTTGTAGAAATTGAATTGATTACCCGTTCAAGTAATTTCGAGATCCTAGATGAAGAAAGTAATCATATTGAATATGTGTTATTAGAACAAGAATTGGTTGATGCGGGACTTATTGATCGTCAAGTGGCTGCTCGCTTATTGGATATAAAAGTCTATAAAAGTAAAGTAAAAGCAAAAATAAATGAAATTGATGGGCTTAGTATTCGCTATTTAAGTTATAAAGACCTTGAGGGGAATAAGCAGGTAAATATAAACAATGATGAGTCCATTGAAAATGAATTTTATGAACTGCTAGTTCAGGAAAATACAATATCATTGAAAAATAAATCTACCGGTGAAGTTGTACAAAATGTAATTTCCATTGAGAATAGTGGTGATGCAGGTGATAGTTATGATTATTCACCGCCACACAAAGATATACTTATAAATCATCAAAATGTTAACATTACAAATATTACCACCATCAAAGATAGTAATTTAGAAGTACTAAAATGTAAGCTTAATTATATTGTACCAAATGACCTTAATGAAAGAGCAGAAGGCAAGCTTAGCACAGAGGTATGTTTTGAAGTTAACATAACCTTATATAAGGGAGATGCAAAAGGTTATGTGCAAATAAGGCATACCAATATGGCCATGGATGCCAGATATCGATTGGTATTTAATACAGAGATTGTTTCCGATACAGTCCAGGTAGATTCTCATTTATCTGTTGTTAAAAAGCCTGTGTATAACCATAAAGAACTTTCAGTTTGGAAAGAAGAAAAATGGGTGGAAAAACCTGTCTCTATTGAAACTTTTCAATCCTATATTTCTTTAGAAAATGAAGATAAGCAAGGAACTATTTTTGCTTATGGATTAAAAGAATATGAGGTTTACGATAAAAACATTTATATTACACTCTTTAGATGCTTTTCCCACCTTGGAAAACGTGAACTTATAAATCGGCCAGGAAGACCTTCAGGCATTGAAATTGAAACACCTGATAATCAACTCCAAAATCAGAAATTTACATTTAACTTAGCATTTACTTTCCATAAGCCAAAGGTTAATAAAGCCTTTGAAGGAAAAGAATTTTTAACTCCTATTATGGGGTATCAATTAAAGGAATTTAATCGTTTTAATGTTAATATACCTAGGTTTACAACCAATATTAATACAAGTTTAAATTTGGATTTAAATGGATGCGTTGTATCTGCATTAAAACTTACAGAACAAACAAATGATCTTTTTATACGGATGTTTAACCCTAAGGATGAGAATGTTTCACTTGTTTTCACAGAAGAAACTTACTTAGCAACTCCAACCGAAAACAAATTAGAGAAAATAACAGCCTACACTATTAAACCACAAGAAATTTTAAACATTATAATTAAAAAATAGAATTCTTTTAGTTATAACTAATTAATAACATAAATTTAAAATTAACCTAAATATTAGGGGGCTATTAAATGTCAAATTTTAAGAAGAATTTTCAAAGCTTTGGGAAGTCATTATTATTTCCAATTTCTTTATTGTCCTTTATGGCAATATTTTTGGGGCTGGCTGCAGCGCTTCAGAATCCAAACATTATTAAAGCGATACCTTTTTTAGGAAATGAGCCATTACAAATCTTTTTAGGACTTATCCGTAAAGTATCCGGACTGCCATTTGCACAACTTCCTTTATTGTTTGCTATGGCAATCCCACTTGGAATGGTAAAACGTGATAAAGAAGTTGCAGTGTTTTCTGCAGTTGTTGGCTATATTGCAATGCTTGTTGGTATAAGTTATATTTTAAGCGTGCAAGGACTTACACCATTAACAACAACTGTTGAATATTTAACGGCAAATAAATCAATGAGTCAAGTGGATGCAATCTTGAAGAATTCATTATTTACAAATATGCTTGGAATATTTGTCTATAACATGAATGTGATTGGCGGTATTATAGCAGGTCTTATGGGAGTTCTAATCCATAATAAATTCAGAAAAACGGAATTACATCCAGCCTTATCATTTTATAGTGGTAAGCGATTTGTTCCAATTATCTCAGCACTTATCATGGTAATTGTGGGTATGATACTAGCATTTGTTTGGCCAGCGATTAATGCAGCAATTATTTCCACAGGAAAACTTATCAGTGAAGCAGGACTATTTGGAGTTTTCCTTTATGGGTTTACAGAAAAGATCATCAATCCTACAGGATTACATCATATTTTAAACCAAACATTCCGTTTTACGGCATTAGGTGGGATAGAGACTATCGATGGGAATAATTTAGTTGGTGCAATGCAGATTTATCTTTATCAACTAGATAACAATTTACAGTTTTCAACAAATGCAACACAGTATTTAGCACAAGGTAAAATCTTACACATGGCATTTGGAATGCCAGCTGTAGTATATGCTATTTACCGTAAAGCTCTTCCAGAGAAACGAGACAAAGTGATTAAATTCTTTTTAGCTGGTTTAACTGCGGCTATTCTAACAGGAATTACAGAACCGATTGAATTTACATTCATATTTATTTCTCCTCTCTTATGGATTGTGAATTCTGTTTTTGCAGGTCTTTCATTTTTAGTACCTGCTATGTTTCATGCTGCTATTGGAAATATTCAAGGTGGAATTATTGACTGGTTTGTTTTCGGAGTATTACAAGGTGCACAAACGAAATGGGTTATTTACTTGTTTTTAGGCCCGATTTTCTTTGCAATGTATTATTTCTCATTTAGCTTTATTATTTCTAAATTCAACGTAATGACAATTGGAAGAAGTAAATCTGACTTTGAAGATTCTGAAGAAGAAACGGGAACTGGAGAAGCTTTAACTGGTGATGATAAAATTTCAGCACGTAATATCGTTGAAGGCCTAGGCGGTCTTGACAATATTGTGGATGTAGATAACTGCATTTCACGTTTGCGTGTTGAGTTAAAAGATGGTTCAAAAATAAATAAGGATTTAATAAAAAAGACAAAACCAAATGGTATAATTATTCCTGATCCAAATACAATTCATATTGTTTATGGGGGAAGAGTTACAAAAATACGAAACATGGTAGATGATTATATTTACAATTTAAAATCAGTAAAATAATATAAATAGGAGTGATTCAATTGAAAAAGTTTAACGTAACGCTAGTTGGGGGAGGAAGTACATGGACTCCAGGACTATTACAAAGCCTATGTAAAATGAAAGAAACATTCCCAATGAATAGGTTAGTCCTGTTTGACATTGATGCGCAAAGACAATCAATTATTGGTGAATTTGCAAAGGTGTTATTTTCAGAAAACTATCCAGAATTAGAATTTTATTATACAACAGATGTAGAAGAGGCTTATAAAGACGTGGATTTTGTGTTTATGCAGATGAGAACTGGCGGATTTAAAATGCGTGAAAAAGATGAAAAAATACCATTAAGTATGGGGCTTGTAGGACAAGAAACTTGTGGTGCGGGTGGATTTGCTTATGGATTACGTTCTATAGGTGATATGATAAACACTATTAATGATATCCGTAAATACTCAAAAGATGCATGGATTTTAAACTATACAAATCCAGCAGCTATAGTGGCAGAGGCAGTTAGAAGAGTATTTCCGGATGATAAAAAAATATTGAACATGTGTGATCAACCTGTAAATTTATTAAGATCTTACGGTAAAATTTTAGGAATGGATTCTAGTGAGTTTGAACCAGTTTACTTTGGATTAAATCATTTTGGTTGGTTTACACATTTATTTGATAAAGATGGAACAGACTTAGCTCCAAAGTTAAGAGAATTAATATGTGAAAATGGGTTTAAGCCTGTTGATGCAGAGCAACGCGACAAATCTTGGCTTGCAACTTATGAGAATGTTTCAAAGATGCTTAAAGACTTCCCAGAGTATCTTCCAAATACCTACTTACAATATTATTTATATCCAAGCGAAAAAGTAGCACACTCAGATCCAAATTATACTCGTGCTAATGAAGTAATGGATGGTAGAGAAAGAAAAGTGTTTGAAGAATGCATACGAGTTACACAAGTGGGTACTTCAAGAGGTTCGGTACTTGTACACAATGATGCACATAGTGAATTCATGATAGAAGTTGCCCAGTCTATTGCTTATAATAAACAACGTATATATATAGTAATAACTGAAAATAATGGTGTGATTTCAAATATTCAAGATGATGCAATGGTAGAAGTAGCAGCTGTAATGACATCTAATGGACCAAGACCCCTCGCTGTAGGAAATATATCTACTTTCTATAAAGGATTAATGGAGGGTCAATTAGCTTATGAAAAGCTAACTGTCGATGCATATATGGAAGGTTCATACCAAAAAGCTTTGCAAGCTCTAACTTTAAATAGAACAGTAGTATCTGCTGAAAAAGCACGTAAAGTACTTGATGCGTTAATTTTAGCAAATAAAGGATATTGGCCAGAACTTAAATAAACTTTGCAATTGATTTATAAGCGATTTATAAAGAGGGGATATAATGAAAAAACTTAAATTTGTGATTGCACCTGATTCTTTTAAGGAAAGTGTAAGTGGATTTGAAGCATCCCATGCTATGAAAAGTGGCATAAAGAGTATCTTTAAAGATGCAGAATTTGATATTATTCCTATGGCGGATGGTGGGGAAGGGACCTCTGAGGTTATAGTAAATGCTCAAAAAGGAGAATTTAGAAACGTAATAGTTACAGGTCCTTTAGGTGAAAAGACAGAGGCTAGATATGGATGGTTAGTAGAAGAAAAAAAGGCAGTAATTGAAGTGGCAGAAGCTTGTGGGCTGTATTTAGTGGAACACTCTAAACGAAATCCAATGTTTACAACAACTTTTGGAGTTGGAGAAATGATTCTTGATGCTTTGAATAAAGGAGCAGATCACTTAATAATTGGACTTGGAGGATCTTCTACAAACGATGGAGGTCTAGGGATGTTACAAGCATTAGGAGTGATAGCTCTAGATACGGAGGGTAATGAATTAGGACTTGGTGGAAAAGAGTTAATTAAAATTCATAAATTAGATATTTCTAAGATGGATACTAGACTAAAAAAAATAAGTATAGAAGTAGCCTGTGATGTCCAAAATCCTTTTGTTGGGGAAAATGGGGCAACTAAAGTTTTTGGACCTCAAAAGGGTGCCAAAGGCGAAATTGCAGATGAACTCGAACTTGGAATGATTAATTTTGCCAAGGCATTAGTAGAAACCTTTGACTTTGATATTTCTAATATACCAAAGACCGGTGCTGCAGGCGGATTAGGTGGGGCTTTCCTTTTATTAAATGGTAGTTTATTAAGAGGTGTAGATTTAGTTATAAAGCACACTAAATTTGAGGAGAGAATTAAAGATGCAGATTTTATTATAACTGGTGAAGGAAGTATAGATGGCCAAACAAAGTATGGAAAAACCATAGCTGGAGTTGCACACATTGCTAAAAAGTATAATATACCAACCATTGTGCTCGCTGGCAAAGTTGGAGATGATATAGACGAATTATACTCAATGGGAGTAACTTCAGTTTTTGGTATAGTAGATAAGCCTAAAAACTTAGAGGAAGCGCTGAAAGATGGATATAATAGCATTAAAAAAGCATCTGAAAATATTGCTAGATTGATAAAAGTATTGTATTTTAACGGAAAAGAGTAAATTATAGCAGAACCAACAGTTGTTGTGGGGAAAATTTCGAGTGTAATAGAATGGGGAAGTCTTGATGAAGAAATAATTGAACCGGTAATTTGATGGAAAACTTTTACATTAAATTACCGATTTTACGCGTATCTCGGTTCCCCTTATTAATATTTCGACAATAAAAGTATGTAGGAAGTGCACCTTCTAATAAAGAATTATCTTAGTTACTTAAGATAATTCTTTATATTCTATTTAAGTAAAAATTAAATTAACGTATTAGCACTCGTCTGCCACCGCTGTTAGCGGTTTAGTTCAATTTTTATTTCACGTCATTTGTCTCTTTTCATGGTTATTTATTAATTTTGTTTTTTATATACTCTTTCATAGATGCGATGGCTTTTGTTATTCTACTGAATTCTAAAAGCCATCGTTATAAATGTTACTATTTTGTAAACTTTTATATTTTCATCCTATATTATACCACAAAATAAGGAAAATTTCAAGTCTTGTACTGTTGATAATGAAATGGTATTAATTATTAGAGGTGATAATTTTATGGATCAAAAAAGCATGACCGCATTGATAAGCGCATTTTCAAGGTCATATCATTCAGTACAAAATACAGAAAAAGTATTTGATGATTACTTGGCAAAAGACATTTTAACTGAGAATGAATACGAACAAATTTCAAGTAACATGTCAAAAGGAATCAATTTTTTCAATCCATTATTTGACGGTACACAGAAAGAAGCATTACATTGGATTGTAGATAATCAGTTATCTCCAACTCCACTTGGTAGATCAGCATTTGCGGAGAAAGCACTTGAAAATGCTGTGAGAGTTGGCGCAAAACAATATGTAATTTTCGCTGCCGGTTATGATACATTTGCATATCGTCAGCCTGATTGGGCATCAAACATTCAAATTTTTGAACTTGACCATCCGGCCACTGGTTCTGACAAACAAAATCGTATTCAATCAGTATTATCAGAAAAACCTACCAATCTGCACTACGTATCAATTGATTTTACAGAAAACAACTGGGAAAGCAATTTAATTGACTGCTTTGAATTTGATCAAAGTAAAATCAGTTTTTGCAGTTTGCTTGGGATAAGCTACTATTTGTCTAAGCGGACTTTTGCTGAAACACTCAACACTATTTCATGTATTGTACCAAAAGGCAGTGTTATTATTTTTGATTATCCAGATGAGGATTCATATACCCCAAAAGCAGGAGAACGAACAAAAAAACAAGTAGCACTGGCTGGTGGGGCTAATGAGAAAATGCTTGCAAGCTATTCCTATTCAGAGCTTAAAAATTTATTAGCTGATAGTAATTTCTTGATTTATGAGCATTTGACACCGAATGAAATAACAGAGCAGTATTTCAAAAAATATAATAAATTAAATCCAGAGCATCCTATAACAGCCTTTGATAATGTAAATTATTGCTTGGCAGTGAGAAACTAAAACCAAAATGAGAAAACCTAATAATAGGTTGAACTTATGTACAACAAATATCGTCTCAAGTAACCCCATATCATTAGATATGGGGTTTAATATATTAAGGATGTCGTTAAAGTCTCTTTTCACGTCATTGTTATTTTCTCATTCCAATTAAATGGGTTTTATATGAAAATAACTGCTTATGACAGAAAATTTACGTTTCACATAATTTGTATTGTTTTTTTGAAAACCAGTAAAATTGGTTAATTTCAATTTTAACTTTGTTCATGCAATTGAAGGTGCAAGCCCTAGATTCCAATAAAGTTGCATTTAAATATTTTAAAGTGACAAATGCAAAGTCTGTCTTTATTTTTCTGATGCATATTTCCCTACAAAATATAACGCGATTCCAATAATAAGAACTAAAATTATATTTAATTTAAATTCTAATATTTCCCTTAAAAATGTGCAAGCAAACATAATACAAAACCATAGACATCCTATTACCCAAACTTTAAAAAACTCTTTTGTTTTGCTAACTTTGAAAGTTTTCTTAAAGCAGTTTTTTTTGAGAAAAATGATAATAGCAAAGATCGTAATACCTATAATCAAAAATTGCAAAATAATTCCTAAATTAAAATTTAGAATGAGAGTAAAATCATTAATACCATATTTTATAATTGCTTCGAAATTTTGTGTAATATAATTAATAATTGATAATATTGTTATGATCATACCTGTGTACATAACATATTCGCTACATAGTGATGAGTAATGATAGTTTGATTTATAGGTATTTACTATTTCTTCACAGTAATGCTTAATATCTGTTGTTCCTAGTACATTTTCAATGCTTACACCTTGCTGCTCTGCATTTAAAAAGCTGTCTAGTATCTGTTGTAGAAATTCTTCAGCGTCCCTTGTTTTTATATTGGATGTTCTTACATAGACTACAATGTCATCAAATACATCTTTGCTTTCTAAAGATAATTTTTCAGATGCTTTATTTAATTGCATTATTAATGCCTTTGTTTTAATCATTTAGGTCGTCCCCCAATATCTTATTAACTGATTTTGAAATTTTACCCCAGGAGCTACAAAAGTCTAAAAATTCCTGTTCCCCTAATTTAGTAAGAGAATAGTATTTTCGTTTTGGTCCCAGCGGTGAGTCCCTGCTTACCGAGGACAATAACCCATTTTTTTCCAACCTGATTAGCAAAGGATATAAAGTTCCTTCAGATAAGTCCTCAAAACCACTAATTTTTAATGAACTATATAATTCATATCCATAGGTTTCTTTTTTTAAAATTATTTTTAATATGCAACCTTCTAAAATTCCTTTTAATAATTGAGAATAATTTGCCATATTATATCACCTACCATGTAATTTAACAACCTAGTCACTATATTGTATTGCAACTATGTTGCTATGTCAAGTACATGAATACTTGATACACCTTTAGTAATTACAGGAGTAACAAACTGGACTACACTATAAATAATATGCTCATTAACTTCTAATCTTATATAGCAGATAAGGTAAAATTAAAGCATAGGAATTCGTTTGCTTATTCTCCTTTATGGATGCAGAGGTTGCGAATAGCACTTTAGAACCTGATAATTACCCCTTCGATACCAATACCACTCATAAGCTTTCATAGTGATTATTTGTAAATATTAAAAAGCAGAAAACACATTGTTTTCTGCTTTTTAATATTTCAGGTTGTTTACAAACCCAGTATAATTTTTTTATTATACTGGGCTTTTTACATGCAATTATGCGATAGCATTTTGAGTTGTGGATAAATTTAAAATAACAAATATCTTCTTAGTTAGAAAATCAAAAAACAGTAAAGATAACAGTCTAGCTATCTTTTTCATATTTTGCACTGCTGCTGTAAGCAGACACTGCTCTTGCACATTTTCTAATCCACGCATATGGCAATAGCGAAGCCCATGCAGTTGTTTTGAATCTGCGAAGCTTCGCTCTATAGTTTCTTTTCTTCTTCTATATATATTTCTGCCTTTATCTGTTCTGGTGAACTTTACAACATCTTCTTTATACGTTTCCCAAACATGTCTTCTAATAGTTTTAAACTTGCTTTTTGCAGAAAAGCATTGAGCTCTATTTGGACATATCTCGCAATATTTTGCATTACCAACATATTCTTTATATCCTTCTCTTGTTGTCGTTTTATAATGTAAAGCCCTTAAGTCAGGGCATACGTAAATGTCCTGTTCTTTAACATATTGGAATTTATTTTTTGTGTACATTCCTTTTGTATGTGGAGACCTACGGTATCCCATTACAGATTTTAATTCCCTCTCATATAGTTCTTTACATATAAGATTTGTAGCATAACCAGCATCTGCACCAACATATTTTGTATTAAAATTAAACTTTTTTATTTGCACATCTAATCTATCGATATAAGGATCAACATCATTTATGTTTCCAGGAGTAACATACACATCAGTAATTATATTATGTCTGCTATCGACAGTTCTGTGATCTAAATATGAGAAGCCTTCCGGCTTGCCATCTCTCATCATATATCCACTGTCGGGGTCGGTTGTGCTAACTTTAGTTTCTTTTATTTTGGTAACAGGTTCTTTTTCCTTTAAAGGTTTTTTACCATGGTTTATTCTATCTTCTTCCACTGCTTTATTAAGTTCAGCTACATATTCTTTCGGCGTTTTTTCAACTTCAATTTTCACAAGCTTTCGCTTATTAGCATTTGCTTTTAGGTGTGTAGAATCTGTGTAAAGTATTTTACCGGTTACCATCTTAAGATTTATAGCCTTAAATACTACTTCGTCAAATATTTTTTGAAACACATCTGTACCTTTAAACCGTCTACGTCTATTTTGGCTAATTGTTGAATGATCTGGAATAGGATCAGTAAGACTTAGTCCTAGAAACCATCTATAAGCCACATTTACTTCAATGTCCTTTACAAGTTGTCGTTCAGATTTTATTCCAAATAAGTACCCAATAAACAGCATTTTAAAAAGTATAATAGGATATGAAGATAGGTAAGACTCTGATATTACTACCTCGGTCTTTTCCCCCTTCCCACACTGTACGGGCGACTTTCATCGCATACAGCGTTCCAACGTCTGACAAACTGAAAACTCAAATATATTTATAACCACTTTTGAAATCAAGTTTTTTTTTTTTTTTTTTTTTTTTTTTTTTTTTTTTTTTTTTTTTTTTTTTTTTTTTTTTTTTTTTTTTTTTTTTTTTTTTTTTTTTTTATAGCAAACTTATCAATTCTTCGACCCTTTTATGATACTTCTTTCCAACCACATCATATAATTTTGCTCTATTATTACTATGTAGTATGATATGTTGCTCCTTACTTAGTATGCATAGATTATTATAATCGTCTTTACCACCCTTATTACAAGGCACTATATGATGGCAATGATAATCTTCTACTGGAACTACTTCCCCAGAGATATGACTCAATCCATGTAACGAACTATATTTACTAATTCTAAATTGACTAAATCTACTTGCCTGACGAGATAATTTAGCACTCTCTACAAGGTACTTAATATCATTAAGAGATACACCAGGCTTAT
The DNA here is from genome assembly GCF_024730565.1 of Clostridium sp. CM027. Taxonomy (NCBI): domain Bacteria; kingdom Bacillati; phylum Bacillota; class Clostridia; order Eubacteriales; family Clostridiaceae; genus Clostridium; species Clostridium sp. CM027. The sequence continues at coordinate 2,300,349 of NZ_CP077725.1, forward strand.
GGTTTTTCTTTTCACCATAATCGTACGGATTGATTCTACATATTTTACCTTTTATTGCACTCACTAATTTATATTCCCAATTAGCCCATTCTATATGAACAATTGGTATATCATACAACATGTAGTATCCTGTTTTACCCCAACTTTTATATGTACCCTTTCTAAAATTATTCTTGATTTTTTGTTCTGTTATAAACTTAATTCGACCTTCCATTGTATTATAAAACCTTTTGTAAATTCGCCATCCTAACTTTCCAAAACATTTATTAAACTCATTCATACCTTTATAGTAATTATGTAATCCTATAATATATACATTCCAAGCCATGATGTTCTCATAACTAGGTATTTTTTTAATATCATTAAGTCTTTTACAACATTCTTCTACTATTAAATTCCCCTTATCCTTTGGTAAGCTGTTAATTACCATTAGCTCCTTACCATTTCTTATTCTACTACGTTTTTGATAAAGCTTAAAATTATAGCCCAGATATTTCATCTTTTCTTTCTTTAAATCATAAATTTTAGTTTTATCTTCATTAATAATAAGTTTCATATTTTTTGTAAGATATTTCGTTACACTATATTTAAACTTTTCAGCATCACTCTTACTCTTACATAAAACTAAAATGTCATCAGCGTACCTTACATGGATACCAATTTTCAAATTAGTTCTTCTCATATTTGAACGTCTATTGTCTATATTATGAAACTTATTAACACTTTTATCATGCCAATCATCACCCTGATCTCGCAACCATACATCAAAACGATGAAGGTACACATTTGATAATAATGGTCCTATAATACTACCTTGTGCAGAACCCTTCGGGTCATAGATTTTGCACCCTGCTTCTAGGTAACCTTTCTTAATAAAACGATAAATATAGTTTAATATTACTTGGTCATGTATTCCCATATGCCATAGTTCCCTATACATAATATTAGGGTCTATAGTTCCAAAATAATCCTTCATGTCTACAGATAAGACATATGGCATAACATTAGTTTGGTTTTTAACTTTTGCTATTGCATTATGTGTTGATACTTGCTCCCTAAATCCAAAGGAACTAGGAACAAACTTAGTTTCACAGTACGGGTCTAATACTAGCTGAATACACTTCTCAACAAGCTTATCCCAGATTGTGCATATGCCAATAGGTCGTTTCTTACCATCACCTTTAGGAATATAAATACGTTTAACATAATCCATCTTTTTATTAAGTAAACGGTCTTTTACTATCATACCTAACTCAATAAAATTCGTTTTTGCTATGGTATCATAATTAGAACCATCTGGTCCTTTTGTCATTCTTCCTTTACCCTTGCTAAGTTGACGTACTGCTAGCATAACATTCTCTTCGGAATAAACTAAAGGACTTAAATTACGCAAATCTATATTTCCATTTTTAAAATCTTCAAATCTCTGTTTCATATCTATGAAGTAAATATTATTTATACTCGTTAGTCTGACTCTCCTCATTTCTGTACGAATAGTCTCTTTCATCTAATTTGGCGAATTAGAAATTTACAAATTATTTTATATACATCACACGTCTAAGGCTCTTTCCTCTCCTATATTTCTTAATATAGGATACTAACGGTACTACAGCCTCGCTGTTAACCCATTCATAATCTTTATTGATTTACCCTTTCGGTGCAATCAGTCCCCAATTATTATTACACGGAGTGTAATTAGGTCAATCACCTTTCCCAATATTTTCGCTTTATATATCATACTTAGGTCTCCTCTATATTCCGTTCTTTTCAGTTCTTACCTGGATACGTCTCACACGCATTCTCCAACCACCATAAGGTCGTCCCCCTTCTGCACGCGTAGACATACATTGAGGTAAAAAAATTTTTACACCCTCCCATCTGAACTAGGGATAGGGATTATCTGTTACGAAATTTAAATACAAGGAAATTATAACCATATATGACTGGACCCGAAGTGTAGCATTACTGCCAGTGTCTCCGTCTTCACCTATGCTTCGCAACGTTACATTACTGCAAGGCTGGCAGGAGTATTAGTCAGACTCAGTATCCATAAGATATTAGGCTCTCATGCTGGTCTCGAAAATATTAGTTACCTACAATAATAATTGTAGGTCTACAGCAGTGTTCACTCTACTACGAGGATATTATGCTGTAATTAAGGTCGCACCTACGCCAGGTCTTCCATTATCTAAGCAGTAATATTTTTTAGTCAGTTCTCTTATAAAAGAGAAATCCATGTATTTATCTATATTTCTCAGAATATGGTCTTTAGGAACTAAATCTTCTAAATACACCATTTCTAGTTTTTGTTGTGTGAAGTTCTTTTCATTAATCATAATAATGCCCTCCGAATTATAAAGTTTGTATACTATATATATTCGACATTGATGTCCTAAAATCCTTTTTGAATATGAAAAAAAACACTCCAATTTTAAATTAGAGTGTTTTACATTTTATGTTTGTCAACGGTCTGAAATATTAAAAAGCAGAAAACACATTGTTTTCTGCTTTTTAATATTTAATTCCACCAAATTATTTTATTACCAACCTCCAGAAGATCCTCCTCCACTTGATGAACCTCCTCCAAAGCCTCCAGAGCCACCTCCGGAACCTCCGAAGCCACCACCATTTCCGCCACCACGTCTACCGATTGAACTCCAAAATAGCAATGTAATAATAAATCTGGTTATTCTTCCTCTATTAAGAACAAAGTCAAGAAAAACTAATACGATAAATCCTATTGCTAGAATTCCACTTCCCTTTTTAGAGACGTTTGAACTTTCAACATATTGTGGAACATTAACATTCTTATCTAGTTTTACATTATATTCTTTAGCTATATTATCTGCTAAAGCTGAATATGCTGCCCTAAGACCCTCTCCATATTGATTTTGCTTAAATCTTGGCACTGCAAAATCATTCATAACCCTTGAGGAGTATATATCCGTAACAGCCCCTTCTAGACCTGTACCTACCTCAACTCTCCACTTTTTTTCTTTCATTGATAATAAAATTAATAGCCCATTATTTTTACCCTTTTGTCCAATACCAAAACTTCTAAAAATCCCAGTAGTATACGCTTCTATAGGCTCTCCTTGCAGCGAATCTATAAGCACAACAGTAGCCTGTGCACCTGTTTTGGCTTCTAATTCCTTACCTACTGACAAAATATATTCTGTAGATTTACTATCTATCACTCCAGCGTAATCATTAACATATTTTAATTCTGTAGCTTTAGGATATTTGGTCTCTGCATTCACTATATTTATAACTGTTACTTGACTCAGTAAAAATACGCTTATCATAACTGCAAAAATAACTTTTGTGCTGATTTTTGCTTTCGTAATCATGCTTGATGAAAAATTATGAATGTTCCTAATTAATTTCATTAAATAAGTCTTCATATTCTATCTCCTACTTAGTAAAGTCAACTTTTGGTACTACTTTAGCTGATTCACTAGCCTTATAATATGCCTTTTCATCAAATCTAAAAATCCCTGCAATAATGTTCGTCGGGAATTTTTTAATTGTGCTGTTGTAACTTGAAACATTTGTGTTATAATCCTGCCTCGCTGTTCCTATTCTATTTTCTGTACCTTCAAGAGCTACCGTTAAGTCCCTAAAATTCTGACTAGATTTTAAATCCGGATAATTCTCTACAACTACTAATAGCCTTGAAACCGCACTTCCAAGTTCGCTATCCGCTTGCGCTTTATCTGGCACCGTTTTTGCTCCTGCAAGTTTAGCCCTGGCATCTGCTATTTTTATAAATATATCTTTTTCCTGAGATGCATAGCCTTTCACCGTTTCTACCAAATTAGGAATTAAATCAGACCTTCTTTGCAATTGTGTATCTATGTTTCCTTCTGTAACTTTTACCTTTTGTTCTAAACTTACAATCTTATTGTAACCTCCAATAATAGGCATTGTTATTACTAGAAATATTGCTGCAACAATTGCAATCGTTCTTAATGTTTTATTCATTTCTATACCACCTTTTTGTTTTATAGAATATATAATAGTTATTAACTATTTCATGTATCTAATTATAATAGATATAATTATTAAAGCAAATTTATCCTTATATAATAATTTATGAATTCATTAAGCGTACTATACTAATTTGCTATTTATTCTTTAAAATTATGTATTATTTCAAAAATATATTATTTAAATTTATCCTTTGGTTAACAACCTTTTATTAAATTTTAAATAATTGTAAAATCTGATTGGAATATAAAATAAAGGAACCCATTATGATATGCTCCCCTTATGGTAGACAGTTAAAATAATAAAACTGTTTACTATAAGGAGGGCTATTTTTTTATGGGAAGAAAATCAACTATATCAGACCAACAAAAAATTAAGGCTGTAACATCATATTTAAATGGAAAAGCTAGTATGTTAAGTTTATGCAACAAACTTCAAGTACATAAGAGTTCTTTTCAAAAATGGGTAATACGATATAAATCAGAAGGTGAAGCTGGGTTAAAACATTCTAGCAAAAATACTTCTTATACTGCCAAAATCAAGATTAACATTGTAAAAGAATATCTTGATGGGCATGGCTCACTGAATGATTTATGCATTAAGTATCATATTTCGTCAAATACAGTTTTATGCAATTGGATAAAGAAGTATAATGGTCATGAAAACATAAAATCTTCTGGAACAGGAGGAAAAATAATCATGACCAAAGGACGCAAAACTTCTTATATTGAACGCATTGAAATCATAAAGTACTGTATTGAAAACAATAACAGTTATAATAAAACTGTTGAAAAATATAAGGTATCTTATCCTCAGATTTATACCTGGATGAAGAAGTATAATCAGTTTGGTATTGAAGGGCTTTTGGACCGACGTGGAAAGCCAAAGGCTGAAGAGTTAATGACAGAAGATGAAAAGCTAAAAGCTCAATACAAGCTTTTAGAAGCACAAAATAGAAGATTACGGATGGAGAATGCTCTTCTAAAAAAAATCCAAGAGATAGAAAGAAGGCGATATTAAGCGAAGCTAGATACGAAGATACTTATCTTGCAATCCAAGAATTATCTAACAAAGATAAATTTCCTATAACTGAGTTGTGCATTATAGGCGGCGTTAGCCATTCTGCATATTATAAATGGCTACACAGAGAAAAAAGTAACCGAGTATTGAAAAACGAAGAATTATTAAAGCTTATTTGTGAGTTATATGAGGAAAAAGACGGTATCTTAGGCTATCGCCAGATGACGATTAAAATCCGTAGAGAATATAATAAAAAAGTTAATTATAAACGAATTTATCGTCTGATGCAGATATTAGGATTAAAATCCGTATGCAGAAAAAAAAGATATAATTATATTAAGTCAACTCCTGAAGTTACTGCAGAAAATATTTTGGATAGAAATTTTAAAGCAGAACAAGTCAATAAAAAATGGCTTACAGATGTAACCGAGTTTAAATATGGGAGAAGTGGACAAAAGGCTTATCTAAGTGCAATATTTGATTTAGGTGATAGAAGTATTGTTTCATATGTCATTGGTCATTCTAATAATAACCAATTGGTTTATCAAACCTTTAATCTTGCTGTTAAAGTATACCCTGATGCTAAACCAATATTTCATAGTGACCGAGGTTTCCAGTATACTTCAAAAATATTTAAAGAAAAACTAAAAAAAGCTGGAATGATACAGAGCATGTCGAGGGTTGGGCATTGTATTGATAATGGTCCAATGGAAGGATTTTGGGGAATCTTAAAAACAGAAATGTATTATCTTCATAAATTTGAAGACTATGAAAGCTTAAAGAAATCGATTGAAGACTATATAGAATATTATAATAATAGACGTTATCAAAAACGTTTAAAGTGCATGACACCAATGGAATATCAGCGATATCTATTAGGTAATGCAGCATAAATAAAGCGCCTACCAAATGATAGACACCTTACATAAAATCTTTAATTATTTCCACTGTCTACTTGACAGGGGGCAGTTCATTATGGCTTCCTTTATTTTACTAAATTATCTAGCATTCTTAAACAGACCCTAAATTTTCACTCTCCCAATGCACTACTTTCAATAAACGCGAAGGTTTTTTTTATGTATTCTTCTGTTTTGTAATTTCCTAATCTAACATTCATTCTCACTAAAAGAGAATTTAACTTTAAAATTTCCTGCGAACTAATCTCTTTCAATTCTTCAAAGATCAGTAAAGTTTTTTGATTCTTGTTATAATCTTCTATTATTAACACTTCGCCTTGCTGAGATATATCTAAGTAATAGGCATTTTTTATTAGAGCTTTTTCTTTATGAATAAAATGCTTACTATTTAAATTCTTTACTATTACATGAACTGTAGAAGGTGACCAAAAGCTAATTTCACTTAATTCACTTGATGTAATACCTGGGAATGCAGCAATTATCCACAAGGCTCTAAGCTGAGCATAAGTTACATTAAATTCCTTAAGTGGTTCACTATGATTGCTTTTAATAGTTAATATGAATGTTCTTAAAAGATTATATACACTAATAGTCTTTTTTATAATACTAACTTCATTTGTATCAAAATCTGTTAAATCAATCTTTAAATTCATTTCATTAAGCTTCTCAATATAATCAAAAATAAACTCTTTGTCTTCTTTTATTATAATTCCAGTAAAAATTTCTATAATAAAATCTAATTCCTTATGTGAAAATAATCCTATTAAGTCAAAAAGATAGATCTTTTTTTTCTTATCCTGTTTATTTATATAAATAAACCAATTACCCTTTTCTGTTAATTGAAATTTATATGCCTTTTTATTATTAGCTTCTTCTTTAAATATCAAATTTTTGCTCATCAAAATTTTAATCATATTACTAACAGTAGGCGAAGTCCAGCATCCAATCCTTGCGACGCTACTAAGTGAAATTCCTGGAAACACTTTGATAATCCAAAGAATTCTAAGTTGTGGCAAAGTTATACCTGAAGTTTCTACCATCCTTGCGTAATTAGATTCAATTTTTAAAAAAGCATATCTCGCTAGATTATATAACGAATGTATATTAAACAAATGCTCATTTTGTTCCATAATATGTCCCCTTATATGTTAGTTTAGCATTAATAGGATTTATTATTTCACACGCCTATCTAACATTCAATATTGTATCAAAAATGTTATACCAAATCAATAAAAGGATTTTCTCTTATAACAAAATATATTTTTTTTGTGTAAAATATGATATAATAAATATGTTATACAGTATTTAATATCACGTATACCTAAATACAGTTTTGTTGTTTATAGAATTTTAATATCAAAAACTAATATATTTGGAGTAAAGTAATATTCAAGTATAATAATATTAAAAATAATTATATTTGGAGTAAAGTAGTACTCATATGTATCTATTTTTAATATTCGAATGCTAATTAAAATAATACTCTTTTATAGTTATTTTTAATATTCGAATGCTAATTAAAATAGAGGAGTGAAAATTATGTTCGTCCCAAAACTATTTACCTGTTTAAAAAATTATTCTAAAGAGCAGTTCATCAAAGATTTTGTTGCTGGAATTATTGTTGCTATTATTGCTCTCCCCTTATCTATCGCTCTTGCCATAGCTTCTGGTGCCTCTCCCGAAAAAGGGATTTATACAGCAATCGTCGGCGGATTTGTAATCTCTTTGCTTGGAGGAAGCAGGGTTCAAATTGGTGGTCCTACTGGTGCTTTTGTAGTTATTGTATTTGGTATTGTTGAAAAATATGGCATCGATGGCCTAATTGTATCGACAATACTCGCAGGCATCTTTCTTATAATAATGGGACTTCTTAAATTTGGTGGTATGTTAAAATTTATTCCCTACCCTATTACCACCGGATTTACAAGCGGTATCGCTATTATTATTTTCTCCACTCAGATTAAAGACTTCTTTGGGCTAACCATGCAAACCGTGCCTTCAGACTTTGTTCCTAAATGGATTGCTTACTTTAATAATTTAAACACTTTAAACATGCAAAGTATGATTATTGGTATTCTTTCACTTTTAATAATTATATTTTGGCCTAAAGTAAATAAAAAAATTCCAGGGACGCTTGTCTCGATAGTGATAGCCACTATATTAACCCTTTTATTTAATTTAAATATAGAAACTATCGGAAGCCGGTTTGGTGAGATTTCAAGTTCATTGCCCAGTATTTCTCTTCCTCATACTTCTTTTAGTATGATAAAAGAACTCATGCTTCCAGCTCTAACAATTGCAATTTTAGGTGGTATAGAGTCCTTACTATCTGCAGTAGTCGCTGATGGTATGATTGGTGGTTCACACCGATCTAATATGGAACTTGTAGCTCAAGGGTTTGCTAATATTTGTTCTGGTCTTGTGGGAGGCATTCCTGTAACTGGTGCAATAGCACGAACTGCCGCTAATGTAAAAAACGGTGGCAGAACTCCTGTTGCGGGTATTGTTCATGCTTTAGCACTGCTCGTAATACTTTTATTATTTATGCCATATGTAAAACTTGTACCTATGTCGTCTTTGGCAGCAATATTAATTATAGTGTCGTACAATATGGGAGAATGGGAATCCTTTAAGCAAATATTTAAAGCTCCTAAAAGTGATGCTTTAGTGCTCTTAGTTACCTTTTTTTTGACACTCTTCCTCGATCTAGTAATCGCTATAGGAGTAGGCTTACTTCTTGCATCATTGCTATTTATGAGAAGAATGGCAGATGTTACAGACGTACGATTTGTTCTAGATGAACATAAAGACGAAGACCAAGTAGAGCTTATAGATAGCATAAAGACTCCAGAAAATGTATCTCTATATGAAATTAATGGACCTTTCTTTTTCGGTGCAGCAGATAAATTTGTACATGCTATTAGAGAAATAGGTATTCCTACTAAAATTTTAATTGTAAAAATGCCCAATGTACCTGCTATAGATGCTACGGGATACCACGCTTTAAAAATGCTTCACTCCCTTTGCACAAAACATCACACTCAGTTAATAATATTAAATCTTCAAGAACAGCCTACTAATGTTCTTGAAAAATATGGGTTTATAGATATTCTAGGAAAAGAAAATTTCTGCAGTAATGTTGAAGAAGCTATTGCTAGGGCTAATTTACTACTGAAAACTCCTAAAGTCTCATTAAAACATCAAATTTTATAAAATAGTAAGAGATATCTTACCTATACTAAAAAGTACATTGGCATAAGTCAGTGTACTTTTTATTGTTTAAGCCCTACCTGTTTCAAATACAAGTACTCTCCAAAATCATATTTTTGTAATTAACCTATATTTAAAATAAAAAATATTTTGCTTTAATATTACAATAATCTATATAAATGTATTATACTATTAACTGTAGCCTTTATATTAAATGGGCTACCCCAATAGAATTATTTCCATTATAAAGGAGAGTCAAAAATGATATTTTCTAGTGAGACACCAATTGATGCTATAGAGGAAGATTTGAGATATGTTAAGTTGTTGGCTAGCAAGTATCCCACAATTCCAGATGCTTGTACCGAAATAATAAATCTACAAGCTATCTTAAACCTACCTAAAGGAACTGAGCATTTTCTTACAGATATTCATGGCGAATATGAATCCTTCAACCATGTTCTTAGGAATGCCTCTGGCGTAATCAAAAGAAAGATTAATGATATTTTTGGTAATTCACTGAGAGATAGTGAAAAAAAAGAACTAGCAACCCTTATATATTACCCTGAACAAAAGTTAGACCTAGCGCTTAAAGAAGAGGATGATATAGACGATTGGTACAAAATCACTCTTCATAAACTTATTAAAATTTGTAGAACCATCTCCTCAAAATATACTAGATCTAAAGTCAGGAAAGCACTGCCTGTAGATTTTTCGTACATTATTGAAGAATTACTTCACGAACAACAAAGCACTTTTAATAAACAGGAGTATTACAATGGAATTATTCAAACCATAATTAAAATTGGGAGAGCTAAAGAATTTATAATTGCTATTTCAAACCTAATTCAAAGGCTTACTGTAGATAGGCTTCATATTTTAGGCGATATTTATGATAGAGGACCTGGAGCTCATATAATCTTAGATACCCTTATGCGTTACCACTCTATTGATATACAATGGGGTAACCACGATATACTTTGGATGGGAGCAGCCTCCGGCTCTGAAAGTTGTATTGCTACTGTTCTTCGTATTTCAACGAGGTATGCAAATTTAGATACTATAGAAGAAGGTTATGGCATTAACTTATTGCCCCTGGCAACCTTCGCTCTACATTTTTATAAGGATGACCCATGTAAATCCTTTAAGCCTAAAGTTCTTTCTGAAGATAATTATGGAGAAAAAGACCTTAACCTAATGTCTCAAATGCATAAAGCCATTTCTATAATTCAATTTAAGCTTGAAGGTGCGATAATAAAAAGGCGTCCTAATTATGAAATGCAGGACAGGCTACTTCTTGATGAGATAGACTATGAAAAGGGTATCATTAAAATTGAGGGAAAAGAATATACGCTAAACGATACTAATTTCCCAACTATAGATCCAAGTAACCCTTATAAATTATCTGAAGAGGAAAGGGAACTTATTGACAAACTTAAATCCTCTTTCTCAAATAGTGAAAAGCTCCAAAAGCATATACGTTTCTTATATTCTAAAGGTAGTATGTACTTAAGATATAACTCCAATTTGCTTTATCATGGATGCGTTGCACTGACTGATGATGGTAGTTTTAAGAAAATGAAAATAGATAACATCACTTATAGTGGAAAATCCTATATAGATAGAACTGAACGTGTCGCAAGAGAAGCCTATTTTGGGAAAGCAAATTCAGAATCTAAGCTTTATGCTTTGGACACCATATGGTATTTGTGGTGTGGTTGTAATTCGCCTTTATTTGGAAAGGATAGAATGACTACCTTTGAGCGATATTTTATAAATGACAAAAGCGCTCATACAGAAGTTAAAAATCCATACTATAAATATAGGGATGATGAAACAATATGCAATAATATATTGGCTGAATTTGAGTTAAACCCCCATGATTCACATATTATAAATGGTCATGTTCCTGTAAGAACTATACAAGGAGAGAGTCCTATAAAAGCTAATGGTAAACTTTTAGTTATTGATGGTGGTTTTTCTAAGGCTTACCAACCAGAAACAGGCATCGCAGGCTATACACTTATTTATAATTCCTATGGATTGCTTTTAGCATCCCATGCACCTTTTGAATCTACGCAAAAGGCTATCGATGAAGGTAAGGATATTCTTTCTTCTACTATAGTTCTAGAAAAATCTACGTATCGTATACGTGTAATAGATACGGATGTAGGTCTCGACATTCAGGATCAAATTAAAGATTTAGAGTCGCTTCTTACAGCATACAGAAAAGGACTTATTAAAGAACAACGAGTAAACTTATAAAAAGAGTTTTATAAAACTTAGAATTTAAAGCCACCTGATGCTCAATGAGCCAAGTGGCTTTACCCTTGTTAATTATCACTTTTAGGGCTGCAATATAATATGAGTTATAAGTAACTTAATTTAAATAGCTAATATTTCTACTTTCCGTCATGCACATTTAATAATTCTTGCAATTTTTGAGCTTGCATTGCAGATTGTTCTGCAAATTCCCTAAATGTATTACTTACTGTTTCTTCCGATACTTCTCTTGCAAATGATTGATAATCTCTAGTATTTTCTTGTGCATCTAATAATTTTTTCATAATAGTGTCTCTGGTGTTCATTTCCATTTTCATCACTCCTTCACTGCTATTTTCCCACAAAAGATATTTTTTATGTGTTTTAAATTTAAAAATTTGTTAATAAATAAAAGAAGCAGAGAATCGTATGATTCCCTGCTTCTTTTATTTATCCTATACATTAAATCATCTCCTGTGGAGCCGCGAATTGATGTCGTTAAATTTACTCAGAAAGTGTTAAATTTACTTTTATCGTCTTTCCTTCTCTAACCAATTCTATTTTAATTATGTCACCTGCTTTATGTGTACCTTTAATCTTATTTATTTCTTCCACAGTTTTAATCTTTTTACCATCAAATTTAATAATTGTGTCCTCTACTCGCATTCCAGATTTCTCTGCGGCACTAAACTCTTTAATTTGTGCAATGTATACTCCCACTGGAATATTGTATTCCTTTGAAATATCTTCAGTGATGTCTCTGCAAGAAATTCCTATGTTAAGAACCGGTTTAAGCAAACTCTCAATTTTAGGATTTATTGTATTAATCGGTATTGAAAACCCCAATCCTTCTACTCCTTCTTGACCTATTTTAGCAGTATTTATCCCTATAACTTGTCCCTTAGAATTCACAAGCGGGCCACCACTATTACCTGGATTAATTGCTGCATCCGTTTGAATAAACTTTAAATCTTTATTTTCAATACTTATTTGCCTATTAACTGCACTAACAACTCCTTTAGTAACAGACCCCAGTAATTCTTTCCCTAAAGGGTTACCTATTGCTACCACAGATTCCCCTACCTGAAGCGTATCTGAATCTCCAAATTCAGCCACACCTGGAACATTAGTATTATCAGCTAATTTAATTACAGCTACATCAGCTGTAGCATCATAGTTGATTATTTTTGCAGAAACTTCCTTTCCATCACTAAGCATAACTTTAATATTCTGAGCCCCGCTTACGACATGATAGTTAGTTAAAATATATCCGTCTTTACTAAATATTATTCCAGTTCCAACACCTTCTTGCTGTTGATCTTGCCTCCTAACATCCTTACTTACACTAGATGTATTTGTAGAAATTGCAACTACAGCGGGCCCTACCTTTTTTACAATTTCAGGTGTAGTTAACTCCTCTGTACTATTAGCAGTAGTAAGCTTTACATTTGAATTACTAGACGCCGGTGTATTAGTTGCAGGTGTACCAGTCGTTCTTGTGTCCTTAATCATATTCATTGTTACAACAGCAGAACCTACACCTCCAAGCGCAGAACATACTATACCTACTATTATGTAAGATAATATTCTCTTACCCATCCCACATTTATTTTTTTTCACCTTTTTATTGTTTACTTCCGTATAATTAATATTTTCTAGCTTAAGATTAGTGTTTTCACTTTCTTTTTCGTTATACCCATCATTATCTGCATTTACCGTAAGTTTTTCGTTAACCCCTTCACTATGGATTATGTTTTCGTTCGTTTCATTGTTATTTGTATCGTCGCTCATATTATTTTCCTCCTCATTTACCCCGGTGTATAGATATTAGTCATTAACTATTATTCCCTCAAACATTATAATAAAATTTGATTTATATATACTTTTTTTTATTTTATCTTTAATTACATTCTAAGACCTTTATGTTACAATTTAGTGACAAACTTGTTAACAAACTTTTAATTAATATTATTTGTTTAACGACATTTCATAATCGCTTAAGATGATGAAATAATAAAGAAAACCATTATATAAAAATATAATGGTTTTCTTTATTGTAAAGATTCACCGTATTATTTACCAGCATATAACTCAACTATTTTAAGTATCACTTCAACAGCTTTTTCCATAGCAAATGTTGGAATGAATTCATATTTACCATGGAAATTATGTCCACCTGCGAATATATTGGGCGTTGGAAGTCCCATAAAGGAAAGCCTTGCACCATCCGTACCGCCTCTAATAGGTTGCGTTATAGGATTTATCCCTACTTCTTTCATAGCCAAGAATGCTGTATCTACAATATGTTTAACCGGCTCTATCTTTTCTTTCATATTAAAATATTGGTCCTTAACATCTATTTCAACTGTACCATTACCATATTTTTTATTTAGTTTATATGCTACATCCTTGATAAATACCTTCCTATTTTCAAATCTTTCACTATTAAAATCCCTTATAATATATTGAAGTTTTGATTCCTCAACTTCACCATTAAGACTAATCAAATGATAGAATCCTTCATAACCTTCTGTATTTGAGGGTGTCTCATTTTGTGGCATTGAATTTACAAATTCGTTTGCTATAAGTGTAGAGTGAATCATCTTTCCTTTCGCCGAACCCGGGTGAACATTTCTTCCATGAATACAAATTTTTGCTCCTGCGGCGTTGAAATTTTCATATTCTAGTTCTCCGATAGTTCCTCCATCCATAGTGTATGCAAAATCTGCATCAAATTTTTTCACGTCAAAAATATCTGCACCACGGCCTATTTCTTCGTCTGGTGTAAATCCAATACGAATAGTACCATGTGGGATATGGGGGTTTTCTATTAAATATTCTACAGCAGACATTATTTCTGAAATTCCTGCTTTATCATCAGCCCCCAGTAACGTAGTTCCATCGGTGGTTATAAGGGTTTTCCCTACGTAATTCTTTAGTTCCGGAAAATCTTTTGGAGACAGTACTATATTATTTTCTTTATTTAATATTATGTCTTCGCCATCATAGTTGTACACAAATTTAGGGTTAACATTTTTTCCTGATATATCTGGAGCGGTATCCATATGTGCTATAAATCCTATAGTTGGTATGTTTTTTTGTACATTTGCGGGGACAGTCGCCATTATATATCCATTATCATCTACACTTGCCTGTTTTAGCCCCATTGCCTTTAATTCCTTAACTAATTCTGTCGCAAGTCTCATTTGGCCAGTTGTGCTTGGAACCGTAGTTGATTCCTCATCAGATTTAGTATCGTAACTAACATACTTTAAAAATTTTTCTACAACTTTTGACATATGCTCATCTCCTTATCATTCATAAACTAATTCACTAGATATATACCATTATATTACAATTAGCTCGAATTTTAAACACTTTTTATAAGCATATTTAAATAAAATAACTGTTAATAGTTTATTTTTCATTACTAAGTTTTATATCAGAACTCCATAAATGAAATATGTACAAAATTTATTATTTTTTTTTCAAAAAGTTATCAATTAATTTTTCCGCCATTCTCTTTTGCATATTAGCTTTATTAATAAGTAGTAATATCATTAATATTAATTCTATTAACTCCCCATCTTTTTTTCCCATTTCTTTAATTCTCTCTTTTATAAATTCGGTATCTTTATCTATATCTTCTGCAAACTCTTGATTTTGAACTTCTTTAATTGCTAAAAAATTATTATATAAATCTTTTAATGGAATACTCATACTTTGAGGAGCTTTTATATCAATAATAGGATTAAATATTGTATTAATATCATTAATTGATATAGTCTGCTTCAAATTATAGATAAGTGTCAGCAGAATCATATGTTCATTAGTATATTTTTTATTTTTTGCTGGCATCAAAACCTTACCTTTAGTATAATTATTAATCATAGTTTTTGTAAGAATTTTATCTTCTTCATTTCTTCTAAGACTTCCAAGCTTTTCATTAAAAAAAGTTGTAACCTGATCCATATATAAATCTACGCACGGTATTTCCATTAAATTGATATCTTTTGTTCCTATAATCTCTTCAACTAATTCATTTAGACTTTCCTTGTTATAATCCATTTATTCCACCTCGCCTTCATTATATAGCATAGATTACTCATAATCCACAATTATGAATAATCTACAATTATAAGCACTCTAACTTATGACTTTTGTTTGATGGTGTTTGTAATAATTAAATCATCATCTTAGATGTTACAATATTAACTATAAATTTAATATTATTACTATTGATTTTTATCACTTTATAATGTAGTATTAATACATAGCTAATATAGTTTCAAAAACTATATATCGACTTACTATAACTGAAACCTATATTTAACTAGTAAATGTTACAAAAAGTTTATCCTTATTTTTTAAAATCATTAGATTTAAATAATAAATTTTAATTTTAAAGGAGTGAGTGATTTGTTATCAAAATTTAGAGAACCTGTAAGCAGCCTTACACACTTAGCTGGCGCTTTTTTATCCCTAATAGGTTTAATTCTTCTAATTAAATATTCCTTAATCATTTCAAATATGTATAACACTATTATACTTGCAGTATTTGGGGTAAGTTCAATACTCCTTTATTGTGCGAGTTCAACATATCACCAGTCCTTATCTTCACAAAAGGTTATAAAAATACTTAGAAGAGTAGATCATTCTATGATATATGTTCTAATAGCAGGGACATATACTCCTATATGCTTAATCGCTTTAAAAGGCACCATTGGAACCCTCCTTTTTTTTGGTATTTGGATTTTAGCTCTTATAGGAATTGTTTTGAAGATAGTTTGGTTTGATGCCCCTAGATCGCTATACACTGGATTCTATATTTTAATGGGTTGGATTTCTGTCATTGCTATTGTCCCTATTATAAAGGCTATATCCTTAGGTGGATTTATCTGGCTACTAGCCGGTGGGCTCTTTTATACTGTAGGAGCTGTTATATACGCTACTAAACGTCCCAAAATAAACCTAAAGCTTTTTGGATTTCACGAGATATTTCATATTTTTATTATGCTTGGAAGCCTTTGTCATTTTATACTTATGTTTAAGTACATAATGTACATTAACTAAATTTAATATAGTAAAAATTTTAAAAATATAATTCCATTAGTATATTCAAAAAATAAAAGCTCTTTAATATTTTCAAAATATAAAGGGCTTTTATTTTTCGATTTTCAGCTAGCTAAAGTTTGCTACCTATTTTCCTTTTCCATTTAGAAATTCACAATAAGGAGCTATTGGACACACCTCGCAATTAGGTTTCCTAGCTTTACATATTTTTCTGCCATGCCATATAATGTAATGATGAGCATCACTCCACATTTTTTTAGGAATATTTTTCATAAGCTTCTGCTCTACCTCGTAAACGTTCTTTCCTGGGGCAAGCCCTATTCTGTTTGATACTCTAAAAACGTGAGTATCTACAGCAATTGCCGGAATACCAAATGCATTAGATAAAACCACATTAGCAGTTTTTCTCCCAACTCCTGGAAGATCTATTAATTCTTCCATCGTGCTTGGCACTTCTCCATTATATTTTTCTAATATTAATTTTGTAGCTCCCAAAATATTTTTACTCTTATTATTATAAAATCCACAGCTTTTAATTTTTTCACCTAGTTCTAAGTCTGATAAAGCGATCATGGATTCTGGTGTATTATATTTCTTATACAACTTCTTTGTAACAATATTTACTCGATCATCTGTGCACTGTGCTGATAGTATGGTTGATACTAAAAGTTCATAATGCGTTGTAAAATCCAAGCCACACTTTGTCCCCGCATACGTTTCGTTAAGAATTTCAAGCACTGCTTTTATTGTTTTTTTATTCATATAAGTCACCTACTTTTCATTACTCAGCGCCAATTCCTTTAGCTCTTAATTTTTCGAGCATATCAATAGTCATTTTAGGCAAATTATATTCAGCAGTAAATCCCCATTCATTTTTAGCGCAGGTTGAATCCATTGAATTTGGCCATGAATTAGCTATTCCTTGTCTTACTGGATCTACATTATAATCCATAATAAACCCTGGAATATGTTTTTTAATTTCATTAGCTATTTCTTCTGGTTCAAAACTCATAGCCGCAATATTAAATGCATTTCTGTGTATTAATTTTGATGCATCAGCTTCCATTAACTTAATTATTGCATTTATTGCATCTGGCATATACATCATGTCCATTTTTGTCCCGCTGCCAATGAATGAAGTGTATTTACCTGACCTTAATGCTTCATAATATATATCAACAGCATAATCTGTTGTCCCTCCACCTGGAAGAACTTCATAAGAAATTAAACCTGGGAAGCGTACTCCTCTTGTATCAACCCCAAATTTCTTATAGTAATAATCACATAATAATTCTCCTGAAACTTTATTTACACCATACATAGTTGTTGGTCTTTGGATTGTATCCTGAGGAGTATTATCTTTAGGTGTAGATGGTCCAAACGCCCCTATAGAGCTAGGTGTAAAGAACTTGCATTTAAGTTCTCTAGCAACCTCTAAAGCATTTACAAGTCCACCCATATTTATATTCCAAGCGAGTAGTGGTTTTGCTTCAGCTGTTGCTGATAATAAGGCTGCTAAATGAATTAATGAATCTATTTCATATTTTTTGCAAAGCTCAAGCATAGCTTTATGGTCAGTTACATCCAGTATTTCAAAAGGTCCTGAAGTAACTACTTGACTATCCTCAGATTTCCTTAAATCTGTAGCTATTACATTATTACTGCCATAAATTTCTCTCATTTTCATTACGAGTTCAGAACCTATTTGTCCTAATGCCCCTGTTACTAATATTTTTTTCATTTTACACCCTTCCTCTCTACATTAAATAAATATTCCTAATATTTAATATTAATTTAGGTATAACACCTAGTAATTATGTGTTATACCTAAATTAAATCAGCTCCTGCGGAGCTGCATATTCCTTATTTTATTATGTTCATTTCTCTGCCAACTTTTGCATAAGTAGCTAAAGCTTCATCTAACATTTCTTTTGTATGAGCTGCCGTGGGCATATTTCTTACTCTCCCAGTTCCCTTTCTAACAGTTGGAAATACTATCGATTTTGCGTAAACGCCTTCTTCAAAAAGTTTCTTACTAAATTCTTGAGTTTTAACTTCGTCTCCTATTATACATGGAGTAATAGGAGTTTCACTATTTCCAATATTAAAGCCAAGTTCTTTTAAACCATTCTTTAAATAATTTGCATTTTCCCAAAGCCTATCATGTAACTCAGTGCTTTCTGTAAGAATATTAATAGCTTCAATAGCCGCACCTGCAGCTCCTGGAGTTAGTGATGTTGAGAATAGGAATGGTCTAGCACGAACCATGAGCCAATCAATTAGATTCTGCGATCCAGCTACATATCCACCTACAACTCCAATAGCCTTTGATAAAGTCCCAATTTGGAAATCTATTTTATCTGACAATCCAAAGTGATGTACGGTGCCTGTCCCTTTTCCAAGGACTCCTGAACCGTGAGCATCATCAACATATGTTATTAAGTCAAACTCTTCTGCTATCTTGACAATTTCCGGAAGTTTCGCAATGTCCCCATCCATAGAGAATACGCCATCGGTAATAACCATTATTTTTTCATATAAACCCGATTCTACTGCCTCTTTTGCCTTATTTCTTAAATCTACCATATCAGAGTGTTCTACTCTTATGATTTTCGCACCAGATAATCTACATCCATCTATTATTGATGCATGATTCAATGAATCTGAAAGAATTGCATCTTTTTTATTCATTACTGCTGAAATTGCGCCCATATTACAATTAAACCCTGACTGAAAAGCAATAGCTGCTTCTGTATGTTTAAATTTAGCAAGTTTTTGCTCTAATTCAATATGAATTTCTAAAGTACCATTTATTGTTCTAACAGCACCTGCTCCTGCACCATATTTTTTAGTTGCTTCAATAGTAGCCTCAATCATTCTAGGATTAGTAGCAAGACCTAAATAATTATTTGAAGATAAGTTAATTAATTTTTTATCTCCAATTGTAATAACAGGCCCATTTGAACTCTTTAGGGTATTTATCACATTATATAAACCTTTACTTTTCAAATCTTCTAAATTTTCTTTTAAAAATTTCCCAAGTACTTTACTTCCCATGTAACATACCTCCAACTTTTTATTTTTGAAATTCTCATTATAATCCATGAGAATTTCATATTTAATCATAACTCTATTATATATCATTTAATAGTAAAATGCCTTTAATTTATAAAATTTATTCCAATTTAATGTAAAAAATGTTTTTTATATACTTTTCTATCAAATAAAATCCATCATAAAGTTTTTTTCTTCATTTTTTTATACTAATGAAACTTTTCTTTCATTTACAATCGGAATATACTCCCCTATACTGCTCTGGTAGCATCACAGCTATACTTGACATTATTTCATGCATAACCCTATCATAATACTCGTTTTTATCCTCATCTTGGTTTTTACTTGGGAGTAAAACAGGCCCACCAATATTAATGTTTACATCTGCATAATTAAATCTTTCTGACGCCATGTCATTGTCATTAATTGATAGTAACTTTTCCGTTCCCCAAATACCTATTGGAACAATTGTTGCCTTTGATAATTTAGCCATTAATATAAGACCCTTCTTACCCTCTATCATTTTTCCATTTCTACTTCTAGTACCCTCTGGAAAAATCATAATGTTATTGCCTTGTTTTAGCGTACTAACAATTTTAGATATAGCTTCCTTATCTGCTGAATTAGGTTTTAACTTTATTGTCTTAGCAACGTGAAAACCTAATTTTGTAAGCTTATTATCTGTTAGCTTTACGCCGGCAACAAAAGTTACATTGTGGTCCTTTAATAACTTATTCATAACTATACCATCTGCATTGCTTAAATGATTGCATATGAAAATTATAGGAGATTTTATATCATTAATTTTCTCTATTCCGTGAGTTTTAATGTTTGCGTATTTATTAATATATGAATCAATTAGTTTATTTGCTATAAAGGATACAACTTTATCTGGCAAAATGTCTATTATTCTTAACACCGCTTTAGAAACCATCACAATTCCACCTTTCATAATAAATAATTATAACATT
Organism: Clostridium sp. CM027; assembly: GCF_024730565.1. Taxonomy (NCBI): domain Bacteria; kingdom Bacillati; phylum Bacillota; class Clostridia; order Eubacteriales; family Clostridiaceae; genus Clostridium; species Clostridium sp. CM027. The sequence goes on from NZ_CP077725.1 coordinate 2,320,843, forward strand.
ATTATAATTTTAAAAGCTTTAAAAGTCTATAATAATAATCTCTTATATAAGGCGATGTATCCTTCTTTATAGTTATAATTTTACATTTTTCTGTAATAACCTCATTAATCATTGCATTCCTCTTAAGTATATTTTTACCTCTCCATCCACAAGAAGTTATTTTGTACTTATCTTTAAATAACTGATTATCAATATTCATTAATGCTTGCACGTCGATTCTCTTCATATGTTCATAAGGTTTAAATTCTTCAATAGAGCTAAATTCAATTTCTTTATTAAAGTGACATACTCTCTGACAGGTATCACAACCAAATAGTCTACCATTTAATTTTCCGAACCAAGAATCCTCTATATCTTTTTTCTGTGTTATGTAGGATAGACATATATTTGCATCATTATTTATTCCTACTCTCCCTTTGACTATAGAATTTGTAGGACAGGCTGCTAAACACATCTCACAATCACCACATTTTTGCTTAAGTGGCTTGTCTGGCTCTATTACTAGATCTGTTATTATTTCTCCTAAAAAAACATATGAGCCGTACTTTTCAGTTATCAAAGTATTGTTTTTTCCTATGAATCCCACTCCACTACTGCACGCAATGTATCTTTCCGGAAGCGCATTGCTATCCACAAAGCACATAGCTTTTGCACCCATGCCTTCAATGAATTTGCAAATTTTTTCCATATACTCAGTTGTAACAACATGATAATCTCTACCCATGGTATATTTTGAAAAATGCGTTCTCTGATTAAAATCTAAATCATATAGATATGGAAACGCAATAGAAATTATAGTTTTCCCACTGGGCATATATATAAATGGATTTATTCTATTATCTACAATTTGCTCCTCAAACTCATTTTCTAGCCCTAGTTCTTTTCTTTTCTCAAAATAAGGACTTAGCTCATAGAAAATTCTACATTTGCTAAATCCTATTACATCTAAGCCATTTTTTTTACAAAACTTTATTATTTCTTCTTTAATATCCATATTGTCTTTCCCTTTTATATTACCATATCGTTGTACATTCTTTTAGTTTCACCTGCATAATCCTTAATTTCTATTATAGTTGAATTCTTTACAAAAATTATTCTAGCAGGAATACCTACAGCAGTGGCCTTAGCTAATACATCTTTTAAAACTACAGCATTGGCACCAATCTTACTACCAGTTCCTATTTTAATTGGTCCCAAAATCTTTGCACCAGCACCCACCACCACATCACTGCCTAAAGTAGGATGCCTTTTTCCTGTATCCTTACCTGTTCCACCTAGTGTAACTCCTTGATACAAGGTCACATTGTCCCCAATTTCTGTAGTTTCTCCAATTACTACTCCCGTCCCATGATCTATAAATAATCCTTTTCCTATTTTAGCCCCTGGATGAATTTCTATTCCAGTAAAAAACCTAGCTAATTGAGATATAGATCTAGATATAAAATAGATTTTATGATTATATAATAAATGAGCTATTCTATATATTATTATAGCATGGATAGACGGATATAATAATATTACTTCTACCCAATTCTTAGCTGCTGGATCCTTTTCTAATACATTATTAATTTCGTATCCTAGCAATTTAAACATTTTAAACATATGATAATTCCCTCCTATAGAATTATATTTTGTGAATATCGAAATTCATATTCTTAGATATAAATTTCCATATATGTTAACCCACAGACTACTTATCTATAGAGTAGAAATAAATATTTTCACCTTGTTAAATCATCTCCTGCGGAGCTGCACCATCTTAGTAGAAGATAAATTAACGACTTCAAAAGGAGATTTATGCCCCCACTGAAGTTTTCTATTTGTTAGGGTAGTAACTCCCACTTATAGAAGTGGGAGACTTTCCTTTTGAAATGTCGTTAAAAATTTAATCATAGATTCCCATTGAAATATATTTTTCTCCTCCGTCAGGTGCAACAGTTACAATCTTTCTACCCTTGCCTACTTTACTCGCAATTTTCATAGCTGCTGCGATATTAGCCCCTGCTGAAATCCCTACTAATATGCCTTCTTCTTTAGCTATTCTTTTTGCTATTTCAAAAGCCTCTTCATCAGAAATTTTTATTATTTCATCAACTACACTACTATCATAGATATCTGGCACAAAACCTGCTCCTATTCCTTGTATTTTATGAGGTCCAGGTTCCCCTCCTGATAATACGGGAGAGTTTTCTGGTTCAACCGCAACTACTTTAATTCCAAGTTTAGCTTCTTTTAATCTTCTTCCTATCCCAGCAATTGTTCCTCCAGTTCCTACTCCAGCTACAAAAATATCTACGTCCTCTACATCTCTAATAATTTCTTCTGCAGTAGTATCATAATGTTTTTCTGGATTTGCTAAATTAATAAATTGTTGTGGCATAAAAAAGCTAGAATTTCCCTCCGCTATTTCTTTTGCCTTATTTATAGCACCCTTCATCCCTTTTATCCCATCTGTAAGTACAAGTTGTGCTCCATAAGACTTAATCAAATTGCGTCTTTCAACACTCATGCTATCTGGCATAACAATAATTACTTCATACCCTTTAATTCTTCCAATCATAGCCAAAGCTATTCCCATATTTCCACTGGTTGGTTCAACTATAGTAAATCCTTCTTTTAATATTCCTAGTTTTTCAGCTTTCTCTATCATTCCAAGGGCAGCTCTATCTTTTATACTTCCAGCTGGATTGTATTTTTCTAATTTCACAAAAATATCAGCCATATCACCCTCAACTAATTTATTTAATTTTAGAACCGGTGTTGCTCCTATCATATCTAAAACATTGTTATACATCATAATAATATCCCTCCAATTTTAAAATAAGTAATCTACCTTCAAAAGCTATCTATATTCCTGCATCCTTAGTATTTTAAATAAAAATCATCACGTATATAATTATATTTTTAATATTTCAAAAGTTTTTGGGTACAAAAAAAACTCCCTCTAATTTAGAGACGAAGTTTTACTTCGTGGTCCACTCTAAGTTATAACCACTAAATTGATTATAAAGCCACTTTTTCAAGCACAGCGCTATGCTCTATCACTATAACGGGTGAATCCCGATGCAGCCTACCAAAGACACATTCATGTGACTTTTTCGGTGCATAACTCCAAAGGGCACTTCATATAAGTCGACCATAAGAATCCTCTCAGCTTTAGACTCTCTCTCTGTAAATTCTTCTTATATTACTTTCCTTCTTCTAAGTATTTCCTAGTATTTCAGTATGAATTACTTTTCTTTATTATATTCTTAACATCAAAATATGTCAATACTATTTTTTTGTTTTTATGTCATTATTTTTCACGTTTATATTTACACAAATAAAAAAAACCATTAAAATAAGCTAACAGTTTTAAATTCACTTATATTGGTAAACCATAAAAGTTTACGTACTAGATGTTAGAATTCTTTATGTATTGCGAAGTGCTAATACCTATGTTATAACTTTGCTTTACCACATTTTCAGAAGAATCATAACCAATAGCTACGCTTCCGCAGGCAAAGACGCCGGCTATATTAGTTTGTGAACTTTCATTTAATTCAATTTTCCCTGTTGATTCATTAATTAGTATTTCTACTTGTTTTGCTAATTCATTGTCCGGATATAAGTTTACAGATAATAGTAACGCATCACAAGAAATATATTCCTCACTATCTTTAATAACTTCATTATTTTTATTAATTTTTACTAAAGTTATCCCCTCAAGCCTTGTTTTGCCTTTGATATCCGCCACCTTCTGTTTTATTTTTAAAGGTATATTAAAATCATTCAGGGAATCAATGAGTTTTTTGTCAGTTGCCTCAATAAAATCTTTACTTTCAACTACAGCTTTAACATTAGCTCCTTCAATTGCTAGCCTACTTGCTACTGTTAATGCAATATCTCCTGTACCCAATATAACTATTTCTTTTCCTGGCATATATCCTTCTATATTTATAAATTTCTGTGCACACCCCACCGTGTATATACCTGCACATCTACTACCTGGCAGATTCAAAAATCCTCTTGGCCTTTCTCTACACCCGGTCGCAATTATTATAGCTTTCGCTCCAATTTTAAAAATCCCATCACACGCATTCACTGCATTAATTTCTTTAGTATTACTTAAATCTAAAACAGTAGTATTTAATTTATATGAAATACCCAATTTATTAACTTTATCTATAAATTTCTGCACAAACTCCGGTCCTGTCAATTCTTCACTAAAAATATTCTTGCCAAATCCATTATGAATACACTGATTTATTGTTCCGCCTAATTGATTTTCTCTTTCTAAAATCAAAATTCTACATTTATAGTGCTCTTTAGCTGAAATAGCTGCTGCAAGGCCTGCTGTACCTCCCCCAATTACTACTATGTCATATAGTTGCATTACATACCCTCCAGTTTTTTTCAGATGCCTAACATTAAAATTTAATGATTCATTATAATGCATATTTAAATAAGTAACGTAAAAACCCGTGAAAATAATTTCACAGGTTTTATTTGGCAGGGGTAGTAGGACTCGAACCTACAACCAATGGTTTTGGAGACCACTACTCTACCAATTGAGCCATACCCCTTTATTAACTTTTAAAATGCAAAAATGTAAAAATGTAAAAATGTAAAAATGGCAGGGGTAGTAGGACTCGAACCTACAACCAATGGTTTTGGAGACCACTACTCTACCAATTGAGCCATACCCCTAAAATACATCTGAATTATATCACGTGTTATAAATAAATGCAAGATTTTTTTATATTTTAATCTCTTAGTGTAGATTGCAATATAAAATGTCCGAAATTTTCAAGAAAAATATAATGTTAAGTTGTAATGGTTTTCTGTTCCATCATATTGGCAGATAAACCGTTGAAAATCCTTCTTGGATAATTGTTGATCCAGTGCTGTATTTGCATAATTTGTTTTTTAGAGAATGCTGAAATATCCACACCTTTTGGGATAAATCGTCGTATCATTTTATTGATATTTTCGTTTGTGCCTCGCTCCCATGAACTATATGGGTGAGCATAATATACTTTAGTTCTCTTTCGTTTATTTCTTACTGAGTTCTCAATACCCTCGAAATCAAGGTTCTCACAGCCGTTATCACAGGTGATTGTTTTAAATGTTTTCGAGAATAACATTCCCATTTTACGCTCCAATTTGTCCAATTCTTTCACGACAGCCGCCTGTGATTTAGATGGTATTTTAAAGACTAACTCCTTACGAGTTACTCTTTCACTTAACACCATCAAGACAGTTTTTGTACCCTGTTTGCCAACTACAGTGTCCATTTCCCAGTGGCCTATCTCATCACGTGCAGCTACAGCTGCAGGTCTCTCCGATATGCTAGTTCCTTTGGTATTGTTATACGCTGATCTTATTTTTTTATAGTTTCTCTTTTTAGCATTCTTTTTAACAGGCAGATCTTTGTTACTTATATTTAAAAACAAATTATTATCCAAATAGTTATACACAGTTTTGAAGCAAATAGTTGTTTCAAATTGTAGATCTTTATTTGTGATATTTTGAATAGCTGCATACGGAGATTCGCCATCTATACCAATAGCTTTTTCTAAGTACTTCACCAATTTATGATCTTTTCCTATTTTTAATGCAGGACCTTTAGCGGTACCTTGTTTGTCATGCTCTGACTGCCCAATTTCTGCGCTATATTCCATTCGAGTGGTTAAGTCACTATTCAATAGTTCTACAATTCCTTTAGCAATTTCACGCCTTATTGTACGTTCTGAGCGCCCACCTATTTGCTCCGCAATACGAGTTGAATTAAGTCCCATTTTGTGTAAAGCTTCTAACTTTATGCGTTCCTCGTATGTTAGGTGTTTACCTTTTCTGCTCTGTGTGATAAAATCTAATTGACTCATTTGAAATCCTCCCGTATATGTTGGTTTAGTCACTTAACATTATACAAGAGTATTTCTCTTGAGTCTTTATTTTTTGTTACTCTTCGGTCATTTCATTATACAACTTACCATTTTAATCTCTTAGGAAACACTGAGGCCTTTTCTTTTTCTATGTTTTAGGATAAAATATTTAGTGAGGTGAAACTTATGGAATACATAGTAACTACAGTAGACGAAACTTATAAAATAGGCGAATTAATAGGTTCACATGTAAATTCAGGGGACATAGTTTGCTTAATTGGTGACTTAGGCACTGGCAAAACTCATTTAACAAAAGGAATTGCAAAAGGCTTAGATATAAAAGATCATATCACAAGCCCTACATTTACAATTGTAAATGAATATACAGGTCGCTTGAAATTATATCATTTTGATGTCTACAGGGTAAATGACCCTGACGAAATAGCAGCTATAGGCTTTGATGAATATATATTTAGTGATGGCGTTAGTATTATTGAGTGGGCTAATTATATTGAAGAACTGATTCCACCCAATAATTTATCCATTACCATAGAAAAACTTCCTAGATTGGGAGATGATTTCAGAAAGATCAACATCCGATATTCTGATAAAAGATATGATTATATAAAGGAGATAAAACTATGAAGATTTTAAGTCTGGATTCTGCTACACAATCAGCAACTTGTGCTATCCTTGACGATAACAAAGTTCTTGGTGAAATAACTTTTAATTATAAAAAACAACATTCTCAAATACTTATGCATATAATTGATCAATTATTAAAAAATACAGGAATAACCATAAGTGATATTGATGCCTTTGTAGCATCAAAGGGGCCCGGTTCCTTTACAGGCCTTAGAATAGGGATGGCTACCATTAAGGGGTTAAGCCAAGGCTCAAAAAAGCCTTTTGTAACTGTATCTACCTTAGATTCTTTAGCATATAACTTAGCATATACAGATGGAATTATTTGTCCTTTGCTAGATGCTTTAAGAGATAATGTTTATACTGCCTTATATACTTTTAATAATTACGAGCTCACCCGCATCAGTGACTATATTAATATTTCCTTAGATGAATTAATAAATATGCTTAAAGAGAAAAATTGCAATATTTCCTTTGTAGGAGATGGAACTTTCAAATTCAAAGAAAAACTTATAGCAAATTTACCTAAAGCCAATTTTGCTCCAGCGCATTTAAACTTAGCTAAGGCTTCATCCCTAGGCGAATTAGGGCTCAACCTTTTATCTAATGGAACATTCGATGATATATACTCGTCAGTGCCTATTTACCTTAGGCAGCCGCAAGCTGAGAGGGAGTACGAAGAAAAGATGAGGCAAATAAAAAATGAATAGCGATTTTAAAATTTGCCCAATGGACGCATCATCTATTAAATCCATACTCAATATTAGCGAGTTAAGCTTTCCTATTTCATGGAGCTACGAATCACTCCAAAGTGAACTAGATAATAAATTTGCTAAATATGTTGTATTAAAAAAGGGCAATTCTATAGTAGGTTATGGAGGAATGTGGCTAATTATAGATGAAGCCCATGTTACTAATGTTGCAATTCACCCTGATGCCCGTGGTCATGGCGGCGGCGACCTCATCGTGGAAGCCTTATTTAAAATTTGCAGGAAACTAAAAGTTACAGCAATAACCTTAGAGGTTAGAAGTTCAAATTTCGCTGCTATAAACTTATATCAAAAGTATGGCTTTGAAAATGAAGGCATTAGACGTCATTATTATGAAGATAACGGGGAAGATGCAGTAATTATGTGGAATCGACACCTATAGCAGATAGCGTAAAAAGACTAGCTCTTGCCAGTCTTTTTTTTATTCTCTACTAAAAATTTAGCAAGCATGAGAATAAAATGGTATAATGTGGGTGAACTGTTTAAAATATATTAGAGTAAGGGGTAATATTTATGACCAAAAAAATTATATTAGCACTATTTTTTGCATTACTATTGGTTGGATGCAATTCCTTAGCTAGTCCAACTTCCAGTAAAAGCACAATAGTTTCAGATGATTCTCAGAGTAAATCACCAAAACCAGTAGATAATTCATCTAACATCCCACGCTTATCAACAACGCTTAAAGATCCGATTGTTAGAACATTTGATCAAACTGAAGGTGTGTCAAAAAAAATACCAATATTGATGTATCATCATCTACTAAAGAAAAAAGAAAACACATTTACAAATAATGGTGTAGTATTAAATCTTGAAAATTTTCAGCAACAAATGGACTACTTATACACTAATAAATACACTACAATAAATCTAGCTGAATTAGAACAGTGGCTTTTAGGGAATTTGGAACTACCTAAAAAATCAGTATGTATAACATTTGATGATGGATATTTAAGTAGCTACATTTATGCCTATCCTATTTTGAAGAAATATAATTTTAAAGCTGCACAATTTTTAATTACATCTTATGTCAAGGATAATAGTGTTGAATTTAATCCTAAAACACAACAATTCTTAAGTTGGAAAAATATTTCTGAAACTACTGATGTATTTGAATATTCAAACCATACCCATAATTTACATAAAACAGAGAATAACAAGGGTTATTTAATTACAAAACCTTTAGATTATGTAAAAAAAGATTTAATAAAAAATACGGAACTAACCGGCAGCCATTATCTATCTTATCCTTATGGACACCATAACGATGATGTATTAACCCTTCTGCCTAAAATAGGAATACGAATGGCTGTTACTGTTAATAATGGAAGCGTAAAGAGAGGAGATTCTTTACTAGAGCTAAATAGATATGGAATATATCCTAAAACATCCATATCTACATTTAAAAGCATGGTTAATTGTGAATGGTGAACAATAAAACTAAAGGATGGCTTCTGCATTGTGCAGAAGTCATCCTTTAGTTTGTTAATACCCTTTTTTTAAAATCTTTGAAATAAGTCCCTATTTATATACCAGTGTTTTTTATATTTTTTGTTCTCTACTTTTGTATTCTCTCTCCATATTCTCTTTATGAAGTATAGGCGAAACACTCTTATATAAAGCTAAGGTCATTGCTGATAATACCATTCCTTTAAGTAAATTAAAAGGAATAATTGACCAAATAATGAAAGAATTCAAATCGACAATGTTATGATTTATTTTTGATCCCATTTCTATAACGCTAGCTACTGGGAATCCTAATACTTTTTCATATAAAGGTAAAACAACAAAATAGTTTAATATCCCTGCAAAAATCGACATACAAATTACTCCTATTAATAATCCAGCAATAGCCCCACCTTTGCTTTTGCGGGCCTTGTAAATATATCCCGATACTAATACTAAACATGAACCCACTAGAAAATTTGCTACTTCTCCAACGAAGGCTGTTTTAGTAGCTAGCATTCCATGTAATATATTTTTAAAGAGTTCAATAACTACTCCCGCTATTGGTCCTAATGCAAAGGCCCCTAAAAGTGCTGGCAGGTCGCTGATGTCAATTTTTAAGAAATCAGGGAAAATCGGTATTGGTAACTCAATGTACATCAAAAGAAAAGCCATAACAGATAAAAGTGATATTTTGATTAGTTTAACAAGTTTTTCGTCTCTCATTTTTAGTGCCCCCTAATTAACTATATCTCCTAGGGATGGATATAATACAAGCCCTGACATAGTACTATGCCAGGGCAAATTTATATATATATCACATCTTCTTTTATCCAGACTATACTGTCGGCTTCGGAATCAAATCATCACCCAAGGGTGCTGTCTTAACGACTTCGGAAGGAAAACTCTCTTCCAAAATGTCGTTAAACCGAATCAGCCTTACGGCTCGCGGGCTTTACCGCCGGTGGGGAAATTAGCCCCGCCCTGAAGATTATTAAATTTTATTTTATAATTTAATTATATATAAATACAGTAAAATAAGCAACATATTAATTAATTATTTTTCATTGATAATGATATTCTTTTTCTTTTCTCATCAACTTCTATCACACTAACTTCTACTATATCGCCAACCTTAACCACATCCAATGGATGCTTTACAAATTTATCTGATAACTGGCTTATATGCACTAACCCATCCTGATGAACTCCAATATCAACAAAAGCTCCAAAGTCAGACACATTTCTAACAGTACCCATAAGTTTCATTCCCGGTTTAAGATGGGACATTTGAACTACACCCGTTTTTAATATCGGCTTCGGTAGTTCTTCTCTTGGATCTCTACCAGGCTTTTTAATTTCTTTAATAATGTCTCTAAGAGTTGGAACACCTATCTCCAATATTTGTGCAAGCTCATCCATATTAATATTAATATCTTTTAGTCTATCATCCAAATCTTTAAAGTTTAAAGATTTAAGATCTTCTCTTGTGTACCTTAAAAAATCCAATAATTTTTTAGTAGCATTATACGTTTCTGGATGAATTGAGGTGTTATCTAAAAATTCATTACTCTCCATAACCCTTAAAAATCCTGCACATTGCTCATATGCTTTTGCTCCTAATCTTTTCACTTTTAATAATTCTTTTCTAGTTTTGAACTTACCATTTTCTTCTCTATACGCTACAATATTTTGAGCTATAGCAGCATTTATCCCTGATATATAAGCTAATAAAGAGGGTGTTGCAATGTTAAGATCTACGCCAACAGCATTAACACAATCTTCAACTACTCCTTTTAAGGATTCATCGAGTTTTTTAGCTGCTACATCATGTTGGTATTGTCCAACTCCAATAGCTTTCGGGTCAATTTTCACAAGCTCCACTAATGGATCTTGAAGTCTTCGCCCTATAGAAATAGCTCCTCTAATAGATACATCTATATCTGGATATTCTTTAGATGCAAGCTCTGACGCTGAATATACTGAGGCTCCCGCTTCCGAGACTATAACATAGTACAAATCTTTTGAGCATTCATCCTTAAGTTCTTTAATTATCTGCGCTAAAATTTCTTCAGATTCACGACTAGCAGTCCCATTACCGAGTGACACTACTTCTACATTATGCTTAATTACCAATTTTTTAATAATATCTATAGATTTTTGAATACCGTCCTTACTGCCCGCAGTAGCGTATACTGTAGCTATATCTAAAAGCTTACCAGTATCATCAAGCACCGCTATTTTGCACCCTGTTCTAAACCCAGGATCAAATCCAAGCACTACCTTTCCTTTTATAGGTGACTGCATTAAGAGTGCCTTTAAATTAGCTTTAAATATTTCAATAGCGCTAGTTTCACCCTTTTCTGTGAGTCCGGACCTTATTTCTCTCTCAATTGATGGGAATATAAGTCTTTTTACGGAATCACCTATACTTAACTCTATATACTTATCAGTTTCATTATTCCCTTTTAAACATTTAGCTCTTAAGTACTGAGTAATCTTATCATTATCGGCTTTGATTTTCACAGAAAGTATCTTACTATTTTCGCCTCTATTTATAGCAAGAATTCTATGCGGTGGAATAGATTTAACCCCTTCTTTATACTCATAATACATTTCAAATGGAGTAGTGTCATCAGAACCGCCTTTAGTTTCAACATTTCCTTGATTATGCACTAATGCTCTAATCCACTTTCTGTAATCAGCTTCATCTGAAATCATTTCACTAATAATATCCCCAGCACCTTGAAGTGCGTCCGAAGTACTATTTACTGCATTTTCTTCACTTAAGAATTTCTCTGCATACTCATTTATATCACCCTTAAACTCGCCGCATACAATAATTTCAGCTAAAGGTTTAAGCCCTTTTTCTATCGCAATGATAGCTCTAGTTCTTTTCTTAGGCTTAAAGGGTCTATATATATCCTCTATTTCTGTCAATGTCTCGCTTTTTCTTATTGACTCCTCAATTTCCGCTGTTAGTTTTTCTTGATCACCGATAAGACGTACTACATCTGTTTTTCGTTCTTCTAAGTTCCTAAGATATATAAGCCTCTCTGTAAAGTTTCTAAGGATTATATCATCAAGTCCCCCAGTTCTCTCTTTTCTATATCTAGCTATAAAAGGAACTGTATTCCCTTCATCTAATAATTCAATTACACTTTCCGCCTGTTCTTTAGTTATTGAAAATTCTTTAATTAATCTGTTAGTTATATTCCCCATGTTTTTTAGCTATTTTTGCAAGTCACATTTAAATAAATAACAAGCACTATGATACTTTATTTTCATGTACCTAAATAGCTATTCCTCCTCACATAATTTATATTTTAAATTTAATGGACTAAAATCAACATATTTAATCATACCACGAATTCTATCCTCATATCTATACACTATATAGAAATTTTTAGGAGAAATATTCGAAAGGTTAATATGGTCTTGTCTTTTAACCCTTTGTCTTATATTGCTTTTTTATAGTTAACACATATATTATACCCTATATAGATTCAAAAAAATGCTTTGTTAACTTTACAAGCGGTATTAATAATCCTTACGAATTGTTTTCTTGACATATTATTATTTTTATTCTATGATTGATTTTATAGTGCCCTTTTACGGGTTTTTTTGTATTTATTTTAAAATATTTTATTGAATCGGAGGAAAATAATTATGGCAAAAGGAAAAAAATTTGTAGAATCTATTACCTCTATGGAAGAAGATTTTGCAAAATGGTATACCGATATTGTAAAAAAAGCGGAACTTGCTGATTATGCGAGCGTTAGAGGTTGCATGGTAATAAGACCTTATGGCTATGCAATTTGGGAAAATATTCAAAAAACTTTAGATCAAATGTTTAAAGATACAGGTCATGAAAATGTATATATGCCAATGTTCATTCCTGAGAGCTTACTTCAAAAGGAAGCAGATCATGTTAAAGGCTTTGCACCAGAGGTTGCTTGGGTAACACACGGAGGCAACGAGCTACTAGCAGAGAGGCTTTGCGTTAGGCCAACTTCTGAAACATTATTTTGTGACCACTATTCAAAAATAATTCAATCTTACAATGATCTCCCTAAATTATATAATCAATGGTGTTCCGTTGTTCGTTGGGAAAAAACCACAAGACCTTTTCTTAGAAGTTCAGAATTTTTATGGCAAGAAGGCCATACCGCTCATGCAACGGCGGAAGAAGCAAAAGAGGAAACTCTTAGAATGCTTAATATATATTCAACCTTTTGTGAAGAAACCCTTGCTATTCCAGTTATAAAAGGTAAGAAAACAGAAAAAGAAAAGTTTGCAGGAGCAAATGAAACTTACACAATTGAAAGTTTAATGCATGATGGAAAAGCACTTCAATGTGGTACTTCTCATAATTTTGGAGATGGTTTTGCAAGAGCATTTAACATACAGTATTCAGATAAAACAGGTAAACTTGCTTATGTTCACCAAACTTCTTGGGGAATGTCTACAAGACTTATCGGCGCTTTAATTATGGTTCACGGTGATGATAATGGTCTAATACTGCCACCAGCAGTAGCTCCAATTCAACTTATCATAGTTCCAATTGCACCTCATAAAGAAGGCGTAATTGAAAAAGCTACAGAACTTAAAAATATATTATCAAAGCTTTCACGTGTAAAAATGGATATTAGCGATAAAATGGCTGGATGGAAATTTAGCGAATACGAAATGAAAGGTGTTCCGCTACGTTTAGAAGTTGGTCCAAAAGATATAGAAAACAACCAAGTAGTACTTGTGAGACGGGATAGCCGCGAAAAAATAATTGTTCCAATGTCAGAACTAGAAGCATTAGTACCCGAGATTTTAAAAGATATTCAAAAATCTTTATTTGAAAAAGCTAAAAATGCACAAGATACCCGAACCTTTAACGCGAGCACCGTAGAAGAATTAAAAGAACTTCTTGATAAAACTTTAGGATTTGTTAGCGCTCCATGGTGTGGAGAACTCGCTTGCGAAGAAAAAGTAAAAGAAGTAGCCGGTGCGTCTTCTAGATGCATGCCATTTAATATGCCAGAAGAAAAAGGCGTTTGCTTATGTTGTGGAAAACCATCTAAAGCTACAGTTATTTGGGGAAGAGCTTATTAAATTTAAATATAAAAGCGATTGGTTTATGCCAATCGCTTTTAATTTTTTAAATTTATACCTTAATAAATCGCGTTATACCTCTATGGCTTTTTTATTGATCATAATAAATAAAAATCATTAAATCATCCTATTGCGGTCTAATTTTTTTACGTGTTATTATGAAGTAATTGAATAGTTCTACGTAATTCTACTACAGCAATCTGACCTGGTGCAGAAGCCTTCTTGACTGCGCCAAATGTTAATGCGGAGCCAAATAATTCACCTGATATTCTACTGATAATCCCTTTTTCCGCCATAGAAATTGTAATAATAGGACCATCCGCATATCTTTCATTCATAATACGCGTTGCATCTAACAGTATAATCACATCCTCTGCACAAGTAGGCATTACTGCGATTTTAGGAATATCTGCACCTAATCCTTGAGCCTTACGTAATCGAGATATAATTTCTTCTTTCTCTGGTGTATTATGAAAATCATGATTAGATATAATAACCGCTACGCCATTTGCATGTGCTGCTTCAACTAATTCTTTTACATCTTTTTCATCGTTAAATAATTCAATATCTATAACTTCAACAAGCTTTGTTTCAGAAATTAATCTATTTAATTCAAAATAAAATGCAGTACTAATCTCCTTTTGTCCACCCTCTTTAGCACTACGGAATGTAAAGATAATGGGCTTGTCAACTAGCACTTTCCTAATTGCTTGTAATGCTTTCTTAACTCTCTCTATATTTGTAGCATCCTCGAAGAAATCTACACGCCATTCTACAACATCTAAATCAATCCTTTTTAAAATTTCAGCTTCTTCTATAAGCTGTGGAATAGTTTCTCCAACCATTGGAACGCAAATTTTAGGTAAGCCTTCACCAATTGTAACATCCTTAATAGTAACTACTTTTTTCATTAATACCCACCCCATCAAAATAAATTGCGACACTAATTCTTTTCTAGATATAATACCAGTCATTACTAATATAGTAAAGGTTTCTTATTTTTTCTTCCCCCTATAAACTATTAATAAATCACTCAAAATCAAGGGAAAGAAAAGAACTTCGCCACCTCAATCTAATTAATTGTTATTTAATACAATAATCCCCTTATAGATGCCTTCCCGGAATTTAATTATTTTTTTTCTATCTCACATCATCACCTTTTATATATCAACATTATGAACATTTTGTAAATAAATAATATCATTAACGATTTCAGTGCGATATTATGATGAAAAATAGGTTTATATGCATAATTATTAACGCAATAACTAATAATATATAGGCTATGTAACCTTTATCTAGATATTGCTATACATTTATAGGTATAAATAACCAAAAAAAAGTTTTATGAATGTTTATACCTTATTTCTAGCATTATGCATAATAAACTAAAACATTATGAATATATATACACATAATCTAATATTCTAAATTTTCAAGCAGAAACATCCATAGTATTACCGAGTAAAATAAAGCTTAGCATAAATAAGCAGTGTTAAATCAATAACAAAGCTTACATGTACGATATATATGGAATTATAGTAGAATTCTCGGTTTTCCTTATATAAATGTACACTTTATAATGATGGCATAAACAAAAACGAATAGGGGGCTAAATTAAATGGAATCATTTATAAATGTAACTTCTGAAATAGGAAAACTTAATAAAGTAATGCTACATAGACCCGGTAGAGAAATAGAAAATTTAGTACCGAATCTTCTTGAAAGATTACTTTTCGATGATATTCCTTATTTAGAAGTAGCGCGAAAAGAACATGATATATTTGCAAAAATATTAAAAGAAAACGATGTGGAAGTCCTTTATTTAGAAGAACTTGTTACAGAGGCTTTAATCGAGGATCAAACCAAAAAAATATTTTTACAACAGTTTTTACTTGAAAGTCACATTAGTAATAAAGAAATATATAAATCTCTTTATGATTATTTAATGTCAAAGCCTACAAGAGAAATGATTGATATACTTATGGCTGGAGTTAGAAAAAACGAAATAGCTGTTAAGGAGATTCATTCTCTAAGAGGATTAATAGGAACCCAGTATCCATTCTACTTAGATCCTATGCCTAATCTTTACTTTACTCGCGATCCAGGTGCTTCAATTGGAAATGGTATTACTATAAATACTATGCAAACTGAAGCTAGAAGACGTGAGACTTTGTTCCTAGAATTTATTCATGAATATCATAGTTCCTTCAAACAAAATGAAGTGCCACTTTGGTATGATAGAAGCCTTCCAAGTAATATCGAAGGTGGAGACGAACTTATATTATCTGCCACAACCCTTGCAATAGGGTGTAGTCAAAGAACTTCACCTGAAGCTATAGAAGTTGTAGCAAGAAATTTGTTTGAAAAACATACTACTTTTGAAAAAGTATTAGTATTAGAAATTCCATCTAGTAGAGCATTTATGCATCTTGATACTGTATTTACTATGGTTGATTATGATAAATTTACAATACACCCAGAGATAGAAGGACCACTTAATGTTTTCGAAATTACAAAAGGTGTCAATGGACAATTAAATATTAAGCAAGAAAAAGATATATTACAAAATGTATTAAAATCTGCATTAAAAGTGCCTTCAGTTGATTTAATAAGATGCGGAGGTGGTGACGCTATTGTAGCAGCAAGAGAACAATGGAACGACGGATCAAACACTCTAGCTATTGCACCAGGAAAAGTTATAACTTATGAACGAAATTATGTTACTAATGAAATTTTATCAAAACATGGTGTAACAGTACTCACAATGCCAAGTGCCGAACTTTCAAGAGGAAGAGGCGGCCCAAGATGTATGAGTATGCCACTAAATAGAGATAACTTATAAAAACAACAATATTAGGAGGAATTTATTATGTTTAACTTAAGAAACAGAAACTTTTTAACTTTGATGGACTTTACTCCAAATGAAATAAACTACTTTTTAGATTTAGCTAGAGATTTAAAAAGAGCTAAGTATGCAGGTACAGAACAACAGAAATTAAAAGGTAAAAATATTGCGCTAATATTTGAAAAGAGTTCTACAAGAACAAGATGTGCTTTTGAAGTAGGAGCACTAGACCAAGGAGCTCATGTAACTTACCTTGGACCTACAGGAACTCAAATTGGCAAAAAGGAATCTGTAGCAGATACAGCTAGAGTTCTTGGCAGAATGTATGATGGAATAGAATATAGAGGATATGGCCAAGAAATAGTTGAAGAACTAGCAAAATATGCAGGAGTTCCAGTATGGAACGGATTAACAACTGAAGACCACCCAACACAAATTCTTGCAGATTTTTTAACTATAAAAGAACACTTTGACAAGCCATTAAGCGACATTGTGTTTGTATATGCTGGAGATGGAAGAAACAACATGGCAAATGCATTGATGATTGGTGCTGCTAAAATGGGTATGGACTTTAGAATAGTATCACCAAAGAGCTTATTCCCAGAAACAGCATTAGTTTCAAAATGCAATGAAATTGCTAAAGAAACAGGAGCAAAAATTACTATTACAGATAGCGTGGATGCAGGAGTTAAAAATGCAGATGTAATCTACACAGACGTATGGGTTTCTATGGGCGAAGCAGACGAAGTATGGGCATCAAGAATAGAATTATTAAGGCCATACCAAGTTAATATGGAAATGCTTAATAAGACAGGTAATAAAAACGTTAAATTCATGCACTGCCTACCAGCTTTTCATGATTTAAAAACACTTGTAGGTAAAGATATATTTGAAAAATATGGTCTTGAAGGTTTAGAAGTTACAGATGAAGTATTTGAAAGTACACATTCTATAGTATTTGATGAAGCAGAAAACAGAATGCATACAATCAAAGCAATTATGGTTGCTACACTTGGAAACTAGCCTAAAATAATTATAAAATTAATTGGTGAGGGCAATATTATTGCTCTCACCAATTTAAAATATGGCTAATACATTAATCAAAAGGAGATTATAAAATGGAAAAGGATAAAGATAAGAAGCTAGGCTTGTCTCTATTAATTGCTCTTGGAGTTGGTTCCATGATTGGTGGTGGCATCTTTAATAGCCCAACTGATCTTATCGGTAAAGCAAACCCTCAAGCAGTAATTATTGCATGGGTAATTGGTGGACTTGGCGTGGCATTTTTAGCACTAGTATTTCAATTACTTGCAAACAAAAGACCAGCGCTTACAGGGGGCATATTCACTTATGCAAAAGAAGGCTTTGGAGAATTTGTTGGATTCAATTCAGCCTGGGGATATTGGTTAAGCGCTTGGCTTGGAAACGTTGCATTTTTTATTCTTATATTTAAAACTTTTAATAGTTTAGTAGGTGACGTAAAACCTATAGTAACATTTTTATTAGCATCTGCACTATTATGGATAATTCATTATATACAAATGCGTGGAGTTAAGAGCGCCGGAATAATAAATGCCGTTGCCACAGTTGCAAAAATCATACCCTTATTAATGGTAATTGTATTTGGTCTTGCAATATTTAAAACTAGAACTTTTAATGTTGATAATTGGAAAACAATATTAGCTTCTACGGGGGGTTCTACCACCGTGTTCTTGCAAATTAAAGGAGCAATGGGTACAATTTTGTGGTGCTTTATTGGTATCGAAGCTGCAACAGTGCTTTCTGAGAGAGCGAAATCTCAAAAGACTGTCGGAACTGCTACAATAATAAGTTTAATTATAACTTTAGTGCTTTATATACTGGTTTCAACAACCGCTATGGGAGTAATTTCAGCTAATACTCTTGCTAGTTCACAAACCCCTCTAGCAGATATGTTATCAATTACTGTACTTGGCAGTATTGGAGCTGTAATCGTTAAAGTTGGTTTAATTATTTCACTTGTAGGCTGCCTAATTAGTTGGGTTATGCTTGCAGCAGAAATTCCTTATGTTGCGGCAAAGGGTGGCACAATGCCAAAATGGTTTATTAAACAAAATGACAATGGTGCTGCAGTAAATTCATTATTACTAACTGATGGATTAACTCAAATATTTTTACTTTCGCTACTTTTACCAGCACTTCAGTCTGCATATGGTAGTGTGTTTTTAATTTCAACAACATGTATTTTAATTCCATATTTGCTTTCATCACTATATGCAGTTAAAGTTGCATTTACAGATGTCCTAGGAGCTAAAGATAAGATAGTTTCTATATTAGCCTGTACCTATTCACTATATGTAATTTACGCAGTAGGAATAAATTATCTAGGAGCAGCAGTAATACTATATGCAGTGGGTATATTTGTATATCTAAAGGCTAGGAAAGAAAAGAATGAACCTATTAAAATAAACGAGAAAATAGGAATGGTAGCCATTATGGTAGTTGCAATCTTAATGATTATACTGCTTTCAATTGGCAAAATTCAACTTTAAACATTATTTCAATGAAATTTTATAAAATATTTTTAAGTTATTAAATAAATTATATTTTATATATAATATAAAAGGAGAAATATATATGTCAAGAATAGTAATAGCACTTGGTGGAAATGCCCTTCAAGCAAATCCAAAGGATACTACATCAGAAGCACAATTAGTAACAGCAAGACAGACGTCAGAAGCCATTGTAGATTTAATTGAAGAGGGTCACGAGGTTATTGTTGCTCATGGTAATGGACCTCAAGTAGGTCAACTCGTAGCTACTTATGAAGCAGCCGCTTCTATAAATGAAAATAGCCCAATAATGCCTTTTCCTGAATGTGGTGCTATGAGCCAAGGTTATATAGGCTATCATCTGCAACAAAGCATTAGATCAGAGATGAGAAAACGAGGAATAAATAAGGACGTTGCAACAGTAGTTACTCAGGTAATTGTTGATCAGAATGATCCAGGATTTAAGGATCCAACTAAGCCAGTAGGTTCTTTCTTTACAGAGGAACAGGCTAAGAAATTAATGATTGAAAAAGGATATATAATGAAAGAGGATTCAAATAGAGGATGGAGACGCGTAGTGGCTTCACCACTTCCAATGGCTATAGTTGAAGAACCTATTATCAAAACATTAGTTGAAGCTGGACATATTGTTATAACTGTTGGCGGTGGCGGTATACCTGTAATTGATAATGGAAATGGAAACCTTGAGGGCGTTCCAGCAGTAATAGATAAAGATTTTGCTTCTTCTAAAATAGCTGAATTACTAAATGCTGATGCATTAGTTGTACTTACAGCCGTTGAACAGGTTGCTATTAACTTTGGTACTCCAAATCAAAAGAATCTTTCAATAATAACTGTTGAAGAAGCTAAAACTTATATTAAAGAAGGACATTTTGCTCCTGGTTCTATGCTTCCAAAAATAAAAGCGGCTCTTGCTTTCGTTGAAGCACAAGAAGGCAGAAAAGCAATTATAACATCACTCGAAAAAGCTAGAGAAGCAATAAGCGGAACAGCAGGAACAGTGATAACAAAATAATAAACTTTAAATGTAAGTCATAAGATGAAAATGCTTATGACCTATACATAACAAAAATAAAAGATCCAGCAGAATATACAATATATTCTGCTGGATCTTTTAGGTTCAAATAGAAATGTGTCTACATTTCTATAATGGTACCACCCTTCTTTATTGTAGCTATACCTGATGTTATTTATTGTTCTGCCTTAAGTACGCCTCGATAAAAATATCAATATCCCCATCCATAACTGCATCTACATTACCCATTTCTGTATTAGTCCTATGATCCTTTACCAAATTATATGGATGAAATACATAAGATCTAATTTGACTTCCCCAACCATTTTCTTTCAAATCCCCGGTTAAGTCTTCTATTCTATCTTTTTTAGCTCTTTCCTTTAAATCCAATAATTTTGCCATAAGCATCTTCATCGCAGTTTGTTTATTACTATGCTGACTTCTTTCATTTTGACACTGTACTACTATACCCGTAGGTATATGGGTAATCCTTATGGCTGAGTCAGTTTTATTTACATGTTGACCTCCTGCCCCTCCAGATCTATAAGTATCTATTCTCAGGTCATCAGGCTTTATTTCAACATCTTGATTATCGGTAAGCTCTGGAAGTACTTCACAAGATGCAAACGAGGTTTGCCTCTTACCATTTGCATTAAAAGGTGAAATTCTCACTAACCTATGCACTCCCTTTTCGGCCATTAAATATCCATAGGCATATTCGCCAGTTATTTTTAATGTCACTGCTTTAATACCCGCTTCATCAGATGGCTGATAATCTAAAACTTCGATCTTATATCCCTTCTTTTCACACCACCTTGAGTACATTCTATAAAGCATTTCTGTCCAATCTTGAGCGTCACTTCCACCTGCACCGGTATGAAGCGTTAAAATCGCATTATTTATATCATATTTCCCAGCTAATAAAATTTCTATCCTGAACCTATCTGTATCCAGCGTTAGGTCTTTTAATTCACTTTTCATTTCTGCTATAGAGGAATCATCTTCTTCCTCCTCACTTAGTTCAATTAGCACTTCCAAATCTTCTATCTTACTAATTATTAAATTGAATCTATCAATTCTATCTTTAATACCCTTAGCTTTTTGAGTAACTTGTTGTGCCGCTTTTATATCCTGCCAAAAGCTCGTCTCCTGCATTGTAAACTCAAGTTCTTTTAATTGTTTTTCCATAGACGCTACGTCAAAGAGACACCCTAATCTCTTCTACATTACTTTTTAATACGTTTAATTCACTTATTGTTTCTTCGATTAGTATTATCAATTATAGCACCTCTTTCATTATATTTGAAAAGGGATAAGCAAGAATCAATTGCTCATCCCTTTTCAGTTGGAAATTGACGGTTTTATATTTCCAACTATTATTATCCCTTATGCGGTTGTTTGAAGTTATTAATAATTATTAACCTCTGCCACAGCAATTTTTGTATTTTTTCCCTGAACCACAAGAACATTCATCATTTCTTCCTTGTTTAGTAACTTTTTTAATTGGCTCATTTTTAATGGAATTATCATGATTTGTTGATGTAATCTTAGAAACCATTTCTCTCTCAGGTGCTTTTTCTATTTGCACATGAAATAAGTATTTAACAGTTTCCGTCTTTATATTTTCAATCATTTCAGCAAACATATCGCTACCTTCCATTTGGTAGGCTTGTGATGGGTCCTGTTGCTTATAAGCTCTAAGTCCAATGCCCTGCTTTAAATGTTCCATCTCATCGATATGATCCATCCATTTACTATCTACTACCCTTAGAAGAATAACCCTTTCGACTTCTCTTATTTGTTCGTCACCAAAATTTTCTTCTTTTTGTTCATAGATTTTTTTAGCTATTTCTAAAAGAGTATTTTTAATTTCCTCATTAGATGTTTTAGAAAGTTCTTCTATTGAAACCATACCCTTTGGAAGATATATTTCTTCAAGATAGTTAATAAGTTTTACTAATTCCTCATCAAAACTTTCCTCAACTCCACTAATATGTGAATCAACTGCAGAGAAAACAACATCTTGTATCATTTCTTCAATTTGATCTTTTATATTTTCGCCTTGAAGAACCTCTGTTCTTTGTCTATAAATTATTTCTCTCTGTTGGTTCATTACATCATCATATTGAACAACATTTTTTCTTATATCAAAGTTATTTCCTTCAACTTTCTTTTGAGCACTTTCTATAGCACCACTTACCATCTTGCTTTCAATAGCGTCCTCATCAGTTAATCCTAATTTTCCTACAACCCCTTGAAGTCTTTCAGACCCAAATATTCTCATTAAATCATCTTCGAGTGATATGTAAAATCTTGAGCTTCCAGTATCTCCCTGACGACCAGCACGACCCCTAAGCTGATTATCAATACGCCTAGATTCATGTCTTTCAGTTCCAATTATCTTGAGTCCACCAACTTCAACAACGCCTTCTTCAAGCTTAATATCTGTACCACGGCCCGCCATATTAGTTGCTATGGTAACCATGCCACGTGCTCCTGCATGAGAGACTATATCCGCTTCTCTTTCATGATATTTAGCATTAAGTACTTGATGAGGAATTCCTCTTTTTTTAAGCATATCAGATAATAATTCTGATTTTTCTATACTAACAGTTCCTACGAGAACGGGCTGCTTGTTCTTATAAGTTTCAACTATTTCATCTACTATAGCTTTATATTTCCCATTAACAGTTTTAAACACTAAATCTGCGTTATCAATTCTTGTTAATGGCATATTTGTAGGTATTACTATTACATCCAATCCGTATATTTCTCTAAATTCATTTTCTTCTGTAAGCGCAGTTCCAGTCATGCCCGATAACTTATTATACATTCTAAAATAGTTCTGGAAGGTAATAGTTGCAAGAGTTTTTGACTCTTTTTCAATTTTGACGCTCTCTTTTGCTTCAATAGCTTGGTGAAGCCCATCGCTATATCTTCTGCCTTCCATGAGTCTTCCAGTAAACTCATCCACTATGATAACTTGACCATCCTTTGCCATATAATCTTTATCTTTTCTCATGATGAAGTTTGCTTTTAAAGCTTGAACTGTATGGTGCTGTATACCCATATTTTCTGCATCAGCATAATTCTCTAAATGAAAATATTTTTCCGCTTTATCTATACCAGCATTAGATAATATAACAGCACTAGCTTTTTCATCTATAGTATAATCTTCTTCCTTCACTAGACCCTTAACAAAATAATCTGCTACTTTATAAAAATCCGTAGATTTTTCTCCTTCTCCAGATATTATAAGCGGTGTTCTAGCTTCATCTATTAATATAGAATCAACCTCATCCACGATTACAAAGTTTAATTTTCTTTGAACTCTTTCTTCTTTATAAACAACCATATTATCTCTTAAATAGTCAAACCCAAATTCGTTATTTGTCCCATATGTTATATCTGAATTATAGGCCGCTTGCCTTTGTGTTTGATCTAAATCATGAATAATTACGCCTACAGAAATACCTAAGAATTCGTGTATTCGTCCCATGTCATCGCTATCTCTTTTGGCAAGGTAGTCATTAACTGTAATTATGTGAACACCATTTCCTGTTAACGCATTCAAATATGAGGGAAGTGTAGCCACTAAGGTCTTTCCTTCACCCGTTTTCATTTCTGTTATTCTTCCTTGGTGCAGTACTATTCCACCAATTAGTTGTACTCTAAAATGCTTCATGTTAAGAACTCTCCATGAAGCTTCTCTAACCACCGCAAAGGCTTCAGGTAATATATCCTCTAAAGTCTCTCCTTTATTTAATCTAGTTTTAAATTCTTCTGTTTTTGATTTAAGTTCTTCATCGCTTAAACTAGTCATCAACGGATCTAATTCTTCTATTTTATCTACTGTTGAAATTATTCTTTTTATCTCTCTATCACTATAACTACCAAATAACTTTTCAAAAAATTTCATACTTTTCATCCTCACTATTCATTTTAATAGTCCCTAAATATATACTTAAAATTATACCACTTAATTTGTTACTGTTCAACTTATACGAATTTATAAATTTTGTAAATTATCATTAATAATTTTTCACTATACTTTTTTTAAGTTAAAAAAAGATTAAAGTAAGTAAATTTACTTTAATCCTTTAAATTTAATATATTTTAAAATTCTGGTTCTATCAAACCATAATTTCCATCTTTTCTTTTATATACTACATTTACCTCTGAACTACCATCACTCATATATACGAAGAAACTATGACCAACGAGTTCCATTTGAAGTACTGCTTCCTCTGCTGACATAGGTTTAAATGCAAATTTCTTCATCTTTACTATCTTAGGATCTATACCATCATCTTCGTTCTTATCATATTTTGGTATGCCTTGAAATTTAAGAGATGTTCCTCTATTCCTTTTTTCTAATTTTGTTTTATTTTTTCTAATTTGTCTTTCTAATTTATCAACTACAATATCTAATGATGTATACATATCTTCATTTTGCTCTTCTGATCTTAAAATAACTCCATTAAAAGGGATTGTAACTTCTATTGTATGTCTATTCTTACAAACGCCTAATGTTGTCTGTGCTTCCACATCTGGACTAAAATACTTATCCAATCTTGCTATTTTCTTGTCTATAATATTTTTCAAGGCTTCTGTTATCTCTATATTTCTTCCTATTACTTTGACTTTCATACTTACAGCCCCTCTCTAATATCTACATACTGCTTAATTGCTAAGCATGATATATGTTTTATATTTCAATTCTATTACTTTTAATGCTAAATAGCAACCATTAAAATCAGAATTCACATAATATTAATACAATTTAAATTATATTCGATATTTTTAGGTACCAATAAAATAAAAACTCCTAATATAATATTAGGAGTTTTTATATATTAAGTTAGTTGACCTGGTCTTTGACCCCACACTCGCCTGCTGGAGCTTTTGCTACCCAGAATTACCCTCTCACTACTAACACTCTCGTCTACTAAACGGCAGGACTAACCTCTAAGCCGCACCATGCTCGCTAAACTTTGTTTAACTTACGTGGATCGTTTCGCCTGCGACTGGCATCGACTTTCAACCACAAACCTAACTTACTACAATACGTATTATACATTACTTTTGGCTATTGTCAATATATAAATATTATTTATCCCACTTTCTTTCAGTTTGTGAGCACAATGAAACGCTGTAGCCCCAGTGGTTATAACATCATCAATGAGCAAAATATTTTTATTTTTTATAGCTTCATTTTTTTGGATCTCAAAACATTTCTCCATATTGTTCCATCTTTCTTCGCCATTGAGACCTATTTGATCTTTAGTATCCTCAGTTTTAATCAAGTTGCAAATCACTGGAATATTTAAAAATCGCGATAAATAGCTTGCCAAAAACTCGCTTTGGTTATACCCCCTATTTTTTAAAGCTTTTTTAGTCATAGGTACATAAGATATTAAGTCAAACTGTAATTCATTGCTTTTTACAAGTTGTAACATGTATTCCGCTAAGATTTCACCGCATATAAAATCGCTTTTATATTTAAGCCTAATAATTAATTCTTTTACTATATTAGAATAATAAAACACTGACCAAACAAGATATTTTTCTTCATTGCGACCTATACAAAAGCTTTGCACACAGCGCTTCAATTTTTCTCTGCATTTAGTACACAAAGCTTCACTTTCCTCACTATATCCACTACAAATCACGCACTGTTCATCGCCTGAATATATGAGCTGAACTAAACAATAAAGTATTTTTCTTATATATTTAATAATCCTCGCTCCCACGCTTTCTCATTAAATTTTCTAGCTATATTTTTAGCTTTATCCATTTGCACAGTTTCAACATTAGCTAAAAATATAGCCTCTCCCCTTTGTATACTTTCATATCTCCCAACCTTACTTGATAAATATAATAGTTGCTTATGATTATATTTATCATTATCAGCAAAATAAACTATAACATCAATTGAATGAAATTCTAAATAACTTTCTTCAAAGTCATTAGTGACTATTATCCCCTCATCTTCATTCATGAACTTTACTTTAATATTAGCATCGCTTTTTTTACTAATAAACAAAAAAATATTTTCACTTAACTTTTCTTTGAAATTACATAGATACTCAAAGACCGCTATAGTTTTTTCCTCATCTGGTGTAAATATTATTACCTTTCTATTAGATATAATTGACCAATTCAAATATTGATAAACAACCAAAGGTATATCCGTACTAAGATTTATCCTCGTAGTTATGATTCTAGGCTCTATAATCGGAATATTATTGTTTTTTAACGGAAACATTATTGGCGTGCCCTCGCTTAAAACATTCTCTACAGAATAGGCTATAGCTACACTATTTGCTTTACACATTCTTAATAACACTTTTTTTATTTGTTGCTTAGTGTATTTAGGAAAACTTCTAATATCATTATAAATAATCAAATCAAATTTTTCTTGGAGTTTTAACGCATTTTCATGATTGCATATATGTAAATACTCATTCACACTGCCATAATTCGTTTCAGGTGAATATACATATTGACCTAAATTACTAAATTTATTTATGAAGTAAATAATATCAATACTCCTCTGGTTTTCATTAGTTATATACAATATATTTTTCTTTTCATTAACATATTCAATTATAGTTTCTAACAATATATCAGAGGAATTGTAAAACATAGATACAACATCAATTCTTTTTTTGCTGTTTAAAGAACATCTTAAAATTTCTTTGCTAATCTCATCTTTTTCTTTACTAAGGTTTAATTTTGCGTAGAAAAGCATGTAAAATCTCCTTTGCAATTTAATATTTCTTCCAAACAAATCAATCTAATTTTCATCATGGCCCACATTTGCATCTACTATTTGCCTTATTCTCCAGCCCAAAGCGGAGTACCGCTCGAAACTTCTGTTGTTATCTTTCATGAAATTAACAGCTTTTATTGCTCCCACTAAAACAACCATATTCTTTGCTCTAGTTATCCCTGTATAAAGTAAATTTCTGTTCATTAAAAGTGGGGGCCCCATAAACATAGGCATAATTACAACTTCAAACTCACTACCTTGACTTTTATGTATTGTAATAGCATACGCTAAAGCTAGTTCATCTAAATATACACCTTCATATTCTACCCGTTTGTCATCATCAAAAATCACAATAACATTTTCATTATCTTCATCAATATCTTCAACATACCCTACATCACCATTAAAAATGCCCACTCCATCTTCAGCTTTTGCATTAATTTTTTTCCATTTTATAGAGTAATTATTTTTAATTTGCATAACCTTGTCGCCTACCCTAAATATAGTATTCCTATATTCCTTTTCCTTTTTATACTTAGATTTAGGGTTCAATATTTGCTGAAGCTTTCCATTTAGATTTTCTATACCCAATATCCCTTTTCTCATAGGAGAGAGTATTTGAATGTTCTTCATCTTATCCCACTCTTTGTTAAATTTTGGCAATCTGGTATTAATTAAAGCAATTATACTGTCCAAGATTTTCTCCGGCTCATTATTCTCAATAAAATAAAAATCTTTATCCTTTTTATTCAAAATAGGCATCTCGCCATTGTTAATTTTATGAGCATTCACAATAATCATACTTTCTTGTGCTTGCCTAAAAATCTCCTTAAGCTTAACTACTTTAACACATTTACTGTCAATAATATCTCTTAGTACATTACCCGGTCCGACAGATGGCAATTGGTCAACATCACCAACAATTATAAGTCGAGTTCCTACGCTGATAGCTTTTAATAAACTATTCATAAGCATTATGTCTATCATAGATGCTTCATCAATAATTAGCACATCACAATCTAAAGGCGATTCCTCACTTCTAGAGAACTGCGACCCATCATCTCTGCCTACTCCAAGTTCTAATAACCTATGTATGGTTTTGGCTTCGCGACCAGTAGCCTCTGTCATTCTTTTGGCAGCCCTTCCGGTGGGCGCAGCCATATAAACTTTCATTCCTGCTTCTTCAAATACCTCTATAATGCAATTAATTATAGTAGTTTTGCCAGTACCTGGACCTCCCGTTATTATTTCAATACTATTTTCTGCAGCACCACAAATAGCAGTCTTTTGAGACGTTGCAAATTTTATGTTTTTTTCTTCTTCGAAGTCATTAATCTTTTCTTCTATGTCTATTTCTAATTCGTCATACTTTTCTATAGATAAGGTTATAATTTTTTTAGTAATAGCTAATTCACAGTAATAGAACGGCATAGTGAAAACACAGTCTTCTTCATCAATATTTTCGACTTTCAATTTTCCCTGCAATACATTATCATAAACATTTTTTTCAATTTCTTCAGCCGTAACCCCAAGAATATTTTTAGATTCTTGGTATAATTTGTTTAACGGCATATAAGTATTTCCCATAGCGCAAAATTCATTTACCACATAATTAATTCCACTTTGTATTCTGAAAGGCGACTCTTTGTCAATGCCTAAACTTTGTGCTATCTTATCTGCAATTTTAAATCCTACTCCAGAAATGGTTTCAGTTAACACATAAGGATTATCCTGTACTACCTTTATAGAGTCTCCTCCATATTTTTTATAAATTTTCACACATTGGTTAGGTGTTACTCCATATGTTTGAAGAAATATCATTATATTTTTAACTTCTCGTTGCTTAGAATATGATTCAAAAATTAATTGAATCTTTTTTTGTCCTACACCATCAATCTCTTTTAATCTTTCAATTTCATTATCTAATATATTCATGGTGTTTTCACCAAAGTGCTGTACAATTTTTTTAGCAGTTATTGGTCCAATTCCTTGAATAACTCCTGAAGCTAAATATTTTTCTATACCTTCAAGTGAACTAGGTATTATTTCCTCACATTGTATTATTCTAAATTGCTTGCCAAATTGAGGATGAGTAACCCACTCCCCCGTTAATTTCAGGTTCTGCCCTTCACTTATATATGGCACAATGCCTACCACAGTTATCTGCTTTTTATTATCATTCAAATGAGCAATTATATATCCATTTTCTTCATTATGAAATACTACATCTTCGATTATCCCTTGTATTTCCGGCATAAAATCTCTCCTATTTATAAATTCATATAATAACATTAATAATAATATTATTAGCAATAATATTATTATTAATGTTATTATATCATATGTATTTTACATCTCTTATGTTCAGTATACCCCTATCTTAGGTTTTATCAAAATACTACTTAATAATCACATGCACTAAAAAGGGATAACAATTAATAATTGTTATCCCTTTTTTTATATTATACGTACTTTTTTATTTCATCAACCTTGTTTAGTTTTTCCCATGAAAGATCTAAATCAATTCTTCCAAAATGTCCATAGGCAGCTACTTGTTTATAAACAGGTCTTCTTAGTTCTAATTCTCTTATAATTACAGCTGGCCTTAAATCAAATACTTTTTCAACTATTTGAACTATTTTATCATCGTCAATTTTTCCTGTTCCGAAAGTTTCGACCTCTATAGATACCGGTTTAGCTACACCTATAGCATAAGCTAACTGAATTTCCAATTTATCTGAAACTCCTGCAGCAACTAAATTTTTAGCAACCCATCTTGCAGCATATGCAGCGGATCTATCAACTTTTGTTGCATCCTTTCCTGAGAATGCTCCACCTCCATGTCTTCCATATCCACCATAAGTATCTACTATTATTTTTCTTCCTGTTAAACCAGAGTCTCCTTGCGGTCCTCCAATTACAAATCTGCCTGTAGGATTTATATAATATTTAGTATTTTCATCTAATAATCCACTTGGAACTACAGGTTTTATTACATGCTCTTTTAAATCATTTTCAATTTGATCATGAGTTGCTTCTTCTGCATGTTGAGTTGAAATAACAATAGTATCTATTCTTACTGGCTTATTATCTTCATACTCTACAGTAACTTGAGTCTTTCCGTCCGGTCTTAAGTAATCTAATGTGCCATTTTTTCTTACTTCGCTTAACTTTCTTGCTAATCTGTGAGCCATAGCAATTGGTAGTGGCATGTATTCTGGTGTCTCATTAGTTGCAAATCCAAACATCATGCCTTGATCACCAGCACCTATTGCGTCAACCTTATCAATCTCGCCTGCTTTAGATTCTAATGCCTCATCTACTCCCATAGCTATATCTGTTGATTGTTCATTAATAGACGTAAGTACAGCGCATGTGCTAGCATCAAACCCGTATTTTGCTCTAGTATATCCTATGCCTTCAATGGTATTCCTAACAACCTTAGGAACATCTACATAACAACTAGTTGTTATCTCTCCCATTACTAAAACCATTCCTGTAGTAACCGCTGTTTCACAAGCAACCCTAGCATAAGGATCTTGCTCTAAAATAGCATCAAGTACAGCATCTGAAATTTGGTCACAAATTTTGTCTGGATGTCCTTCTGTAACGGATTCTGATGTAAATAATCTTTTCATTATAATTCTCCCTTCTATTCTCTAAAATTTCCCTATAAAAAAATAAAACCTCTTCCAAATATAAGAAGAGGTGATTTAATCATCTCCCTTATCTTGCAGATTATAACTGCAGGAATTGGCACCATGGTGCATTGCACCGGTTGCCGGGTTTCATAGGGCCTTTTTCCCTCCACCTCTCTTGATAAGAGTTATCAATTATTAACTTTTAATTATAATACCATATGCATTCTATGGTGTCAACAGAATCTAAACCCTGTAAAAAATAAAAAAAGACATCTATAGATGTCTTTTGGTGGAGGAGGACGGATTCGAACCATCGAAACATTACGTAACAGATTTACAGTCTGCCCCCTTTGGCCACTCGGGAACTCCTCCATATGTGGAGCTGGCAATAGGAATTGAACCTACAACCTGCTGATTACAAGTCAGCTGCTCTACCGTTGAGCCATGCCAGCATGCATTTTATTCTATTTTAAAAAGATTATTATGGTGGGAACAACAGGGTTCGAACCTGTGACCCTCTGCTTGTAAGGCAGATGCTCTCCCAGCTGAGCTATGCTCCCATAATTTATTGTAAACCATAATTTATTGTAAACCATTATAAATGGTGGAGGAGGACGGATTCGAACCATCGAAACATTACGTAACAGATTTACAGTCTGCCCCCTTTGGCCACTCGGGAACTCCTCCACTTATGGAGCTGGCAATAGGAATTGAACCTACAACCTGCTGATTACAAGTCAGCTGCTCTACCGTTGAGCCATGCCAGCATATTATGTTTTATCATTTTGCCGTTTTACCGTTTTACCGTGTCGACAAGAATTATTATACAACTTTAATTAATTAATTTCAAGTCTATTATCCTTTAATAAACGACTTCTTCTCTCCATAACTATACTATTCGCATATTTGCTTAATATTAAGCATTGATACAACTTACTATTTGCACAAATAATTTATTATATTTTTTATTTGGTTTTCCTTCATATAGTTAATATACTTATATATCATTTTTTAATTAATCATTTTTTTATTCTTTATTATAATAATACACGGGATTTATTCATATAAATTATTCATAGGAAACTAATAATTTTTCCCCAGCGCAATACAAGGAGGTATATTTCTTGAGTAAAGCTAAAACCCATTATAAAGATCCTTTAGCATACTATACACTTTCTAATTTTCTAAAAGACTATATTGACAAAAATACTTTAGTTGTTTGCATAGGTACCGATAGATGTATAGGCGATTGTCTAGGTCCTTTAGTTGGTACACTTTTAAAAAATAGTTCCTTTCCATTACCTGTATATGGCACTATAGATAATCCAATTCATGCCTTAAACATAGATAGTAAATTATCTAAAATAAATGCATTGCACCCAAATTGTACTATAATAGGTGTAGATGCTTGTTTAGGAGACATTTCAAATATTGGAGAACTCCAAGCTAGAAATTATCCAATTCATCCTGGCAAAGGTGTAGGGAAAACCCTTCCTAAGGTAGGCACTCTTTCATTAATAGGTATAGTAGATTCAAGTGATGATAGTGAATTATTTACAAATAGAAACATAAGATTGAGCTTGGTAATGGATATTGCTAATGTTTTAAGCAGATCCCTCTTGCATTCATACTATTTGCACTCCCTTACCAATGAAGAAAATAATTTGAGCCCTGTTTAACATGCTTTAATTAGTTTTAAATAATTATCCACAATTTAAACTTACAAATCTTATATAATATAAAAATAAGCAATGCAATTAAACTAATAATTGTATTGCTTATTTTTATAGCTTGCTTATACTTTTTATTCTGTTAAGCATAATTCTCTTCCATTGAATGAATTATCTAACTTATCCATATAATCCAATACTTTACCTGTTCCGAGTGCTACGCATGAAATCGGATCCTCCGCTAGATATACCGGAACTTTAGTAACCTCTTGTATGAGCTTACCTAAGCCTTTTAACAATGCACCTCCACCAGTCATAACTATACCTTTATCAGCTATATCTGCTGAAAGCTCAGGTGGTGTTTTTTCTAATACGGAATGTGCACATCCTGCTATTAAATATACCGCCTCTTTTAAAGCTTCTCTCATTTCTTCTGATGATACTTCTAAATTCTTAGGAAGACCTGTAATTAAATCTCTCCCTCTTATCTCCATGCTTGTCTTTTCTTCTTGTTTATAAGCACAACCTATGTTGATTTTTAAATCCTCTGCAGTCCTCTCACCAATCATTAATTTATGTTTTTTTCTGATATATTTTATAATCTCTTCATCAAACTTATCACCAGCTACTTTAACTGATTCACGTACAACCATGCCTCCTAAAGAAATAACTGCAATATCAGTCGTGCCTCCACCAATGTCAATAACCATATTACCACTTGCTCTAGTAATATCGAGTCCCGCTCCGATTGCCGCTGCTAGTGGTTCTTCTATAAGTTGAACTTTCTTAGCTCCGGCATTTCTACCTGCATCTTCTACCGCTCTTCTTTCTACTTCCGTTGCTTCGCAAGGTACACATATTACAACTTTTGGAGAAGATAGCCTTCTTTTCCCACAAGCCTTCTTGATAAAATGATTTAACATTTTTTCAGTTATGTCATAATCCGAAATAACACCGTCCCTCATAGGGCGTATTGCCACAATATTGCCTGGTGTCCTTCCTATCATTTGCCTAGCTTCTTCTCCTACTGCCAATACCTTATTATTATTTCTATCTATGGCAACAACAGAAGGTTCTTTTAATATAACACCTTTTCCTTTAATATATACAAGCACTGTAGATGTACCCAAATCTATTCCCATATCTGTACCCATTCTAAAAAAAAACATTTCAAAACCACTCCTGCTCTTTAGTATATTCAATATTTAAATTACACTAAACTCTATTCTATAAAGCTATAAGAAAACCCTCTTTTAATTTTAAAATTTTTTTATAGTTTTTAGCTTCGAATGTTTTTATCCTTGTGCTTCTTTATATTTCAATTTAGTTGCTCTTCCGCCTCTTATATGCCGCTCAGCTTTATTTATATCCAAAATTGTTTTTGCATCGCTGGCAATTTGAGGATTTATTGTGGGTAATCTTTCCGTCATATCCTTGTGTATAGTACTCTTGCTAACGCCAAACACTTTGGCAGTTCTTCTTATTGTAGATTTTGACTCGATAATGTACTTAGCAACTTCTAGTACTCGATCTTCAATATAGTCTTTCAAGTGTTGCCTCCTTAACCCTTATATATTTATAAATATGCATTATCTTGCTTTTAAATTCCATTCCAATTAGTCATCTTCTAATATATTTTTAAAAAATGGCTAATTGAGATGGTTATTGGTTATTTCTTAGTTTCTGCAGGTTGATATTTCTCATATTTTACATATTTAGCAGGATCAACATTCTTATTACTCTGCAGAACTTCAAAGTGTAAGTGAGATCCATATTCTTCCTTAAATGAATTTAAACTAGTGTTTCCCACTGTACCAATTTGCTGTTTTTTAGTTACTTTATCGCCTTTTTTTACTAATATTTTTTCATCTAGATTAGTACTGTTAGTAATAAATCCATTTTGATGATCAATCTTAACCATCTTACCTTTTTGGCCATTAACGTCAGTACCAACTTCTTTAACTATTCCATCCATAACCGCTACAACTGGCTCCCCTATTTTTGCTTGAATGTCAATACCTAAATTTGTCCTATAGCTTCCATCAGTCTTCCACACTACTGAATCAATATCTTTTGAATATGCCCTTGCTAGTAATCCATTTGCTACGGGATTTTCAAATTTAGCATTAACTGATTTAGATACTGCTGATGCCGCTTTTCCTGTTGTAACCTTTTTGATATCTGGTACCGCTTTAAGCGCTTCAGCCTTAGCTTTCTTTTCTTCTTTTACTTGAAGAGCACCCTCATATTCTTTTTGTTGCGCTTTTATAACATCTCCTGCATTTGCTTGTTGTTTTTGTAATGCTTCTTGCTTGCTTGAAAGCTTCTTATTATTATTTGCTGTTATAGACGCCACTGAAGCTACTATACATAAACAAACAAATAAAATTACATAGAATCCTTCCTTCTTAAAAAAATTTAATGTCTTATTGTTTTCATTCTTATTCATACAAACACCTCCATTTGTATTTTTGTCCATATTTTATTAAAACATACATATTTCCTAAAATTTATTTAAGTTAATCTACATTTTAATAATATTTATATTTTATAGTTTAAAACATATTTTAAATTTTAAATTATTCACCCTTAGT
The DNA here is from genome assembly GCF_024730565.1 of Clostridium sp. CM027. Taxonomy (NCBI): domain Bacteria; kingdom Bacillati; phylum Bacillota; class Clostridia; order Eubacteriales; family Clostridiaceae; genus Clostridium; species Clostridium sp. CM027. The sequence continues at coordinate 2,355,772 of NZ_CP077725.1, forward strand.
TTTGCTTAAATCATCTTCAAGTTTATTTTTATAAAAAGCAAAGCTGATTATCCATTTTTTATATAGGATAACCAGCTTATGTGTATTTTTTTTCATTTGGATATAACAGTCCCTTGATAATAATGAGTTAATATTTCAATATAGGTTTTCCCATCTTTCGCCATCGCATCCGCACCCCATTGACTCATCCCTACACCATGACCATATCCGCTGCAATCTATTTCTATATTGTTTAAATTAAACTTCATTTCAAAATTCGATGATTTTAAACCGAGCATTGTTCTAAACTTACTGCCTGTCATGGTTATATTCCCTACCTTAATACTCTTAACACTCCCTGCCTCAGTCCTATCAATTACCGTTATTTGTTTCTTAATATTAGTTGAGGTTACCTTAGCATTATTATAGTTTTTATTTATAATTCGACTTAGATCTTTATACTTTAAAATTTTACTACTCTTAAAGCTTCCTGCTCTTTCTTCGCCTGGACTTTCTACACTCCTTAAATAAGGTATGCTATCGCTAAATACCTCTTCGGAATTTTCCGTTTTCCCACTGCTAGTTGCAAAATAATAAGGTTCCATTACTAAGTTGTTGTTATATGTTAAAACTTGTCCTAATGTTCCTTTAACCGCCATTTTAATCTTATTCCAATTTTTTTCACCAGAATTTCCCCATTCTTTTATACGCTCTTCTTTAGTCCTATAAACTTGACAGTGGACTGTATCGCATAAATCAGCTCCATTACCATTTTTACATGGGGTTCCACCCATTTCTGTGACATGAGCTAAAGCATAAGTCCTAGCCGCCACTGCTTGAGATTTTAAAGCTTCTATTCCAAAATCAGCTGGCATTTCCGCTGCAACAACTCCCGTAACATATTCTTCTAAACTAAGTTCTTTTATATTATTTTCTTTTGACATAAAAACTTTAACTTTAGTGATTTTGGCTAGTGAACCATATTTTATAATATTTTCATTGTCTTCTACCTTAATTGCAGAGTTTTTACCCTTATTTATACTTTTATTATTTCCTACCCCCACTATTAAAACAGAAGTAATAACTATAAATGCAATAAATGCAGTTATTAATAGAAGGATATTTTTTAAATGTACTGTAATAAAAACTCTTCTCATTTTTTTCTCCTCTCGTTATAAAACAACCTTTACCTTATACATATTAAATAACTATAAAAAATATTACTTTTTTCCATTGACTAAATCCCTGTAAAATAATAGTGCATACTATTATGCATTTATTAATAGAGATAACGGATAAAAAGATTTAGACCAGTTGTAACCAAAAGGCACCCAAAAATAATATACTAGTCATTGTGCTAGTTTATTATTTTTAGGTGCTTATTATAAAATAATTGGAATATAACACTTATATATTCCAACTATCCAAGTTTAAATTATAAGTGAACCGCCATATATTTTTATCGCTTATTGAATTTCCCTGTTATTTATGAGAACTCACTCTTTCTATGTCTGCTCCTAGTCCCTTTAATTTCTCCTCAATAGAAACATAGCCTCTATCAATATGATATATATCATTTATTGTAGTTGTGCCCTCTGCTGTAAGTCCTGCAAGTATTAATGCCGCTCCCGCTCTCAAATCTGTAGCTGTAACTTCTGAACCTGTAAACCTATCTATACCTTCTATTACGGCACTTCTACCATCTATTTTTATATTTGCTCCCATTCTCTTTAATTCTGTGGCATGCATAAATCTATTCTCAAAAATAGTTTCTGTAATTATACTCGTTCCTTTTACTGTACACAGTAAACTCATCATCTGAGCTTGCATATCTGTAGGGAACCCAGGGTATGGCATAGTTTTTATATCTATTGGGCTTAACTTTTTCCTACCATCAACTATTATGCTATTTTTATTAATTTCTATTCCTACTCCCATCTCTGTAAGTTTTGCTATTATTGGTTTTGAATGAATTTCATCAATACCATTAATTTTAAACAAGCTTTTCGTTATTGCAGCAGTTATCATAAATGTACCCGCCTCTATCCTGTCATATATCGGCTTATAAACAACTTCTTTAAAATCTTTAACGCCTAAAATTCTTATAGTGTCTGTTCCTTCTCCATATATTTTTGCTCCCATAGCCCTTAAGAACTTTGCTAGGTCTACAATTTCTGGTTCTTCTGCTGCATTTCCTATTATTGTTTCTCCCTCGGCTAGCGTTGCTGCCATCATTATATTTTCCGTTGCCCCAACTGACGGATAATCTAAATATATATTGCTGCCTATTAGTTTTTTTGCTTTTGCTTCCACATACCCGTGACCTACTGATACTTCTGCACCTAAAGCTGCTAATCCTTTTAAATGAAGATCGATAGGCCTAGTTCCAATATTGCATCCACCCGGCAGAGAAATTTTGAAGTTTCCAAATCTTCCAAGCATAGGACCCATTATTAAAAAAGATGCTCTCATTTTTCTAACTAATTCATCATTAGCTCCATTATTAAATAAATTAGTAGTATTAATTTTCACCATTTTAGTAATTTTATCTATATTAATATCTGCTTTAAGAGATTTTAATACATCACAAATTACAAATACATCTTCAAGCATAGGAGCATTTTCAATGGTACAACTATTACCGTTTAATATTGTTGCTGCAAGTATAGGAAGAACCGAATTTTTAGATGCACTTATATCCACTTCACCTTCTAATTTTTTCCCACCTTTTATAACTAATTTATTCATTTACTTCCTCCATTATATTGTTATTTTTAATAAGTTGTAATTATTTCAGGTGTACCAATGATAATGTATCTTCCAGATGAATAATTACATACAGCATAATTAAAATCGATTGACTTTTTATTGATTACCAGCTCATCGTATTTTTTAGTATATGCTATAGTACTTAGTCCATTATTTATACTCACAGTCTCAATATTGTAAGTCCCATGGGATTTCAAAACTTTTATTATCCTATTATTAACACCATAAATGTCTTCATTTTTAACACTTGAACTACTCTCTCCCATTTTCGCCTTTAGGTATTGAAAGTATTTGATGTTTTTGCCTCTATAGCCAATACTAGTGCTAACTTTATTTTTAAGAGATACTAGTCCATTTTCGTTACCTATCTTACTTATGTTTATCGTTATATCATTCTCATTTTTGTATTTTAATGCTTCTATATATCCTTCAACATTTTCACCAGAAAACTCTATACAATAAGAATTCTCATTTTCGGAAATGTTTAATTTTATTTTTCTGTTATTAAGTTCTAAAGACTTAACTAAATAGTCACAAAATTGTTTTGGTTCTTCTCCAGTTTTAAAGCATGTTTTCAATCCATACTCCACAGTTTTGCTTTTAGTTTGGAGTAATATTTCATCGAATAAATTAACTACCTCCTGTGCATTTGAGATTTTAACATTAATTTGTAAAATAATTAGACTTAATACTATACACAAAAGTGCGATACTTTTTCTTTTCATTTTAATCCCCCTACCCTTCAATTAAATTCTTGACCATAATTTATTTTTTTATTCTATAAATAATGGTTTTTTAATATTCATGTTATTAATAAAATCATCCCCCAGCACAAGTGTGAAGAGGGCTATTTGATTCATTATATAGGTAGGGTTATTTTAAAAATTGATATTTAGTATATATCCATTCTTTATATTATTAATATATAAAATTTTAGTGGAAATGTGCTAAAAAAAATCAAATGCCATTTTTTATCAAAAAAAAATGAAGATATATTAATATCCTCATTTTATAATCTCTATCCTTTTGTCTTGATTCTTTCAAGCGCTCTTAAAATAGCATTCTCTGTTCTTATAAAACCAATTCCATGCTTATGTCTCAATCTTTCTTCTGCTCTTTCTTTAGCCTGCCTTGCTCTTTCAACATCTATATTCTCTGGCCATTCACAGGCACTACATAACATTTCTACCTCACCTTGAATCACTCTTAAAACTCCCGTTGATGTAAAAGCTTTTAACTTTTTACCACTTACATCTGTAAATGTTGTCACCGTAGGTTTTAATGGAGATATCATAGGAACATGATTGGCAAAAATACCAAATCTGCCATCATCACTCTCCGTGTTCAAACTCAGTATTTCACCACTATAAAACTCCTTTTCCGGAGTAAGTATAGTAAGCTTTATATGATTTTCCATATAAATACACTTCCATTTCTATGCACATATTCTTAAAATACTTTATTAACCAGCCATAGTTTTCGCTTTTTCTACTGCCTCTTCTATAGATCCAACAAACATAAATGCCGCTTCAGGTAAGTCATCATGCTTTCCTTCAATGATTTCTTTAAATCCTCTTACCGTTTCTTTTACTGGTACAAATTTACCTTTCATTCCTGTAAATTGCTCCGCTACAGTAAATGGTTGAGATAAAAACCTTTGAACCTTTCGCGCTCTTAATACTACCATCTTATCCTCTTCAGATAATTCATCTATCCCTAATATTGCAATAATATCTTGAAGTTCTTTATATCTTTCAAGGATACGTCTAACTTTTATTGTAACATCATAGTGTTCCCTACCAACTATTCTAGGATCAAGCATTGTTGAAGTAGATTCTAGTGGGTCTACCGCTGGATAAATGCCCAATTCAACTATCCCTCTAGAAAGCACTGTAGTAGCATCAAGATGACTGAATGTAGTAGCTGGTGCAGGATCAGTTAAATCGTCTGCCGGTACATATACAGCCTGAACAGATGTAATAGATCCTTGTTTTGTAGATGTAATTCTCTCTTGTAATTGTCCCATTTCCGTAGCAAGTGTTGGTTGGTACCCGACCGCACTTGGTATTCTGCCAAGTAGCGCAGACACCTCTGAACCTGCTTGTGTAAATCTAAATATATTATCTATGAATAAAAGTACATCTTGACCATGATCTCTAAAATATTCTGACATGGTAAGCCCTGTTAACGCAACTCTCATTCTAGCTCCAGGTGGTTCATTCATCTGTCCAAAAACTAAAGCCGTTTTAGATATAACTCCTGACTCTTTCATTTCATTATAAAGATCATTACCTTCCCTAGTCCTCTCACCAACTCCGGTAAATACTGAAAGTCCATTATGTTCTTTTGCAATATTATTCATAAGTTCTTGAATAAGAACCGTTTTACCAACTCCTGCCCCACCAAAAAGACCAATTTTACCACCTTTTTGATATGGCGCTATTAAGTCTATTACCTTAATACCTGTTTCAAACATTTCTGGCTCAACAGACTGTTCTGCAAATGTTGGGGCTAACCTGTGAATAGGCATATATTTATCTACTTTAACTTCTCCCATTTCATCCATAGGCTTTCCAAGAACATTAAACAGCCTTCCTAGTACTACATTCCCAACTGGAACTGATATTGGACTACCTGTATCAACTGCCTCAAGACCGCGGCTTAATCCCTCTGTGCCTTCCATAGCTATTGCTCTTATAATATCATCACCAATATGCTGTTCAACCTCGGCTACAACCACTCTATCATTCATCTGAATTTCAATACTGTTGTAAATATTGGGAAGACTATCTGAGTCAAACTTTATATCTATAACAGGCCCTATTATTTGAACTACTTTTCCTATATGTCCTGGCATTGTTTTCACTCCCTTTTACCTTTGAGCTTCCGCTCCTCCAACTATTTCTGAAATCTCTTGTGTAATTGCACTTTGTCTAATCCTATTATAACTTAAATTAAGTTTATCAAGTATATCATTGGCGTTGTTAGTAGCCGATCCCATAGACTCCATTCTAGCTCTGTGCTCACTTGCTTTTGAATGCAGCATAGAATTCAGCATTTTACCACTTAAAAATAATGAGGTAATCTCATATATTGCGTTTTCATCTATTGCCTCAATATCTACATACTCTTTACTGCCATTCTCTTCATTATCAGAACCTAGAGGAAGTAACTTTTCAATTATAACTTCATTTTTCAATGCCGAAATTAGCTTTTTATAAACAATGTAAACTTCACCAACATCTCCGCTACTATACATACCAAGTGCACGATTACTAATAGTAGAAGCTTCCTTTTGAGTAGGCACATCTAAAATTTCAACGTATTCAGCCACAGTTTCAATATTAATTTTTTTAAGTAAAGCTCTACCTTTTTGACCTACAATTATTACATTGTAATCTTCTTTATTGCTTTTTATGCTATTAGTTAGTCCATTAACTACTGACCAATTAAATCCACCACAAAGACCTGTATCTGATGTCAATACAACATACAATTTTTTGCTGTTATTGTTTCCTCGTGTATAGATACTATCATCTTCATAATTATCTTTAACCTGTTTAACAATTTCCTCAAGCCTATATAGATAATTATTGTTAACATCCACCTTATTTCTTATTTTTTTATATTTAGATGTGGCAACTAATCCCATGGCTCTGGTAATTTTTGTAGTATTTGTTATGGATTTTATTCTTCGCTTAATTGCAATAAGCCCCATACCTGCCATGTTTCACCTCTCTTTAGTCTTGATAATATATTATCAAGACAAATTAATTATCACCTAAAGGCGCTATTAATATCATCACCTTTAGGTGCTACACTAACGACTCGCCTCTAAAATGTCGTTAATATTTTTCAACTAAGAACATTTTTTTAAATTCATCTATAGCTTCAATAAGTTGTTGTTTTATTTTATCATCTAGTACCTTATTATCCATTATTGCTTTACCTACTTCTCTATGATGTGTGTCCATATACTCCAAAAACTCACTCTCGAATCTCGTTACTTGATGTACCGGAATATCCATAAGATGGTTATTTGTCCCAGCAAAGAAGATCATAACTTGTTTCTCTACTGACACTGGCATATATTGATCTTGCTTTAATATTTCAATTAATCTTTTCCCTTTTTCTAGTCTCATTTTTGCATCTTTATCAAGATCCGTACCAAATTGAGCAAAAGCTGCAAGCTCCCTATACTGAGCAAGTTCTAACCTTAAAGTTCCAGTAACTTGCTTCATGGCTTTTATTTGAGCATTTCCACCAACTCTTGATACAGATATTCCAGCATTAACTGCCGGTCTTTGCCCTGAATGAAACAATTCAGCTTCAAGAAATATTTGCCCATCCGTTATGGAAATAACGTTAGTTGGTATATATGACGTAACATCGCCTGCAAGAGTCTCTATTATAGGAAGGGCAGTTAATGAACCCCCACCTAATTTTTCTGAAAGCTTTGCTGCTCTTTCGAGTAGTCTTGAATGAATATAAAATATATCTCCTGGATAAGCTTCCCTACCTGGCGGTCTACGAAGTAATAGAGACATAGCTCTATATGCCACCGCATGTTTAGATAAATCATCATATACTATTAACACATTCTTACCATTATGCATAAAGTATTCTCCCATACTACATCCAGCATAGGGTGCCAAATACTGCAATGGTGCCGAATGAGAAGCTGTAGCCGCTACAACTATTGTATAATCTAGTGCTCCCATTTCAGATAGGGTATTAACAATATGTGCAACAGTAGATTGCTTTTGACCAATAGCTACATATATACATATAACATCTTTGCCCTTTTGATTTAAAATAGTATCTATAGTTAAAGCTGTTTTACCTGTTTGCCTATCTCCAATTATAAGTTCTCTTTGACCTCTTCCAATTGGTACCATAGAGTCTATTGCTTTTATTCCAGTTTGAAGTGGTTCTTTAACTGATTGTCTTTCAATAACTTCAGGCGCTTCGACTTCTACTGCTCTTGTCTCCGTAGTCTTAACTGGGCCTTTACCGTCTATTGGTACACCTAGAGCATCTACAACTCTTCCTATTAAAGCCTCACCTACAGGAACTTCTACTACTCTACCAGTTCTTTTTACTATGTCCCCTTCTTTGATGCCCTCTTCTGGTCCTAAAAGTACACATCCTACATTATCCTGTTCTAAATTTAGTGCCATACCAAATATTCCATTAGGAAACTCTAAAAGTTCATTTTCCATGCATTCATCTAACCCATATACTCTGGCAATTCCATCACCTATTTGAATTATTGTTCCTGAGTCAACAGTGTCAATCGTCTTTTCATATCTTTCAATTTCTTTCTTTATTATGGATGTTATTTCTTCTGGTTTTATATTCATAAACTCACCTCCATTCCTATTTAAACATTAATTTTTTCATTTCCTCTAATTTACTTTTTATCGTGCCATCAATAACGTCATCGCCAACCCTTATATACACTCCGCCTATAACGCTTTTATCTAATCTTTCATCAAATATGATTTTTTTATCATACATTTTGTATAATTTCATGCGCAAGTTTTCTCTTTCGGTTTCCTTGAGAGGTATTACTGTTTTAACCACCACCATTAAAGTGTTATTACGCTCTAAGTGGATTTTTTCCATCTGCTTAAGTTTTTCTGCTGTAAACAATATTCTGTCTTTTTCTATAAGAATAAGTAAAAAAGATAAAAGATCTTCATCAATTTTGCCCTTAAAAATCCTAATAAACATCTTCTTTTTTGCAGAAGTACTTATTTGTGGGTATTTAATAACTTTTAGGAACTCAGAGTCATTCTTCATAAGTGAAACTATTTCTCGCAAGTCATTTAAGTATTCTTCAACTTTCCCTTTTTCCTCGGCAACTGTATATAGTGCAAGTGCATATCTTTTATCTAAGTATTCATACATTTTAGCTACCTACCTTAAAAATAAAATCCTCAATCAGTCTTCTGTGCTCTTCTTCACCTATATGCTGTCCAAGAGCTTTTTCAGATAATACTAAAGATAAATCTATGACTTGCTTTTTAATTTCACTTTGCGCCTTTTCTCGCTCTCTATCTATTTCGACTCTTGATCTTTCAATAATAAGCAAAGCTTCTTTTTTTGCATCTTTAATTAATTCTCCAGATATCTTTTCTGCTTTTTGTTTGTATTTTTCAACTATTTCCTTACCCTCTTTTTTTGCTAAGTTTAATTTTTCACCATTTTCTATTTTCAATCTCTTAGCTTCTTCTTTATCATTCCTCGCTTGTTCAAAAGAAGAGTTTAATTCTTGTTTTCTTGTGTCTAAAATCCTATTTACTGGTGTAAATAAATAACGTTTAGCAATAAAAAGTAGTATAAGGAAATTTATCATTGCAGCTATAATATTACCTAAGTCCATCCCTATCTCCATATATATAAAATCTCGGTTTATAAATTTCTTTTACCATTACGAAACCGAAACTTTCACCTACCTTCCCTTTACCTATTTCTTTTTAACCTTTTACACCGAATAAAATTAATAATAACGCTATTAAGAAACCATAGATAGCTGTTGCCTCCGATAGTGCACCACCTATAACTAACACTCTTGTTATTTTATCACTAGCTTCTGGTTGTTTTGCAATACCCTCCACAGCCTTCGCTGTAGCATTTCCTGTTCCTATACCACCACCTATAACCCCAAGTGCTGCTATTCCAGCTCCTATTGCTGACATTCCTGCGACAAATCCTGTTGAAACCATAAAATATTCCTCCTATTCATTTTTATTTTACTCTTCTGAAGTTATTACAATATTAATCATTGTTAACATTACAAAAATAATCATTTGGATAGTACCATCAAATAAATCAAAATACATGTGTAACGGTATCGGTATTCCGAGTTGCGCCACCCAAGTAACGCTATTCAATGCACTATAAACTAATTCCATAATTATAGTTGCCGCAAACATATTTCCAAATAATCTTAGACTTAAAGATACCGGCAACATAATTCTCTCCATTATATTTACTGGAAGTAATAAAGGTAATGGTTTTGCATAGCCAGTAAAATACTGTATAACACCGGATTTCTTAATTGTATAACCCTGTATCACTATAAATGTAATTAAACTCATTCCCAAAGTTACACTATAGTCTGTAGTAGGTGGTTTTATTCCAAGTATACCTACTAAATTCATTGATAAAAGATAAATTCCTAATGTACCAATAAATGGAACAAAAGCCTTAAAATTTTTACCCATGGTCTCTTCTATTGTTTTTTGAACAAATTCTACAAAAATTTCAACTACACTCTGTTTTTTGTCTGGTATTTTTTTTAGATTTCTATTAATAAATGCTATTAGTAATATCAATACCAAAACTATTACCCACTGTGTTATTAAACTAGCTGTAATTTGAAAATTATATCCAAACAAATTCACACTAGGTAGTTGTGCGATCGTTGCCACTTACTCACTTCCCTTCACACTCTTTAATATTAATTCCGTAAAGTACTAGAGAAATCAATTGTGAACTATACCCCAATATAAACGCAATTATAGCAAAATTAGAATAATTAAAAACCATCAAGCCTGTTACGCATACTATAATCACCCTAAATACAAAGCCAAATAAAGTAACAACTCCATATTTGTTTTTTACTTTGCATAATATAAAATTAACAGATATTAAATTAAATAACAAATTAATACTTGCCAATATTAAACCTAATAAAAAAAACACTGCGTATTCCTTATTAATAAAATAAATTACTACAGTCCCAATAAGTGCTATAAAAAAGTTAAAAAAATTAATTTTTTTATACATCTGTGCTGATTTAACATTCACTTTTTTCTTCCTCTCATCATTCGCTAATATTTTTATATTATAGTCTACTAATTTTCATAAACAAAGCCTAGTATTTCTTAATTTTCAAAGCTATATAGCGCTATAAGTCGATTTTATATTAATAATCTTATGTTTCTTCTGTATATCTCTGTTTTAAGATATTTTAAGGCTTAAAGAATAATACATACTTGTTTTATTCAATTAATCTATTTCTTTCAATGTGCTCAATGTACTAAATGTTCGTAATATTCTCACTATTCTTCTCAATATTAATGGCTTTATTAACTTTTAATAACTTTAAAATATAGATTCTGTTCAGTTAAACATTTACAAAAAATCTATTAATAGATATATCTTCTATTAATTTTTTTTAATTTTTAAAACAATTGCAATATATATATTCTTTTAATTCAAAAATTTTATGCTATTTTACGTATTTCACCTTATAATTATCATCTAACGGTAAAAATATACATTGTATTTAGATATTTTAGTAGGTATAAGCTTTTAAATACCGTATATTATAATAAACGATATATTTAAGTCTACTTCGTTGTTATACATGCATTTGATTTTTTTCACTTCGTAAACTGTTATTTTAAGCTTATTCACTTGTAAAAACCGCAAAAAAATAAGTCTAAGAATTTAATTTCTGCCTCCTTAGACTTAGTTTAAAAATTATTTATTAGTACCTTAATTGCATTTCCCATATACCTTTATGTTTTATCTTTATCAAAGTAATTCACTAGTTCATCTACTATTTTAGCAGAAGCATTTCCATCTCCATAAGGATTAATTGAATTACTCATGTGATTATACTCATCTGCATTTCTAAGAAGATTATTAGCATGCAATACAATTTTATCTATATCTGTCCCAACTAGCCTTACAGTGCCAGCATGCTGCGCTTCTACTCTCTCCGTAACTTGCCTAAGAACTAAAACTGGTTTACCTAAATGAGGAGCTTCTTCCTGAATTCCTCCTGAATCGGTCATTACTAGATAACATTTTTTTATTAAATTATGAATTTCTTTTGTATCTATAGGCTGGAGTAAATGTATCCTACTTACGCCTTTTAAAATGCTGTAAACCGTATCTTTCACTACTGGATTAGGATGAACTAGATATAATACTTCGACATTTCGATTTTCTTCAACAACAATTCTCAAAGCATTACATATATTTTCAATTCCAATTCCCCAATTTTCTCTTCTGTGAGCCGTAACCATTATGACTTTTTTGTTTTCATAATCAATTTCATTTAGCTCACAATTTTCAAAAATATACTTCTCTTTAATTGTAAACTTCATAGCATCAATAACTGTATTTCCCGTAACAAAAATAGTACTTCCCTCTATTCCCTCTCTTAATAGGTTTTCTTTAGAGGTCGTTGTAGGTGCAAAATGCAAATCTGCTAAAGCGCCAGTTAACTTCCTATTAATTTCTTCTGGGTAAGGAAAAAATTTATTATGACTTCTTAGCCCTGCTTCTACATGACCAACAGGTATTTTTCTATAAAAAGCTGCCAGAGACGCTGCAAATGTTGTTGTTGTATCTCCATGTACAAGTACTATATCCGGTTGTTCTTTTTCAAAAATCTCCTCTAAACCTTGAAGAACAGAACATGTTATCCCCGTTAAGCTTTGTTTCGCTTTCATTATGTTTAAATCATACTGAGGTACAATATCAAAAATTTCCAAGACTTGATCTAATATTTCTCTGTGCTGCGCTGTGACACATACCGTGCATTGTATTTGAGAATTTTTTTCTAATTCCTTAATAAGAGGTGCCATTTTTATAGCCTCAGGTCTTGTACCAAATATTACTATAACCTTAATATTTTCCACCAGATACCTCCTAATTTTAATTTATAACCACATGTTAACTAAATTACTCTTTTTGCTGAAAAATTCCATATTTCCAAGCCACTAAAACTATTATAACCATTACTGATGCTAACAAAAAATATGCCCTTTGATTACTAATTTGCATAGCTATAATGGCAATCCCACCTAAAACAGCGCTTATAAAATACATGATAATAACTGCTTGTTTTTGGCTGAGGCCCATATCCAAAAGCCTATGGTGCAAATGGCCTTTATCTGCTTGCATCATAGATTTCCCATTAACTTTCCTTCTAATCATAGCGAAAAGAGTATCATAAATAGGTAATCCAAAAGCTAAAATTGGTACTGCAATAACAAAAGATGTTGCAGATTTAATAGCCCCTTCAATTGAAATAGCTGCCAGAAGAAACCCTAGTAATTGAGATCCCGTATCCCCCATAAATATAGAAGCTGGATTGAAATTGTATGGTATAAATCCTAAAACAGCACCACTTAAGACAGCAGTCAAAAATGCTGCTTCGAGTCTTCCATTAAGCAAAGAAACTATCATTAAGGTAACAGAAGATATAAATGCTATACCTGCTGCTAAACCGTCTAATCCATCTATTAGATTAAAAGCATTAGTCACACCTACAATCCATATTATTGTTACCGGGATGTAAACCCATCCTATACTTAGATAAGGGTAAAATTCTCTAAAAGGGTTAGTTACAGTTGATATCCTTATACCTGATACTAAAAGGCATATGGCCGCTATAACCTGTATTAAAACCTTATATTTAGGACTTAAATCTTTAATATCATCTATAATGCCCCCAATAACAATAATAGTTGCTCCAATAATTATACCTATTTGGGAAGTTGTTAGGATGCCATTATATAAAATTATTCCTATAACAAAGGCTATGTATATAGCGAGCCCTCCCATAACTGGAATAGGCTTATTATGAACTCGCCTTTCATCTTTAGGAATATCTATGGCATTCACCTTTATTGCTAATTTCTTAACTAAAGGGGTAATTATAAAAGAAATTAAAGCTGTAATTATTGCTAAAATATACCTATTACTCATAAAAAACCTTTCTTTCACAAAAATATTGTTTCTATTTGATAAATATAGATTAAATCATCTCCTGCGGAGCTGAAATGTCGTTAAAGTTTATGAAACCAATTTACAGAATTTCATAATTAATATCCACCATCACCTTGAATTGAATCATCATTTTCTATCCATTCCTCTACATATACAATTTTATATTGCGTTTTGTTATCTCTAATTATTACCTTCTCTATACCCGAATTAATTATAAACCTCTTGCACAAAGAACATGGAGACGCATTTATAACTAATTCACCACTATTAACCTCTTTCCCAACTAAATACAAAGTCGACCCTAACATATCATTTCTCCGGGCTGATATAATTGCATTTTGCTCAGCATGTACTGATCTACAAAGTTCATACCTTGTCCCTCTTGGGACTTTTAATTCTTCTCTTCTACAGACCCCTAAATCACAACAATTCGCTCTTCCTCTAGGCGCTCCTGAATATCCAGTAGACATAATTTCATCATTTTTCACTATTATAGCTGCAAAATTTCTACGTAAACAAGTACCTCGTTCAGATATTGTTTCGCATATATCCAAATAATAATTATGCTTATCAATTCTTTCCATAATTATACCTCATATAAACATATTTTAATTATGTAGATTAAAAATTAAAAACTAAATTTATAATCTAATAATCAATCACTGTTATTTTACACTAAAACAACGATGATTTAAAGTGTTTAATGAACTATATATGCTAACTTACTATAAAGCACGTCAAGAGAAACATATATTATATGCCTCCTTGACGTGCTCAAGTATAGAAAGGGGGTGGGTTCGCAGCCCTCTATATCAATACTAAATTATTACTCCGTTTATACCAATAGTTACCTCTTTGTATGGAACTATTATTCCAGCTCGAAGCATAGCTTCCTTTACAGAATTAACAATACCCGCGCAACAAGGTACCTCCATTCTAACTACCGTAATGCTTTTAATATTATTATTTTCTAATATCTCTGAAATTTTTTGTCTGTAATAATCATTATCATCGAGCTTTGGGCATCCTATTAACGTTACTCTTTCTTTAATAAATTCCTTATGAAAACCCCCATAAGCATACGCCGTGCAATCTGCAGCAATTAATATATCTGCACCCTTTAAAAATCCTGCCTTTGAATTAACTAGCTTTAACTGTACTGGCCATTGGTTTAATTCTGACTCTAGTGGCGAAGCATCGTAACTGCTTATTTTAGTTGCAGCTAGTTTAATATTCAAATTCACATTTCTTTTTATGGATTTTTCCATTGTACCAGGACATCCACAGGGTAAATTTGGTTTAGCATCATTTTGTTTCTTTTTTATTTCAACGGCCTGTACGTCATACTCTACAGCATCTCTTTGTATTATTTTAATAGCATCTGTTGGGCACCCTGGCAGACAATCTCCCAGACCATCACAATATTCATCGCTTATTAATTTAGCCTTACCGCTAACGAGCTCTATGGCTCCTTCATGACAAGCATTTATGCATAATCCGCAACCATTACATTTATTTTCATCTATACTAATAATATTCCTTTTCATATTTTAACTCCTCCATTTTTTATATATTCACATTGATGCCCATTCAAATAAATAACAATTCGTATACTATTTTATTTATCTTCATGTACCTAATTAATTTTTTAATTGACTGTATATGTTAATTATATTAAAATTACTTATACTAATATGTAACTTACGTTACCAAAATAAAAATTTGAGGGTGATTTGATGGATAAACTGGTAAATCATTTAAAACAGTGTATTTTATTTAAAGGTTTAACTTGTGACGAATTGCAAAATTTAATTACAAGTATAAATTATTCAATCTCCAATAACTGCAAAAATTGTACTGAATGCCAAACCTGCATTGTTGCTCTTGAGGGTGAAATCTGTGAATCTCTAGGCATTGTAATTGAAGGTAAACTAGAAGTACAAAAACATTATGCTAGTGGAAAAGTTGTTACCCTTGCAAAATTAGATAAAGGAAAAATTTTTGGAGAAGCAATCGCTTTTTCAGAGACAAATATATACCCAGCTACTATAGTATCTTATAAAGGTTCAATTATACTTTATATTTCAAAAAAAGATATTATAGCTATGTGTAGCTCCTACCCTAAAGTACTAAACAACTTCATGCAATTATTATCAAGTAAAATTCTTTTATTAAATAAAAAGATTAAAGAACTCTCTTTTGAAACCCTAAGGCAAAAAATATCTAATTACTTACTTTCTCAATATGAAATTCAAAAAAACTTAGCACTCCTACTTCCTATTTCTAGAAAAAGCCTTGCTGATCATCTAGGTGTACAGAGACCATCTCTTTCAAGAGAGCTCGTGAATATGAGAGCTGATGGCTTAATAGATTTCAACAAGAATTTAATTCAAATAAAAGATTTAGCTGGCATAGAAAATATATTAAATTAGCAACTTGTCGAATATGCTCGAACTTTTTCCACTAAAAGATATTAAATTTTACTTGATAATTATTATCCGTTAGTGTATAGTAGTAATTGTAGCAAAGATAAACACATATTTTTTATTTATTTAGTAAATTATATAACTAATATACGAGGGGATACAATTTATAATTGTTATCTTACTCAAAAGAATACGAGGGGGAAATTAATATGAAGAAATTTGTTTGTACAGTATGTGGATATATTCACGAGGGAGACTCCGCACCTAGCGTTTGTCCAGTTTGTGGTGCAAAAAGCGATAAATTTATAGAGAAAACTGAAAATGATATGTCATGGGCAGATGAACATGTCATTGGAGTTGCTAAAGGCGTAGATGCAGAAATTATAGAAGGATTAAGAGCTAACTTTGTTGGAGAATGTACTGAAGTTGGTATGTATTTAGCAATGAGCCGTCAAGCTGATAGAGAAGGCTTCCCAGAAGTCGCAGAAGCTTATAAGAGAATAGCTTTTGAAGAGGCTGAACATGCTTCAAAATTCGCTGAAATGCTTGGAGAAGTTGTAACCGCAGACACTAAGAAAAACCTTGAAATGAGAGTTGATGCTGAACACGGAGCTTGTCAAGGTAAAAAAGATTTAGCTACTTTAGCTAAAAAACTTAACTATGATGCAATTCATGATACAGTACATGAAATGTGCAAAGATGAAGCACGTCACGGCTGCGCATTTAAGGGATTACTTAATAGATATTTTCAATAAAATTCAATTAAGTAAAAAAAAGCAACTTACAGATAATTTTCTGTAAGTTGCTTTTTAAGTTTTCATATATAAATTGTAATATTTAACTATTTAGTTCCGAATAATCTATCTCCAGCATCACCAAGACCCGGTACAATATATCCTTTTTCATTTAATTTTTCATCAATTGAGGCTACATATATATCTACATCTGGGTGTGCCTCCGTAATAGCCTTAATTCCCTCAGGTGAAGCTATAAGACACATAATTCTTATATTTTTTGCTCCTCTTTTCTTAAGAGCTGAAATTGCATCTATCGCAGAACCTCCTGTAGCAATCATAGGATCCGTAACAATTACATCTCTTTCACTAATGTCCTGAGGCAATTTACAGAAGTACTCAACTGGTTGCAACGTTTCCTCATTCCTATACATTCCTATATGTCCAACCTTAGCTGCCGGTATAAGATTTAGCATACCATCAACCATTCCTAAACCTGCTCTTAATATAGGTACTATAGCCATTTTCTTTCCAGCCAAAACTTTGCATTTAGTAATACAAATAGGAGTTTCAATTTCTACTTCTTCTAATTGTATATCACGTGTAACTTCATAAGCCATAAGCATTGCGACCTCTGAAACTAACTCTCTAAAATACTTTGAACCTGTGTTTTTGTCTCTTATGTATGCCAATTTGTGTTGTATAAGTGGATGTGTGATTTGCGTTACTTTACTCATATGTAATTCCTCCTGCTTTTTTAATGTTTATTTAGAGTATTTTTCCTCAATTTTATTTATTTTATCAATTCTTTTTTGATGTCTGTCCCCTTGAAATTTTGCAGCGATAAAAGTATCTACAATATCTAGGGCTAACCCGGTGCCAATAACTCGCTCGCCAAGCGCTAGTATGTTAGCATTATTATGCTCGCGCGTTGCATGGGCGCTAAAAGTGTCGCTGCATAGTGCAGCTCTTATCCCAGGTACTTTATTGGCAGCAATACTTATTCCAATCCCTGTACCGCATATTAGTATACCAAGTTCAAAATTTTTAACTGCTATTTCCTGTGCAACTTTTAGAGCATAATCTGGATAATCACAAGACTCCTCAGTATAAGTACCAAAGTCCGCTATCTGGATGTTTTTACTCTCCAGATGTTTAATAATCTCTTTTTTCAAACTTAAACCACCATGGTCACTACCTAATGCTATTTTCATTATGAAACACCTCCAAGAAATATTTTATTATCTAAAGATATTATGTTACAAAAAAAGAAGATATCGGTATTTAAATAAACTATTTAAATACTATTATCTTCTTTATCTTATCCAATAATAAGAATACATTATTCTTTAATCCACTAAATTCTTTCGAATATACTAAGACATCTTTAACATATGGGTCTATAATATTTATAGTATATATTTTACTATAAATAGCTTCTAGCATATAGTTTCTTCGCATTTTTTCATTACAAATATACGATATACCCATAGTTATCCTCCTCATATTCATCTGGAATAGATATCAACTATAAATTGTTATCTACTATACTTCAATCATATCAAAGCCTGCAGATTTCTTAAGCCTATTCATTATAGCAACACCTATACCCTTTTCCTCAAACGCTTCTGATAATATTAAATCTACATCGGTATCATCAAAACTTCTTAAAACTTCAAAAAGATTTTTGCCCACGCTATCTAAGTGCTTTCTGCTACCTAAGGAAATAACAGTGCCGCAACAATATTTAGCTTTAGTTTCATCTGTCGCTATAATCCCTATTTTTTTATTGCCCATATTATTCTGCACTATTTCATTGATTTTTGCAACAGTTTTTTCTAAATCTCCACATATAATTTTAACTGGAGATTTTGGTGCATAATGCCTATACTTCATACCAGGTGCTTTAGGTTTAAAATCGTCCTTTGGTTTAGACATTATATTTTTATCAATATATATTTTCTCATCTATCTCTCTTAACATCTCAATGGTTATAGCCCCCGGCCTTAGTATACATATAGGGGTACAAGTACAATCAACTATTGTTGACTCAAGGCCTACTTTACTTTTATCTCCCCCTAGAATATACTCTATCTTTCCATTTAAATCTTCAATACAACTTTCTACATCAGTTGGACTGGGTCTACCAGATATATTAGCTGATGGGGCTGCAATAGGTGTTCCAGCTGCCTCAATAAGTTTTCTTGCAATGAGGTTCGCTGGCATACGTATACCTACAGTATTGAGTCCCGCACTTGTAGTTATAGGTATCAAATCAGACTTATTAAAAATAAGCGTTATTGGTCCAGGCCAGTATCTATTCATAATTTCTTTGGCTATATAGGGTATTTCTTTAACTAAATACTCTATATTAAAATCTGCCACATGCACAATAAGGGGGTTATCCTGTGGTCTTCCCTTAGCCTTAAAAATTTTTTCTACAGCAATCTTATCTAAGGCATTCGCACCAAGACCATAAACTGTTTCCGTAGGAAAAACAACTAATCCGCCTTCAGCTATAACGAGCCCAGCCTCATTAATTATATTTTGTTCAATATTATTTTCATCTATTATTGTTATCTTCGTTTTCATCCTTACACCTCTTAATTAAATCATCATCTGCGGTGCTGCACATCTTCGAAGAAGATGCATTGACGACTTGAGAAGGAGATTTATACCCTCACTTATAGAAGTGGGAAGCTTTCCTTCTGAAATGTCGTTAAAGCACATTAGTCACTATTAACCCAACTATTATCCCCAAAAGTATTCCCAATGTGTTTGTGATTCCTGACCAAAGCTTTTTAGACTGTGGAATCATCTCTCCGTAAATCACATATAACATAACACCTGACG
The DNA here is from genome assembly GCF_024730565.1 of Clostridium sp. CM027. Lineage (NCBI taxonomy): Bacteria > Bacillati > Bacillota > Clostridia > Eubacteriales > Clostridiaceae > Clostridium > Clostridium sp. CM027. The sequence goes on from NZ_CP077725.1 coordinate 2,375,291, forward strand.
CAAATGCTAGAGCACCACCTAATATATTTACAGATATGCTGCCAATATAAATTCCTATCCAAGCGCCAATTGCAGTAGGCAAGGCTGTTAAAAATGCGTAAAATAATATTTTTCTGCTTTTTGTCCCCGAAAGCATTAGAGGTGCTGCCACAGCCAAGCCTTCCGGCACATCATGTATTGCAATTATAACGCTCATTTTAAGTCCTAAGTTCTCTCCGTTAACAAACCCAAATCCCATTATTAGACCTTCTGGAAAATTATGAATCATTATTCCAATGGCAACCATAAAAGCCACCTTTGTATATTGAGAATTTGCATTGCCACTTAAATTGCTGATTTTGTCTATTGTTACAACAACAATAATTCCTAGGATTAAAAATAATAAGGTTCCTAGCAATCCTGTTTTTTCTGTAGCTTCTGGAATAAGTTCAAAAACTACAATAGAAAGCATAAGTCCTGATGAAAATCCTATAATATTTCCTAAGAACTTTTGTGAAGGTTTGTTTATAATAACACCTAAAAACGCCCCTGTCATAGTACCAATCAAAGCTATTACTCCTGAAAATATGATTATCAAAACAATACTACTATTCAAATTTATACCCCCACTTTTATAGAATTATAATCATATATGCTACAATTCCATATGAGAATAAAGTATAGAAGCGTTTAGCTTTATGCTTATTTCCCTATACACTAATTTTATTTGTGTCAGTGGGGGTTTATGCCGCAATCTTTAATTTTTTCTATATCATCATCAGAAAAGACTGCTTGAACACAAGGTCTATATAAGTTATCTAGTAAAATATATTTCTTAAATCCACCTTTATTAATTATAAAATAGAAATAAGTTTCCTCTAAATTTTGAATTTTAATTTGTTATGAAGTACTACAAACGTAATCATCAGCTCGATGCAAACTAAATATATTATAAAAAAATATATTTATAATCTTTGATCTATTAATATATTTGGCGATAAAACAAAAATAAAGCACATTGATAGCATAAACATTTGTAAGTCCTCTTTTGCTTTCTAATGGCTTTATTTATATTCATAATTTCACCTTTCACTTATAATAATTAGAGTCCTTATAAAACACAAATCAATATGCTAGTCTATTTTCATGTGCCTACACTAAATTCTAATCATTATTACCCATGGATTTCATCTTTTCTGCTTGATCAGCAGTTATCAAGGTATTTAGCATTTCATCTATATCTCCATCAAGAAAAGATTCTAATCTATACAATGTTAACCCTATTCTATGATCTGTTACCCTTCCTTGAGGATAGTTGTAAGTTCTTATTCTCTCACTTCTATCTCCCGTACCTACTTGACTCCTTCTATCTTCAGCTATTCCTGCCGATCTTTCAGCCTCAGCTTTATCAAACAATCTAGATTTTAATATTTTTAGTGCTTTTTCTTTATTCTTTAACTGAGACTTCTCATCCTGACAAGAAACTACAAGTCCTGTAGGGATATGTGTCATTCTTACTGCTGAATCTGTTGTATTAACACACTGTCCGCCATTACCAGATGCTCTAAACACATCTATCCTTAAATCGTTAGCACTAACTTCAATGTCTACATCTTCAACCTCTGGCAGCACTGCTACAGTAGCCGTAGACGTATGAATTCTTCCGCTCGACTCTGTATCTGGAACCCTTTGAACCCTGTGTACTCCACTTTCGTATTTAAATTTACTATATGTAGATTCACCTTTTATCATAAATACCACTTCTTTGAATCCGCCAATATCAGTTTCATTAGCACTCATTACTTCAACTTTCCATCTATTACGCTCTGCATATCTTGTATACATTCTGAATAGATTTGCTGCAAACAATGCTGCTTCATCTCCACCTGCTCCTGCCCTAATTTCAACAAATACATTTTTATCATCATTTGGATCCTTAGGCAAAAGTAAAATTCTTAATTCTTCCTGCATAGTTTCTTTAGTTTGAGTTAAGTCCTTCATCTCTTCTTGAATCATATCTTTCATTTCTTTATCTGATTCTTCTCTAAGCATTTCTTTGTTTGATTCTAAATCCTGCTTAGCTTTTTTATATATTCTATATTTTGTAACGAGTATTTCCAATTCTGCATGTTCTTTGCATAACTTTTGCCATTCCTTTTGATTAGCTATAACCAACGGGTCGCAAATTTTAATTGAAATCTCATCGTATTTATTTTCTGTAAAATCAAGCCTACCCAACATATTTATCACTCCGTATATATATTTTCACATCATATTATTTTATCACAATTAGATTCAAAATACAAATTGCATCTAGCTAATACACCTTCGTCGAAGCTGTGTATCTCCGCAGGAGATGATTTAACATTTATTACACTAAAATGGCTTTAATGACCCTATCATTCCCAGCCAAATCTTTAATACATTCTATTTTCTTAAATCCTGATTTTAAAAGAATATTGCTAACTTCTTCTCTTTGATCATATCCTATTTCAAAAGCTAAGAGCCCTCCCTTTTTCAAAACCTGTAAACTCTCTTCTGTAATCCTCCTGTAAAAATCTAAACCATCTCTTCCACCACTAAGGGCTATATACGGTTCATATTCCTTTACATCATCCATTAAAGTTGGTATAACATCTTCTCTTATATAAGGTGGATTGGAAACTACCACTTCAAATTTCTTGTTTTGTTCAATAGGAGCTTTCAATAAGTCACTATTCTCCACGTTAACTCTAATAGCCAAGTCAAATCTTTCTATATTCAATTTTGCCACAGTTAAAGCGTCATCAGCTATATCATACAGCGTTACCTTCGTACTTTTAATGAATTCAGCTATGGCTATGCCAATAGCTCCACTTCCACTACAAACATCACACACTTCAGTATAAGCTTTTTCATTTATATGCCTAATTACTTCTTCAACTAAAATTTCAGTGTCAGGCCTCGGTATCAAAACTCCTGGCCTTACTATAAAATCCATTCCCATAAATTCGCATTCACCAAGAATGTATTTTATAGGCATTTTACTTTTTCTAATCTGAATTAACCGCGAAAATTCATTTTCCTGCTTTTGATTAAGATTAAAATCTCTATTAAGCATTATGAACAATTTATCCTTATTTAAAACCTTAGCAAGTAAGAGTTGTGAATCCAACAAATAACTTTCAATCTGAACTTTTTTTAAAATTTCATACGATTCTAGAAGTATTTCTCCTATATTCATTTCCTACCACCTTCATTTATGATTACCACGGGATGAATATATTTGTTTTTTATATTAGACACATTCAATACCCTCAGCTACTTTAAGCGCCTTTATTGCCACTTCTATCTGAGACAAATCCGGTTCCCTCGTAGTTAGGTTCTGCAATTTCAGTCCTGGATAAGAAAGGATTTTAGCTAGGGTGCCTGTGCTTTTTCCCATCCATTTAATAATTTCATAGCTTCCACCCGAAATCAAAGGAAGAAGTACTATTCTATACATTATTCTTTCCCAGATTGAATTCCAACCAGTTAAAGAAAACATTATTATACTAACTATCATAACTAAAAACAAAAAATTCGTACCACATCTTGGATGCAGTCTTCCAAACTTAGCTGCATTCTCTGGAGTTAATTCAACATTGTTTTCATAACAAAATATAGTTTTATGTTCTGCGCCATGGTATTGATATACCCTCTTGATATCTTCCATTTTTCCTATTAAATATACGTATATTAAAAATATTAAAACTCTAATAATTCCTTCTACAATATTCATACCCATTGTGCTTGCGCCCACCTTACTAAAAAGACTAGCTACAAGAGTTGGTAAAATAAAAAATAACCCTATAGATATAATCAATGAAATGACGAGAGATATCCCCACAATTACATCATTGCTTTTTTCCTTGAATACTTTTTTTATCCATTTATCTAATTTTGAAGGTTCTTCCTCTTCTTCAAAAAAAGAAGCTGAATAATTTAAAGTTTTTACACCTATAACTAAAGACTCAATTAAAGAAACAAACCCTCTTATTATTGGAAGCCCCAAAATTTTATTTTTTTTAGTGTAAGCTGTGTATCCTTTTTTCTCCACTACAATTTCCCCTTGCTCAGTTCTCACCGCGGTGGCAATTCCCGCGCTTCCTCTCATCATAACCCCTTCAATTACTGCCTGACCTCCGACATTTATGTTTTTAGCCATAGTTACACCCCTTCTTTTGGGACAATGTGACACTTTCTACATCGCGCTTCATAGGATTCCGTAGCTCCAATTAAGACAATGGGATCTTCATATTTAGCCGGTTTCCCATTAATTAAACGTTGAGTTCTAGTAGCCGGATTGCCACACACTACACAAATCGCCTGAATTTTGTCAACAAATTCCGCCACAGCCAGAAGTGTAGGTATCGGTCCGAAAGGTATCCCTCTAAAATCCATATCTAAACCCGCGCATATAACCCTTTTATTGCTATCAGCTAAGGTAGTGATTACATCAATTATACCTTTATCAAAAAACTGTACCTCATCTATAGCAATAACTTGTGTATCCGCATCTAAGAGCTGCAACATCTGTGCGCTATCCTTAACCGGAACTGCATCTACCTTAGTTCCGGAGTGAGACACCACGTCTCCCCTGCTGTATCTATTGTCAATTTCAGGTTTAAAAACCTGCACTTTCTGTCTTGCAATTTTAATTCTTCTTATCCTACGTATAAGCTCCTCAGACTTCCCGCTGTACATAGGCCCTATAATAACTTCCACCCAGCCATGATTTTTTGGTCCGTACATATTTTTCCCTCCAATTTGTTAATCCATGTTTTAAAAGCATAGCTTTAAGTATGCCTTATAATTTTATGGCAAATCTTACACATGTTTTTTTACTTTAATATATTTTTATTCTTATTGACTTAATTATTAATTATATGATAAAATTAAAGAGTTGACAATACGGGTATATATTTTTTTTTGAAAGAGGTGAAAAATATGCAAGAAGCAATACATCCAGAATACCATCACGACACAGTTGTTAAATGCGCATGTGGAAACACTTTTACTACAGGATCTACTAAACAAGAACTTAAAGTAGACGTATGTTCTAATTGCCATCCATTCTACACTGGTAAGCAAAAGAATATTGATGCCGGTGGAAGAGTTGATAGATTCATGAAGAAATTTAACATAAAAAACGAAGATGCAGAATAATATATTAATGGAAAAGATTTAATTATCTTTTCCATTTTTTTAATTATACTAATTTAAAAATTATGTTATCTAGCTAATAATTCAAAATTCTTATTTATCATCTCAAAAAATTCATTATTACTCTTTGTTGTAGCTAATAAATTTAGGAGTTTTTCTGTTACACCTAATGCATTACCTTCTCTATACATTATCTTCCTTAAATTATATATAGTCTCCATTTCAATCTTAGTAAGCAATAAATCTTCTCTTCTTGTCCCTGATTTATAAATATCTATCGCTGGGAATATTCTTCTTTCTTGAAGTTTTCTATCTAAGTGAACTTCCATATTTCCTGTACCCTTGAATTCCTCAAAAATCATATCATCCATTCTACTTCCTGTTTCTACCAAAGCAGTAGCAAGAATTGTCAAACTTCCACCCTCTTCTATATTTCTAGCCGCTCCAAAAAATTTCTTTGGCATCAAAAGTGCACTAGGATCGAGTCCTCCGGATAGAGTTCTTCCTGAAGGGGTCACAGTTAAATTGTAAGCTCTAGAAAGCCTAGTTAAACTATCTAATAGAATAACTACATCTTGGCCTTGTTCTACCATTCTTTTAGCTCTCTCAAGAACCATAGAAGCTACTTTTGTATGATGATCTGGTTCTTCATCAAAAGTTGAATAAATAACTTCACCATTAATAGATCTCTGCATATCAGTAACTTCCTCAGGCCTTTCATCTATTAAAACAACAATTAGTTTTACTTCTGGGTGATTTATAGAGATACTGTTAGCGATTTTTTTAAGAAGTGTTGTTTTTCCCGCCTTTGGCTGTGCTACAATTATGCCTCTCTGCCCTTTTCCTATAGGAGAAATAATATCCATCATTCTCGAAGACAAATCAGTTGCACATGTTTCTAGTGTCAATCTTTGAGTTGGATAAATCGGAGTTAACTTTTCAAAAGGTCTTCTACCTACAGCTCTGTCAGGATTTTCTCCATTTACTTGTTGTACATACAACAGAGCTTTAAATTTTTCACCCTCTTTAGGCGTTCTAACCTTACCTTCTACTTCATCACCTGTTTTTAAGTTAAATCTTCTAATTTGAGATGGCGAAACATATATATCGTCAGGGCCTGATAAGTAATTATTCCCTCTTAGAAACCCATAACTATTGTTTTCGATTATTTCCAGAACTCCTCTTGCCGATCCCGATTCATTTATCATTTCTTGTAATTTTTCTTTTTTATTTTCATTTTGATTTTTAAAACCTGTATCATGTTCTGAATTATTGGTAGCTTGAGTAGTTTGAATTGGGTTAATTTCGATTTGCTTCTCTGAATTTCCTATAATATTGTCTCCAGCTGTAGAAGTGTTTTTGGGACTTATTTTTTCTCTTAAAATAACTCCATCCTTTTGCATAGAAACTGGCGTTATCTTCTTTATTTCCTCAATTAATTCACTTTTTTTAAGTTTAGAAATATTTTTAATGCCGAGTTCTTTGCAATGTTCCCGCAGCTCGACTACTGTCCTATTATCAAAATCTTTATTTATCAAAAATCTGCACCTCCGAAGGGTATTTCATATATAATATCTATTTAATAAATATCATGGGAATTTTAAAACGAGTCTACTATCCAATGAATTTTCTTGAAATGATATATTCTTTAAATTATATCCTATTTCACAATTTTAATCCACTATATTTAAATTCCCCAGCAACCTATATAGTTCCATGTCCCGCCTAATTACTTGTTTTTTCTTTTATATCATAGCGTAAATCTTCTCTATAGTCTGTCTATATTCATTTACTTTTTCAATAACTTTTTGATTCTTGCCAATTAAAAATATAGGTAAGGCTAATTGTTCACATCCTCCTATAACCATATTTATTTTAAAAAACTCCTTAATATTATAATGATAAAAATGAAACTCCTCACATAGCGAACACTTAACCTTAATTAATATTTCAGTACCTTTATGTAATTCAACTTTTAAAGAGGGAAATACAGTTTCCATGTTCTCTATTTCAAATATTGTCAGTTCGCAAATTTTGTACTCACCATTAGGATTTTTCAAAGCCATAGCAATATTAGTATCAAATACCAATTACTTCACCTCCATATTTTATACTTCTTATGTGAATTTTTTTACATAAGGATTACTAATCATCACCTGCAGTGCTGAAATGCCGTTAAAACAAATCCATTTTTCTTGGCTATAGTGTTTAATACTAAATTCTATAAATTTAATTAAATTCCTGCTAAATTTAAATTGAAACTATTAGTAAGTTTTATATAAAAATCATTATAATTTAAAATTGTTTAATAATTTGTTATGGAGTAAAAAAATAAAGGGCTGCTTATGTTACTTACAGCCCTTTAACTATATCATTTATTAAGCGAGGCCTTAATAAATGCACTAAATAATACATGTGGTTTATTAGGTCTAGATTTAAGTTCTGGATGAAACTGAACTCCAACAAACCAAGGATGATCTTTAATTTCAACTATTTCTACTAATTTTTCATCAGGACTTGTTCCTGTAAGCAAAAGTCCTGCGTCAATCATTTCTTTTCTATACTCATTATTAAATTCATATCTATGCCTATGTCTTTCATATATTACTTCATCTTTGTACGCTTCATAAGCATTAGAATCTTTTGCTAATTTACATGCATATAGCCCTAGTCTCATTGTACCTCCTTTTTCATCTAAATCTTTTTGGTCTGGCATTAAATCTATTACTGGATACTTCGTCTGCGCATCGATTTCTGAACTATTAGCGGTTTTGAGTCCCGACGCATTTCTTGCATATTCTATAACAGCGCATTGCATACCAAGGCATATCCCAAAGAACGGCACTTTATTTTCTCTAGCATATCGAGTCGCCTGTATTTTGCCTTCAATTCCTCTATCACCAAATCCTCCAGGCACCAATATTCCGTCAACATCTTCCAATATTTCACTTGCATTCTCTGAAGTTATATCGCAGGCATTTACCCATTTAATTTCTACATTGCAATCGTTAAAAAGACCTCCATGACTCAATGCCTCAACAACAGAAATATATGCATCATGAAGTTCTACATATTTTCCTACTAAAGCTATTTTTACATTTCCAGATAAACTCTTTAATTTATCTACCATATTAATCCACGCACTATTATCTATTTCAAGACAAGTAAATTTTAATTTTTTACACACTAGGGTATCTAATCCTTCTTTGTGAAGCATAAGTGGCACTTCATATAAATTCTCAGCATCCAAGTTTTGAATTACGCAGTTCGCCTCCAAATTACAGAACAGACCTATTTTGGACTTCAAATCATCAGATATCTCCTTCTCAGAACGACATACTATGATGTCTGGCTGAATGCCTATACTTCTCAATTCTTTTACAGAATGTTGGGTTGGCTTGGTTTTAAGTTCTCCAGCCTTCCTTAAATATGGCACTAATGTAACATGGATAAAGCAAACATTCTCTATTCCTACTTCATACTTCACCTGCCTTATAGCCTCTAAAAAAGGTAAAGACTCAATATCCCCAACAGTTCCACCGATTTCAGTTATAACAACATCTACGTCTTTTTCTTTAGCTACTCGATAGACCCTTTCTTTTATCTCATTAGTTATATGTGGGATTACTTGCACTGTACCACCTAAATAGTCCCCTCGCCTCTCTTTTGATATGACTGACCAATATACTTTCCCTGTGGTTACATTACTACTCTTGCTTAAGTTCTCATCAATAAATCTCTCATAATGCCCTAAATCTAAATCTGTTTCCGCACCATCATCCGTAACAAAAACTTCACCATGCTGATATGGACTCATGGTGCCCGGGTCCACATTTAAATATGGGTCAAATTTTTGAATAGAAACCTTTAACCCTCTATTTTTTAAAAGCCTTCCTAACGAAGCTGCTGTTATTCCTTTCCCTAAAGATGACACTACTCCCCCTGTAACAAATATGTACTTAGCACTCATAATTACTCCCCCTATGTTTTATTGCTCATCATAAGTTATTTAACTATTATAAAAAACAACTTGACAAATGTTCTTTATAATTCTATAATAGGAATTACCCTATAAATTGAATAGTATGGTATAATGGCGTATTTATTATTAAAATAATACTATTATTTTAGCATATTTTTTTGTCATTCACCAGTGTTTTTTTGTTTTTCTTTTTTTTTGAGTTTTGTTATGTATAATCTCAAATATTTACATTTCTAGTTGTCTCTATCTAATATGTTTTCTATTTCGAAATACCTCTCTCTAAATTCTTTATTAATGAAAAATCGTTCCTCTGCTTTTTTTAACCCATAATTAGCAGCTCTTTTGTTTGAAATCAGAAAATTCTTATAAGCGCTTTCTTCATCTCCACATTTATACTTTTTTAATAATAAGAATAAAATATACTTACACTCTCTGTCTTTTAATATTTTTAATGATTCATGACTTTTTATGCCTTTAACGTAACAAATAGCTTCTATTATCTTCTCATAATTAATATTTTTTAACATTAAATCACTCCTAGATTTTCTATATATTATGTTGTCACTTAAATTATTGACACTTATACACAAAAACTATACACATAACTTTAACTTGTTGTTAAAAAAAAAGTGTATCATGTTAATAAAGGCTATGTTCTAAAATTAGAACATAGCCTTTATTTTTATTGTGCTTTAATGTTAATTTGCAAAGTCGTACTTAAAACTTGTTGATTCCCTATTATCATATCATAATCTATAAATACATCTCCGCCGTTATCGTCCACATTCATCTTTAACTCCTTAGTATCCACAGTAAGATCTAATGCTCCATGGGGCGTATTGTATAAAGTTAAGTCCCTTACATACTTCTTAAATTTCATTTCAGTATTAGTAGTTCCTGTTCTTATAAGTGTAAACTTTTCTTCATCAATTTTTAAAGTAGTAGTAGTTCCCTTCATTCCTGAAATCTCGGTCTCTTCATATACTGCATAATAGCAATCATCTTCTTTATAAAATTTACCCGGTGTCACCACCTCAATTGCTTCACCATCATCTTCATTGTCAGCTTGTTTGCTAACAACTGAAATTATTGCGTTTTTCTTCATACCCTTACCCCTCGCTATTTTAAAATGTAGTTGTTTATTTCTTCATCAGTTGCAGGCGTTATATCTATAAATTTATTTAAAGGCTGATCATAACTGCCATAACTAATAGATATATTTTTTTCATCCTTACCCTTACAATATCTCCCCGCAATTTTAGCTGCAAATTCAATATCTTCATTTGTCTCTTTGCCAATTATAGCAACAGTAGACCCATTATAATCCGCAGATAAGAATACTAAATCTTCCTGCGTTAAAAGTTGTTTTAATAATTCCCCCTCTTCCTGAGTTCTTGTAGATATAATCCTAGCATCCTTAGATACCTTAAAATGTCTTCCTATTTTTAATAATTCTAGATCTTTTTTTGATATATCTTCTTTATACTCGAAGAGGTCCTTAAGTCTTATAGAATAGTTAGGCTCCGTAAGTTTACATCCACCAGCAGGTGATGGATACTCTAGAATACCCCACATTTGTGCTAGTTCCATTTGAGTCTTTCTGCTTCTCCCTTTTATATCCAAAAGAGCATTTCTATCTATTAACCCTTCAATCTCCATTTGAGTTGGATTAAGATTCTTAGCGCATAATGGTCTTAAGATTTTATCTCCTATACCCGATTCATTTTTCACTATATCTAAAGCTGATCTATTTTGCGACATAGGTCTTTGATTTAACACTTCTCCTGTTATAATAAAATCCGCATGAAATCTCTCTAATAGCTCTCCACTATATCTCATCATCATAGCATGGCAATCGATACAAGGATTCACATTCTTCCCATATCCATGTTTTGGATTTCTTACCATTTCAAAATGTTCATTTGAAAAGTCTATAACTTCTAATGGTATATCTATTTGTTTAACGATTTTCAATGCATTTTCCTCATTGAAAAAGTGTGATTTAAAGCATATCCCAATGACTTCTATTCCCTGATCTTTTACAAGTTTTGCTGCTAATATACTATCAAGGCCTCCAGAAATCATAGCCAAAGCTGTTGTCATAAGCAATACCTCTCTTTACTGTATTTTAATAATTCCTATTAAACCATCTCCTGCGGAGCTGAAATGTCGTTAAAACTACTATTTATTGTTCCTATTGATAGCCAATTCAATAAGTTCATCAATAAGCTTCACATAAGTTTTCCCTGTAGCTTGCCACATTTTAGGGTACATACTTATTTGAGTAAAACCCGGTATAGTATTAACTTCATTTAAATAAACTTCTTCTGTTTCTTTATCCACTAGGAAATCCACTCTTGCCATTCCAGCACAATCTAGTATTTTATAAATTTTTATAGCTTCATCTTTAATGGTCTGTAGCTTAGCTTCACAGAGCGCTGCAGGTATTAAAAGTTTAGATTCCTCGTTTTTATATTTAGCTTCATAATCATAAAATTCTTTTGCGGGGATTACTTCTCCCGGAATAGCCGCCTCAGGATAATCATTCCCTATTACAGCAACCTCAATTTCCCTTGCATTAATGGCCTGTTCAACTAAAATTTTTCTATCATATTTTAGAGCTTCTTCTACTCCAAGCATTAATTCATATTTGTTGTGTGCTTTTGTTATACCTACAGAGGACCCTCCATTAGACGGTTTAATAAATACTGGATAGCCCAATTTTTTTTCTATCTTTTCTATTAATATTTCTTTGTCTTTTGCATGTTCGCTCGAATTTATTACCACATAATCAGCTTGCTTTACATTGAATTTTTCTAATAAGTATTTTGTATATACTTTATCCATGCAAATAGCAGAGGACATTACTCCGGGACCCACGCAAGGAATATTGGATAATTTGCACATACCTTGAATAGTTCCATCTTCTCCAAATGAACCATGCAATACTGGGAATACTACATCCACTTCTTTATTAAATATAATTTTTTGTCCCTCTGGCCTCTTATAATATTCGTCCTTTTCCCATTCACCATTCTCTATGTTATCTAATTTACCAGTATATTCAAACCATAGCCCATCCTTAGTTATTCCTATAGGGTATATATCATATTTTGTTTGATCAATATTTTTCAATACTGATGTTGCTGACATTCTCGAAACCTCATGTTCTGTGGACTGACCACCAAATAACACTGCTATCTTCTTTTTCATTAACGCTCACTCCTTATAACCATAGTAACCATTTTCCAAATAAATTTAGTATTACATACTAGTTTTTTAGTATATAATACTAAATTTTTTTAGTATTGTATCATATTATATCATTTTTATCTATTCCTTTGTATTTTAATTTTCAAAACTCACTTTCTCTAATAACACCACTCAAAATTATAATGGCAAATTAAATCATCTCCTGGGTCGCTGCATAGCTTCGAAGAAGATGAATTGACGACTTCAGAAGGAGATTTATACTCCACTTATAGAAGTGGGATACTTCCCGTCTGAAACGTCGTTAAAACAACTCAATTAAAGAGAGGATATACGTGCATAAATCGCACATATATCCTCTCTTTAATTGACTACTACATGTAATATTTTCGTCCTCTTAACCTTTTATTATACTAAATAGTTAACTTGCCATTAGGCGTGTCTATTATTTCCATTATTCTTTCTTCATAACCAGTATCAGCATTAATGTACACTATAAAATTTTTCTCCTTATATAACCCTAAAAACTCATAGCACAATACTTCTTTATTAGTCTCGGTTGGTATGACAGCCAAACTAATTTTATTTATTTTCAGCCTTTTACCAACCTTTTCTTGCGCTTTTGCTGCTGTTACTTTTGGTTTAACGTTCTTCCTTTTTTCAACATGAGAAATTAGAAATTTTTCAGATTCAATTCCTATAATACTACCATCGTCTAGCGCAATCTTAAGCTTTACTTGATCTGGATAAATCGCCACTTCTCCTTGTTTATACACATAACTTACCACTACTGTATTATCATAATTCAGCACGTATGTAGACTCCATATTTTTATATCCTATTTTACTAATAAACTTACTTCCACTTTGTATTGCCTTATCAGCATTCAAAGTTGGTTTTCCTATAGCCCTATTATCTAATAAATATACTATTCTACCTCCATTTTTACTTACTTCTATTACTGCTTTACCATCACCTTTACCTCTACCTTTAAATGTTACATGAAAGTTGTAAGCAGGTATTTTAGTCTTCCCTTCTTGTGGGTTACTTTCAATGCTTTCAATTTTATCTTCTCCAAATATATTTTTTATTATCTTGATTGCTTCTTTTTCGCTTACTTCCTTTTGGGACATTATTTTAGGCTTTATTTCTAATACATTATCTGAGAAAGGCCCATCATAAATTAATGCTGGATACTGAACTATTTGTTTTTGTATACCCGTGAATTTTTCAGTCACAAGGCTCTTACCCTCTTTTGCAAATACTCCACTACTTTTTTTCCTAATCTCTCCCCATTTGACTTTACCTTCATTTATTTCAGAAAGCACTCCATTTAATTGTTCCTGGAGCGTATACGATTGCATCTCTAATTTGTCAATTAATTCATATTCCTTATCATTAAGTTCCTTTCCTTCTGATGATGCTTTGCCTAAAGTGTAGCAGAAATCTCCTACTTGAGTTAAAAATTCACTAGTATCCGAAATAACTGATTGTTCGAGTGGCAACGAATGTAATTTATCATTTGCGGTGGCTGAATGTCTAAATATTTCTTCAAAGACTACTATGCTCTGTTCTCTAGACCCCACAATAGCAGATTTACCTAGGTTTACCCTTATATTTTGTACAGAACTAACAAGTTCATACATATTTTTACTATATTGACCTTGAAGATAATTTCTATAATCTAATCTTTCCAAAAACATTAGTATAGCAAAAGTAGTTGAAAATACAACAATTATAGTTACAACACTTGTATACAAAATTCTTTTCTTTAGCATTTTCATATGTTTCCCTCCCGGTATTCTTCATAAGGGGATAATAATTATTATCCTCCTAGTAGTCTTCTAGATATTTTTTCAACTAAATAATTTGTTAAAAATCTCGCCAATTTTAAATTTAACAACTATTTTTTTATTATTTACAGTATTATCTACCAAATTATACTCATCATCCGACAATACTGTTTTCATTTCTTTTTCCGTTTTTTCATATGATACATTTCCTTTAGTAATATCTACAAAACATAATGGTGGAAACATAACACACCACCAGTTTTGGCCTGTGCCAGTTCCAATAATAATTCTGTAAGCCTCATATTTACCTTGAGGCAAAGTTATATTTCCGTAGGTTTTAACTGGAAAGTTTTCCTCTGAAAGTGTCGATGCTACGGAATATTTAAACCCATTTTTCTTTATAACCGTTTCCGCAATTTTTTTAATGTTTTTATTTTCATTCTTTATAATCTTTCTTGATTCTTCTATGCTCTTGCAATCCTTAAGTTTTGGTGATATATATTTTAAAACAGAATCTCTTACTTTTAATTTTAACTTTTGATCTGTTTTGTCATCACTATTAGCTATTACATGAAACCTTATAAGTTTACCAGCAACATCACTTTGGTTTACTTTTCCACTCATATTATTTGTATTTAAAGCTATGGAAATTAAAATAATTATGGTAATGCTTGTTAATATAAATTTTTTCATGTTTATCCCCCCCGGATATAATGATTCACATTAAAAGTATTAACATATTATGCAATTTTATTCATTGAACTGCTCCGATTCTTCGAATTTTAGTATTAACAGTCACATTTACTGTTGCATTTTTATATTTCCCATCCCAATCCTTTTCTATTTTGTTCCATAACGAAGGGTTAAATTTTTCAATATTTTCACGGGTTCCAAATGGATCTATCTCAAATCTTTTTATAGCAATTCCCATGTTTTTTTCACATTCTTCACTAATTGACTTATTAAAAGTATTTTGCAGTCTTTGCAACTCACCTTTTTCAAGTATTCTTTTACCTACATAATAGCCACCCAGCTGACCCTCAAGGCTTATATCTATATCAATAGCTAACTTACCTCCTTCCTGCGTAACTTTCATTTTCCTTTCATATCCGTCTATTATATAATCAACAGGGTGTCCTTCCATGTATATAACTTTTTTACCAGCTTTAAACTTCCCACTTAACAATTGGATATCCATCAGCTCGATTGGCGTAAAATATCCTTTTAATTCATAATCTTTAATTATAGCAGCACCAGTTAAAATCAATTCTTTTTTCCCCTTATCTAAAGTTATTCTAGGTAGTAACGCACTTCCATTTTCGCTTAAAAGAATAAGAAATTCATTTAAATTTATGCTCATAATTCTAGAATTTCTCTTGCTGTTATCCATAAGTCCAGAAATATAATATTGGGTGCTATTTTCTGTCATAGGTTTAAATTTTATATAGTCTTCAGCTATGCCTTCCGAAACAACTACCTGAAGCATTCTATTTATGCTAGGATTTCGTTGCATATAATCCACAATCTCTTTGACAGTATCTTTATATTTTAATACATCATCGCTTAATATAAGTAACTTAGCATGCCCCATATATATATCTCTACTACTTTTAGCTATGGCTTCTGACGCAGCATCCTCCATAGAGGATGCCTGCGTATTAATGTATTTTTCCTGTGGACTCCCACCTTTATCCCCCCCTATCACACTCATGTCTGGAAATCCATAAGTTACATCAATTTTTTTAATCTTCGCCTCAGCAAATGGTTCTTCCGGATTAATACTTTTTAATTCCTTTTCTTTATCAATATCTTCCCCTGCGTCAACAGCTATAGTAGATATGAAATTAAGCCTATCTATTTCTACTTTATCCCAGCATCCGCTAAGCAACATACAGCTTAAGATAACCGGTAAAACCTTCTTAAATTTCATCCGCACTTTTCCGCCCCCCTTTACCCTTACTTTTACATTTACCTACCAATAAGATGAGTATCGGCAAGAGTAGAAAAAGAAATATCGCCGTTAATATAACTGGTGTCGTTTTAAATTGCAAAGCATAAAGTTCTGCTATATTTTGTGGATATAGTGCTACGACATAAATAATAGGCATAATTAAAAGTGAAGATAGTTTAATATCTTTCAATTTAAATACATTTTTTACAATCTCCCCCGAAAAGAAATAAGCATTAACAAAGGTGGCGAAATAAAAAAATATCCAGAACGCCATTACTATTCCTTCCCACCGTTCTATAAATGAACCTGGTATATATAATGATCTTATCATGGAAATAGTTGGCCATAATAAAATTCTACTCTGCGATTTAGAGAACACCGCTAAAACAAGTATCATTACAATTAGATAAAAGATTGTTACAAACATAATACTCTTTTTTAACACACGGGGTGAATTGCTCTTATTCTTAACATAAGGGAGAATAAGGTAGGCTATTTCAATCCCACCAAAACAGAATAAAATATACCTAGAAGCCCTAAAGTAATCGGACGGCTTATTATTAAGTACTGGTAATAAATTTGTAAAATCTGCATTTATTGCGATAAGTATGAAAACTGTAAAAGCGGGAATAAACATAATCCAAAATACAATTTCATTAAACTTAACTAAATCACATATTTCACCTCTAACTAAGTAAGTTCCTGTTAAAATAGTAATCATCAAAATAAATTCTGTAGGAGTTCGCCTTAATAAATGTAATTTAATTACTTCAGCAAACTCCCTCATTCCAAGAGAAGCAATAAATATACTATAAATTGCAAATGTAATCCCAAATATGCCTCCAAGAAGCTTTCCAAAATTATTCTGCAATATATTTGTAAGTTCTTCAAAATCGTTTTTATCCATAACCATGTACATAAGATACAGTAATAAAAAAACAACTATTCCGCCGGCTAAAGTAACTATCCACGCGTCACTACCTACTTTATCTATGACTTCTCTTGGGCTGGAAAATATCCCTACGCCTACTATAGCTACCACTACAGTAGTAAACAACCCAAAGTCTCCAATTATCTTTTTATCTCTCATAATATCCCTTTAGCCTCCACATAAAAGATGTACAAATTATTTTTGTCTTATCTTATCTCCCGTTTTCATATATTTAGGCCTCTCTTTTAGAGAAGATATTGGCGCTCTAATATACATGTCTTTTAAATCCTTAATGTTAATATCCACCGCTGGCGCTAAATAAGGTATTCCAAAACTTTTCATCCTAACTAGGTGAATTAGAAGTATAATGAGCCCAATCATTATTCCATAAAATCCTACAATTGCCGCCGCAATAATAAGCAGAAACCTGACAAGTCTAAAAGCTGTAGTAACTTCATAATTAGGAGTTACAAATGTAGTAATAGCTGTAATTGCCACAATAATTGTCATAATTGGACTAACTATTCCCGCACTCACTGCAGATTGCCCTATAACAAGTCCTCCTACTATTCCAATAGTAGCTCCAATGGGCCTCGGTAATCTAACCACAGCTTCCATAAGAAGCGCTAAGAATAATTCCATAATTATAGCCTCTACAAATGCAGGAAATGGCACTCCTTCCCTAGAAGCTGCTATAGCATAAGCTAATTTAGTAGGTATTATAGCTGTATGAAAAGAGGTAATTGCTACATAAAGTGCTGGTGCAGTAAGAGAAATAAATATAGAAAGCATTCTAATAACTCTAACCATAGAACTATGCATCCACCTTTGATAATAATCATCTGGGGATTGAAATAAATTAGGTAATGTAGCTGGAACAACAATTGCAAAAGGAGAATTATCTACAACCAATGCTACTCTACCTTCATATAAAGCTGCTGCTACTACGTCTGGTCTCTCTGTACTTTGTATTTGAGGAAATGGAGAATATTTATTATCCTCTATTAGCTGCTCGATGTAAGCACTATCAAAAACTGCATCGATGTTTATTCTTTCTATTCTATCCTCAAGTTCTTGAAGTACTTCTTTATTTACTATATCGTCAATATACATAATAGCCACATCGGTTTTCGATCTAGTTCCTATAGCTTTAGGTTTAATTCTTAGCTTTGTATCTCTAATTCGCCTTCTAATTAATGCCGTATTGAATCTTATAGTTTCTGTAAATCCTTCTCTCGCTCCTCTAATTACCGTTTCACCAGATGGATCACCTACCCCTCTAGCAGGCCAATCTCGGGTAGCAATAACATATGCGCAATTTAGTTCATCTATAAACATTAATGTGTCCCCAGAAAGGGCAGCATTAACTCCTTCACTTAATTTTTTCACTTCCCGCATATCAGTCACTGCAAGTACAGTGTCTTTTATTTCCTCTACATTCTCTATCCCCTTTGACCATAACATTAATGGCTCTAATACATAATGATTGAGTAGCTGGTTATTTGCCATCCCATCAATGTAAACTAATGCGGCTTTCCACTCTCCCACATTAAAAATTCTAAAAATAACATCTGAATTATCTTGTAAAAGTTCTTTTAAGTACTCTATATTTTTTCCTGCATCAAGTTCAATTTTATCATTAATGCTCTCTTTCATATCCTTCACTTCCTTATATGTATTGATCGACTATAGCCTTAACTCATCTCCTGGGTCGCTGCAACATATTCGTAGAAAATGCATTAACGACTTCAGCAGGAGATTTATACCTCTACTGAAGTTTTCTATTTACTAGGACATATAACTCCCATTTATAGAAGCGGGAAACTTTCCTTCTGAAATGTCGTTAAAATATCCACCTCAGTGTAAATAGAACGATAGCTGTAATAATTGCAAGCCATCCTAAGACACGCGCTTTTTTACTAATAATTCCCATTCCAGATTTCTTAAAGTTTCTCACATCCACAGCAAGTACAACGGCGCCTTGAACTACCATCATTGTAAGAAAATAGATATCAAACAACTCTAAAACTCTCATACCTTTACTCCCTATTTTAGTATAATTATCAAAACAATATAAACTTTATGATTAAGCAACTTACCCTACTTTGTTTTAACTAGCTTTTACGACACTGGTAGAAAATATTCACTTATATAAATATAAAAACGCGCAAAAACCACAAAGGGTTTTTACACGTTCTTATATTTCACTATAAAATTATATTTATATCGTTCTTGTTATATATACTTCTTTATATTGAATTTTAAATTTATCATAGCATCTCTGGGCTTTTAACATGTCATCAAAAAAAGCAAATATCGTCGGTCCGCTTCCGCTCATCATTGAACCCATTGCACCCATTTTAACCATATCTTCTTTTATTCTTTTGAGAACTGGATATTTTCTTAGTGTAACATTTTCAAGTAAATTTTTCATACTACTGCATACATCTGCTAATTTTTCTTGTTCCATAGCTTTTATTAATGCATTTGTATCTGGATGCTTAAAAATTTTACTAATATCTAAGTTTTTAAAAACCTCCCTAGTAGATACTCCAAAATTTGGCTTAACCAATACTAAAATATAATTTTTAAAAGGCGCGAGCGGGGTAATAATTTCTCCTATACCTTCACACAAGGCAGTCCCCCCTGTTATACAATAAGGGACATCTGCACCTATTTGGACACCTAACTTCATAAGTTCATTGTCATCTACATCTATTTTGAATACTTGATTCAATGTTTTAAAAACAGCTGCTGCATCCGCACTCCCACCTGCCATACCTGCTGCTACAGGAATATTTTTCTTAAGATATATATTTATACCTTCGCTAATATCATAGGTGTCCATAAAAAGTTTTGCAGCCTTATATACTAAATTCTTATCATCTGTAGGTATGTACGGCTTATTGCAGCTTATATTAATACCTTTGTTACATTTTTGAAAGGACATAGAATCATATAGATCTACATTTTGCATAACCATTTTCAGTAAATGATATCCATCTTCTCTTTTACCTACTATATCTAAAGATATGTTTATTTTTCCATAAGCTTTTACTAACATGATTTTCCTCCAACTCTTTATTGATAATTCACAAAAGCAATTCAATTAATAATTGTTCAGCCCCCCCTTAAGGGATTCCAAGGTTTATATAAGATGAATCATTTCTTGTGAAACATTGTTAATAAAATCAGTATATTACAACAAATTTAATATTGCTACCTATAATTTAAAAAATGCTATGCCAAACATAATAAAACCCCTATGTGTTATTTATACCACATAGGGGTTAGGGCTACTTGAAAACTAATTTATACAATCAATTTTCAGTCAGCCATATTATTTTTTATATGATTATTCTACCTGGTATTATAAGTTTTTGTGAAACTTTTATAATATTAGGGTCTTCTATTTGATTCACTCTTGCAATTTCTTGCATTGTTGTATTATATTTTTTAGCTATTTTCCACAAGGTGTCTGATGATTGAACTACATAAATAGTAACACTAGCCTTTTTCTTAGGCGCCTCCCCTTCTATTGGATAAACATCAACTAAAAATTTTTTCTGTACCATATAATTTACTCTTACATATACTTTAACCACAGCTCTAACAGCCATATTCGCTGCCTCAATATCTACATTTATATTTTCGAGTGAAACTTTACACATGCTGCTCATATTTATCTTAGCACCTAATATATCCGCCCCACAGCTGAAAGGGATCTCATCAGTCACAGCGGAAAGATATTTTTCTTCATCATCACTTCTATATAATATAGTTACATTCATTATGCCATCAATTATAACCTTATCCTCAATCACCTTTTTATCTGTTACACAAACGGTGGCATTACACATAATGACCTTGCTAGGCTTACCCTTGCTGCTATCTAGTTCTATATCTCCTTTAACTAAGGTCTCCGTTAATAATTGTCCTTGCATTACATTAAGTCCATAATCCTTTTTATCCATCTCAAGCTTTGTAGTCGGTGAATATACATCCTCAATCATATCCACTTCCTCTTTGTGCATGCCTCTCGTATTAGTTTTTATCAAAAACTCTACATCAATAATTCTTTTTTCTCCCAAATCATCTTCCTTAATATCATATTCCATAGCATCTACCTTAAAGTCTGTATACTGATCCATGTAAGGATTCACATCTTGAAAATCTAACTCTTTATTTAGCATAACCTCATGCCCAATATAAATTAATTCCCTGCTATCTTTGCCCTTATATATCATATTAATAACTGCATAAGCATTTATTTGAATTTTTCCTTCGTACAATTTCACTTCTTTCTTATGAATATTAACATCACATTTTATAACTTTAGCAATTTCTGGATTTTCCATTGGAACTTTTATATTAGCCTTTCCAATAAGCTCACCATTAAAATTCCTTATGACTTTATCTATACTCGTAGGATTTTTTAAATATTGAATATCCTTAACTGCTTCAATATCCTTAACTATTTGGAAATTGAAATTTTTATATACCTCAGATTTTGATTTTAAAATACCCTCTAGACATATTTTCCTCTCATTAACTATTCTACACTCCATATGTTCTACAAAACATTCAGCATCACAAAGCATTTCAGGCATCGCGCCCATTATATCTATTGTATTTGAGAACTTTGAACTATATACAACGTTCTCCACATCAGTACGTTCTTGACCTTTTGTAATATAAAGTACATTATATTGAATTTCGCCTTCTAAATATACCTTATCTTGAATTATTTCTTTAGAATTTATTAAGGCTTTAACATCTAACATAAGAATTTCCTTAACATCAGGATGAGTATCCGGTATTACATATTCTTCTTTCACTACTGTATCAACAGTATTTTCTCCTAACAATTGTTCATACTCTATGTTTTCTCTTTTCAAATTTATTTCCACATTATGCCTCCTCGTATTTCTATTGGGGTACCACTTATAGGTTGTTACCCTCCTAAAATACCTACTATTAATATATATAGAAATAGACACTTAAATATGATATTTAATACTTTTATTCGTATTGCAAAATTCAACATAATTCTCTAATAAGAAAGAAAAAAGTATATATTACTATTAATGCTCAAAATCGGTAATACATTTTAAACATAATAAAAAACCATATAATAAAGGGAATACACAGTTATTAATAACCCAATGCATTCCCTTTAATATATGCTCTGTTAATCTTATATCAGTCACATGAAAACAAATAACAAGCTAGTATATTTTACTTGTTATTTGTTATTTGTTATTTGTTTTCATATGCCTATTCTCTATTTATAAATATAAAAAACGATACTATGATACAGTATCGTTTTATCCTGCAAAAACTATTTGAACTGTTTTTGTCAAAACATCTGAATAACTATACGTCACTGTCCTGTGGGTGTCTTTTTCTAATCTAATAACAAAAATATTTGGATAAGTCTTTTCAATAACTCCATTATCCACAAGAATCTTTCTTCTTCCACCATTAGCTTTTAATGTTACTCTTTCGCCAACATGACTTTCAATTTCATCTTTTATTGAAGTCAGTACATTTATTTTTTCCAAAGCAAACACCCTCTTTCCACACTTTACATTATATATCATATATTCCTCTTTGTCAAGTAAGCTTTATATTTTATCACTACTTTAACAATTTTGTCAATGTTGATTTTATGTTAACAAAATTCATTTTCATCGATTATTCGTCGCATAATTAATTATTATCTATTTTATGAGCATTTACCTTATAAATCACTAATGTAGTATACTTACATACCATTTTTAATACAATCTATGATAGTTTGTTTAACTACTCAAAATAAAATAACCAGCATTCTAGTAAATTTTTTAAAGATAACCTACGCACCTATATATACTTAGACTTAGGAAACCCCTCTCTATACTTTCCTCTAGTTTGTAATCCACCTATTCCATCTAATCCTGTTATAGTGTTCTGTATAACATCTTCTATAGCTACAACATTTTCTATATTTGTATAAGCAATCTTCTCAGAAACTAACACGGGGTCTAAACAATGGATTAAGACGCGATTTGGAGAGCTAGCAAAATTAGCACCAGCATCTAAAATTGCCTCATAACAGGATTGACATGCCCCTGCAAATATTACTAAATCATCATAATTGCTATTATAAGATCTAAGAGCCATAACCGCCTCTACAAAGTACTTTGAATTTCTGTAGTTATTTAAATTCATATAATCATTTATTCCTTTTACCATACCATCATGTCCTGTTATTACTACTATATCCGGCTTAACTTCTTTTACTAAATTCACTATTTCATTTGGTTGATTTTTTTCTGATATTATCATCCCTACAGCATTTAATGATAACTGCTTATAAGTTTTTAAGCACACTTCTAAATATTCTGCATCACCATCAACGTGCAGTATTTTTCCGGGTCTTCCAAAAACCATATCTTTATTTTTGTACTCTTTGTATTTTTCTTGTTTTAACTGCAAATCTTTAATTTTCCCTTTGAAATCTATAGCCGATCCTCTGTCTCCCCTGCTCCCTTTAATTCTATTCATTAATACTCTTTTAATAGATGCATTTACCTTTTTATTAAAAACCTTATCAATTTCATAAATGGCATCTTCTTCTACTAATTCTAAATCCTCACTTAAAGAGTCAGCTTCTATTCTTAAATTTATTCCCTTAAGTAAATACACCTCATCATTATCTCCTGGCACAATATCTATTATTTTAAATGTAATGTCTCCGCCATAAGATTTTCTTACTACGATGTCGCCTATTTTCACAATACCACCTCCATATTTAAACCCATAATATATATTATGAAAATATAGTGAATAGGTGAAATCAAAAAAAGTTATGTAAACATTATATTTACATAACTTTAATAAATACCATGGTTTATTCTACCTCTGATTGAAGACTTTTTTATATTCTTCAATAAATGCCATATACTTTTCTTTTTCAGAAATTAACTCCTCCATCTTCTTGTTAAAAGTATTTTGAATCCAGGTAACTTCATTATAATAGTACCTATTACAAAGCCTCCAATATCGTTGTGGAAATACTAAAAATGCATATATGAGTCTGTACTCTTCTTCTAACAGAGGATTTACACTGCTATACGCCTCTAATACTATTTCAGCATATTTTATGTCCCAATCCTGCTTTTTAAGCATCTTGATCAAAAAATTAGATAAATCGTATGCTTTTACTTCTCTTTTGCAGTAATCAAAATCAATTATATTAACATCATTATTTTTATCAATAATAATATTATGATAAGTATAATCATGGTGGCAAAATCCTTTTTCTTCTTCTGTTTGCCTACATATGTCGAAGTACCTAGAGTCATCGAGTATTGCCATAGCTCTTTTGGCTAATTCTTTTTGATCATCAACACTCCTGATATAATTCATATCAAAATCTGTTTTAAAATTCTTCTTTTTTCTAATCATACCTTGCATTTTATCAAAGGACTTTATTCGTTTTTCCATCAGATGTGGCCATCTTCCAAGATCCGTTTTTAACTTACTATTTTCTGGTGGATCATATCCTTTGGATGCAATATGCATATAAGCTAATTCTTTTGCGGCCTCAACTAAATCCTCCTCATTGTGAAAATCACATTCGCGACCATCTATCCAGGTTGATAGTGTATAAATATCTTCATTAACTAATGCATAAGGATTTCCTTCAGTATTTAAAAAATATCTATCAACCTTGTCAAATCCATTTTTTGCAAGATGCTCTTTGGCTCCATATACAAACAAAAGTTTTTGTGTCCCGTAACTGATTTTCTTTAGACACTTAGCTCCGTCATCCGTCTTTAAAAAATACACTCCCTTATTGGGACGTATACTTTCTATCTTAATACCATATTGTCTTTCAATTTCAAATTCCCTCATCATGTTACTCACCCCCCCTATAATTTATATTACTAATATTTCATTTTAGAATAAATTATTGTATGTTTTAACAACATTTATGCTTTCGCTTAATATAATAAAATATATCCATCTATTAAATCAGTATTTAAGGAGTCTTAAAATGAAAATTGGAATTGATGCTAGAGCTGCAAAATGGTATAGAGGAACTGGTATAGGAACTTATTCTTACCAGCTAATTAATTCTTTAAACAAAATAGACAATTTTAATGATTATTCGCTTTTTGTGCCAGACGACTGTAAGCTTGCCATACCCTTTAAAGAAAATTTTCATATAGAAAGCATTAAGCAAGATAGTCAAAATAACTTTTGGAACGAGGTGAATATTCCTAACAAATTAATAGATAAATCTTTGGACATATATCACGTTCCCCAAAACGGCATTGGGCTGCCGTCAAAGAAAACCTGTCCCTTCGTTATTACGCTACATGATGTTATTCCGTATAAAATGCCAGATACAGTTGGTGAGCAATATTTAAAAATTTTCAATGAAAAATTGCCCAATATCATTCCCTTATGTGATGGAATAATTACTGTGTCTGAATATTCAAAGGAAGATATTATTAAAGCTTTTAACTACCCAAGAGAAAAAATATATGTCACTTATTTAGCTAGTGAAGATATTTATAAACCTTATGACAAAGCTCTTAGTAAATCTATAATCGAAAAAAATTACTCTATTACAGGAGACTATATTCTTTATATTGGAGGATTTAGTCCCAGAAAAAATATTCTCGGATTACTAAATTCATTTAGTCTGCTTTTACCAAAATTAAAAAAAGATATTAAATTAGTCATTGCAGGTAGCAAAGGTAAATCATATGATATATATAAAAAAAGAGCACAAGATTTACACATTGACGATAAAGTAATTTTCCCAGGTTTTATATCCATGACCTATATTCCCTTCATGTATAACGCTTGTGAGCTGTTTGTATACCCTTCATTTTATGAAGGTTTTGGATTACCTCCAATTGAAGCAATGGCTTGTGGCGTTCCTGTAATCGCCTCTAACGCCACCTCTATCCCCGAAATAGTTAAGGACTCAACTTTACTTGTAAATCCATATGATATTAATTCCTTAAGTGAAAAAATGTATAATGTGCTCCTTGATAATGACCTAAGACAATCCCTAATAACTAGAGGATTAAAAAGAGCCTCCACCCTAACTTGGGAACATACAGCTGCAACTACTCTAAGTGCTTATCAAAATATATTAGGGACACCTAAATAAATGTCCTTATTATCAAATTATCAAAACAAAAGCCCCACATAGTGTAATTACAACTATGTAGGGCTTTTAAACTAACAATTATAATGATTCTTAAAGGCCTCTAAAAACCCTTCTCTGTCTTCTCTGCCTTCCACTTTCTTCTTTAATCTGCTTAAAAACACCTCTTCACTCCATTGTTTTTTCCTTGTATAATAATCTCTAGCTATACTGTAAAAGTCCTCTGGAAAGCTAAGCATGCCATACAATACCTTTAATTCGCGATTATCTAATGGTAATACTTTAATATATTCGCTTAAAATACCATTGGCCTTTTCTATATCATAAGCAGAATTTTTGATGGCTTTATTTGTAAAGTTACAAATATCATGCACCTTTAAGTCTATAACTGCATAATCAAAGTCTAAGAAATATACATCTTCCCTATTAATCAATATATTATGGTGAGCTAAATCATGATGGCAAAATACAATTTTCTCTTTTTCCTTGCATAAATTGTAATAATCTGATTCGCTTAGAATATCTATGCTTTGCATTATATTTTTCTCATAATATTCCTCATGTTCTAGAAATATATAATCGAATTCATTTTTATTTTCATTTCGAGTTGCTATGCTTTTAAAGAACATAAGATCATTTAATTTTTTTTTAAAATTTTGTATTATTCTACCACATAAGTACCGTTGCTCATTTTTTGCGAGTAACCTTTCAAATGGACCTTCATATACAAGCCCTTCCGATGCCTTATGAAGCTCAGCTATTGCCCTAGACGCGAGCATTACATCCACTGGGTTACTATACTCGCACTCTCTCCCTTCTACTAAATTCATAATACAATATATATCATTTTTCCAAGGGACATATATGAGTTTGGATTTTGTCTTTTCGAATTCAATGATCCTATTAAAATTATTATTTCTAATATACTCAATCGCATAATTAATGAATTCAAGTTGGGAAATGCTATAGTTTACTTTTTTTAAAACCTTATCACCTTTATCCGTATTAAGTATGAATACTTTTCTTACCGGAATAACATCATCAACTACTAGATCGAACTCGCTAAATAAATCTACATCTAAATCATATTTACTTAAATAAGCCTTATCTTTAAATCTAACATCTAACATGTTCTCACCTCTTTTATCATTGCATTAATAACTTAAATTAATGAATCCCCATCTTGAATCAAAGCCTTTATAAGTTTCTCAGAAAACCTTTCTTCATTCCAATTCTTTTTACCTGCCCGATGCTTATTACAACATCTCATGAATTCATGAGGGTAAGAAATTAAAGCTATTAAAAATTTTGAACTTCTTGTGTCTAGCCCTTCAATGTAGCAGAACTCTTGAGTAAGATTATGAAAATCAAGTTTCACTCCTTTTCTTTTTAACTTACTAAGCAAAAGGAAACAATCCATTTCCACCATATTGTAACTACAGTCTTTAAAACTAACCACTTCAATAAAATTATTTTTTCTAATATTTTTAAAATCTGTATTTCCTAAGCATATTTCGCAACGCCTCATGCTTCTTGTTATAATCCCTAAATAATCTGATTGGTATACTTCTCTTATACACCGCTGCCCTCTATCTATAACTTCCTTTCCATATTTAACAATTAATTGTTCAAATGAATTTTTCGGTTCATATTTTATAATATTATTTATGTCTCCGGCCAACTTTTTAATAGAAATTTTATAATCCTCTATGATTTTCCCTGTATTGTTATTTAACTTATTCCTTAGGTACCCATTAAATCCAAGAGATTTTTCATGCAAAGCATAAATAGCACGAAATTGTTCTATTATTGCTTCTTCAGTTACGTCTATGTTCTTAGATTCAATTTCACCTACATTTTTAATACCTTTAAACATCATATAATCTGAAAATTCATTATAGATGCTTATCGCCACTCGCACCACCTCAATTTAAATCTATTAGTCAATTGATATATAATAGCCAAGTACTATCTGGTCTTTTTATAATTTTTGTCCATTTTCTTTAATATCTCTCTTTGCTGCAATTCAAGCTCACTAATTTTCTTTTTCCTTTTTCTTATTTTTTTCAGTTTTTTAACTTCCTCTTCCATATTCTCGAGCCTTATGTCATATTCCTCTACAGTGGATTCCTGCGGATCAATTACATCAATTTCAAGCTCATCAATGCACCCATCCTTTTTATTTTTCCCCACAATACTACCTCCCATATTTTATTTTTATGAATTTCTCAATAAAAATTTGCTTATCCACTCTATCCTCACGCATTTTTTCAAGTTTCCTTAAGAAAAACTCCTCTCCCCAATCCTTTTTTTCCCAATAATATTGAATTCCTATTTGCCAATATTCCTGAGGAAATTCCATAAATGCTGCCATTACTTCTATATCACTTTTATATATCGAAAATGCATCATCATACGCTTCCATTATAAAAAGCGCATTTTCAGGACTCCATTTGCCATTCTTCATTCTTCGTATTAGAAGGCTACTTAAATCATGTAAATGAGTGTCTAGAATACAATAATCAAAATCAATAACATTCACGCCACCACTTTTATCTAATAATACATTATGATGAGCATAATCGTGATGGCAGAATCCCCTATGTTTAATTTCTCCTTTCATCTTACTTACATATTCACTCTTGCATAAATTTTCTATTGATCTATTACTCCGTGCGAGCTCTTCCCCCATTATTCTTAAATAATCGCTATCGAATTCCGTAATGCATTCTTTTTCACCTATTCTTCTTTTAAAATCCAATATTTCTCTTTCTCTAGTTTTAAAAGTTTCTATCCATTTAAGCCATCCTATTCTGGGCGACATGTCCGGCGTAACTTTAAAATTCAAACTTTTTTTATGGAGCTCTGCAAGCTTTGAAGTACATAATTTTATTTCCACTGGATTATCATAATTACATTCCCTTGCTTTTAGCCAAGGTGTTAAATAAGCGTATTTATTCTCAATGGCTATATACTCCTTGTTATCGATAGTCTCAATAATTTCCGGTATATTTTCAAAACCATTGCCCTGCAGATGTTTTATTGCACCAATAATAAATAAAAAATGCTTAAAGTCATAATTAATGATTTTCAAACAATACATGTCATTCTCAGTTTCTATCCTGTAAACATTTTTTATTTTCACTATATCATTAATACAAAGAGAATAATTATCTTGTACCGTCTCCTTTACTTCCTGGATTTCCAAATGCATGCCTCCGCAATATTGTTCTATTGCAGTATATGAACTTTCTCAATAATTTGTGCTTAATTATATTTTTATAATTAGCACACTTTTTAAGTAAAAACAATATATTAATATATATTGTCTTTCAAATGAAATTTATAATTATAAATATAGGGTTTTTATAATAATTTTAAGGAGTGAAACCTATGAAGATTGCAATTGATGCTAGAGGCATCAATTTCTATAGTGGAACAGGTATAGGAACTTATACCGAAAATGTGTTTAAAAATTTAATTAACATAGATAATGTAAATAATTACCATGTTTTTTGGTCAGGCAACAATTATGAAATTATAAAAAAAGAAAACTGCAAAATAGTAATGACCTCTAAAAAGCATCAAAGATTTTTTGAAGATTACTATTTTCCAGAAAACATTTCAAAAGAAAACATAGACATATATCATATGCCCCAAAATGGTATAGGTTTTTCTCAGGAAATAACTTGCAAGAAAGTAGTCACGATACATGATTTAATTCCATATGTTATGCCCGAAACAGTAGGCCGAGGCTATTTGCTGAAATTTTTAAAAGAGATGCCAATGATTATAGGAGGCTCTGATGGGATAATAACTGTATCCGAATTCTCTAAACGCGATATTTTAAAATTTTTCCCAGTAGACGAAAGTAAGATTTTTGTAACTCCTTTAGCTGCAGATAAAAAATATGTTCCTTTAGATAAGGTCCACTGTAGGAATTTCCTAAAAGCTGTATATAATTTAACAGATCCCTTTATACTCTACCTAGGAGGATTTAGTGAAAGAAAGAATGTGGCTTCTGTCATAATTGCTTTTTCTAAAATATATAAAGATTTAAATAAAAAGTATAATTTAGTTATTGTAGGTGGCTATAAAGATTCCGGTCAAAAACTCATAAAACTTGCGAATGAATTGAAAATAGGCTCGCATGTTATTTTTATCGGTTTTGTACCTGAAGATCATTTACCACTTTTCTATAATTGCTGTGATACTTTCATCTATCCATCTTTTTATGAGGGCTTTGGACTCCCCCCTTTAGAGGCAATGAATTGCGGCACTCCTGTAATAGCATCTAACCTTACTTCTATTCCCGAGGTAGTGGGTGACGGTGGGATTTTAATAAATCCATATGATATCTCAGAGATGTCTCTCGCCATAGGTAACTTATTAAGTAATGAAGCTCTAAGATCAGAATTAAGTTCTAAAGCATTAATAAGATCTAAAAAATTTTCATGGCAGAACACTGCACAATGCACTCTCAAAGTCTATGCAGATATATACAATCGCGAATCCCCTGCTCAATAAGAAAAGTATATATTACTGCAACTATATTTTATGTAATATACACTTTTCAAACACACCATAATTAAGGCTTGCATAATGAGTATGCAAGCCTCCTTTTTAAAAATTAATTTATAGTTTATTGATAATACTTGCTAAATATCCTGCGCCAAAGCCATTGTCAATATTAACAACACTAACTCCACTAGAACAGCTGTTTAACATTGATAGCAATGCCGAAAGTCCTTTAAAATTAGCTCCGTATCCTATACTAGTTGGAACAGCTATAACTGGTTTATCCACCAAGCCTCCAACTACACTAGTTAAAGCGCCTTCCATTCCCGCCACAGTAATAACTACCTTCGCGCGCCTTATAACATCTAGATTTTCAAACAACCTATGAATACCCGCTACTCCTACATCATAAATTCTTTCAACTTTATTCCCAAAGATTTCTGCTGTAATAGCTGCCTCTTCCGCTACTGATATATCAGAAGTTCCTCCTGTTACTAATGCAATATATGTACTTGGAATCTCTACGTCCTTTTTTTTAATTACAATTGTTCTTGCAAGTTCATTGTACTCAGCATCATCACATACCTCTTTTACCCCTTCATACATGATCCTAGAGGCCCTTGTACCAAGAATATTTATATCCTTAGTAATCATTAAACTAACTATACCCTTTATTTGATCCACAGTTTTCCCTTCACAATATATAACCTCCGGGTAACCAACTCTAAGTTCTCTATGATTATCGATTTTTGCAAATCCTAAATCTGAATAAGACAAATCTTTTAACTTATCTACACCATCATCAATGGATATATTACCATTTTTAACGGACTTAAGGAATTTCTTCATTTCTTCTGTATTCATATATTCTCCACCTTTTTTAATTTAAGCTTACAGTTTTATGTTTTTATATCTATAATGTTATATTTCATTCCTTAATGTCTCATATACTTTGCTTATAGGGAGTCCCACACTTCGGGCTATTTTCTTACACTCCTCATATTCTAACTTATTCTTTATTTTTTCACCTTTGTAGTAAGCTTCTTTCACAGTAACTTCACCATAGCTAGTGTTCATTTTAGTAAATTCTCTTTGGAGCATTGTTTTATGTACTTTAAAACTTCTTACTCCAAATGTAGTAGTTTCTCTAAATAATACTTCTTTCATCTTTTCAATTTTATCTTCTTTACATAAAACACTTATTTTTACGCCTGGTCTGCCTTTTTTCATTATAATTGGAGTTAAGTATGCATCCAAAGCACCCTTTGTAAAAAGCTTATCAAGAATATACTCATATATCTCTGGATTCATATCATCTATATTACATTCCACAATTTCTTGAAATACTTCCCCTTCATTTTCTTTCTTTTCAGTATCAGACAAATTATTTACCTCTTCTACTAACATGACCCTCAGTACATTAGGAATTTCAGTATCTCTGTTACCAATGCCATAGCCGATCTTCTTAATAATAAAATCGTTATCATCTTTGAATTCAGAGACGTTAGCTGCAAGAATTGCAGCACCTGTAGGTGTTGTAGTTTCAAAAGGTACAGCTCCCATTTTTACCGGTATCCCCTTCAAAATTTCCACAGTAGCAGGTGCTGGTACTGGTATAAGTCCATGAGCACATTTAACAAACCCACCACCAAGTTCTATAGATGAGCTCATTATTTTATCAACATTTAAATGACTTATGCAAATAGCAGCTCCTACTATATCCACAATAGAATCTATTGCACCTACCTCATGGAAGTGAACTTCATACAATGTTTTTCCATGAACCTTTGCCTCAGCTCTCGCAACCCTCATAAACATTTTTTTGCTTAATTCTTTCACTTTAGAACTTAACTCACTACAATCTATAATTTTCTCAATATCTTTAAGGTTTCTATGTTCCTCATGGCTATGATTATTGCTCACATGCCCATGAGAGTGTTCTCCTTCACTTCCACCCTGAGTATGTACATGATGATGCTCCTCTAAATCTACATCCACCTTAGTGCCCTCTATACCTTTTCTACTATCTCTCGATACTTTTATTTCATACCCATTTATATTTAGCTTTTTTAATTCCTCGATTAAATATTTCTCGTCTATACCTAAGTCTAGCAACGCTCCTAAATTCATATCACCACTAATACCTGAAAAACAATCATAATAAAGCATTTTCATTCTCATCCACTCCATTTCTTTTGTATTTATCTTATTGTACCAAATAAATAAATATTATAGGTTATATATATATAAATTATAAAAAAATATGCACTTATTATTATGCGATATATTTATTACTATGTCTGACTTTTTTATTTAAATTCTAAAACAAAAGCCTTAATATTTGAAAAGAAATAGGTATATCTGCTTTGATATACCTATTTCTTTTCAATTATTATAAAATCAAACTGATACAATTTCAGCCCATTTTCTCTACTATTGCTACAATATAAAACTTGACCAATGCTATTTTCTATATATACCTTAATACCAAAGTTAATTACAATTCTAATTACTTCATTATGAAGTTCTCTTTCTAAAATAAGTATATTTTTCTTAAAGAAAATAGTTTTATATGTTCCATATAATAAACATGGATTATTATACCTTATTTTAATAAGGTCTTTATACAAGTATAATAAACTTTTTTTATTTTTTTTACAAACTTCTACTGATATGTCATCTACCTTATCTTCTATGTTTATCCAAGATTTACTCTTGCTAAATCCATAAAACTCCGAATTTTCCCATTGCATTGGACTTCTTGATTTATCTCTAGAACTCTTATTTGCACTAGCTAATGCTTCTTCTCTACTTTTCCCTTTTGAAATTTCTATATTATATTTTGTAATCCCTTGAACATCATTCATTTTGTTTATATCGAGGCAAACCAAATCCTTAATCCCAATTTCCTCTCCAAAATACATAAATGGAACACCATAAGTTGTTAATAATAAAGCTGCCATCGCTCTTTCAATTCCATTTTTCTCTCCATTTGGATTAAATCTTGAAACACTTCTTCCCATATCATGGCTATTAAAAAATATTGTTGGTATTTGCTCTGAATTGTATTCCTCATTCATAGCTTTAATTTCTTTATATATTTTCTCCGCTGAAAATTCCTTCATACTACCTAAGTTAAAATTGAACACTACGTCTAATAAATTCTTACCGGAGTAATTTTTCAGTTCAATTAACTCATCTGATCCAATTTCTCCTACGAGGAAAATATCTTCTTTTATTTCTCTTATATCTTTTACTAAAGTTTTTATAACGTCTATAATTCCATCTTGATCTTTATCATTTCTATGTATTTGTTCACCTTTTTCATCATATGGATTATCTTTATTAAAGTCATTTTTTATTGTTAAAAAGTTAATTACATCAAATCTAAATCCATCTACTTCCAGGTCAATCCAATATTTAAGTACATCTTTCATTGCATCATAAACCTTAGGTTCTGCCCAATTCAAATCTACTTGCTCTTTTGCAAATGCATGATAGTAATATTCCTTTGTTTTCTTATCAAATTCCCAAGCATCTCCACCAAAAAATGACTCCCAGTTGTTAGGTTTGTCTTTTTTCCATATATAAAAATCTCTTTTTTCATTATCTTTAGAGCTTCTTGATTCTTTAAACCATGAATGTTCACTTGATGTATGATTTAAAACTATATCAACTATTACTTTTATTCCTAAATCATGTGCCTTATTTATGAATCCTTTAAATTCTTCTAAAGTACCATAACATTTATCAATATTATAATAATCTGATATATCATAACCATTATCAACTTTAGGAGATGGATAAAATGGTGTAAGCCAAATCCCCTTAATACCTAATTCACTTAAATAATCTAATTTAGATGTTATTCCTTTAAAATCCCCAATTCCATCGTTATTTCCATCCATAAAACTTGACATATATATTTCGTAGAACACACATTCTTTCCACCACTTTTTATCCATGTTTTTTACTTCTCCCTATTTGAACAGATTATAAATTAATCTATACTTTACTCTTTTACACCTACTGAATCTCTTTCAATTACACTTACACTCATAATTATATTTTCATTTAGTTCGTTTTTATGATCTAACCTCCATAATAATTTATTTAAAGCTTTACGTCCCATTAATTCCTTTTCTACTCTCACTGTTGTAATATTAGGCACAACAAATGAGCTTAACACTATATCATCAAAGCCTACAACTGCTATATCTTGTGGAATTGAATATCCCATTTCCTTAAGTGATGAAATTAGAATAATAGCAGCATTATCATTTGAGCATACAAATGCTTCTGGCATATCCTTTAAGCACTTTATTTTTTCTTTTACCCATTCTAAATCTTGTCTTATTACATACTCTTCTAAATTATCTAAAACTGAATATCTATTTATAAAATCAATCATTTTATTTTCTTCCTTGAAATTTATAAATTTTTTCATAGCTTCTTGATATCCAAAAAATCTTTCCTTTACACTTAGAGAATATTCTAGCTCTCCAAAAAAACCTATTTTTTTATATCCACGATCTAAAAGTAATTTCGTAATCTTAAAGCTTCCAAGCTTGTTATCTGTCAAAATACTATCTGTACTTTCTAATAACGATGTATGATCTACTAAAACTACTGGCGCCTTATAACCTTTTAGCTTTATCAAATAATCATCATCTATTGCACCTATTACAACTACTCCACATACCTTCTTATGTTCAATGCAACTTGGAATATTTTCCTCATTTTCATCAATCATACACGTAATTATGTCGTATCCATTTTTTCTCGCTTCCTCAACTATCCCCATCATTATCTTAGAATAAAAATAATTATCTTCAAAATATAATTTTCTTATTAAAACACATATATTTTTACTTGCATATGACAGAATGAATTTAGTTGATTTTTCCAAATAACCAATCTGCTCTGCCACATCAAGAACTGTCTTTCTTGTTTCTTCACTAACTCCTGCCTTTCTATTTAATGCTAATGATACTGCATTAATAGATATATTTAATTTATCTGCTATATCTTTCATTATTACTTTTCTCATCTAATATCTCCTACCATAAATATACTATAAGGCTATCAGTTAATTTTATCAAATTATCTCCTGCGGAGCTACAATATTAAGGATTTATGTGTTATTTATCCATCAAAGTGAATATATCTTCTATTTTTATATCTGCTCTACAAACTTTATCATCTGCTGCGCCATAATATATTTTAACAATACCATCTTCAAATAAACATCCACATGTAAATACTACATTACCAAAAAAACCTTCTTTTTCATAGGTAGCTTTTGGTTCTAATATAGCTCTACTTGTTTTGGCTAATATTTTGCTAGGATCATTTTTATCAAGTAAGAATGCTCCTAAGCAATATCTATCATTTTTATCTGCTGCATGATAAATTTTTATCCAACCTTTTTCTGTTAAGAATGGTACTGCACCTCCTCCAACCCTTCCATTTTCCCATGCTCCTTCATTTGAACCACCATAAAAATGTTTTTGTTTTCCCCAATGTACTAAATCAGGTGATTCTGCTATCCACATATCTGCTCCGCCGATTGCACATGGAACGGGTCTATTAAATGTTATATATTTCCCGTTTATTTTTTCTGGGAATATAGTTACATCTTTATTTTCTGGGGCAAATATAATTCCATGTCTTTCATAAGTTTTAAAATCCTTTGTAGAAACTAACGAAGTGGCTGCACCATTTCTAGTCACAGATGTATAATTAACATAATATGTATCCTCTATTTTAGTTATTCTTGGGTCCTCCATTCCCCATTCTTCTTCTGAAGCTGTAAGTTTAATAAAAGCTTCATCTTCTATGATGAAATTTTCTCCATCCTTTGATCTTGCTATCCTTATATGTGATAATGAAGTTAAATAAGCAATTTTTCTTACTCCTCCAATATGCGTAATCCATAAAGAACGTGCATCTGAATAATCATATTGCGTATCTATTTCTTTATTAAATGAAACTATGTCTATTACATCTTTTCCATCTATGTTTACTACTACAGGTATCTTTACTTCATCTTCCTTATCAACTTTAACAGATTCTGCAACTCTACATAATAATAGATATTCATCATCATATTTACAAACACCACAGTTAAATACGCCATCAACTTTAAAATCTTCTCTACTTGGTTTCACGTCACTTGGTTTTATAAGGGGATTCATATTACTTCTTTTAGCAAAACTCATTATTAACACACCCTTTTGTTTTTCTTATTCCTGCTACCTCTAATGCTGTTATTGCAAATACATTCCAAGAAAAAACCCTTATAGATTTCCATAAACACCCTTCCTTAGATAAATCCGTTGGTAAAAATTCATGACTTACCGGATCATCTTTAATTAGGTTTATCTCTCTATCCATTCTATTTAAAATCCTGTTCTTATAGTCATCTAATCCATATCTCACTCCAACTGCATATGCCATTATCTCTTCTCTAAGCCAGCTACCACCATTATAATATACTCCATCACTCCAGCTAAACTTTTCATCAAAAGGACTATCAACCCCACTAAAATACTTGTTATTAACATGTCCTATAAAAGTTGCGCAATCATTAATAACTGGTATTTTTTCAAGTGTATTTTTTACAATTCCCTCATTAAGTAACCCTTCATTAAAGAACCATAATGAAACAAATTCAGGCATCAAATCACCTACTGATATAGCATCTTTATAGTCTAAAGTATTTAATAAGTATCCTTTTTCATTGCTATAAAAGCTTTTATACCCAATATTAGCTTTCTCTATATAATCATCTGGCACATCTATGCCTAAGGCCTTAGCAACTTTTAATGTCACTGCAAATACACCCTGATTAACTGATACACTTGATGTTTTTCCACCTTCAAAATATGTTTGAACATCATTTTGACCTAATACAAAATGTGATTTTGCTATACCATCACCATCTTCATCAAACTCATTAATACAATAGTTATAAGCTTTTTTAACTTTGCTCATATTAGGTTCTATTCCATACTTGATTTTATTTATATATGCCCACCATATCCATTCACAAGTAGCTTCGTTACCTTTTACTTCTAAGCTTCCCATATATGGGGTTATTATGGTTCCTATTGTTCCATTTTCATTTTGAGTTGAACCCCACTTTTCCCAAAGTTTTTTGCTCAATTCCTTATCATTTACCCCCGCTACACTCCAAAAAGAATCTCTATTATACATATCTGGGGCATAATTTAAGCTAGGTACATTTAATGGCAAAAAGTCATATGCACTAGTTATCCATGTTAACATCTGCATATCTGCAAAAAGAATTTTTTCAACATCACTTCCATTAAACCCTAACCCATCTGCTAATAACACTTGGCTGTAGTAACGTATATCTCGAAGACCATCCATTCGCTTAATAAGTATGAATAACTTCTTCTCACAACTTTTACCTTGTTCCAACCTATGAAATGGTTTTTCTATACCATTTACCTTAGTTACCTTTAAGTTTTTTATATCAATAGATTCATTATCATTACTCTTTATCACTAAGAGGCTCTTTTTATTTTCCGTATTTGATAGTATTAATCCATCTTGGAAGCTAGTCCATGTTTCCTTATAAGATGGTATATTATTCTGATAATCAAAACCATGTACTTCGTAATTATCTTTTGTTAATTCTTTCAAAACAACTACACTTAATTCTCCATTTATCCTATGATCAAAACTTATATCATAATACCCATCTTCAAGATCTAGTGTTATGATTAAACTTCCTTCATTATCTTTATTTATAAAATCATTATCTACTTCAACAACTTCTTTTTTCCCGTTATTAAAATCTATTAATTCTCCTAAAGTTATCTTCACATAATGATCACCTTTTTCTCTATCAGATAAAGTTGAAACTCTATAAAGATTAATATCACAAGCCTCTTTTATTGCTGTAAATCCTAGTTTGTTATAATGTGGCCTTCTTCTAATATTTCTTGTCCAATAATTTCTGTGTCCAGCATCTGTCAGCAATCCAACATATGCTTTTCCCACTACATATCCCGCTGCTGGAAATACTTCTCTCACCACACCACCATTGTTATTATCATTATCAAAACTCCAATAACATTTTGGCTCCTCACTTGGAATTATAGAGTTCTCTATACTATAAAACAGCATAGGTATATTTGTTTGCTTAAGTATTATTCTTTTCTCCACTAAGGCCTCATTAACTACTTTATAAACAACTTGAATATCTATATACGTTTCTAGCATCTTGCAGTAATATCTACAATTACAGATAATTTCATTTTCATAATAACCAACAGTATCAATATCTATATTACTTATAACCTCTCTATATGATCTATCTTCATTTTCTATAGTAATCTTTATATTTTTAATATCATCCTTTGCTACAACTTTGTTACTATTCAACAAACTTACTGTGTATTTCTTGTTTTCATCTTTACTAATGTCTATAGAAATTCGCTCCACCGTAATAACACACTCCTATTTGCTATATTAAATCATCCCCTGATGAGCTGAAATGTCGTTAAATAGTTTCTGCATGGTGACATGCAACAAATCCATCCCCAAGTTTTCTTAGTTTTGGTTCTTCTTTTTCACATAATTCATTTGAATAAATACATCTTGGATTGAACTTGCATCCACTTGGTAAATCTTTAAGACTTGGAATATCCATTGTCTTTAACGGTAAGTTTGAAATCATATTTTTATTTCTTGGATTTGCAACTGGAACCGCTTTTAATAAAGCTTTAAAATATGGATGTTTAGGATTTGTTATTGCATCATTTATATTATTTAATTCCACAATTGATCCTAAATACATAACCAGAACTCTCCCCTCATTAGCTATATATCTTGCTGTAGCTAAATCGTGTGTTATGTAAACAAAAGAAATTCCATGTTTTTTGTTCATCCTTGCCATTAAATCTAATAACGAAATTCTTAATGATACATCTACCATCGATACTGGCTCATCTGCTACTATAAGCTTAGGTTTCACTAATAAAGCTCTTGCTAATAATATTCTTTGTCTTTGTCCTCCACTTAATTGATGCGGATATTTATGTAAAAACTGATCAACTGGAGTTAATTCTACTTCCTCTAGATATTCTGTACATAGATCTAAAGCTTCTCCATTTGTTTTAACAATTTTATGTTTTAGTATAGGGGCGCTTAATGATTGGAAGATAGTTTTATTTGGATTTAATGCTGCAAATGAATCCTGATGCACCATTTGCACCCCCATTCTAAAGTCCTTATAATCCCCCCTTTTTAGAACATTTATATCTGTTCCTTTATAAAGTATTTTCCCCTCTGTCGGTTTATGAACATCTGCGATAATCTTTCCTAAAGTAGTTTTACCACAACCACTTTCCCCTACTACAGCTAATATTTCACCGTCTCCAATTTCTAGATTAATATCCTTTAATACTCTAACCTGTTCCTTTCCTTCTCCAAAACTTTTACTTACACCCTCTATTTTTATTAAATTACTCACTTTAAATTCCCTCCCAGTACTTACATCTACTATAATGATTATCCTTTACCTTGATAAGCTCTTTACTATTTTCATCCGACCCATCACAGCCAACCTTTCCCTTATAAATACACCTATTTTTAAATCTACATTCACCTTTTAAATCTAACATATTAATAGGTGCCCCTTTTATAGATCTTCTTGTGGTTACATCATCATATAATGAAGGTATTGCAGCTAATAATGCTTTTGAATATGGATGCTTCGGCGTTTCGTATACATCTAAAACATCACCAACTTCTACTAATTCTCCTGCGTACATTACAGCTATTCTATCAACCATAGAGCCTATTATTGATATATCATGAGTTAAAAACACTATAGAAACTCCATTTTCTTTATTTATTTTTCTTAATATCTCCAATATATACCACTGGGTTATTACATCTAAAGCAGTAGTAGGTTCATCCAATATTATTAACTTTGGTTCAAGTAATAAACTTAATGCTATTAATACACGTTGCTTCATTCCACCACTTAGCTCAAACGGATAAGAATCTAGAACTTTTTCATCTAACCTAACAAAGTTCAATAACTCTTTTATACGGTTCATCATTACTTCATTAGATACTTTATCTAAATGTGTAGTATAAGTTTCAACAAAATGATCTTTTATCGTTGCTATTGGATTAAGTGAATTTTGTGCAGCTTGAAATACTGTTGATATATCTTTCCATCTATATTTGTTATATTCCTTTTCCGAAAGGGCTAATAAATTTACACCATTAAAATAAACAACTTCTCCGCTTGATATTCTACCTGGCTCTCTTACTAAATTTAACATGGCTGAAGCTAAAGTTGATTTACCGCTTCCACTTTCTCCTATTATCCCTAACATTTCACCTTTATAAATATCTAAAGTAATATTATCTGCGGCCTTTAAAACTTTATCTTCATTAAAATATTTTACGTCAAATTCTACAGTTATATTTTTACATTCTAATAATTTTTCCATACTCTCACCCCTAAACTCCCATTACTTTTGTTTTTCTTTTTATAGCTATAGTAGTTTTTATTCTTGGGTTAAATGCGTCCTCTAACCCTTTACTAAACATAAAGCATCCTAATTGGAATAAAACAATCCCTACAATTGGTGTTAATAGATATATTATCGCTTTTGAACCAAATAATGCTCCCGTTTTGTTTAATGCCATATCCAGCATTATTCCCCAATGATCTCCTTCAAACGGAGCTAATCCTAATACCATTAATCCAACACTTGCTAGTATTGATGATTTCATTATCATAATAAAGTTAACTGCTATGTATGATATAATATTTGGTAAAATGTCATTTATAATAATATAAATCTTACTCATACCTAAAATTCTACTTGCCTCAATAAAATCTCTATTTTTCAAAGATAATGTTTGTGACCTTACTGCCCTTGCAAGTCCCGCCCACGACCATATACTTAATATAAGCCCAAACTTTAATGAACTATCAATATTTACTATTAATGACATAACCATTAATACAGGAAAGTTAGGTATTGTCTGAACTACATTAGTTATCATCATTAAAATATCATCAACTATTCCACCAAGTAATCCTGATGTA
Source organism: Clostridium sp. CM027 (assembly GCF_024730565.1). Taxonomy (NCBI): domain Bacteria; kingdom Bacillati; phylum Bacillota; class Clostridia; order Eubacteriales; family Clostridiaceae; genus Clostridium; species Clostridium sp. CM027. Next base: position 2,417,115 of record NZ_CP077725.1, read on the forward strand.
ATCCCTACTGTAACCCCAATACTCAATGTGAAAACACCTGCATAAAGAGCTATTGTTAAAACCTCTCTTGAACCTAATATGAATTGTTTCAATGTATCTTTTCCTGCAAAATCGGTACCTAATAAATGTTGAAATGATGATCCTTGTAATCTATTTACATAGTTAGCCTTATCAGGAGTTAACATAATTGGTCCTAATATTGCCATCAATGTAAATATGATTAATATAAAAGCTCCAAAAGTTGCTTGTTTATTTGTAACTATTACTCTCGAGAAATTAACTATCCCTTCCCATAATGAACTTAGCTTGTTTTTCATTTATGCTCTCCCCTTCCTTCTTAAACGAGGGTCTACAAACCCATATAATAATTCTACTAAGAAGTTACATAAAATAACTGTTATTATTATTACAAAGAACATCCCTTGCATTAAAGTAACATCTCTATTTGCTGTTGCATTATTTAAATAATAACCAACCCCTGGATATGAAAATAAATTTTCTATAAGTGGTGAACCACCTACTAATAATCCAAAAGTAGTTGCTAATGATGTAACCATTGGCAACATTGCATTTCTACCTACATATTTAAAAATTATCTTTTTATTAGTTATTCCTCTTGCCCTTGCATATTGAATATAATCTTCATTTAATATTCCAACTGCTATTGATCTCATATTTACTATCCAGTTCACTACGTTAACAATGAAGAATGCCAGTATTGGTAAAATAGCATGTTTTGCAACATCTGCTATAAAAGCCATGTTAAATCCGACATCAACCATTGTTGAATAGGCCCCTTTAGATGGTAGCATCCTTAAATTCACTGCAAATATTAATATTAAGAAAAACCCTATAATATACTCTGGTATAGCTCCTAAAACCGATGCCGAGGTATCTAATAAAAGATTTAGCTTTTTACTTCTTTTCCACGCAGCAACCATCCCAATGCTTATACCTACTGTAAATGCTAGTATTGTTGAAACACCGGTTATAAGCAATGTCCATGGCAATGCTGACATTACTATATCTTTAACATCTGTTTTAAACTTTAATGACTGTCCTAAATCTCCATTTAATATTCCTTCACCAAAATCTAAAACCCTTTCAGCCAGTGGAACATTTGGATCATAATTCAACTGCATAACAGCTCTTTTATATGCTTCCTCATAAGGCACTCCTTGTGTACTAACCATTTCTCTAGCTAATACATCTACAGGATCTCCGGGCATAAGTTCTATTATTAAAAATGTTACTATAACTGCAAATATAACAGTTAAACATAACATTAAAATTTTCTTTATCATAATGATCCTCCCTTGAAAAAAGGTGTCCTATAATATGTATAAGACACCTTTAATATTATTTTCCCAAAGTTATAGTCTTTTCTTTTATTAAAGTTGCAAGTAGATTTTCTCCTACACCGGAGTATCTAACATCTTTTATTGTTTCATCATTTCCAAACCCTAAAGTAACATTATCTTTTAGAGTTCTTATCGGGAATCCTTTTTCTAAATAAGGAATAAAATATGCTTGCTCATTAGTTATTTTCATTAATTTCTTAGTTATTTCTTGTACTTCATCACCTTTGGCTGTAAATAGTTTCTTAACTAAATCAGTTACATTTACTTCTTCACCTTCTGACTCAATAATTATATTTCCTTCTTCGTTTGTCTCTAATCCCATTAAGAATGGTCTCGATCTATAAATTGCTTCGTAACTTCCATATGGATGTGCATATAGTACATTTCCAGTTGGGGCAAATTCAATAATTACAGTGTGCTCTTTCTTAGTAAAGTAATCATTAAACGCTGAACCTTCCATTGGCCTAAATTGAACATCTAATCCAAACTCTTTAAGTTTTGTTGCAATTGCTTCACCTGGCAACATAGCTGAACCCCACCCATTGTTACAAGCTAATTCAAATGTTACAACTTCGCCTTTTTCATTTGTCCAAGTACCAGCAGCATTTCTATTCCAACCAATCGATGTTAGTAATTTTTCTGCCTTTTCAGGGTCAAATGAATAATCTGTTAATTCATTTTTCGCAAAATCTTTTACTCCCCAGCTTTCTTGTAATGTAGCTGGAAGACCTGTTAATGTAGTCTCACCTTTTAAACTACCTGGTTCTGTTAATGGCATTATTTCTTCTCTATTAATTAAATAAGCCATAGCTTGTCTAAATTCTTTTTTATTTGCAGGATATTTTTGTGTGTTAAATACAACTGACATTTGACTAAATTCTGAAACATACTGCGCTTTATATGTGTCTAAACCCTTTTTAATTTGTTCTTCTACATCTCTAACAATACCACCACTGTGCATATCTAGCGTTCCATCCACCATAGCTGTTGCCGCTGTTTCCGGTGTAACTACTCTCATAACCCTTAATTGTTTAATATCTAATTCTTCACGGTAATTTTGATTTTGAACTAATAACGCTTCTGAAGTTGTAATATTTTTTGCAGTAAATGGGCCTGATCCAATAGTTTCCTCTACTTTTGGCTTAAATCCTTCTAATTGAATATTTAAGTCTTGTAACTTCTTATTAGACTCTTCTAAATACCAGAAAGTTAGTGTTTCTGGATGATACTTTCTTCCTGTCATTGCTATTTCTTTATATTTTTCTGCCCACTTACCATATACTGATGTAGGTGCATTAATTTTAATATCAAAGGCCATATTTATTATTAATGGACTTTCTGTTTTAAAGTTAAACTTCATAGTTGTATCATCTACAATTTGTATATTTTCTAAAAATTCCCAAACCTGTCTTCTTCCAATATTCATATAGAAAGTAGTCTCAACATCTCTAGTAGTTAATGGTGACCCATCACTCCACTTTAGTCCATCTTTTAATTTAACTGTTAAAACTTTATTTTCAAATGTATAACTTTCCCCTAAATGAGATTTAAATTTTGCTGACGGAAATGGTGCATATACAAATAGGTTATCTTGCATATACGGTTCGATACCGTTTACAAATCCGCCTATAAATGGATTGCCATGTGCAGCTGGAGGCACTATGTAATCACCATTAATAACTAGTGTTCCATCCGGATTATTACTTGAGTTCGCTTTATTGCTTCCACCACACCCTACTAATAATGACGTTCCTAATAAACAACTCATTAAAACTGCAACTACTTTATTTTTTCTCATTTTAAATTTCTCCCTTACTATTTTCTCATTAAATCATCTCCTGGGCAGCTGCAATAGCTTCGCATAAGATGCATTGACTACTTCAGAATGAGACTTATACCCCCACTGAAGTTTTCTATTTGTTAGGGCAAGTATCTCCTACTTATAGTAGATACTCCCACTTATAGAAGTGGGAGACTTGCCTTCTGAAATGCAGTTAAAATTTAAAAGGATCTCTAATTAATATTTTGTGAGCTTCTGCATCACTTACTCCACAGTAAAGTTCCGCTTGTCCGTTTTCTTTTCTTATTAATCCACCACTAAATATTACATCTATTAAATCAGGTCTCTTTGCTGCCCCTTCTTCAAAATTATCTCTTATTGCAATTAACTTCATTTTGCTATATTCTGAAGTTTCATGATTAAATGTAAATACTGATGAATAGTAATGTCTATTTCCCTCATTATCAAACTTAGCTATATGAGATAAAACTCCTATAGTACCATCTTCAAGTAAATGAAGCTCATTTGCTCCACCCCATTCTTCTTCATAAAACATATTATCTAAAAGTTTCGCACTTTCTATGTTTTCTATAGTAAGCTCTTCTAAACTCCTCATAATAAAGTAACCTATAGTACCTCTATTCCCAATTTCACCTTGTGGTCTTGTAAATACTAATATTTTATTATTTGATAACTCGAGTAGTCTTATATCCTTCATTCTGTCTGGTCCAACAGCAAATCTTTCTAATTTTTTTAATGAATTTCCTTTTAAAAATACAGTTCTATAGCATATAGGCATGTCTTCATTTCCTGTTTCGTAAATCTCTACTCCACCTAAAACTAATTCTCCATTTATTTTAGTTACAAATGGATCTTGCAAATCAAAAATCGGGGTTCCCTCAATTACTCTCCACTCATTTTCAATCTCTTTAAAGAACATTATTTTCGAATGTTCGGAATCCCTTGCTTCAACTCTTCCTGCTATAACTACTTCATTATCAATTTCAAATGGTGCTGTTATGTTATATATATCTTTATTGTCATTTAAAACAAATTTTAATTTATTAGCTTTAAATTCAACTTTTTGAAGTTTGAATTCATTTAATAATTCATCACATTTTTTTCTTTTCATATTAGTCTCCCTCCTTTTGTAAACCTTTCAATTGTTATTTTATCAACATTTTACTTTAATTTCAATATACTTTTACTTTAATTTCGGTTTTTTTCAATTTATTCTTACAATTATAATTACTTTAAATAAATTAGAATACAGGCAGTTTATACCAAATGATGTAAAGCGCTACTACCCAAATACTTAGACCTTAACTTGTGTGACAGCATTTTATTATGGGTAAGAAGATATATTCATTGGTATAACTACGAAAATTTTCAGCTGACATTAAAAAGCCACATTCCTATAGAATATAGGAATGTGGCTTAGAATTAATTCTCTTTTGTTAAATTCATTATGTTACTTTTTGATTTTGTAGCATACAATTTTGTTTTTCAACTTCCATATAAACTTTCTCAACGTTTTCTCCAAAGCACTTAGACGATAATGGTTCCATTCTATCATAAGCATTTTTCACCATTAATGCAGATTCCTCTTTGTCCATTAATATTTGGAATAATATTTCAGCTAAATTTTCGTCTTTATAAAAGAATCTTCCATTAATTTTATCGCGAATTATACCATCTAAATTTTTATCGTATTTAGCTACCACAGGAATTTGTGCCGCCATAGCTTCCTCAAATGTTAAGCCTTGCGTTTCAGTTAGTGAGGCACCTACAAACACATCTCCCATCTGATAATACCTGCCAATTTCTTCCCAAGGTTTTTCTCCTGCGAATACTACAGATTTTTCAATGCCCAATGCCTTAGCTAAATCTTCTAGATTTTCACGTTCTGGTCCATCACCTACAATGAGCAATTTACAATTCGGTATTCTCTTAGTTAGTTCTTTCATACTATTTATAATTATATCTATACTTTTTTCTTTTGCTATTCTCCCAATAAATAGTACAACTGGTTGGGTTTCATTTATTCCAAAAGATCTCTTTTCATCTTTGATAGTCTCTTTATTGTAATTACTTCTTTTGAATGGTTCAATGTTAACTCCAGTTGGTATTACATCTATATGCCTTGTTAAGCCATAATTTTCCAATGCATCCTTCACCTTTATTGTAGGAACTATTATAGCACTACAATCTCTACAATATAGCTCACTTACCTTCTTAGCTAATTGCGAAGCAGGCTTAAGCATTATGCCATGAGATATATAATGGATATAATCCTCATACATAGTATGATAGGTGTGAACTACAGGAATATCTAATCTTTTAGCAACTATTCTTCCAAATATTCCTATGCTAAATTCCGTTTGTGTATGTATTATATCTAGGTCTATTTTTTTTATCTTATTCATAATTTTACGTGAATATATCATCCCAACTCTTTGTGAAGGTAAAAGAAAAAATGGTATGCTAGGCAATCTAATGATACCCTCCTGCTCCTCTACATCTGGGTGTGCAACAGTAATAATGGTTACATTATGTCCAAGTCTAATTAATTCATTTTTCAATATAATAGTAGAAGTAACTACCCCACTTACTTGTGGATAATAAGCATCAGTAAAAATTCCAATATTCATAATCAATCCCCTTTAAACACTATAATTTCCTTATAAAATTTTCTTGCTTAATATGCATTAAATCATCTCCTGCGGAGCTGCAACAGCTTCACAGAAGCTGCATTATCGACTTCAGAAGGATATTTATACTCCCAATGAAGCTAATTTTTTACAGTAGCATAAAACCCAAAAATTATACAGGAATAAAATGTAATTATCCTCCATAATAATATAGCAGCCATTATATTATTAGATACGAAAAACAAACTAAAAAACATATAGAAAGCACCCTCTGCTCCACCAATAGCTCCAGGCAATGGTATAAACGCTGTGAGCATAATTACAAACGCGGTTGCAGCTATCATACTGCCTATGCTAGCACCCTTCATTCCAAAACTAAGATAAATAAAATAAGGGATGCTAAAATATATTGTCAGTTGAAATACTGTATAAACAACAGCTTTAAGCATCAATCCCTTGCTATGCTTTACTATCTCCATATTATCATGAAATTGATCTAAATTCTCATTAATACGTATTTCTAGCTTTGATATATTCTTTACCACTCTAAATTTTCCTAATACTTTAGAAAAAGCTATTATTAATTTTCGTGTTAATTTCCGATACTTAGAAAATATAATTAAGCATATAATCACGCTAGCATTAACTGTAAATCCAAACCCTATTAAATAAAATAAATTGCTCATTTTACTTTTGAAAAAAGCTGCTTTCCAAAATATAAGAATTAAAGAATATATAGTCAATATCGTCTGATAGATAATAAATTTAATCATCAGCGCTGAACCAGATTTGCCAGCTCCCAATTTTTGTTTTGTAAGTGAATATAGTTGCATTGGCTGACCCCCAGATGCAAATGGAGTAATTGAATTAAAATATTGCCCTACCATAGTAACTTTAAATGCTTGTTTGAATTTATAGTCTTTTTTCATTAAAAGTATAATACTTTGCAAAGTTTTAGCTTCAAAAATCCAATATAGCATCATGGAAATAACTGCTACGAATATCCATTGGATTTGCAAATTTTTCATTTGATGAATTAAATCCATCCAACCGTTTGTGAAAATGATCAACAAAACAAATATAACCCCAGAAGCTATCCCCAAAATAATATTAAATTTATATTTTTTCATTAGATTACCTACCCTTTATTCTATATACCTTTTCGTAAAATTTTTTCCACATAGCAAGTACATTCTCTCTAGAATAAAAACTGTGCCCTCTTATAGCTTTTTCTTTAGCCTGCTTATAATAAGTTGCATCATTTTTTAATTTTTCTATAGCCTTAATGAACCCTTCATTATCATGTTCTTTTAAGTAATAATCAAATAATATGTCCTCATATAGTTCCAAGTCTCTTAGCAGTACTGGAGTGTGAGTATTCATTGCCTCAAGTATTGACATAGGAAAAAGCTCGTTATAAGATGGCATAAAAAGAACATCTGATACATTATATATATCATTCATCAAATCTCTTTCAACTATCCCTGTAAATAAGATATTTTCAGGTGCATTTTCTATTTCATTTTTTAGTTCTTTATATCCGTCCGTAATATTTCCAAAAGAAAACCCACCAGCCCAAATAAATTGTACTTCCGGAAGTTTTTTTGCGATATCAATAAAATCAATAACACCTTTCCTTGTTTGTATTTGGCCTACTCCAAGCACAACAAAGGCATCCTTTGCAATTTTCATTTTTTCCTTTGCTATGTATTTATCCTCAATTGAAAGATTATAAAATTTTTCAGTAGAAACAAAATTAGGAATGTAAGTAATTTTCTTTCTATCAATATTATAGGATTCAAGTTTAGTTATAAAATTAGGATTTACTGTAACTAAATAGTCCATACTATTATAAAAACTTATTATATACTTATAAAAAATCTTTTCAACTAACTTGGGTAATTTAATACTTCCTTCAATAGTCTCAGGCAAAAAATGCACATAGCCCACTGTTACCCCTTTTCTTTTAGCAAAAGGTATACTCAAATAATGCTTAAAATCAATACTATGATAATGCATTATTTCGGTTCTCGCTATTTTATTTATTACAACTTTATATTCTTTATCTAATCCGTTTTGGACTAAATTTACTTGTTCTAAATAAGCTGAGCCTACTCCTTGACCTTTGACTTTATCAGCTGTTGACAGCATATTTATAGTAGGCATAATAGTCACTCCCGTCTAATCTAACTTTCTTATTATATATATATTGTACTCCATTATTATTAAATATTGATTAATGTTACCTTAAAATTTTCTTAATTTTTATTAATTTTCAAAAAAAATCTATTTATAATAAATTTTTATTGAAACATTCTTGTTATAAATTACCTTTATTCGATAAGTTAATTCTACATTAATATTACATTAATTTACCAGTTATATTTTAATACAAAAAGCAGATAATACTCTTGTTCCGATTTAAATAAAAGACTGGAGGTAATAAATATGATGAATGCTGAAAATAAACAAATTGAAAGCAACAACCTAAAAGTTATTAAAGACCAATTAGGATATGAATCATTACTTAATAAAAAATTTAATGAATATGGTTCACAATGTACAGATCAAAATTTAAAAAATCTTTGCACTGAAGCTAGCCAAACACATAAACAAAACTTTAATACATTAAAAACTTACCTTGATTCTCATCAATAATATATAAATGGAGGGATATTATATGAATACAAGTATGTGCGAAAAAGATTTGATGCATGATTTACTTGCTACAGAAAAACAGGTTATTTCTGCTTATAGTACAGGAATAACTGAATCTTCTTGTACAAATTTGAGGAGTACCCTAATTGACAATTTTAAAAACGATCAAAACATTCAATATATGATATTTGACGCTATGAAACAAAAAGGATGGTATCCTACAAAAGATGCTGCAGATAATGAAGTTCAACAATTAAAAGATGAAGCTAACCAAATGATGAATGAATTAAAATAATTAATTATAATATAATAATTTTTCATTAACTATAAGAAGCCTCTAACAGATTAAGTTGTTAGAGGCTTCTTTATGTATATATATAATTTTCATTTCACCTATTTTTCTTTTTAACAAAAAACAATATCTATATTTCTATAACTTGCTTATATATGCCTGGTTTGTTTTTAATTTTATTATGATTATGTCCACTACAAGCTATAACTAAAAGTATGACCCCTACAGTCAAAAACATCCCATGAATTTCCACAGCATATTTCCCTCCTATTAATGAAAACAGCGGAGAAACCAAAATAGCCAGAATATTATTTACTAAATGCGCAAATATGCTTAAATAAATTGAGCCCGTTCTTAAATATATAACTCCGACAACTAGTCCTAGGAAAAATGCATTTATACCTTTAGGAATGTTCATATGAACTAGAGCAAACAATAATGCAGATGCTACAAGCGCTATAGTTGGATTTATTTTTTTAGTCATTCCTTTCAATAATATTCCTCTAAAAACAATTTCCTCATATATAGGCGCTACGACAATATCACTAAATATTGATATAATTGGCGAACTAGGTAGTTCTTCGAATGATTGTTTTATAAAATTTGGCATCGATATCTTGCTAACCCACAAAGTTACACTGTTATCAAATAGCAGACGGAAGGCTATAATCATGAGGGCTGCATAAGCAAAATCCATCCAATTCAATTGTTGTTTAGGTTTTTGATCATTTGCTTTATTACTAAGCCACTTGAATAAAATGATAATAACATACAATTTAACCAATACCCCAAAAACAAAAATTATATAAGGCACTACTTTTTCAAATCTCCCAGAGAATAAATTTAAAACTTCTACAGGTAATTGCCCTAATCCCTCCAACAAAATTGATAGAAACATGACAAGAAGAGCTTTAATGATTCCCATTTTTTTAATATTTATAGCTCCATTTTCTATGTTTCTTAAAAAATTCATTCGATCACTCTCTCTATTTAAATTAATGTAGTTTTTTTCCTTTATTCTATTTATATATAATCGTCCCTCTTCGGGCTATATTCCCTTATAAACTCCATTAGATGCTTATTGTTTTCATCATATATTCACTATCCTTTCTCATATTATATTTTTAAGTGTAACATAATTTTATAAGATGATATATGAACATAATGGCAACTTTGGTTATGTATAATCAATATTATTATCTAGCTAGAATATTTCATTTAACAAAAAAAATCTGAGTTTCTAAATATTGTTAAAACTCAATATTTAAAAACACAGATCATATTAAATCATCTCCTGCGGAGCTGTAATATTAATGACTTCAGAAGGAAATTTATACTCCCACTGAAGTTTTATTTTTGCTATGGTAGTTAACCCCCACTTATAGAGGTGGGAAACTTTCCTTCTGAAATGTAATTAAATTATTTATTTTCCTATAAATTGTTGAGTCCAATAAATAGTTCCATTTTTATCTCTTGCCGCCCCAACTCCTATTTCAGTAAAATTCTTACTTAAAATATTAGCTTTATGTCCTGGAGAATTCATCCAAGAGCTCATTACTGAAGCCGCTGTTTGCTGACCCATTGCAATGTTTTCACCACCAGATTTATATGTTATGCCGAAGTTTTTCATCATATCAAAAGGTGATCCATAAGTTGGTGATGTATGAGAAAAATAGTTTTTATCTGCCATATCTTGTGACTTATATCTAGCCACTCTGGAAAGTTCCCAATTATCTTTTAATGGAGCTAGTCCTTGTTTTGCTCTTTCTTGATTAACTAGTATTACTACATCTTTCTCCAATTTTTTATCCCCAACTAAGTTTGGTATTTTTATTATTTGGTTAACGTTTATCTGATCAGGCTTAGTTATCTGAGGGTTGACAGCTAAAACCTCTGAAACTCCAACCTCATAATTAACACAAATCTTCCACAAATAATCTCCTGACTTAACTGTGTAATTTATGGTATCCCCTGCTGCGTACGCTACTGAACTTATTCCTGTTGTTACTAAAATCCCTAAAGTTAATATACATAATCTTAATGTTTTTTTCATCTTTCTTACCTCACCTTTCTAATTATAATATACAAAGCGTGATTTTTACTTTGTATACACATTCTATCATCTAAATGAGGTTTATAGTTTTTTTATTGATGGAATTTATGTTGTATTATGTCATATATTCATGTAATTACACTTATTGTGTTAGTTTAACTGTTTTGAATTAAGCTATAAACGGAAAATATAATTAATATTTTGAATAATCCAATTTATTGTTATAGAGTGCTTTTTTAATGCAATACAATTAAAGTTTTCATCTCCTTAGTATTTTCTAAGGTCTCTAATTCATACGTTTTAATTTTATGTCATACGTATTCTTATACTTTGCCATCCGAGGATCATTTTTAAAATAACTCTCGTACATACCTCTAGCGACATTTGCAGCGTCACTACCATAACCACCGTCAAATATAACTACAGATATTGCAATTTCAGGATTTTCAGCCGGTGCATAACCTACATACCAAGCATAATCTCCTCTACCGACTTTATTTTGTATTTCAGGTTTATTAAACTGCGCTGTACCCGTTTTACCACCTGTAGGTATAGGAAATCCAGCAAGTGCTTTAGACGCAGTACCGTCGGTATTACCGCCTGGCCCTGTAACGTTGTTCATGCCCTGCATAACTAGATTTCTTGTTTCTGCACTCATATTGGTTTTATTTAACACCTCAGGTTTTGATTGAGATACTAACTTTCCATTAAAATCTTTTATGTTATCAATCAAGTTAAGTTTGTATCTTGTTCCACCATTTGCAAGGGTTGCTATATAATTTACCATCTGAAGCGGCGTGAAATTATCCATACCTTGACCAATAGATGCAATATACATATTGTATGGTAAGCTTAAAGAACCATGCCCTGTCTGTACAGCTTGGTAATATACATCATCTACAATTGCTTGTATATCAGCATCAGTAAACTTCTTATCTTTATTCTTAGGATCGGCAGCAATTAATTGCTTAAATAAAACCTCGTAGTTACTCTTTGAAAAAGTTCCATTCTTTACAGAGTCTTTTATTTTATTTTTAATTTCAGTTTTTATTTCTGAAAGTTTTTTCCCCTTATAAACAATAAGAACATCCCCCTCTCTATCGTACAAATCTAATGGGGAGAATTTTGTTCCTATACCAGAAACTCCATTAGTTAAATCATCCTCAATAGTCAAAAGATATTGCGATGCTGATAGATTTTTCTGGGATACTGTATTATATACTTGCCCAAAATTTTCGTTTATTTCTATCCCAGTACTAGGTTTCACTACTTTAGGGTCAGCTCCTAGTCCAAACATCCATGCATATTTAGCTAAAATGTCATCTCCAGATTTTGACCTTAATAAATCACCTACATTCATAAAAAATGGGTTACTTGATTTTTCTAATGCACGTACTACGTTTACAATACCAAGTGCTCCATCTGTTGCGAAAGGATTCCAATTTACACCCCCAACTTTATTATCACCACCCATATCATACCCACCTTTATCATCATATGTGGAATTAGCATCTATAACTCCTTCTTCAAGACCTGCAATTGCAGTCATTGGCTTAAAAATAGAACCAGAAGGAATTAACGACATAGTTGCATAATTATACAAATACTTTGGATAGTAATCAAATTTGTCCTTTCTAATTGTGGTATTTCCCTTTATACTTTTGTCTATTGGGAACATATAATCAATTAAACTTTGTGGTTTTCCCTGAGCTTTTGCCATGGCTTCATAATCCTGATTAAAATATTTTTTTGATTGAGCTTCAGTTAATCCTTGCGCCGTAGAGAAATCATTTGGATTAAAACCCGGTAAGCTAACAAGTGCTAATATGTCACCAGTGTGAATATCTTCTACAACAGCTCCGCCTCTTGTAGCGTTTGATACATTTAAGCCATTTACCATTCCTAGTCCTCTTAATCTCTTCATTTCACTATTTAAAGCGCTTTCTGTGGCATATTGCAAATTTGCATCTATTGTAAGCTGAACATTGTTTCCAGGAGTTGCCTTCTTACTAGTGATTTCACTTTTTACCTTACCCTGATTCGCATCTGGTATCTTTTCTCCTCCGTTAACTCCTTTGAGACTGCTCTCCATTACAGCTTCAATTCCAGAGTATCCCACATAATCTGTGCTTGTATCATAACCCTTTGCTGAATATTTTTCCTTATCAGCAGGGCTTATTTTGCTTATATATCCTAAAACCGATGAAGCGAGCTGTCCATAGGGATATTGTCTCATAGGCATATTTTCTACTTTAATTCCAGGTAAATCTGAGAGACTTTGCTCGAATATAAATGACGTATCCTTCTTTATATTAGTTGCTATGTTAATTGATTTGTATGAAGAAAAAAAGTTCATTTTTATATCATCTTTTACAATTAAATATTTTCTTATTAAATCTGGAGTTTCCTGTATATGTAAACTTGAAACTCCTTTTATTACACCGTATTCCTTTAGCAGTTCATTATATACTTCCTCTGGGGTTAATTTCAAAAGTTCATTATTAAGTTTTGTAGTTTCAGAAGAATTTAAATCTTCCTCTTTTTTATTTTCAAATTTTGATTTCAATATATTACCTTGAATCCCTCTATCTTTTAAAAATCTTAACTGTAAGGTATGTATTGCCTTAGGATCACTTGAACTAAATTCAAATCTGTATGGTTCAATTTTCAAAGGAAAACTATCTGTCTGAACTTCTTCATTTTCGTCCAAAATTGCAAATATTTTTTGTAAAGTTGTAAATATCTGAGTACTAGCATTAGCTGTGTCTGTATATGTAAGGTTATATCCTAGCGTTTCATTTGCAAGGCTTATCCCATTTTTATCTGTTATGAGTCCTCTTGGGGCCTCTACAGTTATGACCTTTTGAGCACTGGCATTTGCTGTATCCTTGTAATATTGTCCATTTAATACTTGTAAATAATATAACTTTGCAATTATTATTGAAAATATAGCTAACATAATTACAAATAGGACATTATGTCTATTAATTTTTTTTCTTTTTTTCATTTCATCACCATTTTAAACTTTCATTTTATTTTTATAAATATAATATAATATATAATTCAATATATTTTCACTATAGTTAAATCTATAAATATAGTTTAAAGGAATGTAGCCTTATTAGTGCTTTGCTGTGTTTTTTTCATGATTAACAAACTCTTTTACTATAGCTCATTACCCTACTCAAAGTAAAATAAATCTTCAAATTTTTTATCTAATGCAATACAAAATATCAACGCTAACTTTGCAGTTGGATTAAATTGACCTGTTTCTATTGAGCTAATTGTTTGTCTGGAAACGCCAACCATTTCCGCTAAATCTCCTTGAGACAGATTGTTTTCTGCTCTAGCTAATTTAAGTTTATTTTTTAATATTAATTCTTCTTTCATAAAGTCACATCCTTAAATTGTTATCAAAATATAGTATACTACCATTTAGTTTTTGGGACAAGTTATATTGTCATTTATATAATATAACTTGTCACTAATATAGCAATACTTGCCCTATTAACTATGTTTATTTCAGAAAAAGATAAAAAAAATTACTGAGGTACCCTCCATAGTTTTTTGGAGGGTATATTATATACTTTGTCTCATAAAAAAATAACAACATTTTTAAAAAAATGTTGTTATTTTATTTAATTAAGTAAATATAACTGTTCAATTGGCCCACCTAATAAAGAGAAAATAGTTATTGTATTGTGTTAATTACAAACATAAATTATTTTTTGGTATTATTTCTATAAACTCCTCGCAGATTCCAATTTTCTATGTAGTGGAATAAAATATACAATTATAATTCCTATACAAAGAACTATGGTTGCTGCCATACCGGCTTCAGGACCAAATACTCCACCAGTGAACAATTCTGCACCAGTTAACTTTAAATTCATCAAGCTACCTGTTGCTACTTTTAGTCCACTTACCTCAAACCCAAAAATATTTCCCTGAGTCCAGTTCCACGCAGCATGAAGTCCACAAGCCCCCCACAGATCATTAGTTTTTATAACATATACGCCAAAAAACAAACCTACTAAAACAATATTTATTATAGCTAAAACACTTACATTTGGATTTCCAAGGTGCATAAATCCGAAAAACGTAGAGGAAACAATCAAACCTACAGCTACATTATATCTTGCACCTAAAACATTCATAAACCATCCTCTTGAAAGAATCTCCTCTGCAGCACTTTGTATCATCCACCCTGGTATAACAATTAGCACACCACTTAAAGCTGCTACACCTGAAAGACCTACTGGATTACTATTTACTACAGTATGCCCGCTAACACTAAGCAATAAAACTACTATTGAAAACATTAAAATTCCTATGCCAAAACCTATTAAATACTTTCTTATAAATCCTTCTTTTTTTAATCCCATGCTTGAAATACTTCTTTTTTCTCTAAACTTTACTCTAGCAAATACTAATAATGTTATAAATATAAAACCACAAATAAGTTGATTTAGTAATAAAACGGAAGGATCATTGCCAATAATTTTCTTTGTAAAATGAGCCAATATTTCACCTATTCCTTGCCCTCCAATTAGAAAAAGCAATACCCAAAATAAACATAAAATAATATTAGGAAGTACCTTCGCTTGTTTTGCTTCTCTAAATAAACCAGTTTTATTCGAAAACATATTATCACTCCTACTCTATTTGCTTAAACTGCATATTGTAAAGATAAGAATATAATCCTTCTTGCTTTATAAGCTCGTCATGCGTTCCTCTTTGGTTTACTCCTTCATCAGTAAGTACAATTATTTCATCCGCATTTTTTATTGTACTTAATCTATGAGCAATAACGAGCGTCGTCCTGTTTTTTGTAAGGTCTTCCAATGATTTTTGAATATATTGTTCATTTTCATTATCAAGAGCTGATGTAGCTTCATCAAGTATTAAAATTGCTGGATTCTTTAAAAATACTCTTGCTATAGATATCCTTTGCTTTTGACCACCAGAAAGTCTTACTCCTCTTTCTCCAGTATAAGTATCATACCCATGTTCAAGGCTCATAATGAACTCATGAATATTTGCCTTTTGAGCCGCCTCAATTATTTCCTTTTCCGATGCTCCCGGTCTGCCATATGATATATTTTCTTTAATGCTTCCCGAAAACAAATAAACATCCTGCTGGACTATCCCAATAGATTTTCTAAGTGATTTAAGTTTTATATCTTTTATATTGATGCCATCTATTGTTATTGAACCATGGTTTACCTCATAAAATCTTGGTATAAGACTGCAAAAGGTTGTTTTACCACCACCCGATGGACCAACAAGTGCAATATTCTTACCTGATTGTATTTTTATATTTATATTACTTAATACTTTATGCATATTATTATAACTAAATGATACATTATTAAAAGATATCTCTCCTTTTGGATTAACCAATTCAACTGCATCTTCTTTATCGATTATGTCTGGCTTTGTATTTATGACTTCAACAAATCTTTCAAATCCCGAAAGCCCTCTTTGAAACTGCTCCGTGAAATTTACAAGCTTATCAATAGGATTTAAAAATGTATTTATATAAAGTATGTAAATTACAAGATCAGATACTTTTAATGAGCCATCACTTATAAATATACCCCCTACAAGTATAGCGCTAAGATAAAGTAATCCTTGAAAAAAGCTGTTACCACTATGGAATTTGCCCATTATAAAATAACTTTCCTCTTTTGTCTTTAAAAATTCGTTATTACCTTTAGCAAATTTAGTATTTTCTATATTCTCATTAGCAAATGATTTCACCACGCGAATACCTGCTAAACTGTCTTGAATTTGGGCATTTACACTTGCTATCTTTTCCCTATTTTCTGAAAAAACATTTCGCATTTTCTGATTATAGAAATATGAAAAAAATAACATTGCCAGTGTAAATAAAAGAAGTATAAGTGTTATTCTTGAATTTATATTTGCGAGTATAACAAAAGACCCAACTATTTTTAGTATGGATATGAATACATCCTCAGGCCCATGATGCGCAAGTTCTGATATATCAAAAAGGTCTGTAACTATTCTCGACATGAGCTTTCCGGTATTCGCTTCGTCGTAATAAGAAAAAGATTGTTTTTGAAGATTGTTAAAAATATCTTTTCTCATATCCGCTTCCATTTTTGCCCCCATTATATGTCCCCATGAGGTTATGAAATACTGACAAAAATACCTTGCAATATACATAAGTAATAGTGCTATCCCCACATATAAAACATATTTAAATATCTTATTTCCATCATTTAATACATAAACATCATTTAGCAAATATCTAACTATTAAGGGAAACACCAAATCAATTACAGATAAAATTAATGCACAAAACATATCTGCAAAGAACAGCCCCTTGTATGGTCTATAGTAACTTTTAAATTTTTTAAAAATATTCATTATTATTGTAACTCCTTTTCCTTAAAGTTTGTTTATTATTATATCACTAAACTCATTGAGAATGATTATTTATTTCATTCTCAATGACCCTTCTTAAAATGATTCTTTATATTACTATATTATTTAGTGTAAAATATATTTTATAATATTATTTCCTACGCTAACGAAGGTTGATTCTAAATTATTAAATGAACCTTTTATATTTTCACGCGTAGTAAATAGTGAAAGGGGGCAAGGTTTTGGATGATAAGTTTATTTGGATAACTTTTGATACTGATAGAAATCAAGCGCTTGCACTATTTATAGAAAAATATAAAATTCCTCTCTATAAGCTCTGTATACATTTGCATAAAAACAGTACTAGTGCTGAAGATCTATTTCAAGATACTTGGATAAAAGCTTTTAAATATATGGATGACTTTAACAGAATTAAGAATTTTAAACCTTGGCTCTTTACAATTGCTATTAATCTATATAAAGATAATTATAGAAAATTAAAACGGTGGGTTTCAAAATCTATAGATTTTTTTGATATTAATGAAAAAAACATTGTAATGGAAAATATAAAGTCAACTACCTTTCTTCCTGAGGAATCTTATGATAATAACCAAAATAAGCAACAGTTACGAAATAGTGTGAATAATTTAAAAGATGAATTTAGAATGGTAATAATACTATTTTACTACAACGGATTAAAGCAAAAAGAAATTTCAGAAATTCTTAAAATACCTGAAGGAACTGTAAAATCCAGATTAAATAAAGCTAAAAAGTTATTAAAAGAATATATGGAGGATAATAACTATGGAAGATAAACATTTAGAAGAGCTTCTCTTTGAACTAGGTAATGAAGATATTAATCTTCCTAAAAATTTAGTTCAAAATACTAAAGAAAAAATAAGTAACATACACTTTTTGCCCATTGTTTGTATGTCAGTTTTTTTTAATATTATTTCACTTATAAGTTTAATTATTATTGTATATTTCAAATTTAATTTTAAAGGAATTATAGGTCTATATATTTTATACAGTTTTTTTTCAAGCTTATCAATATTACCTCTAATATTTTTTAAAGGGCAGTTTAAATTAAAATTTTCAATTACTATTTAAAGGAGAGATTAAAATGAAAAATTCAAAAAAAATATTTTTTACCCTTATAACAATACTTCCTCTACTCTTTTTATCTTTTATTATTTTCATATCTTTCGCCATAGCCTCGGACTATAGACATGGGAACACAAATATCTCTGAAATAGTTCCACCTCTCATAATACTACCTTTAATACTTTTATTAATCTTTGGAGTAATTTATTTAATTGGTCATTTTGTATTTATGGATTCAAAGAGAAGGGGTATGGACCCTTGGCTTTGGACAATGGTGGCACTATTTGTTCCAAACCTTATAGGTTTAATAATCTATCTAGTCGTAAGGAATTCCTACACTAAAACAATGTGCAAAAGCTGTGGAAATCCTGTAGATGATCACTTTATGAATTGTCCATTCTGTGGCTTTAAGCTTAAAGATAACTGTAGTTCTTGTGGATTCCCAGTAGAACCTGAGTGGAATATTTGTCCCAAATGTGCCTCTAAATTAAAGTAGGATAAATAACTTTCTATAGGAGCTTTTCCTTTTATTATTTCACTAAAAAAAATGGATAAAGAAATGCTAATTTTAATTAACACATTCTTTTATCCATTTTTATTTTAAGAAGTCAATATCCCCATAGTAATATTCTTATATTTCCATACTATTCAAAATATCTTTAAGTTTCTTTAAATCTTCTACAGATAAAGTAATCCCCTTACCCATCTTCTTATGCTCGCAATCCCAATCTCTAATATCATATTTAGGATCTTTATCATTCCAAGAGACAAGGTTTAGTTCCTTTGTCCATCCCTTTGCTGACTCGGAAATCACCCCTGATTTTTCTTTTATTTCAAATTTAATTTCTGCCATTTAAAATCCCTCCAATAATAGTTTTTTTATTTATTCGAAAATCTATTTCTCAAAATCGTCGCAAAGTTTACTTACTATTTTCTCATAAATATAAAAATAAGCACACAAGGGATGTTTATATATCAATAGTAAATATAAATTCTGCCCCAGCTACTTGGTTATTCTTACATTTAATGTTTCCGCCATGGGCTTCTACAATATATTTGCATATTGATAATCCGAGTCCAGAACCCGGGATGCTCATACTTCTAGATTTTTCTGCTCTATAGAATTTATTAAAAACATAGGTCATATCTCCTAAACTAATACCACTTCCATTGTCCATTACAGAAAAAGCTATCTTATTTTCAGTTTCAAGATAAAAAACAGTAATTTTTATCTTGCCATTTTCATGATTAGTATATTTTATACTATTCTCTATAAGATTGTAAATTACCTGTGTTATACGGCTTTTATCCATAGAAACCATTACATTTGCAGCATTGCACTGATATTCAAAGGTAAGTCCATAATGTTCCACTAAAAGCTTTAATTCTAATATTACCTTTTTTAAATATATATCCAAATAACACTCACTTTTTACAATTTTCAGTTCATTCAATTCTGCATTGGAATGCTCTGACAAATCGTTAACCATTTTAGTAATTACCTCAGATTTTCGAATAATAACTTCCACATATTTTTTGCGTTTTTCTTCAGTGTTTGAAATGCCATCTCGCATGCCTTCACTATAAGCTTTAATTGTCGATATAGGTGTTTTCAAATCATGAGAAATGCAGGAAATAAGTTCCTTTTGAGACCTTTTTAATTCCTTTTCTTTTTCTCTCTTTTCCTTTAATTGATCTCGCATTAATTCGAACCCATATGTTAATTCAGCCACTTCATTCTGTAGCAATCTATTGCCTCTTGCGCGTGCTACTGGAATGTCATAATTACCTTCAATAATTGCTTTTGAGGACTGGTTTATTTCAAGCAGTGGATCTAAGACATGGTATTTCATATAAATATTTATGGCAATTAGTATAAGTAGCACAAGGATAATTCCACAAATAATTGGAGCAAATAAATAGAACAAGTTTTCTATTTCTGTACGCTTTAATATCTGCTGTCTTGGTATAGTAAACACAGCAAATTTGTCTACCTTTTTCCCACTTAACAAAACAAAGGAAACTTTAATTTGTTTGTTATTCTTTTCATAAAAACTTTTATCAGTTTGGAGAACCTCTTTAAGATTTATAAATTCCCCTTGTTTATAATCATTTTTGTCACTGGTATAAACAACCATTCCATCTAAATCAAACACTGTATAAGAAAACTCACCTTGTTTATATTGTTTTGATTCTAGTTCATTGACTTGACTGGCTACTAGAATTCTGGCCTTATTATAAAGAATTTCCTCTTTATTATTTGAATATCTTATCATGGACATTAATGTGGATATTACCAAAATGAGCACTATAAAAAAATGTAACCCTATTTGTTGTTTGAAAATTCTATTTTTCATAATTTTATACAGATAACTTGTATCCTACTCCCCATACTGTTTTGATATAACAAAGTCCAAAATTATTCAACTTTTCTCGAATTCTTTTTATATAAACTGCCACACTACTAATATCACCAAATTCATTCATACCCCAAACCTCTTGGTATATTTGCTGCTTTGAAAATACTTGATTTACATGCCTTGCAAAAAAATATAAGACTTCAAATTCTTTTGTGGTAAAATCTATGATTTTTTCATCTATACTTGCCTCATAGCTTTCCTTACTAATTCTAAGCTTACCAATAGTAATAATCACAGAAGGAGCTTTCGATTGTTCGAGCTCTTTATACCTTCTTAAATGGGCTTTTACTCTTGCCACAAGTTCCAACGGACTAAAGGGCTTTGTGACATAATCATCTGCTCCAATTCCAAGGGAAATCACTTTATCCATCTCTCCACTTTTAGCAGATACCATTATTATAGGTATATTAGAATTATTTCGAATTTGCTTACAAACCTCCATACCATTTACTTTAGGGAGCATAATATCAAGAAGTACAAGTTCTGGTTTTTTGGATTTAAAAAGTTTTAATCCTTCCTCGCCATCAAATGAAATGAATATTTTAAAACCTTCTATTTCTAGATAATCGCGTAATATTTCAGCTAACTCTTTCTCATCTTCAATAATTAAAATCGTTTTTTGCTCCATAATATCTCCTATTTTTTTACCATCCTCTTTGTTTTAAAAATTCATAAACTATTTTTTCTCTTTCATCAGCTGTCTCTTTTTTATATTCATCTAATTTTAAATCTCCATCAATATAGCCATCTTTTAAGAATATAATTCGAGTGCCTCGAAGCGCAGCCTTTAAGTCATGGGTAACCATAACAACTGCTTGACCGCCCTTATGAATATCAGAAAAAATATCTAGTACATTTTCTCCTTGAGCTGAGTTAAGTGCACCTGTAGGTTCATCGGCAAATAATAGTTCAGGCTCATTTATAAGCGCTCTGCAAATTGCCGCCCTCTGACTTTGTCCACCAGATAATTGACTGGGGAATTTTTTTTTGTGATCTGTTAACTCCATTTTCTCTAATAACTCATCAATTTTTTTATCAATGTCAAATTTCTTTTTATTAGTTTTATAGGTTGGACTTACAATATTCTCATAAATGGTTAGATCAGGAATAAGGTTAATCCCTTGAAATACAAATCCGATTTTGTTTCTTCGTAAATCAGCCATTTCACTTTCCTTATAATTTGTAATATTTTCATCACCTATAAATACCTCTCCACTAGTTGCTCCATCCATACCGCTTAACAGATAAAGCAAAGTGGATTTACCAGAGCCGGAACTTCCCATAACTACTGTAAAGTCTTCTTTATTTATCTCAAGATTTAAGTTTTTGATTACGTTATTTACTTCACCATCACTTAAAAAACTTTTGCACAATAAGCTTGTTTTAATTATAACATTATCCATAAAATTCTACCTCACTATTTTTTATTTTTTTATTCTTGCCCGAGCTCTGTTAGGTGATTACTAAATAATCCAGTTGATGATAATACAGCACTTAGTAAGAACACAAATAGTATTCCAGTATTACCCATAACCAAAGTTGCAACATTATAAGTCACCAGATATTGTGAAAATCCAAACATAGATAAGGCCATAACCATAGTTTTAGGAAATGTTACAATAAAGATTGGCACAGTTACTAAGATTGATACTAATGCAATAATCCCAATGTAACATAAATTCGTTAGTAATAAATGCTTTCCTGTATAGCCAATAGATTTGAAAATATTATGTTTCTTTCGCTCTTTTATATTTTTTAAATATACTATGCAGAAAAGATTCAATGCACCAATAATCATAACCAATACCATAAAGGGAGCAATTGCCTCCTTTTGAGGTCCACATATCATATCCATAATATTGCTGTATTTATTTGATCGATCTATTATTTTCAAATCATTTTTCATTTTATTATTATATTTCACAATAAACTGATTTTTATCTACATTCTTATTTAGATAAATGGATGCTTCATCGAAAGAAAACTTTACTCCATTTTTTTCCAAGGTAGAACTTAGAAGTCTGCAGGTTCTCCCAAGCTCATAGTACCCTTGGCTAGTTCCTACAATAAGAAGGCTTACTTTTTTATCTGGGGTTAAATAGATATCCACATAATCGCCTACATCCTTTTTCATTTCTTTCGCGATTAAATTTCCTAGCACAATTTCATCACTGTGTATTGGATTGCGTCCTTTCACTACCGGCATATCAATATTTTTATAAGTCTCATACACCATCCTTGCAATATTGGGGTCTCCCATCCCTTTGGTCCATTTCATCATAACATTTGAATTTGCAGTTGTTTTAATAACACGCTTAACATCTG
Source organism: Clostridium sp. CM027 (assembly GCF_024730565.1). NCBI lineage: Bacteria > Bacillati > Bacillota > Clostridia > Eubacteriales > Clostridiaceae > Clostridium > Clostridium sp. CM027. The sequence continues at coordinate 2,440,152 of NZ_CP077725.1, forward strand.
CATCTGTTAATAAAACACGGCAATTTTCGTCAAATTTCACCTGGTTTTCAGAAACGGCTGCTACATCAAATTTATCAAAACCTATCCAATAGTAATTGTTATCCTTCATGGTATCTAATACGGAAATGGATGATAACGCAAAATTTACACAATAAATAGAAATCACACAAGTGAGAATAATATAACAGGTGTTTTTTTTATCTCTTTGCATATTTCTAACTGCTATTCCTAGTGGAGAAAAACTTAATTTTTCTGTAAAGGGATGATTTTTTGTTTTACGAGTGCCAAGCTGATTTTCTCTTCCATTTAACACAATAACCGGTTTTATATCTTTCAATTTATTTATTACTAAATAAACTTGAAGTAATACAAAGCCATTGATTAAGAAAAAACATATTGATGCAGGAAACCATATACTAGCATGATTAGTTTCACCAATATTAGCAAAGATTTGCTTAGTAAATTTACTTGAAATAAATGAAGAACAAATGATTCCTAGAACACTTCCACTTGCTACAATAAAGAAATATAGTTCCATATAAATTCTCATAATAGATTTTGATGAATAACCAATGGTTTTATAAATAGCTATAGTTTTGCTATCTTGAATTAGAGCATTTTTGATCATATAGCGAATCATCATGCTACTTACTAAAAGCACAAGAATGCTTGCTGCCAGCAATATACCGCCTAAAATCTTCTCTGATATAGCACTGTTACTCATACTATCTTCTATGGTCATGGCTCTTCCTTCTAATACGCCATGATTTTTCACGCGGTATTCGCTAATAATATCATTTCCAGTAATACTCTTATCGCTAAACACTGCTATAACCTTTGAAGTTTCTAACTCTTCTGGAATTTCACTCACAAGAAATTCACAATTAAATGCTAAAGATATAGAGTATGGATCTGCATAAATGGCTGCTACTTTGTAAGTATAATTTCTACTGCCACTCCATAAAACAATTTTTCCGCCAACCTTTATATTATATTCATTTGAGAGTGCAGCTGGAATAAAGCACTCTCCTTCCTTAGGCACATCAACTTTATTGCTAATAGATCTTATCTTCCCATATACACTTCCCTCATATTTGGTTAAACTTGCAAATGTTTCCACATTTTTACCTTTATAAGATATTTTTTCTGTTATCCAATGTCTGTTAATTAATACTGTTTTTGATACAGAGTCTAATCCTTCTATTCTTTTGGATAACTCACCGATTTCTTTTTCTCCTTTTTCAAGAGGAAATACTTTTACTTTCGGAGATTGGCACTCTTTTTGGAGATCTTCAAAGGGTTTTTGTAATGATGATATCATCATTATAGAACTTGACATTAGCATGGTACAAATTAATATGATAAAAAAAATCATAATGCTCTGCATTTTTCGTTGTCTTAATTTTTTAACCCACATAACTTACAATCGTCCTTTCTTTTATTATTAATGAATAACTTATTTATCATCATAAGATTATCATACAATTCAATTGTTAAATAAAAATAGGATAATTATGAATAATTATGAATAAAATCACCATTAAATATCCTTAGCCTTTTAATTAAGCTTAATCAATAATTAAGCGCGCTTGAGATATATTTCGAGAATAAAAAAACACAACATATAAAAAATCTTATACATTGTGTCATTTTCACTATTTTAAATTAAACTTAGCAAAAGCCTCGGCCATTGCAGAATTACCAGTTCCTTCATCTTCCTTATTCTGTTGATTCAAAAATCTACTGACATCTTTTTTGTTTAAAGCACTTTTTTCTGAGTCGCGACGTTTGTTAAAGGCTGAAAGTTTTTCTCTGTATCCACAACCACAAACAAAAATCTTATTGTCTCCATCCCCTCTAATCTCCATTTTCTTGTGACAAGTAGGGCAACGTGCATTAGAAACTTGTGAAACTCCTTTACGATATCCACATTCCCTATCTGGGCATACGAGCATCTTTCCCCTTTTGCCTTTAACTTCAAGAAGATACTTACTACACTCAGGACATTTCATTCTTGTGGCGTTGTCATGTTTATATATTTCGCCAGAAGCTGCAACATTCTTCACAAGCTTCACTGCATATTCCCTCATATCTTTTACGAAATTCATGGAATTAGCTTTTCCTTTACTTATAAGTTGAAGCTGTTTTTCCCACTTAGCCGTAAGCTCTGGGGATTTTAATTCCTGCGGAACTAAACCTATTAGCTGTATTCCTTTTGAGGTTGGGAATATATCTTTGCCTCTTCTCTCCATATAAAAGATGTTAAATAATTTTTCAATAACATCTGCTCTCGTAGCTGGAGTTCCCAGACCTGATGTATTATCCAATGCTTCTCTTAGACTTTCATCCTGGATATTTTTTCCTGGATGCTCCATAGCTGTAAGCAGCGTTGCTTCATTGTATCTTGCTGGTGGCTTAGTTTTTTCATTTTCGAATTTAACTAAAGTAAGTTTAACTTCTTCACCTTTATTAATTGGTGGAAGTGACTGATCTTTGTCTTCTCCACCCTCAGAACTGCTTATTTCTTTCCAGCCCTTTGACTTAACTATTTTTCCTTTTGCAGAAAAAGTCTCACCCTTAACATTTATCTTCACAGTAGTTTGCTCATACTCAAAAGGTTGACTTAGAACCTCTAAAAATCTTTTTACAACTAAGTCATAAATGCTTCTTTCTTCTTTGTTAAGGCTTGATAAATCTACATGTTGCTCTGTTGGAATTATAGCATGATGATCTGATACCTTGCTATTATCCACAAGTCTACTTGTAGTATGTATCCTTCCTTTTATTATACTTCTAGCAGCTTTCTCATACGGTCCTATAGCAATGCTCTTTAATCTGTCGAGAAGCGTTGCTACAATATCTGTGGTAATATGTCTAGAGTCCGTTCTTGGATAAGATAATATCTTATGATTTTCATATAATCTCTGCATTATATTAAGAGTTTGCTTTGCAGAATATCCAAATTTTCTATTTGCATCCCTTTGAAGCTCCGTTAAATCATATGCAAGTGGAGGGAGCTCTTTTTTAGATGCTTTATTTAACTCGGAAACAGTTCCCATTTGATTATTTACCTTATTAGCTATATCTTCTGCCTTTTGCTTGTCAAATGTACGTGCTTCACCATTTTTACTAGACCAATGAACTGTAAAATTATTTACCTTTCCATTTACTGTCCAGTAATCCTTTGGAATGAATCTCTTAATTTCGTTTTCTCTTTCAACAATAAGTGCCAAAGTTGGTGTTTGAACTCTTCCTGCAGACAATTGAGCGTTATATTTACAAGTTAATGCTCTTGTAACATTAAGCCCTATTAGCCAATCTGCTTCTGCTCTTGATTGCGCTGCCCAAAATAGGTTTTCATAATCTTTTCCAGGTTTAAGATTCGCAAATCCATCCTTTATTGCTTTTTCAGTTTGAGAAGAAATCCACAACCTTTTAATTGGCTTTCTAAATCCTGCTTTTTGAATAATCCAACGTGCTACTAGTTCTCCTTCACGTCCCGAATCTGTAGCAATAATAAGCTCATCTACATCAGTTCTTTTTAGGAGTTCATGTACAATCTTATATTGCTTTGAAGTTTCCTTAATAACTACCAGTTTTAAGTCCTTTGGCAGCATAGGAAGATCTTCCATTTTCCAACTTTTATATTTTTGATCATAATCCTCCGGACCAGCTAGTGTAACAAGATGTCCGAGTGCCCAAGTTACAATATACTTTTGTCCCATTAAATACCCATTTCCACCTTGAGTGCAATTTAAAACTTTCGCTAGTTCACGGCCTACAGAGGGTTTCTCTGCAAGCACCAATATTTTTCCCATATATAAAACTTCCTCTCTTATATATCACGTGTAGCATACGCTGCACGGATTGATTTCACTTATTTTATTAAAATATGATATAGCAACTATACTCATTATAAACTACTTTATATACAACATTCAATTTTTTGCAGCTAAAACTGTAATAGTGCAGGTGTTTTTTACTAAAGAAAATGATATACTACATGATATAGTAATATATCACTATGCACTATAATATTAAATAAGTTTAGAGGTAATTACATGAATTATATAATATTTGACTTAGAGTTTAATCAAGGCTACAATTACACAAAAGATACTACGAACATAACAAATCCTAAATGTCCTTTCGAAATAATTCAGATAGGTGCCATAAAACTAAATGATAATTTTGAAACGATTGGGACTCTAGATGTATTAATAAAACCGGAAATATATACTATCATCAATCCCTTTGTAAAAGAACTTACCGGAATAACAATGGATGAATTAGATAAAGGCAAACCTTTTAAAGAACTGTATAAAGAACTTTCAGAGTTTATAAACGCTGACTCAAGCATATTGTGTGTATGGGGAGTCGCTGATATAAAAGAATTATTTCGAAATATAGAATATCATGAATTAGATACCTTGATTGTACCCACAAAATACATAAACATTCAGTCCTACGCTTCTAAAGAGCTTAATTGTCAAAAAGGAATTAACATTGGGCTAGGTAATGCAGCAGAGCTATTAGGCATACCTATTGAAAGTAAGTTTCATAATGCTTATAATGATGCATTCTATACAGCTGAAGTTTTCAAGAAAATTTATAGCAGTGAAATTAAATCTAGGATATATAATCCTCATAAAAACACAAGGGTAACTAGACCCGCTGCTGAAAGTTACAAACTTGACACTTGTAATTTAATGAAACAATTCGAAAAAATGTTCAAAAGGGAAATGACCGAGGAAGAAAAGTCTATAATTAATTTAGCTTATATTATGGGAAAAACAAATCAATTTCAAGTTGTTTCTGACCCAATATCAAAAAATCGAGTAGGAGCTAAATAATTAATTTATTTAGCGACCTCTCACACCACCGTGCATACCGTTCGGTACACGGCGGTTCAATAGAAATTAATGTTTTAATAAATATGTCTCAGATATAGAAACTAATCCTATATTTTTAAGGTATTTATTGGTCAATGTTTTGTTTAATATAGGGCTATTGGATGTTCTCCAATAGCCTTTCCTTGTATTTGCATATTGCAAAGCTTTATTGTTTGGTATTCCTAATTTAACAAGGTTCCCATATTTTGTTTTAATCTTTTTCCATTGTTTCCAAAAACACATTCTAATTCTTCGCCTTAACCATTCATCAAGTGTTTTAAGAATACTTTTAATGTCTGCAATAGCAAAATAATTTATCCATCCAACTATCACTTGCTTAAGTTTCATAAACCTATATTTCATGCTCATCGCATTACTTCTTGAAGTTAATTCTTTTAGCTTTGCTTTGAATTTGATTATAGGTTTTTGAGGAACTCTCATTCTGTATTCACCTTTTGCCCGGTAAAATGAAAATCCTAAAAATTTAAGTTTCCAAGGTCTATCTACTGTACTCTTTTCTTTATTCACTCTAAGCTTTAACTTTTCCTCAATAAATCTCGTAATACTCTTCATTACTCTATTTGCTGATTTCTCACTTTTGACGTATATATTCGCATCATCAGCATATCTACAAAAGTTTAGTCCTCGTTTTGTTAGTTCTACATCGAGTTCATGTAACATTACGTTACTTAATAATGGGGACAAAGGCCCGCCTTGAGGTGCTCCTTCTTCTGTATTCATAAATACCCCATTTATCATCACTCCACTTTGTAGATACTTTCGTATCAGAGAAATTACTCTACTATCTTTAATATCTTCCGATAGTATCCTTATTAATTTATCATGATTTATCGTATCAAAGTATTTAGAAAGGTCTATATTCACCGTCCATGTATGTCCAGCATTAATATATCCCCTACATTTTTCAACAGCTTGTTTTCCACTTCTTAAAGGTCTAAAACCGTAACTATTATCAGAAAATTTCTTTTCATATACTGGTATTAGAGTTTGTGATATCGCTTGTTGAATAACTCTATCTAATACAGTAGGTATTCCAAGTAGCCTAATTCCACCGTCAGGTTTTGGTATTTCTACCCTTCTTACGGCTAGAGGTCTATATCTACTTTCTAATAATGATTGCCTTAATTCTTGTCCATGCTCTTTTAGATAATGTAGAAGTTCATCTACTGTCAAACCATCAATCCCATGACTTCCTTTATTGGCTTTTACTCTTTTATATGCTTTATTCATATTATCTCTCGATAATATCTGCTCGAGTAAACCATTATCATATTCATTCACATCGTTTCTTCCTTCTTCTGACATAGAGGAAATACTATGCACTTCTACATTACCTTCGAGTTCCACTCTATTCTCTCGTAGAGAGCCTTCTTTATGAAGTTGTCTGCTTTTATCATATTTTCTCGTATCCTTCAAAATTCCAAAACCTCCTATTGTTCAGTCCTTCCCACGCTAACGCGTTTTGCATGGTACTATGACGTCTGCTGACTTCTGATAGTTCAGCCATACATCACTGTATGGGTTGTTATTTCTAAATTCATATCCACAACTTACCTATCAGATCTCCCCGGGTAAGAACGCAATCTTTCACTCCATCTATCTGCTACATTTACACCACTTGTTTCGAATAGTTTTGGGCTTCGTTTTGTATTGCAAACTTACCCACAAGCATATGCCTTATATGTAGTTTCTGTTCGTCAGACCGGAGTTTGGCCGCCAACTTCCTTCAGATTCCATCTCACGATGGACACCCTTGTCTTAAGCTATGCACTTGGCACTATTAACCCGTGCTAGGGACTTTCACCCATTAGATTGCGCCCATGCCGGGCGCACAATAAAAGCAGTATAGAATTATCTTCTATACTGCTTTACAATGCTTATTAAATCATCTCCTGCGGAGCTGGATTAATGACTTTCCTTCTAAACTGTCATTAAACTTCTGTTTCTTCAGTTGGTTTATCAAATTCTAACTCAACTTTTTTGTTTTCTAAATTAGCTTTTCTATTATCTAATGTATTAAGATTTATAGGATGAGTAACCATATCTTCAGTTGTACTCATTATAAATCTATTCAAATAAATTTTTCCTTCAGGAGTGTTTGCTACAGCATAAGGTTCTGTATCTTTCTTAAAGAGAACCCATGTATAACTATTATTAACCACTCTGCTTAAATCTTCTTTATCGATTATAGTCCTAGATTTTTCTTTACCATATCTATCTCTTAATATTATAGCAACAGTTTCTTCATCTAATTCTTCATAATCGTTAATTGTATTTTGATTATATACTTCTAAGTTGCATTTTCTATTATCTAGAGTGTCTCCATTGATATGTCTTACAGGTGCTTTTGGATGAACATCTAATATGAATGACTGCAAACTCTGTTTTCTTCTATATTTCTTTTCTTCGATATAATAACTGCCTAGATTCTGCGCTAAGAAATTATTAAAATCTTTATTCCACTCTGCAAACCAACGACCTTTTTCTAATACCTTTTGTAAATCTTCAGTATCTATTTTACAATCAATAGTTGTTCCATCTTTTTTAACTATTTTTAAAAATGTAATATTTTCTAGCGTCTGATATTTGTTTGATTTAATTTCTACTTTAGTAGTTTCTTTTTTATTTTCATTTTCGTTTTTTATGATAGGACACCTCTTTCTTCTATTTAGGCATCTTCAAAAAAATAACCAGTCAGCACGCTAGTCTATTTTTTTCATATGCCTTGTAAGGGATTTAAAATTATATATAACTTTAATATTTCCCTAATTTTTTAATAACAATTCAATTTTCTCTAGAACACACATGTTTATTTTTCTACATTATTTTAATTATATCATATTTATCAGAGTAGTGGCTCTTAATTTTACGATAAACTTAAACTTTTTTTTAAAACTGCCAATATACGTGCAAAAAAATTATAATGGTATTTTTTCTAGCTACCAGTTCCAGGTATAGGAACCTCCCCTTGTAGGAACAGTATAAGATTGACTGTTGCCACCTCCCCAGGTTACGTTTCCATCACCATCTTTCATAATTGCTTTAAATTGATAGTCACGGCCTTCACCAAGATATGTGGTTCCTGTATACCTTCCATTGCTATTAGTAAGTGGCAAAGGATATACGCCTGTAGTCCAGTTAGATAATTCCCATCTACTCCCTGATAAGTATACATTTTGACCACTGCCTGGATTAACGTTGTTCACTGTAAAAGTTACAGGAACTGGCTTCATAACTAAAGTATCTGCAAAGGGAGCCATTTCAGAAGTAGCTGTTCCATTGCGGTTAACAACATTTGCAAATCTCAAAAGTGTAAATCCAGAGAAATTATAATTAAATAGCATTTCAGCAGCATTTTGATACGCTTGATTATTATTAGAAATAGCTAGTGCATTCTCTCCAAAGTGTCTTATACCTTTCGATGTAGCCAAATTGGCAACATTTATAACGAGACTTTTAGGAGCTGAATAGCTTGGACTAACATATGCGTTTGAATCATCCATCTCAAGACATGTAAATGTTAAATCTACATTTGATGTCTTAAACTGGTCGAGTAAAGTACTATACTTATAATAACCTGCACCGTACTCCGCAGCATGTGGCATAGTAGGACTATTCATTAGCCAGTGTATACCTGCTATTTTTGCTCCTATTCTAACATCAAAAACTGAATCAAAACTGTTATGCGCTATAGCCGTTATATTCGACAAGTGTTTTGCAAGTACACTTTGATACCAAGTTAAAAAGTCATTACCATAAGTTAACTTATAACCCTTTTCAAAAAAATTATCCCCATCTGTTGGAGGCATAATTTGTGTAAAGCTTGTTAGACTTGCATTCCATGCACTATTAACTGCCGAAATAGTGCCGTATTTAGTTTTCATCGTATTTTGAAAATCTGTTTTTGCTGTTGTGCTGTAGCATTGTAGAGATCCACGACCTGGATATGACCAACCTAATGATGGATTGTAAGAAGGAAATCTTAATTCACCTGATGGACCACCAGAAAGGTAAACTTTAGCTATAATATCTTTATAGCTGCTGAAGTTTTCAGCAAAAGACACATAAAGTTCATTGTACTGTTTATCTGTACCAGACCACCATGGACTAAGAGATTCCTTATCATAATTTCCTTTTTCATCCTTAAACTGCATATTCTCAGCACTATCTTTATTCCATAACCATGTAGGTAAAGGTATATTTACTGAATTCCCCACAGAACCACCGCATTGGTGAGTGGACATAATAGGCACCCACTTTAATCCTGCAGCACGAACAGTATCTGCATAAGTCTTGTAGTAACTCCAGTCAAACTGATTGTCACCCGCACTTTCAACATCTCCCCACCACACATCTGTGGTAAGGGCATAGACTCCATTGTTCTTAATGGTTATTAATTGATTTTTGAACGCATTCCAATCTGTTACTTTTTCCAATGGAGCCATTACAAATGACTTGTAGTCAGATTGTATAGTTGATGCATACGTTTTAAATGAAAAAGATAGCATTAAATTAAGAGCTATCACTAAAGATAAAGCAAAGCTACCATATCTTTTTAATGTTTTATTAACATACCTCATAAATTCTCCCCCTTCATATTTTTTGATAATGTTAACACTATCTGTTTATTTATATAACTCCTTGCAATAGCAAGGGGTTAAGCTAACTTATACTGAAGTCAAAGGGGTCCATCAATACCTATTGCACTCGTTTTCATGATAAAATACAAGCGACAATAGATATATATTCCCTATAATTTAATAAACGATATACTTTGAATAATATGTATATCGTTACATTTTCTTACTTAATTCTAATTATATATGAAAATACAACAATATTCAATCGAAAATATGTTTTACGGCAACATTCTTATAAAAAATCTATCAAATAGAAATTTTAAACAAACCCTATATTATAAATATTTTCTTTTCCTTTTGGTTAAACTTCTTAGTAGATACACTAAGGAGGAGATATAATGTCAAAAATCAATTGTAGCGTTTCAAATTGCTCCCATAATGACAAAAACACATGTTATGCTAACATAATAAATGTTGGTGGAAAAAGTGCTAAAAAAGATTCTGATACTTGTTGTGCTACTTTTTTAGATAGTATTGTCTATAGTTCTCTTACAAATATCATTAATTCCAATAGCAATGGATGCGACGTAATTGCTTGTAATGTATGTACTTGCACCTATAACTCTAATCAGCTCTGTAATGCTAAATCTATAGACGTTAGTGGCGAAAATGTTAATCTCTATTCAGAAACAGATTGTTTGACTTTTAAAACCACCTAATTGAGTTTTTTCATAAAAAACAAAAGGTACCTTAATATTTCTACTAAGGTACCCTTTCTAACTATTCCTTAATTCTATTACCTCTTTCTCTGTTAGGTAACGCCACATGCCAATATCTGTCTCATCAATTTTTATATTAATAATTCGAACTCGTTCTAATCTTACAACTGTATATCCAAAAGTTTTGCTCATTCTGCGAATTTGCTTATTTAGTCCTTGTGTTAAAATAATACGAAAAGTATCATCGCTAACTGCGATAACTTTGCAATGTCTTGTTTTAACTCCACAAATTTGAACACCTTCAGACATTGCTTTGAGAAAAGATTCATCAAAATGCTTATTCACAGTTACTATATACTCTTTCTCATGTTCATTTTCAGATTCTAAAATATTATTTGCCAAATCACCATCATTAGTCATAAGTATTAACCCTTGAGATGCCTTATCTAATCTTCCAACTGGAAATATGTATTCTGGATAGTTCATGAAATTAATTATATTGTTTTCTACTGTTTTTTCTGCAGTACATGTAATCCCGACGGGTTTATTTAGCGCAATATAAATCTTCTCTCTCACTACAATATTCTCATTATCAAGAAGAATGTTATCCTCTTTTTCTACCCACTGCCCGGTGGTGCAAAGCTTCCCATTTACCATTATCCTTTTTTCATCTATAAGCCTATTAACATCAGTTCTTGAGCAAATACCATAATTGCTAAGCAGTTTATTTATTCTCATAATAAATCTTTATCCTTTCACTAGTCATCTAAACTACTTTAATCTCTTTGTATCATTATACCAAATATAACTCATGAGCAAGTTGCTCATGAGTTATTTGTTGTTAATTATTTTATTTCCCCATTTTTCCAATGATCGCTTCAGCGAACTCGCGAGTCCCAGTATTTCCACCTAAATCACAAGTTAAATGTTCGCCTTCTTTTAAAACATCATCCACAGCTTTCTCTATTTTATTTGCCGCTTCTACTTCTCCTATAAATCTTAGCATCATAACACCTGATAGAATACACGCAGTAGGATTTGCTAAGTTTAAGCCAGCTATATCTGGAGCAGATCCATGAGCTGGCTCAAAAACCGCACCTTCTTCTCCAATATTTGCACCTGGAACTAGTCCTAGCCCACCAATTAACCCCGCTGCCATATCTGATAATATATCTCCGTATAGGTTAGGCATTACAAGCACATCATATTTTTCTGGGTTCATTACAAGCTTCATGCTCATCGCATCTACTATAACATCTCCAAAGCCTATATCTTTGTGCATGGTCGCTATGTTTCTTGCACATCTTAAGAACAATCCATCGGAAAGTTTCATAATGTTTGCTTTATGAACAGCTATTACTTGTTTTCTATTCTGCTCTTTTGCCAATTTAAAAGCATATTCTACTATTCTATCACTAGCTTTCTTGCTTATTACCTTTATGCTCTCAGCAATATCCTCTGTAATCATATGTTCTATTCCTGCATATAAATCTTCACTGTTTTCTCTTACTATTATTATATCTACATCTTCAAACCTTGATGGAACCCCCTCATGTGTTTTTATAGGCCTTATATTAGCATAAAGATTTAATTCCTGTCTTAATGTAACATTAACACTTTTAAACCCCTTACCAATCGGTGTAGTTACAGGCCCTTTAAGTGCAACTTTATTCTTTTTAATGCTTTCTAAAACGTAGGAAGGCATAGGAGTATTAAATTCCTCTATAACCGCGGCTCCCATACGCACCGTTTCCCAATTAATTGTGACTCCACTTTTTTCTATTACTTTAACTGCAGCAGAAGTTACTTCCGGCCCAATTCCATCACCAGGTATAAGTGTAATATTATGTTCCATACTTCTAAACCCCTCCCTTTTTCTTGTTTTTTATAAGATTTATTAATCCACCATATATAAGCATCTCTTTTTCTCTCTCCGTTACTTCAGGTAGAGTTTTATACTCAGATCCTTTTGTTATATTTTTTACAATAACTATGCCTTTTTTAATTTGATCTACGGCACCTTCTATTATTAATTCATCCATAATAGCTATATCTTCATAATCTTTAATGTCTTCAAATACCAATGGGATTATAGCATTGTTAATCAAATTAGCCTTATGAATTCTTGCAAAAGATTTCGCGATAACGGCCTTAATACCTAAGTAAAGAGGTGCCAATGCCGCATGTTCACGACTGGAGCCTTGCCCATAATTTGATCCGGCAACTATGATTCCACCACTATTCTCCTTAGCCTTAGCTGGAAATTTCTCATCACACGGAGTTAAACAAAATTCTGATAAATAAGGTATATTAGATCTAAATGGAAGTAATTTTGCATTAGATGGCATTATATCATCCGTTGTAATATTATCTTCTAATTTAGTTAAAACTTTTCCTACCACATTTCCCTTTAATTCTTCCGCTTTAGGGAATGGCTTTATATTCGGTCCTCTTTTCACTTCTATATTTTTACCATCCTCTGCTGGGTTTATTATTAAATTATCATTAATCAAGAATTTTTCTGGCATGGGCACTTTAATTGCTTCACCGAGCTCTCTTGGATCCGTTATATATCCTGTAAGTGCCGATGCAACAGCCACTTCTGGACTTACAATATAAACATTCGCAGACACCGTTCCAGATCTACCTTTAAAGTTTCTATTAAAGGTTCTAAGTGATACTGCTCCAGTTGAAGGCGCTTGTCCCATTCCTATACATGGACCACATGCACTCTCTAAAATTCTTGCACCAGCATCAATCATATCTCCGAGTCCACCATTTTTGGAAAGCATATTTAGAACCTGTTTTGAGCCTGGTGCAATAGCAAGTGACACTTCATCAGGTATGGTTTTTCCTAGAAGTATTTTCGACACCTTCATCATATCAACATAAGAAGAATTAGTGCAGCTTCCTATTAACACCTGGTCTACCTTTATGTCTTTTAAAGATGATGCAGAGACTACCCTATCCGGACTATGAGGACAAGCAACAAGAGGCTCAATTTTACTTAAATCTATTTCAACTATCTCATCATATACTGCACCATCATCTGCTTTAAGTTCCACATAATCTTTTTCTCTACCTTGTGCTTTTAAGAATTCATGTGTAATCTCATCACTCGGAAAGATTGAAGTTGTGGCTCCAAGCTCTGCGCCCATATTAGTAATTGTTGCTCTTTCTGGTACGCTTAGATTTTTCAGCCCGGAGCCAGCATATTCAAATATTCTATTAACTCCGCCCTTAACCGTTAAGAGTCTTAATAATTCTAATATAATATCTTTAGCTGAAACCCAAGGGTTAAGCTTTCCTAATAAATCCACCTTTACAATTTTAGGCATTGTTATATAATATTCTCCACCGCCCATAGCAACCGCAACATCTAATCCTCCTGCACCTATAGCAAGCATCCCTATTCCCCCACTAGTGGGAGTATGACTATCCGAGCCAAGTAAAGTTTCACCTGGAACTCCGAATCTTTCTAAATGAACTTGGTGGCAAATACCATTGCCAGGTTTAGAAAAATATATGCCATGTTTTTTAGCAACAGTTTGTATATATAAATGATCATCTGCATTTTCAGGCCCGGTTTGCAAAATATTATGGTCTATATATGCAACTGATTTTTTGGTTAATACTTTATCAATTCCCATAGCCTCAAATTGAAGATAAGCCATTGTACCTGTAGAATCTTGTGTTAACGTTTGATCTATTTCAATTGCGATTTCACGTTCGAAAATCATTTCACCCTTAACTAAATGAGCCTTAATTATTTTTTGTGCAACAGTAAATGCCATGATATCCCTCCATTTTTCATTTATAAATAGAATTTACAATGTCTAACTTATATTAACAAGCTGCAGTCTTTTGTGACTTTACACTTAGCTGTGGAATAATCTCTTTTGCAATTAATTCAAGCTCTTCACTTTTCATTACAGTATTTCTTCCAGTTTCATATTGCTTATCAACCCATTCTTTTATAACATTAATTCCCTCATCTTTTTTACTTATCTTGTCTGTTCCCCTTAATCTAAAGTAAGTATTAACCCAAGCTGCTATACCTGCGTGTCCTGAATGTTCATTAACTGCTACAACAATTGGCCTGCCTAATATTTTCTCAGTATCAAAAATATTATATATTTCTTCATCTTTTAATATTCCATCCGCATGTATGCCAGCTCTCGTAACATTGAACTCACTCCCTACAAATGGTGTTCTAGGTGGAATACTATATTTAAACTCACCTTCAAAGTATTTGCCAATTTCACTTATCAATTTAAGATTCATATCTTTTACATTTCCTCTTAGTTGACCATATTCTATAATCATAGCCTCAAGTGGACAGTTACCTGTTCTCTCACCAATACCAAAAAGCGACGTATTTATAGCTGCACATCCATGAGTCCATGCTGTAGTAGCATTGGTCACTACATTATAAAAATCATTATGTCCATGCCATTCAATACACTCAGGCGGAACTCCTGCATAAATTCTTAATCCATGTATGATGTTTTGTACACTCCTTGGTAACTCGGTTCTCGAGTAAGGTAACCCAAGGCCTAATGTATCACATGCTCTAATCTTTATCTTGATACCCGATTTCTTAGAAAGTTCCATAAGTTTTTGTGCTAGTGGCACCACAAATCCAAAGAAATCAGCTCTAGTTATATCTTCGAAATGACATCTTGGAGTTATGCCATTTTCTAATGCTTCTTCTACCAATGAGATGTACAAATCCAGGGCCTGCTGTCTTGTTTTATTCAATTTTTTGAATATATGATAATCAGAACAAGACATAAGTATTCCCGTTTCTTTGAGCCCCATGTCCTTCACTAGCTTAAGATCTTCCTTGTTGGCTCTTATCCACGAAGTTACCTCTGGAAATTTATATCCTCTTTCTAAACACTTTTCAACCGCTCTTCTGTCTTTTTCGGTATATAAAAAAAACTCCGTTTGTCTTATTATCCCTGAATTATTATCAAGTTTATGTAGGTAATCAAATATTTTAATTATTTGTTTATCAGTATAGGTATCCATTGCCTGTTGCCCATCTCTAAAAGTAGTATCCGTAATCCAAATATCTTCAGGTATAAACATTGGAATCTGTTCATTATTAAAAACCATTTTTGGAATTTCTGAGTATGGAAATATTTCTTTAAATAACCTAGGTTGTTCTTCATTACTTGCCTTAAAATTATTTATTACCCTCTTATGGGAATCATTGTAATTTGTTATCTTCATCTCTTTCATTTATTTTCCTCCTTGCTGTATACCCTATCTCTATTTATAGAATATACATATTTGAATTTTATATGCATTAAACTTTCAATTTATTTATTATTATATAGCCTAAACGCAATTTTGTAAAGATATTCTGCAATTTCTTATAATTAATCCGTCATTTTTTTGTTCATATCAATATTTCCCTATACCCTTAAGTAATAATTGTATCTTTCTTTAAAGTAATAAAATGCACAAAATCCTCCATTATAAAGATAATTATCTTTATAATGGAGGATTTTGTTTTGTGGCCTAATATTATATTTCTATAGATTCTTTGTATATATCTAGCTTATTTCCTGGTTTATTTTGATTAAGCCATCTGTAGGCAACAATTAAAATTATGCTTCCTACAATAAAAGCTGTACCATGAATTAATGTAGCATACTTTCCGCTTATTAATTGGAAGGCTCCTGAAATTGAGATCGCCGTAGAATTATTTATAAAGTGTGCAAATATACTTAAATAAATTGAACCTGTATTCAAATATATAGATCCAATAATTAATCCTAGCAAAAATGCATTTATGCCCTGAGGAATATTCATATGCATCAACGCAAAAAATAAGGCTGATACTATAAGTGCCAATGTTGGATTTATTTTGTTAGCCATACCCCTTAGCAATATCCCTCTAAAAACAATTTCTTCATATATAGGTGCTATAACAACAGCACTAAGTATCATTATAATAGGTGACATCGCCAGCTCCTCAAATGCTTGATTTATAAAATCAGGCATAGGTATCTTATTAACCCAGTAAATTAAACTATTATCATATACTATACGAAAGCCTATAATTATTAAAGCAACATAAATAAAATTCTTTCTATTAAACCTTTTTTTATGAATTTTTTCACAGGAATTTTTACTATGCCACTTTAATAAAAGAGTAATAATGAAATATTTAACTAACACTCCTGTAACAAATTTCAAATAGGGGGCTACTTTTGTAAAACGTTTAAAAAATAAATTTAAAATTTCTATGGGTATTTGACCTAATATCTCCAATAAAATTGCTGTAAGCATTACAAGAAAAGCTTTAATTATAGTCATTTGTTTAACAGTTATCGCTTGATTTTCTATATTTTTTAAAAATTTCATATTATAACACCCTCTAACTTATTATATTTTAACATAGTTGCAGTTTATACCATCCTAAGTATACTATATATGTGTTTAACTGTCGTTAAATTACATATATTATATTACTTACCAAATTGGTTATTTTAATAAAGGTGTATATTACATTAAATATATATTATATAGATGAAAAAAGTTATCCACATTGTTTTCCGAAAGCTGTTTCCTATATAATCAAAAAATAACAAGCCAGAAGGTGGCTTGTTATTTTTTTGAAGATGACTTACTTTAAATTCGGACTATCTACTCTGTAATAGACTTTAAACATTTCCACCTTATTATTATGCTAAGATTTCCTTCTACTAGTTCCACTGAAATTTCATGCCCCATTTGTTCAACTAGTTGTTTTGTTATAGCAAGTCCAATCCCTGTACTTTTCCCTGTTCTTGCTCTATCTGCTGTAAAAAATCGTTCAAATAAACGCTTCGCATCTTCATCACTTAAATTTTGGGCAGCATTTTGAAATATTGTAACAATGTATTCATTACTGCGTTTTAAAGAGATGGCTGCATATCCTTCACCATATTTAATAATGTTTTGTATTAGATTTGAAAACACTCTCTTTACTTCAACTTCATCTCCTATAATAAAATAAGGTTTTTCTTCTATATCAATTTTAGGTTCCACTTCGCAATTTAAAAAATCATTATAAAATGAAGCCACGCATTCACACAATATATTATTTAAGTTTAATGATTTCATATCAAATTTATATTCATTACCTTCTAGTCTTGATAAATCATAAAAACTAGTTATTAAGGATTCTAAGGATTTTGTTCTGTTTTTTACTATATCTATATATTTCTTATTTTCATCTTCAGATAAACTATTATTATCAATTAATTGCATATACCCCATTATCGAAGTTAATGGAGTCCTTAAATCATGAGATATATTTGAAATAGCTTTTCTAAGCTCTAAATCCATCTTTTTATATTTAGCTTCTGACTTTTGTTTTTCTTCTAGGTTTTTGTTTATTCCCAAAGCTAACCCATGTAATTGCTTATTATCATAAGATAATAGTATTTTTGAACTAGTCTTAGTCTTATTAATTTTGTTTAATTGATTGTTTATACTTTTAATTTCACTATATAGGAAAACATAAAGGGTAACAGATATGACTACCGCAGCTAGTAATAAAATTATTATTATTCTTTGCATAAATATCACCCCTTCCTCTAATATCTAAAATATATTATCCGTATGCTACTCTAATTTATTTAACGACATTTCAGAAGGAAAGTCCCCCTCTTCTATAAGTAGGAGTTACTTGCCCTAATAAATAGAAAACTTCAGTGGGAATATAAATCTCCTTCTGAAGTCGATAATACAACTTCTGTGAAGCTGTTGCAGCTCCGCAGGAGATCATTTAACTTCCTTTTTTTCAAAATACACTATAGTTATAATTGTAAATACTAATGTATAAATAACTCCCATTAAAACCGAAGATATTATAGTTTCGCTTGTTAATGATGATGTTGAAATTTCATTTATTTTTTTTGTAATAAGAATATTTTCCAGGTATTTAAACTTATCAGAAACAAAGAATGAAAGCACTCCAATAATCTTGTCTGTAAATATAAATATTCCAGAATAGACAAATGCAAAAATAGTATTATTTTTAATAATAACAGCTAAGAAAGTACATATTGCTATAGCTGCTATCCATAGAGGCGTGGCTACTAATGATTTTTGACAAAACCTTATTATAGTTATAATTAGTTCATTATTTACTCCAAATACTACAAATGCGCTCCCAAAATACAAAACTAATATAATAATTTCTGCTATAAATGCAAGGATAACTGTAGTTATAAGCTTTGATAAAATTATTTTACTTCTTGTAACTCCAAAAACCACAACATTTCTAAGCGTTTCATTTTTGTTTTCCTCCGATGTAATCATATCCACAAATCCAACTACTAGAAATATTGGTATAATAAGGGTTGACATAGTGAACTTATCAAACATACTATTAATACTATCAGTGGGAATATGACAATGTACATTTAAAATCATAACATTAGCTAATATAGATAAAATACCTATAGAAGCTGTATAAGCCCAAAAATATACTCTATTAAAACTTCTATAAAGTTCAGCTTTTATATAATTAATCATGCTTATTACCCCCAATTAAATTTACAAAATACTCTTCTAAACTCACACCACTGTTATTAATTGAAAATAGCTTAATTCCATTATTAATAAGCGCCTCTGACACTCTCTCTGGAGTATCTATGTGCTGATATAATCTAATTTCATTTCTATTTAACACTTCATATTCCATGGCTCCTAGCTTATTTTCTATTATAACGGTGGCTTTTGAGGTATCATCTACTTTAATTAATAGGTATCTTCTACATTTTTCTTCTAGATTCTTTGCAGATATTTGCTCTACAAACTCGCCCTTATTAATAAATCCATAGGTATTTGCAAGTTGAGATAGCTCACTTAATATATGGCTAGATATAATTATTGTCGTATTTCTTTCTCTATTAAATTTTAATAAAAGTTCTCTTAATTCTATTATTCCAGTAGGGTCAAGACCGTTGGTAGGTTCATCTAAGATTAGTAAGTCAGGACTTGTCATTATAGCTAGCGCGAGCCCTAATCGTTGTTTCATGCCAAGTGAAAAATTTTTGAATTTTTTCTTGCCCACATCCTCAAGACCTACCATTTTAATTGCCTTATCCACACATTCTTTTTCTACAACGCCCCTTTGCAATCTATAGTATTCCAAATTTTTCTTTGCTGATAAATACTTGAAAAAACTTGGTGTTTCAACCATGCATCCAAGCTTTGTCCTTGAATTATTTAAACCGGCTTTTGATACTTCATTAAAAAGTTCTATTTCTCCGCTTGTTGGTATAGATAATCCAGATATCATCCTAAGAATTGTTGTTTTTCCTGCACCGTTCTTACCTACAAGTCCGTAAATATCCCCTTGTTTTAATTCTAAATCAACATTATTTACGGCAAAGTCCTTACCATACTTTTTAGTTAATTTTTTTGTTTTTAAAATTATATCCCCCATTAAATTCCCTCCCCTTATCTTATATATTTATAATAGTACTTAAAGTATAAGAAACCTTAAGGAAACCCTTAAGAAAGTATTAAGATTTCTAGCTCATCTTATAACCAATTCCCCATACTGTATGAATATACTCACTATCTGGATCAATTTTTGCTATTTTTGAGCGAAGGTTGCTCACATGAACATTTACAGTGTTATCATCACCAAAAAACTCATCATTCCATACAGTCTCAAATATATTTGCTTTAGTAAACACCTTATTTGGGTAAGACATTAACATCTCTAAGATATGAAACTCTCTTGGTGTAATGTTAATATTTTCTCCTTTAACTAGTGCCTCTACTGCTTCACTATTTAAAATTAAATCTTTATACTTTAAAATATTTTCACTTTTACTTTTATTAGAAAATATCATATATCTTCTGAGTTGTGATTCAACCCTTGCTAGAATTTCATTTACATCAAAAGGCTTGGACACAAAATCATCTGCACCTAGTCTTAGTACTTCTATTTTTGTATCCTGTGCTGTCTTCGCAGATAAAACTATTATTGGCATAGTTTTAATTTTTCTTATGATTGATATAAGCTCCTCCCCAGATATACCCGGTATCATTAAATCTAATAAGATAATGTGAAAATCATACTGATTTATGCACATTCTTGCTTCCGATCCTGAATATGCAGTTTTCACATAGTATCCATGTTTACTCAATATTCCACATAACAAATTATTTATATCTATATCATCTTCTACCACCAATACACTTATATTATCATTCATCCTACTCATCCTTTATAAATTAATTTCATACATCATCTTACATATGGAATTTTATCCATATATAGTTTAGATTTATATAATTTCAGTATACTTTTGTTTTATTAATTTGTAAAATTATTAAAGTATTTCCTTTATAATACCTATTATGGGGATCTGAATCTTGATAATTAGCTAATATAAATTGTTCACTACGTTACTAATTCAAGTAATATCTATTGGACAGTCAGCTGAAAAAGGTCTGTAGTGACTAATGTTTACTTCTCATATTTTTATCATAGTTATGGTATACTATCATTTTAAGGCGGTGATAATAATGGATGTAATAAAAGGTCTGATTCTTATTGTTGATGATGAAAGTAGAATTAGACGAATGCTTAAGGACTTTCTCGTTAGTCATAAATATGAGATACTTGAGGCAAGCAATGGAAAAGAAGCGATGGAAATGTTTTATTCTAATAACAGTAAGATAGATTTAATTTTATTAGATGTAATGATGCCAATGAAGAATGGATTTGATGTACTTTCTGAAATTCGTGAAGACTCGATTACTCCAATTATTATGCTTACTGCTAAGGGGGAGGAATATGATCAATTGGCTGGATTTAAATTTGGTGCAGATGATTATATATCTAAACCTTTTTCGCCGTCATTACTTCTTGCACGACTTGAAGCTGTATTAAAAAGAACTGGTAAGCGAAAGGTCGAAAATGTTGTTATAGGCAATATATCAGTTGATAAGTTAAAAAAAGAAGTAGTTTGTGCCAATGAAAAATTAGACCTTACACCCAAAGAATATGATTTACTTTTATACTTTATTGAAAATAATGAACTAGTTTTAGCCAGAGAACAAATTTTAGATGCCGTTTGGAATTATGATTATGTAGGCGATGCAAGAACAGTTGATACACACATAAAGCAATTAAGAGCAAAACTTGTATTCAATTGCCAATATATCAAAACCGTCCATGGCGTTGGTTATCGCTTTGAGGTGAAAAATGAATAAGACAATTAAAACTAAAGTTACTATATTTGTTGGGCTAATTATTTTTTCAATTGTAATATTACAAGTAATATTCAATATATTTTTAGCAAATCCATATTTTAAGGCACAAAAAAGCAATGTAATTGAGCAACTATTTAGTCAAATCAATCAAAATTACAGTGATGATGATACAAATTTATACAATATCGTTAACCACCGCGAAGAAACTGATAATTTAAAAATTACAATTTTAGATAAATTAAATAATGTTATTTATAATAGTTATGGGGGAAA
This sequence comes from Clostridium sp. CM027, assembly GCF_024730565.1. NCBI lineage: Bacteria > Bacillati > Bacillota > Clostridia > Eubacteriales > Clostridiaceae > Clostridium > Clostridium sp. CM027. Next base: position 2,461,875 of record NZ_CP077725.1, read on the forward strand.
TAATCCATTTCCCCCAGATGCACCTCCTCGTTTTAAAAGTGAAAAGGGTAGAGTAATATTTTCTGAAAATCCACGCGCTGAGTTGCAGGTGAACTATAGAACAAATGAAGAAAGCTTAATGCTTCACGGAATAATAAATTCTAAAAATGGAAAACGATTCATTGTAATTGAAACACCCATTTCTGGAGTTGAACAGAGCGCAAAAATTCTCGCTAAATTTAGTGTGTTTATTTCTATTTTTGCATTACTATTTGGTGGATTTGCAGCATATATATTTGCTTCGAAATTCAGTAAACCTATTAAACAAATTGATGAAGTGGCACGAAATGTGGCTATTTTGAATTTTACTAAAAAAGCAGATGAAAATTTGCCTGATGATGAAATAGGAAGGTTAGCTAAGAACATTAATATCATGTCGAATACACTTTCACAAATGATTTCAAAGCTTACAAGCGCAAATCAAGTCCTGCAGAAAGGTATTGATTACCAAAAGCAAATAGAAAAAATGAGAAGAGAATTTATTGCGAATGTTTCCCATGAGTTAAAAACCCCACTTTCATTATTATTGGGATATTCCGAAATGTTAAAAAATGATGTAGAGGGTATCGATAAAACCTTTTATTATGATGTAATTATTGATGAAAGCCAAAAAATGGATCAGCTTGTTAAGAGCTTGCTTGATATTTCAAGCATTGAAAATAATTTGGTTAAATTAAAAAAAGAAAATATTAAATTGGGAGAAGTTGCATCACTTCTTACTGCAAAAAACCATGTATTGTTTGCAAAAAAAGATATTATCTATAGTCCGCATTTTGAAAATGATTGCTGCGTTAGTGGTGATAAAATACACTTAGAGCAAGTGATGAAAAATTATATGATAAACGCAATTTCACACACAAAACCAAATAATATGGTTAAGATATCTGTTAAGAAACAACAAGAAAATGTGGTGTTTTCAATATATAACGAGGGCGTAAATATTCCTATTGAGAATATCGACAAGATATGGGACAGCTTTTATAGGACGGATCAAGCAAGAACAAGAAATGACGAAAACAATGTTGGATTAGGGCTTTACATTGTTAAAACAATTATTAACGCTCATGAAGGCGATTATGGTGTTATAAATCATGACGGTGGCGTTGAATTTTGGTTTTCTTTGAAAAGCACAAATTAATAATTTAATCTGCTTAACGCTTAGGCGTTAAGCAGATTTTTTTATTTAAGCTCACAAAAACATCACAACTGTTAAATATAATTAGAATTAAAGAAGGAGATGATTAGTCACTATGTATATTTTCAAAAATGCACTTAAAAATATTTCGAGAAATCTAGGTCGAAATATTTTAATAGGAATTATTGCGCTTGTAATCGCAGTTTCTAGCTGTGTTGCTTTATCTATTAAACAAGCAGCAAAAACTGCCCAGAATGAGGGACTAAAAGACTTATCAATTACAGCCACAATTGGAGTGGACATGACAAAAATCCAAGAACAAGCTAAGAATGACAGACAGGCATTACGTCAGCTTATGCAAAACAATCCGGCTATTACCTTAGCTGAAATGCAAAAATACTCAAATTCAAGCTATGTTAAAGATTTTAATTACTCATTAGAAAGTTCTATTTCAAAAAGTGATGGCATCGAGCCATACACTGAAACTGAGACCACGACAACCGGAGATACAAATGGATTTAAAGTTGTCACTAGTGACAAAAAAGACTTTGGAGGTATGGGGCAACAGGGTGATTTCACAATTAGGGGATATAACACAGAAAATGCAATGACATCCTTTGTAAATGGTACAAATAAAATTGCATCCGGTGGAATTTTTTCATTTGATAAAGCAGATAACTCCTGCCTAATAAGTGATACACTATCAACTTTTAACAATTTAAAGGTTGGTGATAAAATAAAGTTATCAAACCCTAATTTAAGTACGGAAACATATGAACTCACCATAAAGGGCATTTATAGCACAACCGCTACAAGCGATAATAAAATGATGAGATTTTCCGCATCGCAGGATCCTGCAAATTATATTTATACAAACTACAACACACTAAAAGCAATTACTAATAACTCAGAAAATAAGGCGCAAAAATCTACTGACCAGAATGAAAACGAAACTACAACAGCTTTAAGATACCAAACTAGTGGTATATATTCTTTTTCAAATATAGAACAATTTAATAACTTTAAAGCTGATGTGGTATCACTTGGACTATCCAAAGACTATGCGGTTACATCAGAAGATGTAACTAATTACGAGCAAAGCTTAGTTCCACTTAAAAATTTAAACAAATTCGCAGACATATTTCTTTTACTTGTTTTTATAATCGGTGGAACGATTTTAGTTGTACTTAACATTTTCAATATTCGTGAACGTAAATATGAGGTAGGAGTATTGACTGCTATTGGAATGAAAAAAATAAAAGTTGCATTTCAGTTTGTTATAGAGCTATTTTTAGTTACTTTTGTTGCAATAATTATTGGGACATCAATTGGAGCAATAGCTTCTGTACCAATTGCAAACACATTACTTGAAAGCCAAGTAACATCAGCTCAAACACAGCAATCCACCCAAAATGAAAATTTTGGAAGACCGGGAATGGGTCAAGCTGGAGGAAGTGTTCAAATTCGAAATTCTTCAAAAAATAACGATGTCAGCTATATTAAAAATATAACAGCAGTAACTGATATTAATGTAATATTGCAGTTAATTGGAATTGGTATACTACTTACAATAATTAGTAGTTGTGGAGCAACAATATTTATCTTACGCTATGAACCGCTTAAGATATTGTCAAATAGGAATTAGGGGGAGAGGTATATGAGTATATTAAAACTTGAAAGTTTGTCTTATTCTTATGATGGTAATAATCAAAAGATTTTAAATGATATTAATTTTGAATTTGAAAAGGGCAAAATCTATGCAATTATTGGAAAATCAGGCGCAGGTAAAAGTACACTTTTATCTGTATTATCGGGGTTAACTACTCCAACTGAAGGGAAGATTTTATATGATGGTAAAGATATTAAAAAAATAGATAAATACCAATATAGGAGCCGAATGGTGGGAGTTATATTTCAAGGATACAATTTGTTGCCTCAACTGACAGCACAGGAAAATGTGGTATTATCACTTGATGTATCTGGAAAGAAACTAGAAAATAAAAATGAAATTGCTCTAAATATGTTATCAAATTTAGAACTTGATGAAACAAAATCAAAGCGTAGAGTCCTAAAGCTTTCTGGTGGTGAACAGCAAAGAGTTGCAATAGCAAGAGCATTATCATATAATCCAGATATAATTTTAGCTGATGAGCCAACAGGTAACCTTGATAAAGACACAGAAGAAGGCATAATGAAGATTTTTTTAGAACTGGCAAGGCAGCAAGACAAATGTGTAATTATCGTTACTCACTCATCAAAAGTAGCTACATTCGCTGACAAAAAAATAATGATTGCTAACGGAAAATTCGATAATAACGATGATAGCAAGCTATCTTCGCTTTAAAATCCACCCCACTTATTCCGTAGATGACTTCCATTTTAAATGAAATTAAACCCTCTTATTTAATTAAGAGGGTTTAATTTCGTATTAATATTGGCTTATATAGATTAATTACATCATCAATTTTCCTTATTTATGTTATTTTTGTGTTATTAATATAATAAGCAAAAATTATGTCAATAATAACCAAAAGAGTAGAGCGTGCTGTTATATCATAACCATATAAATTGTTTTTTTCAGAATAAGCATTTATAGAAATATCTACAAGTTTAGATAAAGTAGAATCAGGAGTATTAACAATAGCAACAGTTTTAAAATTCCTATAGCTTAGTTTTTCAGCAATAGTAGTTAATGTATGAGTCTCTCCACTGTTTGATATAAAAATTATCAAATCATCATGGGTTGAACTTTTATCTAAAAGATCAATTATCTGAGATTCATATATATAGAAACTACTCTTGTTGGACTGCATTAATAGTTTTGAAAAATATTCACCCATGGGCTTTGAGAGGCCAACAGCGACTATAATGATTTTCTGAGACCCTTTTATCATTTTGACTAGTTTATTAATGTTTCCTATAGATAATTTATCAAGAGAGTGATTGATATTGTTTTTAATTACACCTATATAGTTATATATGTTAGGAGTAGATGGTATGTCAATATTTTTTAATATATATTTAAGCTCTGAAAAACCAGATAGTCCAAGTTTACTACACATTCTAACAATAGTGGTATTGCTGACATTGTTTTCTTCAGCCATCTTGGTAAGAGATTGTTCTTTTGCCTTTTCTAAGTTTGAGTCTATGTAATAGAAAATATGTTTTTCAGCATAAGTTAAGTAATTTAACTTATCAGCGAAATAGTTAACAACAACACTCAAATATAATACCTCCAATTTTTATGATGTTTTATAACGAATATTATAATTACATTATACACATCATAATGCGGAAAAGTAAAATTATACTTTCTTTGTATAACAAAACTTTATCTCTTTATGTAATAATTATCTTGTAAATGTAAAAGATTTCACAAATCAATAAGCCCTCATATATAAAATGATAAAGGAGAATGATCATGGATTTAAAAAATATGACTAATAGTGAATTAATCATTTTAAATCAAAAATCTTTAAAAAAAGAAGAAGTTATAAAAAAACTAATAGACAAACTTTATGATCAAGGTATACTTTCATCAAAAGAAGAATTTTTTAAAACTGTAATGGAGAGGGAATCACAGTCTCCAACAGGACTAGAAAGAGGGGTTGCAATACCACATGGTAAATCAACTTCAGTAAATAAAGCAGCTTTTGCAGTGGCTAGGTTAGAAAGTCCTATAAATGATTGGGAAAGTGTAACGGAAAATAATGATGTTGAATTAGTATTTTTATTAGCTATCCCCAAAGCAGAAGAAGGCTCAACTCATTTAAAATTGTTAGGTGAACTTGCATCAGCTTTAATGTATGAAGACTTTACCACAAATTTAAAGAAGGCTAAAGATATTAAAGCGTTTATAGCGGCGCTAGATTATAAAAAGGTTAATAATGAAGTTGTAGAATATAATAAGACAGTTTTAGCTGTTACATCTTGTGCAGCAGGAATAGCTCATACATATATGTCTGCTGAAGCACTAGAAAAGGCCGGTAAGGAAATGGGAGTTAGAGTGCTTACTGAAAAGCAAGGCGCTAACGGTATAGAAGATAGACATAGCCAGGACGATATAAAAAATGCAGATGGAGTAATATTTGCCTGTGATATAGCCGTTAAAAACATTGAAAGATACAATGGTAAATCATTTGTAAAGGTAAAGGTAGCAGAACCACTAAAGGATGCTAAGGGTTTAATTGTGAGAGTTTTAGAAAATCCAGATGGCAAAGTAGAGAGTGGAGCTGTATCAGAATCCTCTGTGGATAGCGGTGTTAAAAAAGGCTTCTTAGCTGGAATGATGGAAGCTATAATGACTGGTATTTCTTATATGATTCCAGTTATAGTTGCAGCTGGTCTTATGATGGGTATAGCAAAACTTTGGGCTATGGGCCTAGGTCAAATAGATAACTTGAATAAATTAGGAGAAAGCGCAAATCAATTATACGTATTCTTATATTATTTAGATAAGTTTGGTGCATTAATATTTAAGTTTATATATCCAGTATTCGCAGCATATGTAGCATATTCAATTGCAGATAGACCGGGTCTTGTACCAGGATTTATAGGTGGTGCTTTTGCCGGTGGATTGCATTATACCTTCTGGGAAATCAAAGGAGGGATACCTTCAGGATTCTTAGGTGCTTTAATTCTTGGTTTAGTCGCAGGTTACTTAACCAAGTTCTTAAATGAAAAGATCAAGTTACCAAAAGATCTTCGAGCAATGAAGCCAATGTTCTTATTACCAGGTATAGTTGTATTTGTTATTTTTGTGCTAAATTTCTATGTTATTGATCCTGTCTTTGGAGGTTTAAATGGTTGGTTATCAAATTTAATTGCTTCTTTTAATACTGGAAGTACATTAATATTAACTTCTATAATAGCAGCTTGTACAGCATTTGACCTTGGAGGGCCAGTAAACAAGGCAGCAGGTGCTATAGCTATGGGGCTTGCAGCAGATGAAATATTCCCTTTAACAGGAAGAGTATTATCTATAGTAATTCCTCCAATAGGGCTTGGACTTGCAACAGTTTTAGATAAATATATAGTTGGAAGAAGAGTATTTGATGAAAACTTAAGAGTTGTTGGTAATACATCTATTGTGTTAGGGCTCATAGCAGTTAGTGAAGGCGCAATACCATTTATGTTAAAAAATCCATTAATAACCATTCCAATCAATGTAATTGGTGCAATAATTGGTTCATGTACAGCTGTTGCGCTAGGCGCTGTTCAATGGAATCCATTACCAGCAATATGGGGATGGCCTTTAGTAGAAAATTTATGGGCTTACATAATAGGATTAATAGTAGGTGTATTATTCATAGCTTTTGCTAATATTTTTATAAGATATCATATTATTAGAAAACACGAGAAAAAGACAGCTTTATAAATAAAAGAACTAAAAGCTATATTTATAGCTTTTAGTTCTTTCACTAGTGATTATGATTTAGGAGGAGAATATGAATAAAAAGAAAAAGGTATATATAGTACCACATTCTCATTGGGATAGAGAATGGTACTTTACAATAGAGGATTCAAACGTACTGCTAAGCCAAAACATTCCATACCTTATTGAAGTGTTAGAAAAGGACTCAGAATTTAATTCTTATACATTAGATGCACAATTATCAATAGTTGAGGAATATTTAGTGCTTTATCCAGAAGATAGGGTGAAATTAGAAGAATTGATTAAGGAAAGAAGAATATTTGTAGGGCCTTGGTATACTCAAACTGATACATTGCTTGTAAATAAAGAATCAATAATAAGAAACTTATTATATGGAACAAGACTAGGAAATAAATTTGGCCACTCTATGACGGTAGGATATCTACCCGATGTATTTGGACAAAATCAATATTTACCTTCAATTTTTAGGGGTTTTGATATAGAAGACAGCATACTTCAAAGAGGAGTATACACAGAGGATTTAAAAGATAATTTAAACTTTAGATGGTCATCACCTGATGGAGAAAGAGTTAAGGCTAATAATATTTTCTTGGGTTATGGCCCGGGTAAATTTCTAACTACAGATGATAAATATATAGAAGAAAAACTAATACCAATGTTAGAAAAGTTGGAATCTTTAAATGTGGGCTCAGATGACCTATTATTGCCAGCAGGAGGAGACCAAGTTCTAGTTAGAAATCATTTTCCAAAAACTATAAAAGAGCTTAATGAAAAGCAGTATAAGTATGAGTTTATATTGTCTAACTATGAAGACTTTATGAAGGATACAATGAATAAATCTTTTGAAAATGAGATAAAAGGAGAACTAATAGCTTGTCAAAAATCAAGGATACATAATACTATAAAATCTCAAAGGTATGATATTAAAAAAGCTAACTATGATGTGGAAAATAAGATACTTTATATATTAGAGCCACTTGCTGTTATAGGGAACTCCTTAGGGTTAAAATATCCAACTCCATGGGTAGATATAATGTGGAAATCATTATTTGATGTTCATGCTCATGATAGTATAGGTGGATGTAATTCTGATGCTACAAATAGAGGAATTTTAAATAGGATCGAGAAGTCTGATAGGATTTGCTCAGGATTAATTAATGTAATTAAAAAGCAAATTACTACAGCTATTAGTAAAAAAGTAAGAAATGAAAATATAGTTGTATTATTTAATACTAAAGTTTATAGCTCAGTAGAAAATGTTGAAACAGTTATATTTAGTGTGAAAAAAAACTTTAACTTAAATACAATAGAAGGAAATTCGGCCGAGTTTGATATAGTTAAAAGAGATTATATAAGTGGCGGAAAGCAAGTAGTGGCAAGTGCTGATGGAGATACTCAAATAGAGCTTCCTGGCTATTATAGAAGTGAAGTAATTATAAAAAATGAAGAGCTTAAAGCTTTGGGATATAAGACCCTTATCGTTAATGAAGGTGAAATAAACAGTGAAAATATACTAGAAGTTATTGAGGACCATGAAATAGAAAATAACTTCTATAAAATAAGGTTAAAGGATAATGAAATTACATTAATAAACAAAAAAACAAGTGAAGAAGTTACGGACATCTTCTATTTTGAAGATAGTGAAGATTGTGGAGATTCTTACGATTATTCTCCATCTTCAAATGGAGAACGCACAGTTATAAGTAAGGCTATTCTTTTAGAAGTTAAAAAATCTAAGAACATAAACAAGATGATTATTCAGCATAGAGGAGTTAATTATAAATCTTGTGAGATAATTGTAAACACAGAAATAGAGCTTAGAAATGGTGAATCCACTATAAGAATCAAGCATCATATAGATAATACGGCAAAGGATCATAGAGTAAGAGTTGTTTTAAATACTAATGTAGTTAGTTCAACTTCACTAAGTGACCAGGGATTCTCTTTTATTGAAAGAAGTAATACTAATAAATATCTAAAAAACTGGAGAGAAAGTGGATTTGTAGAAGCACCAGTACCAATATATGCCTTAGAGAATATGGTTATGTTAAAGGATGAAAAGTATACTTATGGGGTTATTACCAAGGGCATTAAAGAATATGAAATTCTAGAGAATTCAAAGATAGCATTAACACTATTTAGAAGTGTTGGGTTACTTGGACGTGATGATTTACTCTGGAGACCAGGTAGAGCTTCTGGAATAAACAATAAGGTTGTTTACACTCCAGATGCACAAATGATCAAAAAAATGAATTTTGAATATGCCATAACTCTAAGGGATTCCTCGGAAGAATTATTTAAACAAGTTGACAAATTCATTGGAAGATATACAAGTTACCAAAAGCAGAATCTGAATTTATTTGAAGAGAGAGTAGAAAGGTTTGAGATTCCATTAAATCTTGATGTTAATGGAGATGAATATTCATTAATGAAAATAGATAACGCAAATATAATACAAAGTGTATGTAAAGAATCCTACGAGAAAGATGGGTTTATAGTAAGATTATTTAATCCAGGATATAGTGAAGAAGTGGTTAACTTATATTGTGATAAATTTAAATCCATAAAGTTAACTAATCTTTATGAAAAAGAGATTGAAGAAGTTAATGGAGAAATTAAAGTTAAGCCTAGAGGATATGTAACTATAAAGATAATAGTATAAGAAGTGGAGGTTTTTATGAATAATTTAGAATTAACTAGCGCTGTAGTTGAAAAATTAAAGTTTATTTATGGATCAGAATATAAAGATGAATTTAAAGATGAAATTGAAAAACTGATAAATAAGTGGGAAGAAATAAGACTTACAAAGGCAGATGCTATTTCAGAAAAAAATGTATATTTGATAACTTATGGAGATAGCATCTATGAGGAGGGGGTTCCAACAATAAGAACTTTAAAGAAGTTCTTAAATAAAAAGGTAGGAAACACTATAACAGACATTCACATTCTTCCAATGTTTACTTATACCTCTGATGATGGATTTTCTGTGGTTGATTATATGGAAATAAATAAAGATTTAGGTGATTGGGGATGTATAAAAAATTTATCTGAGGATTATAGATTAATGTTTGATTTTGTAGCTAATCACATTTCTAAATCAAGTAGCTGGTTTAAGGGCTACTTAAGTAATGAAAAAAAATATGAAAATTATTTTATAAAAGAAGATAATAATTTTAATACTAAAAATGTTATAAGGCCCAGAACATCACCATTATTCCATAAGTATGAAGGCGAAAGTGGAATAAAAACAGTATGGACAACGTTCAGTGAAGACCAAATCGATGTGAACTTTGGATGTTTTGCAGTTTTATTAGAAATGACAGATATATTATTAAACTATGCTAGAAATGGCGCAACATCAATAAGGTTAGATGCTATAGGTTTCTTATGGAAGCAGTCTGGCACAAACTGCATGCATCTCCCTCAAACCCATGCAGTTATTGAGGTTTGGAGACTATTGTTTGATTACTTTAAAGAAAACACTCAAATAATAACGGAGACTAATGTACCTCACAGTGAAAATATAAGTTACTTTGGAGATAAGAGTAATGAAGCAAATATGGTATATCAATTTCCGTTACCACCACTAGTACTATACACTCTTACAACCCATAATTCTAAAAAGTTAACAGAGTGGGCAAATACTATAGATAAGGTATCTGATACAGCTACATATTTTAACTTCTTATCAAGTCATGATGGAATAGGGATGAGACCAACAGAAGGAATCTTAACTGATAATGAAAGACAAGTTTTAGTAGATAAGGTTAATAAAAATGGAGGAAGAGTTTCTTATAAGAATAATGCGGATGGAAGTAGGTCGGTATATGAACTTAATATTAATTATAATGATGCTATTATAAATATAGATGAAGATATTACTTTAGAGGATGAAGTTAATAAGATAATAGCTTCAATTTCAATATTACTATCTTTTGTAGGAGTACCTGCTATATACTATCATTCATTATTAGGATCAAGAAATGATTATAAGGGCTTAGAATCGTCAGGAATAAATAGAAGAATTAATAGAGAAAAGCTTGAATTTAGCAAGCTATCTAATGAATTAGATAATGATGAAAGAAAAAAGGCTATATTTAATAGAACAAAGGAATTAGTTGAAATTAGAAAAACACATTCAGCATTTTCACCTTTTGCATCTCAAGAGGTTTTAGATTTAGGAGAAAATATATTTGTATTAGAAAGATATAATGACCATACTAAAGAAAAGATAACATTTATAGTAAATGTAGACTCAAAAACAGTAAAAATCAACCCTAATATTGTGGGGATTGACATAGTTACAGGCAGAGAAATAAAGGGTAATATTGATCTAAACCCCTATGAATTTGTATGGATAAAGTAACCAATAAGCCCCCCCTATAGGTGGGGCTTATTAAAATTAAATTATATATATTTTTCCGTTTCTTCATACTCTTTAAGTTCATTAACCAAATGCTTAATCTCCTGATCCTTATTCTTGTCCATTACGAGTATTACATCTCCTGCATCGACAATTATAAGATCCTTTACACCAAACCCAATTATAAGTCTGTCCTTACCAAATACTGAGCAATTTTCACTCTCTTCCATAAACGTGTTACCCAATACATTGTTACCTCGTAAATTACTTAGAAACCTTGAAAGTGCTGCAAAAGTTCCTATGTCATCCCATACAAAGTCACATTTTATAACAAATGCCTTTCTAGTTTTCTGCATTATGCCAAAATCTACTGATATTCCATCTATTTCATTGTACTGTTCTTTTGTTACCTCGGTTTCTTCATCAGTCTCTAAAGCTTGATATATAGTCATTAATCTTTTATACATCTTAGGTAAATACTTCTCCATCTCTCGTAAGTACACATCTGCTCTCCATACAAACATACCACTATTCCAAAGGAAGTTTCCTTTTAAGAGCAAATCCTTGGCTACTTCGGTATTAGGTTTTTCTAAAAATCGTTCTACTTTGAACGTAGGCATATCAGCGTTTACCCTATCTCCCATTTCTATATAACCATACCCAGTTTCTGGTCTTGTGGGCTGTACACCTATGGTGACTAGTCCTCTTTTTTTATTTGCAATTTCAACTCCCTGTAAAATAGTTTCTTTAAACTCCTTTTCATTTTCTATATAATGATCAGAAGGTAAAACTATCATGGTTGCTTCCTTGTCCTGCTTCACTAGCTTGGCAGCGGATAGACCTATACAAGTGGCAGTTTCTTTATTACTAGGTTCCACAAATATATTTTTTTTATTAATTTCTGGAAGTTCCTCACATATTTTATCAAAATAATCTTCATTTGTAACTACATAAATATTTTCATTTCTAACTAAACATTTTATTCTATCCACAGTGCTTCTTAAAAAGCTCTTATTATTGATAATATTCAAAAACTGCTTCGGGTTTTGTGCACGAGATAGAGGGTAAAGTCTTGTTCCTTTTCCACCTGCTAAGATTAGTACGTATAGCAAAATACCACCCCAAATTATTACTCATTTCATTTTATGATTCATAAGTCTATGTTGTGAGAACAATTTATAATATTGTTTAAGTATTTAGTTTTATAAATTTGAAAATTGCTTATACTTCTTATCATATTTTGAAAAACAAAAAATGTGTAGGCTGAAAAATATATTTTTCATCCTACACACTTTTTGTCTAGATGTTTTTATTTCTCATCCGAGATAATACCTTCTTTATCTAAAACAATACGCTCTTCATCAAAAGGCGAAACAAATTCAAATCTGTCTGTTGACATTTTGCCTCCGCTTTTTCCAAGTAATTCTAAATCATCGTATTCGTCAATATTATATTCCTTTAAAACAGAGGTCATATCCTTTTCTCCCTGGTATGGTAGTCGCGTTACAAATGAACGAAATAATTCTTCGCTGAAATACTTTGAATTTACTATAGGAAAACGCGGCAATGGAGAGAATCCATATGCTTCAGCCTTTTTAACACCCTCAATATCATATTTGAAATAATATTTTTCCGTTCCTTTACTTAATTCGCCTACTTTAAATGTTTCTTCTTGTTCATTCTTCCATATCATCCATATTACGTTCTTCACTTTGCTAGTCATTCCTCTCACCCTCTTATTAAAAATCATACTATTATCATGCTCTGTCATTATACTTATTATAACTTAATTGGAATAATATGCAAACAAAAATTTCACTAAGTAGGTTTTATGTGTTTTCTAGTTATTTAATTTTTGTGATAATCTATCCATAACTACACTAGGATTTCTATAAAATTCACTGGCACGTATTTTATAAAACTCCCATCCAACCCTTTCAAGACACATTTGCATTTCATACTGCTTTTGCCAATTATAATTTTCATCTTGTGGCATTCCAATGCATTTAACTGCTATTTTTTTATAATGACCTCCAGGAATATCCAAGGATAAATCCGTTTCTACAACAAAGTCTATAGTATATTTTCCCACTTTAACCTTTGGTGTGATCTTATATCCATTTTCTTTTATGCATTTTTCTATGTGCTCCTCAAAATCGTTTAATAATAAATATTGTTGTGATTTAATTTCTTCCTTAGGTTCATTCTCCTCAAGGCAATATTTTAATAGTGAGTATCTAACACATTTATTATTGAGGTTATCTAAATCGACTGAGTGAAATAGCCACATTTGATTCCTTGCACGGCTTGCCGCTACATTAAATCTTCTTATATCTGATCCCTTAGTTAAAGCTGTAAATTTAGCATTATTTGCAATAACCATCGATAGGAACATTACATCTCTCTCATCCCCTTGGAAGGAATAAGCATCTCCACATATAAGTCTTCTTTGCAGTATTTCCTCCATGCCAAGTGTCTCTACCAACATGCCCAGTATTAATTCAGCTTGAGCGTCCCCTAGTAACGATACAACTCCCATTGTCATGCCATTATACCTCTCATCACTACAACACTCTACTATCTTATCTACAATGCTTTTTGCTTCGTTTGCGTTTATAGCCTTAGCTTCATCCCTACATCCCTGAGTAACTTTAGAGGTTACTATAAATGGGCCAACTATCTCTTTAGCGTCTATTCTTCTTAAAGGTATTATTTCGCCCGAATAGCACAATTCATTACTAAATCCTATTATCTCTGGAACACACCTAAAGTGTTCCTTTAATAATAATCTATTTGGGAATACCCTTAGGGCTGTATTGTACAAGCTAGTTTTTAGATCAAACCATTCTGCATGTGGAATGTCTTCTAAATATGTGTTTATTAAAGTTTCTACAGCAACATGGTCCTTTCCAATGGCTTCTGGGCTTATTTGCTTTTCATCTCCTACAATAATTGCCTTCTTAGCCCTCATTAAAACTGTTATAGCTGATATATCACTTTGACTGCTCTCGTCCACAATTACCACATCGAATAAATTATCCGTAAGCTTTAAATTCTCCATGACTCTATTTATTGGCATAATCCATACAGGAATTACATCCTTACAATTTTCCATTTCCTTTTGTGCAATTTTCCTATATTTCACTGCCTGAGTTCCTGTGCCCTTTCCTATTCTTTTTATAGCTTCCATCCAAGTAAATAAGCTTCTTTTTTGAGCCTCAGTAGTACGCTCTATTTGATTAAACCAACTTTTTTTAGAAACAAGTTCTCTTATAATATATTTTTCTTTAATTTTTTCCTGGGCTATATTTTTCTCTAAAGCTTCTACATCAATTTCTTCTAATTCGCACAAAAAATCATTCCATTTTTTCCACTTCCATGCCTTTTCCCAATTTAAATTTTCTAAACTCTTCATGGCCTTTTTATTATCATTTGTGATATTTTCAAGTAATATCGGACAGCATTTTTCTATCTTTTTGCTTAATTGTGTTAATTCTAACACACTACTCGCCACTTGCATTAGACTATCAATCTCCATATAAACAGAATGTAAACTATCAACGTCTCTTGTTTTTATAGCATTGTGTAACTTTTGCATGCACCCTACATTATTGAATGTTTTCTCTATCCCTTCCATTTCTAGTTTTAATTTATTATATTTATTTATAAGCCTTAAACTCTCAAATCCATTTTTTAGATAGATATATGATTCTTTTTCATACCAACGTAAACTAATCGTCAGGTTTTTATCTGGTAAAAAATTAATTATATTATTTCTAAAGTCTTTGTCCCAGTTAATAATCGTTTCAATACCCCTAATGCAACCCGCGACTTCACTTACATAGTTTAAGTTTGAATCATCTATAATCTTTGCCCCATACTCTTCTATTGTATTATTCCAAGTATTTTTAAGTTCTCTTTCTAATAGCTGTAGCTTTATATATAAATTAACTACCCTTATTTGTTCACTATTATTTATAAGCTCATAATCCACCTTGCAACCCGCGAATATATATTTAAACTTACCATGGATCATTTTAAATACAATTCCCAGTTTGCCTTTTTCATTTATTGTTTTTGATACAACATCAAAGTCATTTTTAAATTTGTTTATATCAACATCAGTCGGTATTTCTAACTTGTGATCATTTAATTCTTGCTTAATTTCCCTTATACTTCTTATATATTCATTACACTTATTAACTAATTGTTGCCAAACACCTTGTGATTCGTTATTAGAATAATAATGTGTCATAACATTATTTAGCCAGCTATTTTCAAACCCTTCTAGTCTTTCTATTGCATCATCTACAAGTTTTAGTAATCTTCTATTTCCATAATCTATAGACTTAACATTATTCCAGTCTTTAATATTATTCTCATGAATATGTTGATACTGTTCTAATTTAAATAATTCTAATATTTTATAACATAACTCGTCTTCTTTAGGCAATATCGCTCTGTACTTATCTATGTTATTTATTTCATGTATTTGCTCTTTTGTAATTCTACTTGATAATGTAACTAACTTATTAAATTCTTCATGACCTAAGGGATTTTGTTTATTAAAATCAACCTTATCTACTAGCCAAGAATGAGCATCTTCATTATCTTTAACCCACTTAGCCATATGCATTAATGTGTATTTTTGACCTTCATACTCTACCTTGTCGTTTTCTCTATCTTCAATGCATTTTAACCCTTCATATAATTTTTTTTGAGTTTCGATGCACTTACTAAGTTTATATTTTAAGAGTTTTATGTCTTTATGTAATTCTTTAGTATCCATTGATAAATTTTCAGTTATTTTTCTAACAGACTCGTCCAATTCTTCTAGTGATTTCGTATCATTTCCCAATATACTTATACATAATGCCCTAACTTCTTCGGGGATTTTATTAGACAAAACCCTTAATGCTCTATCTGTTTGGCTTGTCACTAGTACCCTCTTGCCATGTGCCAAAAGATGGCATATTAAATTAGCTATAGAATGGCTTTTACCAGTACCTGGCGGTCCCTGTACAACAATGCCAAAGTTTTCAGCGAGTCTCTTAGTTATTTCCATTTGCTCCTGATTTGCAGGCAAAGGAAATAATACATCTTGTCCCACTTCCGTCCACTCTTTAAGTTCCTCGATATCTTGCACCATATCTTCCTCCGAAACTAAAGCTTCTATAGTTTTAGGAATAGGAAATCCCGCTCTTATTTGCGTTAATACATCATTTAGTTCCATATTCCAAAGTCTTGTGTCAACCTTACGAAGTATGATGCATGGGGCATTGTAAAATTGCATGTTACTTTGAATCTTTATATCTGATTCACCGCTTAGCTCCTCAATATAAAAACCCGACCTGTGAGCTTTTAAAAGCATAGCTATCTCTTCGAATATTTTCGAAGCCATTTCAATATTTCTTACATCCAGAGCCATATCTTTTGCTTTATTGCGAATGCTTAGTAAACTGTCTAAGTTTACTTCGAGGTATTCATTTAAAAATTCAAGCTCCACATTGGTTTGGTTATTATATGGTTTTAGGGTAAATATTTTTTTCATTGAATCAAGCTTTATTTCTATTTTAGTCGTAAAAATAGGATGGACTACTTTTTTGCCCTCTTTTTCCCAAGTTAAAAGCCCATTTGACCAAATCACCTCTAAATCTTCACTGTTTTTTTCTAGTTTTAAATATGTTTTCTGAAACTGAGCGTATAATTTTCCTGCTCTCTCATCTATAGTTAACCAATAATCCTTATTTTCATCAACATTAAAAGTGCACCCACTAATATTTTGGAGTTCCTTTTGCCAATGTACATTTTCATATTCATTAATATTTCTTATAGTTTTTTGATTCATATTTTTTATACTTAGTAAATATGAAAATATTTTTTCTACTTTATTATTAATATTCAAAACTTCGTTACCTCCAACTTGTTAATTTGACATTTATAAAATCACCTAATTGTATATTCAAGGCTCATGAAAATAATGTAAAAAGTCTTATTAAAACTTATTTTGTTTTAATAAGACTTATATTTATTTACAGGAATCTCTCTCCACTATTCTATATGGTAATACAAAATGTTTTTCCTCAACTTCTAAATTATTTATAGCTTTTATAAGCATTCTCATACTTACAGATCCCATGTCATACATTGGTTGAGCCACTGTAGTCAATTTAGGATAGAATATTGAAGCTGAATAAATATCATCAAAGCCCATAACATCTATGTCCTCCGGAACTTTAATAGATTTATCTCTTAATGCATTTATTACTCCCATAGCAATTTCATCACTAGCACAGAATACTGCGTCTATTTGGACACCTTTATCTAATATCGCATTAATCCCCTTGTATCCATCTCTAGCCTTAACTCCGCCAAGATAAATTAGCTCTTTATCAAGTGTTATTCCCATTTCCTCAAGCCCTTTTATATAGCCAGTGTGCCTTTTAGCTAGCGCATTAACTTTTTCTATATCAGTACCTACATATGCAATTTTCTTATTGCCCTTATTTATCAAATATTTTACCGCATCAGCCGCTGCCCTTACATTATCAATAGTAACACTAGGTAATATTCCTCCAGCATCTGTAGTTTCTACAAGAACCGTCGGCATTTCGAGCTCTTTTATTAAGCCTATAACATTATTCTCTATGGAATTACTCATGTATATAACCCCATCTATCATTTTCTCTTTAAGTATTCTTAAAGATTCCATTTCTTTATCTACGTCTAAATCCGCGTTGCAAAGCATAATGTTGTATTTATAAATATTAGCTACATCCTCACAGCCTCTAACAATTTCAGGATAAAATTGATTTGATATATCCGGTATAATTATCCCTATAGTACTAGATTTTTGAGTTTTTAAGCTTCTTGCAACTATATTAGGCCTATACGACAATTTTTTTATAGCATCATTTACTTTTTTCTTAGTGTCTTCATTTACCACATCTATATCATTTAAAACTCTGGATACTGTGGCAATAGAAACTCCCGCTTCTCTTGCAACATCTTTTATTGACGCAGCCATATTTCTCAACTCCTACTATTTTCTTATCTTATCATTATACTGATAAAAGCCTGTCATTTCAAGTTATATATGAACTTGCTACTATTAGTATAGTTATAGTGTTCCCATTAAATCAAGTTTACAATGATATTTATAAATATATCTCATAAAGTGTACCCGCACATTATTATTACTAAAAAAGAAAGTATGTGCTTAATATCACATACTTTCTAAATCATTAATTACAATTTTTCTAAATCTAGTTTTAAATCTTCACCATTTATCTTAACCGTCGTATATTCTCTTTCACCATTATATACAACTTCTACAGATAAAGTATCCCGTTTGATTTGTTCCTCAAATCTCGAAATTACATTTTGAAGCATTTCATTTCCAGATACGTAAATTCTAATCTTATCAGCAACTTCAAAACCACTTTCTTTTCTCATGTTTTGAATCTTGCTTAAGATCTCACGTACGTTTCCTTCTTCTTTAAGTTCTTCGGTGATGTTAGTCATTAAGACTACTCCCATTTCACCTTCCCCAGCAAATGCATAACCTTCAAGCCCTTGCATTGTAACAAGTAATTTCTCGCTATTGAGTTCTATTTCTGTTCCCGCTACATTTATAGTAACTATGCTCCCGTTATTTATAGTTTGAGCAAGCTCCATTTGGTTCATAGCTCCTATTGCTTTCTTAATTCCTGGTATTAGCTTACCATATGGCTTACCTAGCACAGGTAAATTTGGTTTAATTTCAAATTTAACATATTTAGAAATATCAGCTCCTAGCTCTACTTCTTTAATATTAAGTTCTTCTTTTACTATATCTCCATAATATCCCGGAAGAGATTTAGAACTAACTAGCATTTTAGAAAGCGGCTGTCTATTCTTTATATTAGCAGCATTTCGTGCACTTCTTCCTAATTTAACAGTCTTATAAGCCATATCCATTTCTTCTTCTAATACTTTATCCACTTGATCCTCTCTATATTCAGGCCATGCACATAAGTGAATACTTTCTGGTGCACTTTTGTCAAATGCAACTACTAAGTTTTGATATAACTCTTCTGTTATAAACGGTATAAATGGAGCAGATATTTTGGCAAAAGTTGTGATAACTCTATATAATGTCATATAAGCGCCTATCTTATCATCTGTAAGTGACTCTACCCAGTATCTTGCTCTATTGCGCCTTACATACCAATTAGAAAGCTCATCTACAAAACCTTCGAGTTCAAGAGCACCTTGAGTTATTCTATAATTTGTCAAATGGTCATCTATATTCTTAACTAATGTGTTTAATTTTGACATCATCCATTTGTCCATAATATTCTCAGATTCAAAGCTATCATATTTAGTTGGGTCAAAATTATCTATTTCAGCATATAGAATATAGAATGAATATACATTCCAAAGAGTTCCTATGAACTTCCTTTGTGCTTCAATTACCGCGCCTTCATAAAATCTTGAAGGTAACCATGGCGCACTAGCAGTATAAAAGTACCATCTTAGAGCATCTGCTCCTTGATTTTCTAGCACTGTAAATGGACTTAGCACATTCCCTTTATGCTTAGACATTTTAATTCCGTTTTTATCTAATACATGCCCTAGTACAATACAGTTTTCAAATGGGTTTGTATCAAATACAGCTGTAGATACCGCAAGTAACGTATAGAACCATCCTCTTGTTTGATCTACTGCTTCTGAAATAAATTGAGCTGGGAAATTAGCTTCAAATATTTCTTTATTTTCAAATGGATAGTGATGTTGCGCAAATGGCATTGATCCTGAGTCAAACCAACAATCTATAACTTCTTCTACTCTAGTCATAGATTTGCTACATTTTGGACATTTTAAATTTACCTTATCTATAAATGGTTTATGAAGCTCTATTCCTCCTGGCACATCTATTCCCTTTTCATTAAGTTCTGCTATACTTCCTATAAGTTCGCGATGACCGCATTCACATTCCCAAATTGGAAGTGGAGTCCCCCAATATCTAGATCTACTTATACTCCAATCTATAACGCCTTCAAGGAATTTACCCATTCTACCTGTTCGCACGTTATCTGGCATCCAATTAATTTTATTATTATTATCTATAAGTTTGTCCCTTACTGAAGACATTCTTACAAACCAACTTTCTCTTGGATAATATAAAAGTGGTGTATCACATCTCCAACAGTGTGGGTATGAGTGTTCAAATTTCTCTGCTTTATATAAAATATTGTTTTCTTTTAAGTATTCTAATATTTTAGCATCAGCCTCTTTAACAAAAATGCCCTTCCATGGAGCAACGCAATCTACAAATTTTCCTTCTACATCAACTAAATTAATAAGTGGTAAATCATATTTTTTACCAAGCAAATTATCATCTTCACCATAAGCCGGAGCAATATGGACTATCCCTGTACCATCTGAGAGTGTTACGAAATCTCCGTGTACTACATAGAAAGCTTTTTCTTTTGGAGTATAGAAATTAAACATTTGCTCATATTCAAGGCCTATTAGAGCTTCTCCTTTAAATTCACGTACTACCTCATACTCTCCCACGAGTTTACTTAATAAATCTCTCGAAAGTATTAAAGTCTCACCTTCTTGGATTACCTCAACATAATCATATTTTTTGTTTACTGCAAGTGCTACATTACTTGGAAGTGTCCAAGGAGTTGTAGTCCAAACAAGTATAAATTTTTCTTCACCCTTCACTTTAAATTTCACATATGCTGACATTTCTTTTACATCTTTATATCCTTGAGCCACTTCATGAGATGATAAAGATGTTCCACATCTTGGACAATAAGGCATTACTTTATGACCTTTGTATAATAGATCCTTATCCCACATTTGCTTTAATGCCCACCAAACCGATTCAATATAATCATTGTGATAAGTTACATATGGCTTCTCCATATCTACCCAGTATCCTACCCTATCCGACATTTCTTCCCACATATTTACATAATTAAAAACACTGTCCTTACATTCTTTCACAAACTTTTCCACACCATAAGTTTCTATTCCAGGCTTACCATTAATTCCAAGTTTTTTTTCTATTTCAAGTTCTACCGGTAATCCGTGGGTATCCCACCCAGCTTTTCTAAGAACATTATATCCCTTCATTACCTTATATCTTGGAATTAAATCCTTCATAACTCTTGTTAAAACATGCCCGATATGTGGTTTTCCATTAGCCGTTGGTGGACCATCATAAAAAGTAAAGGACTCTCCTTCCTCATTTAAATCAAAATTCTTTTGAATAATATCTTTTTCTTTCCAAAGCTTAAGCACATCTTTTTCTATATCCATAAAACTTTTTGAAGCATCATTTTTCTTATACATAATAAAACTCCTTTCCCTATTTTATTTAATAATTACTATTTGTATGTGGGGAACTTTCCTTCTGAAATATCGTTAAATCATCACCTGTGGTACTACAATATTTTTAAATATAAAAAAACCCCACCCTAAATAGGACGAAGTTAAATTCGTTATACCACCTATATAATACATATAAATTCAAGTACAATAATACCTTATTCTTTAACGCAGAAATACGGATAAGCTTACTAAACATTCAGCTCTCAGCTCCTAGGTGATTTTCTCTAAACCTTCACTATGGGTTCTCAACCTGCCCCATTCTCTGTAAGTTACTTGCTTAAATACTTTTCCTAATCAAAGCTTTTTATTAGTCATAATCAATAATTACTATGAACTTCTTATCATTATATTATAATGAATTTTCATTGTCAAATTCTTTTTAAATTCTATTGTATTTAAAAAAAAGAGGTCTATATCTAAAATTTAAAATTTGTGTTATAAATCCTATATCTTGATATTTTGGAAATACTATTCTACAAACCTTCAATAACACCTTGATTATTTAAATATCACCTTTTCATAGATGTATGTGATATAATACTAGTTAAAAATAAACTTTGTTATGATTTGAATTTATAAATGATTTTTCATTTGTAATAACTTGCAAATCAGCGCCATCGATTTATAATTTATTGTGTTTTGTGATGTTTTCTTATTGACATACTTGCATTTTCATAATAAAATCATTTTATTTACAAATAAAATTTTGTTGTATTTCTAAGAAAAGCTCTCTACTTCTATATGTGGTAGCCTTGTTACAGGCAATTCAAGTATTCTGCTAAGATCATGATTCTATTTCTAAAAAGGTTAATCAAGTCACTTTAGTGGCTTTTAAGCAATTTATATACTTTAAAGGAGGAATATTATTTTGAAAAAATTAATTTATGTAATTCCTAAAGAAAAGCATTCTGAAAAAGAAATTAAAGAAACTTTACTTGCTCACCCTGAGGTGAAATTCGTCTCACTAGTTGGTATTGACTTATCAGGTAATGACACTGACGAGAGAATTCCAATGAAAATATTCTTAAATGATATTAGTGGCTTCGCGGACGGTGCTATTCAAACTGATGGTTCATCTGTAGTATTGCCAGGTATTGCAACTCTAAACAATGCTAAATTAGACATGCTAGCAGATTTTGACTGTAATTGGTACGTCGACTACAATTATGAAAACATTGACCCTGAAACAACATTACCTATAGGTACATTAAAAATTCCATGTATATTATTACATGATAATCTCCCAGTAGATTCAAGATCAATCTTAAAAAGATCCGTTGAATGCTTTAAAACAACCCTTCTTAATTTATTCAAAGAAAATCCATCATCTTTAACTTCTTTTAATTTTGAATATAAAGATATTGATGAGCTAATGCTCACTTCTGCTACTGAGTTAGAATTTTGGGTAAAAACACCTAATGATAAGGCCGATATAGAAGAACTATCTACTTCGCAAGTACTAAAAGAGCAATATTGGAGTAAAACTAAAGGAAATGTTCGAACAGCTCTCGAGCAAACACTTCTTTTAATGGAAGAGTATGGTTTCGAACCTGAAATGGGCCATAAAGAAGTTGGTGGGGTAAAAGCTCAAATAGGTGAAGCTGGTACTCTAACACATATTATGGAACAACTTGAAATAGATTGGAAGTTTTCAAATGCTCTACAATGTGCAGATAATGAGCTATTTATCAGAAATTTAGTAAAGGAAACCTTCAGACTTAACGGTCTAGATGTTAATTTTTTAGCAAAACCTGTACATGATGTGGCTGGAAGCGGTGAACATATTCATGTTGGAGTCGCTGTAAGATTAAAAAATGGAAAGAGAGTTAACTTATTCAATTCAAATAAAAAACATTTTTTAAGCACTTTAGGTTATGCTTCCGTGATGGGCGTACTTAAAAATTATGAAGTAATAAATCCATTTGTTTCTTCAACAAATGATTCTTTAAGAAGATTAAAAGTTGGTTTTGAAGCTCCTATTTGCATAGTAACTTCACTTGGTCACAGTGTAGATATTCCATCGAGAAACAGATCTATACTTTTAGCCTTAATAAGAGACCTTGATAATCCACTTGCTACAAGATTTGAGCTTAGATCTCCATGTCCACATACTAATGCCTATTTAGCTTTATCTACCCTATATATGACAATGCTCGATGGGATTGTATATGCCATCGAAAACAATAAATCTGAAGATGACCTTTTGAAAGAATTATCTAAAGCACCAGGAGACGACAGCGATTATTTAGAAAAAGATAGAGCTTACAGAAGTGAAGAAGATGTATTCGAATTCTATACAGAAGAAGAGCGCGCAAAATATTTTGGAAAAGCACCAAAAACTGTTTATGAAAATGTTCGTACATTAGAAGAATATCCTGAAAAGCTTAAGGTTCTTACGACTTCCAATGTATTTACTACTAGCATAATAAATAGCTTTAAAATGGCAATAACCAGTAGATGGGTTACTGAAATAAATAATAGGTTATTAAATAATTATGCAGAAGAGATTCGAAAATCTGAAATGATTCACACTGCTGAAAAAGCTTTAGATTTAGATTTAGCAAATTGGCAAAAAATTAATGACCTTAGACATTCTCTTATGAAGGATACTTATTCTAAGAAAAGCCTATTTACTAAAATAAAAGAAGCCTCTAAACTTGAAAACTATGAAGAACTTTCATCATTACAAATACAATTAGATGCACAAATGGAAGAGCTTAGACATTATTATTCTAACTATAAAAAGAATTTATTAGATATTTAATAAAAATCAAAATTATATATTGTGAGTCATGAAATGACCGTATAAAATGTTCTTTTACTACACAATATATTAATTTTAAAGGCATTTCAGAAGGAAAGACTCCCACTTCTATAAGTGGGAGTCACATACCATAACAAAGAGAAACCATTTAACAAAAGGAGAATTTACATGAAAATAACTTGGTTAGGTCATTCATGCTTTCTTTTGGAAGATTCAAAAGGTGTGAAGCTTTTAACAGATCCATTTGACAATACTCTAGGGTATGATATTTATAAAGGTAGTCCAGATATTGTAACTATAAGTCATCAACATTTTGATCATAATTATATCAAAGAGCTAACTGGCAATTATAAAATCATAGATAAAATTGGTATTTCCACTTTACATGATATATCTATAAAAGGTACCCCTTCTTATCACGACAAAAATAAAGGTGCAAAACGGGGCGATAACATAATATTCACCTTTAGAATGGATGGGTATTCCTTATGTCATTTAGGAGATCTAGGCCACACTCTTTCAAATGATGATATATCCTCCCTTGGAGATGTAGATATATTGTTTATCCCAGTAGGGGGTAATTATACAATTGATGGCAAGGAAGCGTCGGAAGTTACTAAAAAAATAAACCCCAAAATAGTTATACCTATGCACTATAAAACTTCACAACTATCTCTTCCATTAGAGGGAGTAGAAACATATCTTATGCATATGAAAAACGCCTCAAAGATAGATAGCAATACTTTAGTGGTTAACGATGAAATAAAAGAATCCATGTCTGTCAAAATATTAAACTATATTTAGAAGAAAAGCCTACCATTTTTAAATAAGTGGTGGGCTTTCCTTTTTTATTTCACATTGGATCAAAATATTAATAATGAATTTTATATTCGCTTATTCCATTATACAATTTGATTTTCTAAAATACTTTTTTTAACATCAATGATTCTCTGATTAGATGATCCAGTATACTTACTAGCGCCTTCCTTTAATTCTTTATCAAATTTGCCATCAATAAGTACATCAATACAACTTAATAGCCCTAGTTTGTCACTATCTCCGCTATGCATTAGTTCTTCGAAAGTGTATCCACTATAACACCAAATATTTAATCCCTGGCCCTTTAATTTCTCTGATAGTTTCGTTAAAGCTATCGCACTCTCAAAAGGTTCTCCTCCTGAAAAGGTAACCCCTTTTATTATAGGCATATTATTCTCTATTTTTTGTGCAATATCATCTATTGAAATAGAATCCCCATAATTAAAATCTTGCATAAATTCATTTTGGCAACTTTTACAGTTATGCATGCATCCAGACACAAAAATTACAGACCTAAGTCCATCTCCATTAACTAATGAATTATCTAGAAATCCGCCTATTTGAAGTTTCATTCAATCCACCACCTTTTATAAAATAATCATATGAAAATGATGGGCAATTGTTTAATACAATTGCCCATCATTTTCATCGTACTTAGTCGATTTTTAATATGTAGATACATGACCCGCAGTATGAGATATTCTATCTGCTCTCTCTGCTGTCTTCCCGTTACCAAATCTCTCATCCAAACTTAAGTAACCTGTTACTCTTGAAATCCCTTGTATATTACTACTTCCACATTTGCTACATTTATGTGCTCCACTTTGGAGATATGTTCCACAGTCTTTACAATATCTTATATGGAAATTTATGCCCATATAACTAATGTTCGTTTGCTTATATGCATAATCTAATATGTCCATTATAATTTCTTCTGTTGGATAATCGTCAAGTTCTATATAACTAATATGTCCACCATTACATAATTTATGATAAGGCGCCTCGATATCTATTTTTTCCTTAATTGATATTGGATACCCTACTGGAATATGATAACTATTTGTATAATATTCTTTATCAGTAACCCCTGGTATTTCACCAAATACAGCCTTGTCTTGAAGTATAAATCTACCACTTAATCCTTCAGCCGGCGTAGCATAAGCACTCCAATTAAGCTTAGTTTCATCTATCAGCTTGTCAGTATAATTCCTTATATAAGATATTATTTCAACCCCTAATTTTCTGGAGTCTGCACATTCTCCATGATGTTTTCCAGTTAGCGACGCTACCGTTTCTGCAAGCCCTATAAAACCAATACCCCATGATCCATTTTTTAAAATAGGTTCTATGGAATCCTCAGGTAATAACCCTTCACTACCTACCATAAGACCTTGCCCTGCTACAAAAGGTAGATCCTTAACTCTTAATTTTTTTAAAACATCATATCTATGCATAAGTGCTTCTCTAGAAAGTTCTAATTTACTGTCAAGTAATTTGTAAAACTTATCTACCTCTCCCTTCGCTAATATACCAAGTCTAGGAAGATTTAAAGTTACTGGAGCAATATTTCCTCTCCCTTTTGTTCCTGCCTCTCCATTTGCATTAGAGCAAATATAAGTACGGCATCCCATGGTAGCCGGAGTAATCCCTTGATCATAGTAGAATTTATTAAAATCAGCATCCAAGTTCATAAAGGTAGGATTCATTCTCCTACTAGCAACGCGACAAGCAAGCTTATATAAGTAGTGATATGGGTCAGTCTTTTCTCTATTGACCCCTTTTTTAACCCTAAAAATTATGTTTGGAAATACAGGTTGTTCCCCTTTTCCAAGTCCTTTTTCGTATTCAATTAAAAATATTTCACATACGAGTGCTGCGTCTTTAGATTCCGGCACTCCAATATTCATCGAACTAAAAGGCACTTGTGATCCAGCTCTGCTATGCATTGTGTTTAGGTTATATACTATGCCCTGCATAGATTGTTCTACAGCTCTTCTTAATTTACGTTCCGCAAATTCGCAAATTTTGTGCTCATCTACACCAAGTTCTCTAATTTCTTGTCTAATTTCTTGCCTTGTATATTCTATGAATGCCGCCATGTCATTGTCAAAATCGGGATGTGATTGACCTCCAAACATATCATTCTGCGTTGATTGAAGTAAAATGCATGAAAGTTCTGCTGCAGACTCTATCCTTTTTGCTTTTCTTATATATCCGTATCCTGTATTAAACCCTCTTTCTAATACTTCTCTTGTTGGTATATGCAAACAATTTACAGTTAAATTATAGCTATCTAGATCATGGTAATATACGTCACCATTTTCATGTGCTTTTGATAAATGCTTAGGCATCATAGATAAATTATGCCATTTGTTTGATTCGCTAGCAATTCTAAGTAACTTAGAACTAAAGTTATTACCAACATTAGCATTATCTCTATCTGTCTCTACTCCTATTTTTTCTATAGCTTTCATAAGGTCTGATTTTATTTCTCTAATCTTGTTACGTTCACGTCTGTAATTAGAAAAAGCTACTCCGATAACCTTATGACCATTTTCTAAAAGCGTACCTTCAACAATATTCTGTATTTCTTCAACAGTTAGTTGCTGTTTCTCCAAATCCTCAATTTTTTCTATGACCTTTTGAGTTAGCTCTATAACTTCACTTTCTTTTAAATTAAAAGCGATTTCATCCATCGCTCCCTTTATGGCATTTGTAATTTTAATTGAATTGAATTGAACCTCTCGTCCATCTCTTTTGACAACATGTAGCATATTTTGACCCCTCCGAACACAGTATCTTTTACTTTGCTTATTATACTCTAGTAAAAAATTTATATCAATTTCTAAATTAACTTCTATCATATAATACAGCCAATTAATTTTTAGTTACCTCGATATCCTTTGATTTTTTATAGTTATCGCCTTATTAACATAATTAGTTAACCTACCCGCTCAATTTTGATAATATCATCCTGATAAAAACTTTAAAAATAAAATAGTATAAAAAACATATTAAAAGCCAAACTATATATACAATTTAGATTAAAACCTATTATAAATAATAAAGTGTTGTAGGTGAATATATTTTTATAAATAGCTATGATATTATAATATAAGTTGTGTTTAGATACATTTTAGTAAAAAAATAGTATAAATACATAGATAATATTATTATTTTCAAAAAACTATTTAAAAATTCACCAAAGTGTAGTATCATAATAGTTATGTTACAAATGTTACAAATTTTTTTATTCAGGAGGAAAGTTATATGAAAACAGGTACAGTTAAATGGTTTAATTCAGAAAAAGGGTTTGGTTTCTTATCCGTAGAAGGAGAAGAGGATGTATTCGTACATTTTTCAGCTATTCAAGGAGACGGATATAAATCTTTAGAAGAAGGACAACAAGTTCAATTCGAAATAACTACTGGCGCTAGAGGCCCTCAAGCTTCAAACGTTACTAGATTATAATTCAAAATCTAATCTATAATATAAATTAATTATAGAAAAAACACCTATCACTTTGTGATAGGTGTTTCTTAGTTTATGGATAATATAAATCATACTCTCTCGCACGCAAGTCCATTTGTTCATATTATACATAAAAACATTATCACTTTCATGAATATAATAGTGTTCTTTGCTAAAACTATAATAAATATAGTTTATATATTATGAAAGGATGGTTTTATAATGTTTGGTAAAATAATAGATATGAGCAATACTGATGCTTTTATAAATTTTTTAAATGGAACTAGTATAAACGTAAGTGTTTCCCGCTTACCTAAAAATTCAAAAATAGGAGATACTATTGATTTAAATATTGATGCTCCTACTAATATGCTTAACGATACAATGATAAATTTTCTCTAATTAAGTTTAATAATAAAAACTGCATTTATTTTTAAATACAGTTTTTTATTATTTTTTGCAAATTATTAAAATCCATTAGGTTTTTCATCTTCAAAAATTTCAATATTCCATCCTTTATCATATTTCGCTACTACGTAATACTTCTTTTCCTTCTCATTCGCTTTATTCTTAATCGTCACAGAAGATTTGTATATAGTGGATTTGTATCCTTCCGTTTTAACACTTACTAACTCATCATATCCTGTATTTTTATCTTTTACCAATAGTGCATTAAAATCATTTAATAGCTTACTTTTAAATGATTCTAAATCAGTTGATAATATAAATTTAGCCACTTCATTATCTTCACTTATATCGACAAATATTTTTTTGCTTTTATCATCATCCTTTATATACTTATCTAATACCTTTAAAATAGAATCATAATATACAGTTTCAAAATCTATAGGCTTTCTAATATTCCAAAAGTTTTTGATGATATCATTGTCAATCCTTTTAGATACAATATAACTTTTATCTGCACTATATAAATTAGCTCCATCTTTTTTATCAAGTCCCGCTATATAACTAAATTTATGGACTTTATCGACACCTTCATACATTTCAAAAATATAATCAGCCTCTAGTGTTGATTTTTCATTAACTTCCTTAGCTGACGATAAAATTTTATGTAAATCTTTTATAGCTATTTCATCCGTAACCACAAATCTAAAGCTTTTATCTCTAGTACTTTGTATTATTATTTTTTTAATTCTCCCCTGCTCAATATAATCAAAATCAACATTTTTCACTCCAAGCTTTACTTTAATTACATCAAAGCTTTTACATCCAGTAAATATAAATGAAGTTATAATTATAAAACAAAATATAATTAGTTTGCTTTTATTTTTAATCATTTGTTATCCCCCTAGCTAATCTCTGCAGGAAATAACAATTATATATTGTTATCCTAACTCTCAAATATTATTTCCACAAAGTTTCTTTTGTTATTTTAAAATTCATCTCCTTTTTATTCCCTTTATTTAAGCTGCTTAGCACAATAAAATACTAAGAGAATCATAATTGATCCTCTTAGCTCATGACTTGTTAAATCATCACCTTCAGTGCTGCAACAGCTCCGCAGGTGATGACTTAATGACTCACAATATGGTAATGGACGGTCTTTTAGATATCATTAAATAAATTATAATACTTTAAAAAGTTTTAAGCAACTCTAATTAATTTCATACGACATTCGGAGAGATGTCTAATCCATCCTATCGAACTTTCAAAGTCTCAACTATACTTTCAAAAATAGCTCCATAAGTCTCTTTAAAATTAACATTTCTTGTAAAAAAAGAAATTCTATAAAACTCTTTTCCATCATCAATAAAATATTCATAGGCCTTGTACCAATTATTATCGCTTACATTAATTAAGTATTTCACTAAGTATGTCTTTTTCCCATTTATAATAGTGTCATCTATTTTATAATTTCTAATCGCATTTTGCTTCTGTGATATCTCCTTGCTACTATCTAAAAATGCTTTTAAGTCCTGTTTATTTTTCCAAACTTCTACAAAGCCATGAATAACTGCATCATTTGATTGAAAATCGTTATGATACATAATCTCACCACCAGAAAATTTTTTTTCTTTAGTCGTCCATCCAACCGGCAATTTGTAACTTACCTTTCCGTCTATAGCTGTATAATCATTAAGTAATTTAATATCATTCTCCACAAGAATAGTAGCTTTTAGCTTGTCATCAAATTGTTTTGATATCCCCAAAAGCGTGATCATCAGTCCGAGGATTATTACTATAATTCCAACTTTTTTTCTGTTTATAAGTATAACCTTCACTGTACCCCTCCACATATTAATGTTAATATACTATATGATATACATTAAAAGAATATTAAAAAATTAAATGTGCGACTAAATTATTTAGCCACACATTTAATTCTACATATATTATTTTTTTAAAGGTACAACAATTGTAGAATTTTTAAAATCATAAAACATCAGCCAATATCCCATTTCATTATTCTCCTTATCTGAAATCCAACTTACAAAACCAGTTTTCCCTCCATAAGGTTGATGAGTTTTAGCTCTACTTCCCGGTATTCCATAAACAATATATTTCATTTTCCCACTTGAGTCACATTTATATCCTAACATAAAAGATTTATAGTTTCTAATATACGGATAATACGAAATCATAGGATAATATGCTATTGTATATTTGTTATAGTCACTCAAATCATACATATTCTCTAAATTACTAACCGGTACTTTATACCATTTGCACCATTTAATTTCATTAGAAAAATCAGGTACTTCATCAAAATCTTGCGCTACTACCTTGAAGAATTCTCCCATAGCGCCTTTAGGATATTCCTCTTTTGAAGACTTTTTCTCCTTATAATTACACTCATCTTTTTTATCTTCTTTATGTTGCTTTTTATCCTTATCTCTATTTACATCAAAATCATCTTCAAGTTTCTTAACTTCATTTTTTCCCTTTAGTTTGTCTGAAATCTCAACATCTTCAATATTAATTCTTTGCGTAGTATCTACCTTGTCTACTTTATCGACTTTATCTTGAGCTTCTAAAGGTCCAAGATCTTCGGTATTACCTCTTTTCATTGTTTCTACTTTTGTATCCGCTGCTTCATCCACCTTCTCATGAGTCTCTAAATGTTCGACTACTTCATCAGCTACTTTATCTTGAGCTTCTAAAGATCCAAGATCTTCGATATTACCTCTTTTCTTTGTGTCTACTTTTGTATCCGCTGCTTCATCCACCTTCTCATGAGTCTCTAAATGTTCGACTACTTCATCAGCTACTTTATTTTGAGCGTCTAGAGGTCCAATATCTTCGGCATTGCCTCTTTTCTTTGTGTCTACTTTTGTGTCCGCTGCTCCATCTACCTTCTCCTGAGCTTCTAAATGTTCGACTACGTCAGCATTTTTCACTTTAATTAATTCAATGCTTTGTTCATATTCATCAAATTCATTACTTATATCATCTGCTCTAGTTTCCTTCTTATCCTTATTACAATCCGCTAGTTTATAGTTTTTCCACTCATTTGGTTTATCTGTTGTTGAAAATCCACTCATTATTGAAATCACATTAACATCTAAGAATTTTACAATTGCAGCTCCAATAATTTTTTCAGCAGAAATGCCGGTATCCGCTATATTGTCCATATCATATTCATGGGAAATGTCTACCCTACCGTGATCGTCTATGTTCAATTTACCAACTTTTATAATTTTGTTTACATCTTTTTTGCCGCATATTAAAATCATGTAATAAGGTTGTTTTTCCTTCCTTAGGTTTTGCACGTAGTATGAAACCTTACATTTACTGTTTTTCATCTCAAGCTTTGCATATCCAGATGGAATCTTGTCAGCTTCTAATGAATAGCCTTTTTCATCTTCTTGTAATATAATAAAGTACCTACTATAATTTTTTTTAGGTGTCACCTGCATTTACCTCCATATAAAACTTATTCATTATAATATATGAACCATATTATAAAAAATGAACACTATATAGAAATTTATTTTACAAGTCCTATTTCATCCGAAAGCGTTGCAAACTCTTGCAGTGATAAAGTCTCGCCTCTCCTCTTAGGATCAATGTTTGCTCTTTCAAAACATTTTAGTAAATCTTCTTTAGGAATTCCTATATCTTTAACAGAATTCCATAAGATTTTCCTTCTCATATTAAAAGATTTTCTGACTATAGAGAAGAATAATTCTTCATCCTTCACCTTAACTTTAGGCTCTTTTAATCTATCTAATCTTATAACCATAGATTCTACTTTAGGCTGCGGCAAAAATGCTGAAGGCGGCACGAGCCGAAGTATTTTCGTGTCACAGTAGTACTGAACTAATATTGAAAAGGCTCCGTAAGCTTTGCAATTTGGCTCTGAATCTATCCTCTGCGCAACTTCCTTTTGTATCATTATAGTTAAAGATTTAAAATTATAACCCCCAGTAAGTAAGTTAACAATTATTGGTGTTGTTAAGTAATATGGTAAATTAGCAACTAATTTTACAGATTTTTCATCCTTAATTAGTTCATTAAAATCCACTTTTAAAGCATCATTATGTATAAGCTCAAAATTATCGAACTCTTTTAATTCATCTTGCAAAATCGGTAAAAGTTTTTCGTCTAGCTCTATAGCACAAACTCTTTTAGCTCTCCTTAAAAGTGCTCTAGTTAATGTACCAAATCCTGGTCCTATTTCGATTATAAAATCTTCTTCATTAACTTCTGCCCCCTCTACAACATCGTCTAGCACAGAGTCATCTATTAAAAAGTTTTGGCCTAAACCTTTTTTGAATCTAAATTCATATTTTTTACTAACCTCACTAATCGTCAAATCTGCCATAATTCATCTCCTTGTTTATTTTTTGTACAGCATTTATAAATTCTTCTTTTATAATTCCATAATTGTTTAACCTAGTTATAAATTGCGCCGAATTACCGTATCCTATACCTAATTCGTTTCCGAGCGCATGGCGTCTTTCCTTAGCTCTAATATCTGCTGTTAACTTGAAAAATATCATATCTTGCACGTCAAACTCTTTTCTTTTCTCTTGGACTTCAAATTTTGCAGTTTCGAGAGCCCTTAATATTGTTTCAGGTGATGCATTTTCAACACCTATATCTCCGTCCTTAGTACCTTCCTTTTGAGATATGTACGCATGTTTTACATTTGCTACTCTTTTGGTAATAATCTTTCTTATTTTTTCTCCAGCAAAGTCTGGGTCTGTAAATACTATTACCCCTTTTCGCTTTTGCGCTTCCCTTATTTTACTAATTACCTTTTCGTTGATTCCAAAGCCTCCTACAGAAATTAGTTCAGCGTCTACCGCTCTTTTAACTGCTGTGATATCATCTCTTCCCTCAACTACTATCACTTCTTTAATCATATTGTCCTCCTAATTCTTCATACCGCAGGGCACCACTTATTATGTGGTTATCGACCTGCTATGATAAACTAAGGCATTTTCCTTATTATATAATCATAAAAAATAAAAACATCCCTTAGTATTTCTTTTTATTGCTGTATCTATAATACCATTTTACTTATTAATAGTGAACTATAAAACAAAAAAAGGAGCTTGCGCTCCTATTTAACAATATAAATACTTACATTTCGTGCTCCCCAACCCCACATTTCATCACTGGAGTCGTAATACAAATCTATATGATTACCCTTTATAGCTCCACCTATATCTTCTGCAATACCATATCCGTACCCTTCTACGTAAATCTTGCTTCCTAATGGAATAACGCTAGGATCAACGGCTATAGTACTATATCCCTCTGAGTTTCTTTTCGCCCTCACCCCTGTGCTAGTTATACCAAAGTCAGGGTCGCCCGCACTCTTACCAGTGCAACTATAATCAGCAGTATATGCTGTTGCCCTAACCTTCAGTTTCCTAGTATAACTAATATCGCCTCCACGGGATGGTGTATATACACTAGTAGTACCTAATGCAATTATTTCCTTAACGGGCTGTGCTTTAAATTCTTCATTAACTAATTTTCTAGATACTTCTTTGCCATTTTCATAAACAACAGCTGAAGTTATAACCTTCTGACCAGTTATGCCTTTTTGAATAACTTTCTTTACACCTTTATTTAGTTCATCGCTGCTTTTAATTTCGGTTGCAAATTTAACTGCTTTAGTTTCCTTCACATTCTCAGTGTTTACTCTTGTTACCCTTACTGCGAGACCTGATTTTAGCGAATCACTTTTTAATGGGGTAATCTTGTCTTCATCACCTAATACAATTTTTTCTGCTTTTAGCATATCTTCTACCGTTTTTTCAGCAGTTTGTATATTTAACTCTTTCCCATCAACTGTTACTTTGACATTTACAGCTTTTTTTATATATATTTTATCTCCGTCTTTTACTTTACTGTCTAAACTAACTGTTATTTGGTCTTTTGACCCTAATGCTATATTGTTACTTTTTAGTATTTGAGTAACATTACTTTTTAAAGTTATAACTTCTATAGACTTTCCATCTACAATAACAGATATAGCTTTTTTCATGTTAAACATAGTAACTGAAATGCATGTTAATAATAGCATTACTACAAAAAATGTCTTGGGACCATTTGAAAAATAGTTCTTAAAATTATTTTTCGCGTTTTTTATCATATAAATTCCCTCCCTTAGTCAAGAATACTTGGGTATTATACCTTGAAGCATTAAATATGTCAAATTTCGACCCAATTATTCTTAGTTTCGACTTTTAATGCATCTTTTTGCATATAATTATATTCTTAAACCATCTCAACTAGCCCATTCTTGAGGGTAACCCGGCAAATTAATATTCACCATTAAAATCATATGTTGGAAATTTAATTTTAATTACCAACAATTCTGTGTAAAATTATCACACTAATTGTATTAATAACCATTCTACACTATTTGTAAATTTTTAGCAATTGTTTTATATTATATATTGTTGCATTTTCAATTTCTCCTATGGTTTTACCCTTAACTTCTGATATTTTTTCTATTATGTACTGAATATAATCCGATTGGTTTCTTTTCCCTCTATGTGGTACAGGCGCCATGTATGGACAATCCGTTTCCACTAGTATCCTGTCCATTGGTACGATCCTTGCAATCTCTGCCGTTTTCTTTGCATTTTTAAAGGTTATAACACCAGTGAAGCCTATATAATACCCTAATTTTAAACACTCCTTAGCAAATTCAACACTTCCTGAAAAACAGTGAACTACCCCTACTACTTCCGGAAATTTCTTTAATATATCTAACGTATCTTTATGGGCGTCCCTATCATGAATAACCACTGGTAATCCAAGTTCTTTTGCAAGCTCCATTTGAAGTTTAAAAGCCGCTTTTTGAATTTCTCTATCCGGGTTTTCGTCGTAATAATAATCTAATCCTATTTCTCCTATAGCTCTAACCTTTGGATAATGTGTTAAATTCCTTAATTCTTCAATAATTTCCTCATTAACAATATTTGCATATTCAGGATGTATTCCTACCGCCGAGTATATAAAATCATATTTATTCGATAACTCTACTGACATTCTTGCACCGTCAAGTGATGCACCGCAGTTTAAAACCCCTATTACTCCTTTATCGTTTAACCCCTTTATTACTTCTTCTCTATCTCCATTAAAGGCCT
The DNA here is from genome assembly GCF_024730565.1 of Clostridium sp. CM027. Taxonomy (NCBI): domain Bacteria; kingdom Bacillati; phylum Bacillota; class Clostridia; order Eubacteriales; family Clostridiaceae; genus Clostridium; species Clostridium sp. CM027. The sequence continues at coordinate 2,497,824 of NZ_CP077725.1, forward strand.
CATCATCATAATGTGCATGTGAATCAAATATCATAATCTATACTGTCGTTAAACCCGTTAATTTCAAAAGTTTAATTACAGTTTTCACCATCCTTTCTATGTAATAATAAATTCTTTAATATAATTCAAATGTCTGTTTGATATTATATCACTAATATTCAACTATTTGCAAAATTGTATAATCGACAATTTAGTTAAAATAAATAAAAGCCACTTTACGACGAAAGTGACTTTTACCTATTAATTAGTAATGTACTAAAGCGACCCTAATACAGGTGATAATAACCCCATAATTGCGCCTAGCAGTGCTCCGAGCCAAGTTATAGCTCTTAACTCTTTACTAGCAATGTCTAATATAATTTTCTCTGAAAAAGCTACATCAAATTCATTGATTTTGTCTTCAACTATCTTAGCTACATTCAACACTTCAATTACGTCAGCAGACTTATTCTCTACGAATTTATTGTATAGCCCAAGAGCTACTTTGGAAACAGATTGGGGTATTTTATCCCCCTTTCCATTAAATATTGATTTAGTTCCCATATGTAAGAATCTATTAATCATTACAGATACTATTTCTGTAATTTTTATTTTTGCAGAATTGCTTTTTGCCATAGCTTCTATTCGACTTTTTATAAATTTTTCTATTTCATTTTTATAATCTATGCCTATTTTTTCGAGCAACTCCTCAATAGACATGTACTTATTAAATTTACCCTCTAACTTATCAAAAGTGTCACTAATAAATTTTTCATCTATAACCTTTGTTGTAAATAAATTAATCAAAGGCTCTATACCGTCGTCTATCCCTTCTCCTGGTAATTCAGAAAGCACAGTAGATATTGAATTTTTGAGCAACTTGTCTATTATATCATTAATAATTAAGGCAATATCATTATGATTTTTCGTATCATCTAAGAATTCGTCTATCCCAATTGCAACTTTTTCATAAACACTATCCACATTCATAAACATTGCTATCATGGGGCTTAGTTTAGTACTTATTGTTTCCCCTACAATTTTTCTTAATTTCTGACTGTTTTTTTCTTCTTTCATTGTTTTTTTTATTTCCATGGCAATATTATATCTTTTCCCATAAACATACACTTTTAAATTGCTTATCATCTTACTAGGTATAACTTCCTCAAAATTCTTGTCTAAAACCACTAACTGAGCTACCTTATCTTTTAATATTTTTTGAATTTCCTTATAAAATTCTTCCGAATTTTTATACTCAATAACCATGTTTAACGCTTTATTTTTTATTGAATTATATAATTCACTTTCACAAATGGTTTGTGGTTTAACCTTTAGTTCTAGCATTATTTGTGCATATGCATATTTAGCAATACCTTGTTTAACATCTTCTTCATTTATATACTCTATAAGTAATTTAGAAAGATTAGTATTAGTATTCTGCAAAAAAGCACAATATTCATCGCCTAATAGGGATTTTATCTCATCTTCTACTACATTCTCGCTATTCCCCATAGCAGACACCTTACTTTTCACCCAAGAATCCAATTGCTGATTCATATCTTCACTGCATAAAGACTCCATAATTGTTTCCTTTGTCAAAAGATGTTGGCCTATAGACTCACCCACACTTTTAGCAATTCTAGATTTTTCTTTTGGTATAAGACCTGGAGTAAATGGAACTTTAAATTTAAAAAGTCTAATCTCATTGTGAGGTCTAAACAACATCTTTATAGCTAACCAATTGGTTATATACCCGATAACAGCTCCGATTAAAGAACCTATAATAAATTTCATATTATTTACCTCCTTGTAATTCTTAGTAGTATTTATAACAACTAATTATAAATCTATCCTTATTAAAGTTCAATAGGTCGATGTACCCTAAATAAGGCACATTCAAATGCAAAAGCATGAAGTCTAATTTACTAGCACTTCATGCTTTCTAAACTCAAATTACCTTACTGTACTTCCAGTAGGTAATTCACCCGGCACCGATATTGCAAATAGCTTGCTATCGTCTTCTGTAGCTGCTGAAATTATCATCCCCTGTGATAATTCTCCCCTTAAAGTAACAGGCTTTAAATTAGCTACTAATACTACGTACTTTCCAATTAGTTCTTCTGGCTTATAGTGCTGAGCTATTCCTGAAATTACTTGTCTTACTTCTCCACCTAAATCTACTTTTAGCTTAAGAAGCTTTTTAGCTTTTTTCATTGGCTCGCACTCTAATACTTTAACCACTCTCATATCTATCTTGTCGAAATCTTCTATAGTAATTTCTTCTTTTAATTTCTCCATAGTAGGCTTTTGCGCCGCTTTTCTTTGTGCTTCTACAAGTGCATCAAGCTCCTCTATTTTAGCTTCTACATCTATTCTTGGGAACATTATATCACTTTTATTAACTTTTGTTCCTGCACTTGTTCCATCGAAGGATGCCAAGCTGTCCCATGTAGTTATTTCTGCATTTATTTGAGCATTTATTTTCTTACTTGTAGTTGGTAAAAACGCCGATATCAATACTGATGTCATTCTTAATGATTCTACTAAATTGTACAATACTGTACCCAGTCTTCCCTTTTGCGATTCATCTTTTCCAAGTATCCATGGGGTTGTTTCATCTATATATTTATTAGTCCGTCTAATAAGTGTCCAAGCATGGTCCAATGCTTCAGAAATTTTCAAATCTCCTATCGCTTTCTCTACCTTACCTGGAACTGCAAGCGCTAGTTCTATTAGTTCATTATCAACATCAGCTTTTTCTGATGGTGCTGGAATAACGCCGTCAAAATACTTTTCTACCATTGTTACTGTTCTTGATAATAAGTTTCCTAAATCATTAGCTAAGTCTGAATTTGTTTTCCTTATGAATATTTCACTAGTAAATATTCCATCTGAACCAAATGGTATTTCATGAAGTAGATAATATCTTACTGCATCCACTCCAAAATGATTCACTAGTGTTACCGGATCCACTACATTTCCTCTGGATTTAGCCATTCTTACTCCACCGTCAACAAGAAGCCAGCCATGGCCAAATACTTGTTTTGGAAGCGGTAGGTCTAATGCCATTAGCATAATTGGCCAATAAATTGTATGGAACCTTAATATATCTTTACCTATTAAGTGTACATCCGCCGGCCAGAATTTCTCATAAAAAGATGTATCTTCGCCATTATATCCAAGGGCTGTTATATAGTTTGATAAAGCATCTACCCATACATATATAACGTGGCCTGGATCAAATTCTACCGGTATTCCCCAGTCAAAGGTTGTTCTTGAAACACATAAATCTTGAAGCCCTGGTCTTAAGAAGTTATTTAACATTTCATTTTTTCTTGATTCTGGTTGAATAAACCCTGGATGGGTCTCTATATATTCTATAAGTCTGTCAGCATATTTTGACATTTTGAAAAAATACGCTTCCTCCTTTGCTTTCTCCACAGGCCTCCCACAATCAGGGCATTTCCCATCTACTGCCTGAGTTTCTGTCCAGAAAGATTCACAGGGAGTGCAGTACCATCCTTCATATGCACTTTTATATATGTCACCTTGATCATATAGCTGCTTAAATAACTTTTGAACAGACTTCTTATGATACTCATCTGTAGTCCTTATAAACTTATCATAGCTTATGTCCATAAGCTCCCACAATTCTTGTATGCCCGCTACTACTTTATCTACATACTGTTTTGGAGTGACCCCTTTTTCCGCGGCTATTCTTTGAATCTTTTGACCATGCTCATCTGTTCCCGTTAAAAACATTACATCATAGCCTGTAAGTCTCTTAAATCTAGCAATTGCATCCGCCGCAACAGTTGTATAGGTATTACCGATGTGTAGTTTTGCTGATGGATAATAAATTGGTGTAGTAATGTAAAAAGTTTTTTTAGTCATAGTTTTATCCTACCTCTCGTATTGAAATTATTTATAGTTCTCAATCCCATGAATATAAATATATTAACTAGCTTTAATAATCCCTAAAGATTATAATTTCCCGGAAAATAAAAAAGTCTCTAAACAGAAAAAAATTCTGTTTAGAGACGTATTTAACGTTTTACCACTCTAATTTATCTTTACATCACTATAAAGACCTCAATGGGTGACCATCATCACCTGTCAATATAACGGTTGCTCCCGTATTATCCTAACAATTAAATTTAAAAGTATATTTTCACAATAAACTTTAAATTTTTCACTTAGATAATATGCTTAAAGGCCATCTTCATAAGCTACCTTGCTACTGATTTTCACCCTTCTCAGCTCTCTTTTAACAATTAGGCTTATTACTCTTCTCATCATTGCATTTGTTTAATAATAATCATATTGCAAATAAATCACTATGTCAATATTTTTATCCTAAAATCAATAAATTATACTTAGGTCAACATTATTTTATATTTTACGACTCTATTTTTCTTAATATTTCTACCCCTTTTGTACCTAACAGGTAATACAGCACTACATCTATAATCGCATATGAAGATGCTATTATAGCAAATGTAGTCCATTTAGTTAGTTCAAATTTGATAACCATAAATACTGTAAGCCCACCTAAAGCTATGCAAATAATTATACTAATCATAACATTAAGATTCCGTTTAATTGCCTCTTGCTCTGTACTCCACTGAAGTTTAGGGAAATTCAAATCAATAAATATCCCTATAAAAGATGTAAATACTATTCCAAAAAAACCAACTATAATCATTAATAAAACTAAATCTATCGGTATCTTAAGAAATATTAAACCAATTATAGTTACCATAAGCATACCAGCTATTCCTAAAACTACTGCAGATAATACCTTTGCCATAAGCTGATCTTTATATTTCATAGGTATGTATTTTAATATAAATACATTTTTACCTTCTCTTGATATTGCTGTAGTTGCAATTGCATTACTGCAAGATGCAAAAATCATAAATGCAAAGAAGCCGCCTAATGCTACGCCTGAACTTTTGTTGTTTTGTAAAAACTTAGCTAACATATTAAGTTGAGAACTAGCACCTTTTTGTGCAAAAATTGGTATAAGCAAAAATACTGGCCATAAAAAATTCATAAGTACACAATTCATAAAATAAATCGGTGTCCTAAATAAAAGCTTTAACTCTTTTATTATATATACCTTTAGTGAGGAATTTTGTGCCGTATTTTTTATAAGCTCAATGCTACTAAGAGTTTTCCTTTTTGAGGTTGTTTCAGATATCCCCATAACACCTTTAAAATACAATGCTTCACCCAACATTATAAATATCATTAATGCAGCTAATGTTATTACTATAAATAAAATCAAATTGATAAACCCCTGAACATTAGTAGTATTAATTAAACTATTTACAGCTATCTTAGTACTAGGAAATAGCTTTGTTGCCAAACCAACTAAGGAATTATTTCCCTGTGCAAACATTTTAGTAACTTCTGATTGGCTTAGATTTTGTGAAAACCTTTGGATATATATGTTTATTCCTACACCAAAACACATAGCCATAAGTCCACCCACTAATCTAAACCTATCCTTGTTTTTAGCTATATTAGTAAATCTCATTATAATCATATTAATTACAGATGCAATTACTAAAGGAACTATAGGCAAGAGTAAAAATATAATAACTCCATAGCCATAATACAACACCCCTGCATTACTCTTTATACCGTATGCAACTATTGTAGGCAAAAAAAATATTATTTCTGTGAAGTATTCATAAATTAATACTACAGCAAATTTAGCTCCCATAATGTGCCATGGCTTAAAAGGTAGTGGTAATAAATTTTCTACATCCATAGAAAAATAAAATATACTCATAGCATAAAAAATACCAAAAAAGAAAATTACAACGCTAACAATAGATAATCCAAATCCCAATATAACTGCTTCTTGACCAATTTGATGTAATCCATCATAGGCCGTAAATATAAACTCTCCAAACCCTATAGCCATAGGTGTGAATGCTAGTACTAAAAGTAATCCAAGCAATATTCCTTTTATCTTTTTTTTATCTTTCTTACTACTAGGGGATCCAGTTCCTGTTTTTAATAATACCTTAGTTAGCGCTATAAATTTATACATTTTCAGTCATCTCCAAGAAGATTTTTTCAAGTGACCCACTGGCTTTAAAATGTTCCCTTAGTTCTTCAAGGGTTCCACAGAATAATATTTTCCCCTTATTTATTACAGCAACCCTATCGCATATTTTTTCAGCTACTTCTAGAACGTGAGTTGAGAAAAATACGGTTTTCCCGTTATTTGCATGCTCTTTCATCATTTCCTTCAAAACATATGAAGATTTAGGATCAAGGCCCGTCATTGGCTCATCTAAAATCCAAACTTCTGGTTCATGAAGAAGTGCTCCCATAATAATTATCTTTTGTCTCATACCATGAGAATAACTTTGAATTTGGTCCGTTAGCGCATTGCTCATTTCAAATCTATTTGCTAAAGCTTCGACCCTATCTTTTCTAATAATACTTGGCACATCATAAATATCTGCCATAAAGTTTAAATACTCAATACCCTTAAGTCTTAAGAACATGTCCGGATTGTCTGGTACAAAGCCAAATAATTTTTTAGCCTCTAAATCATTTTTTTCAATATCAATTCCATTGATATTGATTCTTCCGCTATCAGCACTTAATATTCCAGTAATCATTTTTATGGTAGTAGTTTTACCTGCTCCATTTGGGCCTAAAAATCCAAATATCTCTCCGTCCCTTATAGTTAGACTTATGTTGTCTACAGCTTTATTCTTACCATTATAGCTCTTATTTACGCCAGTAATTTCAATCATATTATATCCCCCTTACATTCTTCTAATATAAATAACAATTATATCTGTTATCTACCTTATTTTACTCCAGTATATTTATAATATCATACTTTTTCTTTCTTTTACAATTTGTGTTATAAGTTTAATCTTCTTCGAAGCTGCAACATTAATAACTTCAGAAGGAGATTTATACCCCACTGAAGTTTTCTCTTTCTTATATTATGTATCTCCACTTATATAAATGGGGAACTTCCCTTTTAAAATGTCCTTAAAAGAAGAACTTAGCCAGGTTAACTGCCATTATAATTGCTGTAATATCTGCTAATATTGCTGCTACTAGTGTATGCCTTATTTTTTTTATATTTACCGCTCCAAAATATACTGTCAAGGTATAAAAAATGGTTTCTGTTGATCCCATTATTATGGATGCCACGCGTCCTATGTAACTATCTGCTCCATATTGCTTTATAATATCAGTGAATACTCCTAAAGCTCCACTTCCTGAAAGTGGTTTTATTAAAACTAAAGGAACAACTTCAGGGGGGAGTCCAATAAACACAACAACTGGTTTTACTAAATAAATAAAAAAGTCTAAAGCCCCGGAAGCCCTAAATACATTAACAGCTATAATCATAGCCAAAAGATACGGAAAAATTTTCAGGCAAATAGTTATTCCGTCCTTTGCGCCTTCAACAAAACACTCATATACCTTCACCTTCTTAATAACTCCATATATTACCACAAGCGTTATGATAATTGGAATTATTCCCTTTAAAATATACGATACTAAATTAGCTATAATCATCCTATTTCACCTACCCCATCTAAATTTAAACATTAATATTTCTATATATTTAAAAATACCTTTGTAGAATTTTACAATAAACCACGCCTAAGACTGCAGCAGTACCTGTTGCAATTATTGCAGGTATTATAATAATTGCTGGATTTTGAGAGTTATACGCAGCCCTAATAGATATCACCGTTGTAGGCAGAAGCTGAATGCATGCAGCATTTAAAACTAAAAATAAAGCCATGTCATCACTAGCTATATCTTTTTCATTATTAATTTTCTGCATCTCTTCCATAGCCTTTATGCCCAAGGGTGTGGCTGCATTAGAAAGTCCCATCATATTGGCTGTTAAATTCATGGTAATACTAGCCATCGCCTTCTGGTTTTTTCCAGCTTCTTTAAATATTATTTTTAATATTGGCCTAAGCAGCCTTGCCAATTTATCAGTTAATCCACTTTTTTCAGCAATTCTCATTATCCCACACCAAAGACACATCATTCCAACGAGTCCCATTACTAATTCCACAGCACTAGTTGTTGATGAAACAATAACTTTTGATAAAATCTCTCCTTTTCCTGTAACAATACCAATAATTGTCCCAAATGATAAAATTAAAAACCAAATAATATTTATCATGTATTTTCCTCCTAGAATTCAAATTAAATTATCATTGCTTAATTAATATATATGTAGTTATTTCTATAAAATTGCATATAATAATATTTATTCATCCCATATACTATAAAAAAAACGCTTTTTGTGTTATCATTTTCTTATTCAATGTACAATGGGCTAAAAAAAAGGGAGTTAATCTATGATTAATATGACTTTGTTAAATTCTAGCGTATTTACGCTTTTTTATTATTTTATTATCTATTCCTTTATGGGATGGTGTCTTGAAACAGTATATGCTACAGTTAAGAAAAAAGAATTCATTAACCGCGGCTTCCTCCACGGTCCCTTTTGTCCTATTTATGGTTTTGGTACTTTGGCAATAATTGTTTTGCTAAAGCATATTGAAACTAATTATATTTTCCTTTTTTTAGGTTCAGTATTTTTAACCTCTGCTCTAGAGTATATGACAGGTTATATTCTAGAAACTGCATTTAATAGTACTTGGTGGGATTACAGTGATGAGCCATACAATCTTAAGGGTAGAATTTGCTTATCCTTTTCTATAATATGGGGCTTTGTTTCCATATTTATTTTGAAGGTAATTCACCCCTATATTATTTACATAGTAAATTTAATACCACCTATCCCAGGCATAACACTTTTTTATATTCTATTCCTATATTTCTTCATTGATTTTATAATTACTGTGAATACAATATTTAAATTAAGGTCCCTATTAACCCAATTAAATACAGTATATTCAGATTTAATCGATAAACTTCCAGATTTTAAATTAAATTTAGGGAATACTAAGGATATGTCTGAATTAAAAATTAAATTGGACCAGTTAATAGAAAGTGCCGAAATTAAGATGAGTAAGAAAAAATCTGACGTTGAGACTATCATAAAAGAATTGAAAGTAAAATATGATTCTTTGGTTTTCAAAAAATCCCCCGATTATTCAAGACTTATAAAAGCCTTTCCTGACGTAAAATTCAAAGGTTTCGATTCTATTTTGAAAGATGTTAAAAATAAAATTCTTAAGAATAAGAAAAGTTAATTTTTTCAGTTTTACATAAAATAAAAGTCATTCTTAACTTGAAATTAGTAATTACTAATGTTAGGGTTTAAGTATATTTAATGAAATAACATAAGTTAAAGGAGATTAAAAAATGAAAGAAGCTAATCTAAAACTAGCACAAAAGGGCATTGATGATGCACTCGACACTATAGACGTGTTAGAAAAAACTATAAAAGAAACTCCTCTTCCAAAAAATATATTAAAAGATAGTTTTTATATTCTCTCTAGAAAAGTTGATGAAATTGAAGATATATTAAAGAATGAAGGAATACTGTAGTTTGGCATATATAGCTACATAAGGTATATTCAAATAAGATGCTCAGCTATACAGGAGATGTTTTAACTAAACATAAAACTAAAAAGAGGCACATAAGTTAATACTTATGTGCCTCTTTTAAATCATCACCTTTGGTGCTGTAATATTAACCATTTTATTGGTTTTTAATAATTAACTTCTTCTAAAAATAAGCCTTTTGCTGGTGCAATATGTCCAGCATATTTTCTTTCTTTTTTATCTAAAATATCACTAATTTCATTTACAGATTTTTCACCCAGGCCCACTTCAACAAGTGTCCCAACTATTAATCTCACCATATTCTTCATGAATCCATTTCCTTGAACACTAATTTCTATATTTCCATCATCATTTACGATATTTATTGTATAAATATTTCTTATAGTAGACTTTTTCTTTGTTTTAAGTGTTGTGAAACTTTGGAAATCATGTTCTCCTATTAAAATTTCTGCTGCTCTTCTCATATTTTCAATATTTAGAGGTTGTGGCACATGATAATCATATTTTCTAGTAAAAACATTGTGTGCTTTGTTATTACAAATATTATATACATATTTTTTAACTTTAGCATTATATCTAGCATGGAAATTGAGATCCACTTCTTCGACCGTCTTCACTACAATGTCTTCTGGTAAATATTCATAGCAATAACTACGCATTTTATGATCTGGCATTGTGCATTCTGTTCTAAAATTTGCTACTTGGTTTGTTGCATGTACTCCTGCATCTGTTCTTCCAGACCCAATAATTTCAATATTTTCTTCTGCCATCTTACTTAAAACGGCTTCTACTTTGTGCTGAATCGTATTATCGCTATCTCCAAGTCTTTGCCATCCTTTATACCTAGTACCATCATATTCTATTACAATTTTTATATTTCTCATATTTATTATTTATCCTACTTTCTGTTTTAGAATTTAATCTAATATTTTAACTATATTTTTTAATACTTAACCATATTTTTAATACAATGCTTATATTATATACATATATCATAATTAATAAAACACACCATATAAAATAATTTTTAATTTTGACAATGCTGAATTTAATATTACTATAGGATACCTTATTTCTGTTTTTAAAATAACCCTTCTCCTTAACATTCTCCACTTAGATAGCTTCCAAGTTATTTTTAAATCATTTTCGTTTTTCCTTATAGCTTTTCTTTCTCTTTCACTACCATCATAAAATATTACAAAATCAAATTCTGCATTTTCACTATCAAATTCTGAATCAAATTTTTTAATAATATTATTAGGTGAAAGTAATAGCCTGCCAGCTTTTGCTTCTAAGTTAAATGTAAGCCCTTTCTTATTCCTTGAACATAAATACGATTTATAAATTAATTCACTACAAAACAAAGCATTATCTGTCATAATGTCAAAATTATAATCATATGCCTTCCCTAAAGATTCAAACGCTGTAAACAATGCTTTTAATTTATCCTCTTTAGGTAATTTAGGACGTAATGCAGAAAAATAGTCAACTTTTGCAATAGCATCTAGAGGATTTATTACCACACCAGGGGCAATAACTTCTATAATATATTCTCCATTATTTTCATTGCATAAACTATCATATACTTTAGGATAAATTACTTTTACATACTCTGAAACACACAAACAATCCCCCAGTGGGATGTCGTTAAAATACTTGTCCAATTTTTCTAAACAGCCTATATAAATCCCAGTGTGAGTCCAAAATCCTGGTAATCCCAGGTTGGTTAGTTGATAATTGTTCCTCTTTAAAAGTATATCCCCTGGTAGCAATTCTTCTTTTATAATATTAATATCTTCATTACTAACATATTTCTCTTTTCTACTAGAGTAATCAACTCCAGTAATACTTATAGCGATCCATTTTTGAAATGGGAACCAAAAATCAAAAATATTTTTTCCAAAAAAATTAATCATATTATTTTTAACAATATTTCTATGATTTTTAACAAGTTTTATAACATTTAAATAATTATAACTTGCATAATTTAATAATTCTTCTTCGTTTTCATCTCTTTCATATCCATAAACTTCATAGTGATTTACCATAAAATCAAAGTAATGCTTATTCCTAAACAAAGATATCATATAATAAATTTCTGTAATTTCTTGTGTAATATAATAATATTGTTTTTTATTAATATTATATTCGGGCCTAGCCTCATTTAACATTGACTCCAAATATTTATTTTTTTCTATAATGTTAGCTAACAATACAGCATTTTTACGTATCGCTATGGTAGAGGCATAAATTAATAATATATTTTTATATTTAGTGTGTGAATCTTCTGTATGTTTTAATATAAGTTTATTTTTATATTTTTCCCGTGTTTCATTCAATTCATTATAACATCCTACATAACTAACCCACTTGTCTAATATACTTTGTTTGTTAGTTAAAGACATATTTTGAATATTAGAACTAAATAGACTTTCGCTACTTTGAATCTCATTCATCACAAGTTCTAATTCTTTTATAAGCTCTAAGGATTTGTTTATTTCCTCATCAACTATTCTATGAACTAACCCCATATCCTTATCCCCGATTCCATTCTCATTTTTAAAGTAGCAATCTAGTATAAACCTTCATGCACAAATAAAAAAACAATACATATTATTAATATATTCATAAATTCAATTCAAAACATACTTCTTCACATAAGTTGATTTCAGCAATTTAATTTTATTATACCATAAAACTTACTATTCCTTTAATAATATAAATTATAATACTGAAATATTTCTATTTTACTCAAAAAACATTTAATAAAAAAATAGATATTCTATTTATACGTATTTTTAATGTTTTTTTATACGCTTTTATATGTATACTATCATTATAAGATAAAATGAATTTTTGGAGGCACATATGTTTACAAATGAACTATTGTTACATTTTTTAAATTTATTATTTATTATCAATATCCTCTTCGCCTTGGCAGTTGTATTTCTTGAACGCAAAAATCCTGCAAGTACTTGGACTTGGCTTATGGTATTACTATTTTTACCTACCATAGGATTTATTCTATACTTATTTCTTGGTCAAAATTTGAAAAGAAAAAAATTATTTTCTCTAAAAAAAGAAGAAAAAGAGAATCTTACCTCAATTATTGATAAACAAAAGGAGTTCTTAAATAATGAAGATTTAATTAAAACTAATCCTTTTTTAAGTAAATACTCTGACATTATGACACTTAATCTTTGCAGTGATAATTCTTTTTACACTAATAATAACAAGGTAACCATATTTACTGATGGCAAATCAAAATTTGATCAACTTAAAGAAAACCTTAAAAATGCAAAAATATATATCCATATGGAGTATTATATATTTCAAAATGATAATCTAGGAAGAACTATTCTTGAAATTTTATCCCAAAAAGCTAAAGAAGGGGTGGAGGTAGAATTACTCTATGATGGTATGGGATGCCTTAAAGTGCCTAAGCGCTTTTTCGCCCCACTAATTGAGGCTGGCGGAAAAGTTGTTTGTTTCTTCCCACCCTTTGTTCCTTATATAAATCTAAGAGTAAATTTTAGAAATCATCGTAAGATCTGTACTATCGATGGTCAATATGGCTTTATAGGTGGTTTTAATATTGGTGATGAATATTTAGGTCTTTCTAAAAAATTTGGGTTTTGGAGAGATACCCATTTATTCATACAGGGCGATGCAATAGATGCATTGGAATTGCACTTCCTAATGGATTGGAGATTTGCCGCCAATGAAAATTCAATTTTTGATAACAAGTATTTCCCTCACAGAGCTCACCTTGGGAATACAGGTCTACAAATAGTTTCAAGCGGTCCTGATTCAACTTGGAAGTCTATTAGAAATGGATATTTAAAAATGATTAGCAAAGCTGAAACCAATATTTTTATAGAAACTCCTTATTTCATTCCAGATGACAGTATATTAGAAGCTTTAAAAATAGCATCCTTATCCGGAGTCGATGTTCGCATAATGATACCTAGTAAACCAGATCATCCCTTTGTGTATTGGGCTTCTACATCTTATATGGGAGAGCTACTAGAATCAGGCGTAAAATGTTATACCTACACTAAGGGCTTTCTTCATAGTAAATTTCTTTCTATTGATAAGTCTATAAGCTCCATAGGCACCGCTAATTTAGATATTAGAAGCTTTACTTTAAACTTCGAAATTAATGCTTTTATATATGATAAAGAAATAACTTCCGACTTAGAACATTTTTTTATGGACGATTTAAAATTTTGCGATGAATTAACTCTCGAAAAATATGTTAATAGAAGTTTTATTGTTAAATTTAAGGAATCTATTTCAAGATTACTTTCGCCTATATTGTAATAAAAACTCTCACAAACTTTTTTAATGTTTGTGAGGTTTTTTATTATAATATGCCTAATTTATTTTGACCCTAAAATATATACTAAATAACAAAAGGGAAATCATTAGCCCTCTTAATTTCATCGTATGCTCCCATTTTATGATTTAGAATTATTACTAATCCATATTTCTTATCTTTATGAACTAATGGAATTATTAATAAGCTTCTCATGTGATATAATAATAATTGAAACTCAGTGCATACTTTGTATATTCTAGTTTCCTTAAATCCTGAATATAATGCTTATCAGCCTCTATAATTATAAAATCAATTTATTACATTTATTCTCCTTTAAATAGTTACTTAGGTTTATCTCCTCGCCATAACCGTGGCAGGCATAAGTTCCAATCCATTATCATTTTTAAATACACTTACAGCATATAAAAGGGGTGCCACTATGCAAAAATCCGGTAAAATAATTAACATTGAAAAAAATAAGGTCTATATCATAACTCAAAATAATGAATTTGTAACCCTTGAAAAGCATACGGCTCATCCTAAAATAGGCGAACTATATGTAGGTAAAGAATTTCGAAGCATTTCCGTTTGGAAGTACTTATTGGCTATTTCTTGCATCCTATTACTTTTATTTTCAATAAGAAAATTATATTTGGATAATAGATATAATTTTTCTGTTATAGTCGACATGAATTGTTCTCTAAAAATGGAGGTAAACGGTTCAAATAAAATTACAAAAGTAGAAGGCAGAAGTCCTGGAGGCTATAAAATAAAACAACTTGTAAATTTAGAAAATAAATCCTTGGATGAAGCACTTCATTTAATTTTAGATGAATCGCTTAAACAAAAATACCTAACTAAAGCACATGCGGACGACGGTTTAAAAATTTATATATTTGTTTCTGAAAATAAAAATAAAACTCCAATTAACTTAACTGAGTTTAATAGGTATGCTGGTACACATAATTTCAAGGTATCACTAAATAATAATGGTCAAGCTGTAATTGACTAAGGGTATCCCGCTTAAGATACCCTTACAACTATTTGTATGATTATTTAACGACATTTAATCTCCGCAGGAGATGATTTAACCATATAATATGAGTTGTATACCTTAATCTTATTTTATAATTCCAAAGGACGGTGCAAAATGAAAACCACACCTAATGAAAAAGAGAAAAACATTATTCAGCCCTATGAAAATAGTGCTTTAAAAATTAGATTAAATAAATTTATAAGTGAAACGGGTTTTTGCTCTAGGCGTGAAGCAGATAAACTGATTGACAAAGGCAATGTCACCTTAAATGGCAAAATCCCTGAAATGGGCACTCAAGTATCTGCAGCTGATCACATTGAAATAAATGGTAAACCATTAAAACATAAAGTAGAATTTGTCTACTTAGCTTTCAATAAACCCGTTGGAATAACCTGCACTACTGAGCATAAAGTTAATGGAAATATCATAGATTTTATAAATTTTAAAAAAAGAATTTTCCCCATTGGTCGCCTTGATAAACCTTCTCAAGGTCTTATATTTCTAACTAACGATGGAGACATTGTGAATAAAATTTTACGTTCAGGTAATAACCACGAAAAAGAGTATATTGTTACTGTAGATAAACCTATATCCCCTAATTTCATAAAGAGTATGGCAAATGGTATTCCTATACTAAATACTATAACTAAAAAATGTTTTGTAAAAAAAGAAGGCAAATATGTTTTTAAAATAATTTTAACAGAAGGACTTAACCGTCAAATACGAAGAATGTGTGAGCATTTAGGGTATGCTGTTGTGAAACTTGAAAGGCTTAGAATTATGAATGTTTCTATAGACAACTTACCCCTTGGGAAATGGAGATATCTAACGCCAAAAGAACTAGTCGGTATTAATAAGTTAATTTCTGATTCTATTAAAACTGAAAATGCTTAAACATCATCTTCTATGCTTAAATGTAGTTAAAAAGCACACAAATTTGTGTGCTTTTTGGCTTATATAAAGGTTATCAACATTATTCACACAGAAATTGTGGATAACTTGTTAGTCTTAGTTAATAATAACTATCTTATTTAACTTCTGCTTTTTTTTGTAAATATATCTTTAAATTTATTAGTAATTATCTCTTTATTACCCTTGAATTCAAATATTTCTTTTGTCTTTTTCTATGAGATATTATCCAATATTTTTTTACTGACTCAAAGGTAATTTCTTCTATGGGACTCCCTACAATTTGAGATCTTTTTAATTTTTTACTGTTTTATAGCTATTACATTTTAATTACATTTCTGGTGCTTAGGCACGCTACTAAACAATTTGTTATAGTTATCACTAAAAAACTTGACAACTTTTTCTCAACCTTTTAAAATTCTTTCTAAGTAATTAATATTTATTTTTCTATAAATATTACGTTATATTTCACTCTATTATTTTCATAAATTTACTAATAATTTGAAATTTTTTACTATTTTTTATTTAGACTAACAGATTGTACACATTAAGATTTACTAATCCACAAATGCACTAAAATTATGTATGTTTTTGTAAATTTATATAAAACATTTAAGGCTTATACACATTATCCACAGCTTTTGTGTGGATAATATGTGGGGTTGATGTTAATGAATACTTTATAGTATTAATTATAGACGTTTTTAGAATTTTTTATGTAAATACTTGCATTTTAAATAAAATATTTCTAAATTTTATTATTAAGTTATGCACACTATCCACAGTTTTGTGGATAACATGTTAATAACTTATTGGCTATTTTCTCATCATATTTCCTATTACTAAATCCGTGAGTGCCTCACTACATATTTTAATGTGTTGCGCGAATAAATTTTCTTGATTACCTTCTCATGAAATGCTATATTATATAAAGAAAAGTATATATTCCTACTGTTACATTTCTATATATTTAAAATATTTATAAATTAAATTGAAAAGAGGTAATTCGCTTGAGAATTGGAATGGGCTATGATGTTCATAAATTAGTTAAGGGTAGAAGTTTAATACTTGGTGGAGTAACCATACCGCACGAGGCTGGATTACTAGGGCATTCAGACGCAGACGTTCTTGTTCACGCTATCATAGATGCTCTTTTAGGTGCTGCGGCTCTTGGTGACATTGGAAATCATTTCCCCGATACTGATGCTAAATATAAAGGCGTGTCTAGCATTGTCCTACTTAAATATGTAGGCAGTTTAATAAAAAATAAGAATTACATAATCGAAAATATTGATGCTACAATAATTGCACAAAACCCTAAAATGGCGCCCCATATACCCCCTATGGTAATAAATATTGCAACTGCGCTACAATTACCTATAGATAAAGTTAACATTAAAGCTACTACAGAGGAAGGCCTTGGTTTTACTGGCCGCCTAGAAGGGATCTCTTCTAATGCCATCTGTCTTTTAAAATAAAATTTTATTTTCTGTTTGTTAGGGTCTGTAACTCCCACTTATAGAAGTGGGAGACTTCCTTCTGACATGTCGTTAAAATTCTAAAATCCTTGTTTCCAAATTCCATAATCTGCATGATCAATAAGCATGGCTGAAGAAAAATACGTACCTTGTCCATATTCAACACCTAGTTCCATTAGCTTTTCCTTTTCTTCCAAGGTTCGTATTCCCTCGGCTATAATCTTCATTCCTGTTTTTATCCCCATTTTAACCATATGTTCTATCATCAATGCTTTTATTTCATCTTTATGCACATCTTTTACTATCTCCTGAGAAATTTTTATAAAATGTGGCTTCATTTTTATCAATTCTACCATATTAGAGTTACCTTCTCCAAAGTTATCCATAGCTAATTTGAATTTTAATTCATCAGCAAAATTACGCCAAAATGCACTTCTTGGTATGCGTTGTGTAATTTCTAAAACTAAGTTTGTCCCTTCCAATTTCTTTATAACTTTTTTTATAGTATGCCTAGTTGTATCCGATTGAAGCTTAAAAAATAATCCTTCTTCAATAAATGGTTCAAGTTTGTTTAGATAGTTATTTAATTTGTCACAAGCTAGCATAGTAAGGTTTTCCAAATCCCCAGTAAGTCTAGCTTTTTCAAACATTTCATCCGGGAAAAATTCTAATCTTGAATCCCTAACTAGTATTTCTAATGATTTAACCCTACCACTGTTTAAGTTTATAATAGGCTCAACTGTAAGCTCTATAGACTTATTTTTTATTATACCCGAAATGTGATATGCCTTTTCGTCAATTTTATATATTGAATCATTATCTAGATACTCACTTATTGAAGCTTCATCTAAAAACCATTGAACACTAGTGCTCGATAATAAGCTAGGATTATATAAATCTATAAGTTCATGCTTTAAAACTGCTCTTAAGTTATACATTGTATATATCATTGCTGCCATCCTTTTATTTTCATCCTTTGTTTTACGAATGAAATTCAATCCTGCAGAAACTCCAGCTAAATAAAAAGATGGCTCATATAGTTTATTTCTAGAATCCGAGAGCAAATAGTCTATACCATGTCTTAATTCTGGTATTATATCTCTCAATATACTAGCTCCTTCTCCATCTGGAATATCAACATATTTAACATTTTTTGTTAATTCGTCACATAAACTAATCCAAAATTTTCTTTGTTTATTGTTATCGAATTTTAAATAGTCCATTAAAGAATGTATTTCTAAATACCTTGTATCATAAAAAATATTACTATGAAGTTGGTAACTTCCAAAATCAATAATAGACGGTTTTTTCACCGAAACAATTATATTTCCTCCGTGCAAATCACCATGTATGCATGAATCTAAATATTTTATTTTACGACCACACCATACCTTTTCATCTGCAAAAAATTTATATGGATTCGGAAAAAATTTATCAACTCCATCAATGACTAGCCATTTTTTATCCTCATCGATCATTAATGTTTCAAAACCCTTTATAAATTTCTCATCCATAAATCTATAACCTAAGGAAGTTTTCATTATATCAATAGGAGATTTAATTTCAGAGATATGAGGCTTATTCCAATTATATAAAAATTTAGCTACTTGTTCTGAAGTTTGCTTAACTAATGCTAATTCATTTTCCATTGAATATTTCAATGTTTTAATTCCCAGTACATTATCTCCGCCTAATTCATATAAAACTCCAAATCTCTTTAAATTATTTTCACATTGTATTTCCACTTCATCAATAATTTCAGGAATATATCCTTCAATTCCATTCTCTATTGCTTGTAAGAATGCTTTATTATGTAATCCGCTTTCATTCATTTCCTGAATTTTTAGAACTCCTAATTTACGCGATTCACTAAATTCCACAGTATATACCGCCGCCTCAGATTGTCCATCATTTAATTTATTTATTATTTCTATAGGTTGATTTTCTTCTGCAAAATTTTCTAAAATCATTGTTTTCTCTTTCTGGCTTAGCATATTTTACCCCCTACACCAATTATTATTATACTATAGCTAAACATACCTTTATCCAGACTTATTGCATTTCATATGTTAATTTTATAAATTATAAACTATTTCGAGTTAAGTTAACAGTGTATAAACTATTAATTTCACTATAATATATGATTTACACTATTTATCGGTTAATTCACCCTTATATTTATAAACAGTGTTTTCTTTTTATAAGCTAAAATATACTTATCATTATTTGATTATACTACAAATATATAATATTACTATAAACGCAGAAAATCACACAAGCTTTATTAATTATAAAGCTTGTGTGATTAAATAAATGACGTTAAATCATCTCCTGCGGAGCTGCATATTAACGACTTCAGAAGGAGATTTATACTCCCACTGAAGTTTTCTATTTATTAGGGCATGTAACTCCAACTTATAGAAGTAGGAGACCTTCCTTCTGAAATGTCGTTAAAACTATGTTCAAAAATTTAGTTAGCTAAACAACTTCCTAGTGCAATAATACTTATCTTCTCTTTTCTCTAAATCAAATTCACTTATAGATGTAACTCTATCATGTTGCTCTACATGAAGCACATAACCCTCTTCATTCTGATTTTCAAAAAAAACTTTCGTGTAATTCATAACTTCTACTTTGTCCCCACACAGATCATAAATTAATGTTGGTACCTTACCAATCATATTCATCTACCCCTTTAATATTTATTAACTATAAGTTAATAAATATTATGGTGTACTACTATTTATGCTGAAAATGCTATTAATTTTGATTTATTTTTTTAAGATTTGGCATTGGATCCATTATAAATGGATCTTCATTCCTATTTCTGAATAAATATTAATTTTTATTTTCTGTTATCCCCCCGCTTAAAATAGTTAATATACACTTCTATATTTTTTAATTTTCATAATCATCTACAATTTTTCTTATTAATTTTTTTATTGCACTAGCTTGTGATACCAATGTCATTACAACTAAAAACACTGTTATTCTTTCCTCGTCACTTTCTTTTAAATCTAAAGCATTAATTATACTTTGTAATTTTGATTTATCACAAAACTGATTTTCTACGAAATGATTAAGGCTTTCCTTTTGCATATCAGAGAAAATTTTATAAGCTTTCTCCCATGAAATAATATCATCATCTCTATCATTAATTTCATTGAACGCTAGTCTAAAGACTTTTTTAATTTCCTCTGACGTAAGTATAGGTCTCATGTAGCTAAGTAAGACTAATTGGGCAAGGTGTAACTTTGTATAGCCTCTTTTTTTACTATCTTCTGGCTTAGATATAACTCCGCCTTTTATATAATTCTGTACTATATTATTAGTGTAATTATCAGCATCAAATTTATCATTTAAGTAATCAATCACTTGTGATAAAAACAAATCGTACTGAGGTAATTCTTCATACAGAATTATGCTGTTTTCGGATACCGATTTTGATAATGAAATTATATTATCTAGAGTAAATTTAGCCTTATCCACCATTTGTCACCTTCCAAAATTAATATACTAAATAAAATATATTTTATAGTCTTGATCATATAATTATATTATAGGGTATGTATATACTATTACAAGTTATTTTCTTTTTTTTATAATTTGCATTATTTCTGTAGAAATTTGAAAATAACTAACCTAAGATTCGCATATAAAAATATTACCATATTAATGTTGTTTTTTCTTCGCTCTGTATACTTTAATAATAAATAGCGGTTAATATAAATTATTAGTTTGAAAACCCACTAATTTTTAACATTATTTATAATACGCAATATACTCTACTCTTTTACAAGATTCTCGTTATGCAATTTGATTTAATTCACAGTTAATATTGCAAACATCTAAATTTTAACCATTATAATTAAGTTATCCACTGTTTTTAACATTTAATCAACAGAAGCTGTGGACAATTTAATTTACACGGAAAGCCTTGTTTAAAAGCATTTACATATTAAAAGTAATTCTGACAAGTTTCTTATCCACATTATACATTATCACCTGTTCATAAACTGTTAATCCTTGTGTGGAGAAAAGAGTATTAAATTATTTTTCTACTTTCAATTTTTATCTTTTTCTGCCATTTGATTTTTATCTTATTTAAATAAATTATTATAGTTTGCAAGTGATTTTAGCTATATCTGAAATCACTTGCAAACTAACCCTCCCTATACTATCTAATCTCCCCAAAAAACAGCTGACTAATCCACTCCTGCTTTAGTCAGCTATGTTTTATACACTCAAACTTATTACCCCCCCTCAGCAATACCACATATCTTTTCTATTCCCTCTTTTGCTATTAATATTGCAATTTTTCTTGAACTCGTTTATATTAGTATTCGATAATTAGCCACAGAAAATATCATCCATGTTATATTTTCTGTGGTCAATTTACGGTTTTATAAAAATCAAACTTTACAATTTTCTCGTGAATAAAAAAACAGACTATTAAAATAGCCTGTTTTTTTATTCAAAATTACTTAACTCTTCTTGCAGTAAGGTAATCTCCTCGTGTCAATTCTGATATTTTAATCACATCTCCCGTACGAGGTGCATGAATATATGAGTTATTTCCTACATACATTCCCACATGATGTGGATCTGACGCTGAACCAAAGAAAATCAAATCTCCTGGTTGCAAAGCTTCTCTAGATACATATGATCCTTCATTTATCTGTGTATATGTAGTTCGGCTTAATGAAACTCCGAAATGGTTATATATATGTTGCATAAACCCAGAACAATCAAAATATTCAGGACCAGCAGCACCCCAAACATATGGTGTTCCTAAATAATTACTTGCATAAGCAACTATCGCATTAGAGCTAAGTGACGCTGACGCTGATCCTGATCCTCTAGATGGAGTAACATTAGATTGAGCAGTCTTAGCTGCATTATCTCTTATTTGTTGTATTTGCTTCATAGTAGCATCTACGGTAGCTTGTCCATCACTAATCTTGCCAGCATATAATTGTTTTTTCTTTTCAGCTTCCTTGATTAATGCATCTTGTTCTTGCTTCTTTTCTTTAAGCTTGCCTATCTTATTTTCATTATCAGTTTTCAACACTAATAACTTAGTTTTTTCAGCTTCAAGCACAACCTTTTTATTTTCAATTTTACTCTTTTCAGCTGTTAATTGTCCAATAATTTTATTATCATATTCCACAATTTTTTTAATGTTGTCAACCCTTGAAATAAGATCTTCTACTCCCTCTGAATCCAATAAGACTTCCAAATAGCTATCCGCACCATTCATATACATGCTTCGCATTCTCTTATTAAATAAGTCCTCTTCTTCTTTAATATTAGCCTCTGCAACTTGTATATCCTTTGTTGTTTTTTCTATTTGCTTCTGGGTCTCACCTATTTTATCTTTTGTTTTATCCACTTCTATGCCCATTTTTCCTATGCTCGAATCCAATTTTTCAATTGAAATTTCTATATCCGCAACATTATCTTGTATTTTCTTGTACTCGTTTTTTTGCTCCTCAAGCCGGCCCTTTTGATTACTAAGCTTATCCGATAATGGATCTGCCAATACCTGTATATTTATTGTAGCAGCCAGTCCAATTGTTACTATAAGCGATATTATTTTTTTTCGCAACTTAATCCCCCCATATCAAAAAATATATATATATATGTACTTTTATAATTTATTCACTCTTAAAACGACATTTTTATTATAACACTATTTTGCGCAAGTATTCATTGGGAACATAGGTTAAATTTCCAATGAATGCTTGTATACTTCTGATTTAGGCATATTTCTATCTTTTGCAACTTTTTTCATTGCATCTTTTTTATTTATTCCCTCATCCATATGTTTTTGTATATGTTCTTCTATAGTTAGTAAATCCCATTTAGCTCTTTCATCTTTGTCTATATCTTCCTTACTCTTACCTTCAACTACTAATACATATTCTCCTCTTGGGGCGTTTTGTTTATAATATTCCACAGCTTCTTCTAAACTCAACCTAATTATCTCTTCATATAATTTTGTAAGTTCCCTGCACATTGATATTTTTCTGTTTCCAATACTTTCATATAAAAATTCTAAAGTTTTTAAGAGTCTGTGAGGAGCCTCATAGAAAATTAAAGTTTCACTCCTATTTATTAAATCATCAATGATAGGCTTTCTATCTTTATTTTCCCTAGGTAAAAATCCTCTAAATATGAATTTTGTAGTATCAAGTCCTGAATATACAAGTGCAGTAGTAATTGCAGTGGCACCAGGAAGCACTACGAATTCTATGTTCTGTTCTATACACTTTAAAACTATTACGCTTCCCGGATCTGATATTCCCGGCGATCCCGCGTCGCTAATTATAGCTATATTTTTACCTTCTTTTATCTGCTCAATTATATTTTGACTTTTTCCTTGTTCATTATGTTGATGATAGCTTATAAGTGGCTTTTTTATATTAAAATGATTTAGTAATTTTAAGCTTTGCCTCGTATCTTCTGCCGCTATTATATCTACATTTTGTAACACTTCTAATGCTCTGAGCGTTATATCCTTTAAATTGCCTATAGGGGTTGGAACTAAGTATAATTTTCCTGACATTCTTATCACCCTTTACTTTAATATTTGCATTAATTGGCTCTACCTTTAAATTATTTAATATTCTATTGTATTTGAATTATACATATCAGCAATTTCCTGAGTATACCCACCATCCTCAGTGTGAACATAAAGAGGGGGCTCCCATTTTAAAAAGGTTCCTCCATCTCTTTGTCCCTCGATGAGTACAATGTTAGGCGCCTTATTTACACTAGGATGCACCATTCTTATACGTTTAGGCTCAATTCTATGTTTTCTCATAGCGCATAAAATATCAACTAATCTATCAGGCCTATGTACCATATACATCCGTCCATTATCCTTCAACAAAGCTCTACATGCAATAATTACATCTTCTAATGTGCAACAAATCTCATGTCTTGCTATAGCATTCTTATCATCTAAACTTATTAATCCTGAATTTTGAAGTTTATAAGGTGGATTAACTGTAACAATTTCTGCCTTGGGAATGCTTTTAATGAGTTCTATATCCTTTAAGTCTCCACTTATAAATTTAATTTTATGTTCTAAATTATTATATCGTGCAGATCGATTCGCCATATCAACAAATTCCTTTTGAATTTCCACACCAATTAGATTACTTGCATATGTTTTACCTGCTAATATGAAAGGAATTATTCCTGTACCAGTACATAAATCAACAACTTTAGCATTTCTTCTTATTTTAGCAAAATTAGCAAGTAATACTGCATCCACCCCAAACCGGAAAGCATGTTTTTTTTGAATAACATGAATTCCCTTTAAATTAAGATCATCTAAAGTTTCATCATCTCCTAAAAACCCCATTATGTATCTCCTTTCTATGAAATCTATATTTACTTTATACATAACAACAACAGAAGTATACCTCAATTTTTGTTGCTAAATCAAGAGAATACAGATTATAAAATAATAAATATATTTTATTTTATTTATCACCAATCTAATTTATTATAAAACTACTATTAGTAACCATTGTTGAATATACATTAATTATATAATAATCGATTATAATGAGGTTAAAAATGCAATTAATATTATATCCTTTTAAAAATATAGTTTTCAATAAGAATTCTGTTTTATTAGATGCCTCCTTCTTGCTCAGCTTAATATATGATGATGATATTAAGCATAGTGATTGTTTATCATGCTTAAAGCAACTTTCTGAAGGAAGTTGTGAGTTTTACACTACCAGTATCATCTCTGCAGAAGTTTTAAATAAAATACTTTATAAATTGTTCATTAGTGACATCCAATGTAAAATAAGCAATAATAGACCCTATAACTCAGCCGTCAACATTAGATCTATAGCAAATAGCTTTAGCCGTCATGATACAAAAATATTAAAGGAAAAGAAAAAAGACAGACTTATTCATATTCCATATAAAAGGTATTTTGATAATATTTCTAAAAATTCTATGAAAAGAGATTTATTGAATATCTATTACAATAAGTCCGTAGAAATAATTTCAGAACTAGAAAAAATTATAAATATAAAATATCTTAACATTCCTGAAGAGTGTATATCTCTAGTTAAAAAATTCATGTGTGAAAACCTATTATCTGTAAATGATGCTTTCCACATAGCTACTGCGGAGTACAATAATATAGACTTTTTACTAACTTTGGATGGTGACTTTATTTTTGCTGAAAGTAGTAAAATGCAAATACTTAGGATTTAACAAACTAATATTTGTTTCAACTTTACAGTCGTTAATTCATTTTTTTCGAAGCTGTGTAACTCCACAGGAGATGATTTAATGCATCAATTACTTGCACTATAAATAAAGAAGTGTATTTTGAGAGACTCAAAATTACACTTCTTTTTTATAGCTATTATTTTGGAATATTAATAATTGTGCCTTCTTTTATAGCATCCTCATTTGTAATTTTATTTGTTTCTTTTAACATTTCTATCGCTTTTTTCACATTATATGAAGTCATATTATTTTTGGCGATTGAAGTTAATGTATCTTTGCTTTTAACAGTGTAGTCACCAGTTTTAGATTTTTTAACTACAGCTGTTTTAGCTGTTTTAGCTGTTTTATCTGTTTTAGCTTTTTCAACTACAGCAGTTGAATCTTTAATTGCTTTTTCATAAGGAATTACTATTTTCTGACCCGCTGCAATTTTGTAAGATTCATTTATACCATTCCTACTTTTAATAAATTCAACCATTTTGCTTTTGTCCTGACTAGGTGTATACGTTTTTACTATACTAAACACTGTGTCATTTTCTTTAACAGTATACATTCCAACGTTAGTTTTGTCATTTATATAAGCAGCATCCATTTCATTAGTGCTTTCCCCTTGAGTATTTTTATTTGTTACCGTCTCATTATTATCTGTAGGTATTATTTTATTGCTTTGCACTATACTATCATCTTGTAATTTTACATTAGCAACATTTTCTCTTCCTCCAATGAACTTCATAGAAAAAAACACTCCTAACATTACTACAGCAATCGTAGATATACTAATTATTCCTTTTTTCATACTCATATTTAAAACCCCTTTCATATTTATTAGTCAATGATTTACATTTAAATTATTGACTTAATTTAAAATTCTCATACCTCCAAATTATTTTATTGTTGTTTAAAACTAATTTATATTTTTGCAAAAATTATCAGTATATTTTAAATGTATTTCAACAGAAAAATAGGCTGTTAACCTTTGAATGTAAGTTAACAGCCTCTATATCCCAATATATTACTTTTTGTTAAATACTATTTTTTTTCTATTTGCATCTTAACTTCTTCACCCGTCATTCCAGTTGCATTAATAATTGAAGTTTTTGATATAGTATTCTCTATACCCATAATATCTTGATTCTCGCCCGTGACAATAACAGCATCATATTTATTAAAAAAATTACCTGCATTTTTTTTTCTATTATCAAACTCTTTGACTGTATATCCCTCGTCACTCAAGTAATCCTTAATTGGGTTTAATCCCTTTTGCACTGCTAATTTTTTCATATTTTAAGCCTCCCTTCAAAATTATTATCTCCAATTCTAAAATGCGTATTCATATGAATCCATTTATACTTTACTTTTTAACATAGCAAAAAACAAAGAAAAGAAACCAGAGAAAGTTTCTCTGATTTCTTTATATAACTGTATACCCGACTACCTCAATTGCCTCAATTAAATTATCCAATGAAACAAAATAATCATCATATATTATTTCTATTTCTTTGCTTACACTATTTATTTGGCAAGCAACTACCCCTTGATTATTAGATATTGCTACATTAATGTTACTAATATCCTCCGAAGTATTCATATTGTATACTTTTATAACCGACTTCATCTTCCCCCCCCCTAGTTATCTTTAAATAGTTCTTTTACAACATATGAATCTTCCTCATTTCCATCTAACTCCAATTTAATATTCTCCACGATAACAGAATCTTCATATCTTCCAGAAATTAATGTTAAGTCTTCGATTTTAACCTCTACTATTTCTTCATCGCTCCCATTAAGTTTTATCTTAATTTTCACAGTTTCTTTTACAACACTATTCCCAATAACTTCTGCTCTACCATAAGGTGTGTCTACTATGGATCCTAAAGTAGGTAAAGTTTTTCTTATTCTTTCATATGTGTCCTGCTCATAGTTTAAACAGCACATAAGTCTACCACAAATACCTGAAATTTTTGTAGGATTTAATGATAAATTTTGCTCTTTAGCCATTTTTATAGACACTGGTGCAAATTCGCCCAAAAAAGTTGAACAACACATAGGTCTACCACACGGTCCAAGCCCACCTATCATTTTTGCTTCATCCCTAACTCCTATTTGTCTAAGTTCTATTCTGGTTCTAAATACCGCCGCTAAGTCCTTTACTAATTCACGAAAATCCACTCTTCCATCTGCTGTAAAGTAAAATATAACTTTATTATTATCAAAAGTATACTCTACATCTATGAGTTTCATATCTAGTTCATGTTTATGTATCTTATCTAAGCATACTTCATAGGCTTCCTTTTCTTTTCTTTTATTTTCTAAGTCTTTTTCTGCATCTCCATCTGTAGCCTTTCTGATAACGCATTTAAGGGGAGATACTATATCATCTTCTCGTATTTCCTTTATGCCAATAACACATTCTCCGAATTCTATCCCTCTTACGGTTTCAACAATAACCTTATTTTCCTTTTGAATATCTATACCATTTGGACTAAAATAATATATTTTACCAGCTTTTTTAAATCGTACTCCTATTACTGTAACCATGTTAAATCATCTCCTTCGCAGCTGCATATTAACGACTTCAGAAGGGGATTTAACTACCACTGAAGTTTTATTTTTGCTAAGGTAGGTAACTCCCACTTATATAAGTGGGAACCTTACCTTCTGAAATGTCGTTAAACCTCCTGCATTTTAAATAGCATTACTTCAAACGTCAACCCCGGGTTAACGTTCCTAACTAAATTCTCCCTAGTATCATTTATTATGCTTATAATACCATTTAATTTAATAAATGAAAATATATTAGCCAATTCTTTTATACTTAATAACTTATCTATGTTAAGAATTAAATCTTCTTCTTCAATTTCTTTATATATTATGGTATCCCTAATATACGAAAGAAATGCAGTTAATATTTCTTCAAAATTTTCCTTTTGATTAGATAATTTTTTTTCATATTTAATTAGCTCTTCAGTTCCAACTTTATTAAGATTAAGCAATATTTCCAAGGTAATATTTCTAATATCCTTGAAATTATTATCTTGAATAAACTTTTCAGCTTTTCCTGGTATTCCATCACTAAAAGCTATAACAACCCTTATCTCCTCTAAAGATAAATCATAATAATTTATTTTTAAAAACTCTTTCATCTCATCTACGTTTAAATTCTTTAGTTTATGTATTTGGCATCTTGATTTTATTGTGTCCAATATAACTTCAAGATTTTCACATAATAAAAGTATAATCACGTTTTTAGGTGGCTCTTCGATTGTTTTTAAAAAAGCATTTTGAGCTTGCACCGTCATTTTATGGGCATTGTAAATAATAATAACTTTCCTATCACCTTCATAAGGTTTTTTGTTAATTTCTTCAATTAAAGCTCTTATAGAGTTAACCCCTATGGTACTTTTGTTTTTTTCTATTCTCCATTCTACCAAATCAACATATTGTCTATCTTGATTTTTTCCTAAAACCTTTAACCCTATATTCTTAGCTACTATACTTTTGCCTATTCCATCCTCTCCAACTAAAAGGTGAGCATGTGATAACCTATCCGATTCTATAGATTTACTTATTTGATTTTTTATACTATTATGACCTATTATGCTCTCAAAATTCATTTTGATCCTCCATACATAGAAGCAAGTATAGATTTATATATACTTGCTTCTAATTAGTTATACCTTTATGTACTTGTCTACGTCAACTACAAATACATTTGCTCCACCTACCTCCACTTCAATAGGAAATGGCATATATACTCCAGTAGAACCAGCTACAGGTGAAGGTGATGATATTATTTGCTTTCTTTCCTTACATACTTCCTCGATAATGGCTAAAACTTCATCTACCTTTTCTTTATCAACACCCATTAGTAATGTTGTATTGCCTGATTTCAAAAACCCTCCGGTTGTAGCTAATTTTGTAACCCTAAAACCCTTGTCTGTTATTTCCTTAATTAAATCATTTGCATCATCATCTTGTACTATTGCAATAACTAATTTCATTTAACCCCACCCTTTTTATAATTTTATTTTTTTTATTCTGTTTATTATATCTTTATGTATTTCATCTACATTCCTATTACCATCTATTACTTCTATTTTACCATATTTCCTACAAATTTCTAAGTAACCTTCAAAAACTTTTTTATGAAATTCATTCCCGCCATTTTCTAAACGATCTAAAGTCTTTTGCATTTTTTTTCGATTTAATCCTTCTTCATATGGGATAGTAATCATAAATATTAAATCTGCTTCTAATCCATCTAAAGCGGCTTCATTCATGCTCTTTATTCTTTCCAATCCGAGTCCGCGGCCAATGCCTTGATACACCATTGAAGAATATACAAAACGGTCGCATATAACTATCTTACCCATGTCTAAGGCTGGCTTTATAACCTCGCTAACTAGTTGAGCCCTAGACGCAGCATAGAGTAATGCCTCGCACATATAACTCATATTACAATTATCATTATCCAATATTATTTCTCTGATTTTCTCACTAATTTCTGTGCCACCCGGTTCCCTAGTTCTTACTACTTCAAATCCCAATTCTTTTAGATGCTTTTCTAGTAATTGTATTTGAGTAGTTTTCCCTGAACCATCTGGGCCTTCTAGTGCTATTAGACGCCCTCTTTCCATTCAATCCCCTCCACCAATATTAATAGTCTATTTTTCTACTGTTGCTACTTTCCCATCATTAATTCCAAGTACTGTTACATTGCATTGCAAGTAATATTCTATAACAGCTATAGTATCCTCATCTAGTCTTTCTCCAGGCATTACAATAGGTATTCCTGGTGGATATGGAACTATTGCTACTGCACTTATTTTCCCCTGTGAATTTTTTAACTCTACCATAGTTTTTTCTCTATCCATTACTTCATATGGGTACATAATTGGCATTGGCATACCATAATCTATTAATTCTACATATTTCCCCTTTAAATTGTTCATATCACAGTTTTTCAGGGCTATGTATAACACTTCAAAATCCTGCTGATTATTAAAGGGTGAAAATATTAAAACTACATTTCTACTATCACTCATTTCAGCTTGAATATTGTTTATTCTTAAATATTCTAATAACTTATGTCCACTATACCCCTTAGGTACATTTAATATATATCTAGTTAAATCCATAGTATACTTATTATCATATTTAGTGGAATTCTCTGATACAACTAATAAATCTTCCTCACCTATAATGTGAAATTTGCCTAATCTATTGATTCTCTCTCTATTAAATTTACATATTTTAATTAACTCTTCATAATCATTTTCACCACACTCTTGAAGATAAAATCTTGCATAATCCATAGAACATAAAAGCATATAAGATGGACTTGTACTTAAAAAGGCACTTGCATAGAAATCTACCTTACTGATATCCGTGCCTTTTCCTACATGTAAAAAAGCTGTTTGCGTTAGGCTAGGTAGAGTTTTATGCGCACTCATAACTACCATATTAACTCCCATTTTCAAAGGGTTTTCGGGTAATAACTTATTGGCACCAAAATGCGCACCATGAGCGGCATCTACTAATACCTTAATATTATATTTTCTAGCAATTTGAGTAATGTATGATAAATCAAAGCATATACCATAATAATTAGGGTAGGTAACAATAATCCCTTTAGCATCTTTATTTTCATTAATTAAAGTGGAAAAATGCTCCTTATCTAAAGGAAAAGGAACATCATATTTTGGATGAATTTCATTTTTAATATATACTGGCTTTAGTTTTCTCATAATAATGGCATTAAATATCGAGCGATGACAATTTCTCTCTACAATGATTTTGTCACCCTCATTGAAGGATGAAAAAATCATAGCTAAGTTCCCACTAGTACTACCATTCACTAGAAAATAAGATTTAATACTTCCATAGTATTCACTCAATAACTGTTGAGACTCTTTAATTATTCCTTCTGCATGGTGGAGATTATCTAGTCCATCGACCTCAGTAATATCTCCCTTTATAAAATTTTCGTAAAGCTCCTTGCCTCTTATCGTTTTAAAAAAACCAAGCCCTCCCTTATGCCCTGGCATACAAAAGGAAACATTTTTTTCTTTTATATATTTTAACACTCCATCTACAAGTGGTAATCTTGACAATCCTTAGTCACTCCTCTTGGTATAAACTGCACCAAAGTCTTTCTTATACAGTTCTTGTAATATTCATAAAAATCAGTATTAGCCTTTGATTCTATAATTCTTCCTTCGCAATTATTGCAAATCCCTCTTCCATTTATTATTATACCATCATTTAGAGGCTTTCTACATATAATACATTTTTCTTTTTTCATAATTTCCCCCTTAAACTTGCTAATTAAAAATTACCTACAGTATAGCCTCTTATACTATATTTTATTCAACTAAGTACGGTTTCTTATTTTGTCCACTTAATAATTTAAAATATATTTATCTACATTTTATGCCATAAATAGCTATATAAAATTATTATTTAAACTTATAAAATATTATTTATTATTATCAATATATTTATGTACCTTTGGTTATACTAAATGTGTTAATAGGTATGAACATTTTGAAAGGAGCGAAGGCTATGAAACAAGAAATTATAAGTTATATAAGCAGTATAAAAGAAGATATCCACAATTTATCTAATTATCTTTATACTAATCCAGAAACGAGTTATAAAGAGTATAAAGGTTATTCTTACATAATAAATATGTTAAAAGCTCATGGTTTTGAAATACAAGAAAATTATTGTAATATTCCTACTTCTTTTTATGCTCAATATGGAAATGGCCACCCTAAGATATGCTATATATGCAAATACACGTCTACTGAAAATGTAGGTCACATTTTTGGTAATAACGTGAATGCTAGCATTTCTATTGCGGCAGCATTAGGATTATCAAAAGTAATATCTAAAAGCGGTGGAAGTGTACTTCTATTAGGATGCCCAGGCGAGTACACAAACGGCGCAGAATTAGCTTTAGCAAAGGAAAAATGTTTTGATGATATGGATGTTATTATTGCTCCTCACTGTGATACAAGCAATGCGGAAAGCGGCACCTCCATGGCTACAATTCCACTTAAACTTAAATGTACCCAAACTATTAATAATAACAATGAAGCTCTTAGTAACCTTTCATCTTTGGATTCCTATTTATTTATACTTAATACATTAAGTCAATTATTAAAAGGATTGCACAACAGGTATTTTATTGATAGCATTTCTATAGAAAATGCCTCTTCGCGCATTAATGAATTTTCTGAATCAGAGGCCAAATTTTATTTAAAAGCTCCTAGCCTAAAAGAAGCTAAATCTCTAGAAAAAACTATTGTAACCTTTATTCAATCACTATCTCAAATAATGAATATAACCGGAGAAATAAGCATATTTGAATTGCCTTCACAAGAGCTTTTGACAAATAAATCTTTATCAAGAATATTTACACACAACTTAAAAGAATGCGGCATCATCGATATTGCTTGTTGTAAAAATACTCTATATGGTCTGGGAATAGGTTCTATAAGTCATATTACTCCATGCATATATCCATCCATATCTATTACAGAAGATTCCTCGTTGAGTTGCCCCTCACCTGCATTTGCTCTAGAAACTCAAACAGATTTTTGTAAAAATAATATGATAAAAGCTGCAGAAGCTCTTGCCTTAACAGGCCTCGATATTATTGAGAAAGAAGAGTTATTAAAAGAAATTGGACTTGAATTAAAATAATATGCAATTAAAACGTTTCTTTAAAGTATCATTTGTTAATGAGCGACTCATAATTGGGCTGTTGGAGATTCTCCAATAGCCCTTTCTCATCTTGGCAATAGATTTTGGATGTATTCTACACCCTAACTTAATCTTTGGACCTATAAAATGAAAGCTCAAGAAACTTAATTTCCATACTCGGTCTACCTTTGTTTTCTCACCCTTTACTTTAATAAATAGTTTCTTTTTCTACAAATAATACAGTATTATCCATTAAATATTCGTATTCCTTAGGTTGGAACCCTACCTAGGGCCTCCTTCAGCTAGTGATCGGCAACTACAGACCCACACAGTGGACTTTCACAACCTAGTTAATTCCCTGCCTGGCACATATAAAAAAGAAGTATAATCATAACTCAATTATACTTCTTATATATATCTATTATTTATTTTTAAAATATGCTTTTTCTTTTAGTAATTTAATTTTATTCATAAACCCATCACTAGGCTCAAAATAAAATTTTTTAAAGTTATCTCCTACTTTATATATACAACAAAACTTACTCCCAATAAACGTAGAACAAATATACTTTTTACTGCTACTAATATGAACACCTGCACTGTAGTTTTTATATTTACCAATATAATCTATATCCTTTAATTTAATATCTTCTAGTATTTTAACCTCTTCACCTTTTATCTTATGGATAATGAATTGATCTGCTACGATTGAATACTTATACTTAACCTTACATTTTGAAAACTCCATATAGCAAAGAGCAATCATTAGTGTATTAAAGAACATAGTTACAAACGTCTTAATATTTATTCTGCCTATACTTACTTTAGTGAATACGTCTGATAAGCATATAAATACAATTAATGTAATAAATAACAATACTATAGCTGGAAACTTTTTTCTTTGAACCATCTCTTTATACATAAAAGCCAGACCCCCTAAATCAATTAAAAATACTAGATATAAATAGTTTTGTGACCAACATATGTGATTATACTAGCATTTCATATATTAATCTACTTGTACTAAGCTCCCTATAGTGCGTATACCATAATATATGCCCATATATGTTATTTATACTAATCCATATGTATCAATATAGGTATTTCTAGCTTTTTCGCTATATTTCTTAATTTAAATAAAAGTTATAGATATTTTATTTATTTATATCCACTAAAAAATTAACTGAGCATATCTAAAATAAGCAAAACTTTACCATTTACTATAACAAATAATGAAGTAGGTAGACATCGTGTAATTAGGTTCAAATATTTATTGTACAACCCTCCGTTAGTTAGGTTAGATAGACCCTTCTCAGCCTATTGGCTCCACAAGCCTGCTGGGCACACCACAAAAAAAACACTTTGTAATATTTACAAAGTGTTTTGGAGGCGCCACCCGGATTTGAACCGGGGAATAAAGGTTTTGCAGACCTTGACCTTACCGCTTGGCTATAGCGCCATAACTTGGTGGCTAGACCAGGAATCGAACCAGGGACACGAGGATTTTCAGTCCTCTGCTCTACCGACTGAGCTATCCAGCCACATTACCTGGCGACAACCTACTCTTCCACAAGGTCACCCCTGCAGTACCATCGGCGCATTGAAGCTTAACCTTCGTGTTCGGTATGGGAACGGGTGTTACCTTCATGCCATAATCACCAGATTGAGAATATAAATATTCTCTGAAAATTGCACAGTGAATTAGTCTTTTCGCTCACGCTCAAAGCCTCGCTTCTTTCTTACGAAAGAAGTATATCGCATTACTTTTAATTATATATTTAGGTCAAGCCCTCGACTTATTAGTATTAGTCAGCTGAACATGTTACCATGCTTACACCTCTAACCTATCAACCTGGTGGTCTTCCAGGAGTCTTACTAACACCGCACTTACGTGCGAGTTATGGGAAATCTCATCTCAGGGTGGGCTTCACGCTTAGATGCTTTCAGCGTTTATCCCTTCCAAACATAGCTACCCAGCGATGCCACTGGCGTGACAACTGGTGCACCAGAGGTTTGTCCATCCCGGTCCTCTCGTACTAAGGACAGCTCCCTTCAAATTTCCTACGCCCGCGACGGATAGGGACCGAACTGTCTCACGACGTTCTGAACCCAGCTCGCGTGCCGCTTTAATGGGCGAACAGCCCAACCCTTGGGACCTACTTCAGCCCCAGGATGCGACGAGCCGACATCGAGGTGCCAAACCTCCCCGTCGATGTGGACTCTTGGGGGAGATCAGCCTGTTATCCCCGAGGTAGCTTTTATCCGTTGAGCGATGGCCCTCCCACGAGGTACCACCGGATCACTAAGCCCGACTTTCGTCCCTGCTCCACTTGTAAGTGTCGCAGTCAGGCTCCCTTCTGCCTTTGCACTCTTCGCGCGATTTCCAACCGCGCTGAGGGAACCTTTGGGCGCCTCCGTTACTTTTTTGGAGGCGACCGCCCCAGTCAAACTGCCCACCTAACAATGTCCTGTGACCAGATTCATGGCCTCCAGTTAGAACCTCAGTACTGTCAGGGTGGTATCCCAAGGATGACTCCACACAGGCTGACGCCCATGTTTCTCAGTCTCCCACCTATCCTGTACAGACAATACCGAAATTCAATGCTAAGCTACAGTAAAGCTCTACGGGGTCTTTCCGTCCAATCGCGGGTAGCAAGCATCTTCACTTGCACTACAATTTCGCCGGATGTGTTGTTGAGACAGTGCCCAAATCATTACGCCATTCGTGCGGGTCGGAACTTACCCGACAAGGAATTTCGCTACCTTAGGACCGTTATAGTTACGGCCGCCGTTTACTGGGGCTTAAGTTCATACCTTCGCTTGCGCTAAGTAATCCCCTTAACCTTCCAGCACCGGGCAGGCGTCAGCCCCTATACATCAGCTTTCGCTTTAGCAGAGACCTGTGTTTTTGCTAAACAGTTGCTTGGGCCTATTCTCTGCGACCTACTTACGTAGGCACCCCTTCTCCCGAAGTTACGGGGTCAATTTGCCGAGTTCCTTAACAACAATTCTTCCGATGGTCTTAGGATTCTCTCCTCACCTACCTGTGTCGGTTTGCGGTACGGGCACCAATATCCTCGATAGAGACTTTTCTTGGCAGCGTGGAATCAGATACTTCAGGAATAAATTCCCTTCCCCATCACATCTCAGCGTTAAGAGCAAACGGATTTGCCTGTCTGCTCCGCCTAAATGCTTAGACACACATCCAATAGTGTGCACATCTTATCCTCCTGCGTCATCCCATTTCTAATAACGTCCATTGGTGGTATCGGAATATCAACCGATTGTCCATCACCTACGCCTTTCGGCCTCGGCTTAGGTCCCGACTAACCCTGAGAGGACGAGCCTTCCTCAGGAAACCTTAGGTTTTCGACCGTTAAGATTCTCACTTAACTCTCGCTACTCATGCCAACATTCTCACTTCTGTACCGTCCACCACTCCTTACGGTATGACTTCAGCCAGTACAGAAAGCTCCTCTACCGCGTACACAATTGTGTACACCCATAGCTTCGGTGGTAAGTTTTAGCCCCGGACATCTTCGGCGCAGGATCTCTTGACTAGTGAGCTATTACGCACTCTTTAAATGAGTGGCTGCTTCTGAGCCAACATCCTAGTTGTCTTAGAAATCCCACATCCTTTTCCACTTAACTTACACTTTGGGACCTTAGCTGATGGTCTGGGCTGTTTCCCTTTTGACTACGGATCTTATCATTCGCAGTCTGACTGCCGAAATAAAAGTATATGGCATTCGGAGTTTGATAGGGTTCAGTAACTGTTGTCAGCCCCTAGCCCATTCAGTGCTCTACCTCCATTACTCAATTAATCGACGCTAGCCCTAAAGCTATTTCGAGGAGAACCAGCTATCTCCGAGTTCGATTGGAATTTCTCCGCTATCCACAGCTCATCCCATGGTTTTTCAACACCAACGTGGTTCGGACCTCCACGGAATTTTACTTCCGCTTCATCCTGGCCATGGATAGGTCACCCGGTTTCGGGTCTACGACATGCAACTATGCGCCCTATTCAGACTTGGTTTCCCTTCGGCTCCGTACCTTAAGTACTTAACCTTGCTACATATCGTAACTCGTTGGCTCGTTCTACAAAAAGCACGCCGTCACACATATAAAGTGCTTCGACCGGTTGTAGGCACACGGTTTCAGGTTCTATTTCACTCCCCTTCCGGGGTTCTTTTCACCTTTCCCTCACGGTACTTCTTCACTATCGGTCACTAGGTAGTATTTAGCCTTGGGAGGTGGTCCTCCCAGCTTCCCACAAGGTTTCACGTGTCTCGTGGTACTCTGGATTAGATCTGACTGTTTTTCCTTTTCATTTACAGGCCTATTACCTTCTGCGGAGCAGCTTTCCAGCTATCTTCAATTAAGGAATTGCAGTATTTATGATCTATCCTCAACCCCCAGATCAAAGACCTGGGTTTGGGCTCTTTCCCTTTCGCTCGCCGCTACTTAGGAAATCGATGTTTCTTTCTCTTCCTCCGGGTACTTAGATGTTTCAGTTCCCCGGGTCTACCTCTGCATACCTATTTATTCAGTATGCAGTACATAGTTGTTACTATGTGGGTTCCCCCATTCGGAAATCTTTGGATCACAGGCTATTTGCGCCTACCCAAAGCTTATCGCAGCTTAACGCGTCCTTCTTCGGCTCCTAGTGCCAAGGCATTCGCCATGCGCCCTTTGTAGCTTGACCTTGATTCTGTCTATTTACATAGACGGTTATATTAATTTTGCGAAATTGTATTAAATTAATTTATAAACTACTTGCGTAGTTTTAATTTTTTTAAAACAACTTTTTTCACTGTGCAATTTTCAAAGAACATTTTAAGAAAAACTATTCATTATCTAACTCCTAAGAGTTAGATAAAATTAGTCTCTCAAAATTAAACAGAGAACTAGGTACGATTAATTACAATAGATATTTTTGAAGAACAAATTAATATTCTTCTATTGCATCGACCGAAGTCAATACATCTACTCCCTAGAAAGGAGGTGATCCAGCCGCAGGTTCTCCTACGGCTACCTTGTTACGACTTCACCCCAATCATCAATCCCACCTTCGGCCGCTGGCTCCTTACGGTTACCTCACGGACTTCGGGTGTTACCAACTCTCATGGTGTGACGGGCGGTGTGTACAAGGCCCGGGAACGTATTCACCGCGACATGCTGATTCGCGATTACTAGCAACTCCGGCTTCATGTAGGCGAGTTGCAGCCTACAATCCGAACTGGGATGAGTTTTTGAGTTTGGCTCCACCTTGCGGTCTTGCATCTCTTTGTACTCACCATTGTAGCACGTGTGTAGCCCTAGACATAAGGGGCATGATGATTTGACGTCATCCCCACCTTCCTCCCGGTTAACCCGGGCAGTCTCACTAGAGTGCTCAACTTAATGGTAGCAACTAATGATAAGGGTTGCGCTCGTTGCGGGACTTAACCCAACATCTCACGACACGAGCTGACGACAACCATGCACCACCTGTCACCCTGTCCCGAAGGACTTCGCCCATCTCTGGGTTATGCAGGGGATGTCAAGTCTAGGTAAGGTTCTTCGCGTTGCTTCGAATTAAACCACATGCTCCGCTGCTTGTGCGGGCCCCCGTCAATTCCTTTGAGTTTTAATCTTGCGATCGTACTCCCCAGGCGGAATACTTAATGTGTTAACGGCGGCACCGAGGTTCGACCCCCGACACCTAGTATTCATCGTTTACGGCGTGGACTACCAGGGTATCTAATCCTGTTTGCTCCCCACGCTTTCATGCCTCAGCGTCAGTTACAGTCCAGTAAGTCGCCTTCGCCACTGGTGTTCTTCCTAATCTCTACGCATTTCACCGCTACACTAGGAATTCCACTTACCTCTCCTGCACTCTAGACACCCAGTTTCAAATGCAGCACCCAAGTTAAGCTCGGGTATTTCACATCTGACTTAAATGTCCGCCTACGCATCCTTTACGCCCAGTAAATCCGGACAACGCTTGCCACCTACGTATTACCGCGGCTGCTGGCACGTAGTTAGCCGTGGCTTCCTCCTCTGGTACCGTCATTATCGTCCCAGAAGACAGAACTTTACAACCCGAAGGCCTTCATCATTCACGCGGCGTTGCTGCGTCAGGGTTTCCCCCATTGCGCAATATTCCCCACTGCTGCCTCCCGTAGGAGTCTGGACCGTGTCTCAGTTCCAATGTGGCCGATCACCCTCTCAGGTCGGCTACGCATCGTCGCCTTGGTGAGCCGTTACCTCACCAACTAGCTAATGCGCCGCGGGTCCATCTCAAAGTGGAATTTTCCGAAGAAAAATCCTTTGATGTTTCGATCATGCGACCAAAACATATTATGCGGTATTAATCTCCCTTTCGGGAGGCTATTCCCCTCTTTGAGGCAGGTTACCCACGTGTTACTCACCCGTCCGCCGCTAATCCACCCCGAAAGGTTTCATCGCTCGACTTGCATGTGTTAGGCACGCCGCCAGCGTTCGTCCTGAGCCAGGATCAAACTCTCAATTTAAAAGTTTACACTTTTTTAGTTGAAATGATTAATCTGCGACAACTGTTAAGTTGTTACGCAAGCTCATTACATACTTTTAGTCTTACGACTAAATTTTACTTTATACTAAAGTAATTAACTGGTTTAACGAAATATTATTTCGCTATCTTTACCTATTTCTCTGTTTAATTTTCAAAGACCAATTTGTTATTCGTATCTACCGTCATGTGACGACTTCTACTATTTTACTGTTTAGTTTTAATTTTGTCAACACTTTTTTATATGTTAACATCCTCAAACCCGACATCATCACTTTCTTTCGACGACAAGAATTATTTTAACACAACAAAATAATCGTATATTTGAATTATGGCTCATATATTCAATTTATTCTCATTTCTCTCCACTATTCACTATTAATTCTAATAATATCACATATTGATACACTAGGATAAGTATATAGTTTTTTAACTATATTTGTAGATTTTGAAGTTCCTATTATATTTTATTTTCTTATTAACAACAACTAACTTTTTTAGACTGTTATACTATAGTTAAGGAGTTGAGCTTATGTGCTATAGATTATTAAAAACAATTATAAAAAACACTGCTAGTATAGTTTTTTTTGGAGGTGCAGGCGTATCTACAGAAAGTTGTATTCCTGATTTCCGTTCTGCAAAGGGTCTATATAATATAGAAACTGATTTGAAATTTCCTCCTGAAGTTATTTTAAGTCATTCTTTTTTTATAAATCATACCGAGGACTTTTTTAAATTTTATAAATCCAACATGATTTTTGAAGATGCAATTCCCAATGATGCGCATATTGCATTATCTACCCTAGAAGAAAAGAATAAATTAAAAGCTATAATCACTCAAAATATTGATGGTTTGCATCAAATGGCAAGATCCAAAACTGTATACGAACTTCATGGATCTATACATAAAAATTACTGTATGAAATGCAATAAATTTTTTAACTTAGATTATGTGTTAAATAGTAAAACCATAGTTCCTAACTGTAATGTCTGTGGTGGTATTATTAAACCAGATGTAGTTCTTTATGATGAAAGTTTAGATATGTCTGTCTTAAACAGCTCTATTAAATCGATAAGTATTGCTGATACACTGATTGTGGGTGGCACTTCTCTTGTGGTATATCCCGCTGCAAATCTTATAAAATATTTCAGAGGAAATAATTTAATTCTTATTAACAAGTCTTCTACCCCTTACGACAAACAAGCAAATTTAGTAATTCATGATAGCATAGGTAAAGTTTTAAGTACAGTATGTAAATTTTAATTTAGTCGAATATAAATTCAGTTTTTTAACCAAATAAAAACCGCTAAGTATAACTGAGGCCACTGAAAAACTATATGAAAAATCGTCATCTAATTAAAGATGGCGATTTTTTTATATAAAAGACTAAAAAACAAAAAGGAATTTTAAAAGATATGTCGAATTAGTATAGTAGAATAAAATAAAAGGGGCTAAACTATTATGCTAAAAGGACAATTGGAAATAAAAATAAATACATACCATAGCTTATATTCGTTAATTATTCCGAAAGATAACATTTTAAAGCAAATTAATGACCTTGTTGACTTTTCATTTGTTTATGACGAATTGATGATTAACTATAGTTCATCTATGGGTAGAGGTGCTATTAACCCCATAATGCTATTTAAATATTTACTTTTGAAAGTAATATATGAATTGTCTGATGAAGATGTTGTTGAAAGAACTCTTTATGACATGTCCTTTAAATATTTTCTAAATTTAGCCCCAGAAGAAACAAATTTAATAAACTCAAGTACACTAACTAAATTTAGAAAGCTTCGCCTTAAAGACATGAATTTATTGGATTTATTAATAAACAAGACTGTAGAACTTGCTATAAAAGAGGGAGTTTTAAAAAGTAAAGCAATAATAGTTGATGCTACGCATACCAAGTCACGTTATAACCAAAAGTCAGCAAGCGAGGAATTATTGAAACGTGCAAAAAACTTAAGAAAAACATTGTACGGAGTACATCCTGGTATTAAAGAAGAGTTACCTAATAAAGTTACAACTGGAGTACTTGAAGATATTCTTGAGTACTGCAAATTATTAATTGATACCATAAACGAGAAGCCAGAAACTGCAGCAAATCCAGCTGTGAAAACTAAATTAAACTACTTAATGGAAGCTATTAATGATGACTTAGAAAATCTAAAAATATCAAAAGATGAGGATGCAAAAGTGGGGCATAAAACTGAGGATAGTTCTTTTTTTGGATATAAATCACACCTTGCTATGAGTGAAGAACGTTTAATTACAGCAGCTGTTATTACAACTGGCGAAAAAAGTGATGGAAAGGAGCTCATAACCTTAATAGAAAAAAGCCGTGAGGCTGGTATAGATGTAAATGAAGTAATTGGAGATACAGCTTATTCTGAAAAGAAAAACCTAGAATATACAAAAGAAAATAAAATTGCATTAATTTCAAGACTAAATCCTGTAATTTCACAAGGAATGCGAAAAAAAGAAGATGAATTTGAGTTTAATAAAGATGCTGGTTTATTTGTATGTCCGGCAGGTCATATGGCTATTAAAAAAGCAAAACAGGGAAAGAAGAATGTTGGTAAAAATCAAGTGCTAACCTACTATTTTAATGTAGAAAAGTGTAAAAATTGTGTTCATAAAGATGGGTGTTATAAAGAAGGCGCTAAATCTAAAACTTATTCAGTTTCAATAAAGTCAAATACTCACAAAGATCAAATAGAGTTCGAAAAAAGTGAATATTTTAAAAAACGAGCTAGGGAACGTTATATGATAGAGGCTAAAAACAGTGAACTTAAGCACCAACATAGCTATGATGTAGCAATATCGTCAGGCTTAATTAGCATGCAAATGCAAGGTGCATTATCA
This sequence comes from Clostridium sp. CM027, assembly GCF_024730565.1. Lineage (NCBI taxonomy): Bacteria > Bacillati > Bacillota > Clostridia > Eubacteriales > Clostridiaceae > Clostridium > Clostridium sp. CM027. The sequence goes on from NZ_CP077725.1 coordinate 2,540,472, forward strand.
ATCTTCACTGTGAATCTAAAGAGAATAATTAAGTTGAAAAGCATGAAATAGGGCTTTTAAAACTTAATTATAAAATAAAAAGCATGAGATATCCCAAATATGGATATCTCATGCTTTTTCTATTCAAGCTTGAAAACTCTACTAAATAAAGAGTGCTTTTTTCAGCGGCCTCGTATAACTTAGCGGTTTTTTCTTACCTGGCGACAACCTACTCTTCCACAAGGTCACCCCTGCAGTACCATCGGCGCATTGAAGCTTAACCTTCGTGTTCGGTATGGGAACGGGTGTTACCTTCATGCCATAATCACCAGATTGAGAATATAAATATTCTCTGAAAATTGCACAGTGAATTAGTCTTTTCGCTCACGCTCAAAGCCTCGCTTCTTTCTTACGAAAGAAGTATATCGCATTACTTTTAATTATATATTTAGGTCAAGCCCTCGACTTATTAGTATTAGTCAGCTGAACATGTTACCATGCTTACACCTCTAACCTATCAACCTGGTGGTCTTCCAGGAGTCTTACTAACACCGCACTTACGTGCGAGTTATGGGAAATCTCATCTCAGGGTGGGCTTCACGCTTAGATGCTTTCAGCGTTTATCCCTTCCAAACATAGCTACCCAGCGATGCCACTGGCGTGACAACTGGTGCACCAGAGGTTTGTCCATCCCGGTCCTCTCGTACTAAGGACAGCTCCCTTCAAATTTCCTACGCCCGCGACGGATAGGGACCGAACTGTCTCACGACGTTCTGAACCCAGCTCGCGTGCCGCTTTAATGGGCGAACAGCCCAACCCTTGGGACCTACTTCAGCCCCAGGATGCGACGAGCCGACATCGAGGTGCCAAACCTCCCCGTCGATGTGGACTCTTGGGGGAGATCAGCCTGTTATCCCCGAGGTAGCTTTTATCCGTTGAGCGATGGCCCTCCCACGAGGTACCACCGGATCACTAAGCCCGACTTTCGTCCCTGCTCCACTTGTAAGTGTCGCAGTCAGGCTCCCTTCTGCCTTTGCACTCTTCGCGCGATTTCCAACCGCGCTGAGGGAACCTTTGGGCGCCTCCGTTACTTTTTTGGAGGCGACCGCCCCAGTCAAACTGCCCACCTAACAATGTCCTGTGACCAGATTCATGGCCTCCAGTTAGAACCTCAGTACTGTCAGGGTGGTATCCCAAGGATGACTCCACACAGGCTGACGCCCATGTTTCTCAGTCTCCCACCTATCCTGTACAGACAATACCGAAATTCAATGCTAAGCTACAGTAAAGCTCTACGGGGTCTTTCCGTCCAATCGCGGGTAGCAAGCATCTTCACTTGCACTACAATTTCGCCGGATGTGTTGTTGAGACAGTGCCCAAATCATTACGCCATTCGTGCGGGTCGGAACTTACCCGACAAGGAATTTCGCTACCTTAGGACCGTTATAGTTACGGCCGCCGTTTACTGGGGCTTAAGTTCATACCTTCGCTTGCGCTAAGTAATCCCCTTAACCTTCCAGCACCGGGCAGGCGTCAGCCCCTATACATCAGCTTTCGCTTTAGCAGAGACCTGTGTTTTTGCTAAACAGTTGCTTGGGCCTATTCTCTGCGACCTACTTACGTAGGCACCCCTTCTCCCGAAGTTACGGGGTCAATTTGCCGAGTTCCTTAACAACAATTCTTCCGATGGTCTTAGGATTCTCTCCTCACCTACCTGTGTCGGTTTGCGGTACGGGCACCAATATCCTCGATAGAGACTTTTCTTGGCAGCGTGGAATCAGATACTTCAGGAATAAATTCCCTTCCCCATCACATCTCAGCGTTAAGAGCAAACGGATTTGCCTGTCTGCTCCGCCTAAATGCTTAGACACACATCCAATAGTGTGCACATCTTATCCTCCTGCGTCATCCCATTTCTAATAACGTCCATTGGTGGTATCGGAATATCAACCGATTGTCCATCACCTACGCCTTTCGGCCTCGGCTTAGGTCCCGACTAACCCTGAGAGGACGAGCCTTCCTCAGGAAACCTTAGGTTTTCGACCGTTAAGATTCTCACTTAACTCTCGCTACTCATGCCAACATTCTCACTTCTGTACCGTCCACCACTCCTTACGGTATGACTTCAGCCAGTACAGAAAGCTCCTCTACCGCGTACACAATTGTGTACACCCATAGCTTCGGTGGTAAGTTTTAGCCCCGGACATCTTCGGCGCAGGATCTCTTGACTAGTGAGCTATTACGCACTCTTTAAATGAGTGGCTGCTTCTGAGCCAACATCCTAGTTGTCTTAGAAATCCCACATCCTTTTCCACTTAACTTACACTTTGGGACCTTAGCTGATGGTCTGGGCTGTTTCCCTTTTGACTACGGATCTTATCATTCGCAGTCTGACTGCCGAAATAAAAGTATATGGCATTCGGAGTTTGATAGGGTTCAGTAACTGTTGTCAGCCCCTAGCCCATTCAGTGCTCTACCTCCATTACTCAATTAATCGACGCTAGCCCTAAAGCTATTTCGAGGAGAACCAGCTATCTCCGAGTTCGATTGGAATTTCTCCGCTATCCACAGCTCATCCCATGGTTTTTCAACACCAACGTGGTTCGGACCTCCACGGAATTTTACTTCCGCTTCATCCTGGCCATGGATAGGTCACCCGGTTTCGGGTCTACGACATGCAACTATGCGCCCTATTCAGACTTGGTTTCCCTTCGGCTCCGTACCTTAAGTACTTAACCTTGCTACATATCGTAACTCGTTGGCTCGTTCTACAAAAAGCACGCCGTCACACATATAAAGTGCTTCGACCGGTTGTAGGCACACGGTTTCAGGTTCTATTTCACTCCCCTTCCGGGGTTCTTTTCACCTTTCCCTCACGGTACTTCTTCACTATCGGTCACTAGGTAGTATTTAGCCTTGGGAGGTGGTCCTCCCAGCTTCCCACAAGGTTTCACGTGTCTCGTGGTACTCTGGATTAGATCTGACTGTTTTTCCTTTTCATTTACAGGCCTATTACCTTCTGCGGAGCAGCTTTCCAGCTATCTTCAATTAAGGAATTGCAGTATTTATGATCTATCCTCAACCCCCAGATCAAAGACCTGGGTTTGGGCTCTTTCCCTTTCGCTCGCCGCTACTTAGGAAATCGATGTTTCTTTCTCTTCCTCCGGGTACTTAGATGTTTCAGTTCCCCGGGTCTACCTCTGCATACCTATTTATTCAGTATGCAGTACATAGTTGTTACTATGTGGGTTCCCCCATTCGGAAATCTTTGGATCACAGGCTATTTGCGCCTACCCAAAGCTTATCGCAGCTTAACGCGTCCTTCTTCGGCTCCTAGTGCCAAGGCATTCGCCATGCGCCCTTTGTAGCTTGACCTTGATTCTGTCTATTTACATAGACGGTTATATTAATTTTGCGAAATTGTATTAAATCAATTTATAAACTACTTGCGTAGTTTTAATTTTTTTAAAACAACTTTTTTCACTGTGCAATTTTCAAAGAACATTTTAAGAAAAACTATTCATTATCTAACTCCTAAGAGTTAGATAAAATTAGTCTCTCAAAATTAAACAGAGAACTAGGTACGATTAATTACAATAGATATTTTTGAAGAACAAATTAATATTCTTCTATTGCATCGACCGAAGTCAATACATCTACTCCCTAGAAAGGAGGTGATCCAGCCGCAGGTTCTCCTACGGCTACCTTGTTACGACTTCACCCCAATCATCAATCCCACCTTCGGCCGCTGGCTCCTTACGGTTACCTCACGGACTTCGGGTGTTACCAACTCTCATGGTGTGACGGGCGGTGTGTACAAGGCCCGGGAACGTATTCACCGCGACATGCTGATTCGCGATTACTAGCAACTCCGGCTTCATGTAGGCGAGTTGCAGCCTACAATCCGAACTGGGATGAGTTTTTGAGTTTGGCTCCACCTTGCGGTCTTGCATCTCTTTGTACTCACCATTGTAGCACGTGTGTAGCCCTAGACATAAGGGGCATGATGATTTGACGTCATCCCCACCTTCCTCCCGGTTAACCCGGGCAGTCTCACTAGAGTGCTCAACTTAATGGTAGCAACTAATGATAAGGGTTGCGCTCGTTGCGGGACTTAACCCAACATCTCACGACACGAGCTGACGACAACCATGCACCACCTGTCACCCTGTCCCGAAGGACTTCGCCCATCTCTGGGTTATGCAGGGGATGTCAAGTCTAGGTAAGGTTCTTCGCGTTGCTTCGAATTAAACCACATGCTCCGCTGCTTGTGCGGGCCCCCGTCAATTCCTTTGAGTTTTAATCTTGCGATCGTACTCCCCAGGCGGAATACTTAATGTGTTAACGGCGGCACCGAGGTTCGACCCCCGACACCTAGTATTCATCGTTTACGGCGTGGACTACCAGGGTATCTAATCCTGTTTGCTCCCCACGCTTTCATGCCTCAGCGTCAGTTACAGTCCAGTAAGTCGCCTTCGCCACTGGTGTTCTTCCTAATCTCTACGCATTTCACCGCTACACTAGGAATTCCACTTACCTCTCCTGCACTCTAGACACCCAGTTTCAAATGCAGCACCCAAGTTAAGCTCGGGTATTTCACATCTGACTTAAATGTCCGCCTACGCATCCTTTACGCCCAGTAAATCCGGACAACGCTTGCCACCTACGTATTACCGCGGCTGCTGGCACGTAGTTAGCCGTGGCTTCCTCCTCTGGTACCGTCATTATCGTCCCAGAAGACAGAACTTTACAACCCGAAGGCCTTCATCATTCACGCGGCGTTGCTGCGTCAGGGTTTCCCCCATTGCGCAATATTCCCCACTGCTGCCTCCCGTAGGAGTCTGGACCGTGTCTCAGTTCCAATGTGGCCGATCACCCTCTCAGGTCGGCTACGCATCGTCGCCTTGGTGAGCCGTTACCTCACCAACTAGCTAATGCGCCGCGGGTCCATCTCAAAGTGGAATTTTCCGAAGAAAAATCCTTTGATGTTTCGATCATGCGACCAAAACATATTATGCGGTATTAATCTCCCTTTCGGGAGGCTATTCCCCTCTTTGAGGCAGGTTACCCACGTGTTACTCACCCGTCCGCCGCTAATCCACCCCGAAAGGTTTCATCGCTCGACTTGCATGTGTTAGGCACGCCGCCAGCGTTCGTCCTGAGCCAGGATCAAACTCTCAATTTAAAAGTTTACACTTTTTTAGTTGAAATGATTAATCTGCGACAACTGTTAAGTTGTTACGCAAGCTCATTACATACTTTTAGTCTTACGACTAAATTTTACTTTATACTAAAGTAATTAACTGGTTTAGCGAAATATTATTTCGCTATCTTTACCTATTTCTCTGTTTAATTTTCAAAGACCAATTTACTTTGTCATCATGTGACGACTTCTACTATATTACTAGGTATTTCTTGTTTTGTCAACAACTTTTTAAAACTTATTTTCATTTGAAAACATATTAAATAGTTATCAACACTTAGTTTATCGTGCACTCGTTTGTGACGACAAGGAGTATTCTATCATATAAATAAGAGTATAATTTCACAACATAGGTACTCTAGCTAGATTATATTCATATTTCTACATATAAGTCTAAATAATTCAATATTCCGCATCCTGATACACATGGGTAAGTATCATTTATACTAATAATCTAGATACTCTGTTTAATATTATAAGACCTTTGTACAGATTACCAAAATTCGTTGCTACTAATAGTCATGTTAATATATTTACATGATTCTTCATAATAACTATTCCACTTATAAAAGTAAATAGCTTCTCAATCAATACTCCGAGTATTCCAACTTTTCCAAAACAAGTAAGTCCATTTCGACTTCCAAAACTCTGATAGACTAAATATATGGGGTATTGAAACGATTCGTGAAAAAACAGCTACAAGATATTACTCTCCATTTTTGATGAACTATAAATCAAAAACAGACTACTATTTTATGGCTGGTATGGAATGACATAAAATAAGAAAGATACGACAGAACTGAATCTAAACTTATGTTACATTAACTCTACAAATTGGAATTTGACGTGGAGATTATACTTATATACTTTTTTCTTTATCTAATAATGGCAGCAGATAATTTTTTATTAATTTCATTCTATCTTTTGGTAGCATCATAAATTTAGAAGCAATAGCAACTACCATATTTCTTTCTGGTAAGCAACAAATCACGTTACCTCCATCCCCAATAGCACAATACGCAAATTCATCTTCTTTAAATAGCCACCAAAGATATCCATAATGATTTGAATTATCCTGTAGAGATTCCCCAATCCATTCTCTTGAAATTATCTGTTTATCATTCCAATTTCCATAATTCAAATAGAGTTGTCCAAATCGAGCCATATCAACTGCTGATAAAGTAACTCCCCAACCACCGGTACTGTTCCCCTTAGGATCAGATACCCATCCACAAACATTCTTACCCTTAATAAAATCCATATAGGTAGCAGTAGTCATTTCATAATTTGGCGGTTGTTTCATTCCAATTGGTTCAAATAAATATTCATTTGCAAATTCTCTTGCTGTCTTTCCGGTTGCTTTTGTAAGTATTACAGATAATAAATGCGCTCCGGCTGTAGAATACTTGAATGTACCGCACTCATCTTTTCCGCCTAATAAATCAAGCGCATATTTTGCCCAATCTGAACTACTACATAATTCTTTAAAAGGTTCTCGCTTATAAATATATGGTGCTGTCATTGTAATAAGATGTTTTATCGTTATTTCTTGCTTTTTACTATCTACGAGTGTGCTATCATACTCTGGAAAGAAATCCAGCACCTTTTGGTTTACACTCTCTATAAATCCTTTATCAATAGCAATTCCTATCAGTGCAGATAATACACTTTTTGTTACCGAAGCAACATGAACTGTATCTCCTCTTCTATAACTGTATTTGTCAAGTGAAAACTCCCCCATATTCTAACCCAAAACTCCTCCACCAAAAATTGTAAAAAAAAATAATATTCCCTCCAAATTAATTATATAGTGAAGGGAAATTTTATTATTGTTTTGCGAGCCATTCTTTAGTTTCCTTTAATCTGTAGGAGTTACCATTCATATTTACTATATATGCCTTATGCGTAAGTCTATCGATCATTGCAGCGGTCATAATAGGGTCTTTAAATATCTCATTCCACCTTTCAAAGGATAAATTTGTGGTTACTATAGTTGATTTTCTACCTGCTCTTAATGATAAGTGACTAAATAAAAGTTCTGAACCTTCTTTATCATAAGAAATATATCCCAATTCATCAGCAATAATTAAATCATATTTATCAAATTTATTTTCAAATGCTCTTAATACTTTCTGAGAACGACTTTCTTTTAATTGGGTGATAAGCGATGATACCGTAATAAAAAGAACTTTATAGCCAGCTAAACAAGCTTTTATTCCAAGGCCAATACTCATGTGGGTCTTGCCTGTCCCAGGATTTCCAGCTAAAATTACATTTTGTCCTGTACTAATAAATTCAAGTGAACTTAACGTCTTTAATTTCTTTTTAGCATCAACTGGTAAATCTTCAACTACAAGATCTTCGATATATTTTTTATAAGGAAACTTTGCTATTCTAATTCTATTTTGTTTACTACTTTCACTTCTTAAAACAGATTCTTTTTCCAATAATTTGTAAAGAAATTCTTCATAGCTTATGTCATTAATGCAAGCATCTTTCGCACCCACCTCAAAGTTGTTTTTTATACCTGCAAGTTTAAGATCTATTGCTAATTCTTCAATATCTTTATATAATTTCTTCTTATTTATCATATTATAGCCACCTCATTATTAAAATCTTCCGTTGATATTGGTATTAAAGATTTATACACATCTAGTAAACCGTTAGGTTCAAATTCAACAGTTGAATTTAGTTGGATAACATTATTTTCGATAAAATTAGTATAATCTCTATTACAAATAGACTTTATTTTTTCGGTTGTTATATCCGTAGGATTTATTTTATTTAATAAATTTATTGCATTTAGGACCTTAGAGATATTACTTTTACCTATAAATAAAAGTAATTCTATAAAATCTTTCTCTTTTTTGTTATAATAGGTATCATAGATGTTTTGAATCCTAGGGTCTGCTTGTAGCATTGCAGTGCTTGAAGCTAATGATCCTGGCTTTCTTTTAAAGGTATTAAGATAATGTTCAAGCTTAATAGACCATTCATAAAATCCTAACTTCCTTTCATGGGAAGCTATTTTTTTACCCTCACTAAAGCAAACAATGTCATTGGAATATACTTTTATGAATATTCTTTTTCCAACATATATATCAGGTACAGAATACCGACAGGTATTCACTGAGAATGTCGAATATTTATCCACTCTAGGTTCTTCTATCCTAGCAGTGTCAAGTTTTGCAATATAATGCCCCATATGTTGTCTTTCCTCATTAAGAATTTCTTTTGCAGTCTTCATATTTTTTATTTTATGTGGTTGGCTATTCAATTTATCGCATGTTTCCATCAGATATTTATTAGCTTCTTCTAATGATTTAAAACTATCATTTTTACTAAAAGACTTACGTCGTACTACCTCTACACTTCGCTCGACATGACCTTTTTCATTTCCAGCTCGAGTATTGCAAAACCTAAAATCAAAGCCATAATACATGGACATTTTAAGCAATGCATCCGTAGGTTCTTTCTCAGTAGGTCCTACAAATTTTTTAACTGCAACTCTCATGTTATCATAAACGATTGTTCTATATACTTGTCCTATATGTTCAAAAAACAAAGCATGAGCTTCTTGAAAACACTCTGAATTTTGTTTAGCAAATAACTGTGCATATCTATAATTCCCTTTTGCAGATGTAAATACAGCCATTTGAAATGTTCTATCCACAGCATTAATAGTTAACTTTACTTCCCCCCAATCAAATTCACAAATATCCCCAAGCTCATATTCTGATTTTATAAATGCCTCGGCTCCATTCTCAAGTAATTTATTTATATAGTTACTCACAGTTGGATAACTTATATCGTAATCGTCTTCTTTTAACGCTTCATATATATCAATTTTCTTTTTTTGCTGCTTATGCCTCCCGGCATGCCGTTTTTGCTGGTTTTCTTCAATATACCCCTTTATCTTATTTATAATTTCATCGGTTAATTTTTTCTTTTTTCTATTTATGCAATTGTATTTAGGTTTCTCAACAATACTGTCCTGAAGTTCTCTTATATCATCAATTCCTCCATTAAAATTCAAAATTTCTTGTCTTGCCACTTCGTATTCTTTAACATATTTACTAATGGTTTTTCTATCAATTCCGGTCTCTCTAGCTATGGACCTTTGAGACTTTCCGTTTAGATGTGCCGATATTATGATGTGTTGTTTTTCACTCAATTTAATCATCTCCATTTCCCCCTCTTATGATGCCTCTCATAAGAAAGTTTACTGTAAGGTGGGGGATATTTCAATTAGAATTGTGGGGTAGTTTTAGATTAACATATACAATAACCATTGAAATAATTTTCATAAATCGTGTTGCTATCTTTCACAACAACAATACCTGCTATATTTTTATATTTCTTTGCTATTAATTCTTCTAGATCACCATGAAAGTATTCTTTTTTAAACACATTATTTCCTCCTCACATTAATCAAACCTTCTTCACGGGTAAATACACATCTGTGATAAACTCTTTCGGTCTCTCAGTTTCCAGAGGATTTGTTACATAAACATCAAATGGAGGTTTTGCCACACAATATCTTTCTTGTTCTACCCATTCATGTTGCTTTGCATATACTGAAGTAATTTCTGAATAGGCTCCTTTAAGTCGGGTTTTAATGCACAATCCCGGATTAAAATCTTTTGTACCGGTGACATATTCTTTAATTGGAATTGCAAATTCAATATCATACCTTTCAAATAAATATTCCTCACTATGATATATTGTCATTGGCGGACCTATCATTGTAAGACCATCTTCTGCTATTCTTTTATACAATTGATTAAAAAATACGTCATATCCTAAATTGCATTCTTCTATACTTACTAATTTACGAATTGATAAAATATACATAGCCGGTACTTCTACAAGCATAATATCTAAATCTTTTATATTGCTAAATACAGATTCACCTTTTTGAAGATTTTGTATATCGTTACTTAGTTGTTGCAGCATTATATCATAGGCTGTTACCTTTGCTTGAATATCATATTTCTTTTTATTCAACAACACTATTAATTTTTCTTCAAACTGATCTTTTTCTAATTGTAAAAGGGTTTTTATTTCTTCTAATGAAATTTCATACGATTTTAAACGCTTAATAAGAAGCATTGTTTCTAACTGTTTTATAGAGTAATATCGATATCCATTCTCTGGATTAATTTCTTCCGGATTAATTAGACTAATCTCTGCATAATACCTAAGTGTCTTGGTGGACACTTGACATATCTTCGAAAACTCTCCAATTGAAAGCATAAATCCAACTCATCCTCCTTTCATATTCATCTATCCTCAAATACAATAATAAACCTTCCCCTAAGGTTAAAGTCAATTACACTTATAAAAAATAAATAGTTTCTGTTACTATGAATACAGCCAGATTATTAAATAATCTGCCTGCTCCTAATTACTTTACTCTAGTTCTTCAATCTCAAGTTCTATTTTATAGTTGAGAATTATATCAACTATATGAATTGCATCTCTTGAATTTGTATTTATAATACCTATTCCAAATCTTAAATACTGATCACTTACAGCTGAGTACATTGTCACACCTTTCTCTAAGTCATAATGAGGGTTATAGCATTCATTTAAAGCTTCAATTGCCGATTTAACTCTTACACCATCTGACGACGAAGTACTGCCATTTCCCCAATATTTAGCATAGGGCTGTTTATGTTGGCAGTATATCGATATCTACTGCCCATGTATATCCAGCATTGATATATCCCCTACAATTTTCTATCCAGAGTTTTGCTGCCGACTTCCTCCAGATTCCACCTCACGGTGGACACCCTTGTCTTAATCTAACGGTTGGTACCATTCCCCCGCATCGGACTTTCACCGACAAGTAAGCGCCAATTTCAGGCACACAATCGAGTAGGAGCTAAATAATTAATTTATTTAGCGACCTCTCACACCACCGTGCATACCGTTCGGTACACGGCGGTTCAATAGAAATTAATGTTTTAATAAATATGTCTCAGATATAGAAACTAATCCTATATTTTTAAGGTATTTATTGGTCAATGTTTTGTTTAATATAGGGCTATTGGATGTTCTCCAATAGCCTTTCCTTGTATTTGCATATTGCAAAGCTTTATTGTTTGGTATTCCTAATTTAACAAGGTTCCCATATTTTGTTTTAATCTTTTTCCATTGTTTCCAAAAACACATTCTAATTCTTCGCCTTAACCATTCATCAAGTGTTTTAAGAATACTTTTAATGTCTGCAATAGCAAAATAATTTATCCATCCAACTATCACTTGCTTAAGTTTCATAAACCTATATTTCATGCTCATCGCATTACTTCTTGAAGTTAATTCTTTTAGCTTTGCTTTGAATTTGATTATAGGTTTTTGAGGAACTCTCATTCTGTATTCACCTTTTGCCCGGTAAAATGAAAATCCTAAAAATTTAAGTTTCCAAGGTCTATCTACTGTACTCTTTTCTTTATTCACTCTAAGCTTTAACTTTTCCTCAATAAATCTCGTAATACTCTTCATTACTCTATTTGCTGATTTCTCACTTTTGACGTATATATTCGCATCATCAGCATATCTACAAAAGTTTAGTCCTCGTTTTGTTAGTTCTACATCGAGTTCATGTAACATTACGTTACTTAATAATGGGGACAAAGGCCCGCCTTGAGGTGCTCCTTCTTCTGTATTCATAAATACCCCATTTATCATCACTCCACTTTGTAGATACTTTCGTATCAGAGAAATTACTCTACTATCTTTAATATCTTCCGATAGTATCCTTATTAATTTATCATGATTTATCGTATCAAAGTATTTAGAAAGGTCTATATTCACCGTCCATGTATGTCCAGCATTAATATATCCCCTACATTTTTCAACAGCTTGTTTTCCACTTCTTAAAGGTCTAAAACCGTAACTATTATCAGAAAATTTCTTTTCATATACTGGTATTAGAGTTTGTGATATCGCTTGTTGAATAACTCTATCTAATACAGTAGGTATTCCAAGTAGCCTAATTCCACCGTCAGGTTTTGGTATTTCTACCCTTCTTACGGCTAGAGGTCTATATCTACTTTCTAATAATGATTGCCTTAATTCTTGTCCATGCTCTTTTAGATAATGTAGAAGTTCATCTACTGTCAAACCATCAATCCCATGACTTCCTTTATTGGCTTTTACTCTTTTATATGCTTTATTCATATTATCTCTCGATAATATCTGCTCGAGTAAACCATTATCATATTCATTCACATCGTTTCTTCCTTCTTCTGACATAGAGGAAATACTATGCACTTCTACATTACCTTCGAGTTCCACTCTATTCTCTCGTAGAGAGCCTTCTTTATGAAGTTGTCTGCTTTTATCATATTTTCTCGTATCCTTCAAAATTCCAAAACCTCCTATTGTTCAGTCCTTCCCACGCTAACGCGTTTTGCATGGTACTATGACGTCTGCTGACTTCTGATAGTTCAGCCATACATCACTGTATGGGTTGTTATTTCTAAATTCATATCCACAACTTACCTATCAGATCTCCCCGGGTAAGAACGCAATCTTTCACTCCATCTATCTGCTACATTTACACCACTTGTTTCGAATAGTTTTGGGCTTCGTTTTGTATTGCAAACTTACCCACAAGCATATGCCTTATATGTAGTTTCTGTTCGTCAGACCGGAGTTTGGCCGCCAACTTCCTTCAGATTCCATCTCACGATGGACACCCTTGTCTTAAGCTATGCACTTGGCACTATTAACCCGTGCTAGGGACTTTCACCCATTAGATTGCGCCCATGCCGGGCGCACAATAAAAACCGCTAAGTATAACTGAGGCCGCTGAAAAAAGCACTCTTTATTTAGTAGAGTTTTCAAGCTTGAATAGAAAAAGCATGAGATATTCATATTTTGGATATCTCATGCTTTTTATTTTATAATTAAGTTTTAAAAGCCCTATTTCATGCTTTTCAACTTAATTATTCTCTTTAGATTCACAGTGAAGATTGATAATGCACCTTGCATTTGCATGCTAATTAAGCCTGACGATATTGCTACATCATAGCTATGTTGGTGCTTAAGTTCACTGTTTTTAGCCTCTATCATATAACGTTCCCTAGCTCGTTTTTTAAAATATTCACTTTTTTCGAACTCTATTTGATCTTTGTGAGTATTTGACTTTATTGAAACTGAATAAGTTTTAGATTTAGCGCCTTCTTTATAACACCCATCTTTATGAACACAATTTTTACACTTTTCTACATTAAAATAGTAGGTTAGCACTTGATTTTTACCAACATTCTTCTTTCCCTGTTTTGCTTTTTTAATAGCCATATGACCTGCCGGACATACAAATAAACCAGCATCTTTATTAAACTCAAATTCATCTTCTTTTTTTCGCATTCCTTGTGAAATTACAGGATTTAGTCTTGAAATTAATGCAATTTTATTTTCTTTTGTATATTCTAGGTTTTTCTTTTCAGAATAAGCTGTATCTCCAATTACTTCATTTACATCTATACCAGCCTCACGGCTTTTTTCTATTAAGGTTATGAGCTCCTTTCCATCACTTTTTTCGCCAGTTGTAATAACAGCTGCTGTAATTAAACGTTCTTCACTCATAGCAAGGTGTGATTTATATCCAAAAAAAGAACTATCCTCAGTTTTATGCCCCACTTTTGCATCCTCATCTTTTGATATTTTTAGATTTTCTAAGTCATCATTAATAGCTTCCATTAAGTAGTTTAATTTAGTTTTCACAGCTGGATTTGCTGCAGTTTCTGGCTTCTCGTTTATGGTATCAATTAATAATTTGCAGTACTCAAGAATATCTTCAAGTACTCCAGTTGTAACTTTATTAGGTAACTCTTCTTTAATACCAGGATGTACTCCGTACAATGTTTTTCTTAAGTTTTTTGCACGTTTCAATAATTCCTCGCTTGCTGACTTTTGGTTATAACGTGACTTGGTATGCGTAGCATCAACTATTATTGCTTTACTTTTTAAAACTCCCTCTTTTATAGCAAGTTCTACAGTCTTGTTTATTAATAAATCCAATAAATTCATGTCTTTAAGGCGAAGCTTTCTAAATTTAGTTAGTGTACTTGAGTTTATTAAATTTGTTTCTTCTGGGGCTAAATTTAGAAAATATTTAAAGGACATGTCATAAAGAGTTCTTTCAACAACATCTTCATCAGACAATTCATATATTACTTTCAAAAGTAAATATTTAAATAGCATTATGGGGTTAATAGCACCTCTACCCATAGATGAACTATAGTTAATCATCAATTCGTCATAAACAAATGAAAAGTCAACAAGGTCATTAATTTGCTTTAAAATGTTATCTTTCGGAATAATTAACGAATATAAGCTATGGTATGTATTTATTTTTATTTCCAATTGTCCTTTTAGCATAATAGTTTAGCCCCTTTTATTTTATTCTACTATACTAATTCGACATATCTTTTAAAATTCCTTTTTGTTTTTTAGTCTTTTATATAAAAAAATCGCCATCTTTAATTAGATGACGATTTTTCATATAGTTTTTCAGTGGCCTCGTATAACTTAGCGGTTTTTTTCTTACCTGGCGACAACCTACTCTTCCACAAGGTCACCCCTGCAGTACCATCGGCGCATTGAAGCTTAACCTTCGTGTTCGGTATGGGAACGGGTGTTACCTTCATGCCATAATCACCAGATTGAGAATATAAATATTCTCTGAAAATTGCACAGTGAATTAGTCTTCTTCCTTACGTCCGAAGCTTCGCGTTATTTCTAATTATTTAGGTCAAGCCCTCGACTTATTAGTATTAGTCAGCTGAACATGTTACCATGCTTACACCTCTAACCTATCAACCTGGTGGTCTTCCAGGAGTCTTACTAACACCGCACTTACGTGCGAGTTATGGGAAATCTCATCTCAGGGTGGGCTTCACGCTTAGATGCTTTCAGCGTTTATCCCTTCCAAACATAGCTACCCAGCGATGCCACTGGCGTGACAACTGGTGCACCAGAGGTTTGTCCATCCCGGTCCTCTCGTACTAAGGACAGCTCCCTTCAAATTTCCTACGCCCGCGACGGATAGGGACCGAACTGTCTCACGACGTTCTGAACCCAGCTCGCGTGCCGCTTTAATGGGCGAACAGCCCAACCCTTGGGACCTACTTCAGCCCCAGGATGCGACGAGCCGACATCGAGGTGCCAAACCTCCCCGTCGATGTGGACTCTTGGGGGAGATCAGCCTGTTATCCCCGAGGTAGCTTTTATCCGTTGAGCGATGGCCCTCCCACGAGGTACCACCGGATCACTAAGCCCGACTTTCGTCCCTGCTCCACTTGTAAGTGTCGCAGTCAGGCTCCCTTCTGCCTTTGCACTCTTCGCGCGATTTCCAACCGCGCTGAGGGAACCTTTGGGCGCCTCCGTTACTTTTTTGGAGGCGACCGCCCCAGTCAAACTGCCCACCTAACAATGTCCTGTGACCAGATTCATGGCCTCCAGTTAGAACCTCAGTACTGTCAGGGTGGTATCCCAAGGATGACTCCACACAGGCTGACGCCCATGTTTCTCAGTCTCCCACCTATCCTGTACAGACAATACCGAAATTCAATGCTAAGCTACAGTAAAGCTCTACGGGGTCTTTCCGTCCAATCGCGGGTAGCAAGCATCTTCACTTGCACTACAATTTCGCCGGATGTGTTGTTGAGACAGTGCCCAAATCATTACGCCATTCGTGCGGGTCGGAACTTACCCGACAAGGAATTTCGCTACCTTAGGACCGTTATAGTTACGGCCGCCGTTTACTGGGGCTTAAGTTCATACCTTCGCTTGCGCTAAGTAATCCCCTTAACCTTCCAGCACCGGGCAGGCGTCAGCCCCTATACATCAGCTTTCGCTTTAGCAGAGACCTGTGTTTTTGCTAAACAGTTGCTTGGGCCTATTCTCTGCGACCTACTTACGTAGGCACCCCTTCTCCCGAAGTTACGGGGTCAATTTGCCGAGTTCCTTAACAACAATTCTTCCGATGGTCTTAGGATTCTCTCCTCACCTACCTGTGTCGGTTTGCGGTACGGGCACCAATATCCTCGATAGAGACTTTTCTTGGCAGCGTGGAATCAGATACTTCGGGAATAAATTCCCTTCCCCATCACATCTCAGCGTTAAGAGCAAACGGATTTGCCTGCTTGCTCCGCCTAAATGCTTAGACACACATCCAATAGTGTGCACATCTTATCCTCCTGCGTCATCCCATTTCTAATAACGTCCATTGGTGGTATCGGAATATCAACCGATTGTCCATCACCTACGCCTTTCGGCCTCGGCTTAGGTCCCGACTAACCCTGAGAGGACGAGCCTTCCTCAGGAAACCTTAGGTTTTCGACCGTTAAGATTCTCACTTAACTCTCGCTACTCATGCCAACATTCTCACTTCTGTACCGTCCACCACTCCTTACGGTATGACTTCAGCCAGTACAGAAAGCTCCTCTACCGCGTACACAATTGTGTACACCCATAGCTTCGGTGGTAAGTTTTAGCCCCGGACATCTTCGGCGCAGGATCTCTTGACTAGTGAGCTATTACGCACTCTTTAAATGAGTGGCTGCTTCTGAGCCAACATCCTAGTTGTCTTAGAAATCCCACATCCTTTTCCACTTAACTTACACTTTGGGACCTTAGCTGATGGTCTGGGCTGTTTCCCTTTTGACTACGGATCTTATCATTCGCAGTCTGACTGCCGAAATAAAAGTATATGGCATTCGGAGTTTGATAGGGTTCAGTAACTGTTGTCAGCCCCTAGCCCATTCAGTGCTCTACCTCCATTACTCAATTAATCGACGCTAGCCCTAAAGCTATTTCGAGGAGAACCAGCTATCTCCGAGTTCGATTGGAATTTCTCCGCTATCCACAGCTCATCCCATGGTTTTTCAACACCAACGTGGTTCGGACCTCCACGGAATTTTACTTCCGCTTCATCCTGGCCATGGATAGGTCACCCGGTTTCGGGTCTACGACATGCAACTATGCGCCCTATTCAGACTTGGTTTCCCTTCGGCTCCGTACCTTAAGTACTTAACCTTGCTACATATCGTAACTCGTTGGCTCGTTCTACAAAAAGCACGCCGTCACACATATAAAGTGCTTCGACCGGTTGTAGGCACACGGTTTCAGGTTCTATTTCACTCCCCTTCCGGGGTTCTTTTCACCTTTCCCTCACGGTACTTCTTCACTATCGGTCACTAGGTAGTATTTAGCCTTGGGAGGTGGTCCTCCCAGCTTCCCACAAGGTTTCACGTGTCTCGTGGTACTCTGGATTAGATCTGACTGTTTTTCCTTTTCATTTACAGGCCTATTACCTTCTGCGGAGCAGCTTTCCAGCTATCTTCAATTAAGGAATTGCAGTA
Source organism: Clostridium sp. CM027 (assembly GCF_024730565.1). Taxonomy (NCBI): domain Bacteria; kingdom Bacillati; phylum Bacillota; class Clostridia; order Eubacteriales; family Clostridiaceae; genus Clostridium; species Clostridium sp. CM027. Next base: position 2,558,031 of record NZ_CP077725.1, read on the forward strand.
TTTATGATCTATCCTCAACCCCCAGATCAAAGACCTGGGTTTGGGCTCTTTCCCTTTCGCTCGCCGCTACTTAGGAAATCGATGTTTCTTTCTCTTCCTCCGGGTACTTAGATGTTTCAGTTCCCCGGGTCTACCTCTGCATACCTATTTATTCAGTATGCAGTACATAGTTGTTACTATGTGGGTTCCCCCATTCGGAAATCTTTGGATCACAGGCTATTTGCGCCTACCCAAAGCTTATCGCAGCTTAACGCGTCCTTCTTCGGCTCCTAGTGCCAAGGCATTCGCCATGCGCCCTTTGTAGCTTGACCTTGATTCTGTCTATTTACATAGACGGTTATATTAATTTTGCGAAATTGTATTAAATCAATTTATAAACTACTTGCGTAGTTTTAATTTTTTTAAAACAACTTTTTTCACTGTGCAATTTTCAAAGAACATTTTAAGAAAAACTATTCATTATCTAACTCCTAAGAGTTAGATAAAATTAGTCTCTCAAAATTAAACAGAGAACTAGGTACGATTAATTACAATAGATATTTTTGAAGAACAAATTAATATTCTTCTATTGCATCGACCGAAGTCAATACATCTACTCCCTAGAAAGGAGGTGATCCAGCCGCAGGTTCTCCTACGGCTACCTTGTTACGACTTCACCCCAATCATCAATCCCACCTTCGGCCGCTGGCTCCTTACGGTTACCTCACGGACTTCGGGTGTTACCAACTCTCATGGTGTGACGGGCGGTGTGTACAAGGCCCGGGAACGTATTCACCGCGACATGCTGATTCGCGATTACTAGCAACTCCGGCTTCATGTAGGCGAGTTGCAGCCTACAATCCGAACTGGGATGAGTTTTTGAGTTTGGCTCCACCTTGCGGTCTTGCATCTCTTTGTACTCACCATTGTAGCACGTGTGTAGCCCTAGACATAAGGGGCATGATGATTTGACGTCATCCCCACCTTCCTCCCGGTTAACCCGGGCAGTCTCACTAGAGTGCTCAACTTAATGGTAGCAACTAATGATAAGGGTTGCGCTCGTTGCGGGACTTAACCCAACATCTCACGACACGAGCTGACGACAACCATGCACCACCTGTCACCCTGTCCCGAAGGACTTCGCCCATCTCTGGGTTATGCAGGGGATGTCAAGTCTAGGTAAGGTTCTTCGCGTTGCTTCGAATTAAACCACATGCTCCGCTGCTTGTGCGGGCCCCCGTCAATTCCTTTGAGTTTTAATCTTGCGATCGTACTCCCCAGGCGGAATACTTAATGTGTTAACGGCGGCACCGAGGTTCGACCCCCGACACCTAGTATTCATCGTTTACGGCGTGGACTACCAGGGTATCTAATCCTGTTTGCTCCCCACGCTTTCATGCCTCAGCGTCAGTTACAGTCCAGTAAGTCGCCTTCGCCACTGGTGTTCTTCCTAATCTCTACGCATTTCACCGCTACACTAGGAATTCCACTTACCTCTCCTGCACTCTAGACACCCAGTTTCAAATGCAGCACCCAAGTTAAGCTCGGGTATTTCACATCTGACTTAAATGTCCGCCTACGCATCCTTTACGCCCAGTAAATCCGGACAACGCTTGCCACCTACGTATTACCGCGGCTGCTGGCACGTAGTTAGCCGTGGCTTCCTCCTCTGGTACCGTCATTATCGTCCCAGAAGACAGAACTTTACAACCCGAAGGCCTTCATCATTCACGCGGCGTTGCTGCGTCAGGGTTTCCCCCATTGCGCAATATTCCCCACTGCTGCCTCCCGTAGGAGTCTGGACCGTGTCTCAGTTCCAATGTGGCCGATCACCCTCTCAGGTCGGCTACGCATCGTCGCCTTGGTGAGCCGTTACCTCACCAACTAGCTAATGCGCCGCGGGTCCATCTCAAAGTGGAATTTTCCGAAGAAAAATCCTTTGATGTTTCGATCATGCGACCAAAACATATTATGCGGTATTAATCTCCCTTTCGGGAGGCTATTCCCCTCTTTGAGGCAGGTTACCCACGTGTTACTCACCCGTCCGCCGCTAATCCACCCCGAAAGGTTTCATCGCTCGACTTGCATGTGTTAGGCACGCCGCCAGCGTTCGTCCTGAGCCAGGATCAAACTCTCAATTTAAAAGTTTACACTTTTTTAGTTGAAATGATTAATCTGCGACAACTGTTAAGTTGTTACGCAAGCTCATTACATACTTTTAGTCTTACGACTAAATTTTACTTTATACTAAAGTAATTAACTGGTTTAGCGAAATATTATTTCGCTATCTTTACCTATTTCTCTGTTTAATTTTCAAAGACCAATTTACTTTGTCATCATGTGACGACTTCTACTATATTACTAGGTATTTCTTATTTTGTCAACATTTCTTTTAAACATTTTAGAATATTAAATGTTAACTTATCAATCTTTATAGTTACTCGTTCGTGACTACAAGGAGTATTCTATCATAATAATAAAATTCTATACTTAACCTACCATTTATATAATAGAATTATTATTAATTTGCTATATATTACTCTAATAATCTAATAATTAACTATGCTGACACACGTGAATAGGTGTCTGCGTGATTTTTGCTTTAGTAACGTTTGTTAAAAAAATATTTTACTATATATTTCATAATTAGCTAACCATATAAATTAATATATGTATGATTGTATTATTTTTTGAAATATACCATCCTTCAATAAAAAAAGGATTTACATAAATATTATATGTAAATCTTTTTTCAATATAAATAAATATAAATTTCAAATATTAAACTTAGCTTTATAACTTCACTTTCATAAATATATTGCATTTAATATTAACAGTTATGTCAAATGAATTCACATTATCCACAAGTGTTCGCCTATTTATGTTAATAAAACCATATCATTTTTAATATTATGTAACTATATATTAGCTCCATTATTTTTAGTGAATCGAGTAGGAGCTAAATAATTAATTTATTTAGCGACCTCTCACACCACCGTGCATACCGTTCGGTACACGGCGGTTCAATAGAAATTAATGTTTTAATAAATATGTCTCAGATATAGAAACTAATCCTATATTTTTAAGGTATTTATTGGTCAATGTTTTGTTTAATATAGGGCTATTGGATGTTCTCCAATAGCCTTTCCTTGTATTTGCATATTGCAAAGCTTTATTGTTTGGTATTCCTAATTTAACAAGGTTCCCATATTTTGTTTTAATCTTTTTCCATTGTTTCCAAAAACACATTCTAATTCTTCGCCTTAACCATTCATCAAGTGTTTTAAGAATACTTTTAATGTCTGCAATAGCAAAATAATTTATCCATCCAACTATCACTTGCTTAAGTTTCATAAACCTATATTTCATGCTCATCGCATTACTTCTTGAAGTTAATTCTTTTAGCTTTGCTTTGAATTTGATTATAGGTTTTTGAGGAACTCTCATTCTGTATTCACCTTTTGCCCGGTAAAATGAAAATCCTAAAAATTTAAGTTTCCAAGGTCTATCTACTGTACTCTTTTCTTTATTCACTCTAAGCTTTAACTTTTCCTCAATAAATCTCGTAATACTCTTCATTACTCTATTTGCTGATTTCTCACTTTTGACGTATATATTCGCATCATCAGCATATCTACAAAAGTTTAGTCCTCGTTTTGTTAGTTCTACATCGAGTTCATGTAACATTACGTTACTTAATAATGGGGACAAAGGCCCGCCTTGAGGTGCTCCTTCTTCTGTATTCATAAATACCCCATTTATCATCACTCCACTTTGTAGATACTTTCGTATCAGAGAAATTACTCTACTATCTTTAATATCTTCCGATAGTATCCTTATTAATTTATCATGATTTATCGTATCAAAGTATTTAGAAAGGTCTATATTCACCGTCCATGTATGTCCAGCATTAATATATCCCCTACATTTTTCAACAGCTTGTTTTCCACTTCTTAAAGGTCTAAAACCGTAACTATTATCAGAAAATTTCTTTTCATATACTGGTATTAGAGTTTGTGATATCGCTTGTTGAATAACTCTATCTAATACAGTAGGTATTCCAAGTAGCCTAATTCCACCGTCAGGTTTTGGTATTTCTACCCTTCTTACGGCTAGAGGTCTATATCTACTTTCTAATAATGATTGCCTTAATTCTTGTCCATGCTCTTTTAGATAATGTAGAAGTTCATCTACTGTCAAACCATCAATCCCATGACTTCCTTTATTGGCTTTTACTCTTTTATATGCTTTATTCATATTATCTCTCGATAATATCTGCTCGAGTAAACCATTATCATATTCATTCACATCGTTTCTTCCTTCTTCTGACATAGAGGAAATACTATGCACTTCTACATTACCTTCGAGTTCCACTCTATTCTCTCGTAGAGAGCCTTCTTTATGAAGTTGTCTGCTTTTATCATATTTTCTCGTATCCTTCAAAATTCCAAAACCTCCTATTGTTCAGTCCTTCCCACGCTAACGCGTTTTGCATGGTACTATGACGTCTGCTGACTTCTGATAGTTCAGCCATACATCACTGTATGGGTTGTTATTTCTAAATTCATATCCACAACTTACCTATCAGATCTCCCCGGGTAAGAACGCAATCTTTCACTCCATCTATCTGCTACATTTACACCACTTGTTTCGAATAGTTTTGGGCTTCGTTTTGTATTGCAAACTTACCCACAAGCATATGCCTTATATGTAGTTTCTGTTCGTCAGACCGGAGTTTGGCCGCCAACTTCCTTCAGATTCCATCTCACGATGGACACCCTTGTCTTAAGCTATGCACTTGGCACTATTAACCCGTGCTAGGGACTTTCACCCATTAGATTGCGCCCATGCCGGGCGCACAATAAAAATAACAGTCCTAATAGGACTGTTATTTGGTGGACCTTCAGGGACTCGAACCCCGGACCGACCGGTTATGAGCCGGTAGCTCTAACCAGCTGAGCTAAAGATCCATGTATTGACCTGGCGACAACCTACTCTTCCACAAGGTCACCCCTGCAGTACCATCGGCGCATTGAAGCTTAACCTTCGTGTTCGGTATGGGAACGGGTGTTACCTTCATGCCATAATCACCAGATTGAGAATATAAATATTCTCTGAAAATTGCACAGTGAATTAGTCTTCTTCCTTACGTCCGAAGCTTCGCGTTATTTCTAATTATTTAGGTCAAGCCCTCGACTTATTAGTATTAGTCAGCTGAACATGTTACCATGCTTACACCTCTAACCTATCAACCTGGTGGTCTTCCAGGAGTCTTACTAACACCGCACTTACGTGCGAGTTATGGGAAATCTCATCTCAGGGTGGGCTTCACGCTTAGATGCTTTCAGCGTTTATCCCTTCCAAACATAGCTACCCAGCGATGCCACTGGCGTGACAACTGGTGCACCAGAGGTTTGTCCATCCCGGTCCTCTCGTACTAAGGACAGCTCCCTTCAAATTTCCTACGCCCGCGACGGATAGGGACCGAACTGTCTCACGACGTTCTGAACCCAGCTCGCGTGCCGCTTTAATGGGCGAACAGCCCAACCCTTGGGACCTACTTCAGCCCCAGGATGCGACGAGCCGACATCGAGGTGCCAAACCTCCCCGTCGATGTGGACTCTTGGGGGAGATCAGCCTGTTATCCCCGAGGTAGCTTTTATCCGTTGAGCGATGGCCCTCCCACGAGGTACCACCGGATCACTAAGCCCGACTTTCGTCCCTGCTCCACTTGTAAGTGTCGCAGTCAGGCTCCCTTCTGCCTTTGCACTCTTCGCGCGATTTCCAACCGCGCTGAGGGAACCTTTGGGCGCCTCCGTTACTTTTTTGGAGGCGACCGCCCCAGTCAAACTGCCCACCTAACAATGTCCTGTGACCAGATTCATGGCCTCCAGTTAGAACCTCAGTACTGTCAGGGTGGTATCCCAAGGATGACTCCACACAGGCTGACGCCCATGTTTCTCAGTCTCCCACCTATCCTGTACAGACAATACCGAAATTCAATGCTAAGCTACAGTAAAGCTCTACGGGGTCTTTCCGTCCAATCGCGGGTAGCAAGCATCTTCACTTGCACTACAATTTCGCCGGATGTGTTGTTGAGACAGTGCCCAAATCATTACGCCATTCGTGCGGGTCGGAACTTACCCGACAAGGAATTTCGCTACCTTAGGACCGTTATAGTTACGGCCGCCGTTTACTGGGGCTTAAGTTCATACCTTCGCTTGCGCTAAGTAATCCCCTTAACCTTCCAGCACCGGGCAGGCGTCAGCCCCTATACATCAGCTTTCGCTTTAGCAGAGACCTGTGTTTTTGCTAAACAGTTGCTTGGGCCTATTCTCTGCGACCTACTTACGTAGGCACCCCTTCTCCCGAAGTTACGGGGTCAATTTGCCGAGTTCCTTAACAACAATTCTTCCGATGGTCTTAGGATTCTCTCCTCACCTACCTGTGTCGGTTTGCGGTACGGGCACCAATATCCTCGATAGAGACTTTTCTTGGCAGCGTGGAATCAGATACTTCGGGAATAAATTCCCTTCCCCATCACATCTCAGCGTTAAGAGCAAACGGATTTGCCTGCTTGCTCCGCCTAAATGCTTAGACACACATCCAATAGTGTGCACATCTTATCCTCCTGCGTCATCCCATTTCTAATAACGTCCATTGGTGGTATCGGAATATCAACCGATTGTCCATCACCTACGCCTTTCGGCCTCGGCTTAGGTCCCGACTAACCCTGAGAGGACGAGCCTTCCTCAGGAAACCTTAGGTTTTCGACCGTTAAGATTCTCACTTAACTCTCGCTACTCATGCCAACATTCTCACTTCTGTACCGTCCACCACTCCTTACGGTATGACTTCAGCCAGTACAGAAAGCTCCTCTACCGCGTACACAATTGTGTACACCCATAGCTTCGGTGGTAAGTTTTAGCCCCGGACATCTTCGGCGCAGGATCTCTTGACTAGTGAGCTATTACGCACTCTTTAAATGAGT